>JAIXQP010000007.1 GCA_027485675.1 Terriglobales bacterium | reverse complement strand
CGGATGACGAATTCGGCTGGTCGGTGGCGATCTCCGGGGACACCGTGGTGGTCGGGGCGCGTTATGAGGGCAGCAACGCCACCGGGGTGAACGCGCTGCCGGGCACGGGCGGTTGTGCTCTGAATGACACGGCCTGCCAGACGGGGACTCAGAGTAATAACGGTGCTAGCGTTTCTGGCGCGGCGTATGTGTTCACGGTCGGTCCTGAAGTAACGTCGATCAGTCCGTCATCCGGTCCGCTGGCAGGCGGGCAATCGGTGATCCTCACGGGTACCTACTTCACGGGTGCGACTTCGGTGACGATCGGTGGCGCGACGGTGCCGAGTTTTTCCGTAGTGAGTTCCACTTCGATCACGGCGACTACGCCCGCTGGCAGCTTGGGAACGGCGAGCGTGCTGGTGACGACACCCAACGGCATTAACAGTGCCAACACGCTATACACTTATGTTGTCGGTAGCGTCACGCTCTCACCGCAATCGGACGTGGCGATCACGGCCGGTCAAACGGGCAAGACTGTTTCGGTCACCGCCAACGCATCCTGGTTTGCCTGGACTGCGACATCAAACGCATCCTGGCTCACGATCACTGCTGGCGCCGCGACCACGGGCAGCGGCACGGTGACGTATAACGTCGCCGCCAACACGAGCGCGAACAGCCGCACGGGCACCCTGACGATCGGCGGCCAGACGCTGACTGTGACGCAGAGCGGCGTTGCGCCAACGTACGCTTTCGCTACCTCAACAGCAACAGCCCCGGCGACGGCGGGAAGCGGTAGTGTGGGCCTGACGGCGACGCCGAGCGATGCGACGTGGACAGCGACGAGTAGCGCGGCATGGCTGACGATGACGACGAGCAGCGGTACGGGCTCGGCGACATTGAGCTACAGCTACACGGCGAACGGGAACGTGGCGACGCGCACGGGAACGCTGACGATTGGTGGGCAGACGTTCACGGTGACGCAGAGTGGAGTGACCGGCAGTGTCACGTTGGCGCCGACGACGGACACCGCGCCGTCCACGGGAGCAGCGGGGAAGACAGTGACCGTGACCGCTAACGCCACCGACTTCGCCTGGACTGCGACATCGAACGCATCCTGGCTCACGATCACCGCCGGTGCCTCGACCACGGGCAGCGGCACGGTCACCTACAACGTTGCTGCCAACGCCACGAGCATCAATAGCCGCACGGGCACCCTGACGATCGGCGGCCAGACGCTGACCGTGACGCAGAGCGGCGTGACGGGAAGCGTAACCCTCGCGCCCGTCTCGTATGCGGCGCCGGTGAGTGGAGCCGTGGGAAGATCGATCGCCGTCACCTCGAACGCGACCGACTTTGCCTGGACGGCGACATCGAACGCATCGTGGTTAACGATCACGGGCGGGGCCTCCGGCACGGGCAACGGCACGGTTCTCTACACCGTGGCGGCGAACGCCGGAAGCGAGCGAGTTGGAACCCTGACGATTGGCGGCCGAACGTTCCCGGTCAGTCAAGGCGAGAAGCCCGAGATCGCTCTGCCGCAGGTCCGGCTAGAGGCAAACTTTCCCACCGGGGACAAGGTCACACCGCTGACGGCTGAGGTCGAAGGGACCCCGGGCCTGTCGATTGCGTTGCGTTCGGAGGTTCCGTGGCTGGAAGTGACGCCGAAGATCCTAACGTTGCCCGGGAAGTTGACGATTACGCCGAGCCCGCAGCTGAAGCCGGGTACCTACCTGGGCATCGTTACGATGGTGGCGGAAGGGGCGGAACCTGTTTTCGTCTATGTCCGGCTGACCGTGACGGAGCCGCCGCAGTTCATCGCATTGCCCGCGGCGCTGCAGCTGGACGGCTCATCGGCGGGGGTGTTGTACATCACCTCGCGCGGACGGCAGGTGCGGTACGAAGCGGAAGCGGTGAGCGAAGGCGGCTGGCTATCGGTGCAGCCGGAAACTGGGATGACCCCGGTAAACCTGCGGGTGACGGCCAACACGTACTTCCTGAAGCCGGGCGTGCACACGGGCACGATTCGGGTGACCACCCGGGAGACCGGAGGCGGAGGACCGATGACGATTCCGGTGACGGTGACCGTGCCCGAGAAGGCGCAGTAGCGGGAACCCTCGCCGCCGACCGCTACCATTCAAGTTCCGGAGCGTAAACTTGGGGCCCGTCTAAGACGGGCTCGGCAACAAACACGGACTCCGGTTCATATTCCTTCATAAGACGAATTCGGCCACTGTCGATTAGGCGGCCAGCGCATCTCGCCAGATCTCCAGCTGGGGCGCCCCACGCCCGCCCCGCTTTCCCAACTTGCATATCCCGTTTTGAAATTTTCCCTTAGAGCCAGTTTGATGTCGACAAGGTGTATCCGGTCTGGACCGGCGAAGCACTTCACATAACCCCTTTGTTAACAACGGAGAAATCGCCCGACCCCCAACTCTCCAGCAGCCCTGTACGTATTTTGTATGTCTTGGGGAGCCAACTTTTCGGCGAATTTGTTTAGCTGGGCGATGTGCCCACCGCTTTCTCTTCCTTGGTGAGGGCACGCATCAGGCCATCTTCGATGAGCAAGATCCGATCGGCGGCGCGGGCCAATCGCTCATCGTGCGTGACCATGACGAACGAGATTCCGATCTCGCTGCTCATCTGACGCATCAATCGGAAAACCTCCTCCCCGGTATGGCTGTCGAGGTCTCCCGTCGGTTCGTCGGCCAAGACGATTCGAGGCCGATTCGCCAGTGCCCGCACGATGGCACATCGCTGATTTTCTCCGCCGCTCATCGTGTCGGGGTATTTGTGCAGTTTTCCGCCTAAGCCCACGCGCACGAGCAAACTGGTGATCCACGCGGATTCCTCGAGCGTCGGTGAGCCGTTCCGGATGCTGATCGGCAGGACAGCGTTCTCGAGGCACGTCAGTTCATCCAACAAGAAGTGGGCTTGAAAAACGAAGCCGACTACCTGGCTGCGGAGAACGGCGAGTCCATCCTCGGTTAGCGTCGAAATGTCGACCCCATCGATTTTGACTAACCCCTCGGTCGGCACGTCAAGGGCTCCAAGAATGTTGAGCAGGGTGGACTTGCCGCTGCCTGACTGTCCAATGATCGAGACGAATTCGCCGGCGGCCACGCGTAAATCGATGCCAAACAACACCGGTGTGGGCATCTTGCCGAGGTAGGTTTTCTTCAGGCCGACTGTTTCGATGACGAGCCGTCCGGCTTCGCCACTCATCGCATGGCATCCACGGGGTTCAGCTTGGCGGCGCTCCGCGCGGGAAGCAAAGCAGCCAGCACCGTTGCGGTAGTGGCGGCGCCCATGGCGGCCAGAATGTATACCGGATCCAAAATCAAAGGGAACAAGGATTCGGGAAGGCCGCCGCCCCGGGCTACCGCTTGTTTCGGCAAGCTCAGCAACGACACGATCGCGATTCCCGCAATCGCCCCCATCACACTGCCGGCGATCGCGATGCCAAGACCTTCCAACAAAAAGATCAAGAGGATCTGGCGGCTTCGCGCGCCGATGCTTTTCAGGGTGCCAATCTGTTTGGCCTTCCGTTGCACGGAAACGATGAGGACGGAAGCGATGGCGAAGGACGAAGCAATGAGCGTGAAGCCCGAAATGAGATAGGCGGAAGCCGACTGCGCCTGAAGCGAAGTAACGAAGTTGGGGAACTCGCTGGACCAGGACTTGGCTTCGCACTCGAGGAGCGCGGATAACCGTTCGGCAACCGCATCGGCCGCATAGATGTCGAATACCTTGACGTAGACGACATTGACCGAGTTGCCGATGCCCAACATGCTCTGACCGGTTCGCAGCGTGACGTAGGCGCTTCCCCGCCCTTGCCCTTTCGAATAGACGCCGGCAACGCGAAGGGGTTCGGGGACTCCCGAGATGGAGGTGATGCGAATGCGGTCGCCCACTCCTACATTCAAGTCCTTGGCCAGTTCGAAATCGATGACGACCTCATCCGCGAGCAAACCATCGTAGTGCCCCCCGATCAAATTCTTCGTCACCGGCGTGATGAGCTCTTGTTCCATAGGATCGGCCCCAATCAACGAGACACCGACAGGATTGGCCCCTTTGGAGGCGAAGCCCTGCCCGGCGACGGCAGGGGTGACGGCACGAACGTTGGGAATCGTGCCGGCGACCGCGAGGACGGTGCGCCAGTCGTCAATGTTCTTTCGCTGGGGTGCCTGGATCTCCGATCGAGAGGAACTGGTGCCGGGCAGGCGCCCCGGCAAGTCTGCATAGGGAATAGGTTTCCCTTCGGGCACTTGCACGGTGACGTGCGGGATGGCGTCAGTCAGTAAGGCCGTAAGCCGACGCTGCAGTCCGAAGATGAGGCCCATGATGAAAATGACGATGATCACCCCTGAGGCCACGGCGGCGATGGTCAGCCACGTTTGGCCGCCCCCCGAACGAAGGTGCCGCCACGCCAGCTGGCTTTCGAATCGGACCTGACGGGGCAATAGCGAGTAGATCGTCATCGCGGCTCGCTACTCCTTGACCCGCACCGCTTCCCCGGGCTGAAGCTTGCCGGGATTCACCACCACACGATCTGAAGATACAAGGCCGGCGAGCACCGGAATCCCTTTGTCTGTTGGCGGCCGCGTGAGCACAATCTTCTCGATCACCCGATCCCCTTGAACCACCAAGGCGACGGTCCGGTCCCCGACGCGCCGCAAGGCTGAGGCCGGGATCAGCAAACGCATGGCGGACTGATTCGTGACGAGATTCACGTTGAGCGTCTGGCCGGACCTGAGCCAGGCAGGCGGTGCGATGGGCTCCAGCTTCACGGAGACAGTGCCTCTGATCTTGTTGACGGACGGAGAGATTTCCTTCAGCCGGCCCGCGAACTCCTGGCCGGGAAATGCCGCCGCCGACAGGAGCGCCTTCTGCCCAAGCGAAAGATCGGCCAGATTGCTCTCGTCCAAGTCGACACGGACTTCGAGCGTATCGCTGACCAAGGCAAAGAGGCCCAGTGCGTCAACGTTCTGGCCGACCTCAACATTGACAGCGGTGATCGTGCCGGAAAACGGGGCGCTGACGGTGGCCTCGCCGGCCTGTTGGCGAACGACGAGAAGTGCTTGCTGGGCTTCGGTGAGCCGGTCGCGGGCCAACTCAACATCTTCCTTGCGCGGAGTAGACTGCAGTGTTTGCAGTTGCGCCTCGGCCAGCCGAATGGCAGCGGTGCCAGATCGGGATTTGGCCTCCGCCGCGGCCAGCGCGGACGATGAGCTATCCATGTCGCTCTTCGAGGCGATTCCCGCCGTCGACAAAGCCCGGGTCCGTTCTTGCGTTTTGCGAGCCAGGTCGAGTTCCGAGATGGCCTGCGCGGCCAAGGCGCGCGCCTGACTAATCTGCATTTGCGCGACTTGCACTTCCGACAACAGTGGCCCCCGGGAACTCTGTTTTAGTTGAGCCTGCGCAGTCAGGACGGCCGTTTTCGCCTGTGCCACCTGCGCTTGGGTGATGTTGTTCTTCAAGACCGCCAGGATCTCTCCGGCCTGAACATGGTCGCCAAGCTTTACGGGCAGTTGCAAAACAGCCCCGTTGAACGACGCCCCAATGGTGGATTCCTTGACGCCGCCCACCAAGCCACTGCTCGCGATGGTCTCGTTGACCGGCAGAAGAACGGGGTTGACGAGGACCACCTCGGAGGAGCGGTGATCGACCCAATAGGCGACGCCCCCCGTGGCGGCACCGACAATGAGCACCAACGAAAACCAACGGCGGGCCCGGCGGGACTTCGTTGCCGCCTTCTTGAGATAGGCGCCGCCGTGCGCAGTTAACACCGCGCTACCTGGCACCCCCGGCGCGGGACTGACAGAAGCGGCCGCCGAAACGGCAGCGGACTCTAGCGGCGGCGTTGCAGACGGCACGGGGGAATCGGTTTCGGAGTTCATGCAGCCTCGCTGCGGAACGGCCCGCGGGCGCTTCCACGGGTCAGCGTCCAGTCGTTCTTAGCCTTCCGGCCGCCGATGCCGTGCGATGGGTACCGGCCCTCAAGGAGGCCGGGACCGTGACGCTCCCGCCCGCGGCCCTGTTCCTCAGGGCTCGCCTCCGTGGCCATGGGCGGCGCCAGAGCTCGGACAGGATTCGCGGCACGGTTGCTCATTGCCGTTTGTGGCCAGACGGCTTGCGCTCGCTTGATGCCTGGTCCGATCGTGCCCGCGATGGAGGGGCGTCAGCAGGCTCGTGCGTCTGGACCTCCGCGATATCGGGATCCTTGGCCGTCTCCCCTCCCAGAAGCACCTCGGCCTCGAAATACTGTCCCTCTTCGAGCAGTTCCTGCACGCTTTCCGAGCCGGCCTCGGCCATGGCGGGGAGTCCCTGCGTGTCCCCGGACTGGCCGGCCGAACCGGGACCGCCGCCCTTCTCGGCGACCGCAACGGGGGCATACGTTCGTTGGGGTTTTCCGTGTTTTCTCATGGGTCGATTCATCCTGCTGCTTTGTCCTCGGGTTTCTGAAGGGCTCTGCGGTTACCGTGGCGCGCAAGCCAGCGTGCCTTCCCACAAAGGAATGCGCGAAACCTTCGACGGAGGTTGTCACTGCCCTACGGGACAGCTTCGTTCGCTTCCCGTTTTTTCGGCTCACGGCAGACCATCAAGCGCTCGCACCCATCGCCTCACCGGAATAGACCGCCGGGCTCACCGCCCCAGTGCTTTCGAGAATAGCTCGAGCCTTGTCGACTTCCGCCGCAGTGCCGTTGACCATCAACAGGTACTTGTCGGTCTTGAGCGCCAATTCGTACTCGATAACGCTGTCCTTCGGGATCCCCATGCCTACCAACCCCGCACCGATCGCACTAATGCCTCCGACGACGAGCGCACCTTCCAAGGCGCCCACGATCCAGGTGATGACGGGGCCAGCGATGAGCACGGGGCCCATCCCCGGGATGACGAAGAACGCCGACCCGAAGAGCAGTCCCCAGAAGCCGCCCCAAAAGGCCCCCGCTTTGCCCCAATACTTCATGCGATCGCCAGTGTTGTAGTAGCCAACAACATGTTCGCTGGTATGGGTATCTTTGCCGATAATCGAGAGCGTACGCATATCCACGCCTCCGCGCTGGAGTTCTTTCACCCCTGCTTCCGCCCCATCGTGCGAAGCATAAACGGCCACCATTGCTTTGGTTTCGGACATATTGATTTCCTTGCCTTCGTTGCTCACTCTCGGCAAACGGATTTCCACTTCCGCTCGCTAAAGAAAACCAGGATCCTCGCGTGGAAACTCTGGAAGCCTCACGCCGCCATCCAATGCACGGGACGCGCCAAAGCCGCCCATCCGGAAGAAGCCCTTTTAAAAGGCGCGAATCCCGTGCGTCGCGGTCGCTCCCCCCGCCGGACTCGTTGACGCATGGCGGTCAACTGACCCGTAGTGGTCGCGGCGACAGGGCAAAGGGCAGAGGGCACGTGCCGCCCGATGCCAGCATTCCTGAGCGTTCGGAGCGCCGATGGGCTTGGTTCGCCAATTGCAGGCCCCTGGGTATGAAACAAGTGGCGTGGAAAGGCAGACAGCGATGAACAGCCAGTCGAAGGCGTACCTGGTAGGCGGCGGCATCGGCTCCCTCGCCGCGGCGGCGTTCCTGATCCGCGACGGCAACGTCCCCGGCGGGAACATCACGATCCTCGAAGCGGCGCCGGTGCTAGGCGGGAGTTTGGACGGAGCGGGCGATCCAACGCGTGGCTACTCCATGCGTGGCGGGCGGATGGTAACAACGGACAACTATGAATGCACGTGGGATCTCTACAAGTCGATACCCTCGCTGACGCGGCCCGGCAAGTCCGTGTTCGAGGAAACCATGGAGTTCAACGAGTCTCACCAGTCGAATGCGATGGCACGCCTGGTCGACCGGCGGCGGGCGAAAGTACCCGTCGCCTCCATGGGATTTTCCATGCAAGATCGCCTCGAGTTACTAACGCTCAGTCAGGCCACCGAAGAGAGCTTGGGGGCCAAACGGATCACCGACTGTCTTTCGCCAGACTTCTTTGAGACTCCCTTCTGGTACATGTGGTCGACCACCTTCGCCTTTCAGCCGTGGCATAGTGCGGTGGAGTTTAAGCGCTACCTGCTTCGCTTCCTGTTGGAGTTCTCGCGCATCGAGACGTTAGCGGGTGTCAAGAGGACGATTTATAACCAGTACGACTCCTTAGTGGTTCCCTTGCAAAGCTGGCTTGCCAGCCAAGGTGTTCAACTCATCACCGGCTGCCGGGTCACCGATATCGACCACCAAACCAATAGCGGCAAGTTCGTTGTAACGGGCCTGCAGTGCCTGCGCGCCGGCCAGAGCGAACACATCGATGTGCGGGACGGGGATCTCGTCTTCCTGCAGAACGGCTCCATGACGGACGCATCCAGTCTCGGTTCGATGACGAGTGCGCCGCCCCAAAAGACCAAGGCCGATAGCGGCGGTTGGACCCTATGGGAACGCTTGGCCGAAGGGCGGCCTCAGTTCGGCCGGCCCGCCGTGTTCAACAGTTCCATCGCTCAAGCTTGGTGGGAGTCGTTCACGGTCACCTTGCAGGACCCCTCGTTTTTCCAACAGATGGAGCAGTTCAGCGGGAATGAGGCAGGTACGGGTGGACTGGTGACCTTCAAGGACTCCAACTGGCTGATGTCCATCGTGCTGGCGTTTCAGCCACACTTTGCCAACCAGCCGCGCGATGTCCAGGTGTTCTGGGGTTACTCACTATTTCCGGATCGTATTGGAAACTTCGTACCGAAATCGATGACGGAATGCAGCGGGGCCGAGATCCTGCACGAGCTCTGCGGCCATCTGCGCTTCGACCCCGCCACCATGGCCACGGCCAACTGCATCCCCTGCAGGATGCCCTACCTGACCAGCATGTTCATGCCCCGGGAACTCGGCGACCGGCCGTTCCCAGTTCCGACCGGCTCGCACAACCTCGCCTTCGTCAGCCAGTTCGTAGAGATTCCGGAGGACGTCGTTTTCACCGTGGAGTATTCCGTTCGCGCGGCCCAAATGGCCGTGTACGAATTGTTGGGTATCGAGCGAAAGGTCCCGGCGGTGACGCCCCATGCGAAGTCCCACCATGCTCAGTTTGAAGCACTGCTCAAGGCGTTCAAATGAGAAACGCCCTCAGCCGCGCCAACGTACTGAAACTGGTTTCGGCTGGCGGGATTGCCGCGCTCTCGGCCTATGCGCTGCGCGAATCCGTTCCGTGGGTCGACTATGAGGCGCAGGCGGCCCGTCCCCGCAGAGCCTTGCCGTTGAACGCGTCAACTCCGCTCAAACTGCTCGGCATGCTGCGGTATGCGACGCTTGCCGCCAACGGTCACAACGCGCAGCCCTGGAAGTTCGCCCTGCGGCCGAATGCGGTTGAGATCCACCCGGATTACTCCCGCCGGCTCGCGGCTGTCGACCCAACGAATCGCGAACTCTGGATCAGCCTCGGGTGCGCCTTGGAGAACCTTCTCCTTGCCGCGCGCGCCGTGGGCTATGCGCCCGCTGTCGCTTATCCGGACCCCCTCGACTCTATCCGAATCACCCTGACCGAGGATCGGCCGCAAACGGACACCCTGCTCGATGCCATTCCACTGCGGCAGTGCACGCGCTCGGAGTACGACGGAAAGGCCATTCGCGCAAGTCACCTCAATCAGCTTCAGCAGATGCCCCTCGAACACGGCATTGGCATTCACACGATCACCAGCGGCGCAGGACTGTCCACCCTGGCCGACTACGTTCATCAGGCCACGCTGGGCCAGTATGCGGACCAGCCATTCCGCGCAGAGTTGATCCACTGGCTGCGTTTCGACAAAAAGGAAGTACTCGCTTCCTTCGATGGCTTGTTCTCTTCGTGCGCTGGAAGTCCCGCCGTGCCGCGCTGGTTGGGACAACTGTTCGTCAACGGCTCAAAGCCACAAGATTTCGCCGATGCAGACGTCAAGAAACTGCGAAGTTCGGCGGGAGCCTTCGTCATCAGTTCGGCGTCCGAGCATAAGGCCGACTGGGTGCGGGCCGGCCAAGTCTACCAGCGTCTGGCGTTGACCATGACTCTCTTGAATCTGAAGTCCGCCTTTTTGAACCAGCCGATCGAGGTGAGCCACCTGCGGCCGCAATTGGGCAACAGTTTGGGTCTTGTCGCGGGTAATCCCCAATTATTGATTCGCTTCGGCTACGCGAACGCTATGCCACGCTCGTTGCGTCGTCCCGTCGAACAAGTGCTGCTGCCGTCATAGCCAGAGGAGAACAGTATGTCGTCGATCAAAAGCAAAGAGGTTCGGCTCGCCAGCCATCCGGTAGGGATGCCAACAGCCGCCAATTTTACGATGGCGAGCACCGAACTCCCGCCTCTTAACGAAGGAGAGGTGCTGGTGCGCAATCTCTTCCTGTCCGTTGATCCCTACATGCGCAGCCGCATGAACGCAGGAAGGTCCTACGTGCCGGGCTTCGAACTGGGCAAAGTGATGGATGGAGGCGCCGTCGGTGAGGTGATCGAATCGCGAGCCGCTGCCTTAAAGCCGGGGGACGCCGTAGTCTCCAGCCGCGGTTGGCGGGAATACTTCATCGCGCAACCGGCGGAGCTGCACCGTGTCAGCCGGGAGCTGCAGCCATTGTCTGTCTACCTGGGGACGCTCGGCATGACGGGAATGACCGCCTGGGCCGGGCTTAGGCTAGTCGATGTCAAGGCAGGGGAGGTTGTCTTCGTCTCCGGCGCCGCCGGCGCGGTGGGCAATGTCGCCGGCCAGTTAGCCAAGCTGCGAGGGTGCACGGTAATCGGATCAGCCGGTTCCCCGGAGAAGGTTCAGTTTCTGCTGCGCGAGTGCGGCTTCGACCATGCCTTTAACTACAATGCGGGCGCGATGTTGCCTCAACTCAGCCGGTCGGCTCCGGATGGCATTGATGTCTATTTCGATAACGTCGGCGGGCCCGCTCTCGAAGCTGCGCTGTCGGCACTCCGCATGCATGGCCGCATCATCGCCTGTGGCGGCATCTCCGCCTACAATGACCTGACCCCGCAGCCCGGTCCGTCGAACCTCTTCAACATCACAACCAAGCGGTTGACGATGAAGGGTCTGATTGTGAGTGACTGGATGGACCAGCGAGCTGAGTTCGAGCGAGAGGTGGGCGGCTACATCCAAGCGGGCAAATTAAAGCATCGAGAAACCGTTGTGCAGGGACTCGACCAGGCGGTGGCCGCCTTCCTCGGACTGTTCGATGGGGACAACCTCGGAAAGATGGTGGTCGCGTTGACGTGAGGCGACGCGGGAGTGAATGAAGCCCCCTCGGCACCCGCCCAGAGCGTCTGCCCAAGGGGCCTCTTCGATCCGATCGATGCAGCGGTCCGCCTGTCGCGGGCGGCACCGGCGAAAGCCCCGCACCGGCCCGGCCGTTTCAACGTCCGAAGGATTCGCCATGGCAACTGAGAACCCACCGCCGCCGCACAGCACAGATCGTCCCGCCTGGCACAGCCGATTGCCCCAAGACGTGCTGGATGCCTTCGACTCCACAATCGACGGGCTAACCGCGGCGGAAGCGGCAAAGCGGCTCGAACGCGACGGACCAAACGAACTGAAGGAGGGTGCGCGGGTCAGCGCGTGGCGGATTCTCGCTGGACAGTTTAAGAGCCTGATCGTCTGGATTTTGGTCGCGGCCGGCGCGATATCCGGGTTTCTCGGACAGCACATGGATGCCTTCGCCATCCTCGCCATCGTCGTGCTGAACGCGGCCATCGGGTTCTACCAGGAGTACCGGGCGGAACAGTCCATTGTGGCTCTGAGGAGGTTGACGGCGCCCAACGCCACGGTGCGGCGTGACGGCGAACTGGTATCCATCCCGTCCCTGCAAATCGTGAAAGGAGACATCCTGGCGCTCGAAGCCGGCGATCGCATTGGCGCGGACGCTCGCCTTCTGCAGACGGCATCTCTCCAGTGCATCGAGTCTGCCCTCACGGGTGAGTCCGACGTCGTGGCGAAGAATCCAGCTACCTTGCCGCAAATGGATACTCCGCTCGGGGACCGGAGCAACCTCGTGTTTTCGGGAACCAGCGTGTCGGCGGGACGCGGCGAGGCGGTGGTGGTCGCAGTCGCCCGGGAGACCGAACTCGGCCGGATTGCACAACTCTTGGACGAGGCGGTTGCGGACAAGGGCACCCCCTTGCAGCGTAGACTCGACGCGCTGGGCCGAACTTTGCTTTGGGCAGCGTTGGGCATCGTCACCCTGATGTTCGGTCTCGGATGGCTTCGGGGAACAGGGCTCCTCGAACTGGCGTTAACGTCGATCAGCCTGGCCGTGGCCGCAATCCCTGAAGGTCTACCGGCATTGGTGACCGTCGCGCTGTCCATTGGCGTACTGCGCCTGGCTCGTCGCGGCGCGCTGGTTCGCAAACTGGAGGCGGTCGAAACGCTCGGGTCAACCAGCGTCATCTGCACCGACAAAACTGGAACGCTGACCGTGGGCGAGATGACGGCGCGGAGGCTGCTGGTGGGGGGACGGATCTATCACGTTACCGGCGAAGGATATGGACCGGCCGGCGAAGTGCAGTGGGAAGGCAAGAAAGCCGGGGAGGAACATCGGTTGCCGCTCGGCGAACTGGCCAATATCATTCTCGGCTGCAATAGCTCCCATCTGACTGAGGATGCCGGCACCTGGAAGACAGTGGGAGATCCTACCGAAGGTGCACTGTTGGTGGCTGGCGCGAAGGCCGGTGGCAATCGGCAGCGAATGGACACGAGCTTCCCCAAGATCCGCGAACTGCCCTTTGACTCGGATCGGAAACGCAGTTCCGTCACTCGCCGCATGCCCGGCGGCGGGCTCCGCATCTTGGTCAACGGAGCCCCGGGCGTCGTGCTGAGCCTCAGCACTCAGCTCTTCACGGGAACCGATGTTCGCCCGATGACAGCCGAAGACCGCCACCGGATACTCCAACACACGTCCGCCATGGCTGACGAATCTCTCCGCGTCATCGCCTCCGCGTATGCCGATCTCCTCAATGGTTCGGCCGGGGACGCCACCGCCGCGGTCGTTGAGCGTGATCTCGTTTTCGTCGGCCTGACCGGGATGTACGATCCGCCTCGGCCGGAAGGCAAGTCGGCCATCGCCAAGTGTCATGCCGCGGGGATCCGGGTGGTCATGATCACCGGCGATCACCCCAGTACAGCGGCTGCCATCGCGCGGGAACTCGGCATCCCGTCGGCCAGCGCGGCGGTGACCGGCACCGAACTCGACAAGATGCCGGCATCGGACTTGCAGCGGCGCGCGCCCGGTATTTCGGTGTACGCCCGCGTGACAGCGGAAAACAAACTGCGAATCGTCCGCGCTCTGCGGGCTAGTGGAGACGTGGTCGCCATGACCGGTGACGGCGTGAACGACGCCCCCGCCATTAAGGGCGCCGACATCGGCATCGCTATGGGCATATCGGGAACGGAAGTCACCAAGCAAGCGGCGGACATCATCCTCACCGATGACAACTTCACGACCATTGTCGCCGCCGTCGAAGAAGGCCGGGGCATCTACAGCAACATTCGCAAAACGCTCCAGTACATGCTGGCAGGCAACACGGGAGAACTGCTCCTGATGACCGTTTGTGTCGCCATCGGTTTGCCGTCGCCCCTGCTTCCCATTCATCTGCTTTGGATCAACCTTGTCACCGACGGATTGCCCGCGCTTGCCCTGGCCACCGATGCTGTGGACCCGGATGTGATGCGTCGGCCGCCGCGGCCGCGCTTGGAACGAATCACGGACCGGGCCTTTCTCCAAACCATGTTGCTGACGGGAGCGCTCACCGCGGCATTGGGTGTTGGCGTGTTTCTGGATGGTCTGAAAACGGGCAGCCTTGCCAGTGCGCGAGGATCGGCCTTCACCGTCGTCGTCTTCGCCGAACTGTTGCGATCGTTTGGAGCGCGGAGCGAGACCAAGCCGATCTGGCGCATTTCGCTTTTCTCTAACCCCAACTTGATCATCGTGGTGATCCTTTCGATTAGCCTCCAGGTGATGAGCCAGCACAACATCGCATTCGGAAGCTTTCTGAAAACGCCGCCGATGACGTTCACTGACTGCCTGCGCCTTCTTGCCCTAGGCGCCATTCCGCTCGCGGTGCTGGAAGGCGTGAAGATGATTCGCCACCGTCAGAGTCTAAGCACTCCCACCGTCCACCCGACGGCGAAGTCCGCACCGGGGACAGAGTGACGCTCACCAAGGGTTCGGATGCGCCCCGCCGCGGACCCTGCCGCGGGACTCCCGCCCACGGCGCACTATTCGCTCGTATTCGGCATGGTACTAATGGCGCAGGCTCGTGCTGGGCCTGGGCCTGCAACATCCACTCGGCGAGCCGCCTGCGGAATCGGCCCGCGCTCGCCAAAGCCGGGTAACCGAAAGCGTTCTCCACTCGCTTGCCGGTAGCAGTCGTCCCAACAGGCCTCCGCGGGCGGGGGCGCACACCTCAACCGCTCGAGCGCATCTCCGGGTCGCAGCCAGAAGGAAAGCTCGGCGTCGACAGCAACAAGTCCAGCAACGAGGATACCCGCATCGCCTCTTGCAGGCGCGGCGCCGGGCGCCGGGCCCGTTCGGCCCCCCAGCGCATTCACCATCTCCTTCGCGAACCTCCGCTGATTGCGCAGGTTGTTCTGCCGCACCGCCACCAGCTTCGAAATCGGCGGCGGGCTGCCACTGCGATAATCGCGACGCCGGCCGATCGGCGCGGTGAGGGTCCATCTCCGCCATCTCCGCCAACCCATGCGCCGTCGCCACCACGCACTCTCCGAGACGCGAAAACAACAACCGGGCCCATTGAACCCCGCGCCCCAGCGCATGGAGATCCTCGCCCGAACACTCTTCAATCACCAGGCCCAGAGCGAGATCATTCCCAGGAACTTCCGCCACGCTGCGCCGCACAGAGACGCTCGGCACAAAGGGCAACCGCAGAATCGATGCCAGCGCATCGATTCCACTACTGGCCCTTGGCAAACAACCGTTCCGCCGCTTCGAGGATCAACGCTGCGTTCTGCTCCGGGTCGCGCCCCATGTGCAACACATAGTTGTGCGATCGGCGCACCAACTGGTGGGCGTTGCGCGCCCGCGACCACGCGACACCTACCTTCCCAATAAGCTCGCCCGTGCTCCGTTCGAGAATATACTCGAGCCCTTGGAAGAGTCCCAAACCGACAATGCTGTGGGGAATCATCGCGGACATTGCCGTGCGGTATCCAACCTCTTCCAATCGCCCGCGCGTCGACAGCGTCCTTCGCCCGATCAACAGCATCCCGGGCTCGGCCTGCGCTGATACCCGTTCGGCAAAGTAGGAATAGTTCACCAGATACTTCGGGCCGAACTCCATGCGGTCAATCCTGCGCACATGATCGGCAGGAATCTCCTTCTCACTCCCTTGAAGGAGTCCCAGACGCAAAGGCAACGCATGAACGCCGCCACGGCGGTCGAGAAACGGGGAATCGTCCGAGAGGATCCGCAGTTCCCGATGCTTCAAAAGAGCCGCCGCCAAAGTGCTCTTCCCTCCCCCCATGGGCAACATCGCCAGAATGGCCCGCCCCCGGTAGCTCATGGCCATCGCGTGAACGCGGCTCATGCCTCGCTGATCCGCCGCCTGGCCAATCTGCGAGAGTAGAAACAGATATCCCGCTTCGTATACCAAGTCGGAGGACTCACTGGTCATCGTGAACCGCCGTACTGCCGGCTCGTAAATACCCAGGCCGCGGCCGCCGAAATCGAGAATCCGTCGGCCTCCGTCGCGATAAACGACGTTTCGCGGCGTGTATACCGAGGCATCGCATTCGGGCAGCTCCGCATAGTTCGGCCGGTCCTGATTCAAAACCAGAGTAACGGGCTCAACACCTGCTGACTCTCCGCGAAAAAAAGTGAAATCCTCAGCCAGTCCGTCCCGCGCCGCCGTGCTGTTCCCCTGCAGTACGAAGTCGTAGCCGTAGACGGAATAGCGGGGGGCGTCGACTGCGATCTTCATTCTTTCGCCGACGCTCCCGTTGCTTTCACGTTTTCGAATTTTAACCTGAATTAATCATTTCGCCAACCCAATGCCAGTCCTACTTCACCCTCCAGTAAGCTTTCGCCTATCCTCATCAGCGCCGCGGCTGGCAGTTCGCACCATCGGGCCGGGCCGCGTCGTCCCACCGAAGATCCGTCGATACGGTTTGACTGGGATCGATATGAGCGAGCGGGCCAATAGAGCCTCTATTTCTTCGACATTCCGCTAAGAACGCAAAGCGCTCCTTATCCCCCTTACCCAACGAGCCGCACGACCAATTGCTCTCTCGCTCGCTCGTCTGCCTGAACCTGTTCACGAGTGTGGCCAACAACGCCACCCTCGAACGCATCGCGCGTGCCACGCCGATTCCCGTCAATACCCTGTCCCTGCATACCGGAAGGAGATGGACTTTGGCTGAGTCGGAGATCTAACCGGAAGTTGCCCGGCGACGCTACACCGGCCCCTTTTGCGCCGTCGACGCCCGCCACGCCTTGTACCACTTCGGGTGGTGGAACCGCGCCCACTCCGGCACCACGTAACCACGAAGCATGGCACGCATCGATTGCGGCACGGCGGCGGTGCCCATGTAAATGTGCACGAGAATACTGGAGATCGAACCGATCGCGGCCAGAGGATGCAGCGCGATCGAAGCCAGCCGCAGCGCCCGTGGCATCGACTCGGGGAACCAGAGCACCACGCCCGTCGCAAAGAGCAGCACGGTGGTGGCCACCTGGCTCCAGAACAGCATCTTCTGCCCGGCGTTGAAGCGTCCGGAAGGCGGCAGCGCGCCATGGTCGTGGGTGGCGTATTTATGCAGACGGGTGAGCCAAACGCGGTCATCCGCATCGAGCTTCATACCCGCAGCCCAACGCCGGAACATCACCCCGATCATCACCGCGAATACGATCCCAGACCACGGATGGGTGCCGCGAATATGGAAGCCTCCGCCCAGCACCGCGGCCATCCAATAGAGCTTCGGCGACCAGATCGCCAGGCCCGTAAGTGTCGCGTAGCCGAAGCTCAACGCGGACATCCAATGCATCACGCGCTCATAGGCATCAAACCGGGGAATCCGGATTTCGTCAGGATGGGTCACTCGGTGCATCCTCCTTCTCGGGGTGCCCATGTTTGGCGGGATCCTGCGGGCCGTAGATCACGAAATGGAAGAAGGCGCCTAATATCGTGCCCCAGAAGGCGAGCGTGCCCAACCACTTCATCGGCCCCTTCCAAAGGCTCACTGTCCACGGGATCTGCGGATCCTTGGGCAGCCCATAGGCCTCCGGTTCACTCGCGTGTTTCAGGACGTAAAGGACATTTGTTCCGCCTACGCCCTGCGGGTTGTAAACCCCCGCGTCGGCGAATCCATCCGCTTTCAATTCTTCGCTGCGCGCCTCGGCAATCCGCACGAGTTCGTCCCGCGCGCCGAACGTCAGGCAGTTCGTCGGGCACGTCTTAATGCAAGCGGGCTCCAGGCCAACGGCCGTCCGATCGGAACACAACGAGCACTTGTACACCTTCTTTGAAGCCGGGCTCAGCCGCGGCACATCGAAGGGGCAGCCCGTGATGCAGTAGCCGCAGCCGATGCAGTTCTCGTGCACGAAGTCGATGGTGCCGTTGGCTCGCGCGACAATCGCACCCGGCGCCGGACAAGCCGCCAGGCAACCGGCGTCGGCGCAGTGCATGCACTGGTACTTCGACATCAGCCACGAGGTGCCGCCGTCCCGTTCCATTTCATTGAACTTGATCAAGTTCCAAAAATTGTGCTCAAGATCGGGCATCGTCTGGTAGGTCCCGCCAAACGTCCCCAGTGTGTACTCCTGGTCGTTCCACTCCTGGCAGGCGACCTCGCACGCTTTGCAGCCGATGCACAACGTCGTATCGATGAGCTTGGCGACGATCATCCGAGTTTCTCCAGATTCACGAGAAATCCCTTGTATTCCGGGGTGCCGCAATTCGGATCATAGGCGCTGGGCGTCAACTTATTGATCAACGGGCCATGCACCTTGCCCACGAACCCCCAGTGAATGGGCAAACCGATCTGATACACCTTGCGCCCGCTTACCTTCAGCGTCCGCAAGCGTTTGGTGACCAGCGCTGGCCCTTCCAGATCGCCTCGGGCCGAAGATACGCGCACCTTCGTCCCGCTGACGATTCCCTTCTCCGTGGCCAGCTCTTCGGGAACCTCAACGAAGAAGTTCGATTGCAGCTCGGAACTGGAACTCGTATGTTTCGTCCAGTAGTGGAAGTGTTCCGTCAGCCGGTAGGTGATGGCGACGAACGGGAAATCCTTGGCCGTACCGAAAGCGTCCATATCGCTCTTGTACGTCTTCAACATCGGATTCGCGTTGGCGTTCGGATGCAGCGCGTTGTCCACTGGACTCTCGGCCGGCTCATAATGCTCCGGAAATGGCCCCTCTACCAGATCTGGCGCGAACAGCCGCGCCACGCCCTCCGGCAGCATGATGAACGATGCCATCGACTCCGGGCTGGCGTCGGCTTTGTAGTCGGGGGTGTCGCCCGACCAGCGCTTTCCGTTCCAGCGCAATGGCGCCCGCGTCTGGTCCCATGGCTTCCCCTGGTCATCGGTCGAAGCGCGGTTGTACAGGATGCGCCGGTTCGCCGGCCAGCTCCACGCCCACTCGGGGTACAAGCCCAACCCGGTGGGGTCCACTTGTCCGCGGCGAGCCATCTGATTGCCAGCCTCGGGCCAGGACCCCGAGTAAATCCAGTTGCCGCAGGAGGTGGAACCGTCGTCCTTCAGTTCGCCAAACCCATTCAGTTGCTTGCCCGTTTCAAGGTCAACGCCGTTCACTTCGCGGGCCACTTCCCGCAAGGTCGGAGCATGGGGCTTGGCGTAGTTCCATTGCATGTTCAGCACTGGCTCCGGCGCCTTGCCGCCTTCCTTCTCATACAGCGCCCGCACCGCCAGGAACAGATCGGCAATAATCTCCTGATCGCGCCGCGCTTCGCCAGGCGGATCCACAGCCGCTTCCTTCCACTGCAGCCAACGCGAGGAGTTCACGAACGCGCCGTCCTTCTCGGCAAAGCACGCGGCCGGCAACAGAAACACCTCGGTGGCAATCTCCTCTGCCTTCACCGACTGCGGATACTCCTTGCCGGCCAGTTCTTGGGCCCGCCAGAACGCCGCCGTTTCGGTCTCGAAGTTTTCGGCCACAATCAGCCACTTCAACTTCGACAACGCCCGAATCATCTTCGGGGTATTGGGCCCGTTCGCTACCGGGTTCATCCCAAAACTGATGAGGCCCTCCATCTTGCCGGCATTCATTTCATCGAAGAAGGTGCCCCAGGAGTGGTCGGCACCCTCGGCTACTTTAGGCAGCCAATCATAGCCGTAGCCGTTGGCCGCCGTCGCCTTGGGTCCATAGTAGGCCTTCAGCAGACTGGTCATGAACTTGGGCGTGTTGCCCCAGTAGTTGAGACTGTTCGGCCGCAGCGGTTTCGGGGTGTTCGCCTTGAGATACTCGCCGAGGCTCGTCTGGTTCGCCCGCGGAATTTTAAGGTATCCCGGCAACATGTTCCAGGCGCCCATGTCGGTGGAGCCTTGGATGTTCGCATGGCCCCGCTGCGCGTTCACGCCGCCGCCGGGCATGCCGATGTTTCCCATCAGCAATTGCACCATGGCTGCCGCATGGATCAGTTGCACGGCGAAGCTATGGTGGGTCCAGCCCAAAGCATAGAGCACCGTGCCGCTCTTATCCTCCGCCGCCGCGATCGTGATCATCGCCGCCGCTTTCAGAAACTCTTCCGCCGTGCAGCCGCAGATGTTGGCCACTACGTCGGGCGTATACCGCGAGTAATGCTTCTTCATCAGTTGGAATACGCAGCGCGGATGCTCGAGCGCCGGATCCACCTTCGCATAACCCTGCGCATCCAGCTCATATTGCCAGGTGGACTTATCGTACTTTCCGTCTTTCCAGCCCGAAAAATGCCCCTCGCTGAAATCGAACCCTTCCGCAATCAGAAACGACGCGTTGGTATGTTGCTCAACATACTTCCGCTGGTACTTGTTTTCCGATAGCGCGTAGTGGATCAGTCCGCCCAGGAACGCGATATCGGTGCCCGAGCGAATCGGCACGTAGAGATCGCTGACGGCGGCCGTCCGCGTGAACCGGGGGTCGACGCATACGATCTTCGCCTTCCGCAGCCGCTTGGCTTCCATCACGAAGCGGAAGCCCACCGGATGGTTCTCCGCGGGATTGCCGCCCATCACCAGCACCACATCGGCATTCGAGACGTCGGTCCAGCCGTTCGTCATCGCGCCCCGTCCGAACGTGGCAGCCAAACTGGCTACCGTGGGGCCGTGTCAAAGCCGGCTTTGGTTCTCGTAGGAGAGTAACCCCAGACCGAACCGGAACTTACTCAGCAGGTAGTTGATTTCGTTCGTGTCGGTGCAGCCACCGATCATGGCGATATTGTCCAACCGGTTCACCGTGCGCCCCTGCGCATCGGTCGTTTCAAATCCATGGTCCCGGGCGTCTTTGATGCGGCGGGCCATCTTCGTCACCGCTTCCGCCCAACTGATCCGTGTCCACGTGCGGCTGCCCGGGGCGCGGTACTGCACCGTCGTCAACCGCCGGTCGCTCTGCACGAACTCCTCGAGCGATGCCCCCTTGGGGCACAAGGTCCCCCGGTTGATCGGACTCTCGGGATCACCTTCAATGTGGACGATCGCCGGCTTCACATTCCGGGATTTATCGCCGAGCGTGTGGACCACGACGCTGCAACCCACCGCGCAATACGGGCAAATGGAGGTCGATTGGTTCGTATGCGCCGTCTTGAGAAGCTTCGGCGAACCTTCGGCGGCAGCGACCGGCGCTGTGGCCGCGACGGCCCCGCCCACCGCGGCTCCCTTCGTCGACCGCTTGATAAATTCCCGGCGCGAACTGTCCTTCGGCATAATCGTCCCTGTTTTATATCACAGGCAGTTGCATATACTGGGTTCTCCATCCTGCATGAGTTTGACGGTTCGCATCCTCGCAGCGCTCCTCCTCGGCCTCGCTAGCGGCTTCCTTCTGGCGGCCGTCCAGCCGGCTGCCGTCCCGAACGTTACGGCAACGACGGACGTCATCGGCACCCTGTGGCTCAACGGCATTCGGATGACCGTCATCCCCCTGGTCGTCGCCCTGCTCCTCTCTTCGGTTACCTCGGTCGCCGACCCGGCCATGCTCCAGCGCGTCGGCAGCAGAACCGGCCGTGTCTTCCTCCTGCTGATCATGGGCATCGTCGCCATGACGATGGCCCTGGCGCTCACTGGCCTGCAGTTCTGGCCGCCCACGCTCCGCCCGCTGCAGACCGGCGGACCCGCCTTGGCCGCCCCGCCACCCTTCTCGCAGTGGCTCGTCAGCCTGGTCCCCGCTAATCCCATTAAGGCCGCGGCGGACGGCGCCATGCTTCCGCTCATCATCTTCACGCTGCTGGTTGCCTTCGCCCTACTCCGTCTCCCCGCCCCGCAGCGCCAACCCGTCGTCCAACTTTTCCAGACACTGGCGGATGCGATGCTGGTCATTCTCCGTTGGGTCCTTTGGCTGGCCCCGGCCGGCGTCTTCGCCTTTAGCCTGTCGCTTGCCGCGCGGCAGGGCATGAACGCGCTCGGCGCTCTCGCTTTTTACGTTGGCATGTTGGTCGCCATTGTGATTCTGGTCACCATCGCTCTCTACGCGGTGGCCGTCCTGATCGGCGGCGTTCCCCTCCGCCGGCTCGCCGCCGCCCTTGCCCCGGCCCAGTCGGTCGCCGGTCCTACGCTCTCCTCACTCGCCGCCCTGCCTCTCCTGATCGATGGAGCCGAACGCCTCCTCGGCTATCCCCGCGCCACCGCCGGACTCGTCCTGCCCCTCACCGTTTCCATCCTCCGCCCCGCCGCCCCTGTCGCGCAGATCGTTGCCTCTCTCTTCACGGCCCAATGGAACAGCATCACCCTCTCGCCAGTTGATCTCCTAACGTTGGCCGCCGTCGTCACCTTGATGAGCTTCGCCACCCCTGGCGTCCCCAACGCAAGCTTCTTGGTCATGATCCCTGTTTTCCAATCGATCGGCCTGCCCATCGAAGGCATCGGCCTCCTGCTGGCCGTCGACATCATCCCCGACTTCGCCAAAACGATTCTGAACGTCACCGGTCATCTCACCGCTCTCACCCTCATTCACCATGCGCCTTCTACTCCTCACTCTGCTGCTGTCTCTGCCCCTCGCGGCTGAATTCCGCGCCGCCGTCGTCAAGGTCGACATCACCCCCGCCACGCCCAAGTGGCTCCTCGGCTACGCCGACCGCCAGTCCACGGGCGTCCACGATCCCATCCACCACCGCATCGTCGCCCTCGACGACGGCCAATCACAGTTCGTCCTGGTCTCCACCGACCTCTGCATGTTCTCCCCGTCGGTCTACGACGAAGCCGCGCGCCGGCTGGAAACCGCTACGGGCGTCCCCGCTCTCAACTTCTGGTGGACCGTAACCCACACCCACTCCGCTCCCGAAATCGGACCCTCCGGTGTCTATCCCGTCCTTCTCCCGGGCCGCTCCCGCCATCCGGTCGACACCGAATATACCGCCTATATCATCGACTCCCTGGTCACCGGCGCCAAGCAAGCCCTCGCCCAACTCGCTCCCGCCCGCCTCTCCTCCGGCACGGGTATGTCCCTTGCCAACATCAACCGCCGGGCCCGCGATGTCGACGGCCGCATCTCCCTCGGCCTCAACCCCGACGGCCCCGCTGACCGCCAGATCGGCCTGCTGCGCCTCGAAAAAGCCGACGGCTCTCCGCTCGCCCTCATCGCCAACTACGCCATGCACGGCACCGTGCTCAACGGCCAGTTCCTCCAGATCTCGGGCGACGCGCCGGGCATCGTCGCGGCCTACGTAGAACAGAAGCTCGGCGCCCCAATGCTATATATCAATGGCGCCGCCGGCGACTTGGCCCCCATCTACAGCGTCTACCCCGATCCCCGCAGCGGCCATCTCACCCAGTTCAACGTTCTGCTTGGCGACCGCATTCTCGCCGCCAATCAACGCCTGCCCGCCGCCACCGCCACCGTGAAACTCGCCGCCTATGAGCATTGGATTGAAAGCCCCCGTAAGCCTTCGCTCTCGTGGACGCCCGAACTCCCCCGCTACCAGCGCGGCAATCTCGTCCGTCTCCCCATCCGCCTGCTCACCATCAACGACACTGCCATCTGGAGCGCCCCGGTTGAACTCTTCTGCGCTATCGCCCTCGAAGTGCGCCGCCAATCGCCCTTCCCGCAGACGTTCTATTTCGGCTACACCAACGGCTGGATCGGCTACCTGCCCACGAAGGCCGGCTTTGCCGAAGGCGGCTATGAACCCGCCACCTCCGTCTTCACCGATCAGGTCGAGGCCGATCTGACGACCGGCCTCATCCCCTTTCTACAGGGTCTGCCCCGGCCTTAAGCCTGCATCCCGGCCAAGACACCGCGCATATACGCGAAGCTCTTCACCATGCCCGGCAGCGGATCCTTCAGGTTGATCTCGTACTCGAGATTCACGTTGCCTTTGTACTTCACCTGCCGCAGCAGCTTGAACATCGCCGGCACCGGAATCTTGCCGTCGCCCACTTCACACTGGCTCGCCTTGTCGGACAGATCCCGCAGGTCCTTCATGTGGAAGTCGTGCAGCCGCTTGCCGGCCGACTTGATGGACTCGAGCACGTCGGCGCCGGTCCGCACCGTGTGGCCCACGTCGATGCAGCAGCCCATCCGTTCGTCCATGCCCTTCACGGCATCGAGCACCGACTGCGGCGTGGGGAAGTTCTTGTCCTCCGGCCCGTGATTGTGAATCATCGCCTTGATGTTGTACTTCTTCACGTACTTCTCAATCCGCGGCAGCACGGCCACGGTCGGCGCCATCACAATGCCCTCCGCCCCCAGCGCCTGCGCGTACTTGAAGTTCAGCTCAATCTCTTCATCGTTGTCGACAGTCATCGTGATATTGCCCACGGAGGCAATCCGCAACCCCGCCGCTTCGCAGTCCTTCCGCGCCTGCGCCCACTCGGCCGGATCGCTCTTGATCTTGGCGTGGAACTCTTTGAGCGAGATGCTTTCAACGTCCAACACCTTCAGCATCTCAATCGCCTTGGGACGCAGAAAGCCGCGCAGCGAGTAGGTGGCTACGCCCAGCCGGAAACCGGCCGAGGAGTCGATCTTGGGCGCCGCCCCAAGGGGAAGCGATCCCGCGGCCATGGCGGCGGGCAACATCTGGAGAAGGTTACGTCGATTCATATTGCGTTCCATCCTATCGCATTAGACAAAATCCCAGCCCTTGCGGAACGTCGGCCGCAGGTGCCGGTTGGCTTCGTTGTTGTTCGAAAAACGGCCCTTGGCCGCGTCCCATTCGAGCTTACCTTCAAACTTCATCGCGATGACGCCCAGCAGCATCCATTGCACGAACGGCCCCGCCACGCTGAAGTTCGAGCAAGCCGGCTCTCCGCCCTTTGCGGCTCGGATCCAATCGTGATAGTGCCCCGGCGACCGCGTCAGCGACTGCGCCGGCATCTTGTAATCCTTCATCCGCGCATCCGGCATCAGCCGCGTCCGCTCGCCGTAGCAACCGGTCGTCACCATACCTTTCTCGCCGATAAACAGGCTGCCGTTCACATCCTTATCGCCAATCAACTCGCCTTTGGGAATCCCCTCGAATTGGGGAAACTCGCTCAGTCCGTCGTGCCAGAACACCTTCACGGGACCCATCGCGCCGCGCGCTGGAAAATCGAACCGGATCACCGCCTGCTGCGGAAAGGTATGCGGCCCTTTGCCCACCTGCTTGATACACTCCACGCTCTCCGGCGCGCCCAGCCGCAGCGCCATGTTCGGAGTTCCCATAATGTGACACGCCATGTCGCCAATCGCGCCACAACCGAAGTCCGGAAAGCCGCGCCACGTCCGCGGCGCGTAAGCCGGGCTGAAGGGCCGCGCGGCCGCCGGCCCTAGCCAAAGGTCCCAATCAAGCGTCGACGGCACCGGGCCCGGCTTCGGATCCACGTCCGGACCCTGCGGCCAATACTTCACCGGCCGGTTCGTCCACGCATGGACCTCCTTCACCTGCCCAATCTCCCCGCTCCAAATAATCTCGGCGCACTGCCGCACACCTTCGTTCGAGTAACCCTGATTGCCCATCTGCGTCGCCACGCCGTACTTCGCCGCGCCCTTGGCCAACTCCCCCGCTTCCCACACGGTCCGCGTCAGAGGCTTCTGACAATAGACATGCTTCCCGCGCGACATCGCCCACATTGCCGCCATCCCGTGCACATGGTCCGGGGTCGACACGGTCACGGCGTCGATGTTGTTCAGTTCCTTATCCAGCATCTGCCGGAAATCCTTGTACCGCGTCGCTTTGGGGAACTCTTTGAATCCCCGCGCGCCCCGCTCCTCGTCCGGGTCCGCCAGCGCCACGATGTTCTCGCTCTTGCAGCCCATCAGGTCCGTATAACCCTTTCCCCCAGCCCCGATCCCGGCGATGTTCAACTTTTCATTGGGCGACCGATACCCCAGCGCCCGCAGCGACGCCACGCTGCCGAACCCACCGAGGGGCACCGCTCCCGCCAACAACGAACCCTGAAAAAAGTACCGCCGCGAAACACCATTCTTGGACATATGCCCGTATCGTATCGGATTTCGGGAGAGGATTCCCCTGAACACCACACTACGGATTTACAAAATCCATGGTCGCCAACTGGTTCACCGACAATCTGACGCGCTGGCAGCTCAACTCGCGCAAATGGGACGTTCTCCATCTGCTCGGCACCCCCCTCCGCCGCCACCGCTTTGCCGCGGAGCGCCGGCGCCTGCTCCATCCGCCCATCGACACCGGCAACGTCGAGGTGCTCCACGATCCCGCTTATCAGGCCTCCATCGCACAGGTCAAGTTTCACACGCTCCTCGATCACGCCCGTCTCGCCAACCTCTGGAACTACACCCGCCAGGTTGGCCCCGGCGCTTTCATCGAGGTCGGTTCCATGCGAGGCGGCAGCGCCCTCCATCTCTGCAACGCCATCACTTCCGGCTCCACCCCTCGCAACTTTCACTGCTTCGATCCCTTTGAAACCGGCGGCTTCTCCGCGCTTACCGACGACGACGACCTCTTCCGCATGGACGACTTCCTCGACACCTCCTACGATCGCGTCCGCAACCTTCTCTCCCCCTTTCCCTTCGCCCAGGTCCACCGCGGCTTTTTCCCCTCCGCCGCCGAAGGCGTCGACGTTGGCCCCATTGCCCTCTGCCATCTCGATGTCGATGTCTATCTCGCCACGTGCGAGTCTCTCGCCTGGCTCCGCACCCGTCTCGCCCCGCGCAGCGCCATCGTCATCGACGATGTCAACCGCCGCTGCCGGGGCGTTGATCGTGCCCTCGCCGAGTTCACCGCCACCTACCCCGAATTCACCCTCCTCCCCCTCTTCCCCAGTCAAGGGCTGCTCATCAACCGCAACCTCTGGTAGCCCGCCATGAACTCCATCTGCGCCGCTCTTCTCGAAGGCCCTTCTCCTCTGGCCGCCATGCTGGCCAATGTCGCCGCCCCCGGCACGCCCAATGACCAACACGTCAGCCCCGACGGCATCTCGCTGGGTTTCGTCCAACCCGCCGGCGGCCGCAACTCCGGTTTGTTCACCGATGCCGCCAGCGGCTGGACCTGGGTCGGCAACGCCCGCCTCGACTATCGCGACGAACTGCTCCTAGCGCTCCATCTCCCCGCCACCATCTCCGACGCTGCCCTCGCCTTCCAAGCCTTCCTCCGCCTCGAACTCGGCTGCCTCACCCGGCTCCACGGCGATTGGCAGTTCGCCGCCTGGAACCATCGCACCCGCCGCATGATCGTCGCCCGCGACCCCTTCGGCAGCGCCGGTCTTTTCTACCATCACGTCCCCGGCCGCTTCGCCTGCTCGAGCAACCTCAATGGCGTCCTCGCCGTTCCCGGCGTGCCCCGCGAAGTCAATTGGGAGAGTCTGGGCCTCTCGCTCAGCATCCTGGCCAATCAGTCGGCCGACACCGGCTTTCGCGGCGTCCATCGGCTCATCGCCGGCCACGCCCTCGAAGTGACCGCCGCCTCCTGCCGCAAGATCCGGTATTGGGACCTCCACGAACCGGTCGAACCGCTGCGCGGCTCCGCCGACGACCTGCAGCTCCAGTTTGAAGATACCTTCCGGCGCGCCGTCGAAACCCGGGTCCGCTCGGTGCTGAAACCCGCCTCCACCTTAAGCGGCGGACTCGATTCCGGTGCCGTCACCGCGACGGCCGCTCGCGTCCTCGCCGGTTCCGGCCAACGTCTCGGCGCCTTCACCTCCGTTCCGGCCCACCGCCCCGTCGGAAAGTTCGATCCCTTCCGGTTTCTTGATGAAGGCCCTGCCGCCACCGCCGTGGCGAAATGGCACCCCAACATCGATCACCACCTCGTCTCCGCGGCAGACCGTTGCCCGGTCGCCGCCATCCAGCGGACCGTTGTGCTGACGGGCGCCGCGCGCGCCACCGCGAACTCCGTGTGGCTCCTCGCCATCCTCGAAGAGTCCCAGGCCTATGGCCACCATGCCATTTTCAATGGTCAAGGCGGCAACGCCACCCTGTCCTGGCATGGCCCGCCCACCTGGCGCAACATCCTCAAAGCCAAGCTGCAGCAACTGACCGGCCGCAGCTTTCGCCGGCGCGGTGCCTGGCAGCAGTTCTGCTTGCTCCGACCCTCCATCATCACCGCCGAGGGCCTCGCGCCATTGCTGTTCGACGCGGAAGATCAATACCGGCAGGCGCACGATTTCCGCCGCTTCTCGCTGCAGGCCACCCTCAACTACTCCGGGTACCTCTGGACATCTCTCGCCGGCGCCTATGGCCTCCAGGCCCTCGACCCCACCGTCGACCCCCGCTTCATCCGCCTTTGCCAGGCTATTCCCCCGAACCTCTTTGCCGGCCGCGAGCCCGCCCGCCGCGCCATGGAGGGCCTGCTGCCGGATATCGTTCGACTCAATCGCCGCCGCGGCCTCCAGTGCGCCGACTTCGTCCAACGGCTGCAGGCGAACCAGCCGGCGGCCATGGAAGCCCTTGAACGATTCGGCCGCCAACCGGCCGTCGCCCAGGCCCTCGACGTGCCGCGATTGCGCCGGGCGATCCTCGACGCCTGTTCGGCCACCAACCCGCAAACCCGCCAGAACCTCACGACTCAAATCTGTTGCGGGCTCGCCGGCGGGTTCTTCCTCGAACACGCCACGACCTCGCCGCAAAATCTCGTGAGCAAATCGGCGGCCTGATCCCACAATTCACGAGAAGCCCATCACTGAACCATATGAGGGAGTAAGGCCCCAGACAATCGGCCCCAAGATACCCAACCAACCCGACCCGCGCAAAACAGACTCATGACAAATCCCGACGAACAGAACCAGGCACCCGAGATCCTTCCCACCACCGAGGTCCCCGCGGTGGGCTGGGCGCCGCCCCATCTCGACAAGCTTCCCATCGAAGACACCGCCGTCGCTTCCCCGAACGACATCGCCGACGCCGGGTTCTTGTCATGAGAGCCCACCACGGCCGGGCGTGCCTAGCTTGAGTGGGCCGCCCGCCATTCCGCAAACAACTCATCGAACGAAGCAAGGACGTTACCCAAACTCATGAACAATCCCAACCAGCAGAACCAAACTCCCGAAGCCCTCCCCGCCACTAAGGTCGCTGCCGAAGAGTGGGCGCCGCCCCACCTCGACAAACTCCCGATCGAAGACACCGCCGCCGCCTCGCCGACCAACGTCAACGACGCTGGCATTTTTTCCTAGGAGCTTCTCGTGAACAACGTCTCCCCCAACCCACCCGGTGAAGCAGGCTCCGAATCCGCACTAGACGAAGGACTCCAAGCGTCGCAAGCGGGCAGCCGGTCGATCTTTCTCCTGAGGCACGAAAACTCATGACCAATCCACTCCACTCATCCCCCGAAACAACGACACCGCCCGAGACGGCTTCCGAACCCTGGACGCCGCCCGAACTTCAGAAACTACCAGTCACCGAAACCGCGAATACGGGCAGCCAGAACGGCGACGACGGCGTCTTCTTCTCCTGATCCACCGGGCGCAACCCGCGGGCCCCCAGAACCCAACCGGAACCCAATGAACAATCCCAAAGCCCAGAGCCCAACACCAGAACTGCCGGTCGCCCACGACCTCGCTCAACCAGACTGGGCCCCGCCCGCACTCGACAAACTTCCCGTTGCCGGCACAGCCGCTGCCAATACGGGAAGTGACGCCGACGGTATCGACTTCAGTTCATAACCTTCTCGTGCGCCACCAAGCCTGTGGACGCCAAATCCGCTCCCAGTTCGGCGCGCCCTCGCCCCAGCTGCCTCCTGAGCCCCTGTGTCCCTCAAACCCAACGAGCATTCCATGACTAGCCCCGAAGCACAACATCCCACACCGGAAACCCCAGCCAAAGAAGAGGTCAATCGAACAGAGTGGGCCCCGCCCCAACTCGAAAAGCTGCCCATCACCGAAACAGCCTTTTCCGGTACTGGATCGATCCCGGACGGCATCACCTTCAGTTCGTAACCCTCTCATGCGCTACCAAGCCTTTGGACTCCAAATCCGCTCCACCCTCGACCTCGGCTCTCTTCCTGCCTTGGCCGCCGGCCCCAGCGATGTTCAGGTCCTCGTTGGGCCCACCCCCAACCAACTCGACGATGTCCGCCAGTCCGGCCTCTGCTACCAGGCTGGACCGCAAGGCTACCTCTTCCACCTCGACTCGGTCGGTCGCTACTTCGTCAGTAGCGGCCGCCAAATCATCATCGAACCGGCTGCCAATGCGGACCCGCAGTCGATTCGCCTGTTCCTGTTCGGCTCCGTGTTTGGTGCTCTGTTGCACCAGCGCGGTGCGCTCGTCCTCCATGCCAGCGCCGTCGCTACCCCCTCCGGCGCCATCCTCGTGGCCGGTCCCTCCGGCGCCGGCAAGTCCACCCTTTGCGCCGAACTCCGCCGCCGCGGCATGCCCGTCATCGCCGACGATATCTGCGCCCTCGGCCCCGATGAGGCCGGCGCCATCACGGTCTATCCCGGCTACCCCCGCCTCAAGCTCTGGGCCGACGCCGCCTCCCAGCTCTCCATCGCCACCGACAGCCTTCTCGCCGTACGCCCGCACCTCCCCAAGTTCGAAGTGCCCATGGGGGATGCGCACCTCACCCCGCTGCCTGTCCGCGCCGTCCTCCTCCTCACCGCCAACGCTCCCCGCCAACTGTCCCTCACCCCGGTCACCGGCTTTGCCAAGCTCGGCGCTCTCGCCGATCAGGTCTATCGCGCCAACCTCGTGCCCGCCTTCCGCGGCGCCGGCGCCTCCCCGCCCCATTTGGCTCCGCTGGCCCAGCAAGCACGCGTCCTCCGCATCTCCCGTCCCCAAAGTCCTTTCCCCGTCGGCCAACTCGCCGACGCTGTCATCGCTCAACTGCCATGAGACGCCGCCTCACTTGGATCGCCTCCTATCCCAAATCCGGCAATACCTGGGTCCGCGCGTTGCTCCTCAACTATCTCGCCCCCGCCGGAGCCACGGTCCCCCTGAACGACTTCAAAGCAATTCCCATCGCCGCGGCCCGCCCGCTCTTCGACCACGCCCTCGGCGGCGAAAGCGACCTCCTCCTCCCCCACGAAATCCCGGCGCTCCGCAACGCTTGGTACGACCGCGTCGCCCATCGCCAGCCCGGCCACTTCTTCAAGGTTCACGATCAATACGATCCCCAACTGTTCACCCCGGCCAATTCCAGCTTGGTCCTCTACATCATCCGCAACCCGTGGGATGTCGCCGTCTCGTACGCCGCCCATGGTGGACGCTCCGTCGCCGAGACCATCTCCATCCTCGCCGACGAAACCTATGTCGCCTCCCGCACCATCACCGAACGCAAGCCCCAACTCCCGCAGTTCTACGGCTCCTGGTCCGGCCATGTCGCCTCCTGGGCCGACCAGACGGCCATCCCCGTACACATCACCCGCTACGAAGACCTTTTGGCCAGCCCCTGCCCCACCTTCGCCGCCCTGCTTCAAGCCTGCGGCTACTCCATCGACGAAGCCCGGCTGCACACCGCCATCGAGGCCTGCTCCTTCCAGCGCCTGCGGGCGCAAGAGGACGCTGGCGGCTTCGACGAGAAACCCGCAAAGGCCGCCAAGTTCTTCCGTCAAGGCCGCGCCGGCGCTTGGCGGGACGTCCTCACCCCCGATCAATCCGCGCAGATCGCCCACCGTCACGCTGCCACCATCGCCCGCTTCGGCTATACCCAATGAGCCCCCTCTTCGCCCTCCTCGCTGCCGCCATCACGGCCGGCGGGCTTTTCCATCCCGCCCGCCAAGCCGCCATTCTCCTCGTCTGGCTGCCCTTTTCTAACTTCTTCCCGCCCCTTCTCTACGCCCAGTTCGCCGTGGGCGCGGAAACGGTCCGCGGTCTCATCGCCATCAAGGACGGCCTTCTCGGCATGAGCCTGGCCGGCAATGCCCTCCGCCAGCGCGTCCGCCTCGGAGAGTCGCACCTGGCCGACCTCCTCCTGGCCGCCTACTCCGTTCTGCTCACGCTGTATCTCGCCCTCGGCATCGGCGATGGCGAGACGCAAATCTCCGCCGAAACCCAGTTCAGCGCCTTCCGCAATCTCATCACGCCGCCGCTCGCCTACTTCGCCGGCCGTCTCCTTCAGGTCGACGCCGCGCCCTCCCTCCTCCGCGTCCTCCTCATCACCCATGGCGTCGTCTGCGCCTTCGGCTTCTTTGAACTCTTCTTTCTCCCCCTCGAATTCTGGAGCCTGGTCGTGCAGATCGGCGGCTTCCTCGTTGACGTCAAAGGTCTGCAACCGGACCAGAACAGCAACCAGTTCGGCCTCTGGGCCAACCACATCATGCACGGCATGCGCCGCATGGTTTCTTTCTACGGCGACCCCCACTCGCTCGGACAAGCCAGCGTCGTCCCGGTCGTATATGTCGCCGCCCTCGTCGCCTCCGGGCGCCGCCGGTGGCTGCCGCTGCTTGCCCTCTTTATGGGCGCTCTTGCCCTCTCCGTCCATCGCGAGTCCATCTTTGCCACGCTGCTCGCCCTCGGCCTGCTGGCATGGATCCGCCGCGAGCACCATGCCCGCATCGGTTCCCTTGCGCTCTGGGCCATTTTCGGCGGCTTAGTACTAAGTACCCTTGGGTCCGAACTCTTGACAAATACTGTAACTGGTCAGGAGAGTTCCGCCTCCGTGCGCACACAGTTCATGCAGGAGGCTATCGAGAACTTGGACCAATACTTACTCGGCCGCGGCATCGGACAAGCCGGCGGCTACGCCCATCTCGAAGGTGTCTCCGCGGAGGGCGTAGGCGAGAACAGTTACATGGCCCTAATGGGGCAGGCGGGCCTCCTCTCCGTGCTCCTCTTCCTGGGCTTTCTCGGCGCAACGGTGGTCACGCTCGTCCGCGGCGCTACTGCGCAGCAAAACATTCTCGCCGCGGCTCTCGCGGCGGCCTTGTTCGGCCGTGCCTGCGGAGCGCTCTTCTCAGAGAGCATCTTCGGCTTCACGGGCACCGCTCCCCTCTTTCTCTTCGCCGGCCTCGCCATGCGCGCCATCTCGATTCCCTCTCAGGAGCCCCATGCGGATCGCCCTGGTCACCAATAGCTTCTTTCCCCTGCGGGGAGGCCTCGAACAACACGTCGGCAATCTCGCCCGCGAACTCCGCGCCTATGGGGATCAAGTCGAGATCCTCACCCGCACCCCTGGCCCCGATGCCTGGCACGATATTCCCGTCCAGCGCCTCTCCTCGACCCTGGCGCTGCCGTTCGCACTCCGCCGGTTCGCGCCGGATGTGATCCACGCCCATGGCGCCCGCCGCCCTTTCGCCGCGTGCAGCCTCCTCGCCGCCCGCCGGCTCGGCATCCCCTCCGTCTTCACCGCCCACTGCTACTACCCGGCCCACTCCTGGTCCTCCGCGCTCAAAAAGGGCGTCTTCGATTCCACCCTCGGCTGGCTCGGCCTCCAGCTTGCCGGCACCCTCATCGCGCTCACAGAAAACGACAAGCGCGATGCCATCCTCCTCGGCGCCCCCGCCCAGAACTTCCGCGTCATCCCGAACGCCCTGCGCCTGCCGGAAGCCGCGCCGTCTCCCCTGCCCGGCTCGCCCCACTCGCTGCTCTTCGTCGGCCGCCTCGATCCGGTCAAGCGGGTCGACTTCCTGCTCGCCGCCCTCGCCGAGCTCCCGGGCCACGACCTCACCCTCATCGGTCCCGACGGCGGCCATCGCGCCACTCTCGAAGCCCAAGCCCACTCGCTGGGCCTCTCGGGCCGCGTCCACTTCCTCGGCGAAGTCGACGACGAAACCCTCGCCGCGGCTTACGTCCGCTGTGGCCTGTTCGTCCTCCCCTCCGCCTATGAAGGGCTCCCCACCGTGGCGCTCGAGGCCATGGCCGCCGGGCGTCCCGTCCTCGCAGCCGCTTCGGGCGGCACCCGCTATCTCATTCGCTCCGGCGAAAACGGCTTCCTCTTCGATCCCCACAATCTCCCCGAACTCATCTCGCTGATCCGCCGCTGCTCTTCGGCCGATCTGGCCCGCCTCGGCGCCGTCGCCCGCCAAACGATTCTTGAAAACTTCACGTGGGAGGTGAACGGTGCGCGCATCCGTTCCATCTATCACCACTTCCAATCCGGCGCGATCGGAAGCGGCACTGGCCGCACGGCTACTTGCTCCAGCAGTTGAACTCTTCGGCCTGCCTGTGGCGGCCATTTCCCAGAACGATGCGTTAACCTACCTCGCCAACGCCCTGCGTTGGCCCTTTCCGACGTTTGTCTGCACTTTAAACGCGGACCACATCAGCCGCGTCCGCCGGGACGCTGCCTTCGCCGATGCCTACGCCGCCGCCGACCTCATCGTCGCCGACGGACAGTCCGTCATCCTGGCCGCTCGGGCGCTCGGCAAGCCCCTGCCCGGACGCGTCACCGGCATCGACCTCACCTGGGCCCTCCTGGCCCACTGCGCCGCTCAGGGTCATCGCGTCTTTCTGCTTGGCAGCACGGAGTCCACGGTTGCCCGCTGTGCCGCGGAACTCACGAAGCAGAATCCCTCGTTGCAGATCGTCGGCACCCACCACGGCTACTTCGCCGACCCCCTGTTCATCCGGGCGGCCATCGCCGCCTCTGGCGCGGAACTCCTCATTGCCGGACTCGGATCGCCCCGTCAGGAGCTCTTCCTCGCCGAACATCTCCCGGCCACCGGGTGCCGGGTCGGCATCGGAGTCGGCGGCGCGATGGATGTCTGGGCGGGCAACGTTGAACGGGCTCCCGCCTGGATGCAACGCACCGGACTCGAATGGTCCTGGCGGCTGATTCAGGAACCGCGCCGGCTCCTTTGGCGCTACATCACGAGTAACTCCGCCTTTCTGCTTCTCCTGGGCCGCGAACTCCTCCGCGGAGCTCGTCGCGCATGATCGCTTCCGCGGGCTACTTCTGGCTGGCCATCCGCTATGGCGGCGCCATGCTGGTGAACTTTTTGGGAGGCGTGATTCTTCTGCGCCTCCTCACCCCCGAAGAATGGGGCCAATTCGCCGTGCCGCTCCTGCTCTACGTCAGTTCCTCGGACCTCGCGACGCGGGGGTTCGCCACGTGGCTGGTCCGTGAGCCCGAAGAGTGGGATCTCGAAAGTCTCTTCGCCCTCCAACACGCCATGGCCGTTGCCCTCGCGCTCCTGCTCTTCGCCCTCTCTCCTGGGGAGATGGACCTGCGCCTTTCCGCCGCCGCGGCGGTGTACTTTCTCAGTTGGCGCGCCGTACCTATCGCTCTACTCGAACGCGACCTCGCCTTCCATCGCGTCATGTTGGTGGAACTGCTCGAAACGGTGCTGTTCTCCGTGGTCTCCATTGCCGGCGCCTGGGCCGGTGAGACCCGGCTGGGCGTCCTGGCCGCTCTCGTTTTGCGCGGCGCCCTGCCCAGTGTGCTGGCCTTTGTTCTCTGTCCCGTTCCCGTAAGCCTGCAGTTCCGGCGCGCCACGTGGCGCCGCGTGCGCGGCTTCGCCTTCGCCAATATCGGCAATAGCGTTCTCAGCGTGCTCTCCGGTTCCATCGCGTCGCTGGTCGGCGCCCGGTTCACGACGCCGGTCCATCTCGCCTACGTCGAACTGGCCTTCCGGCTCTACCGGCAAGCGCTCTTCCTCACCGCCGCCATTCCCCGCCTCGGCCTGCCGCTCTACGGCCGCCAACGCCTGGTCGATCCGGACCTCCTTCCGATTACCCTCACCCACCTCGAACAGCTCACGCGGCTCACCGGCTATCCGCTCGCCCTCTTCGCCGGCTGGAGCCCCCTCTGGCTGAGCCTGCTCTTCGGTGAAGCCTGGACTCCCGCTTCGTGGGCCATCGTCCTCGCCCTGCCCGGCTTCCTGCTGGCCTCCTGCTGCTGGGGCATCATCTCCTCGGCCATGATCGCCGCCCATCGGCATCGCGCGGTCTTCGGCTGGAAGCTGGCCTTCACTCTGCTCTACGCGGCCGCCACGCCGTTCCTCGGCGTCGCCGGCTCCTGGTCCCTGGCCAACGTCGTGCTCTTTCCCTGGCTGCTGCAACTGTGGTTCGCGAGAATTCCTCCGGCTTTCGCCTTGCGCCTGCTGGCGTGCTGGGTGGCCGGCGGAGGGGTCTATGAGCTCGTGCACCGCGGCTGGTATCCCGCCGCCCTGGGCAGCAGCATCGTCATAGGGTTCGTCTGGTTCTGGCGGCCTGAAATCTGGAGGAAAGCCTACTAACTCTATGTGTGGATTCGTTACCGTCAGCAGCGCCTGCCCGCTGGGCCGCGCCGACTATGCCCGCCTTGAAAGGGCCACGCAACTCCTGCGCCACCGCGGCCCGGACGACGAAGGCTACCTGGCCCTCTCCGCCACTTCCACCCGCTTCCGGGGCCGCGACACCATCGCGGCCCTCAGCCATCTCCCGTTCGTCAGCACCGCGGTCCAACCGGCCGTCGCCGCGATGGGCTTCCGCCGGCTCTCCATTCTCGATCTCTCCGCCGCCGGCCATCAGCCCATGGTCGATCCCCTCTCCGGCCACGCCCTCGCCTTCAACGGCGAAATCTACAACTACCAGGAACTCCGCGAAACGCTGCCCGGCCCCTTTCTTTCGGGGTCCGACACCGAAGTCCTTCTCCGCGCCGGATCCATCTGGGGCGAGGAGGCTCTGCCCCGGCTCAATGGCATGTTCGGCTTCGCCCTCTGGGACCCCGCCTCGCAATCCCTGCTCCTCGCCCGCGACCGGTTCGGCGAAAAGCAGGTCTACCTGCGCAGCCTGCCCAACGGTCAGCTCTGGGCCGCCTCGGAGATTGGCCCGCTCCTCACCCTGGGCCCGCTGCCCGATGGCGACACCGACGCCCTCGCCTGGGACTTTCTCCTGTTCGGCCTCGCCGACCACACCGAGCAGACCTTCTATCCGGGCGTTCGCCAACTCCTGCCCGGGCATTCCGTCCGCGTTCACGCCGGCCAAGCGCAATCGCCCCGCCGCTGGTACCGCATCCCCCGTCTGCCCGCCGCCGATCGCACCCAACTCGGCCGCCATCTGGCCGAGTCCGTTCGCCTCCGGCTCCGGAGTGATGTTCCCGTCGCCAGCTTCCTGAGCGGTGGCCTCGATTCGTCGGCCATCGTCTCCTTCGCCGATGAAATGCTCGGCGCCCAGGGCCAGCGGCTGCGCAGCTACTCGAGCGTCTATCCCGCCGGCCATCCTTACGACGAGTCGCCGAACATCAAAGCGACCCTCGCCACTCTCCGCCACACCGACGCGCAACTCATCCCCGCCGACCGCGCCAGCTTCGAGACCGGCCTCGCGGAACTCATCCGCTGCCAGGAGCAGCCGTTTCATAACAGCTCCATCTTTGCGTCCTTCTCGCTTCTCGCCCACATCCGGCAACGCGACGGCATCAAGGTCATCCTGACCGGCGAAGGCAGCGACGAGTTGCTCGGCGGATACGTCCGGGTCCATCTGCCGGTCCTTCTCCGCAACGCCCCGCCCGCGGCCCTCTGGAACAACGCCCGGGCCATTGGCCTCTCCGCCACCGCCCACCATTTCGCCAAAGGCGCCGCCGCCTGGCTCCCCGCCCCGCTTCGTTTCGGCCTGCTCCGCCGCCTCCGCCCGGTCGCCGGCCTGCTCCGGCCGGACTTCTTCCATGCCTACCGCAGCCGCGCCGCCGATTGGCACGAACAGTGGACCGGAGGCTCCCTTCGCGATCGTCTCGAAGCCGATCTCACCCGCTTCAATCTGCCGCAGCTGCTCCGCCATCTCGACCGCAACTCCATGCGCGTCTCGATGGAAGCCCGCGTGCCCTTCCTCGACCATCGCTTGGTCGAGTACGCCCTGAACCTGCCGGACGAAGACCGCTTCCGCGACGGCTTCAGCAAGTACGCCCTCCGCAGCGCCTTGGCCAGCCGCCTGCCCGGTCAGGTCGTCTGGAATCGCGCCAAGCTCGGCTTTGGCATGGCCGAACAGACCTGGTTCTCCTCCGCCGTCCATCAGGTGGAAGGGAACCCCCTCCTCACCCGCTACCTCCAGCCCGAATCCTGGCGCGCCGCCACGGCCGCGCCCTTCTCCGAACAGAGCTACTGGCTACCCGTCTCCCTGGCCCTCTGGCAGCAGCAACTCACAAGCTACAAGGAACAAGCCGCATGACCTCCCGCTGGCAACCGACTCTCGAATCCACTGGCTGCAACGCCTGCGGGTCCCGCAAAGGCCGTACTCTCTTCGCCCACGACCGGCATGGCCTCGGCCTGGCCACCGATCTCTGCCTGCGCTGCGGGCTGCTCTATCTCAATCCCCGCCCCACCGCGGCCGCCTACGCGGACTTCTACGAGCACGCCTACGAAACCTACTTCCCCTCCCGCGCCCGGCTCATCGCCCACCAGAACATCCCCGCCGACACGGCCCTGCGCCGCATCGAAGCCTATCGCGAACTGCTCCCGCCGGGCTCGCGCGTCCTCGAACTCGGCGCCGGCGATGGAGCCTTCCTGCGCGCTCTCGCCACGCTGCCTCAGGTCGATGCCGCCGGAGTGGAGCCCTCCACGCTTTGCCACCGCATCTGCCGCGAACTCGGAGGCCGTATCATCGCCAATTCCCTCGAGGATCTGCCCCGCCCCGCCGCCCCCTATACGCACGCCGCCGCGTTTCACGTGCTCGAACATTGCGTCAACCCCGTCGAAACCCTGCGGGCGCTCGGCGCCCAACTCGCCGAAGGAGGCACGCTCTTCGTCGAGGTCCCCAATCTCCGTGGCCACTGGCGCGGACTCGGCATGATCCATCTGGCGCATCCCATGATGTTCCTGCCGGACTCCCTTCGCTATGTGGTCGAACGCGCCGGTTTCGCCGTCGAAAAACTCGAAGAGCTCGAAACCCCGCTGCTCGAATGCAGCCTCCGCGTCGTGGCCCGCAAACAGGCCAACGTCTCCGCCGCGCCCGTCGCGCCGGATCTCGCCAGTCTCGAATCCCTTTTCCGCCAGCGTCTGCGCTGGTGGCGGCTCGATCGCTGCCGCTACCAGGTGCAGGGTTGGTTCATCGCCCTGAAGGAGCATTATGCGAATCATGATCACCGGGGGGGCCGGCTTCGTCGGCGCCCATCTGACCAATCGTCTGGCCGCAGCCGGGCACGAAGTGCTGGTCTATGACAATCTCTCGACGGGCCGCCCGGGCCCGTACGACCACGTCGGAGACATCCTTGACGCCCCGGCGCTAAAGGCCGCCATGCGCGGGTTCCGCCCGGATGCCGTCGTGCATCTGGCCGCCCTCCATTTCATACCGGACTGCGAACGCGAGCCCTCCCGGACCCTCCGCATCAACGTGGAAGGCACCCAGAACGTCCTGGCCGCGGCGTCATTTTGCGAAACGAAGCCAAACTTCGTCTTTGCCTCCACCGCCGCCGTTTATGACACCACGGACCGCTACCACCACGAAGACGATCGTCCGGCGCCCAGCGAGATCTACGGCATCACGAAGCACTTCGGCGAGCAACTGGTGAAGTCCTCCGGCCTGCGCTACTCCATCGCCCGGCTCTTCAACGTCTACGGCCCCGGCGAAACGAACCCCCACCTCATCCCCGTCCTCTGCGATCAACTCCGCGCCGGCGCTAACCGCATCCAGCTCGGCAATACCTCCACCTATCGCAGCTACGTCTACGTCACCGATGTCGCTGAGGCGCTCGCCCGCATGGCGCTCTCGCCGGTTACCGCCCGCGTCTGCAATGTGCCCGGCCCGGGCGAATGGACCGCCGCCGACATCGTCCATAGCCTGGCGCGGCTCACCGGCCGCGACATTACCGTGACGGTGGACCCCGCCCGCGTCCGCGCCTCCGACCGTCCCCATCTGCGGGGCGACCTCACCGCCGCGCATCGCCTGCTCGGCTGGCGCCCCACCGTGTCGCTGGACGAAGGTCTTGCCCGGCTCCTCGCCGCGGAACCCGTCAACTCCCTTCCCGAGGTATTCCATGCCACCGCTGCCATGGCAGCAAGCTAACGCCCTCTTCGCCCCGTTCCGCGGCAGCGCGCTGTACTCCATTCGCCTGCCGCTGTTCTATCTATGGAACAAAGTCGAGACCCGGCCCTTGCGCGCGGCGCTGCATCCGTTCGCCCTGGCCGGGCGCGGCCTCTCCTGGTCTCGGATGCTGGACGTCCCCCGGAACCTCCGCTATCTGTTCGTCACCGACTATGCCGCCGAAGGCGGCTACGGCACCCTCCGCCCTCTTCTCGAGACCTGCCCAGGCCCGGCCCTCCTGGCCGGCCCGGCCGCCGTCGGCGCCCTCCACTCCGGGCCGTTTCTCAACGTCGATCAGTTGGCGCTCCGCCTGCTGTCTCCGCGCGACTTCTCCCGGGCCCGCGCCGACTACGCGCGCCTGCGCCGTGCCGCGCCGGATGCCTGGCGCCCCGGCCTCTCCCGGCTTTCACCCGCCATCGGCGCGCTCCTCTGCCGCGCCTACGCCTACGAACGCCTGGCGCAGTCGATCCGCCAGCAGTGCGCCGGCCCCCTCACGGTGATTACCCCCAATGACTTCTCCGGCCTCTGCCTGAACTTCGGGCAGGCCGCCGATCGCTGGATCACCTTGCAGCATGGACTGCCCAGCCTCGAGTACTTTCCAACCAACGCCACCGAGTATCTCCTGTGGGGAGAGGCGTTCCGGGAACGCTATCTCGAGGAAGGCGCCGCGGCCTCCGCCCTGCATGTCATCGGCGCGCCACGCCTGGACCGCTACGCCGTACCCGCCCCGCCCCCGCCGCCCGGACGCACTCTGCTCTTTCTCTCGCAGACCCACGCCGCTTCCCTCTCCCCCGCCCAGCACCGCATGGTCATCGCCCAGTTGCGCGAGGCGGCCGAGGCCACCGGGCTCCCGCTCCGCATCCGGCTCCATCCGCTCGAAGACCGGTCTTACTTCGAAGGCTTCGGCCCCGCTGTTACCTTCACCCCGCGTGGCGTTTCGCTGGCCGACGATCTCGCCTCCGCCACGCTGGTCGCCTCGTTCGGCTCCACGGCAATGCTCGAAGCGATGCTGGCCCACCGGCCGGTTCTGCAATTGCTCCCGGCCGGCATCGACCCGCCCGGCGGCTTCTACGCCCGCTGGACGCCGCGGAACGCCGCGCAGTTGGCCGAGTTGTGGGACAACCTGAGCGCCGCGGAAGCCCTACACGAACAGCAACCCTGGCTGGAACGCTACCTCGCCAATCCCGGCCAGGGATCCGCCGCCGTGTGGCGACAGATCGAACGGCCGCGGTCCGTGGCTGGCGCGGCCTAAGCGGCCGCTGCCATCGCGGCCGGTCTGCTCTCTACCGTAGGCCGCCGCCGGAGCAGTCCCAGCGCGCCGCCGCAGACGGCCCCCGTCACCAGGCCCAGCAGCGTGATAATCGTCCGCTGCGGTCCCGACTTGAGATCGGGCGGCGTCGCCAGGTCCACCACTTGCAGCACCGGCGCCTGCTTGGCCTCATCCACCTTGGCGGCCTCGTACTGCCGGGTCAACAGGTCCAGCAGCGTCTCGTGATACTTCATCTCCCGCATCGTCCGCAGGTAGTCGATGCCGGCGGCCGGCATCGAGCGCACCGGGATCAACGGATCTCCCGCCGTGCGTCCGCTGTCGTTCTGTTCCAGGCGGCGCAGTTGCCCGCGCAGCGCCTGCAGCTCGGTTGATACCCGGATGTAGTCCGGATTCTGCTCGGTCACACTTTCGGCCATGCTCCGCAGCGCCACTTCGCGCCCGGCAATCTCCGCCCGCACTTGTCCCATAGCGCGGAGGCTCGCGTCCATCTGGGACGAAATCTGCACGACGCCGGTCCGCTCCTGCGTCCGGCGCAGGGAGCTCTCGGCCTGGTTCAGCGCCTCTTTCTCGGTTTCCAACTGCTTTTCAAAGAAGAGGCGCCGGCTCGAAGCCTCCGTAAAGGCCAGACGGCTGTTCTGCCGGTACAGTTCGTCGACGAACGCGTTGGCCAGCGTGGCCGCCATCTGCGGTTCCGAATCCTCCACCGCAATCCGGATCAGCGTATCCTTGCCGGCGGAGAAACGGGCCTTGGCCGCCAGGCGTTTCCGGGCGGCGGTCATGGTCTTTGCCTGGTAGCGTTCCATCAGGTGGAAGCGGGCAATCAACGCGTCCGCAATGGTGCGGCTGCCGAGAATCCCCAGGTACAGATCCGCCGGACTCCGCAGGCCCAACTCCGGCATGCTGATGCCCGTCGAGGCTCCTACCTGCCCCAACGCCGCCAGCGCCGACGAACGCGCCTGTTGCGGCGCCATCAGGACGGCCGTGGCCGTAAAAGTGTCCTTCCGGGTGAGCGCGTAACCCGCCGCCAGCAGCGCGCCCAGCAGTGCGCCGCCGGCAATCATCATCCACCGCTGGCGCAGCACGCCCAGCAGTTCGGTCACCGAAAGCAATTCCGTCTTTTTCATAGCTCCCCTATCGCAGGATGCGAACCGCAGCCGCACCCAAAGCCAATTGGCCAAACACCTGGCTCCAATCCCGCAGCGAACGGACGACCGAACCCTTCATCGGCGTCTCCGGCACCACCAGCGCATCTCCCGGCATCAGCGGCAGGCTATCGAATCCACCGCGGGCCAGCCGGATCGCCGACCCCTGATGCGGCACCACGGTCCCGTCGGCGCGGACGAGAAACGCCCGGTTCCAGTCGGCATTGCGCGTGGCCCCTCCCACGCGGCGGAGATAATCCTTCACGCGAAGAGACTCCTGATGCAGGATGGCGTTGGGGTTGTACACCGCACCCACCACGGTTACCGTCGCCGGGCGGGCCGGGACGTAGAGCGCGTCGCCATCTTCCAGTTCCTGGTCGAGCAGCATCTCCAACCCGCCGCCTTCCTGCGTCAGGGACGCCACGATTCGCCCGCTGACCTCGAGGTTGCGCATCCCCTCCAACTGCCGCCGGCTCGCGTCCAACTGCGCGGCGAACGCGGCGCCGTCGCTCGGGTCCATCGTGGTCTGGCGGTTCTGGGCCGCCCGGGCAAGTTCCCGCTCGTACTCGTCGAGCAACTCCTGTTTGCGAATCATCTGCTCCCGCCGCGTGGACTCGCGCCGGAACACGATGCCGTTCAGGTAGGCGTCCGGCGTGAATCCGCCAGCCCGGGCAATCAACTGGCGCAGGGTCTCGCCGGAGTTCGGGGTGTACGTGCCCGGTCCCTTCACTTCGCCTTCCAGCTTTACTTGCCGCGTCTGCTCGGCTCGCGGCACCCGCAGATCCGTTTGCGAGTAGAAGGTCACTACGTCTCCCGCTTCGAGCGGCAGATTCTCGCGCTCATCGTTTTCGAGCAGGAGCTTGCCGGGGTGAAAGGGAACCAGCCGGACACCCAGGTCCTTCGCGTTCCGCCGCTCAATCACGGCGTGCGACCAGTTGATCGGCACCCCGGCCGCGTCGGGCCGCGTGCCGGCGGGTTCCGGGTCCGTGCTCCCCGGCGCGCCCGGCGTTCGCTTTCCGGGGGCGGTGAAGCCCACCAGGTTCCGGCGTTCCCAATCCCGCCGTGGAATCAGCATTTCAATCGACGGAATCAGTTCCCGCAGCTTCATTCCACTGCGCCACGGGAGGCGGCCCGGGGTCGCCACATGCCCACGCAGCGTCACCACCCGGTCGAATTTTGGCGTCATGGTCGCCACCCGCACCAGGTCCCCATCGCGCAACGCCGTCTTCGCATACCCGTTGTCGAGGGCCAGGACCTGCCGCCCCGCCGGACCCGCCATGCGCTCAATCTGCGTCTGCGCCGGGTCTGCTGTCGGCGTCAGGCCGCCGGCCAGATCCAACAGATCGCCCAACTCACCCTCCTCCCGCAGCTCATAGACGGCTGGCGTCTTCACGCTCCCGGTCAGAGCCACCTGCGGGCCGATGGGCGGAAAGTACAGGACATCGCCCGGCTCAAGCGCCGCATCGCCCACGGCATCCCCGCGTAGAAGCAGTTGGTAAAGATCCAGTTCGCTCACGGTGCGTCCCCGGCGCCGCAGTTGTATGCGCCGCAAAGAACCCTGCGCACTCGGCCCGCCCGCCGCAAAGAGCGCGTTCACCATCGTGCTCAACGAACTCACGGTGAAGGCCCCCGGCCGCCGCGCATGCCCCATCACGAAGATCTGAACGCTCCGCAACTGGCCCAGCGTCACGTTGAGATCGAAGTTGCGGTAGACCCTGCCCAACTGCGACCGCAAGAACTCCGGCATCTCCCGGTAGGCGAGGCCCGCCACGCGGATCGCCCCGGCCTGCGGCAGATGGATCGACCCCGTGCGGTCCACCGTCAGGTCCTGATTCATCGTCACCTGCCCCCACATGCGAACCAGCAGCTCATCGCCGGGGCCCACCACGTAGCCCGCCGGCACGGGCGCGCGGTCCGTGGGCGCGAAGGTCGACGGGACTTTTTCGAATAGCCGTGCCCCGAAAATCGGCAGGCTCTCTCCCGTGGAGGACAGGACGAATTTTTGAAACTCCGTCGGCGGCTCCGGCGGAAGCTCCACCGGCGGCATCTCCCGTTGCACCGGGGCCGGGGGCGGCGCGGGTGCCTTCCGCTCAAGAAACGCCGGCAGTTGCCGGCACTCCGGCAGCGAGGCGCCCAAGGGCCCGCGGCAGCGGTCTGCCAGCGCCGGCAAGCCCTCCGCCGATTGGCCGAAGACGCCCGCTGCGAACATCACAATCCCAACAAACACTCTTACTTGCGCCATGGTTGTATCGTCATCCGCGGCTCCCATTGCATCTGGAACCAGCCGCTAAAATTTCTTTGCGGACCCCCGAGAACAGGGATCCAGAATCGCTCGGCCTGAAAAAAGACCGAGGCGTGCCAGTTTTCGCCCACCGGCCGCGTGTACCGGATGGTGGCCGCCGTCTGCGTTCCCCCGGCCGGCAGCATCCGGTTGCTGATCTTCAAGTGGCGGTAGCCAAACTCCCAGCGTTCGCGCGGCGAAGCCCAATAGGCTGTCCGCACCTGCAGCTGCCGGCCGTTCCGCCCTACGGGCGAGCCGAGGATCCGGCCCAGATGGGCATTCCCGCTGCGGTACTGATTGTTGTAGTAGGTGTACTGCGGACCCACATCGAGACCCACGGGCGTCGTTGAGTTCGCCTCCAGCCGCAGGTCCATGCGCCGCATTCCGGGCAGGGACTCAAAGTACAGGCCGGGACTGATCGCGGCCCGCCGGGGCGCCGCGAGCGGGTTCACGTCGTCATCGGCGTAGGAGTCGCTATACAGCTGAACCCGCCGCCCCATCACCGGCAACCGGTAGCGGAAGTCGAACCCGGTCTTCCGGTCTCCCGGATCACGCGCATACCGGATCCCCACCGCACTGCCGCTGCGGATGGAGGCGATGTGCCGCCAAAGGTTTTCAAACGTCACCGGATGGCCGGCGCCCAGGAAGATCGCCCAGCGCGTGGCCCCAATCTCGAAGTTCTCGGTCAACTGCAGCGAGATCTTCTGCCCGTTGTAGTAAGGGCGTTCCGTGTACTGGTGGCCGAGCAGCTTGCCGACCACGAACTCCCCACGGATCGCCCCGAAGTAGCGAAACCATCCCCCCAGCCGGATCGGCTCGCGCAGCGAGATCTTCACGTTCCCCGTCGGCGCCGCGTTGGTCGAAAACGAGAACGGTGCGTCCGCCGTGGGCCCCCAGAACAGCTCCTGGCGGCCCACCGAGATCGCCAGATTCTTGATCCGCATCCCCGCGTAGGCTTCGAGCGTTTTCCAGTCGTTCGCCGGAGCAATCTCGGTGGAAGGCAGCGTCGGCCAATCGTCAAGCCGCGCCATGAACTGCCGCAGCGCGAGCGGATGGGCGACCCGGCCCGGCGCCTTCTGATGTTCGCCGCGGATCGCCGCGAAAAAGCGGCCCGCCTCGGCCCGCATCCGGAATCCGAACACGGCGTTATACCCCCGGCCAAACGGCCGTCCGGAGTCATTTTGCCAAGTGGTGCCAAAGTGGTAGCTGTCGTTGAGATAGGGCCCCGCCAGCCAGCCATTGCGCCCATACATCGATTCGAAAACCAGCACCGCCCCCGAGTCCACGTCCGGCGGGAACTCGCGCTCGAGCTCTCCGACCATCGCTTCAAGCGACGTCCGTTCAGGAACTTCGAGCCCCACGGCCTCTTGCAACTGCCGCCGCGCCTCGCGCACCTGCGAAGCGCACTCGTGCCGGCTCCACGGCCGCAGCGTCAACCCTTGTAAGGTCACCAGGCCCCGCACCGCCAGACGCTCGAGCGCCGGATACACCCAGCTATCCATCGGCACGTAGGTCAAGCCGGCCCCCTTGCGCTGCGCGCACAGTTCCACCGTCACTAGAAAAATGAGCAGTGCGCAACGGAGTGACATAGTCGGCAATAGGATTCGGAGCTTCCATGAATAGGTGCTCCGCCCTCGGATTTCTCTCAGTCCGATTCCGGCATTCCCGGGAGATTTATCCCTCGGCCGCCCACTATCTTTTTGTCATCATGCCTGCTTTCTCGTTCGACACCGTTCTCATCCAGCGCCCCGGCCTGCTTGCCAATACCGTGGACGGCGAAACCATCCTGATGCGGCTCCACCCCGCCACCTATTACGGCCTCGCCGGTACCGCGCACCACATCTGGCAACTCCTGGCCCAACCGCGCTCCGGCCGGGCCATTTGCTCACATCTCGAATCGGTTTACACCGTCGACCCGGACACCTGCCGCATCCAGGTCGAACAGTTTCTCGAAACCCTGGCCGCCGAAGATCTTCTCTGCGTGGTAGCCAGTGCTGCCGCCTAACTTCCTCCTCCGCGGGGAGAGCCTGCTCTGCCTGATCCTCGCCACCGTGGCGCAACGCCTGGCTCCCTTCCGTTACGTCGCGCTGACCCTCGGCCAAAGCCAACGCGAAGCTCCCCGGGCGGCCAGCCCCCGCGACGCCAATCTCAGCCTCCGCGTGTCGCGGGGCCTGCAGACTGCGGCCGTCCGCCTCCCGTGGCACACCACGTGCCTCGAACGGGCCGTCGCCGCCAAGTGGATGCTGCGCCGCCGAGGCGTGCCGAGCACCCTCTATCTGGGCGCCCGTCGCTCCGGCGCTGGCTTGGCCGCCCACGCCTGGCTCCGCTCCGGTACCGCCATCGTCACCGGCGGCATCGAAGAGTCGGCGCTCTACCCGCCCGTCGCCTGGTTCTCCTGACCCGTCATGGATCTCCTCAACCGCCTCACCATCGCCTGCCACGACTCCGCCGCGGTCACCAAACTTCGCACCGACGGATTGGCGCCGCTCGCCTTTCACTCCCTCGCCAATCTTCCGCCCGTCGAACCCGCCATCCGGCAACTGTTGGCTCATGAACACCGCCGCAGCGCCCGCTTGAATCTCTCCGCCCTCGCGGACCTACACACCATGCTCCCCGCCTTCGCCGCGGCGCAAGTCCCGGTGCTGTTAATGAAAGGCGCCGCCTTGGCCACTCGCCTCTATCCCATGCCCAGCTTGCGGCCGATGCGCGACCTCGACCTGCTCGTCCGCCCCGAGCACGCGACCCAGGCACACGACGTCCTCACCGGTCTCGGCTACACCCCCGCGCCCGAACGCCGACCCGGCGCCCAACTCGCCTTCGGCACCGAGCGCGCCTACCGGAGGCCCGGCCACCTCACCGTCGAACTGCACTGGCATGTGCTGAATCTCAACAGCTATCAGCAACTCGCTCCCGCCGCCTGGTTCTGGCAACAGGCCGAACCCATCACCATCGCCTCCGCACCCGCCTTCGTCCTGCGTCCCACGGCCCAGCTTCTCCATCTGGCCGCCCACCTGAGTCTGCATCACTTCGAAGCGCGCGGCATCTGGACCCACGATATCGCCCTGCTGCTTTCCGCCTGGCAGATCGAACCCCACCTGCTCCAGTACGCCGCCCGGCAGTTCGCCCTCGGTCCCGCCATCCTCGCCGCCGACGACGCCACCCGGGCGCATTGGGATATCGGCCTCGCGCCCGATCTTCGCCACCAGATCGAGTCCACCATCGACTGGCCGGCCCGCTGGCGCTGGGCGTTGGCCGCCGAGCGCTGGCAACCGCTGCGGCCGCTCTGGAACATCACCGCCCAGCCGAACTGGGCTCTCCGCCTGGGCGCCGCCCGCGCCGCCTTCCTCCCCACCGCCGAGTACCTCCGCGCCTGGCACGGCGACGCCTCACAGCTCGACCGCTGGCTTACCAAAACCCGCCGCCTGCTTCTATCCTAAGGAAGCATGTCTGTCTACGCCGCTCTCGGGGTCACCCCGATCATCAACGCCAAAGGTTCCTCGACGAGAGTTTCGGGCGGACTGCTTTCTCCCGTCGTTACCACGGCGATGGCCGAAGCCGCCGGCCTCTGCGTGGACATGGCCGAACTCCAGGCCGCCGCCAGCCGCGTCATCGCGCGCATCACTGGCGCCGAAGCCGGCGTGGTCACCTCCGGCGCCGCCGCCGGCCTATTGCTCGGCGCTGCCGCCTGCCTCGCCCGGCTCCATCCCGCCCGCATGGCGCAACTCCCCGACGCCGCCGGCATGCCGAATGAGATCATCGTCGTCCGTAGCCAGCGCAACGCCTACGACCATGCCGTCCGCGCCGCCGGCGCCCGTCTTGTCGAAGTCGGTCTGCCCGATCGCTACGCCGGAGCTGGCATCCGCGACGCCGAGCTTTGGGAAATCGCCGCGGCCATCACCCCGGCCACGGCCGCCATTCTCTACGTCCTCACCCCCCACTCCCAACCACCTCTCGCCGAAGTCGTCGCCCTCGCGCACCGGCATCAGCTTCCGGTTCTGGTGGACGCGGCCGCCCAGCTTCCCCCCGCCGCCAACCTCCGCGCTCTGCCCGCCACGGGCGCCGATCTCGTCGCCTTTTCCGGCGGCAAGGCCATCAACGGGCCGCAGGGCTCCGGCATCCTTTGTGGCCGCCGCGATCTCATCATGTCGGCCATCCTGCAGAACCTCGATCTGGACCTCGATTGGAACTCTTGGAACCCGCCGGCCGGGCTGATCGAGAAGCAGCTCCTGCCCGGCCTGCCCACCCACGGCATCGGACGCTCCGCCAAAGTCGGCAAGGAAACCATCGTCGGCCTCCTCACCGCCCTCGAACTGTTCGCCGCCGAAGCGGACGAAGACCGCACCGCCCGTCATCTGCAAATCCTCGATCAGCTTCTCCAACTCACACCTGATCTTGCCTTCACCCTCCGACCCGGCCCCGTCCCCCTCCTTGCCCTGCGTGCCGCCAACGCCCGCGCCGCTCTCGCCGAACTCCAGAACGGCAACCCCGCCATTCACCTCGATCCCTCCGCCCTCGCCGACGGTATTCTCCGCATCAACCCCACCTGCCTCCGGCCCGAGGACCTCCCCCTCCTCGCTTCCCGTCTCCGCGCCGTCGTGATACCGTCGTCGGAGCTATGACCCGCCGCCACGCCGCCTCTTTGCTCGCCTCCGCCGCGCTCGCCCCGGCGGCCGGTCCAGCCCTGTTGACCTTGACCTCGCCGCAGGCCACCGTCTCCTTTGACCTCCGCGGCGGCTCGCTCGTCGATTTCCGGCTCACCGGCAATCCTGTGAATCCCTTCAATTGGGTGCAAACGGTCGCCCCCAAAGTCGAACCCCTGCGTGGCCACTTCGTCTGCTGCGACCGCTGGGGCGCGCCCTCGGAGGCCGAAGCCGCCCGCGGCGTGCCCTATCATGGCGAAGCCCCTCGCGTGCTCTGGAAAGCCACCGGGCCTCGCTCCATGAGCGCCCACCTGCCGCTTGCCAACTTCATCCTCGAACGGGAACTGGAACTCGTCGGCGACACGCTGCACGTGCGCGAACGGCTCACCAACCGCAACCCCATGGGCCGCGTCTACAACATGGTGCAACACCCCACCATCGCCCCGCCCTTTCTCGACGAAAAGACCTTCGTCGATGCCAACGCCGGCGCCGGGTTCGCCCAAGCCACCCCCAACCAGGATCCCCTTCCCTGGCCCTTGGCCCACTCCGCCGATCTTCGCTACCTCACCAACGATCCCAACCCCAACGTTGTCTCCTACATCATTGAGGCCGAAACCGGCTGGGTCACGGCCGCTAGCCCCACCGCCGGACTCATCGCCGGATATCTGTGGAACACAAGCGACTACCCGTGGCTGAACCTCTGGCGCGATGTCGCCAACGGGCGCCCAGCCGCCCGCGGCCTGGAGTTCGGCACCACGGGACTCCACCAACCCTACCCGGAACTCGTCCGCCGGGGACGGATGCTGGGGCGGCCGCTGCTTTCCTTCCTGGATGCGGGACAGACCGCGGAGCGAACTTACTCCCTGTTCTTACGCTCGCTGCCGCCCCGGGTCACCCGGATTACCGGCGTTTCTCGCCGTGGAAAACAGATCGAGTTCCAATCCAGCTAACATTTGGGTATCGTTTGTCGATACTACGATCTATGTCCGGTTTCCGGATTGGGATTATCGCGCTACTAGCCAGTTTTGGCGTAAGAGCTCAGCACCTCCCGGTGCGCCACTACGGCGCCGCTGAAGGCCTCAACAGTCTCGGCGCCCAGGCCCTCGTTCGCGATCGCGCCGGCTTCCTCTGGGTCGGCACGCAAAACGGCCTGTTCTACTTCAACGGCCGGTCCTTTATCGAACATCGAACCCAGGGCCAGCCGGTTACCCGCGACTACATCGAAACTCTGTTTGAAGACGCCTCCGGTGCCATCTGGATCGGCACCCGCACGGAGGTTCTCCGCATGGTGAACTTCCGGCCCGAAACCGTCGCCCTCGGCCCCCGCGTCGGCGCCACGGGCTCTCAACCGTTCGCCGCCGGTCCGGACGGCAGCGTCTTCATCGCCTCCCCAGCAGGCCTCGCCCAATGGTCCGGCCCGGGCCAACCGCTCCGCTGGAGGCGCCGCGGCCCGGTCGACGGCGTTTACTATGACGTCCCCAGCCAGGCATTGTGGTGGGGCGAACGGGGCAAGCTGTGGCGGGAGACCGCGCAAGGAGTCACCAGCTTCGGCCCGGAGGCCGGCCTGCCCGAGGCGGAATGGGAGAGCTTCACCATCGCTCCCGATGGCGCCTTGTGGGCACGCAGCAATCAGTTGCTCCGCTATCGCCCGGCGGGCGCGGCCCGCTTCACCGACCCCTTTCCCGGCCTGCAGATCAAGGCCTTGCGCGCAGGCCGGCTACATCTCGATCAGCAAGGCCGCATCCTGCTCAGCGACCGGCGCGGACTCGTCGAATGCCACACCACGCCGGCCCCCAACCCCTGCCGCATCCTCGGCCGCACCCAAGGGGTTTGGGGTGAAGTCTCCTCCACCGTTGACGGCCAGGGCAGCCTGTGGATGGCCGTCCCCGGCGTGGGCGTGTTGCGGCAGATTGGCCGCGACTCCTGGGAGAACTTTGATGACCGTTCGGGCCTGGAATCCACCAGCATCTGGAACTTCATTCCGGACGGCCCGGAACGCATGTGGGTGGCTACAAGCGGCGGACTCCACCACGGCCAGCTCCAGGATCAACAATGGCATTTCCAACTCGAACCGAGCACCGGCCGCGACCTGATCCGCTCCATGGCGCGCACCGCCGACGGCTCGTTATGGCTCGCCCTAATGCCCAACGGGCTGCTGCAGTTCGACCCGCGCACCCGCGGCACCACCCGTTTTCCGATCCCGGAAAACCTCGCCCGCTTTAAGTCGCTCCTGGTCGACCGTGACGATCAGCTCTGGGCCGCCGGCGGAACGGACGGCTTGTTCCGCATCGACCGGGCCCGGCGCGCGCTCGTTCCCGTCCCCCTGCCGGTGCCGCCCATCGACGCCCGGCTCCTCCGACAGGACTCCGCCGGCCGCCTCTGGCTCACAGCCTCGAGCGGGCTCTACCGCTGGGACGGGCGCCAGTGGAGCCACTTTGGCAAGAAAGATGGCCTGATCGATGATGAAGTCTTGGCCATCGCCGTCGAAGACGCCCGCTTTGCCGGCCCCAGACCGTCGAACGAAATCTGGATCGGCTACGGCTCCGCCCTTGGCCTGACGCGTCTCCGCTTTCCCCCGTCCGGCCCGCCGCAGGCCGTCCACTTCAACGCCGGGCAAGGGCCCGTTTCCACCTTCGCTTACTTCCTGCACTACGATTCCCGCGGCCATCTCTGGGTCGGCACCGACCGTGGCGTCGATACCTTCGACGGTTCGTCCTGGAGCCACTATGACGAGCGCGACGGACTCATTTGGGACGACACCAACACCGAGGCGATCTACGCCGATCCGCAGGGCGCGCTCTGGATCGGCACGAGCCGGGGCATCTCGCGCTACCGCCAGTCTTCCATCGAAACGCCGGTGGTTCCGGTGGTGGCGATCTCCCAAGCCCGCCTCGGCGACCAAACCTGGCAAATCGGCCAGGCCGCACTCCGCGCGCCGGCCGGCACCAGTTCGCTGAGCGTTCAACTCGCCACGCCCAACTACGGGCGCGAGCATCGGATTCGCTATCGCTACCGCCTCACGCCGAACGATCCCTGGTCGGAGACGGTGAATCCGGATGTGACCGTCTCCAACCTGCCCTCCGGCAACCATGCGCTCGAAGTGCAGGCCACCGACCGCGCCGGCGTTTGGACCGGGCCGGTCACCACTCTCCCGTTCGAGATCGCCACACCCTGGTGGCAGACGCTTTGGTTCCGTGGGCTCGCCGCAGTGGCACTGGTCCTCGCCGCCGCTCTCACCGCCCGGTCCTGGAACCATCGCAACGCCCAGGTCCGTTTGCAACTCGAACGCGCCGTCGCCGAGCGCACCGCGCAACTCGAAGCCGAAAAACTACGCGCCGAAGCGGCGAGCCGCTTCAAAAGCGAGTTCCTGGCCAACATGAGCCACGAGATCCGAACGCCCATGAACGGCATCCTCGGCATGACCAGCCTGGCTCTCGAACGTGCCGAGTCCCCGGAGCTCCAGGAACACCTCCGCATCGTGAAGGATTCGGCCGAAGGCCTGCTGACCATTCTCAACGACATTCTGGATCTGTCGAAAATTGAAGCCGGACGTCTGGAGCTCACCCCGGTCTCCTTCTCGCCGCGGCTCCTTGCGCAGCGCGTCTGCCGCAGCATGCACGTGCGGGCCAGCGAAAAGGGCCTGGCGTTCACCTGCGAGATTCACGATTCGGTCCCCGCCGAAATCTTTGCCGACGATACCCGCATCCGCCAGATTCTCCTCAACCTGCTCGGCAACGCCATCAAATTCACCGCCTCAGGATTCGTGAAACTGAAAATCAGCGGGGAGTCCCGCGAAGACGACGTCCCCGTTCTACGCTTCCAGGTGGCCGACTCCGGTCCCGGCATCCCTCCCGAAAAGCAGGAAGCGATCTTTGAAGCCTTTCGCCAACTCGATGGCTCCGTCTCCCGCAGCTATGGGGGCACGGGCCTGGGGCTCACCATTTGCCGGCAGCTGGTCCGGCTGCTCGGTGGCGAAATCTCTCTCGACAGCACCCCCGGAGTCGGCAGCCGGTTCACCTTCACCGTCCGCTACGAACAGCCCCCGGCGCCCGCTCCCGTCCTCGACTCGCACCCGGCGCTCTCCATTCCCGCGGGCCGCCTCCGCATTCTTGGCGCCGAAGACAACGCTGTCAACCGGCGCGTCATCCGCGCCATGGCCGAAAAACTCGGCCACCACGTCGAACTCGTCAACGATGGCCAGGCCGCGCTCGACCTGCTCGCCGAACGCGAAGACGACTTCGACGTGCTGCTCATGGATATCCAGATGCCGGTTCTCGACGGTCTCCAGGCCACCCGCCAGTATCGGGCCCGCGGCGGCCGCCTGCCGATCATCGCCATGACGGCCCATGCCATGGCGGGCGACCGGGAGGAGTGCCTCGCCGCGGGTATGAACGCCTTCATGCCCAAACCGCTCTCGGTCGCCATGCTGGCGGAAACCCTCGGCGCCCACGCCGTTCAACGCCGGTGATAGCATCGGAGTCATGTTCCGCTGGTGTTTCCTCGCGCTGGCCCTCGGCCTGACGTCGCTGCCGCTCTCTGCTCAAGTCGAAGATGGGCCCGCTTTCTTTGAGAAAAACATCCGCCCCCTGCTTGTCGCCCAATGCCTCAGTTGCCACTCGGCCGCCAGCCAGCCCATCATGGGCGGCCTCCGGTTGGACTCCCGCGAGTTCACCCTCCAAGGCGGCTCTCGCGGTCCTACTCTCATTCCCGGAAACCCCGCCGATAGCCTGCTGCTCAAGGTAATCCGCCACACGGCCGGCCCCCTGAAAATGCCGCCCGGACCCAAGATGAAGGATGCCGACGCCGCCCTCTTCGCCCAGTGGATCCAAATGGGCGCGCCGTGGGGCAACGCCGCCGTGTCCTCCGCTCCCGCCACCCCGCAGAAATACTGGGCCTTCGTGCCCCCCCGCGCGCCTCTGCCCCCCATGGTGAAGAACACCGCCTGGTCCCGCTCCCCCATCGATCAGTTCCTCCTCGCCGCCCTCGAAGCGAAGGGCCTCTCCCCGGCTCCCCCGGCCGACAAGCGCACTCTCCTCCGCCGCGCCACCTACGATCTCACCGGTCTCCCGCCCACCCCCGCCGAAGTCCAGGCCTTCCTCGCGGACAACTCGCCCGATGCCTTTGCTAAAGTCATCGACCGCCTCCTCGCCTCCCCCCGCTACGGCGAACGCTGGGCCCGCCACTGGCTCGACGTCGCCCGCTACGCCGATTCGAACGGCCTCGACGAAAACCTCGTCTACAAAAACGCCTTCCGCTACCGCGACTACGTTATCGCCGCGCTCAACAAAGACAAGCCCTACAACCAGTTCCTCACCGAGCAACTCGCCGGCGATCTCCTCCCCGCCACCGACGATCTCCCCACCACCTTCGAGCGTTGGACCGCCACCGGCTTCCTCTCCCTCGGCGCCAAAATGCTCGCCGAAGACGACCCCATGAAGATGCAAATGGACATCGTCGACGAGCAACTCGATACCACCGCCCGCGCCTTCCTCGGCCTCACCGTCGGCTGCGCCCGCTGCCACGACCATAAGTTCGATCCCATCTCCCACGCCGACTATTACTCCCTCGCCGGTATCTTCAAATCCTCGAAAACCATGGAGAACTTCAAGGTTGTCGCCAAGTGGCACGAGTACGTCCTCGCCCCCAAAGCCGACCGCGACCGCCTCGCCGCCCACGAAGCCAAGGTCGAAGCGAAACGCAAACAGATCGGCACCCTCACCAAACAGGAGAACGACCGGCTTGCTAATCTGGCCCGCCGCCAGGTCGGCGCCTATCTGCGCGCCGCCGCCCATCTCCAGCGCGACTCTCAGATTCAGATCGCCCCGCTCGAAAGCGTCCCCTCGGCGATCACCCGCGCAGCCTCCTCCTTTGATCAGGGCAACATCCCCCGTACCCTCGAAAAGAACAAGGCCAATACCCCCAAAGACTCCACCGGCCCTTACTTCGCCGACTACACCATCCAAGTCCGCAACCCCGGGCAGTACCAAATCGACATCCTCGATCTCGAGAAGGGCTCCGGCACCGCCGACCTCTACGTCAACGGCGTCTGGGCCAAGCGCGGCCTCCCCCCGGTGCAGAACCGCGCCGCCTCCCCCGAAACACCGGGCTGGAGCTATCTCGCCATTGTCCCCCTCAAGGCCGGCGCCAATACCATCCGCCTCGAACACGCAAGCCGCTTCCCCTACTTCGCCGAACTCCTGATCGCCCGGCACACCCTGCCCCACACCCCACTCACCAGCGTCCAGGTGGCCGCGCGCTACAACGTCCATCCCGGCTTCCTCGATCAACTCGTCGACTACTTCGATCGTTCCAGCGGCGCCCCCGCCAGCGTCCTCTACCCGTGGGAGGTCCAAGGCACCGGGGCTCCGCTCTCGGCCTGGGTCTCCCCCGCCGCCAAGCTCTTCCCCACCGTGCCCGCCACCCCGGAAGCCCTCGCCGCCCGCTACGAGACGCTCTTCCAGCAGTCCCTCGAACCCAACCTCACCGACCCCGGCCTCAAGGCGCTGCACGAATTCCTCCACGAAAAGTTCGGCCCCTTCCGCGCGCCGCCGGATGCACGCCGTTACTTCGCCCCCGCCATCCAGGCGCAGCTCAAAACCCTCGACGCCGAACTCAAGACGCTCGAAGCGGCCACCCCCGAGTTCCCCCGCGCCATGGGCGTCCGCGAAGGCGATCAGATTGAAGACCTCGCCATCCACCTGCGCGGCAGCCATTGGACCCTCGGCCAGAAGGTCCCCCGCAACTTCCTCAAGGTGCTCGCCGGGCCCAACCCGCCCGCCATCGGCGCGCAGGAAAGTGGCCGCCTCCAACTCGCCCAGTGGCTCACCCAACCCGATCACCCGCTCACCAGCCGCGTCATGGTCAACCGCCTCTGGCGCTGGCACTTCGGCCGCGGCATCGTCCCCAGCGTCGACAACTTCGGCCGCCTCGGCGAAAAGCCGAGCAACCAGCCGCTCCTCGATTGGCTCGCCCTCCGCTTCATCGAGAAAGGCTGGTCCCTCAAGGCCATGCACCGCGAAATGATGCTCAGCGCCACGTACCAGATGAGCAGCGACTACAACGCCAAGGCCGCCGAAGCCGACCCCGAAAACGTGCTCCTGTGGCGCATGCCCCGCCGCCGCCTCGAAGGCGAAGCCATCAGGGACGCGATCCTCTCCACCTCCGGCGCCCTCACCCATGACTCCCCCGGCGGCTCCATCCTCTCCTACAAAGACCGCCAGTACGTCGCCAACACCGCCAAGGGCTCCACCGTCGATTACGACCGCCCCATCCGCGCCATCTACGTCCCCGTTCTCCGCAGCTCGCTCTACGAAGTCTTCCAGGCCTTTGACCTGCCGGACCCCGCCTCCTCCAACGGCGACCGCGACTCCACCGTCGTCGCCCCTCAGGCACTCTTCATGATGAACAGCTCCGTCATGCTCCAACAGTCGCGCCGCCTCGCCGAGTTCCTCCTCGCCCAGAAGGAGCTCGACGACCCCGCCCGCATCCGCCTCGCCTACGAACGTGCCCTCTCCCGCCCGCCCACCCCCGGCGAGATCGACCAGGCGCAAACCTTCATCGCCCAAATCCAGCCGGACTGGGCCAACGATCCCGTCAAAGCCTGGCAGAGCTTCCTGAAGTCCCTGCTCTCCGCCAACGAATTCATCTACCTGAACTAACGATCATGACCCGCCGCCAACTCCTCCATTCCGCCTCCGCCGGTTTCGGCACCCTCGCTCTCTCCGGCCTCCTCGGTCTTGAACAGGCTCGCGCCGCCGCCACGGACCCGCTCGCTGTCCGCCCGTCCCACTTCCCAGCCCGTGCCAAGCGCGTGATCTTCCTGTTCATGCACGGCGGCCCCTCGCAAATCGACACGTTCGACTACAAGCCCCTCCTCAAGCGCGATCACGGCAAGCCCCTGCCCTTTGCCCGCCCCAAGGTCGTCTCGAGCGAAACCTTCAATCTGCTTCAGTCCCCCTGGGGCTTCAAGCAGTACGGCCAGTCCGGCGCCTGGGTCAGCGACCTCTTCCCCGAACTTACGAAATGTGTGGACGACCTCTGCTTCATCAAGTCGATGCACGGTTCAAACTCGCGCCACGGCGGCGCCCTGCTCGAACTGCACACGGGCTCCGATACCTTCATCCGCCCCGCCATGGGCTCCTGGATCACCTACGGCCTCGGCACCGAGAACTCGAACATGCCGGGCTTCCTCACCATCTGCCCCACGCAGAGCCACGGCGGCGCCAACAATTTTGGCTCGGCCTTCCTGCCCGCTCCTTACGCCGGCACGGCCATCGGCTCGGTCGGCATCCCCGCCCGCGACGCCCGCATCCCCTTCATCACCAACACGGAAACCCCGCGCGCCATCCAGCGTAAGGAGATCGACCACTCGCAGAAGCTCAACCGGCAGCAGCTCGCCCTCACCGGCCCGGACCGTGCTCTCGAAGGCCGCATCGAGTCCTTCGAACTCGCCTTCCGCATGCAGGCCGAAGCGCCGGAGCTCCAGGACCTCGGCCAGGAGTCCGAAGCGACGAAGAAGCTCTACGGCCTCGATAACCCCATCACGGAGGACTTCGGCCGCCAGTGTCTGATGGCCCGCCGCTTCTCCGAGAAAGGCGTCCGCTTCGTGCAGGTTTCGCACACCTACAAGTGGGATCAGCACGAGCATCTTAAGCGCGACCATGCGCAAAACGCGGCGGAGGTCGATAAGCCCATCGCCGGCCTCCTGCAGGATCTCAAGTCCCGCGGTCTGCTGGAAGATACGCTCGTCCTCTGGGGCGGCGAGTTCGGCCGCACGCCCACGGCGCAGGGTTCGGACGGCCGCGACCATAACCCCGAAGCGTTCACCATGTGGATGGCCGGGGGCGGCGTCAAAGCCGGATTGTCCTACGGCGCCACGGACGACTACAGCTACTACTCGGTCGAGAACAAGGTCCACTTCCACGACCTCCACGCGACCATCCTGCACCTATTGGGCCTCGATCATCTGAAGCTGACGTACAAGTACGCCGGCCGCGACTTCCGGCTTACCGACGTGCACGGGCACGTCGTGAAAGGCATTTTGGCTTAAGGCACAGCAGGTCCTGTTCAATCCGGTCGCCGATCGAATCGGCGCGTTTCTCGTCTTCCCAAAGGCGGCGCAGCGAAATCGCGGCCAGGCGGATCAGCACATCATCGGCGGGAATCGTTTGGGTAGAAGGCATTGCATTTTCTCCTATCCCTAACGCGCCAAAACTTCCCGAATTCGATCACCGCAACTGCTCCGAAATCGTCGGATCTTTGATCTTGTCATCTTGCGCCAGCAGTAGCACCTTGCTAACGATCTCTGCCGTCTTGGGGTCGTTGTCGGCGAAGGGCAGAAATACGCGGCCGCGATGCTGCGAATGCACGGGAATCAGGCACACGCTGCCGCCCGGCTGCCGGTGGACGGTTCCGCTCCCGAGATGAACGTTGTAATTGCTCAGCTTGCCGTCGACGAACGCATACGGCTCCTCAAACCGCACGTTCTTGATCTTGAGCAGCGCGAACGTCTCCCGCAACAGCGCCGTCCGCATCGCCACCGTCGAAGCGGTAGTCTCCGGATCCACGCCTCCCCGGTGCGCCACGCTCACCATCAGATCCAAGTCCCGCATCGCTTCACTGAAAATGCGGGGATTCACGGCGTCCAGCGCCAGATCCCGCCCATCGTTCTTGCCCCGGAACACCACATGTTGCACCGTCAGGCCGTCCACCTCCGCCGGCGTGAACCACCCCTGCAGGAACGTCACCCACACCGAGACGTTATCGGAATGAAACGTCTTGCGGACCCCTTCTTCCGGCACGTTCACCCAGCCACGTTTTCCCAGCAGCGCGATGCCTTGGCTGGGGTTCACCTGGTTCCCCTCGTAGCGCCCGGAGTGCGTCTTCGCGGAACGTTCGGCGTCGGTGACCAGGTACAGCTCCCGGAACGCTTGCTTGAACGGCTGCACCCGCTGCGCCTCCAGGCACTCCCGCTGCCGCGCCGGCCACTGCCCCGAGCGCAACAGGTCCACGGGATGCGCAATCCGAACCGTTCCCTCGGCGCCCCGCTGCGCCGCATACCAATCCACCGCGCCACTCTCGTCGACAAAGAGCAGCGCCGCCACCATCGGCCGGAGCAGCGGATGCTCAGCCAACTCGGCGAGTTCCTTCCCGGTGAACCGATCCCCCCGAATCATCGCCTCTTCGAGCGATAACCGCATGCGCGAGGTCTGCTGCGCCAACTGCGTCCGGCGTGCGCGCAACGAAGCCAACAGCGGCGACTTCCGCGCCGCAGCGGGCAAATCCTTCAGCGCCTTCCCGTTCTTCTCGAACATCAACTCCGGCTCGCCCGCCGCGTTGATCGCCAGGATGCCTTTCACGTCGCCATCCACCGCTTCCAGCCGCCCGGTGCGCAGGTCGGCAATCGCCACCGCCTCCATCGCCCAGGACAACCGCTGCGGATCCGGGTAGCCGGCTGTCCGCGCCAGATTCGCCAGACCAATCGACTGCGCCAGCGCCTCGCTCGTCTGCCGCAACGCCCCGAACTGCTTGCTCTCTCGCAGAAACTCCTGCAGAATCTCGTACCGGCGCAGAATGTCCTGTCGGCGGGCGACCTCGCCCTGCGCCAGTGGCGCCAACCCCAAGGCGCGCACGGCGTCCTGGTGGCGCTTGTCGCGGATCCGCTGGGTCAACTCCGCCGTCGTCACCTCGCCGGCAATCGCGGCCGCGAACAGTTGCGCCCGTTTGTGTCCGGCGCCCCCGGAGGCAAACTTCGCCGCTTCGAAAACCAGCTTCCAGGCCGCCGGGGGCACCGTGCGGGAGACCCGATGAAACCATTCGACGTCCACCGCTCCCTCCAGCAGTTCCTGCCGCTGAATCGGCGTCCGCTCACTCACTTCGGCGAACCAAAGCTCCTGGATCTCGAAATCCACCCGCCACTGGGAGTCCTTCGTGTGGGCGTGGAGCCAGTAGGCCGCATCGGCCAGTCCCGGAATGCCGGTGGCTTGTTCGACGTGGGCCGCCCACTGCGGCGCGTACACCGCCAACTCCACCAGTCGCTTCTCCAAAATCCCGCTGCGCTTGGCCGCCTCGGCAAACCGATCTGGGGAGTCTTCCGCTGAAGGCAAACACACGCGCAGAAGGTGGCTGAACACCACCGCCCGGCTCTCGTTGTCCCAAACATAGCCGCGCGCCAAATTGTCTTTTCCCAGCAACGTCAGAAGCCGCAGCGCTAACTCCCCGCCGAAGACACTGCGCAAAGCCAACGCCGCTGGACTCGCCGCCGTGGGCAGATCGCCTCGCTGCAGCTCCACCTCCAGAATCCGTTCCCGGCATCGATCGGCGAAACCTTTCAGAATCGGGTAGGTGGCGAATAGCTGGTGCGGCTTGCGGCCCGTTATCGCTCTGAGATCCGGAAAGCTAGACCCGCCACGCCCCCGCTCGCCGATCAACTGCTCATAGACATCCGCCTCAGTTGCCACACCCGCCTGATGCGCTGCCATCGTCACTGCCAACGGTGGAAGATGCCGGGTTGCATCGCGCGGCATTCCGCAATCCACCCAGCGCAACAGCCGCCAATACCGCTGCCACAGTTCCCTGTCCCAGGTCTCCGGCCGCCGGTCCCGGCAGGAGTCCACCACTACCGGAAACAACGGGATGCAACCGCCTCGCCAGTACGTTGGCGGGAACTTGTCGCGGAGCTGCGCGGGAGCATAGTGGTGGAGCAGGCGGGCCAGATAAGTCTCGAAGATGTCCAAAATCCCATGGACTGCTTCCACCGTGCTCCCTTCCGCCACCAGAAACCACAGGATCGCCCGCACTAGATGTAGATACCCGAGATCGATCGGCGCGATCAGTTCGTTCGCCGTGCGCTTCGCCTCCTCGGCCCAGTGCCGTTCTGGCACCAGCATCGCCACCCCCAAGGCTTGCACCAGTTGCCGCTCATCCGCCCCCAGTTCGCGCTCCACCTCCTGCCGCCATTCCCGCCAAATCGCCCCGAGCGGAAACTCCCTGTCCGGATCCACCCACGAGAGATTCCCAAACAACTCGCGTACCGTCTCCCCGTTCGGATGCTGATAGTCAATCGGCGTCTCCCGATTCCAGTCCACTAACTCGTTCAGCGACTGCAACACCACAGTCGTCAGCGCGGTCGATACCTTACCCTCGATCACCCTCCGCGGTGGCACAGGGCTCGTCCGTTGCGCCGGGTCGAACAGCCCCAGCCCATCGACTAACGAAACTGCCGGCACGCTCTTCGGCTCCAACTCGTGCCGGATCTCCTCCGCTGCTTTCCGCATCAAGGCATCGCCGGAACTCTCCAGCCGCGCGATGCTCGCCCGGCAGTCCGCCACGCTCTGCGTCAGCAACAAACGGATCACGCCCCGCCTCAAGTCCGAGGCCTTTCGCCCTAGCAGCGGCTCAATGGACTCGGCCTCCCCACCCGTCAGCGTTGCTGAGCCCAAAATGGAAAACGCCCGCTCCCGTACGGCGTTGCTCGGGTCGGCCAGCAGGAGCAGCGCCAGGTCGCGCTCGTCTGGCGCGATTGACTTGTGTTTCTCCACGGCACTTTGCAGCGTGCGCAGTAGAGACTGCCGGCCATCCGCATCCATCACCGGCAGATAGGGTGCCAACTTGGCAAACGGCAACTCGCCCCGAAAGGCGATCAGCAGTGCCGCCACAGCGGAACGCTTCACCTTGATCCGGTTCCACTCCCACACCGCCGGCGGCAGAGTCTGCTCCTCCGGAACCCGCTCAATCAACTCCTGCAAAGCCGCAAACACCGAATGACCGTCGTTGATGACGTGGCTCCATGCTGAGTAGGTGGGCAGTCCCCCAGCCGCGGTCATCACAATCCGCAGATCCGAGTCCCGCAGCCACACGGGGAGAGCCTTGGCCGCGGCCAAGGTCCCCGCTTGGACCAGCAGACAAGCCGCCGCGTAGCGGCGCTCGAACTCGGCATCCCCAGCCATGCCGGCGGCCAACTCCGTCGCCACCGTCACATCGAGAAACGCCTGCGCCCACAGCGCCAGATAAAGCTCTTGGCCTTTGGCCACACGAATCCGTTCGGCTCGGATGGCAGCACTCCCCAAGTTCTCCGCCGTCTCATGGACAAGTTGATCGATCAGCTTGGTCTGCGCCGAGTCGATCGGCAAACCGAACCAAACCGCCACGGCCCGCGCCACGGCCGCGAACCGGCTCAGTTGCTCCCGGTCCATCACGTGCAACATTCTGACGAAGGCATCGCGATGCGCAAAATCGATCGACTCCAAAACCACCTGCCGGAGCCCCTCCTGCCGTTGCGCCGCCAGCAGCAGGCGTTCGACCACCTCCCAGTCCTGAGGGTTCGCGCTGCCGAGCAGCGCCGTCACCACATACCGCGCCGGAACCGCTACCGGATGCTCGCCGTTAGCAATCTGCGTCAGCGTCGCCCGCGTCCGCTCCCGCGCCGGGTGCGCGGAGTCCAACGCAGCCGCCAACAGCAGACCGATGGCATGCTCGGCGCTCCCCCATCGGAGGTAGCCGCCCCATACGGTCAGGAAGTCGAGATCGTAGCGGTACAGCACGAGTGCCCGAAGCAGTTGGTCCAACCATTCGATGCGGCTCGCGAGAGTGTACTCGGGATGGTTGGGAGCGCGAAACGCCTTGCGCAGAAGTCCGGTTTGGTACGGCTGCCCCACCTGCATCTGCCAGTTGGCCTCTACCAGGTCGGCGATGGGAGGGAACAAAGCGGCGAACAGGCGGAGCCGGTCGGCAGCCGCGAGTTCGCCCAGCGCCCGCTTTTCCTGTGTGCGCTGCGGCACGCGTCCGTCGTGCCACGGTCTCGTTATGCCCTCCCAGAAGGCGAGTCCGATGGTAGCCAGCGCAGGCGGCAATGCTGTTACGCGCTCTCGCAGCTGATCCTCGCCGTCCACCACGGCGAACTGCTCTAGTTGGCGGTTGCGTTCCTCGGGAATGGGCATCTATCCTCCCGCCAACGGGGTCAGCCGGACGAACAGAACGGTCCGCACCTCCCCGATGGGTTGGTCCAGGTCCTCCACTTGCACATCGTTGACGAAGACGAAATACAAACCGTCCGCGAAAGCGCGCAAGGCTACCGCCACCGCCTCTTCCGCGTCCGGCACCCGCGGATCAGGCAATAACTCGCCGGAGACGATCCGGCCAGTCTCCTGCCCGGCCTCGAGATCCGCTTGAGTGAGCACCCGCAGCCACGCCACCTCGCTCTTCCGTTCGCGAAACGCCGCCACCTGCTGCCGGACGATGTCCGCGAGCAGGTCCCGCAGAGTATGCCAAGGCGCTTCGGGCGCAATGACGAACGGCGTGAGCAGCGGACCCCGGCGCCCCATCAGCTTTGCTGTTACAGTAACTGGACTCAACCGTCTTCAGGATAGCGTTCCGGGCCCCGGACCCGCTCGGCCAAGCGGGTGTGGATGGCGGTAGACTCACCACTCGCCAAAGGCCGAAGGGCTTCTATTCGAACACCGTATCCTTCGGCGACCGGACCCTGCCAGCTTACTCGGGCATACGGGGCAGTTGAGGAATTTTCTCAAAATGGCGGTCCCGCGTAAGTAGAGTAAGATCACGTTCGAGCACGAGGGCCGCAATCCACAGATCGTTGTCTGGCACCGGAGTACCCGCGCGCTTCAGTTGTGCAAAGAGTTTTGCGTAGTGCTCTGCCGTCTGACGGCTCGGCATGAGCACGGCAACTGTCTCCTTCGCGAGGAAGCGCTGTAAGACGGCTTCGTTTCGTTGCCGTTGGGTTCCTCCGTGGAACCCCGCTTGGATCTCTCCCAGTACGATCAGCGGGATCCAAACCTCGTCGCACATTCCCAAACGTTCCGCCAGTTGCACATCACCCCGGAACAGATCCGTGAGCCGATTGGTATCGATGGCGACTCTCATCGCCATTTGTCCGGGTCGATTTGCCGCCCGGTGGCCAGCACCTCATCAAAGGCCGCATCGGGAGTCCATGTCCCCACCAGATCCGAAAAGTCCGCCCGTTTCCTTGCGCCCAACGCTGCTTCGCTCAACTCCTCGAGGATCATCTGGTTAAGACTCACCTTCCGCTTCGCCGCATTCCTCCGCAGAACGACGTCCACTTCCCGCGGTACGCCGCGAATCGTATATTGAATCGTGGAGGTCTGCCTCTTCATGCCTGCATCGTAGCAAAACGTGCAGGCAGTTTTGCGCCCCCTCACCGCTGGCCGCAAGGCCCGGCTGGTACAGCCTTCACAATCGAGATGCGGCTCTTCCTGAATTGAAGCGTGCCCAAAGCCGCCAGGGGATGGCCCTTGAGACCTCCGAACCCGTTTCGACCTCACTCAGCGACGCTGCGACTCGCCATACGCCCACAGCGCCATAAAGATCTCGCCAAAGGCGCGGCCATCTTCGCCGCTGACCGAGGTATTCGACATCACGATCACCGCCACCCGCCGGTCCAGACTCGTGAGCATCTCCGCCTGCACGCCCGGGTCGTTTCCGCCATGCCCCATCCGTGTGCCCTTGAACTTGGTGCGCCAGAAGAGACCCGAGTTCCCCTCGCCGGGACCGTAGCCCGTCGGGTACGTCGGGCCGTTAAACTGAAAACGCAGCATCTCATCGGCTTCGCGCTCCGGCAGGATGCGTACCCCCTCTAACGCTCCTCGATTCAGCCGCGCCCGAAACAAGCGCGAAAGATCGTTCGCCGAGGCCCGTACGCCGCCGTCCGGATAGGTCGTGCCGCCGTACTGGGGAATCGGAATCGACAATCCACCCTGTCCAACGAACAAAGTCGAGAGCGCTCCAGGCCGGAAATCGCGCAGGAACCAGCCGCTCGCCGACATCCGCAAGGGCGTAAGGATGCGTCGCTTCGTATAGACATCCAGCCGCTCCCCGCTCACCCTCTCAAGGATGTGCCCCACTAGGCCCGCACCGATGTTCGAATACTCCCTCTCGCCACCCGGAGCGCTCTTCAGATAGTTGTCCTCCGACCACAGGCGGGCTCCCTTCGTGAAGTAATCGGCCAGGAACTTCGCGAGCGGTTCCACGGGATCGCCGCCAAACCGGTATTGGGCCCGGTAGACTTCCCAGCGGTCCTTGACACTGGAGGTGTGCGTCGCCAGCATACGTAGCGTGATCGGCGTGTCCGGGAAGCGGGGGTTTCGCACTGGGAACGGGAGATACCGATTGATGTCGGCGTCGAGGTCCAGTTTGCCTTCCGCCACAAGCTGCATCATCGCTACCCCGGTGACGGTTTTGGTGATGGACGCGACGTTCATCGGCGTGTCTACCGTAAAGGACTTGGAGCGATCCGCATCGCGGTAGCCAAAGCCATTCGACCAAACCACTTTGCCGTCAACCAGGACGATCCCGGCAACTCCCATCAGACCCGCTTCGTCCATGCGGGAGCGAATCAGGGTCTCCAGTTGCGCTGGGGTCAAGGGGGCCGGTTGGGCGGTCTGCGAACGGCACGCACTGGCAAGGAGAGCGAGACACCCCAGCGACAGGAAACCGGATACCAAACCGGCCCACGCCCGATAAAGCTCTTCGACAACACCGCGGCCTGCTCGGCGGCTCTGTCGGTGGCACATGGCGTCAGGCTAGCACAAAGTGGAAAACACCCGGATTGGTGACCTACTACAATCTTAGAGGGACGGAGTAAATGAACGTGAGCCTAGGCTAGCTGCGGAGAGAACTCGCCAAACACCCCGCTACCGCCCCCCCGCCGGCAAATGCTCCTCGATATACCGCCCGATCAGACTGTACAAATGCAACGTCGTCCCCTTCCCCTCGGAGATCGAATGCGTCCGGTTCGGATAATCCATGTAATCAAACGCCTTGCCTAACTCCACCAACCGGTTCACCAATTTCTGCGTCCCCTGAATATGCACGTTGTCATCCCCCGACCCGTGGACCAGTAGTAACTTCCCCCGCAGCCCCTCCGCAAAGAAAATCGGCGACCCGCTCCGATACCCCTCCGCGTTCTGCTCCGGCAATCCCATATACCGCTCCTGATAAATCGTGTCGTACAGCCGCTGATCCGGCACCGGCGCCACCGACACCCCCACCCGAAACAAGTCCGGCGACCGGAACATCAGGTTCAACGTATTCGAACCACCCCCACTCCAACCCCACACCCCCACCCGCGACAAGTCCACGTAACTCTTCAAACGCCCCAACGCCATCACCGCCTCCGTCTGCTCCTGCGCCGAAATCACCCCCACCGCCCCATAAATCACCTTCCGCCAAGCCCGGCCCTTCGGCGCCGGCGTCCCCCGATTGTCAAAACTCGCCACCAAATACCCATCCGCCGCCAACGCTCGATGAAACAGCCCCCGCGCCCCCATCCAGGAATCCGTCACCGTCACCCCCGCCGGCTCCCCGTACACATGCACCACCAGCGGATACTTCTTCGCCGGGTCGAACCCCCGCGGCTTCAACAACCACCCATCCACCATCGTGCCGTTGCCCAAATCCAATTGCAGAAACTCCGCCGGCGGATCGAGCGCCGCCGCCACATTCGCCCGCAGCACCGCGTTGTCCTCTAACACCCGCACCCGCTTGTGCTCCGGCAAACTCACTAAGTCCACCACCGGCGGCCGGTCAAATCGCGAATAAGTATGGAACGCCCACCGGCCATCCGGTGAGATATCGTACGCATGCGTCCCCGGCTGATCCATCGGCGTCAGCCGCACCGCCGGCCCCGGGCGCTCCACCGACGAACGGTACAAATACCGCTGCGTCGCGTTCTCCGGCGATGCCGTGTAGTAGATCCAATCGCTGCCCGGCGCCACCGCCTCCAAAGACACGATATCGGCCGCCCCCGGCGTCAACAGCACCGGCGCGCCCCCCTCGCGCGGCGCCGCATACGCGTGGTTCCAACCGTCGCGCTCGCTGAGCCACAGCAAACTCTTGCCGCCCCGCAGCCAATCGAACCCGCCGCCCTGGTCGCCCCGGTGCTGTACATCCACCCACGCGGCATCCTGATCCTGAAACATCGGCTTCGCCACCCCGGACCCCGGATCGGCCACAAACACCGTCGCCCGGTTCTGCAGCCGGTTCAGTTGCCCAATCGCCAGGCCCGCCCCGTCCGCCAGCCATTCAATCCGGAAGATGTAGTGCTCCCGCGGATCACCCGGAATCTGCATCCACCGCGCGGCGCCACCCTCCACCCCCATCACCCCCACCCGCACCGCCGAGTTCTTTGTCCCCGTCTTCGGATACGGAATGTTCGTCACCTTCGGATACAACCCGCTCGTGTTATCGATCAGTGCGAACTGCTCCACCCCCGTCACGTCAAACTGCCAGAACGCCAGGCTCTTGCCGTCCGGCGACCACCGAAAGCCGTCGCGCACGCTCAACTCCTCTTCGTACACCCAGTCGGAAGCCCCGTTCACGAGCGTCGCCGAACCATCGGTCGTCAACGCCCGCACCGCACCGCTGGCGACCTCTTCCACATACAGGTTATTGGCCCGCACATAAGCCACGCGGGCGCCATCGGGCGAGAACTTGGCAAAGCTCAACGACGACGCCGGCGCCTCGCCACCCAGCTTCTTCAGCGTCCCCGTCGTCCGGTCTAACACCCAATAATCGCCCCGCGAATTCGTCCGCCACACCTTCCGGGATTCGGTATAGATCAGCAGCCGCTTGGCGTCGTTGCTCCAATGATAGTCGTCCACCGTCAGTGGCTTTGCTGCCTTAGCCGGCGTCAGTTGCTGGTGCGAAACCAGAATGGCTCGCTTGCCCGTCGCCGTCTCGTACTCGACGATCTCCTTCGCCCCCTCGGTCGCCGGCGCCGTCTCGAGCGTCGTGAAGGCCGCGCCGTCCCGAATCCACCGGGCCGGGCCAAAGCGCTTCGGCTGAAACGCGGGCGAATCGTGGATTCGCTGCAACCGCTGATACAACTCATCGGAACCGGCTAACCAGGACGGGAAGCCGGCGAGAAAGACCATGGCGGTGACGTACGGCGCAAGACGAAGCATCCCGGCATCCTACCAGACCGCCGCAAAGAAAAGGCCCGCCTCCTTCCGCGCGGAAGGAAGCGGGCCTGTGCAATCCGGATCCGGTTAGAACTGGAAACGGCCAATAATCAACAGGTTCGAGTTGGAGGTTCCAATGTCCGAGAAGGCTCCCCGCGTCCCGCTCCCAATCCGGGCAAACGCGCCCGGCTGGTTGATGTTATACGTTCCGTTCGGATTGGCAAACTGCGGCTGTTTGAACGGCATGTTATTCCCATCTAAGCGGAGTTGGAAGCGAAAACGCTCTTTGAGCGTCCACCACTTCGCCACGGAAAACTGCGTCCACGCCAGGCCGGGAGCCTCAAACACGTTCCGCCCTAAGTTCCCCGCCGTAAAAGCCGGCGGATAGGCAAAGGAGTTGATATTGAGATACGGGTTCTGCGCTTGTGTCGGAAACCGGTTGTCGCCCAGGGTCCAGTTCGGCACCAGGGCCTCCTGGTGAGTCGTCAGGATATTGGGCCGCGACTCACCGGGCAGATACCGGTTCGGGCTCCCGGCGAAGCCAACGTTGAATGGCGGACCGGATTGCAGCGTCTGCGTCAACGTGAACTGCCAACCGCCAAATACCGCATTCGATACGCCACCAGAGTTCATGAACTTCCGGCCGCGACCAAACGGCAGGTCGTACGACATGACCGTCACAAACCGGTGCCGCACATCGTAATTCGCCCGCGCTTTCTCGAGCCGCCGGTTGTAATACGTGATTCCGTCGTCGCCCGTCTCGCCCTCATTCTCCGTAATCGTCTTGCTCCAGGTATAGAAGCTGTTGAACATCAGACCCGCCGACATCCGCTTCTCCACGCGCCAGGTCCCTCCGTGGTAAGAGTTATGGCCAAAATTCGAGAACAGCCGGATCTGCCCGAAATGCGGATACGGCAGAAAATTCTGCACGCCCGTGAAGATGGTGTTCAACGTGGCAAGGTCGCGGGAGACATCCAACGGCAGGACGTTCATGTTCCAGTTATTCAACAACCCAACACCCGATTGCCCCTGATACTGGCCTTCCAACACCCAGTTGTTCCGGAAGCTCCACTGCAAACCGCCCGACCAGCTCGTCACATACGGCATCCGCATATTCGGATCCCACATATGCGCCTGCCGCGCGCTGAAGTTCGTACCTACAAACGGCACCGACCCATCCGGTTGCACGTTGTAAACGATATTTCCCGGGCCCTGCGACAAACGGAACACATGCCGCGGGTCCCCCACGGGCGACTGTAAGTTCGCCGTCGCCAGATACTCCTGGAACATGCTGTTCCGGTCCGTGGCAAAGATGTCCTGGTGGACAATGCCCAGCGAGGCGCGGAACACGATCTTCGGATGGAAGTTCCAGGCAAGACCCACGCGAGGTGCAAAATTGTTCAGGTCCTTCCGGGCCAGCGGTCCCGGACGATGCACGATCGCCCCCATCCGTCCCGTCAGCAGATCGGTCGCCGTCGGATCGAACTGCGACTGCTGCCCATACTTGGTCTGGAAGGGGCTCTCATACGAGTACCGGATACCCAGGTTCAGCGTCAGGTTCCGAAACGGCTTCCAGTCATCCTGGAAGTACGCCTGGTGCGACCACCAGCGCGGCAACCAGCTCGCAAACTCGCTGCTGAACGTGGCGCTCGACACCGTCCCCAACAGGAACGACGCAAATGGGTTACCCGTGTTCGGAGTAAACGGCGCGGCCGTCGCCGTCCCGCCCCCCGTAAAGTTGTAAGTGCCGCCCGGCAGCGCGCCCGCCGTCGCATTGTACCGGGTCCGCATCAACTCATAGCCAAACTTAATCGTGTGCTTGCCCGCCACCTTCGATACGTTGTTCTGCAGCGTGAAATCTTCCCCAATGTTCTGGAAGCTCGGCAACGCCGCTAAACTATAGCCGAAGTTAAACAACGGAAACGTTTCGCCCGAAACGTTCGGAATCCCCAGCGTCTTCGCCCAATCGCCCCCCCGCGTCAGCGCGGTCTCCTTCAGTACGCGCCGGTTAAAGCCCACCCGGAACTCATTGCTCACCGTCGGCGACAGAATCATCATGTCGGCAAACACCATGTTGTAGTGGTCCACCGGCTGCGGCTGCGCGTTCGGATCGATCTCCAGCCACGCAAACTGCGCCTGATAGTCACCCTTCCAAGCCCGGTGAATCGACTGCGAATACCGCCCATAGGCCTTGTGGTTCGAATTGAACTGATGGTCCACCTTGAAATCGATGCGCGTCCGGTAGATCTCCTTCGGCTGGTTCTGCACCAGGTTCTCCGTCGGATTCGTCGCCCCCGGAATACCGGCCTGGTTCGGCTTGTTGAACGGAGTCCGGCCCAGGAAGTTCACCGCCACCGGATCGAACAGCGAACGCGGAATGATGTTGCCAGGGAAGGGATCCCGCACCCAGGTCCCATTCTCCTGCCGGGTCGTGAACGGGTTGTACACCGGCAACACCCGTGGCGTCGTCTGGCCGCCAAACGAGAAGTCACCGTTCATCATCGCTTCGGTCGGCACCGTCGCGCGGGCCGACGCCGTGCCCGCCACCTCGGCGTGCCGCGCAATACCCGCCAGGAAAAAGGTCCGGTCCTTACCCCGGTACAGTTTCGGAATGTTGAGCGGACCATGAATCAACCCGGTCGACTCGTTGTAGGTGAACGGATTCGTCCGCGCCAACTGCTCCAGGTAAGTTCGGTGAACCATGTTTTTGTTGATGTACCGGTTCTCGATCGCGCCATGCAGATCGTTCGTCCCCGACTTCATCACCATCGACATCAACCCACCCGCCGAGTGCCCATACTCGGCCGGCATACCCGTCGTGTGGATCTTCACCTCCTCAAACGCATCCTGCGTGGGCGAAACCTGCTCATTGGGGCCGCCAATGTTGCCAATGCCCGGCTCCTTACCATTCACCCCGTCCACCTGGTAACCAATCGCCCGCGACCGCTGCCCTAGCACGTGGTACCCGTTCATCGAGTTCGTGCCCGGGTAGTAGTACATCATACGCACCGGCCGCTTCTGGCTCACCGGAATGGCCACCAGCGTGTCGCCCGATAGCACCAAGCCCGAAGCCGACGTCTCCGTATCGAGTAGCGGCGCGCCGCCCGAGACCTGCACCGTCTCCGTTACCCCGCCCAGCTGCATCTCAATGTCGATACGCGGAATCTCACCGGTGCGAATCGTCACCCCTTCGCGGACGTACTTCTTAAAGCCGGCCATCTCCACGGTGATCCGGTAGGTCGCCGGCGCCAGGTAGGGGATGTAATAGCTCCCCTCCCCCGTCGTCATCACCTCTGACGTGAATGCCGTCGCAGGATTGACGACCACCACTTTCGCGCCCACCACGACGGCGCCGGTCGAATCGACCACCGTGCCTACCAGCGTTCCAGTTCCAGTCGTCTGCGCTAACAGGGCGCTACAGCAAAGAGCCAGGCTCCAGGCCCATCGGGATATCGGTCGGTAAGAGGGAAACGACACAAGGTTCTCCAAAAGTAAGAAAGGGTGAGGGTACAGCGCGCCGTACTTCATCACATTTCTCTCCCCGTGTCAAAGGGCCATTACCAGATCCCGATCACCTTCCACCAAACCCCGCCCACCCCCAACCAAACCACCAGATTCACAAGGCTCACCAGGAATCCAATCCGCCACCATTCGCCTTCCCCGACATACCCTGCCCCGTAAAACACCGGCGCCGATCCTGTCCCGTACGGCGTCAACCCCGCGTTCAAATTCGAAAAGTAACCCAACGGCAGCGCCGCCACCAGCGGTGGAGCCCCTAGCGCCAGCGCCGCCGTCAGGAACGCCGGATACAACGCCGTCACCTGCGCCGTCATGCTCGCAAACGCATAGTGAATGTACAGGTAGACCAGGATCAACACCAGCAGTCCGGCCAGCCACGAAAGCCCCGCCAAACGCCCAAACAACGCCTCCGACGCCACCTTCACCGCCCCACCCGCGTTCAACTCATCCGCCATCATGATTAGCGGCGCAAACCACAGCAGAACGTCCCAGGCCTTCGTCTCCGCCAGTAACTCCTCCCAGCGCAGCAACCCCGTCAGTAACTGCGCGCAGATCCCCACCAACGCCACGTACGCGTTCCCCACCCCGTGCCAAGGCGAAGTCACCCACCCCAACATCACCAGACCCAGAATCACCACCAGGCCCCGCTCGTCCCGGCTCATCCGCCCCATCTCCCGCAACCGCCCCACCGCCAACTCCCGCGCCGGCGCCGTATCTGTCAACTCCGGCCGGTGCCATTGATGGATACAGTACGGCACCGCTACCGCCGCCACCACCGCCGGCACGCAACTCCCCGCCAGCCAACCCAACCACGTAATCTCCACCCCGCCGATCTTCAGCGCCATCTGCGCCATCAGCGGGTTCGCCACCATGCTCGTCAAAAACACCGCCGACGCCAGATAGTTCCCGTGAAAGCAAACCAACATCAGGAAGGAACCAATCCGCCGCGCCGTCTCTCCGGGCTCCGAACCAAACGCCAGCGCTAAACTCCGCGTCACCGGAAACACCACGCTCCCGCCCCGCGCCGTATCCGACGGCACAAACGGCGCCACCGCTAGTCCCGCCCCCACCACCGAATACGCCAGCCGCAACGGCGTCGTCGCGAACCGCGCAATCAATTGGTACGCCACCCGCATCCCCAGTCCCGTCGAACTCACCGCCCGCGCAAACAGATAAGCCGAAAAGATCAGCCACACCGTCTGGTTGCTAAACCCCAATAAAACCCGGTTCGCCGGCACCGTCCCCGTCACCCCCAGCAGCGTCATCGCCACCAGCACGCAAACGCCCATCGGCGCCGGCTTCACCACCATCGCCAGCACCGTCGCCAAAAACACCGCCACCAAATGCCGCTGCGGCTCCGTAAATCCCGGCCCCGGCAAAAAGTACAGCAACGCCCCCGGCCCCAAAACGGCTATCCATCGACCCATGCGTTCCCCCACAGCCCACCATCATAACCCGCCAAAAAAAATTTTCACGCGATCCTGGACTCTTTTGGTCCGCCATCCTATACTTGCAAATAGATGGCAACTACGATTCAGGTCCGCAAGCAGTGCTGCGAAACCTATCTCTCGCGGGGCACCCGCTGTTCCATTTGCCCCTGTCTGCCGGAAAACATGGCTGCCGCGGAAGCCTGCCGTCAGGAGTGCTCCACCACGCAGGGCTCCTGCGGCCGCCGCTTCGCCCGGAACATCCCCTCCCCCTTCGCAGTCCTGCAAGCCGCCGTCAAGTAACCCCTCCCGCCCCGCTATCCTGGGTGGGCATGTCCTCTTTCGAAACCGCCCGGGACCACTTCCTCGCCCAACGCCTTCCCGAAGCGGAACGCGCCTGCCGGTCCGCTCTCTGGGTTGACTCCGCCTCCCCGGAACTCCACGGCCTCCACGGCGACATTCTCCTGGCCCAACAGCGCCCGAAAGACGCCCTCGCTGCCTTCCACGAAGCCCTCCAACTCGCCCCCCGCTACTTCGCCGCCTGGTACGGCTCCGGCTGCGCCCTTCTCCAGCTCCAGGAGTTCGCTGCCTCCCTCGAAAGTTGGCGCCACGCCCTCGCCCTCCAACCCCAGCACATCCCCAGCCTCCACAACTACGCCAAAGCCCTCTTCCAACTCGGCGACATCGAAGCCGCCATCCAGTACTTCCACGCCGCCTACGAACTCGACGGCAACCCCCACTCCCTCGCCGCCCTCGCCACCTCCATCCCCGCCAACCCCGCCGCCACCCCCTCCGATATCCTGGCCGCTCGCCAACACTACGCCGCCACCCTACCCGCCCCCGCCCCTCCTCCACCCACTGCCCACCCCGGTCCCCTCCGCATCGGCTATTTCTCCTCTTTCTTCCAGTCCGACCACTGGATGAAACCCGTCTGGGGCCTCCTCAACCATCACGACCGGTCCCGCTTCGAACTCTTCCTCCTCTCCGATTGCCCCCGCTCCGCCTGCGCCGGCTACCAACAGCACCCCTCCGATCACTTCCTCGACATCTCCGCCCTCTCGAACGAAGAAGCCGCCGATCGCATCGCCCAACTCCAACTCGACCTCCTCATCGACCTGAACGGCTACAGCCAAATCGACCGTCTCCCCTTCATCGCCCGCAAACCCGCCCCCCTCGTCGCCGGCTGGTTCAATCTTTACGCAACCTCCGGCATCCCCGCCTATGACTACCTCATCGGCGACCCCCACGTCATCCATCCCGGCGAGGAATCCCACTACTCGGAAACCATCCTCCGCGTCCCCGGCTCCTATCTCACCTTCCAGGTCCAATACGAAGTCCCCGCCGTCGCCCCCCCTCCCTTCCTCGCAAACGGTCACCTCACCTTCGGCTGCTTCGCCTCCCACCACAAGCTAAACCCCGCCGTCCTCGCCGCCTGGGCCGAAATCCTCCGCCGCGCCCCCCACTCCCGCCTGGTCCTCAAAAACAGCCTCCTCCATCGCCCCTCCGTCCGCCAGCACCTGCTCGACGCCTTCGAAGCCCACGGCATCGCCCCGGACCGCCTCTCCTGCTCCGGCCGCGCCCCCCACTACGACTTCCTCGCCGCCTACGCCGATGTCGATGTCGCCCTCGACCCCTTCCCCTACAACGGCGGCACCACCACCATGGAAGCCCTCTGGCAGGGCGTCCCCGTCCTCTGTTTCGATGGCGATCGCTGGGCCGCCCGCCAAGGCGTCTCCCTCCTCCGCAACGCCGGCCTCCCCCAGTTCGCCGCCCCGGACCTCCCCACCTACATCCATACCGCCGTCGCCCTCGCGCAAGATCCCGAACCCCTCGCCGCCCTCCGCTCGAACCTCCGCCACCACCTCCAAAACGCCCCGGTCTGTAACTCCGCCGCCTTCGCCCGCCACATGGAGTCTCTCTACCGGAACATGCGAAAACCCTAGTACGGCCGCGCTAGCTGTCAGATAGTTCCGGCCGTTGTTACTCGGAGTTACAGCTCGCCTCCGGTACCAAGCGGAGCGCCGCTCCCCATCCACTCAAATTCCTCCGCCTATTGCTCCCAGTACTCCTAGACTTCCCCTAACAGCTCATCCACTCGCCAGTCCGTCACGCCCTCAAAGAATGAGTAGATCTTTAGGTAGATCTTTGATAAGAGCTGCTAACCTGTCACCATGTCTTTCCGCTTGGCCTGCGCTGCTGCCTTCTTTTTATCCCTCTCTTCCGCACAAACCTCAACCATCCGAGAAATCGAAGTCAATCAAGCCATTGGCAGACAGCTGAACGGCGCCGCCGATTATGTCGCCGGTAAGGACACCGCCATCCGCGTCTTCCTCGCTGCCACCGCCACCATCGACCCGGAAAACACCCGCCTCGTCATCGAACGAAACGGCACCCGAGTCACCGAACTCGCCCCCCGCCCCTACCCCGAACCCGTCGCCATCGTCGAATTCCTCTGCCCCACTCGCGCCGCCTGTGGCAACTGGCAAGAAGGCAACTATCGCTTCACCGCCACCGTCAATGGCGAAACCATCTCCACCACCACCGCCATCGTCTTCCGCGAACGCCAGGCCCTCCGCATCCTCGTCCGCCCCGTCAAAGCCAACTACAACGGCACCATCCAGTCCGTCACCGGCGACCGCTGGCGCCGCTCCGTCGAATACGTCCGCCACGTCTATCCCGTCGCCGCCGACAAAATCACGTGGACCATCCAGGACGAGTTCGACGCCTCCGACGCCCGCTTCAACCTCGAAACCAACGACGGCGAACGCAACCTCTGGCAAGCCCTCACCGATCTCCTGCCCCCCCACTGCGCCACCAACCGAAAGGCCGATGGCTGCTTCGACCTCATCGTCGGCTTCATCCAAAGCCGCAACCTCGGCTTCCCCAACGGCACCGGCCAAGGTTTCACCATGGGCGCCCCCACCAACATCGTCGTCGCCAGCGATGAAGACATGGAGTCCACCGTCGCTCACGAAATCGCCCACATCTACGGCGCCGGCGATACCTACGCCGACGGCTCCATCCGCTGCGCCGTCAACCCCGCCCCCAATGGCTTCAACGGAAAAGACTGGGACAATCGCGAACAAACCACCTCCTGCACCGCCGGCCGCCTCCCGGCCACCGGCATCTCCGCCACCCTCATCCCCGCCGATGCCCGCGCCTACGAAGTCGGCGGCCGCGGCGACCTCGGCGCCAAAGCCTGCTTCATGGGCTCCGGTGGCAAAGCCGCCGACTACTGGATCACCCCCGACGTCTACAAGCGTCTATTCGACTCCCTCGACCCCGTTAACCCCATTCAGCAAGCCCTCGCCTCGCAACGCCGCACCACCGCGCAACGCGTCGTCAACTTCGCCGGCTTCCTCAACAACGCCTTCGATGTCGACAAAGAGCCCTGGTTCACCCTCACCACCACCGAACCCGCCCCCGATACAACCGGACCCATCGTCCTCCGCGCCGTCGATGCCTCGGGCGCCGTTCTCGCCTCCCAAGCGCTCTCCCCCCAATTCATCGCCCTCACCAATCCGCCCCGCACCATCGAAAAGGCTCCCTTTGAAGGCGTAATCCGGTTCCCGGCCAACACCAATCGTTTTGAGATCTTCGCCAACGGCGTCATCAAACAAACCATCCCCGTCAACCCCACCGATCCCATCCTCGCCGGCGTCACCCCCACCGCCCCCGGCTCCACCCTCGCCGGTCCCGCCACCATCCAGTGGTCCGCCACCGCCACCGGCCCGGAACCGCTCAGCTATCTCGTCGAGTACAACCCCAATCCCGCCGCCAATCCCCTCGATTGGACCGTCCTCGCCTCCGAACTCACCGCCCCCCTTCTCGACAACGACTTCAGCACCCTCCCCGGCGGCGCCCAAGCCAAAATCCGCGTCACCGCCACCGATGGCATCCGCTCCGTCTCCGCCGAAAGCGCCACCTTCCGCGTCCCCTTCAAAGCCCCCGAAGTCTACATCGACGACACCCCCGCCAACATCACCACCGGCCAGGACCTCCCGCTCATCGCCGAAGTCTTCGACCTTCAGGATGACGTCGTCGCCGATTCCCGCATCCTCTGGCGCTCCAGCCTCTCCGGCATTCTCGGCGCCGGCGCACAGATCGTCGCCCGCGCCCTCGCCCCTGGCCGCCACGTCATCACCGTCACGGCCACCAACTCCCTTGGCCTCACCACCGTCGACACCATCACCGTCGACGTGAACCCGGCCCCGGTTACCATCGCCCTCACCACCGCGTGCCCCCTCCCCTCCGCCACCGCCGGCACGCCCTACACCCAAACCCTCACCGCCACCGGCGGCAATGGCCTCTACACGTTCGCCATCTCCGCCGGCAACCTCCCCGCCGGCCTCTCCCTCCGCAACCGCAGCGGCCTTTGGATCATCGATGGCATCCCCGCGAACTCCGCCAACGCCAACTTTACCCTCCAGGTCACCGACTCCAGCAACCCACCGCAGTCCGCGGTCCGTGGCTGTTCGCTTACCGTCAACCCAGCCCCCGTTACCCCCGTCGTCCCTGGCGCCCCGGCGGCTCTCCGCCTCGTCCGCGGCGATAACCAGTCGGCCCTCGCCGGTCAGACCCTTCCCCTCGCCTTCGTCGCCCAGCTCGTCGACGCGAGCGGCCTCGCCATCGTCGGCCAAACCGCCATTTGGGATGTTCCCACCCTCGGCTCCATCAACCTCACGAACGTCGTCACCACCACCGACACCACCGGCCACGTCTCGGCCCTCGGCGTTCTCGGGAACCTCGCCGGCGCCCATCAGGTTCGCGTCCGCGTCGGTGCCTTCACCCAAACGTTCAATTTCACCACCACCGCCGTCAACAACCGCCTAAACAGGCTCTCCGGCGATGCCCAGGTCGGCTACACCAACCGGCCCTTCGCCGCGCCCCTCGTCGTCGAACTCCGCGACGGTGCCAACCAGCCCGTCCGCGCCCAGGCCATCCAGTGGTCCGTCGTCCAAGGCGCCGCCACCCTCGGCGCCCCCAGCTCCACCACCGGCGCCGACGGCCGCGCCACCGTCACCGTCCTCGCGGGCAACACCCCCGGACCCATCCTCGTCCGCGCCACCGCCGGCTCCCTCAGCGCCAACTTCGCGCTCACCTCCTACGGCCCCGGGCCCCTCGTCGCCCCCTCCGCCGTCACCACCACCGCCCGCAACCTCCCCGGCCTCGTCCCCTGCGCCCTCGCCACCCTCACTGGCCTTGGCCTCGCCCCCGGCGTTGACGGAGCGGTCCTCACCAACCCCAATAACTCCGGCCCCCTGCCGCTCGCCTCGAACGGTCTCTCCGTCGAAATCGGCGGCGTCCCGGCCCCCCTCTTCGCCGTCTCGAACCAGAACGGCGTCGAATCGGTCATCGTCCAAACGCCTTGCGACCTCCCGGCCCCCAGCCTCAGCTTTGTGGCCATCCGCGTAGGCAACGCCGAACAGCGCCTCGAAAGCATCCCGCTGCTCGCCGCCGCCCCCGGCATCTTTGAAACGGCCGCCGGCTCCACCGCCTTCGCCGGGCTCACCCGCCCCGACGACTCCTACGTCACCCCCACCAACCCCGCCCGCCGCGGCGAAACCGTTCGCCTCGCCGTCACCGGCCTCGGCCAAACCACCCCGGCCCTGGCCACCAACCAGCGCCCCGGTCAGAACCAGGCGGTCCGCGCGCCGCTAGCAGTGCGCGTCGCCGGCGTCACCGCCCGCGTCGTCTCCGCCCTCGCCGCCCCCGGCCAGCTCGGTGTCTATCTCATCACCTTTGAGATCCCCAACACCGTCGCCCCTGGCGCCTTCGCCGCCCTCTCGGTCACCACCGAAAGCGCCTCCGGCGAAACCATCGCCAGCAACCCCTCCACCATCGCGGCGATTCAGTAATCGCCGCGCCGCCGGTCTGCGGGGTTAGGCCACCGCCTACCCCTGCAGCCGTGCGTAGTAATCCCGCGTCAGTTCGTACAAGCTCCGCCCCTGCGGCCGCTCCAAGCCCTGCAAGACTCCCGCCCGGTCCGCCGCCGTCCGCTCCTGCCCTAACTTAAACTTCGCTTCCACTTTCTCAATCGTCATTTCGTAAGCCACAATCTGCTGCCGCATCCCCTTCAAATACTCCGGATGCATCGCGCCCAACTCCCACTTCTTCGCCCCGCCATACTTCTTCTCGTTACTCGCCACTAACAGATCCAAACTCCGCGCAAACGCCGCATCGTCGTCCACCCGCCGCGGCTTCCCGTGCAAATGCACCACGGCAAAATTCCACGTCGGCACCGTCGGCCTTGCCGCGTACCAGCTCGGCGAGATGTACCCGTGCGGCCCGTGAAACACCACCACGGCCTCCGCCTCCCCTGTCAACGCCCCGTTCTGCGGATTACTCTTCGCCAGGTGCCACCACACCTTCCCCCAGCCGTCCCCCGCCCGCTCCACCAGCGTCGGCACATTTGTCACCCGAATGCCCCCGTTCGCACTAATCACCATCGCGAACGAGTACTCCTCCACGTAAGCATGCAGTAACTCCCGGTCGCGCTCCACATGCCGCTCCGGAATATACAAACTCTCCGTCGCCCCCTCCGCCGAAGCCGTCAAAGCCGACAATCCCAGTAAAAAATCGCGCCGATCAGACATGCCCCAGCATAGCAATCGGCCCGCCGCCCGGCTCCGTTACCATATCCCCATGCTCCCCCGCCGCGACTTCCTCGCCCTCGCCTCCGCCGCCCCCCTCCTCGCCCAGGCCCCCCTCTCCCCCCTCCTCGAACCCCACTTCCCCAACCGCGCCTGCCAGTTCCTCTGGCGCAACTGGGAACTCGCCAATCTCCCCCGCCTCGCCGCCGTCCTCAAAACCTCCCCCGCCAACCTCCTCGCCCTCGCCCGCACCCTCGGCCTCCCTCCCAAACTCACCCTCACCGACGATCAGCTCCGCCGCATCTACGTCACCGTCATCCGCCAAAACTGGCACCTCCTCCCCACCGCCCAACTCACCCAACTCCTCGGCTGGACTCCAGAACGCCTCGCCTTCACCCTCAAAGAAGACGATTTCCTCGACCACAAACTCGGCCCCCAACCCGCCTGCGAACCCGTCCGCTACGCCCCCCTCACCCCCGCCGAAACCCAAGCCGCCGCCACCCTCCGCCAAACCCTCCAACGCGCCTTCGGCCCCCTCCTCCATCGCCCCGGCCGCCCCCTCTGCAGCTTCGTCGCCGACCTCTCCAACCCCGCCAATCCCCCCCTCACCCCCCGCCACCCCGGCCCCGGCTTCACTCTCACGCCAACCGGGAATCCCCAGCTCCAAGCCGCCGGCCAGCGCTTCCTCCGCTTCCTCCGCGAATCCTTCGGCGGCGCCCCCGGCCAGCTCACCCTCTCGCTCAACCCCGCCCTCCCCGGCTCCCGCACCACCATCACCGCCCCCCACTCCATCCACGTCGAAGCCGTCCACCTCGCCGAACTCATCCAAGCCCTCTACACCCTCCAGGACCGCATGGAGGCCCTCGAATCCCCCGCCCTTCCCCCCGGCGTCACCCAATCCCGCACCGTCTGGTCCCCCCGCTTCCTCTACTCCTACTTCGCCCTCTACGGCGACCCCCTCATGGAACCCGAAGCCGACCCCTTCCCCGACGCCTACCTCGAAAAACTCGCCCGCGCCGGCATCAACGGCGTCTGGCTCCAAGGCGTCCTCAATACCCTCGCCCCCTCCCCCCTCTTCCCCGAATTCGGCCAAGACTCCGCCACCCGCCTCCAAAACCTCAAAGCCCTCACCGAACGCGCCGCCGCCTACGGCGTCCGCGTCTATCTCTATCTCAACGAACCCCGCGCCCTCCCCGCCGCCTTCTTCTCGAAACACCCCACCCTCCGCGGCTCCCGCTTCCAAAACCTCTACGCCCTCTGCACCTCCCAACCCGCCGTGCGCCAGTGGATCCGCGACTCCCTCGCCCACGTCTTCCGCGCCGCCCCCCAACTCGGCGGCGTCTTCACCATCTCCATGTCCGAGAACCACACCAACTGCTTCTCCCACGGAGGCGCCTGGGGAGTCCCGCCCCCCAACGCCGGCGATTGTCCCCGCTGCAACTCCCGCCCCGCCGCCGATGTCCTCGCCGAACTCTTCCGCGCCATGCACGAGGGCATCCGCCAATCCTCCCCCACCGCCGAAATCATCCACTACGACTGGGGCTGGCCCGACGAAATGGTCGCCCCCCTCGTCTCCCAGCTCCCTCCCGATACCCGCATCGTCTCCATCAGCGAATGGAGCGTCCCCGTCGAACGCGGCGGCGTCCGCTCCGCCGTCGGCGAATACTCCATCTCCGTCGTCGGCCCCGGCCCCCGCGCCACCCGCAACTGGGCCGCCGCCAAGAAAGCCGGCCTCACCAATCTCGCCAAAGTCCAGTTCAACAACACCTGGGAGCTCTCCGCCGTCCCCTATATCCCCGTCCCCCAACTCATCCTCCAGCACTGCCGCAACCTCCGCCAGTCCGGTGTCTCCGGCCTCATGGCCGCCTGGACCTGCGGCGGCTACCCCTCCCCCAACCTCCACGCCGCCAAGGCCTACTACGCGGACCCCGTCCCCTCCGACGCCGAAATCCTCACCCAAGTCGCCCGCCAACGCTACGGCGCCGGCCACCAGGCCGCCGTCGCCGCCTGGCAGATCTTCTCGGACGCGTTCCTCGAATTCCCCTACGGCGTGTCGATCTATATCCTCCCCCTCCAGCACGGCCCCGCCCATCTCCTCCGCCCCCAACCCACCGGCCTCAAGCCCGGCATGATCCTCTTCCCCCACGATGCTTACAAAGCCTGGTGCGGCCGCTACCCGCCCGAGGTCGTCGAACAGCAGCTCACCAAACTCGCCCAAGCCTGGAAGCCCGGACTCGCCCGCCTCGCCGAAGCGCTCGCCCAGGCCCCCCGCGCCAAGCGCCCCAACGCCGCTCAGGACTTGGCCATTGCCCAGACCTGCTACCACCACTTCCAAAGCGTCGCCAACCAGGTCGAATACTACCGCCTCCGCGACGCCGCCAACCCCGCCCATCGCCCCCGCATCCGCCAGCTCCTCGAAAGCGAACTCGCCCTCGCCCGCGCCCAGTACCCCATCGCCCGCCAATTCCCCGTCATCGGCTACGAAGCCTCCAATCACTACTACTACACCCCCCTCGACCTCGCCGAAAAAGTCCTCCAATGCCAACACCTCTTGAGGAACCTATAGCCCCACCTCCCAAACTGAGATCTAATAGAGGCGGTGTCTCTCCGCCTCGCCCTCCTCGTCCTCGCCGGCGCCCTCGCCGCCCACCCCCAACCCGCCCCCGTCTCCGCCCTCCTCTCCCAAAAGTGCGCCCAGTGCCACAACGATAAAACCCAACTCGCCGGCCTCAACCTCACCGCCGCCAACCTCCCCCCCGCCACCTGGCACAAAGTCCGCGACCGCATCCAAGCCCGCACCATGCCCCCGCCGCCCCTCCCCGGCCTCCCCGACACCGACCGCGCCACCCTCACCTCGTGGATTGACACCGCCCACCCCCTCCCCTCCGGACCCGGCCGCGTCACCGCCCGCCGTCTCAACCGCCTCGAATACAACAACACCATCCGCGACCTCCTCGGCGTCACCACCCGCCCCGCCGACGTGTTCCCGACTGATAACCAAGGCTACGGCTACGACAACATCGGCGACGTCCTCACCCTCTCCCCCCTCCTCATGGAGAAGTACATGGCCGCCGCCCGCACCGTCTCCAAAATCGCCGTCTACGGCGAACCCGTCGAACCCAAGCCCGGACTCATCGCCAAGTTCATGATCAAGACCGTCCAGGACGACGGTCACGTCTCCGGCAGCGTCCTCCCCTTCTCCTTCCGCGGCACCCTCGCCACCACCTACCACGCCCCCGTCGAAGCCGACTACGTCCTCCAGCTCCGCATGTTGAACCGCCGCGGCCGCGCCCCCGGCGTCGGCGGCCCCACGCCCCTCACCGGAGCCGCCCTCGCCGCCCAACTCGAAGCCTCCCGCCGCGCCGCCCCGCCCGTCGACTTCCACATCGAAGTCGATGGCCAACTCGTCCACAAAGACTCCGTCGTCGGCGAAGAAGCCTTCGACTACACCCGCGGCCCCACCACCGTCAAGGTCCGCCTCACCGCCGGCGACCACCACATCCACGTCTCCGTCCCGGACCACGCCAATCTCGATAACCCCCGCGCCAACCTCAACCCCGACGGCCGCCGCCGCCTCGGCGCCGAGTTCCTCGAAATCCTCGGCCCCTACAACCCCGCGCCCCGCAAGCCCGCCCCCTTCTTCACCTGCCAGGAACCCACCGAATCCTGCGCCAAACAAATCCTCACCCCGCTAGCCCGCCGAGCCTTCCGCCGCCCGCCCACCGCCCCCGAAATCCGAAAGCTCCTAAACCTCGTCGTCCTGGTCCAAAAGCAAGGCGATCCATTCCCAGAAGGCATCCGCGTCGCCCTCCAGTCCCTCCTCGTCTCCCCCGCCTTCCTCTTCCGCATCGAGACCGATCCACCCCAAGCCCCCGCCACCTACCAGCTCAACCCCTTCGAACTCGCCACCCGCCTCTCCTACTTCCTCTGGGGCAGCATGCCCGACGACGAGCTTCTCCAGTTAGCCGAAACCGACGAACTCGGAAAACCCGCCGTCCGCGCCGCCCAGGTTCAGCGAATGCTTAAGGACCCCAAAGCCGCCTACCTCGTCGACAGCTTCGCCACCCAATGGCTGGACCTCCGCGCCCTCGACCGCAAGAAGCCCGACGCCGCCGCCTTCCCCCACGTCGATGACGAACTCCTCGGCTACATGCGCCAGGAAACCCTCCTCTTCACCTCCGAAATCTTCCGGCAAGACCGCAGCCTCCTCGCCTTCCTCGACGCCGACTTCAGTTATCTGAACGGCCCCCTGGCCCGTTACTACGGCATCCCCAACGTCAACGGCTTCGCCTTCCAGCGCGTCGCCCTCCCGCCCGGCGCCCGCGGCGGCGTCATCACCCAAGCCGCCGTCCTCGCCCTCACCTCCTACGCCACCCGCACCTCCCCCGTCATCCGCGGCAAGTGGGTCCTCCAGACTCTCTTGGGATCTGCCCCCCCACCCCCGCCCCCGGACGTCCCCGCCCTCGAAGAGAAGCACGGTAGCAACGAAGCCTCCGTCCGCACCCGCCTCGAGCAGCACCGCGCCAACCCCGCCTGCGCCGCCTGCCACGTCTCCATGGACCCCATCGGCTTTGGCCTCGAAAACTTCGACGCCGCCGGCGGCTACCGCACGCACGACGGCAAGTTCCCCGTCGACAGCTCGGGCACCCTCCCCGGCGGCCAAAGCTTCGCCGGAGCCGCCGAGCTCAAACAGATCCTCCTCCGCCAGTCCGCCCAATTCACCCGCCACTTCAGCGAACAGCTTCTGACGTTCGCCCTCGGCCGCGGCGTCGAGCGTTCGGACCAACCCACGGTCGACCAGCTCCAACAAAAACTCACCGCCAACGGCAACAAGCTTTCGGCGCTGGTCCTGGCGATTGTCGAAAGCGAACCATTTCAGAAGAGAAGAAAGGAAGCCCCGCTCCATGCCACGCGTTAAACCCCTATCCCGCCGCTCCCTCTTGCGCAGCGCCGGCGCCGCCCTCGCCCTCCCCCTGCTCGAAGCGATGCCCCCCGCCGCGCCCACCCGCATGGCGTTCCTCTATGTGCCCAATGGCATCGTAATGGACGAATGGACGCCCCGCACCGGCCAAGGCCCGGGCGAATGGGCCCTCCTGCCCTCCCTCCTGCCCCGCATCACCCAAGCCATCGCCCCCTTCCACAAGGAGCTCCTCATCCTCTCCGGCCTGGACTGCAACGGAGGCCGCGCCCTCGGCGACGGCCCCGGGGACCACGGCCGAGCCAGCGCGGCCTACCTGACCTCCACCCACCCCAAGAAGAGCGCGGGCAAGGACGTCCTCGCCGGCACCTCCGTCGATCAGGTAGCCGCCCAGAAGATGGACGGCGTCACCCGTTTCCGTTCGCTCGAACTCGGCTGTGAGGAAGGGGTCCAGGGAGGCAACTGTGACAACGGGTACAGTTGCACCTACAGCAACACCCTGTCGTGGAAGACCCCCACGACGCCCCTCCCCCCGGAGGTGCGCCCGAGGGCGGTTTTCGAGCGCCTCTTCGGCAGCTTAGACCTGGGCAAGGATCCCGCCGAGCGCCGCCGCCAGGAGCTGTATGAGAAGAGCATTCTCGATGGAGTGCTGGACGAAGCCCGCCAACTCCGCAACGCCCTAGGAGGCTCGGATAAACACAAGATCGACGAGTATCTCACCGCGGTCCGCGAAATTGAAACAAGAATCCAGACCACCGAAAAAGCGAGCCGCGAGCCCAAGGCAGCGGTGACGTTAAGCCCGCCAGCGACGAGCGTCCCGAGCGATTTCGGAGAGCACGCCCGCTTGATGTTGGACCTGATGGTGTTGGCTTTCCAAACGGATCAAACCAGAATTGCGACCCTCCTCTTCAGCATCGAGCAGAGCCCGCGGGCGTACGGAGCGGAGATCGGCATCCCGGAGGGCCACCACGGCCTGACGCACCACACCGGGGACCGCGACAAGATCGAGAAGATCACCCGGATCAACTGTTACCACATGCAGTCCCTGGTCTACGTACTGAACAAGCTGAAGAGCATCAAGGAAACGGATGGAACCCTCCTCGACCACGCGATGATTGCCTACGGCAGCGGAATCTCGGACGGAAACCTCCACGACCACGCCGACCTCCCGCTCATCCTAGCCGGAGGAGCGAACGGAAAGCTCAAAGGAGGCCGCCACATCCGCTACGCGAAGGGAACCCCCATGGCCGATTTGTTCGTAGCGATGTTGGACCGCATGGGAGTGGAGCCCGAGCGCTTCGGAGACAGCCAAGGCAAACTCGACCGCCTCAGCATCTAGCGAAGTGTCCCGCCCGCTGCGGGCGAGAACCCCTTCATAGCAAAAACGCTATACTGAAAAGGCCCGGTATGAAGTGGACGGTAGAGACTCTCAATGACGTGGTCGACGCGGAATTGGCCAGCCTTCCCGCGGATATGCTGGCGCGTTTCGTCTACATTACAGAGTTGATAGAAGACTTCGGGTTAGAGAGAGTCCGCGAGCCCCATATCAAGCACGTGCGGGGACCGCTCTGGGAGATGCGGCTGAAGGGCCGGGATGGATTCTCGCGAGCGCTTTATGTAACCGCAATCGGCCGCCGAGTGGTTGTCGTTCGGGTATTCATCAAGAAGACGGAGGCTACGCCAGATCGGGAAATCAAGCTGGCATTGAGCCGGGCCAAGGAGTTGAAGCAATGACGAAGGTGAAGGATCTCCATAGCAAATGGATGCAGAATGAGGAGTACCGCCAGGCTCGCGAGGCTCTAGCTGGCGAGTACGCCCTGGCCCGCGCGATCATCCAGGCCCGCGTCAATGCTGGGCTCACACAGGAGCAGCTAGCCGTTCGGATGGAGACCACCCAGTCCGTCATCGCGAGGCTCGAAAGTGGAAGAACACGTCCCTCTACACAAACCCTAGAAAGACTAGCAATGGCCACGGGCACCCGCTTGCAGATCAGCTTTGAACCAATCGGCCAACTGTCGCAGGACCAATTTCCATAGAATTTCGAAGCCAGCCTAGCTGGATGTTTCATAGTCAGCCAGGATGCATCTGTTTGCCCGGCGCTGCACTCTCCCGCCCCCTCAACGCGAAAACCAGTACATCGTGAGCCCAAACTGCCCAAGCAGAAGCGGAAGCGCGATCTGCACCGTCCGATTCCCAAAGTTCGGCGAATATCCCACCCCCAGCCGATTGCGGACCATCAACGCCGCATCGTCGGGATTGCAGTAATACCTGCCCGCATACCAGCACTCCTCCGGCGTCGGATCGCTCAACTCCTCCCGGTTCCCGCTCCGCCACATCGCCATCGTCGCCATGCCCACCACCAGGATCGGCAAACCCAGCAAAAGCGGCAAAGGCAGCGGCGGATTCTCCGGCGAGCTAAGCAGCGGCTGCAACCCGATCACGGCAAGCAGCAGCGCCACTCCGCATTGGATCCCCATCATCGAATAGATGAAACTCCGCAGCACGGCAAGCTCCCCGCCGCCTCGCCGCGTCCCGAAAATCGCCGCCAGCATCGGCGCGTAGGACATCAGCAGCGTCGAAAAGCCCAGGATCAGCGTCCCATACACGGAGCGAAAGCTCTTCTCCGCAAACCGGTCTGCTTCGCCGTTCAGGCCCCAATGCACGGCGAATCGCACCGGGATCTCCGTCCACTGCATCTGCAACACCGCCCCCGCCCCCAACAAAATCAACAGCGGCAATGCCACCAGCGCCCAAGTCCAGCCCGAAACCACGCCCCCGTCCCCACTCGAATCTGGCACGAAAGAAACGTCCCGTTCCCCTCCGCCGCTCGCGAACGGCAGAACGCGCATCCGCCCCCACCACTGCATGGCAAACATCACCGCACTATGGACCAGTGCCGTCACCGTCATGCCCCAACCCACCCAACCCTCGCCTCGCTCCCAGGCGTATCGCAATACCGCACCGGACGCGAGCGCCAGTGCTAGGTTAAGCAAGCGGTACTGCTGCAGCAGCCGCTGGCCTTCGTGGGTATCCCGGAATCCAGCCCCCACCCTCACCCCGAAGAAGGCATCCCGGCGCAGCACCGGCAGGTACTGATGAATCGTCCAATTCAGAAGAATCACGAAAAGCGCAACCGTCATCCCATCACTCCCTCTTACCGTTCCGTCTTCCCACGCTGCGCGGCGAGTGCCGTCGCAATCCACGCTTCCGATATCCCGCTCGCCCGCATCTCAGAAACGAGCCGCTCTAACCGCCGCGCAAAACTCTCGTGGATCTCCTTGCGCGCCATCGAGCCTGCCGGCAACTGCGCCGATCGTTCCCGTACCTTTGCCGGCTTGCCCTGCGCAAGATCCAGCCAGCCCTCCTCCGCCAAGGTCCGGTACGCCTCGGCCACCGTATTGTGGTGAACCATCAATTCGATCGCCAGCCGGCGTACCGAAGGTAACGCGTCGCCAGGACACAACTCGCCTTGGACCAACCAGTGCCGAATCTGATCGCTGATCTGCCGGTACGCAGGCTCTGGCGACTTTGGATCAATATGGAATCGGAATTGGCCCTTTGCCATAACTGTACACTGTACACATACACCATACAGAAGAACCTTGCCGCGCGCAAGCTCTTTCTGACTCACCGCCCTGGGGGCTTTGCCGAACCGGCCCGGCCATCCGCGAGGATCGCCCTAGTCTCGTGCTCTTCCCCGCTTGGCGCCCTATCCCGCAGCCATCCCCCGTCACGCGGAGACGAGTACCAGGAGATCGGCCGCTCGCTCCGCGCGAGAATACCGCCAGAGCCCTGCTCCCGGCAAGACACGATCGTCCCACTGGGCCTCTACGCAGCCTGAAAATCCGCCGTACGATCGCGGCCCACCGCCCACGGCCCCACAAGGACTGGCCCATTCTCGTGGCAGCCCCGGCCCTCCGCGACGCGATCCGGACCAACCAGCATCAGCGTTTTCGGCGACGCGCTATCCAGGCCACCCGTCAGGAGCCGGCTTCAGCGTTGCCCTGCCTCGATACTCTCCGGCTTGCGCATCACCACCAGCGTGTAAAGATAGGCGGCCGACACGACAGCGCAGATCGCCGTCGCTTGAAACGGCGCCGGGCTCAACCAGTAAGCGAGATAGCAACCAATTCCGCGCCCAATCGCGTGATGCAGGCCCACCGGGTCATTCGCCCCCCATCCGTATTGAATCCAGATGACGCCGGAAAGGATCGCGACGCCGAGCACCAGGATCATCGGGTCCCCCGCGGACGCCGCGGCGTTGATCACCAGCGGGAACAACAACCCAATCCCGATGATGGACTGAAAGAACAGGGTAGCAATCGGATTCTCCTCCTTCTGGAACGGGTTGCGTCCCCGCAGCTTCTCAATCAGGAAGGCCAGCGGCAGAATAATGGGCATCGAGTAAACCGCCAGCCAGCCGACCCACGGCGGCGGCACAAACAGAGCGGCAACTCCGATGGCAGACCAAACCAGGCAGCCGGCGATGGGCATCGAAAGGGTGCTGGTAGCGAGAAATCGCGCACGAAGCTCGTCGAGCGAAGACATCAGACTAGGATATCGGGATTTCTGTACCGAGCATTTTGGAGAAGACACGTTGCCTCCGCCTGGAAGAAATCGAACGGGATCCTGCGCTGGTACCGCCGTTCGCAATACCAACCAGCCAAGTCCAAAGCCGTACCGGCGTCCATCCCCCCCGGGCCCCGCAACAAGCGGTCCGGCTTCTTCCCACTCTCCAATGGCGGCTGCTGCTCCTGGCGCTGCCCCTTCATCCAGACAGAAAGCGGCTAACTTTGGAGGCAAACCAGCATGGGATTTCTTCTGGCCATAGGACTGGGGCTTCTTCAAAATGTGACGGCCGAGCGCCTAGTTAATCTCGCGTTGGCGGGGCAACGGCCGCGCAAACCCTGTCGCCGGACTCCATCACCAATCGTGCCTTCCGCCGTGACGGAGAAACCGGCATCCGGTCTCCTCCAATTTGCGGATCGGATCGGTTCTTTCCACTCCGAGAGCGAAAGTTCGCCCACTCTACGAACGCAGGGAATCTCCCCACTCATCAAGTCAGCGTGCAGAGCTTTCAACTGTTCCCGCAAATAAGGCAGACTGACCCCTTGGGTCAGATACTCTGGAAACTCCTCAAATTATCCCAGCCACTCCTCTCCGTCCTGCCAGTACACGTATCGTGCCCTCAGCATGACCCCAGTGTACCGCCGCCGGCCTGGGCGGGAACGCCGAAAATGGCAGACCCATAGCCGCCAATGTCGCGTTGGGCTTCGCCATTGTTCCCCACTGCGTCCCGATCACGTATCATCGTCCCATGCTGCGACTCTGCGCTCTGCTCCTCACCTCTCTAGCCTTCGCCGCGGACCCGCCCACCGGCACCACCGAGCGCCTCCGCGTCCATGGCCGCAGCCTCGAAGGCAACCTCATCGGCGACTCCCCCACCCGCGACGTCTCCGTCTACCTGCCGCCCAGCTACGCCAAAAATCCCCAACGCCGCTACCCCGTCGTCTATATGCTCCACGGCTTCACCGACAGCGACGACCAGTGGTTCGGCCTCCGCAAACACTGGATCCACCTGCCCCAGGTCCTCGACCGCGCCACCGCCGCCGGAGCCGCCGAAATGATCGTCGTCATGCCCAACGCCCTCAACGTCTTCGGCGGCAGCGGCTACTCCTCCTCCGTCACCACCGGCGACTGGGAAACCTACATCGCCCGCGAACTGGTCGCCTACATCGACTCCCGCTATCGCACCCTGCCCACGCGCAACAGCCGCGGCTTGGCCGGCCATTCCTTTGGTGGCTACGGCGCGCTCCGCATCGCCATGAAGTTCCCCGACGTCTTCTCCGCCGTCTACGCCATGAGCTCCTGCTGCCTCCTGCCCCCCGGCGGCGGTCCGGCCCGCCCCTCGCGCGCCGAGCAGATCACCGCTCTCTCCGAAATCGCCGCCGCCGACTTCGGCACCAAGGCCCAACTCGCCAGCTCCGCCGCCTGGGCCCCCAACCCGAAGAATCCGCCTCTCTATCTCGATCTGCCCACGAAGAATGGCGAACCCCAGCCCTCCGTTCTCGCCCGCTGGGCGGCGAACGCCCCGGTGGCGATGTTCGATCAATACGTCCCTCACCTGAAGCAACTCAAAGGCATAGCCCTCGATTGCGGTGACGCCGACGGGCTGTTGGCTGGCTCTAAGGAATACAGCCGCCTGCTCACCAATTACGGGATCGAGCATAGCTTTGCCACCTACCCCGGCAATCACATCAACGGCGTCGCCGGCCGCATCGAAAAGCACGTCATGCCCTTCTTCACCGGTAAGCTCGCGGCCCGTTAAGGCTCCCGCTGCGGCAAACGAAATGGATTCTCCACCCGCAGCGTCCCAAACCGCTGGCCCGCGTTCCAATCCTCCGTCAGCAGCACTTCCGCGGCCATCCGGCGAGCCGCGACAACCATCAAGGCATCCCAGAAAGAGAGCTGCGCCTCCCCCGCCAAGCGACCGGCCTCCCGGATTGCCGTCGGATCAATGACAAACACGGGATACTCCGATAAATCCGCCAACACCCCGAGCGCCAACTCTGTGCGAATGCCCAGTTTCTTCGTCAAAGTAACATAGAGCTCTTGCAGGATCTGCGTGCTCAGACAAAGCCGTTCTTCGGCAATCAAGTCTCGAAAGATCGCCCGGGCCTAGGCGTTGCGAGGGTCCGGGGATTCCCTCAGGGCGTAAACAAGGAAATTCGTATCCGCAAAGACCAACGGCCTATCGCTCATAAAGCTCATCCCGGCGCCAGGTCACCGCTTTTCCAGGAAGACGCAACTCCAAAAGTCTCGCCTTTGCCTCCTGACGGCGGGAAGCTTGCCGGACTTGCATTTCTAGATACTCCCGAACCATCTGGTTCACCGTCGTGTCACGATCAACCGCCAGTTTTCGTGCCGCCCGCAACAAATCATCCGCAATTGCCAGTGTGAGATTTGCCACGGCATCAGTGTCGCGCTGATCCCGTGCTATAGAATCGAAGCGTTCGAACGCCATCATGCCGAACTCGACAGAGTACCCATGATTGCTTAACTACTTGCAACACCGGCCGCCAAAACTTGCCCTCCCGCTTATCCAGCATGGCGGCGATCGCCCCAATCGGGGCATCGCCATCTATCCGGCTCAGAAGCCCAAAGACAACGGCATCGAATTTGGCCTCGCTCACCAGGTCCCCCAATCGAATCACGAAGCCTCGTGTCCTTCAAAGCAAACGTCACAACCAAGGGAGCATCAGCCCGTGACAGACCCAAACAAGAGAGCGGAACGCGAGTCTGTTACCCGGAGCGAAGGCGATTCCCCACCCTCAGCATCGGTGTAGCTACTCCCCCGCGGCCAGCAAAACCTTCGCCGCAAGCGTCGCGGATACGTTCCGCCCGGCTGGTTCGGCGAGGCTCCGCCCTTCCATCTCATCGATGAAAAGAACGTCGGCCCTTGAATCGGCCGCGATCCACCGGTTGCACAACAGCCCCCTATCTTGCGGGGCGGCCACGCGGCATCCATAGCTCGCCCACCCGGAATGTCAGCAGTTCGAGCCGTTCAAGATCCGCGAGGTTGGAACGTGGCGAAGTCTTACCTTGCCCGATTTCGTGCGCCGAGTAGTCGCGGGGGGATCCCGCGCTCACCAATCCAGTCAGCGAACAGGGAGCGGGAGCGACCCGCCAGTTCCGTGCGGAGGCGCTTCTCGATCTCGGGCTGCCGCAACCGGATGCCGTAAGCCATCGACCCGGGTATTTCAAGGGGAACATTCATAGAAATCACTCGGATCTCTTGAGGATCGCTCCGATTCTTTGCTGACATCATGGGCGGCGTCACCCGGCAACCAGGAGAAGACGTTCCGTTCCGGCTTCCGCCCCGGACCAGACGACCGCAACAGGAACTCGCCGACGGACATTACCCCGGTGCCGACGCTGTCATTGAGCAAGCGATACGTCGATTTTTCGAGGAGCCGCGCCGCGGCGCCGATCGTCTGGAAGCACTTTCCAGCAGCGGTAACGCCCCGGAGCAAGCCGCTCTTCTGGACCCGTGTAGGCGGATAGTGGAAACATCGGCCAAGCTTTTGCAAAGCACCCGAAACGAAAGCAAATTTTCTGGGCAAGACGAGGGCGAAGTCGGCCGATAAGCGTCACTGGGATGAGTGAAATGCACAGCCGTAACCCGGTGATCCTCCTGGTCAGTCGAGAGGACCCGGAACGAAGCGCCACGGCTCTCTTTCTTCGGCAAGCGGGCTATCAGGTGCTGGAGGCGTCTACCGGCCAAGAGGGCTTGCGGCTGGTTCAGCACGGCCCGGAATTGGTGCTGCTGGACGTGAATCTGGCTGACCTCAACGGCTTTGAAGTGCGCCGGCGGATCACGGCGAACCCGCACACTTCTATCATTCCGGTTGTGCACCTGTCCGCCAACTACGGGACGGATGCCGAACGAAGCGCCGCCCTCCATGAGGGCGCGGCAGCGTGTCTGACTCAGCCGGTGGACCGGCTGGACCTGCTGGCCACGGTCAGGACATGTCTCCGGCTCAAGGCTTCGGAAGCGGCTGGGCGTTCGCGCGATTCGAGCGATCCGGCGTTGGTGCAATCCGCGTCCGCCGGCAGGGCCGCCAACGGCAAACCCGATGGCGTGTCCCACCGTTCGCCCGAGATTGCCGAGTATACGCTCCTGCATGATGCGCTACAGAGAAGTCGAGAGCGTCTGTTTCTGGCGACGAAGTCGGCTCGCATTGGAATCTGGGATTGGGACGTCGAAACAAACGAGCTGACCTGGGACGATCGAATGTACGAACTCTATGGCATTCGCCCCGAGGACTTCGGCGGCGCTTACGCTGCATGGCGGGCGGGTTTATACCCTGAAGATCAGGCCCTGGGGGAAGCGGCGATCGAGTCTGCACTTAGGGGCACTAAGGATTTTGACATTGAATTTCGGGTGTTGTGGCCCAATGGCGAACTGCGCTACATCGAGGCTCATGCCTTGGTTCTTCGGGACGTCAATGGTCACGCCACCAGAATGATTGGCGTCAATTGGGATATCACGGAACGCAAACGAGACCAGATCGCTTTGCTCAAAGCCAAGGAGGCCGCCGAAGTTGCCACCCGCGCCAAGAGTACGTTCCTCTCCAACATGAGCCATGAAATCCGCACCCCGATGAATGGCATCATCGGCGTGGCGGATCTGCTGAAGGCCACCGTTTTGACGCCGGAACAAAGGGACCACGTCGAAACCATCCTGTTTTCCGGCGATGCTCTCCTGACCGTGATCAATGACATCTTGGATTCCTCGAAACTGGAAGCGGGGATGGTCCAGGTGGAAAGCATTCCCCTCGATCTGGGCCAGCTTGCCGAGCATTGTATTGAGCTGGTCTACGGCGGAGCAGCAGCCAAGAATCTAGCCCTACTGCTCGACGTGGATCCCGATATTCCGCCGATGATCCTCGGCGATCCTGCCCGTCTTCGTCAGGTTTTGCTCAATCTATTGGGCAATGCCATCAAGTTCACCAAAGAAGGTGTCGTCACGTTGCGCGTGTTCATGGACGCACCGGGCGTCGACCGGCCCCTGGTGATCGAGGTGGAAGATACCGGCATCGGCATCAGCGCCGAAACACAGGCCAAGCTGTTTCATGCGTTCGTCCAGGCGGACATGTCCACCACACGGCGCTTCGGCGGGACCGGGTTGGGTCTGGCTATCTCCAAGAGTCTGGTTGAACTGATGGGGGGTGCCATCACAGTCTCCAGCCGGCTCGGCGTCGGGTCAACGTTTTCGTTACGCTTTCCTTGCTCCGTGTCAGCCGACCAGGGAACCGGAGGGGTGTGCAGCCTCGAACTAGCCGGGAAGCGCTTCCTGGCATTCGACGAGTCGGACGACGATCGGCGAATCGTCTCCCGTTCTCTGGCCGGGCTCGGGTTGCGCGTGGAGTGGGTAAACAGCCGCGAGGCGCTCGCCGCGCGGCTCCGTGATGCGGAACCGCCGTTTGACGCGTTGCTTCTGGCGGCTGAGTGCGCCGATCCGGATTCGATCCAGTTCGCTTGTTCACTCCCGCCGCGGTCTGGTCAAAGCCTCCCGGTGGTGCTGCTGGTAAAGCGGCCCCTGCCCCACGACCAGGACCGGGCAACGCAATCCGCTCTTGCCGCTGTGCTTCGAAAGCCAGTTCGCAGCAGCGTCTTCGCTGAATGTTTCAGCCGCATCTTCGGCTCATCAAGCTGGCCCGTTGGGACGGCGCCGGTGACTACTTCCTTGGATGGAACAGGCGTCCCGCGCGGAAGGGTGCTGGTCGTCGATGACAATGCGGTGAATCAAAAAGTGGCAGTGAGTCTATTGCGCCGCCTGAACTACGATGCCAAGGTCGTGAGCAATGGTCTCTCGGCGCTGGAGGCGATTCAACAAGGAGCTTTCGATGCGGTCCTCATGGATAGCAGCATGCCCGTGATGGACGGCTTAACCGCCACGAAGAAGATTCGCGAAGTATTGAAGGAAGAGAAACTTCCCATCATTGCCTTGACGGCTGGCGCTTTGGCTGAGGATCGCGAAGCCTGTCTGGCCGCCGGCATGACCGACTACCTCGCAAAGCCGGTTCAGCTTGAGGCGCTGCGTCAAGTGCTCGACCGCTCGGTCGGGACCACCGATTAGGAGTCTCGTCCGGTGCGGGCAATCGCCGGGTTCCATCGATCGGCGGGAAGCACAAGTTTTTCTACCATCGGAGATCCTGCCGCAAAGTGTCGCCGAGGTCGCCGAACTGGGAATTAGAGGACTAACAGGAAGTTGGCCAGAAACGTCTGGGCAGTCGAGTAGGCAGCTTCTTCCGTTTGGACAATGGATGACGCCATTCGTCAATTGACGAATCGCCGACCAACCGGACACAATTGGTAAATACTATGCCGTCAGGGAGGAGCTATGCTTGCTACAACCCGGTAAGACCAGCACAGGAATGGCTTCTGTCCGTGAAGACGCTGGGAAGCGGACGCGCTATTTCAGCGCTTCGTTGATTTCAATATCGCGCTTCAGAACGTCGGTAAGAAGCTGCGAGAGGCCAACGCCCTTGCGTTCGGCCTTCTCTGAGAAATACTCCCATACACTCCTCTCGATCGAAGCCGGCAGGAAGACCGTTGACTCCGCTGGAATATGATGACGGCCTCGTTTAGCTTTGCTGAAGTCGATTTCTTCGGGCATTTCTTCGTCAATAGGTTGGTTTTTCATTGATTTTCGGTGTAGTAGCGAATCTCGCTGGCAGTCGCCCGGCGGGCGGTTATCAGTCGAATCTTGATGAATCCGGCGCCAGCTTCGGTCCAAAGGTAGGCTATCGACATCGGTACTCCATTGCTCGCCAATCCAATCGAGAACCAGCGTTCTTCAGAGTCGCTGTGCATTGTGTCGGCGAGGGTGAGAATTCGAGGATCACCAAAGATCGATGATGCCAACTCGAAGGAGACGCCGTGTTTGCGGAGATTGGCCGCAGCCTTCGCCTCATCCCATTCGAATTGAAACTGGTGTTCATCCAAGCAAATTCTCTCTTACCATGCTATCCCCCCGGGCACTCGTGGTGGCGAAAGCATCGCCGCCGGGCCTGTCGTCAGTGTGTATCTGTAGCAGCGGGATCCTCATCTCGTAACCTGTAGCCCTTCCCGATTCCCCTTGCCCAACGATCTTCAAACGAGTGCCATGCAGCCTCGAACAAGGGGTGTTCAACAACTGGATGGTCGGCGACGGCAAAGACCGCATTTGAATCGGTAAAGAAGCCAAAGTTTTTGCCGATGGGTGACGCAACGATCACTTCGCCGCGTTCATTGAGCCCGAGTTCACGTTGCGGCGTTCCTGCTGAGTCAATTTCAACCCACCATTTGCACACCTTGACGTACGACCGTTCGAAATCGGGATTCGCCGCTGGAATGATCGCTCGAAGGCAACGCTCAACAAAGCGGAATACCAGCCGGGGCTTGGCCTCGGGTCCAGTTCCCAGAGTTGTTTCGATAACGTCCACAGCACTCATTTTCCTATAAACCGCTGGTATTCGCTGGCTGAGCTTCAGATAGGGCCTGATCAGTCGCGAAGTGTTGATGTATTCATCCCAGGTCACGCGCGATTCGTCAATGGAGAGTTCGCGGAACATACAACCAACGTCTCAATCAGGCGGTCGAATGGGCTGACGGATCGACGACCGCTGGAGACGCCGCAGTAGGAGCGCCTACTTCCTTCCGCTAACCTTCTGCCGTTCGTCGCGCTGGCCGACGATTTGGGCGTACATTGCGTCTGGACCCAGATCGATCTCGCCTGGCCACGCCACCGCACCGTAGTCGATAAAGACCTGCGCAAAAAATTGCTCATCCCGCAGTGGGGCAAGGACCCCGGTCAACTCCTCCGGTCGCAGTTGCCAGTGTCCCGCCGCCCCGTCCTGAAACCGCACAAAAAGGCGATGGTGGGGTTCAGGCTTGACTTCCACCACCGTCCACTTCATCCACCACAGTCCATTAAGGCATAGGCTCCGCTCATCCCAGTGGCTCAATCGTCGCAGCCACCCTGTTTTCGCGGCACAATCGCCAATCTTCTAACAGTTCCTCTCTAGGCATCATCGGCCATTCTCGAACCAGACGGAAAGCCCGGGTGGGCAATTCGCCCTCGATGATCTCCAGGGTCTCGATGGTTACTCCACCTGATCCGCATGCCTCCTGAAGTCTTACCCGAATAACGCGCCACTCGGCAATTGACGAATCGCCGACGATCAGTTCCCATTCGGGTAATCGACACCGGCTCCTTGGCTAACCTGCTGAGCGGACTGCCCGGTATAGCCTTCGCCAAGGATCCCTATCCCGGAGGCAGCGATATGCTGAATAGCTATGGCACACTTCGGGGCGCTGGGAGGGTCGAAAGCTGTTGGCATCGTTGGCGCGGTGGTGGTCGGTGTGCTGCTCCGTCTGGTGGTGGGGCTGGAGCCGGTGTGGTGGATGGCTTGGCTGGTTCCGGCCCTGCTGCTGGTGCTCGCCTTCACCGCGAGCGAGCGCTGGTGGCGCCCGCTGACGCTGGTGGCGGCGCTGATCGGGGTGAGCGGCAACGGGGTCTACTACCTGCGGGTAATTCCTGCCCCGATCGTGCTCCTGGTGGTGGCCGGGCAGACGCTGTTGTGGATGTTCGTCGTATCGGAGTCCCGAAGGGCCCTCCGGCGTTGGCGCACGGCGTGGACCGCTCTGGTGTATCCGATCCTGTGGGTGGCCGTAGACACCCTGATGGCGGCGCTTCTGCCGGACGGCAACTGGGCCAGCTTGGCGTACACCCAATCCGACGTGCTGGCCATCATGCAGACGGCGTCACTTTTCGGGATCGCCGGTGTACTGTTCCTGTTGACGCTGGTCCCTTCGGCGATGGCCACAGCGGTCGTGCTGGGCCGAGACGCGAAGGGCATGACGGCAATGGTCGCCGGTACGGCCGGACTCCTCGCCGCCGCAGTCATGTTCGGGACAGCTCGCCTTGAGGCCCCTCCGCCAGCAGCGCCACTGACACGATTTGGCCTGGCCGTTCAGGACGATCCGATCGGGCTGGAGGCCACGGCACACTACGCGAATGCGATCCGCGAGCAATACGACCGTCAAATCGCGGCGCTGGCCGCCGAGGGCGCGCGGGTAGTGCTGCTTCCCGAGAAGATTGCCGTCACGTCCCCGCCCGCCGCGGCGGAGTGGCAAGCGCATCTGGCGGCGCAGGCGAAAACGCAGGGAGTGTGGTTGAGCGCAGGTATGGCCATGCAGACGGCAGACGGCATCGCGAACGACGCATGGCTATTCACCCCGAAGGGCGAGTGGGATGCCTCTTACCGCAAGCAGTTCCTGGCGCCGCCCGAGCGCGGTTATGTGGCGGGCCGGGAGTACGTCGTGCGCGAAGTGGAGGGCGCCCGCTATGGGATCGCGATCTGCAAGGACATGCACTTTGCCACCTTGGGTCGCGCCTACGGGCAACAGCGGGCCGCGGTGATGCTGGTGCCGGCATGGGACTTCGGCCTCGACGGCTGGCTGGGTTCGCGGATGACAGCGGCGCGAGGGATCGAGAACGGATATGTGGTTGTGCGCGCCGCACGGGAGGGTCTGCTGACCGTGACGGATGCGCGGGGGCGGATCCTGGCCGAGCAGCCGAGCGGTCCGCGGCCCGGGCGAAGCTTGCGAGTGGACGTACCTGTGCCAGCGCCGATGGCCACCCTCTATACCCAGGTGGGTAATCTCCTAGGTTGGGCCTGCGTGGCCCTCGCTGCGTTGGTAATGTGGCGCAGCCGCGTCAGGGAGAGCCCACCGAGTGAAGTCCGGGCTGCCATCGGGCCGCACCGCTGATCGGTATCCGAATCGTCGGGAACAGCGATTCCGGGCGCGAGAATTTGGCTGGGCAGGCGGGGCTCGCTGCCCGCCCCGGTCGGATTGCAGCTTCCGCGTAGCGCGTGGTCCGGCTACGCTTCTTGGGATGTCACCGCAAGCCCGGATAGCGGGGGGATTAATCTTCTGTTGCCTTCCCGCTCTCGTAAGGGACGAAAACGAATGCGAACTGGTCCGCCGGAAAGTCCCGCGTGTTCCTTGTCGCCAACTGCAGCTTATGGATCTGCGCCAGCGCCGCCTGGAAAGCGTCCGGCAACTTCCACTGGTGCTCGCGCCGCAGCTCCGCCGCCAAATCCGCGACTTCTTTCGTGATCGCGAGTACCGGGAACAGGTCGAGCAGCGCCTTCGCCCGCGGCGCGCCAACCCCATCAAACCCCGCCAGCACCTCCGCCCGCGTAATCACCGAAATCGCCGCGTTCCCTCTCTCTACCCGCAGGTATTCCGTCGCCTCCGCCCGCCCATGGAAGTGATCGATCAGAATCACTGAGTCCAGCAGGACCTTCACTGGCCCCACTCCTCCCGCAGGTTTTGCTGATACGGGAGTCCGTCCCCAGCCGTCCAGATGCCGCTGGTTTCGCTCAAAAGCCGCTCCACCGCCTGCTCCTCCCGCTCCCGGTACTGCTGAAGCGCCCGCCGCACCAGTTCGGTCATCGGCACCCCGTCCTGTGCCGCTTTGGCATCGATCCACTTTTTGATATCGGCATCGAGCGAAATAACCGTTCTCGTCATCAGAACATGATATCGCCTTCAATAAGCGATATCACTTCACCCTCACCACTTGAACCTTTCCTCTGTTCCGAAAAGGCAGCAGCTGTCGCAGCCGCATCGTGCGCTCGCCATCGGCCATACCCAAGCCCATCCTGGCAGACCATACAACGGATCGCCAGATCTCCAGACGAATACAGCGCGCCCAAAGTGGTAGAGGCCGCGAGCTTCCTTGGACCCACCACATCCAGCGCCAGAAATCCCCCTCAGGCACACCCCACCATGCGGATCATCCGGTCCGCCAGAAGAATCCCTGCAAAACACCCCGCTGTCACCCACAGCACTTCACCTGCCGGTGAATGATGATCCGAACCCAGCCGCGTGATCTTTCCCATCCATTCTTTCCGTTTGTTCCCCGATGACGCGCGATTCGTCAGTTGACGAATCGCCGACATCTTCTGGATGACGATGATGAACCGCGTTGCACCAACCGGTCCACCTACCATCGCCCTAACGGAGCTTGAAACCCGCGTGCTTGATCGTTTGGTACCGGACCGCACAGGCCACCAGAGCCAACCGGCATCTCTTGGTTCCTATCTCACCAAAATTGCCCGGCTGGGAGGCTACTTGGCCAGGGCCAAAGATCCCCCACCGGGAAACACGGTCATGTGGCGCGGTGTGTCTCGACTCAATGACATCGAACTTGGCGTCGTCATCGGTGCTGGACTTGTGGGTAATTGAAAGCGAGACCGGACGCTTACTGCTTCGCCACAGTTCGATGTGCATCTCCTGAAGGAGGTCGGGGCGGAGATTGGCATCGGCCTCATAGCCCCCGGTGAGCCGTCGGAGCAATGCCCCATGGAACCGGCTCGCTTCCTCGCACAATTTGTCCTACTGGCGGCGATCCAAGGGTCTTGGGGCTCCTACTGGAAATAGTCGCTCCGTTCGGAAGTTTCTTACAGGTCACTCGCCAATTCCCGGCCGCACAGTCGATTGGTTGCCAGGCCCTCTCGCAAAATGACCATGCGGGCATCGGGGGGCAATCACTGCGCGCTCGCCGCGACTATCTCCAGGAAGTGGCGCGGTGTAAAGAGCTCTGTGATCACTTCCTCGTACTCAGCGAAGATGTCACCGCTGACACACATTGGAACGGTACCGCCCAGCGCCAACAAGAAAACTTGCGCAGGTGGGCCGACGGGCTGGAGCAGCGCCGACACGATGATATTCGTGTCGAGAACAACCCGGTTCATGGGCGGTCAAGTGGGCCAGTTGCACGACGGGCTCGCCGCGCGGCTGCGATCTCAGCCTCGATCTCATCCATGGACAGTTGGTCTAGGCCCGCCTCTTCCGCGCTCGACCAAGACTTCCGCAGCCAGTCTGGCGCCAAGTCCCGTTCGAGTACCTGCCGCGCGTACTGCTCGGCGGACATTCCTTGCGTTTTGGCCTTCACTTCCAAGGCACGCACATCTGCGTCTGGGAGGCTGATTGTCAAGTTCAAGGCAGTATTCCTCACCTTCTACAGTAGCGGATAGCCGATGGAACCCGCAAAACGGCACAGGGGGCAATAGATTGGCACTCTTGTCCGCCTCGTACCAGAAGACTGGTGTGCGCCCCACGGCGGCCAGCACCCGGCTCGGGTAGTGTCCCATTTTGCGGTCCCCTGCGCGACTTCAAGCGATCTTGATTGTCCGGCGACGCTCCTGTTGTCGCACCCGAGCCCACCGATTCGTCAGAATCGATCGTGCTCGTCGGGCTCGACGTCTGGCACTTTCGCCAGCACTTCAAGAAACTTTGTCCGGTCAGCCCGTTTCGCACGGCTCTCTAGCCGCTCCCAAGCCGCAATGTGTTCAAAGCATGCTGTTGCGAATACATCGGCGACGCTTATGCTTTGCGACCGCGCGATCTCGCTCGCTTTATCGTAAAGATCAACTGGCACTTCGACGTTAACGATCACCGCAAGTCTCCAATCTGCTGCAAGAATTCGACAGGCCGAACGACCTGAACGCCGTAGGCCGCGGCCCCAGCGAAGTCGCGTGTATTGAAGGTGACGATCACCGCTCCGGCACGGGCCGCCAACTCCAAGATACGATCATCATCGGGATCGCGCAACGTCGGGCGCAGCCGGAATTGAACTTCAACGAGATGCTCCACTCCGAACAAGTAGTCCAGCAACAGGTCGACGTCGGCTGCGCTGATATCCGTACACAAAGTATATCGTCAGTTGCGGCTCGCGCCGATTCTCCTGACGCTCACTGATTGCCCTCGGAGCTTCAGAGCGCACAAGACTTGATGATCTTGCGCTCATTTGCGCAAACTGGCGCCGCATGATCCATCGGCCATCAATGTGGCTGACAATCCCGCAATTGAAATTGGCGATCCAATACACTCCAACAGACGTGACTTAGTCTGTACCTGCCGACGAAATTCCCATGGCGCGATTGGACGGTCGTCGGTCCAAAGCCCTCTCTTGGCGTCTCTGGCTTCCATCTCAAGACGTGAAAGTTCCTGATCCCGTCTTGCGTATCGCACGAACCACCATCCGTACCCAGCACGAACGATTTCATGATTGAGATTCCTACCATCAGTCAGGAGAACTTCAGCGACCTGCCGCGAGTATCGGTCTACATCTCGAACTCGGACGACAACGGTAGTTCCAAATGAAAGGTCGGCAGTAAATTTCGCTGCCCTAGCGCCGAACGGTTGGCGTTTCTCTGGGCAATCAATTCCCCACAATCGTACCCGTTTCGGAACACCATGGTGCAAAACGGTAATGGTGTCTCCATCTGCAACAGCGATCACTTTGGCGAAGAACTCTTCTTGGCGAAGAACTCTTCCGTTTGAGCATTTAGGCCGTTGAATGGAAGCAGAAAAAGAATCTGCTTGAGAATTTGTCTAATGTTCACTCTCGTGTTAATGCATGAAAAGGACCAAACTGAACGGTCTTCATCTCAGCCACCAGAAATCAGCACCCGCGGGTGCACGTGGCGAGGGTCCGGGTCGTTCCGGTTCGATCAAGTCTTCCGCTCCGAAGTGGCCTCGGGAGAAATGCTGATTGACTAGTGGCGAGTGTCAAGCAAAAGTTTGCGCTTGCGAACCAACCGCGTCATCGTGTTTACCCCTTGCTGATCGACTTGAGAATTTTGGAGTAGATGGAGAGCACCCGAATTGTGCCGAGAGCGCTCGTAACCGACACGAAGAGCCAACCAGAAAACAACCCTACTGCGATAGGCTGCTGCCAATCCGCAAGCGGGTCAGGAGGTATGATCGCCACTCCAACTGCCGACAAAAGGGCTGAAGCCAGCCACCAGTAGGTCGCCGAAACGATGTAGCCGACCAGCATCCCGTATGCCCCTGATTCTTTAGAGCGCTGAATGATCCATTTGTGGTCGATAGAAAGGAGAATCGACTTGGCAGTGACGAGGAAGCCGACAACGATCGATGCGACATTGAGAAACCCGCTGAGCAGGTCTTTCAAGCCGGGCGGGATCCATCCGCCGTTAAGCCACCAGAAACCCACGCCAGCTACGAAGCCAATAAACCATGGATAGTGTCGCTCAATGAATTCGCCCACACTCCTATTCTCCCGAATTTGCGTAGGTAGATTCTAGGTACTTCTGATTTCGTTCCCAAGCGGTGTTCAAAGCCTTATATCGCAGAGTCGTGTTGAGCCGTTCTCCATCCTTGATATCCAACGCCACGAGCTCGGACGTAAGCGTCCGGTCTCGGCCGTCTAGCGATTCAGCCCCGATTTCTGCAAGCTAAGAGGACGATCGCGCACCCGCGCCACGCCCTCATGTCCAACTCCCCACGCCGCCCCCGCACCTATCGTTCCGCCGAACTCCGCCGCCAGATCGTCGAAGAAACCCTGGTCCCCGGTGCCTCCGTCTCCCTCGTCGCCCGCGCCCACAACGTCAACGCCAACCTGGTCTTCACTTGGCGTCGCCGCTACCGCCAAGAACTCCTGCAAAACAGCGACTCCTCCACGCTCCTCCCCGTCCGCATCGTCTCCCCGAAGCCCGCCCCACCCGTTTCACCCATTCCAACAGCCGCCGGCGTCCTCCACCTCGAACTCCCCCACGCCCACCTCCGCATCCAAGGCACCCCCGACCCCGCCACCCTCCGCACCCTCCTCGCCCACCTCCTCCCATGATCACCTTCCCCGCCGCCGCCCAGATCTGGATCGCCGCCGGCGTCACCGACATGCGCCGCGGGCTCAACGGCCTCGGCGCCCTCGTCCAAACCACCCTCGAAGCCAGCCCGTTCAACGGACACATCTTCGTGTTTCGCGGCCGTCGCGGCGACCTCATCAAAGTCCTTTGGTTCGATGGCGACGGCCTTTGCCTCTTCACGAAACGACTGGAAAGAGGCCGCTTCGTCTGGCCCCAGGCCGAGTCCGGTTCCGTCGCCCTATCCCGCGCTCAACTCTCCATGCTGCTCGAAGGCATCGACTGGCGACGGCCCGCCCGCACCGCCGCCATCACCCTCACCGTCTGACGCTAAAACAAACACACCCTATTCTGTTGGAATATCTCTTGAGTGACTCACTTACTCATGAGACAATTCAGTTAGGATGAGTGCGGCCGTAACTACTCCCGACCTGCAGAGCCTCAACGCCGACGCTCTCCGGGCCCTCATCCTCTCCCAGCACCAGCGACTCAATGCCCAGAACATAGAGATCGAGAACCTGAAGCTATTAGTCGCCAAGCTGAGACGAGAGCAGTTCGGCAGTAAGTCGGAGAAGCTCGATAGCCACTTGCGGCAGCTGGAGTTGGAGCTCGAAGACCGCGAGATTCAGCAGGCCGCCACGCAGCCGCCCGTCCCACTGCCAGTTGCGGACGAACGCCGACGCCCGGTCCGCCGGCCGCTGCCCGCCGACCTCCCCCGCGAAGTCGAAACCATTGCGCCGCCGCAGGCGGCCTGCCCCGACTGCGGCGGCTCTCTCAAGCCGCTCGGCGAAGATGTGACCGAGTTTCTGGAGTACGTTCCGGCGCGGTTCAAAGTGATCCGCCAAGTCCGTCCGAAGCTGGCCTGCGCGGGCTGCGACTGCATTGTGCAGGAGCCCGCCCCGAGCCGCGCCATCGACCGCGGCCTGGTTGGCCCGGGCCTGTTGGCGCACATCCTAGTCGCCAAGTATGCCGATCATTTGCCCCTGTACCGGCAGAGCGAGATCTACGCCCGTGAGGGCGTTGACCTGGACCGCTCGACGATGGCGGACTGGGTGGGCGGCGCCAGCCGGATGTTGGAACCGCTGGTGGAAGTCCTCCGGCGGCATGTGATGAGCACGGCTACTTTGCACGCCGATGATACTCCCCTGCCGGTGCTTGCGCCTGGCAAAGGCAAGACAGCGACCGGCCGCTTTTGGACTTATGTCCGCGATGGCCGGCCAGCGGGGGATGCAACTCCCCCGGCGGTGTGGTTCACTTACTCGCCTGACCGGAAGGGAGAACATCCCGTCAGGCACTTACAGCACTTCGAAGGGGTGCTGCAAGCGGATGCGTATGCGGGCTTCAACCGGGTATATGCCGAAGGCAAAGTAGTCCACGCTGCTTGCTGGGCGCATGTGAGGCGTAAGTTTGTGGACGTCCACGAGGCGCAACGATCACCGGTGGCGCTGGAGGTTCTCCGGCGGATTGGGGAACTCTACGACATAGAGCGGGAGATTCGGGGACAGTTACCGGAGGACCGGCTGCGAGTGCGGCAGGAACGGGCGCGTTCGCGGCTTGAAGACCTGCTGCGGTATTTACGGGATCAGTTGCGGAGTTTGTCGAAGAAGTCTGCGTTGGCGGGCGCGATCGGCTATGCGTTGGGGCAGTGGGAGGCGCTGGTGCGCTATGTTTCCGACGGGCGCGTCGAGATCGACAACAACGCGGCGGAACGGGCTATTCGGGCGGTTGCTTTGGGCCGGAAGAACTTTTTGTTTGCGGGTTCGGATGCGGGCGGGGAGCGGGCGGCGGCGATGTATTCGTTGCTGGGTTCGGCGAAGCTGAACGGGGTGGAGCCGGAGGGGTACCTGCGGTATGTGCTGGAGCGGATTGCGGAGCATCCGGTGAATCGGGTGGAGGAACTGCTGCCGTGGAATGTGGATCTGCCGCGGAAAGTGGGCGCGGAGTAGGGGCGAAGAGTGATCCGTCGTCAGGTGTCCACTTCGGGATGAGGTGGACACCTGCGGAAGAGCTAGCTCAAAAACGGTGGGTGGCGCAAGACGGTGACGGCCGGACGTTTACACAACGAGGCGTCCTTCGAGAGGATATGGCATATGAGGTGTTGAGATGGAGACGTACTTGTTAAGTGCGGTTCGATCCGGGCTGCCTAGGATTGGATCAAGCCTGATACCTTGACCTTGAGGGTTGTTTCAGTTGTTAATCGCCGATTAACTTCGGGCATCAGGTGAAGCTCAATGCAAAGCACTGACGAAAGCCGTCCAAAGAAAAGCAATTTGTGCTAGAGAAGTTGCTGCGAGTTGATGCTGCTAGTGACTCGGCTGAGTAGATAATACAAGATGCAACAGCTAGCGATAATGTGCGGTTAGCACCTCAACGAATCGGCCCAAAATTGGCTCAAAACCAGTAAAGTTTATTGTATCTGAATTCGGGACAACGATGGAGTTTGCGAATATTTTCTTTCCGTAAGAGTTCTCCGTGTCAAAGCTATCGGCTCTGGAGAAAAATTTTCCATCGAGAAGTCTTGACTTAACGGACTCGTCGAAGAAGTCCTCTATGCAGGATTCTTCCTTGCCTTCCAATAACGGGGTCGCAACGGCGTAGAGATTCTTGGTGATATGTCTGAATGAATCCCCGGGTAGTAGTTTCGATTGTGTGATGTCTGAAATGATTCTTCTTATTGGCTTAGCTCCTGAATCATTGTCAAACAGGATGATCACTGGATGATACTGGCCTGGGCCCTTGAATCGTTCTGTCTCGCGGCGGTACGTCTGTATGAAAGAAGCGAGTACCGCCGATCCGCCGTCATTCAGGCCTAGTACTCGCGACGTGCTGGTATGGCGATATCTGTAGAGCCGAATCTTCGCCTGGGGCTTTCCCTCCGGTGTCAGCTCAACCAACTGAGGAAACTTAGCGGCAAGCTTCCGCAGAGCTCGAGAGAGGTATATGTTGTCAGTCTCGCCTTCGCAGATGACGACTGGACGATTTGCGGCGTAGAGATCCTTGTAGAGCAAGAATCGCCGGTACATCAGTTCGTTGCTGCTTGGAACTGATCGCTCCGGCTTGGGTGGATGTTGTCTCTTGTTGAACAAATCGACGCTGTCGATGAATCCGAGCATCCCGTGCAACTGCTCCGGAGTGCCGGGCTGCTTCTCCATGGACGGATCAATAGCCTTCTTATTAGACCCATATGTCTCATAACGTCCCGTTGTTAGGAAGCTATGCACCATCGCTCTGGTTGTGCGCCTATACTCGATTGGAACATTAACTTTCTTGTTAACGACAAGGCCGGTTACGACTTGGCGGGAGGTCCGGAATTGCATCGATGTCTTGCCGTGATTGACACGAAAGCCAGAGAGCAAGATAAGCCGGTCTAGTTCCGAGCCAGGTCTCCAAGAGTCTCCATTCTTGTAAGCTATATTCTCAGGGAAATCCTTCTTGTTAGTAGAGAACGTTAAGTCATCTGCGTATCGTGAGTAGGTGCAATCGTTTGCTGAAGCAAGCCGAACGAGATGGATGTCCAATATGCGTGCGATTAAATTCGAAATTACAGGCGAACAGGGAGCGCCCTGCGGAAGAGCGTTTTCATGAGACGCTATTTGCGCGATGACGGTGGCCGCTGCCGGATGAAGTTCGAAGCTCCTGTCGCGTATGAAAAACCCCCTTACTCGACCAAAATTGATCGAAGGGAAGAAATCGGCCAAGTCTAAGTTGAAAACGAATCGCCGGTTCCGGTGACACCGAGCATTGGAGATGATGGAACGATTGCGCTTAAAGCCATGCGCTATTTGATCCTCGCGCTTCGCCGTGGCGTCGATTTCCTCAGCGCAGTCTTGCAGTAGTTCCGAGAGTTTCTGCTGAAGCAGCTTCAGCTTTGCGTTGGGAGCCATGATGTCGCGAGTTCCACCGCACCGCTTTGGGATTTGGAATGACTTGTATTTTTCAGTGGCAGGCTGCCGAAAGAGAATATAGCTGAGTCCGCTAGGCGTGAAGCCAAGGAGTTTGGCGACGTCGCCGAGGCAAGTTGCCAACTTAAGCGAGTGAAGCTTCGACATTGAGACCGCCTTGATGACTCACCCGGCACTCTTTTGCGTAGGCAGGCTCATGGGGCATACAGCAACGACCCCACGGCGAGGACAGCAGTGCTTCTAACGTTTACTTCACATGCCACGAAGCGTGGCACAAAATCTACCGGGTGAGCCAAGCAGACGATAACACAGAGATGTCCTTCGATCAAGTCGTGGCCGAATCAAGGGGTGGACTCATCGCCGGTGTACTCCGGCCGCGCCTGCTGCGAGGGCCAGCTGGGCGAGCCTAACAGGCTGCTGCATACCGGGCTGGTCGACGAGGCAGGTACGTTGTTGGCCGGATTCTCCAGCGTCAATACTTGCCATACCTGTTCGACCGCAAGCACAAGGTCATGCGGTAGTGCTGAAGGTGGATTCCGAGACCTAGGTTAGCCGGCATGAACTGTGCTGACCCCAACGATGATATCGACCAGTTGGCCGAGGGATCGGTTCAAGGGATCGAGGCACCAGAATCAAGTTTAGATCGGGAGTGGGGTCGTCACAAAAGCGGATAGAGTTCTCTGACGGGCACATGAGCTCTGCCCGTTTCAGCAGCGCGTCTGGTTTTGAGCGCAAGCACTTCGCAGAGATCAAGTTTGTGGTTCATTACCTGCCAGAGTTCAAAACCGTCCAGGCAGATGATGCGCGTTGCATCGCCCCGGGCGAACGCGGCCAGACCTTCTTCGCTGAAGCCCGAATAACTCACGAACAAACCACGCGCCCAGCTGGATTTGGTGCGCACGGTACCCGCAAAACCTTGAAGCTCTCGATTTCCAATTTTCTGGCCTTGCCATTTTGCCTCGACCAAGTAGGTTTCGTTTGCAAGATGAAAGCTGCCGTCTATCTGCTCGCCAGTGAGCCGAAATGACCTGCGGGGGGAGAGATTAAACGTTGCGAATGTATCATCCAGGAACCGCTCGAAGGCGAATCCGCGATGGCTTGGCGCAAGTTCAAGTAGGTCCTTTAACGACGCAGACAATTGATCGTAATGTTTGTGGTCAATCGAAGGGAATGAAGTCGAAGTAGGAGAGTGCTGCTTTTGTGGCGCCGGAGAGTTGCTGCTGAGAAGGCGGCGAACGATAAGGCGGCACACTTCCGCTTGAGCGCCTTTATCCTCGGTATAGTCGAGGAGGTCATTAAGCAACTTTCCCACAACATGGTTGGGTTCTCTTTGCCAGAAGGTGCGTAGGCGTTTGGCTTTTGAGCGTCCGTTTTCGTGATACTTGTCCTCGTCAATATCCAGCCCCGTACTCTCGAAAATGAACGCGGCAAACGTGGTGTCCCCAAAGTCGAGGACGTATCCGCTACTCATTCCAAGGACTGTTTCTAGCTTTTTCTTTTCGAGTTGTGTTAGGTCAGACATGGCTCTTACAGTGTTCTTTATCGAAATTATCGCAGGAATGTCGCAACCGCCTACATGATCTAAGAGGAGGCCGCTCGCGAGCTCACTTTGCGTCGTCAAGGGTGCAGCACGGCGTCCAGATCGATCCCCAAATAGCCGAATACTTCACTCGCCTGGAAGACCTGCAACCCATCGATTGGTCCCTCTTTCAGAGCGGCGATTTCCGCCACGATTCCGAAGATCCCGCCAAGAAAGAGCGCTATCAAGCCGAGGCGCTGCTGTGGAAGCACGTGCCTCTGCGCGGCGTAAAAGGCGTTTGCTGTTTCAAGCAGGAGATCCTGGCCGATATCCAACACCAGATCAAAGACCGGGGCGTTGACTGCAACGCGGCCGCCCAGCCACAGTGGTATGTCTAATGCTACGTTTGCTCACAGGCAATTTGCTCGACGCTCCCACCGAGGCCCTAGTGAACACCTTCAACACGGTCGGCGTCATGGGTAAAGGAATCGCGCTCATGTTCAAAGAAGCCTTCCCCGGCAACTTCGCCGCCTACGCCGCCGCCGTCAAGCAAGGCAACGTGCAGGTCGGCTGCATGTTCGTCACGGAACGGGACGCTCTCGATGGGCCCCGGTTCCTGATCAACTTTCCCACCAAACAGCATTGGCGCAGCCCCTCCCAGCTCCAGTGGGTCATCGACGGCTTGCAGGATCTCCGCCGCGTCATCGAGGACCGGCAGATCCGTTCCATCGCGCTCCCTCCCTTGGGCTGTGGCAATGGCGGCCTCGATTGGGCCATCGCCCGCCCCGAAATCGAGAAGGTTCTGGGAACCCTGCCCGATGTCGACGTCTGGGTCTACGAGCCAACCGAGAAGTACCAAAACGTAACGAAGCGCAGCGGAGTTCTCAAGCTCACCCCCGCCCGTGTCCTGATTGCGGAAATGGTTCGCCGCTACTCCATACTCGGGATCGAATGTACCTATCTCGAAGTGCAGAAGATCGCCTGGTTTCTGGAGCGAGCAATCCAGTCGTTGCAAGTCGCCGACCCGCTCGATCTCCGGTTCGCCGCCGACAAGTACGGCCCATACTCGGATCGCTTGCGGCACCTCTTGGATGCTCTCGACGGCAGCTACCTGCATTGCAACAAGCGGCTGAGCGATGCCGGCCCGTCCGATACCATCTGGTTTGACGAGGAGCGGCGCCCCTATATCGACCTCTACCTGAAACAGGAATCGGCCCTGCCCCTGCGTCGCGTCCTCGATCGCGCCGAAGAGGTCATCGAAGGCTTTCAGTCGCCCCTAGGGCTCGAGCTCCTGGCCACGCTCGATTGGCTGATCGTCAGGGAGAACTGTCCTCCCACTCGCGAAGGAATCCGCGCCGGCCTGGCCCACTGGCCCGCCGGCCCCGCTGCCGCCCAACGCAAACAGAAACTGTTCACCGATCGTCTGATTGACCTTGGCTTGGGCCAACTGAACAGAGTGCAGGAAACCCAAAACTCCCCAAGTGCCCTCAGTCAGGGTGCTCCCGACTCGTCTCTCCCCCCGGCGACGAACTGCGGAAGGCATCGGAGGCGGAGGAAGACAAGGAAGGGAAGCGCCCGTCATACTGGAGCCATGGCAACCGTCCGCATGAGCGTGGCCGAGCTAGCTAGCGATTTTCACGCCGCGCTGGCCCAGGTACAGCAAGGAATCGAGATCGTCATCGAGCAGGACCACCGCCCCATTGCCGTGCTGGAACCTTTCGCATCCGCCCGCCCCGGCCGCAAGCTGAGCGAGGGCATCGTGCCAGCAAAAGCTGACGAAGCAAAGCTGGGTGATGCGCCGGTGCCCGATGAAGACCCCGCCAAGGATGTGCAGGCAGGCATTGACGTACGCCGCGACCTCAAATTCGATGGATGCGGCTGAATTGACCACGATCAACGATCCCGATTACATCGTCAATGGGCTCTCGAAAGAGATTAGACGCATTCGCCAGCACAAGGCACTTCACAGGTCCGCTGGCGTTTGGCAGCCGGAAAACCATCCAGAACTGGTCCATGGTGGCGCTGCCTTCATCGGAAAAACCCGTTCTGAGCGCGATGAACGATTCGAAAACGCATTGGATCGGCACTCGAGCTGATGGCAACGATCCTACGAGATTCCTCGGTAATCAAAGAAGGAAAAACTCTGTATGAGGAAACAACCCTCGCTCCATCCCCCGCTTTTCTCCCCAGACGATGACATCGACGCCCTAATCGCCGAGGGCCTGGCGGATTTCGACGCCGGGCGCTACATCGACGGAGAAGAAGCGTTCCGCCAACTCCAAGCCCACTCCGAGTCCCAGCGACGGGCCAACTCCGGACGCACCGAGGACACCCACTCTTAGCCTAGCCCTGGCTTTCGGATACAAAAGTGGAGTGCCAGAGGAATTGATCCTCCCTCAAAGAAAGCTCGAGATATCACAGGCACCGTGTACCACTCGAACAATAGCCAGTGGCTTGCAGCTTGGATCGTAAATGATCGGATTGGAGCCGACCGGCCAGAATAGAACTGGTTGGTCAGTCAAGTCCTTGCGCTCGTGGCCAATTAGCGGATTCTCGGCCAGGCGCTGGCAAGCCGCAAAGAGATCTAAGCGAACTTTTCGGGCAGCGGCAGCGCGATCTGCCGCTATGTGGCGCCAAATCTCTCTGATGTCACTGGCCGCTTCCAGCGAAAACCGAAATCGCCTCATGGAGCCAAAAGATTGGCCTCTTCGCGTGCAAGCTCGGCAAAGAACTCACCACCATCAACACCTTCGCCCCGCTGCAGGGAATCAAGGCCTTGCGCGATCTGCGAATGGAGCTCCTGCTTCCGTCGTTCCAGCAACTCATCACGATCAGCCAGCAACCGCAGCGCGTCCCGCACCACCTCACCAGCGGAGCCATAGCGACCACTCTCCACCCGGCTCTGGACGAGCTGCTCAAGTTCAGGGGTGAGATGAACGTTCATGCGATGTGCCTCGTCAAGCCCGAGAGTAGCCTTTGCAGCCAACGCTGTCAACCGGCGCCTTGGGCGATACCGAAACAAGCAAGGCAGTCCGTTCAACGCCCCGCCCCCCACCGAACGGCCTACATCGTAGAGGTATTGAGGTGCTTGGGATACATCTCCGCCGTACGCGCCAGTGGGAGGCCAAGTGCGCGTCCGCCGAAGTGTGAAGCCTCGAAAACCATCCAGAGCTCGTCGGTGGCGGAGCCGCCTTTCTTGAAGACGTTCGGCCGCGCCCGGCGAACAAGTTGACCAAGCGCCGCACCGGCGACGAAATGGATGGCCACGATTCGTATACGGTCTTCGAATGAAAAGGGGTGCCTCCAACTTATGCGGTCGGCTGGTTGGGCGAAAGGCTGCGTAGTTGGTCTTTGGGAACACGAAACACACCCTTGATGCAGAGGGGATTGCGCACCGCAATCTGGGTGTGGGTCTTGGTCGAAAAGCCTGACCCGGGATACTACGGTTCGCCTTCCACGAAAATTCCCTTCACCGTATCGATTGGCGGCTGCCCTTCTTCCCGGAGAATCTCGTGCAGGTACTTCAATACAGCACAGTCCAAGTTACGCCGCAGTCCGTCGACACTGTTCTTGGGAAGTTCCCAGCCGGCTTTCTTGGTACGCTTCACGAGGCGGTCGTGAGCCGTCTTCACCCACTCCATTCCGCCGGCGGTGGTCAAGTCCAGACAAAGCCCCAAATCGATCACTGCTCCCACAACGAATGGCTTTCCGAGTTCCAAGGCCTTTCGTCTTTGCGTCTCGCGAGCAAATTCTAGGGCACGTCCAGGATTCGATTCCCAGAAGTAGCTTCCCGGCCCAAGCCAGTCGTACTCGTTCGCGCTTTGTTGTAGCGCCTCGCCACCCAAGATCCGTTCGCCGACGCGCTGGTCGCATCCATCGTAGGCCAGCACAAAACTGGAGCTCAGTCGATGCACAGCCTACCGATACGGCTTCTTCAGCCGTCCGGTGGCAGTATGAAATCCGGCGGCCACTAGCGTTCGCCGGGCCTCTTCTTGGGACCGAGTTGCCCTATCGGTGAAGGCCTTTGCCGCCTTCCGAAAAGTTTGAACCGACGCCGGGCTGCTGAGGTCGGAACCTGCGGCTAACGTTCCCGTTTTCGCAATGGTCGGAATTCGTTTCGTTGCCATCTCTACTTCGACGCTACCAGTTCGGAAACGTGATGGGGTCCAGTTCGGAAACGTAATTGGGTAATGAGCGGCCTGCGCTAGGTCCTCTCGCCCACGAGCACATAGCTCGTACTCCGCCCACCCTCTGGCCCCCGCGCCAAAACCCCCATCCCCACCAACTGCTGCACATCCCGGTGCGCCGTATCCTGCGAACACTTCATCAACAACGCCCATTTCGACGTCGTCAACTTCCCCGCAAACCCATCCAGCAAACGGTTCACCATCAGCCGCTGCCGCTCATTCAGCGGGGCCCCCGCCAAGGATTCCCAAAAACTCGCCTTCCGCAAAGTCGCCGCCACCTCCTCATGAGCCCCCGCAATCGCCCGCCCCAGGCAGTCCAGAAACCACTCCATCCACGCCGTCACGTCCAGATCACCCCGCTGCGTCCGCTCCAGAAAGCTGTAGTACGTCTCGCGTTCCCGCCGAATCTGCGCTGACATACTATAGAACCGTTGCGGGCTCCGTTCCGATCGCGCCAGCATCAAATCCGCCAACGCCCGCGCCACGCGTCCATTGCCGTCCTCAAACGGATGCACCGTCACAAACCACAAATGGGCCAGCGCCGCCCGCAGCACCAGGTCCATCGCCGGCGCCCCGTTCAACCAGGCGAGAAACTGCTGCATCTCCCCCTCCACCCGCGCCGCCCCCGGCGCCTCGTAATGGACGCGCTCCCGCCCCAGCGGACCCGAAACCACCTGCATCGGCCCCCCGGCGTCGTCCCGCCAGCGTCCCACCCCAACCGATGCCAGGCCGCTTCGCCCCGTCGGAAACAAACTCGCCTGCCAGGCCCACAGCCGCTCCGCCGTCACCGGCTGGTCATAGCGGACGGTGGCATCCAGCAGCATCTCCACGACGCCTTCCACATTCCGGTCCGCCGGTCGTAACCCGCCAATATCGATCCCCATCCGGCGGGCCAGTGCCGAGCGAACCTGTCCCCGATCAAGTTTCTCGCCCTCAATCTCGCTCGTCTTCACCGCATCTTCCGTCAATGCCTGCAGCACCGCCTCCTGGCGCAACGGAAATCCCAGCGCCTCCATCCTGCCAATCAATCGCCCCTGCTCATGCCGCACGGCGGCCAAGGAATTCGCCACCCGTTCCTGATCCCACCGGAACTGCGGCCAATCCTCCAATTGATGGATATACATTCTCAATCTCCGCGCTCCATGCGGAGATTATACGGTACAATCTCCGCATAATGTGCGGAGATTAGGCGGCCTATTCTCCGCATCCGGCCCAGCCACCCCCCATCAAGCACTTCGACTCCCGAATTCGCTTGCTCCCAGTCTATTTCTTCACTATAGTTGAAGAAATGCCGCCCCGGCCCATCCTCGGTGAAATGGAGCTTCTCGTCCTTCTCGCCGTCCTTCGTCTCGAAGACCAAGCCTACGGCGTCCCCATCGCCCAGGAACTCCTCGCCCTCGCCGGCCGCGACGTTGCCCTCGGCAGCATCTATGCCGCCCTCGACCGCCTCGAACACAAAGGCCTCGTCCTCTCCTCCCTCGGCGATCCCACTCCCGAACGCGGAGGCCGCGCCAAACGCTACTTCCGCCTCACCCCCGCCGGCCTCCAAGCCGTCCGGGACACCCGCGCCGCCCTCACCACCCTCTGGAGCGGCATCCCCTCGCTCGAAGGAGAAACCGGATGAATCGCAAATCTGCTGAACCGCCCCGCCTCGCCAAGTGGCTCCTCTCGGTCGCCTGCCCCCGTGGCCAGGCCGACCCCCTCGCCGGCGACATCCTCGAACGCTTTCACGCCGGGCAAACCGGCCTCTGGTTCTGGCGCCAGGTGCTCTTCGCCGGTGCCCTCCGCCTCCGCCGCGCCGCGCAGAGCCACTGGCCGCAGCTCGCCTTCGCTACCGTAGGCCTGTTTCTCCCGCTCTTCCGCTTCTCCGACGCTCGCACGTACGCAGCCACCGCCCTGCAATGGTGGACCATGCCCTGGCCCTGGTCGCAGCTCCTCTTCGAACTCAGCGGCCCCGCCCTTTTTGCGATAGGCGCTCTGCCGATCCTGGGCCTCGGCCTCCGTATCCAGGGAAGGTTCCAATGGGCCAGTCTCTTCCGCACGGGAGCCATCAACTCCGTCCTCGTCCTCCTCTGGCTGCTCCTCACCAACGCATTCATGCCCTACGTCATGCGTCCGGTGCTCGGCCGTCCCTACGGAAAGTCGCTCGCCGTCCTCGAAACACCCCTGCTCCAGTTCGCCTTCCACGCCGTCATCCTCCTGGTCCCGTTCTCGCTCTTCCTCCTGGCCGCGTGGCTCGGCTGCCGGCCTTCATCGCGGGCCGGTTCTCCCCGCCTCGCCGGACGCTAAGCCCCGACGCTAACCGAATTCGCCATCGGCCGGCCTCAGCCGCTCAGAGCAAAGGTGCTACAGTACCTTCGGAGATTGCCATGGCGACAGATCGTCCTCCCGTTGGTGCGAACGCATCTCTTCTCTTGCGGCTGTTGCTGTTCGCCGCTTGCCTCCCTTCCGCCCAGGCCGGAAACCTCTGCGTCACCACCAGGGATCCGGCCGGGCAGTCCCTGCCCGGGGTTTCCGTCACCATCGCGAAGCGGACGGACGAGGCCGCCAGCCTCCCCTTTGCTCCCACGCAAACGCGAACGGATGCCGCCGGGCAAGCGTGCTTCTTCCAGATCCCGGATGGCAGCTACAGCGTCGAACTGGCCCTCCACGGGTTTCTCACGGCAACGTACCAGCCCATCCGCGTCGATGTACTGCGCCCGGCCTCGCTGGCCGTCGGCATGCTCTTCGGGCAGGTCATTGAACTCGATATCAGCCGGATCGCACGAATCACCGGAGTCATCCGCTTCCGGGACGAGCCCGCTGCGGAAGCCCGCATCTGCGTGTACGAAGGCGACTCCCGCCACCCGGCCAACTGTAGCCGCCCGGACCGGTTCGGGCAGTTCGGCTTGCTCGTCGAGCCGGGCGCCTATGTCCTCGAAGTTACTCGCCAAGATAAAGTCTATCTGCGCAAATCTGTCAACATTCCGTCCGCAGGTACTTTCCTCGATCTCATCCCGCCGCTGCTTCCCGAAGAGCGCTAAGGGATAACGAGCGGCACGATCCGCCGCTCGCGGACCACCGCTCTCCCCCGCCGAAAGTGCCCGCCCGCGGCGGGCTACTTGACCTGCGGGGCCAAATGTGATGAGATCACCCCCAAATGGCAAGCAATCGCGGTGTTGTATATATGGGACCCGGCAAGGTCGAGGTCCAGACAATTGATTTCCCGAAGCTGGAGTTGGATATCCCCGGCGCGCTCCCGCGCCCCTGCCAACACGGCGTCATCCTCCGCATCGTCACCACCAATATCTGTGGTAGCGATCAGCACATGGTGCGCGGCAGAACCACCGCACCCACCGGCCTCGTCCTCGGCCACGAAATCACCGGCGAGGTGATCGAGTGCGGCCGCGACGTCGAGTACATCAAAAAGGGCGACATCGTCAGCGTCCCCTTCAACATCGCCTGCGGGCGCTGTAAGAACTGTAAGTCCGGCAAAACCGGCATCTGCCTCAATGTCAATCCGGCCCGCCCCGGCGCCGCCTACGGCTACGTCGACATGGGCGGATGGATCGGCGGCCAGGCCGAATATGTCATGGTCCCCTACGCCGACTTCAACCTCCTCAAGTTCCCCGATCGCGACCAGGCCCTCGCCAAAATCGGCGACCTCACGCTCCTCAGCGATATCTTCCCCACCGGCTTCCACGGCGCCGTCACCGCCGGTGTCGGCCCCGGCTCCATCGTCTATGTCGCCGGCGCCGGACCCGTCGGCCTCGCCTGCGCCGTCAGTTGCCAGCTCCTCGGCGCCGCCTGCGTCATCGTCGGCGACCTCATCGACGAGCGTCTCGCCCAAGCCAAGAGCTTCGGCTGCGAAGTCATCGACCTCAAGAAAAACGCCACCCTCGCCGAGCAAATCGCCGAGATCGTCGGCGTCCCCGAAGTCGATTGCTCCGTCGACTGCGTCGGCTTCGAAGCCCGCGGCCACGGCGCGGAAGCCGCTGTCGAGCGCCCCGCCACCGTCTTGAACTCCCTCATGGACGTCACCATGGCTGGTGGCGGCATCGGCATCCCCGGCCTCTACGTCACCGGCGACCCCGGCGGCGTCGACGCCAACGCCAAGATCGGCATGCTCGGCATCCGCATCGGCCTCGGCTGGGCCAAGTCCCATACCTTCTGCACCGGCCAGTGCCCGGTCATGAAGTATCACCGCAATCTCATGAACGCCATCCTCTACGGCAAGGTTCATCCCGCCAAGGCCGTCGGCGTCACCATCATCGGGCTCGACGACTCTGCGAAAGGCTACATGGACTTCGACAAGGGCGCGGCGAAGAAGTTCGTCATCGACCCCCACAACCTGGTCCACTAACCCCCTCGGGCTCGCCGTCCCGCGCCCCTCGCTCGGGACGGCGAGCCCTCTCCTAGCTCCAATCCGCCGTCAACAGCAGATAGATCGACGGCAACAGCAGCACCCCGTTCACCGCCACCCCCACCCACGAAAGCCAGCCCATTCGCTCCCCGCGCACGACCGAGATCACCGCCGCCACTTCGCCCACCGCCGCCGCCAGCGTCACGAAGATCACTGCCGCGAACCAAGGGCCTATCGCCTCGCCCAGATTGGTCGCCCCCTTCGCCGTTCGCACAAACCAGTACCCACCAGCGCCTGTCACCAGGGGCAAGGCTAGGGCCAGCAGGTTAAAGATCGGGGTTCGCATACCCCTACGGGCGCAGAATTTTCGCCGAAAAGTTCGCTTCCATGTAGCGAAAATTCGTCTTCCTGTCGCATCCCGTACAGAAAATCGAAGCCATTTTCGCCTTTCCTCCCGCCCTTCTCCTCAAGAAAGCTTCACTTTTGCCGAAAAGTTCCGCATGGAGCAAGTCATCACCCTAACCTACTGGAGTCGGGCGACCCACCCCATGGGCGAGGAAGAACTCCTCGAGTTACTGCGGAAGTCCCGGCGCAATAACGGCCGGCGGAACATCACGGGCCTGCTGTTGTATCGGGATCAGTGTTTCCTGCAGGTTTTGGAAGGACCGGAGCCGGTCGTCTCGACGTTGATCCAGACGATCGAGTCTGACCCCCGGCATCACTCTTTCCGGACGTTATGCCGGGAGGTTGGTCCCCGGCAGTTTGGGGACTGGCAGATGGGTTTCGAGAACCTTGATGACGAAGCCGGTCGCAGCGAAACCGCCGCGATCATGAGGCGCCCGTTCGATCCGGACTACTTTGGAGCGAACCCCACGACGACGCAGACGCTTCTGCTCTGCTTCCGCGGCATCGCCGATCCCGCGGTAGTGGCGACGGTCGGCCATGCGAGTTCGGGCGATTAGAGAATTTATCTCCCAAAGAATCCGATAGATACAGAGCCCCCGTATCCCGGCCGTCCCGTCCGCATAGGATACTGAGTCGCGGGCAAACCTCTGTTCGCCGATCGCAACGGCCGGACAGAATCGAAAAACGAAGCCAATTTCCGACTGGCCTTGTCGGGTCTGTCTCGTTTTAGAATCAACAACTTAGGGCAGATCCGGCCGTCCTTCGGCACGAAAAACGTTCAAATTTAAGAACGAAGCCACTGGTCACCGCCCGAACTGGGTCCAGCGAAGGGCCAAACTCCACCGGTCGGTCAAGCCGAAGCGAGCCGATTCCCTATGGCATACCGAATCCCCGCCACAAGGCCCTGAGCCCCGGCCAACGCCACGCCGCCACCGAACCCGCCCCGGCTGCGGCCCGGCGGGGCCTCGAACCGCCCGTCCCTCCCGGAGTAACCGCCCCTAAGCCCAAGCCAACTCCAGGCCGCCAGCTCCGACCCAGGCCGCGGCCCGGCGGGGCATCGAACCCCGCCAGACCGCTCAGCCCTAAGCCCATCCCTCCGGGAGCACCAGCCCCTAAGCCCAACCCAACTCCATGCCGTCACCGAACCCGCCGCATCCCAGGCCGCCAACTCCGACCCCTGCCGCGGTCCGGCGGGGCCTCGAACCCCGCCGGACCGCCCAGCCCTAAGCCCATCCCTCCGGGAGCACCAGCCCCTAAGCCAAAGCGAACTCCAGGCCGTCACCGAACCCGCCGCACCCCGCGCCGCCAGAACCCACCCCGGCTGCGGCCCGGCGGGGCCTCGAACCCCGCCGGACCGCCCAGCCCTAAGCCCGTCCATCCGGGAGCACCAGCCCCTAAGCCAAAGCGAACTCCAGGCCGCCACCGAACCCGCCGCACCCCAGGCCGCCAGCTCCGACCCCGGCTGCGGCCCGGCGGGGCATCAAACCCCGCCGGACCGCGAGTTCCCAAGCCTCTCCCTCCGGGAGTACCAGCCCCCAAGCCCCGGCCAACTCCATGCCGCAACGGCCCCGGCATCCCAGGACCCGAACCCCACCGAACCCGCCGCCCTCCAGGCCGCCAGAACCCATCCCGGCTGCGGCCCGGCGGGGCCTCGAACCCCGCCGGACCGCGAGGTCCCAAGCCTCTCCCTCCGGGAGTACCAGCCCCCAAGCCCCGGCCAACTCCAGGCCGCAACTGCCCCGGCATCCCAGGACCCGAACCCTACCGAACCCGCCGCACCCCAGGCCGCCAGAACCCACCCCGGCTGCGGTCCGGCGGGGCATCGAACCCCGCCGGACCGCGAAGTCCCAAGCCTCTCCCTCCGGGAGTACCAGCCCCCAAGCCCCGGCCAACTCCATGCCGCCACGGCCCCGACATCCCAGGACCCGAACCACACCGAACCCGCCGCACCCCAGGCCGCCAGCACCCACCCCGGCTGCGGCCCGGCGGGGCATCGAACCCCGCCGGACCGCTCAGCCCTAAGCCAGAATCTCCCGGATCACCCGACCCCCAATATCCGTCAGCTTCTTATACCGCCCCGCATGCAGGTACGTCAGCCGGTCCTGCTCCAAACCCATCAAATGCAGCAGCGTCGCATGCACGTCCCGCACCGGGATCGGGCTCCCCGCCGAACGCACCGAAAAGTCGTCCGTCTCCCCAAACGTCGCCCCCTTCTTCACGTTCCCACCCGCCATCCACACCGCCAACCCATACTGGTTGTGGTCCCGCCCCGGCTTGTCCGTCACCAGGTTGTTGTCAAACGGCGTCCGTCCCATCTCACTCGCCCAGACCACCAGCGTATCCTCCAACAGCCCCCGCGACTTCAGGTCCTGAATCAGCCCGCCCACCGGCTGGTCCACCTCCTTGCAGTGCTTCGGAATCCGCCCCTTCACGTCCCCATGATCGTCCCAGCGATCGCCCCCCGCCCCGTGCAGCGTCATCACGAACCGCACCCCCCGTTCCACCATCCGACGGGCCAGCAAACACTGCCGCCCAAACGGCTCCGAGATCGGGTCGTCCATCCCATACAGCTTCTTCGTCGCCGCCGTCTCCCCACTCAAATCCACCAGCTCCGGCGCCTTCGCCTGCATCCGGAATGCCAGCTCGTACGCCGCAATCCGGGCCTCTAACTCGCCCGTGTTCGTCCGCGCCGCCCGGTGCTGCTCGTTCTGCCACTGCAGCAGGTCCAACTCCGCTCGCTGCTCCCGCTCGCTCATCCCCTCCGGCCGCTTCAGGTCCACAATCGGCGTGTCCCCGTTCCGGAACAACGTCCCCTGATACGCCGCCGGCAGGAACCCGTTCCCCCAAACGCCCGCCCCGCCAATCGTCGCGCCCCGCCGGTCCCCCAGCACCACAAACCCCGGCAGATCCCGGTTCTCCGACCCCAGCCCATACGTCATCCATGCCCCCACGCTCGCCGACCCCGGAAACTGGTTCCCCGTCAACGTGTGGTACACCGCCGGCCCATGGTTGTTGTTGTCCACCTTCACCCCATGGACAAACGCCAGCTCATCCGCCACGCCGCCCAGCGCCGGCATCAGCTCCGTAATCCAGCGCCCGCTCTGCCCCCACTGCCGCAACGGCGCGATCGGCGGGATGATCCGGTTCGGCGCCGCCGAGAACGTCGCGATCTCCCCCTCCGTGTTCCCCGCCTGGGGCATCCGTTGCCCCGCCCGCTTCACGAGCTCCGGCTTATTCTCGAACAGGTCCATCTGGCTCACGCCGCCTTCCATGAACAGGAAGATGCAGCTCTTCGCCCGCGCCGGCCAGTGCGCCACCTTCGGCGCCAACGGGCTCTCCTGGCCTGCCAGCGCAATGCCGCCCAGGCCCAGATACGACTGCAATAACCAATCCCGTCTCGTCATAGCTACTCCACGTACAGAAACTCGTTCGTGTTCAACAGGACCCGGCAGATCGCCGCCAGATCGCCCGTGAATCCCGTATACCGTTCCAACTCCGCCGCCGCTGGCGCCCGCCCCAGCACCATGCCGAACGCCCGCTTCACCTGCACCGCCCGGTCCCCGCTCTCCGCCGCAATGCGCTTGGCCAGGTGGCCGGCCTCTTCATGCAGCAGATTCCCGTTCAACATCGCCAGTGCCTGTAGCGGCGTGGTCGTCGCGCTCCGCCGGTCGCAGCTCTCGCTGAACACCGGCGCGTCAAACGCCGCCATCATCGGCAGCGGCATGCTCCGCCGTTGGAAGGTGTAGATACTCCGCCGCCGCCCGTCCTCTTCCTGTTCGTTCGGCTCCCACATCGCGGCCCCGCCGCGCCCGTAGCGCGCGAAGTCCGCCAGGTCCGCCGGCAGCGGAGGAAACACGCTCGGCCCGCCGCGCTCCCCGTTCAGCCGCCCGCTCAGGTACAGGATCGAATCCCGCAACTCCTCGCCCGCCAGGCGCCGCCGGGGAAAGCGCGAAAGCAGCTTGTTCTCGGCGTCCTTCTCCCACGCCGGATTTTCTCCGCTCTGCCGGTAAGTGGCTGATAACATGATCTTCCGGTGCATCGCCTTGATGCTCCAACCGCTATCCATGAACTCGTGCGCCAGCCAGTCGAGAAGCTCCGGATGCGTCGGCCGCTCGCCGTTCACCCCGAAATCGCTCGGCGTCGCGACAATCCCCGTCCCGAAGTGATACTGCCAGATCCGGTTCGCCATCACCCGCGCCGTCAGCGGATTCTCCTTGCTCGCAATCCACTTCGCCAGCGTCAGCCGGTGCCCCCGCGTCGGGAACTGCCGGTACCGGTCCGTCTCCAGCGTCGCCGGCTCCGCCTTGCCCGTGAAGGCCGTCGGGAAGCCCGCCTCCACCGGTTCACCCGGTAGCCGGTAATCGCCCCGCAGCAGCACCCGGACCGGCGCAATCGCCGGACCGTTCGGCGGCCCCGGAACGTTCTTCACGGTCAGCGCGACGGGCTGCCAGCGGCCCAGCCGGCGGCGCCAAACCTCAAGCGCTTCGCTCAATTCGCCGTGCCGCTCCCGCTCCGCCTCGCTGAACACCTTCGATTGGCGATTCCCCATCTCCGCCCGCAAATCCGTCACCTCGAACACGTCGAAGCGCGCCGGATCCAGCTTCAGCCGGCCCATCAGTTCCTTCTCTAAAGCGTCCAGCGCCGCTTTCTCTTCGGGGTCGCCCGTCCGGTCCGCGTCCTCCTTCACGAGGGCGTAATGCCGCTGCTCGGCCCGCGAAAACTGGCTTTTCTCCTTCCGCCGCATCTCCAGCCGCAGATCCGTAAGCGTCGCCGGCTTCCCGGCCGCCAACTCCCGCCGTCGTGCCACCAGCTTGGGCAGAGACTCTTTCTCGTAGGCGTCAAGCGCAGCCTTCTCCGGCCCGTCCTTCAGCCTCGCCTCAATCTCCTTGATCTTGGCCTTCGCCTTCTCGGCGAAGTCTTCATCGGCATAAGGCACCGTCACATTCTCCACCTGAATCGTGTTGAAGAACGCCTGCCACCGGTAGTAATCCTTCTGCGGAATCGGGTCGTACTTATGGTCATGGCAGCGCGCGCAACCGACGGTTAGCCCAAGAAAAACGGAACTCGTCGCCGCCGTAATCTCCGCCAAATAGTTCGCCCGCACTTCGTCGGCAACGAGGTTCGACCGGTCCCACGGAGCCAATCGCAGGAACCCTAATGGGACGTGGCCCTGGATGTTCGGCGCGTAATTATTCCGCGACTGCGAATGCTCGTCCCCGCCCCCCAACTGCTGGATGATGAACTTGTCGTAGGGCAGATCGCGATTGAACGAATCAATCACCCAATCGCGATACCGCCAGGCGTTCCCGATCGCCCCGTCGCCTTCGAGTCCGCTGGTCTCTCCGTAGCGAGCGAGATCGAGCCAGTGCCGGCCCCAGCGTTCGCCGTAGCGAGGATCCGCCAGGAGCTTCTCGATCAGCTTTGGGTAATCGCCTTCGCGGAGGAACTCCGCCAGCTCCTCCGCAGTGGGAGGCAGTCCGATCAAATCAAAATAAGCGCGGCGAGCCAGCGTCCGCCGGTCGGCTTCTGGAGCGAGCCCTAAACCCTTGGGCTTCAACTTCGCCAGGACGAACTCGTCGATGGATTTTCCCGGTGGACGAACCGGTCTTTCGTACGGCCAGCGCCATTCTTTTTTGGCGTTGGACTCTTCGGCCGGAAGACTCTTCACCCAAGCTTCGAGCGTTGCGATGTCCCGCTCGGGGAGTGGTTTGCCGAGGGGCATCTGCGGGTTCAGTTCGCCCTTCACCATCTGGATGAGCGGACTCGATTCGGGATGGCCGCCGATCACCGCCTTGCCATTCTTCCGTCCGCCTTCGATGACCAATTCGCGGCTTTCCACCGAAAAACCGCTCAACCGCGAAGTCCCGCCGTGACATTTGGCGCACTGCGCAGCCAAAATCGGAGCCACATCCCGATCGAAATCCGGAACGGTCGCCGCCAACAAAAAAACCCAAGGCCACATGGTGACATTGAGTTTATCCGAAAACAAATTTAATGGCGACCCCAGAGGGATTCGAACCCTCGTTGACGCCGTGAAAGGGCGGTGTCCTAGGCCGGGCTAGACGATGGGGTCGCGACGGGCGAACAGATACTAGAATACCGGGCGGGTGGACCCAACGTCAACCCGCCCAAGGATTTCTGAGGTTTAGAGGGTCTTCAGATAGGCCAGGAGGTTCTCCATGTCGGCCTTTTCGAGCTGCTCTTCATAAGGGGGCATCCCGTTGCCGCCCTTCTTGATTTTGTCCACGACCTTGGCTTCGGTCATGCCTTCCTTCTTGTACAGGCCCTTCAACGCGGGCGCGTTGCCGCGCTTTTCGTCGGTATCGGTGTTGTGGCAACCCATACAGGCCGAATTCTCAAATACTTCCTGGCCCTTCTTGGCGTCGAACGCCATCGCCGAACCGGTCAAGAGAATCGCCGGCGCGGTCAAGGCAAAAAAGCGCTTCATCATAGTCATAGATATCCGAACTCCTCAAAGGATCTAAACCGCTATTCTACAATCTGCCCATGCGTCCCGTCATCTTGCTCTTCGCCAAGGCGCCGGTGCCAGGCCGCGTCAAAACAAGACTCGCCGCCGGAATCGGCCCCCAAAAAGCTGCCGACTTACATAGACTCTTCGTCAATACGATGCTGAACCGCCTGCCCAAGTTTGGAGAAGTTGAACTACATCTGGACACCCTCACAGACGACTTTCCGAGCCAGAACGTTTCTGTCGCCCTGCAATCCGCCGGAAATTTGGGAGACAGGATGCTGAACGCCCTGACACCCCGGCTCCCGGCTTTGCTTTTGGGTTCGGATTCGCCAACCGTGCCGGACCCGCATATCGCGGCGATGATGGAGGCGGAAGCGGACGTGACACTGGCGCCGACGGACGACGGCGGCTACTGGGCCATCGCGGCGCGCCGGACGCATCCGGCGATGTTTGCACGGGTTCGGTGGTCAACGGCGGACGCCCTGGCGGACACCGCGGCGGCTTGCCGGGCGGCGGGGCTGACAGTCTCGTTGGGACCTTCCTGGTTCGACGTGGATGAACCCAAGGATCTCGGGCGCATCGCGGAATTCCTGGAGCAAAACGGCCACTTCGAACATCTCCCCCACCATGGCACTTAAAGTTGGCAGCAAAGCACCCGAATTGAAGCTCACTGACGAAGCAGGGAACCCGTTCAAGCTCTCCTCGCTCAAGGGCAAGACCGTTGTCCTGTACTTCTACCCGAAGGCCGATACCCCCGGCTGCACCACCGAGAGCTGCGAGTTCCGCGACCACACGGCGGCGTTCGCCGAGAAGGACGCCGTGATCATCGGCATCTCGCCGGACGCGGAGAAGGCGCAATCGAAGTTCAAGTCGAAGTTTGATCTGCCCTTTACGCTGCTCGCGGACTTCGAGCACGCCGGGGCGGAGGCCTATGGCGTTTGGAAGGAGAAGTCGATGTACGGCAAGACTTACATGGGCGTCGAGCGGACCACCTTCATCATTGGCCCGGACGGCAAGATCAAGCAGATCTTCGAGAAGGTGAAGCCGGCGGGCCATGCGGCCGAAGTGCTGGCGGCGATCTAACCCTTCAATTCGGCAATGGTGGCGCCGGTCCCGCCTTCGGCCGGCGTCGCCGGGTAGAAATCGGAGACATGGGGGCTCTTCTTGAGGAGGTCGGCGACGGCCCGCTTGAGGATACCCATGCCGTGGCCGTGGACGATGCGGACTCGGTCGACGCTGGCGATTGCCGCTCGGTCGAGAAAGGCGTCGACCTCATCCATGGCCTCGTCGGCGCGCTTGCCGATTAAGTTCAGTTCGCGCGTCACTGTCTCGTATGCAGGACCCTGCTGAAACGTGACGCCGCTGGGGAGTTTGGGGTCGGCGCCACCGGCGGGGAGGACTTCGAGGACGTCGGTGACGGGGACGCGCATCTTCATGAAGCCGATGACGACTTCGATCTCGCCGCTGGGGAGGAGTCGTTTGACCCGGGCGATGTCGCGGACGCCTTTGAGCTTGACGCGGCTGCCTTCGACGATGGGCGGCAGCGCAGCGGGCCCACCGACGGGTCCGCGGAGGGCGCCGACTTCGTCTTTGAGTTCGGCGCGGGTGCGGGCGACTTTGCGGATGGCATTTTCGGCGGCCTTCTTGCTGGCGAGGCCGGCCATGGCGCCTTCGATGGCTTCGCGGGCTTGGGCTTCGAACTGAGCGAGGGCGGCTTCGCTGCGGCGTTCGACTTCGCGGATCTTCTGTTCGTGCGCCTTCTTGGAGGCCTCGCGCTGTTGGTTCGTTTCGAGTTCGAACTGGGTTCGTTTTTGTTCGAGGTCGGCCTTTTCGCGGTTGACCTCTTCGAGGCGGCGGTGGAGTTCGGCGATGAAGGCGGCGATGTCGCGCTCGGTGGAGGTCATCGCCTGTTTGGCGCGTTCGATTAGTGCAGGCGGCATGCCAAGTTGGGAGGCGATGGCGAGGCCGGCGCTGCGGCCGGGGGCGCCGGTTTGAAGGAGATACGTGGGCTTGAGGGTGGCGTCGTCGAAGCCCATGGAGGCCTGGATGACGCCGGGGGTGTTGGCGCCCCAGATCTTGAGGGCCGTCAGATGCGTGGAGGCCATGGTCAGCGCGCCATACTCGCGGAACTTTTCGAGGATGGCGATGCCGAGGGCGCCGCCTTCTTCGGGGTCGGTGGCGCGGCCGAGTTCGTCGAGGAGGACGAGCGATTCGGGTGTGGCCTGTTCGAGCATTTCCGAGACGTGGCGGATGTGAGAGCTGAACGAGCTGAGGGATTCGGCGATGGACTGGTTGTCGCCGATGTCGGCGAGGATCTGCTGAAAGATGGGGAACTCGGCTTCGCGGGCGGGGACGGGCATGGCGGATTGGGCCATGAGGGCGAGAAGGCCGGCGGTCTTCATGGTGACGGTTTTGCCGCCGGTGTTGGGGCCGGTGATGAGGAGGGTGCGGTTGATGGGATCGAGGCCGAAGGAGACGGGGACGGGGCGGCGGCGTTCGCGGCGGAGGACGTCGGCGAGGATGGGGTGGCGGGCTTCGACGAGGCGGAGGGTGTCGCCGAAGGTGGGAATGACGCCGCCGAGGTTGGCTTTGGCGAAGGTGAGTTCGAGGATCGCCATGGTGGCGATGGAGTCGCGGATGGAGGTGGCGTGGGCGCGGAGGGCTTCGGTGAGTTCGCGGAGGATGCGATGGACTTCGCGCATCTCCTCTTCGGTCATGCGGACGAGTTCGTTGTTGAGCTGGATGGTTTCCATGGGCTCAACGAACAGGGTGGCGCCGGTGCCGGAGGCGGCGTGGATGACGCCGTCGACTTTCTTGTGTTGGCCGGCGACGAGGGGGACGACGAAGCGGTCGTTGCGGATGGTGACGTATTCGTCTTGCAGGACGCCTTCATCGCGGTGGACGCGGAGGAACTTTTCGAGGGAGGACTGGATGTGCTCCTTCTGCTTGCTCATGCCACGGCGGAGGCGATGGAGGGCGACGCTGGCATCGTCGGCGAGGGAGCCATCGGGGAGGACTTTGCCGGAGATTTCGCGGAGGACGCTGCGGAAGTCGCCGAGCTTTTGGGCGCGTTGGGCGAGGAGGGGGTAGCGATCGACGACGAGGAAGATGGCGGCGCGCATATCGCCGCTGCGTTCGAGCCACTGGATGAGGTCGTAGAGTTCGCGGCCGTCGAGTCCGGCGCCTTCGATGCGGAGGCGGGCGGCGGCTTCGGCGACGTCGGGGAGTCCGGTGAAGCGGACGGCGGAGCCTTTGGCGGCGTTGCCGGGGGAGTTGGCCTCGTCGAGCCAGCGCATGGCTTCGGCGACTTCGGCGAGGGCGTGTTCGAGGGCTTCGCGGTGGGTGGAGGGGGCGAGGTCGTCGAGGAGGCGGCGGGCGGCGGCGGTGGAGATGTGGCGGCCGACGAGTTCCTTGAGAGACGCGTATTCGAGGAGTTCGAGGCTGCCGGGACCCATGATGGTGCTCAATCTTTTAGGGTACCGTTCGGTGGGGGGAGCGTGCATGGCGGTGGGCCGGGCCTCGATGGCCCGGCACGCCGCTGGGGGTGTTTTGGCGGGCGGTTTTCGGACAATATTTGTTCGGGTATCACATTTGGGGAGGCTGACGTTTGCGGGAAGAGAAAGAGGAACTGGAGCAGTGGCGGCTGGCGGAACTCCGGAGGGAGATCGCGGTCGGTATTGCGGAGGCGGACCGCGGTGAGTTCGTCGATGGTCCAGAGGTCTTCGCGGCGATCCGGGAACGAAGCGCTAAGCGGAAGCTAAATGGACAACGGGATAGCATTTAGGGCAAGATGCCGGAAGTTTCTCGATTCTTCGGGATTGCAGTTCGCTTCTACTATAACGACCATGAGCCCGGGCATTTTCACGCCGTTTATGGGGAGCATGAAGCCCTGATTGAGATAGATTCTCTGGCTGTGCTCCGTGGGCAGCTGCCGCGGCGCGCTCTTGCCATGGTCCTCGAATGGGCAGCTCTCCACCGACCTGAACTCCTCGCAAACTGGCAGAACTCTCGCAGCGGCGCGCCCCTTGTTCCAATTGCGCCGCTAGACTAGGAGATAGCAGAGGTCGAAACCCATGGCGCTAGTCCGCATCGCAAAGGTCAAACCGTTAGAATCGTTCGAGGTGGAAATCACTTTGACGACGGGCGAGGTCGTAACCCGGGATCTGAGCGGTCTTCTGAGCGGACCGATATTTGAGGCGATTCGGACAGACCCATCGCAGTTTCGGCAGGTGCAGGCGGCGGAGGGAACCTTGGTCTGGCCGGGCGGCGTTGATCTTTGCCCAGATATGGTGATTTGGGGAGGGCTGCCTCCTGCTGATTCCTCCTCTTGCGCGGCGTAATTGCCATGGTTACCTGCATAAGGTAGGAGTTTGCCGAATTAGGCAAGTGCGGGGCTGGCCAGCCCCGGAACCCAGGCTGACAAGGTTTGGAAGGTGTTACCGATCTATGGGCGGCGTGCTTTAACGGCAGCTTAACGGCACAATAACGGAATCTGGGAATGCCGATAAACTGCCTTGCCATTTGATCCGAAGGTCACGATCACTCCCCGGATCGCGACCTCAGCATCGTGAAGCCGCTGGGCCGGAGCATGTATGAGCTCGCGAACTATGATCCCGCCGCGGGGTGGGCAAAGCTGCCAGCGCGAACTAGGTATAGAGACGATCGCATCATCGCTTTCCATGACTGCCACCTTCGCAATCCTACGGAACTGGAAGCGCTCAAGCTGTTTTACCTATTCATTGCGCGGCGAGATCGCTCCACAAACGTCGCCAATATCAGTTACGACAAGATCACAGAATTCGCGGGAGTGCCACGCCAACGAATCAAGCCGGCGATCAGTTGGCTCATTAACCACTCACTCGTGAACGTTGAGAGTGTTCGAAGTTTTGACGATCCGCTGAACTGGGCCAACGTTTACCGGATCGTCGGCATTGAACCTTTCAACCACCGTGGGACCAGAGGGCGAATGGATGACACGGATCCCACACCGCCAGCAGAAAACATTTCCGTCCCAAACGAGACCAGCGCACGAGGACCGACAGACGACTTCGAATCGCCATTCTAAAGCAGCGCGTCAGACTACTTTCGCTTGGAAGCAGGCACCGCTGTCTGGGCGGAAGCAGTTGATCTTTGCCGAGACATGATCAACAGGGGCGGTTTGCTGCCGGATTCGGATTCTTCCGCAGCGGACTCGGCGGCGTGTACTCCGCGGCCTTAGCGGGTAGCGGCGTAACGCTCGATGACTTCGCGGGTTCCTTCGGTTAGCTTGATCTCTTTGAGTTCGTCGAGGGGGAACCAGGCGACCGCGGCGGAGTCGTCTCCGGCTTCGAGGGTTCCTCCGGTGATGCGGCACTCGTAGTCGATCAGGACGTAGTGATACTCGCAGCGGCCCTCGGCGTCGGGCATCAGGCGCTCGAAGATCGTCGCCACCTTGACCACTTCGACTTCGAGGCCGGTCTCCTCGCGGACCTCCCTCTGGATGGCCGCTTCGAGGCGCTCGCCGGTCTCCACGCCGCCTCCCGGCAGCGACCACCAGCCCTTCAGCGGCTCCTTGCCCCGCTCGACGAGGAGGACGCGGTCGCCGTCGAAGATCAGGGCGCCGACGCCGAGGACCGGGCGTTCGGGATACTGCCTACTGGACAACGGCGCCTTTGACGTCAAGCCGGATGCGGTAGATGCTCTTCTGGGCGGTGAGGTAGAGCGACTTGAAATCGTTGTCGCCGAACACCAGGTTGCCTGGAGACTCGGGCATGTCCAACTTGGCTGCCAATTTTCCATCCTCCCCATAAACCAGTAACGCCTTGGCCGCGACCCAGACGCCTCCCTTCTCATCCGTCTTGATGCCGTTCGGCGGGCCCTCGATGCCAGAAACAAAGACGCGCTCGTTCGTCGCCTTGCCGGCGCGGTCGAGGTCCCAAAGGCGGATCAGGCGCTGGTCGGAGTCCGTCACGTAAAGACGGTCGCCCTTGGGGGAGAGCGCGATGCCGTTGGGACGGCCCGTGGTCTTGGCCACCAAGGAGAGTTCGCCCTTGGGGGAGATCTGATAGACGCCGTAGAAATCGAGTTCCCGGGCGGCGGCCTGGGAGCCGAAGGCGGGGTCCGTGAAGTAGAGGTTGCCGTCGCGGCGGACGGCGAGGTCGTTCGGGGCGTTCAGGCGCTTGCCTTCGAAACGCTCGGCGAGGACTTCGACCTTGCCGCCTTTGTCGGTGCGGGTGACGCGGCGGGCGGCGGCTTCGCAGGTGATCAGGCGGCCCTGGGCATCGTAGGCGTTGCCGTGGGCTCCGCCGGAGGTGGGGCGGAAGACGGCGGGCGGCTCGCTCGGGGTGAGCTTGATGATGCGGCCGGTGGGCACGTCGGAGAAGAGCAGGAAGCCCTCGCGGCTCCAGACGGGGCCTTCGGTGTACTGGTAGTTGCCGGCGACCTTCTCGATCTGGATTTTGGAGAAATCCTGGGCCGAAAGAACAGCGGCCCCGGCAATCACCCATAGCATTCGCATGTTTTTGCAAGATATCATGTGCCATGCGCGCCCGTGTCCTGTTTCTTGCTGTGCTGCCTTTGTTGGCGGCGGATCCGTTGACCGAGAAGGTCGCCCAATGGAGGGCGAAGTACGAAACCGGACTCAAGGGCGATACCGGATGGCTCTCGGTGGCCGGACTGTACTGGCTCGAAGAGGGGGCGAATCCGGCGGGGACTGCCGCTTCGAACAAGATCGTTTTGCCGGCGGGGCCGGCGGTGGCGGGAACGTTTGAACGGGTGAGGGAACGGGTGACGTGGAAGCCGGTGAACGGGCCGGCGAAGATGCTGCAATCGGACAAAGACGGGGCGAAGCCGGACCTGTTGACGATTGACCGGATGACGTTGTTCGTCATCAACCGGAATGGCAAGATCGGGATTCGGATGCGGGATCCGCAATCGAAGATGCGGCGGGAGTTTGCGGGGACGAAGTGGTTTCCGATTCGGCCGCAGTATTCGTTGACGGGACAGTTTAAGCCGTACCCGCAGAAGAAGACTGTGATGGTGTCGGATGTGACGGGGAACACGCTGAAGTATGAGAGCCCGGGGGAGGTGGAGTTTGCGGTGAACGGGCAGCGGGTGACTTTGGAGCCGGTGATTGACGAGGGGCAGCTGTTCTTTGTGTTTCGGGATAAGACTTCGGGGAAGCAGACGTATGGCGGGGGGCGGATGCTGTATGCGCCGCTGCCGGGGCCGGACAACAAGGTGGAGGTGGAGATGAATATCGCGAAGAACCCGCCGTGTGTGTTTACGCCGTATGCGACGTGTCCGATTCCGACGAAGCGGAATACGCTGAATGTGGCGATTGAGGCGGGGGAGTTGATGCAGCCGGGGCACTAACAGGCTTGGTAGAAAGAGCATGCAGGATGCCTAGTCTCGATTGGTCACAGTGCCCGGCGGTGGAGAGGATTCCCGGCAAGTTGAGCGGGGCTTGGTTGTTTCGCGGAAGCCGGGTGCCCGTCTCCGCTGTCTTTGAGAACCTGAAGTGCTCTTCGATTGGGGAGGTCATGGAGAACTTTCCCGTGACGCGGGAACAGGTGGAGGCGGTGTTGGATTTTGTGGCGAGGAGTGGCACAGGAGAGCAACGCAAGAGTGTGCCCTGCGAAACAAGGCCGACGCGGTGAAGGCCTATCTGCTCGATTGTGTGCGGCACGGGGATCCGATTCCCCTGGCGGGTTCAGCGGCCGGTTGCCGAGTGGGTTGCTAAACTAACGATTTGATCTGCATTAGCGCCACGTTTACCGCCGAGCCGATCCAGCCGGTGTTGGAGTTTTGGGCTCGCCAACTTGGGGAGCCGTGGGCGATTGAGTTCGCTCCCTTCAACCAGGTGCTGCAGACCGTGCTGGACCCCGGCGGCTTGTTTGCGCGGAACCGCGATGGGGCGAATGTCGTGCTGGTTCGGTCGTCAGACCTCGCGCAATTTGAGGGGGCGACGGCGGCCGACGAGCAGGCGCGGCTGGACGAACTGCTCGCCACCCTGGAGACGCAGCGGTTTGCGGTGCCGACGCTGCTGGCCATCTGCCCGCCGCGGCAGGTGCGCGTGGAGCCGCGGCCGAATGTCTTCGTCGTCGATACCGCGCTGTACCCGGTGGAGGAGTGGGCGGACGAGGCGGCGGACCGGCTGGGCCGGATTCCCTACACCCCTGCGTACTTTGCGGCGCTGGGGACGGCGATTGCGCGGCTGCTGCATGCCTTGCAGCGGCCCCCGTTCAAGGTGATCTCGCTCGACTGTGACCACACGCTGTGGGCCGGGGTCTGCGGCGAAGACGGGCCGACCGGTGTGACGATCGACGAGCCGCGGCGCACGCTGCAGGAGTTTCTGCTGCGGCAGCGGGAGATGGGCATGCTGCTCACGCTCTCTTCAAAGAACAACCCGGACGATGTGTGGCAGACGTTCGCGGCGCATTCGGAGATGCTGCTGAAGCGGGAACACATTACGGCGCAGCGGCTTTCGTGGGCACCGAAGTCGGAAGGGCTGCGGCAGATGGCCGCGGAGCTTTCGCTGGGGGCGGACTCGTTCATCCTGCTCGACGACAACCCGAAAGAGATTGGCGAGTTGGCCGAGGGCGCGCCGGAGGTGTTGGGGTTGACGCTGCCGGAGACCGGCATTCCGCACTATCTCGACCACGTTTGGGCGTTCGACCATCCGGTGGTGACCGAGGCGGACCGGAACCGGGCGGCGAGCTATCAACTGCAGCAGGAGTTCGCGGCGGCGGCGAGCCTGGGCCATTTCTACGAGACGCTGCAACTGCAGGTGGACGTGCACCGGCTGCATCCGCATGAGCTGCCGCGGGCGGCGCAGATTACGCAGCGGACCAACCAGTTCAACTTCACGACGCGGCGGCGAACGGAGGCGGAGCTGGCGGGGTTGCCGGTTTATTCGGTGCATGTGAAGGACCGGTTTGGCGATTACGGGTTCACGGGGCTGTTGGTGATTCAGGACGGGATTGTGGATACCTTCCTGCTGAGTTGCCGGGTGCTGGGCCGGGGCGTGGAACATGCCGTGGTGCGGTGGTTGGGCGAGCACTTTGGGGCGTTGACGTTTGAATTGGTCCCGACGGCGCGGAACGCTCCGGCGCAAACCTTTTTCCGGGAGTTGACGGGGCAGACGCAGGGGACGGCGACGCTGGGCGCGGCGCAGATGGGCGCGGTGGAGTTTACGGCTCCGGCGGCGGCGCCGGTGGCGGAGGCGGCGCCGGTGGTGGCGAACGGCCGGTTCCACGAGTATCAGAGGATTGCGACGCACCTCGATACCGTGGAGCGGATTGTGGCGGCGATGCGGGCGGAGCAGAGGCAGGCGGCTCCGGCGCGGCCGGTGGCGAACCCGCCGGTGACCGATGCCGAGCGGCGGTTGGCGACGATCTGGGCGGAGTTGCTGGGGCAGCCGGCGATTTCAACGGAGGACAACTTCTTCGACCTGGGGGGGCACTCGCTGCTGGCGGTGCTGCTGGTGACGCGGGTGCATGAGGAGTTCGGGATGGAGCTGTCGATGGACGATGTCTATTCGGCGGACACGACGCTGGCGAAGTTGGCGGAGATTGTGGAGACGCGGCAGTTGAGCACGTACGACCAGGCGGAGGTGGCCGCGGTGATTCGTGAGATTGAGTCGATGTCGGATGATGAGGTTCGGTCCGAAATAACCCGTTTATGCGCGTTCTCTTAACTTCCAACGCTTCGTATGAGCCGCCACGGGGCGGGTCGACACGGAGCAATCTGATTTGGCTCGAGGCGCTAGCGGCGGCCGGGCACGCGGTGCGCGTGGTGTGTGCGGCGCACGACGCGGCGGGGGAGACGACGCGGCGGGGCATTTCGATTCTGCGGGTGCCGGAGTTGACGCGGCATGTGGACCAGTTGGCCGCGGAGATTGAGAAGTGGAAGCCGGATTGGGTGTTGGTTTCGAGCGAAGACCTGAGCCATGTGCTGCTGCGGGAGGCGTTTCGCGTGGCGCCGGGACGGTTGATCTTCGTGGCGCATACGCCGCAGTTCATGCCGTTCGGGCCGGAGAGCTGGTACCCGGACGCGGCGGCGACGGCGCTGGTGCGGCAGGCGCGGGGCGTGGTGGTGATTGGCCATCACATGGCGGCGTACGTGAAGCAGCACCTGGGCGTGCAGCCGGTGGTGATTCATCCGCCGATCTACGGGACGGCGCCGTGGCGGAACCTGGGCCGGTTCGAGAACCGGTATGTGTTGATGGTGAACCCGTGCGTTGTGAAGGGCGTGACGGTGCTCGTGAATCTGGCACGGCGGATGCCGCATTTGGAGTTCGCGGCGCTGGCGGGATGGGGGACGACGTCGGCGGACCGGGAGTTGCTGGGCGCGCTGCCGAATGTGACGGTGTTCGAATCGGTGCCGGATATCGAAGACGTGCTGGCGCAGGCGCGGCTGTTGCTGATGCCTTCGCTTTGGTACGAAGGGTTCGGGCTGATCACGATGGAGGCGATGCTGCGCGGGTTGCCGGTGGTGGCGTCGAACTCGGGCGGGTTGGCGGAGGCGAAGGCGGGCACGGGATACGTGATTCCGGTGCAACCGATCACGAAGTACTTGTCGGACTTCGATGAGAACCATATGCCGCGGCCGGTGGACGTGGAGCAGGATCTGACGCTGTGGATGGCGGCGCTCGAAGAGTTGACGACGAACCGGACGGCGTGGGAGGCCGAGGCGGCGAAGTCGCGGGCGGCGGCGGAGCGGTTTGTTTCGGCGTTGGACGCGAATGACTTGGCGCGGTACCTGGTATCGCGGCGGAAGCTGCGGGTGCTGCTGGCGCATAACTCGCTGTACTATCCGTCGGCGGGGGGCGGCGATAAGTCGAACCGGTTGCTGATGGAGGCGCTGGCGGCGCGGGGCCATCATGTGCGGGTGGTGACGCGGGTGGAGACCTTCGGCGAGCCGGACCATGCGTCGTATCTGAACGCGCTGGCGACGCGGGGCGTGAGCCCGGCGGTGGGAGAGAGCGACGTGACGTTCTCGCTGCATGGGGTGGACGTGCGGACGCTGACGCGGAGCCCGTTGTGGCGGCCCTATTTCCAAGCGCAGATTGATGCGTTTGATCCGGACGTGATTGTGACGTCGACGGATGACCCGGCGCAGCTGCTGTTTGACCTGGCGGTGCGGGCGCCGCGGGCGCGCGTGGTGTATCTGATCCGGGCGACGATTGCGGTGCCGTTCGGGCCGGATAGCTCCGGGGTGCACGAGGAGCGGACGGCGTTGCTCCGGCAGGCGGACGGCGTGGTGGGCGTTTCGCACTACGTGGCGGGTTATGCGCGGGAGCATGGCGGATTGACGCAGGCGATCCACGTGCCGATTTCGCTGCTGGAGCCGGGGCCGGCGCCGCTGTTGGGGCGGTTCGAAAATCCGTATGTGCTGATGGTGAACCCTTGCGCGGTGAAGGGGATTTCGATTCTGTTGGGGCTGGCGGATGCGATGCCGGAGGTGACGTTTGGCGCCGTCGCATCGTGGGGCACGACGGAGCAGGATTTGGTGGAGTTGCAGAAGCGGCAGAACATTCGCATCCTGCCGCGGACGGACAACATTGACGAGTTGCTGGCCGAGACGCGGGTGACGCTGGTGCCATCGGTGTGGGCGGAGGCGCGGAGCCGGATGGTGCTCGAGAGTTTGTCGCGGGGCGTGCCGGTGCTGGGCGCGAACGTGGGCGGGCTGCACGAGGCGATGCTGGGCGTACCGTATTTGCTGCCGGTGAATCCGGTGACGGGGTACCGGGGGTCGGTGGACGAGCATATGGTGCCGGTGGCGCAGGTGCCGCCGCAGAACGTGGGGCCGTGGGTTGAGGCGCTGCGGAAGTTGACGACGGACCGGGCGCATTGGGAGAAGCTGTCGGCGCTTTCGCGGGAGAAGGCGCTGCACTACATGGAGAATCTGAACGTGCTGCCGTTTGAGGCCTACTGCGAGAGCCTGCTGCACCGGCCGAAGCGGGGCGCGGCGGTGCGGACGGTGGGGGCGGGGCCGCTGGCGGGTTTGAGTTCGGACCGGCGGCGGTTGCTCGAGTTGCGGCTGCAGGAGCGCGCGGCGTGGATGCCGGCGGTGCCGGCGCAGGGGCGGCGGGTCTTCTGCTTTCCGTGGGCGGGGGCGGGGCCGCTGGCTTACCGGGGTTGGCAGGAGAAGTTGGGGCGGGAGTTCGCGGTGATCCCGATTCGGCTGCCGCAGCGGGAGTGGGCGGGGATAGGGGATTTGGTGGAGCAGTTGGCCCGGCAGGTGAAGCCGTTGTTGACGGAGGACGCGGTGTTCTTCGGGCATTCGATGGGCGCGGGGTTGGCGTTTGAAGTGGCGCGGCGGGTGGCTCCGGCGCGGCTCGTGGTTTCGGCGGCGCGGGCGCCGAAGTTCCGGATTGGCTATGTGCCGCCGGCGGAGCCGAGCGATGCGGAGTTGTTGGCGCAGTTGGAGCGGCTGGGCGGGGCGCCGCGGGAGCGATTGACGGCGTTGCTGCCGGCGTTCCGGCGGGATACGCGGCTGTTCCGGCGGTGGGTTTATGAGCCGGGGGAGTTGTTGACGGCGCCGGTGGTGGCGTTGGGCGGGGCGGAGGATCCGCAGGTGACGGCGGAGCATTTGGCGCCGTGGGGCGAGGTGACGGCGGGAGCGTTTTCGCAGCGGATGTTCGCCGGGGGGCACTTCTACTTCCAGGGGGAAGGGACGTTCTTTGAGGAGTTGGCGGGGATCCTGCGCGGAGGGTGAGTTGCGGGTACTCGTAACCGGGGTCAGCGGGTTTGTGGGTGGGGCCTTGGGGCGCTACCTGCGGGGGCGCGGGTATTCCGTGACGGGGGTGAGCCGCGGGGCGGCGCGGAGCGGGGCTTGTTGTGAGTTTGTTCCGTTTGATTTGACGACGGGGGTGGTGCCGGGGCGGTTTGACGCTGTGGTGCATTGCGCGGCGCGGTCGGCGCCGTGGGGGCGGCCGGCGGAGTTCGTGGCGCAGAACGTGAGGGCGACGGCGAATACGCTGCGGGTGGAGGCGGACCACTTCGTGTTTGTTTCGTCGAGCAGCGTCTACTACCGCTGGGGGGATCAGTGGGGGTTGACGGAGGAGTCGCCGGTGGCGGAGCGGCCGTTGAATGCCTACGCGGCGACGAAGTTGGAGGCGGAGCGGCTGGTGCGGGCGTCGGGGAGGCGGTGGACGGTGGTGCGGCCGCGGGCGGTGTTCGGGCCGGAGGATACGGTGCTGTTTCCGCGGCTGTTGCGGGCGGCGAAGAAGGGGATGCTGCCGCGGTTTGGGGTGCGGGAGCCGGTGGGGGATTTGATCTATATCGAGAACCTGTGTTTTCTGCTCGAGCGGGTGTTAGCGTTGGGGGCGACGGGGGATTTCAACGTGACGAATGGGGAGCCGGTGGGGTTGTGGACGTTTCTGAACGAGGTGTTTCGGGGGTTGGGGTATCCGGAGTTGGGGCGGCGGGTGCCGGTGGGGGTGGCGATGGGATTGGCGCGGGGAATGGAGTGGGCGTCGGCGGCGACGGGATGGTGGGAGCCGCCGATTACGCGATTCGGGGTGGAGGTGATGGCGCATGCGAAGACGTTCGATGTGGGGAAGGCGAATGCGGTGTTGGGGCGGGTGCCGGTGTCGAATGGGGAGAGCTTGCGGAGGTTTGTCGAATGGCAGAAGGGAAAGTCTTAGGGCCGGTTGATCGAGGTACGCTAGGGACATGATTTCGTCCATTACGATTGAGAACTACAGACTGTTCTCTCGGTTGCAGGTGTCGCAATTGGGGCATGTGAACCTAGTTGTGGGGCGGAATAATGCCGGCAAGAGCGCGTTTCTTGAAGCGGTTCGTGTTCTGGCGACAAACGGCTCGTACTCCACAATGCAGTCCCTTGTGGCGGGGCGTTCGGAGACCAGTGGCGGGTCTCCATGGTCGAAGTTGGGCGTTGACGAACGACTATTCAATTGGAATTCCCGGGAGTTGGTTTTCCGGGTCACCGCAAACGACTCTCGCAGCGTGAGTGTAAAGTTTGGCTTCTATCGGAAGACATCGGAAGATGGGCAAGCGGGAAAGCTGGTGCCGCTTGACCCCCACGAAGAGCCCCGCAGCGGTGAACCTGCCTACGAGGTCTCTTCTCCGGCAGGGATGTTCCGAATCCGAGCATTTGGTGAGGAAGTTGGCAGAATCTCCTTTGAGCCGGAATCAAGATGCATCCACGTTGGGCTACATGGGTTCTCCCAGGCGGAGATCGGCGACATGTGGGCGAGTGTTGTCTTGACGCCGAAAGAGCAGCAACTGAACAAGTTCTTAGGGGAGTGCTTTCCGGAGATCGAGCGAGTGGCGGTGAGCCCGCTGGGATCTTCGACCAGGGTGATCTTGAAGCTGAAGGGCAGTCTCGCGCCGGTATCGATTCGGTCGATGGGCGAGGGTGTGTGGCGCGTCTTTGGACTCGCTCTGGCAGCGGTGTCTGTGTCTGGTGGCACCTTGCTCATTGATGAGGTGGAGACGGGACTGCACTACTCGGTTCAGTCCACTTTCTGGCGATTTCTGGTGGCGGCGGCGCAGGAGTTTCAAGTTCAGGTGTTCGCAGCGACGCATAGCAGTGATGCCGTGCGGGCCTTTGCTAAGGCTTGTCAAGAGAGGACGGACGTCGAAGGCAGGTTGATTAGCTTGCGGCAATGGAAGGGTCAGGTGGTCGCGGCGGAGTACTCCGAAGAGGAGCAGCAGTTTGCTGAAGAGACCGGTAAGGAACTGCGGTAGATCAAATGCCGGAGAATAGCCCACAACTTCTTGTCGAGGGGAAAGACGACGAATCCTTTATTCGCGGTTTATTGCGCCGACGAGGATTCGTCTCGAATGGAGACAAGCTGGTCAAGGGCGAGAAGATCGTAACCATCGTTGACATGAAGGGCTTCGACAAATTGATCACTGGGGTTAGCACATACCTGAAGCCAGGAGATCCGATTCTGGGAATCGTGTTCGATCTTGACCAGCCCAATGACCGACGCTGGGAGCGGCTACGGGGAAGTCTGGTCCGTTTGCGGTACGAGGGTTTGCCCGAGAGACTCCCAGGCGAGGGTTTGGTGCATCTTTCACAAGGAGAGTTGCCGTCGGTCGGGGTGTGGGGGATGCCAGACAACCAGGGCGCGGGTAGCCTCGAAGACTTGGTGCTGAGGTCGGTGGCGGAACAGGCGAACGAGGGAGTGCAACACGCCGGACAGGTGATTGCGGAACTTCCGCCAGCAGTGAAGAAATTCAGTGACCGAAAGGTTTCCAAGGCAACGTTTCACACCTGGTTAGCTTGGCAGGAAGAACCGGGCATGAAGATGGACGTGGCGATTGCCAAAGGCTTGATTGACGTTGAAACTGCTACGCCGAGTCGCCTGGGCGACTGGATTGAGCGCTGGCTGGCTTAACGGCCTGTGGCGTGGAATCTCGCAGTCGCGGTTTATCTAGCGCTGCTGGCGGTGCGGGTGGGGTTGGCTTGGTGGATGGTGCGGCGGGGCGCGGGGGAGGCTTGGGCGGGGCCGGTTACCGTGTTGCAGCCGATTCTCGCGGGGGATCCGAAACTGGAGCGGTGTTTGCGGGGGAACCTGGCCGGGAATCCCGGGGTGCGGTTTGTTCGGCTCGTGGATGAGGACGATCCGTTGGGACGGGAGATCGCGGGGCGGATCGCGGACGAACGCGTGACGGTGATGGTGGGGCCTCCGCCGGCGCAGGGGGAGAATCCGAAGATTGCGAAACTGGGGCGGGTGGATATTCGGGAAGGGATGGTTGTGGTGCTCGATGACGATACGCGGATTGACGAGAGTTCGCTGCGGCGTTTGACGGGGGCGGACCTCGTGACCGGGTTGCCGGTGTTCGTCGAAGCCGGAACGATTTGGGAACGCTTCGTCGGCGGGTTCGTGAACGGGTCGGCGATTCTGACCTATCTGCCGGCAGCGGCGGTAGGGGCGCAGCGGACCATCAACGGGATGATCTATGCGACGCCGGCGGAGACGCTGCGAGCGGTGGGCGGGTTCGGCGCCGTGGTGGAGTGCCTGACCGATGACTACGCCATGGCGCAGTTGTACGAGGGACAGGGGAAGTCGATCCGGCAGGCTCCGGTGTTTGCGCGGGTGACGATGACCATCGCCTCGGCGGCACATTGCGGACGGGTGATGCGGCGGTGGCTGATCTTCGCGAATCGCTATCTGCGGGAGAATCTAACGGTGAGTTCGTTTGCCTTGGTGGTGCTGCCGGCTCTGCTGCCTTGGGTGCTCGTCGCGACGGGTTGGGGGTGGGTGCTGTTCGGGAAGGCCTTGGTGAACCGGGTTTGTTTGTGGCGGTGGGCCGGGGTGCGGAGCGGCGTAGTCGATGTGCTGTTCGAGGTGGTGGCGGATCTGAGTCTGCCGGTGCTCTATGCGAGTTCGCTGGTGCGGCCGGGACGGATGAGTTGGCGGAGCCGGCGGATCGATGTCTCGGACGGGAGGATCCGCTACCGGTGAACTACTTCGCGCGGCTGCGGGAACTGGATGACGCCGGGAGCTTGCTCGTGCCGGTGGAGCGGCGGGTGATGATCCTGACCGGGCAGAGTTCGTGGCGGTCGGCTCGTTTGAGCCCGGCGCAGGAGGCGTTTCTCGATGCGGTGACGCCGCCGGGGTGGACGGCGTTGCGGGCGGGGTTTCCCTATCACGCGGCGATGACGGGGGCCGCGTTCGAAGAGACCTCGATGATCGGGGCGAGTTGGCGGAACGCGGCGCAGGTGGCGATGTCGATGGCTTCGGGTGAGTATCGGGAGGTGGTGCGGCGGGTGCTGCAGCGGGCGATGGATACGACGCAGGAGCGGCTACAGATCGTCACGGGGAGTTGCGGGCTGCAGTTACTGAACTGCGTCTGGGAGGAGTTGCGGGGCGAGGCGGAGGTCTTGGCCCTGGGGCCGGCTTGCTTCGGGAAATTGCGGGTGCCGGCCGAGGTGGTGATGGGCGACCGGGACGGGTGGAGCCGCCTGTTCTATCGGGGCCGCGTGGACCGGCGCGTGCGCTGTGGGCATTTGGATTATTGGGAGGTGGTGCGATGAGGATCGTGTTTGTCGCGCCGCCCTACGCGGGCCACCTGTACCCGCAGGTGCCGCTGGCGGAGGCGGCGCGGGCGGCGGGGCATACGGTGGCGTTCGTGACCGGCGAGCGGAAGCGGGCCGTATTGGCCAAGCGGGGACTGGAGACGCTGCCGCTCACGAGCGTGCCGGACGGAGCGCTCGAGGCGATTGCCAACCCACCGTACAAAGTAGGCAGCAATCCGCGACTCCTCATGCAGCAGTTGCGGGCGAACCTGGGCCTATTGCCGGGAATCCGCAACGACTTGCGCGGGCTGTTCGCGGGCTGGCGGCCGGACGTGGTGGTGGCCGATTTCGTGGCGCCGGTGGGCGGGTTTGTGGCGCAGGAGATGGGCCTGCCGTGGGTGACGACGATGCCGAGCCCGCTGGTGCTCGAAACGAAGCGGGGAACGCCGTCCTACTGCGGGGGGTGGACGCCGGGGTGGGGCTTGCGGGACTGGCTGGGGCGGCTGGCGGTGCGGGGCTTCAAGCGGGGGGTGAAGGCCTGGTTAGCGGCCGAGTTCCGGGCCGCCGGGGTGGAGGAGTTGTGGCGGGCGGACGGGACGGAGGTGGTGTATTCGCCGGAGGCGATTTTGGGGTTGGGGATTCAGGAGTTGGAGTTTGAACGGGATTGGCCGGCCAGCTTCGAGATGATCGGGCCGCTGGTGGAGGACCCGGAGGAGTGGCCGGCCGTGACGTACCCGGCGGGCAAGAAGGTTCTGCTGACGCTGGGGACGCATTTGTTCTGGGCCAAGGAGCGGCTGCGGGTGCCGGAGGCGCCGGGTGTTTCGATCGTGGTGGCGGGGTCGAAGGAGTATCCGTTTGTGCCGTATGCGCGGGACTTGGGGCAGTTCGACGCGGTGATTCACCATGGCGGCGCGGGGATCGCCTACGCGGCGATTCTCGAAGGGAAGCCGAGTTTAGTGTGGCCGCAGGACTACGACCATTTCGACTTTGCGGCGCGCGTGGAATGGTTCGGCGCGGGGACGCGGCAGGGAACCGTAGAGGAGTTGCTCGCGCGGGAGTGGCCACGGCTGCCGGAGTTGCAGAAGGCGGCGCGGGCGTACCGGCCGCGGGAGGCGTTTCTTACGCGGGTTGCAGCCATGGTTCGATGAGGGTGTTGTGGGGATCGAACAGGCGCTGGAAGCGGCGGTGCTTGTGGCCGGGGGGCGGGGCGTAGTCGAACTGGACGGTGAAGTCGTCGAAGTCGTTCTGGAAGAGCGCCGCGCCGGGGGGCAGGAGGGGCGCGAGTTCGAGGGGGAACTTGGGGGGACGGTTCCGGAAGACCATGAGGTCCTGCAGGCGGCCTTCGACGGTTTCGACGGCGGTGAACGGGCTGCGGCAGGGGCAGGAGGGGGCGAGGAGGAGTACGTCATCGACGCGGCGATTGGTTTGGGGCTGGGTTTGGCGGACGAGGTCCGTGATGTGGGGGAGGACGCGGCGGGGATCGTGGGTGAAGGGTTGGAGGCGGAAGGAGAGGAGGTCTTCGTTGAGGTGGTAGCGGCCGTGCGGGCAGCCATAGGCGAGGAAGCCTTCGCGGGCCTGATAGAGGCCGCGGGGGGCGGCTTGGAACTTCTGCGTCAAGGCTTCGCGATCGGCGGGGAAGAGGGGCTCGGCGCCGGCGAGAACGGTGTGAGGGCGGAGGCCGTCGGGTAGTTGGAGGAGGACGCTGGGCGGGCCGACGAGGACGTGGGGACGCCAGGAGGCGAGATCGGGATAGGGCGGGGTGAGGCCGTAGTAGCGGAGACCGCGGACGCCCGAGTAGAGGCGGTTGTTGTGTTTGAGAAAGAGGGCGACGCGGAGGCCGGGGAGCCGGTGGGGCGGGATGTATTTGCCGAGGATGTTGCCGGCCCAGCGGGCGCGTTCGGCGGGGGTGGTGATGAAGACGCCGGGGGCGCCGGTGGTGCCGGAGGAAAGGCCGAAGCTGTACGGGGGGAGAGGGGAGATGCCGGTGGCGAGTTCCTGCTCGGCGTAGGCGCGGGCTTGGGCTTCGGCGATTTGGAGTGGGGGGACGGCGGGTACGCGGAGCGTGCGGAGGCGGCGCGCGGCGAGATAGGCGCGGAGGAGCTCAAACATGGGAGGGGAGCAGCGGGAGGTCCGGGCGGCGGCGATGGAGGGCGTGGAGCTTGCGGAGGGTTTCGATGATGGTGGGGCGGTGGCCGAGGAGGCGGAGGGCTGGTTCGGCGGGGAGGGAGAGTTCGGTGATATTGGTGAGCACCCAGGCGGCATCGGCGACGAGGAACGTTTCCGAGCCATCGCGGTGGCGGCAGAGGAGACCGTGCTGGCCGAGGGCGTGGCCGGGCAGCGGGACGGCGAGGAGGGAGCCGTCGTGCAGAAGATCGTAGGCTTCGGTGAAGGGCGCGAGATTGGGAGGGGTGACGCGGGGGCAGTCTTCGATGGCGCGCGAGGGGAACGTGGGGGGAAGGAGTTCGGGGAGAAAGGCGTGGCGGGCCTGTTGGTAGGCCGAGAGGGCGCGGAGTTGGGCGAGACCTTCGCGGGAGTGGTAGAGCGGCACGGCGGGCAGGGAGCGGAGGCCGCCGATGTGGTCGGGGTGGAAGTGGGAAACGATGATGGCGGAGAGGCCGTCGGTGGGGAGCGGGTCCGCGGCGAGGGCGAAGGGCAGGAGACGGCGGTAGAGGCGGGCGGGGAAGCTGCGGGAGTGGGCGAGGTGGGGGCCGTAGCCGGTGTCGAAGAGGAGCAGGCCGGCCTGCGGATGCCGCAGGGCGGCGACCAAGGCGGGGAGGGTGATTTTCTCAAAGCCACGGGCACGGTCGACGAACCAGGCGCGCTCGCGGCAGTGGCCGCCGGAGTGGAGCGTGAGGTCGACGTAGGGCATCGCCCTTCAGGCTACACCGGCTTTAGGAGTGAGAGAGATCCAGGTTCGAAAGGACAAAGGGGCGGCGACGTTTGGTCCAGGCGATGAGGAAGCTGACGAGCAGCAGCGAGGCGCCGACGGCAGCGGCAGCGCGTGGGTTGTTGCCGATGAGGCGCTGGGTCTCGGTAGCGAGGTGCTTCAGCTTCACCATGCTGATCTTGAGGCCACGGTAGGGGTCGGCCGGCTCGGGTGGCGCGGCGGGCGTTGGGGTCCGGCGGGGGACGGGACGGGCGTTCGCGGCGTTGGTGAACTCCTGCTGGAACTTGGCCGCGGCGTCGGGGTCGAGGTTCTTCGCCAGGCTCATGACCTGCTTCTGCAAGCGCGCGTTGCCGCAGACGTTGGCGGAGCAGGCCGGGCCGTTCTGCGATACCAGTTGGACGTACTCCTTGACGAGCGCGGTGCGCTCGGCGTCCGTGAACTTGTAGGTGCCCTGTTGGTCGACTTCGAGAAGCCGGGCGACGAGGTTCTGCTTGGCGGCGGGGTTGGATTTATCGAAGAACTCCTTGAGGCCGAGCTTGTACTCGTCGGCGACGTAGACGTCGTAGGTCTTCTTCCAGACGGTAGGGTCAATCGTGTCCGAAGCCGTGGCCTGCCAGCCGTAGAGATATTCGACGGCCTTCACCATTTCGCGGGCGCCGGAGTAGCCCTCCTGCTGCATTTCCTTGAGCCATTTCGGATTCCAGTTGCGGGCGTTGAGTTCGGCGGCGAGGAAGTTGCGGGCCGTCTCCATGCGTTCACTGCCGCGGCGGCGGAAGTTGTTAATGAGCAGTTCGGGCTTGGCGCCGGCCGCCTCGGAGGCGACGCGGAGGCCGCCCATGTACTGATAGACGTCGTCGTTGTCGGCGGCTCCGTAGAGATTGGAGGAGCGGCTATGGAGAATCACCTCGTTGCCGCGAAGCTGGTGCTCCAGCAGCTTGGGCGCGTTGGCGCCCCAGCTCTTTTCGGTGAAGGCGTAGTTCATTTTCGTGAGGTAGAGCTGGGCCATGGTTTGGGGTTCTTCTTTGTCGCGGCTCTGTTCGACGAACTTGTTCAGGCCGAAACCATAGGAACCGGGGGCGGAGGCAAAGACGCGGGCGCCGGCGAGTTCGGCGGCCTGCTCCGGCGCTATGCCGGAGGCGAGAAGCGCCTTTTCCGTGGCCTTGTTCTGGCGGGAGAGGGCGTTATCGCCGGCGGCGGCGGCGAGACGGGCGGCACGGTCGAGGAGGATGATCTTGTCGCCGAGGCCGTCGCGGTAGAGGCCGGAGGCGGTGAAGAGGACATTCACGCGGGGGCGGCCGAGTTCGGCTTCCGGGATGAGACTGAGACGGTCGACTTGGCCGCGCGCGTTCCATTCAGGGCGCACGCCCATGAGGTAGAGCGCTTCGGCCTCCATGGCGCCTTGGTTGCGGCCGGTTTCGCCTTGCCAGAGGACCACGGAGATCCTCTCCGGGGGCTTGCCATTCTTCTTCGTGTGTTCGGCGAGGAGTTGATCGCCGAGCTTTTTGCCGAGCTCCCAAGCGGCCGGGGTGGGGAGGCGGGAGGGATCGCCCTGATGCAAGTTGCGGCCACTGGGGAGGGCGTCCGGGACGGCGATGGGGTCGCCGACCAGGCCGCTGGGCAGATACTCGGCGCGCAGGATGCGCGGGAGCATATCGAGCTCGCGGGGCGCCGAGGCGCGCAGGCGGGAGAGCCAGAGACGGGCATCGGCGAGGATGCGGCGATCCTTATCGGCGGTGGCCTCGACGGCATCGCCGGCGAAGGTCTGGTCCGCCCAGGCGAGGATTTGTTCGCGGCGGCGGCGGGAGTCTTCGAGCGGGAACGAGGAGAGCAGCATGGCGCGGAGGCCTTCGCGTTGACGGTCCTCCGAGGGTGGGACGCCGAGGGTGGGGAGGCCGAGAGGGATGGGGGCTTCCTCGATCGATTCGAGGAACTCGGCCGCCTTTTCGAGAGCAGCGTCACGCGGGAGTGCGGCGAGGGAGAGTTGGGCGGCGAGGCCGGTGGACTCGAGTTCGCGCCAAGCGGTGGCGGCGTATTCCGCGGCGAGGGCCGGGGCGGTTTCGTGGGTTTGCTCCCATTCGCCGAGGGCCTTCGACAGGGTGGCGAAGCGGTCCTCCTTGCCGGCGTGAGCGAGCATGGGGGTGAGGTGGGAAAGGTCGACGGCAGCGGAGCGGCGGCGGGCTTGAATGGCTTCGCCGTCACCGTCCATGATGTAGTAGTTCACGTTGGGGAGGTCGCCGAGGATGACTTCGGAGGCGTCCCAGCCGGCCTGGCCGGCGTTCTTGCCGGGAAGCCATTCGAGGGTGCCGTGGCGGCCCATGTGGATGACGGCGTCCGCCTTGAAGAAGTGGCGGTAGTAGAGATAGGCCGCGACATAGCCGTGATGAGGCGGCAGCGTGGCGCTGTGCTGGAGGTTGGTGTACTCGGCGAAGGAGGCACGCAGGATCTGAGGGCCGAGGAAGACGTTGCCGAGGAACATGCCGGGGACGACGAAGAACTTCTTCTCTTCGGGGGAGACCCAGGCCATGAGCTTGGCGTCGCGGGGCTTGCCCCAGCGGGAGTTGATGGACTGGCGGAAGCGGGCGGGCAGTTCGGCGAACCACTTTTCGTAGAGTTCGACAGGGACCAGTGTCGTGCCGCCGGCTTCGATCATCTTGCGCAGTTCCCCCGGGGCCCAGGTTTCGACGTTGCGGCCGGCACGTTCGAGTTGGGCGAGGATCTCTTCGGCGGTGGGCAGACGGTTGCCCGTGTCGTAGCCTTCAGCGCGGAGCCGGTTGAGCACCTGTTCGAGACTGGGGGCGAGATTGAGGTAGCTGGCGCCGAGGTTTCCCTTGCCGGGCGGGTTGTTGTAGTAGAGAATGGCGAGGCGCTTCTGGGCGTTGGGTTTTTCCGCGAGGTTGAGCCAGCGGCGGGCCCGGCGGGCGGCCATTTCGACACGCTCGGGGATGGGGACCGTGATGGCGACAGCGCCACCCGGACCGGCTTCCGTGGTAGCAACAAGGATGGGGTCCGTAGCACCATTGCGCTCTGGTTCGTTGAGTGAGGTGGCGACGCGATCGGCGGGGATGCCGCGATCGGTTTCGGACCAGACGGCGTAAGGGTCGCGGGTGATGATCCAGGAGATGACGTGGAGGTTCTGCTTTTCGAGGAATAGCGCGTCCTCGGGTTTGGAGAGGCTGAGGGTGGAGGAGAGGAGAATGCGGGGCGGATCGTTGGCCGGCGCGACGAAGACGGGTTCGGTGGTGTGGTGCGGCCAACCGAAGACGCCAGCGGCGGCAAGGCCTTGCTTTTCGAGGGCAGCGAGGAGAGCGTCAACGGCGGCCGTGTCGCGGTTCTTCAGGTAGGTGGAGAAGAACGTGACGACAGCGAGGGGGCCGAGATTGGGTTTAGCGGCGCGATACCAGGCGAGGTATTCGGTGAGGTTGGCGAAGGTGCGGGGCGCATCCGGATGGTACACGCCGAGTTTAGGCGCTTCGCGGGGCGGGCCGATGGCGAGATTCGCCGGGCCGCCGGACTCGACATAGAGTGCGGCGAAGAAGTCGAGCAGGTTCTCTTCTCCGCCGTTCTGCCAATAGGGGAGCAGACGGCGGAGGAGGGGTAGCGGCGGCTCGATTCCCCAGCCGCGTTGCACGGTGTCCGGTACGTCGGTGGCAACGCGGAGGCCGCCGCGGATGGCGGCAAGAGCGGGTTCCTTCAGACGGGCGAGGAAGGCGGGCGAAGGGTGTTCGAGGAAGAGAACCTTCGCCTGGCGGAGACGTTCGGCGGAGAGAGATTCGTTGGTGATGGTGCAGGTGAAGACGTCGCCGTACTTGGCTTCGAAGGCGCGCAGGGCGGCCGGCGCGACCTGGGAGTTGCGCAGAACAAGTACGGCATTCGGCTTCTGCGCGGCGAGCAGGGGGGCGAACGCGAGGAGAGCAAGGGCGAGTCTCATGGTGACCTCAGAGCCGGAGACGGAAGCCGGCAAAGACGGTGCGGCCCGGGGTGATGAAGTTGATGTAGTAGCGGCGGTCGAGAATGTTGTCGGCCGTGGCGATCAGAGAGAGGCGGCGGGTCAGTTCGTACGAGACGGTCGTATCCATCTCGAAGAACGGGTTCCAACTGCCGGGGACGCCGGAGACGAGATCGGTGTTGGTATCGGTGGCGAAGACATCGCCGACATAGCGGCCGGACCAGGTGACGCTCCATCGGTTGCGGGCGGCGGTGACGAGATAGGTGGCGGTGTGTTTGGGGACGTACGGGATGCGGCGGCCGACGGTAGCCGGGAGGGCGTCGTTGCGCGTGATGATGGAGTTGGTGAACGTGTAGGACTGGCGGAATTGGAGCCAGGGTAGGACCTGCTGGCGGGCGGAGAGTTCGGCGCCGCGGGTGCGGCCGAGGCCTGCGTTGGTGAGGCGCCGGGTGCGGCCGGTGGGGTCGAGGACGAAGTCTGTCGTGCGATAGATCAGATCCGTGACCTGGTTTTCGAAAACGGTGGCCTCGATGGAGTGACGGCCGCCGAAGGAGCGGACGAGGCCGCCTTCGTATGCCAGGAGCCGTTCGGGGAGGACGTTGGGGTTGGCGAGGAGTAAAGAACCGGCGAGGGTAAGATCGCGATAGAGCTCATACACTGAGGGGTTACGGAATGCGTTGCCGACACTGCCGCGGACCTGGAGGTTGCCGGGGAGCGTGTAGGAGGCGGCGATCTTGCCGGTGAAGGCGTTGGTGGAGCGTTCGGGGTAGGGCGTGATGGGAAGGTTAATGCCGGTTTGGTTGCCGCCTTCGTAGGTGCGCCAGTAGTCCCAGCGGCCGCCGGCGACAATGTTGAGGCGGTCGGAGAAGGAGCGCTGGTACTGAACGTAGCCAGCCTGGTTGAAGGCCTTGCCTCGGGCTTGGGAGTCGAAGGCGCCGCCGTTTTCGCGGAAGGCGTAGTTCGGGACGTTTTGTCCGGCGATGCGGGCGCGGTCGTGACGGGTTTCGCCGCCGAAGATGAAGTTCTGTCCGGCGGCGTTGTGGCTGGCTTGCACGTTGCCGTAGACGGCCTGGTTGGTCTGGTTGACGTAGTTGCCGCCGCCGGAGGTGAGGGTGGCGTTGGCGGCGGGTGTGACGTACCAATCGCCGGGGCTGCGGTTGAGTCCGGCGGCGACACGGAGGTTCCACGCCGGGGAGAGGGTGGTGAGCAGTTGGGCCTGGAAGATGTGGAGCAGGGCGCCGGTGGGGGTGCCAAGAAAGTTGGCCGGGGTGACGGAGAGGCGGCGCAGGACGCCATCGTCGAGGAAGGAGACGGTGCCGGAGTCGATGACGCGGCCGTTGGCGTCGCGGAGGTTGGAGGTGTAGGCGTCGTAGCCATCGGCACGGGACTGGCGCATGTATTGGAAGCTGGCGAAGACCTTGGGGGTGATGGCGTATTCGGTGCGGAGCCGGAGTGCTTCCTGGGAAAACCAGTTGTCGCCGCGCTTGCCGACTTCGTAGGTAGTGCCGCCGGCGGCCGTGGGCCAGCGGAAGGGGCCGGTGACCGGGGTCCCGCCGGTGAGGGTGGCGGAGGGGCGGAGAATCTCCTGGGACTGGTAGCCGCCGGATTGGAAGCGGCTATAGCCGAGGCTGACGCCGAGCTTGTTGAAGAAGCGGTCGGCGGCGCGGAGAGAGTAGTTCGTGGTGTCGCGGTTGCCATACTGGCCGAAAAGTTCGAGTTGGCGGCGGTCGACGGGGCGCGTGATCATGTTAACGACCCCGCCCATAGCGTTGCCGCCGTACAGGGAGGAGAAGGGTCCGCGGGCTACTTCGACGCGCTCCATTTCGCTGGGGGCGAAGGTGGACCAGTTGACGCTGCCGATGTAGGAGTTGTTGATGGGCTGGCCGTCGACGAGGATGAGGGTGCGGGATTGGCCGCCGCGTCCGGAGAAGCCGCGCAGGCCGAGGCCGAAGTCGTTGTCGTTGGGACCCTTCGATCGCAGGCTGTTGACGCCCTCGATGAGGGCGAGCGCCTGATCGATTTGGCGAATGTTGCGGGATTCCAGTTCCTGGCGGGTGACGACGGAGGTGGAGACGGGGGACTTATCGATCTCCATCGCGGTGCGGGTGCCGGTGACGGTAACGGTGGTCTTGAGGGGGTCGATGCCAGGTGGCGGACTTTGCGCGCAGAGAACGACAGGCAGGATGCAAAGAACAAGGGTACGGACCATAGGTGATAACGATAACACATACTCACTTATTGCCTTTGGGGAGGATGCTGGACAAGTGATAGGCTGGGCAACATGCTGGCACTGGTGCCGTTACTGCTGTGGACCGGGCCCGAGGTAACGCTGCTGGGAGGGCCGTCGCGGGATGGCCGCGTGCTTTCGAACGTGCAGGCTCCTTCGCGGGAGTTGGTGTTGTTCGATTTCGCGGCGAAACAGACAACGGTCGTGGCGCCGGGGAGCGCGGCGGAGTTCGCCTACTTTTCGATTGTCTCGGCGGACGGCAAGCGCGTGGCCTATGCGTGGAAGAACGCGGAGGGATTCTACGAACTTCGGGTGGACGGGCGGACTGTGTACCGGAACGAAGAAGCCGGCTTTGTGCAGCCCTGCGCTTGGACGCCGGATGGAGAGTTTGTTCTGACGCTCCTGTTTCGGAAGGACAACACGAGCCAGATTGCGATGGTGCCCTTGGCGGGGGGCTTGCCGCGGGTGTTGAAGTCGCTGGCTTGGGTGTATCCGAAGCGGATGGATCTCTCGCGCGATGGGAAATGGATTGTGTATGACTCGCTGGTGGGCGGGGAGCGGAAACTGTATCTGCTGGCGGCGGATGGATCGGGGGAGCGGGTGCTGGGCGAAGGGGTTTTTCCGCTGTGGCGGGAAGACGGGAAGCGGGTGGTCTATGCACTGGGTGAGGAGTTGTGGGAGTTGACGGTGAAGACCGGCGAGCGGCGGAAGTTGCGCGACGGATTGGGGCGGTTTCTGCCGATGGGGATGACGCATGGGGATGTGCTGGTGTTTGGCGTGCGGGCGGGCGGAACCGATGTTTACTACGACAAGCGGCAGCGGGCGTCGCTGCGCTTTCCGGGACGGAACTCTGCGCCGGCATGGAGCGCGGATGGCAAATGGCTGGCCTATGTTTCGCGGCGCGGAGAGGAGAACTTCGGGGAGGAGGCGCGGGTGCTGGTGGTGCGGGAGTTGGCGTCGACCGTGGAGCGGGAGATCGATCCGGGGCTGGCGCTGGTGGACGCGCCGGCGTGGAGCGGCGATGGAAAGCGTTTGCTGGTGCGGGGGGCGGACCGGCAGGGCCGGGCGGGCGTCTTCGTGGTGGACGTGGCGACGGGGAAAGTGACGCCGGTGGAGCGGGAAGCGGGTTTGGCTCCGGGGCTGTTTCGGGCGGCGTGGGGGGAGGGCGATTCGATCTGGGTGCAGCGGGGCACCGAGCTGCGGAACGGGGCGCGGGTTTACCGGGACGTGCGCGCGTTCGCCGCGCGGGGGAATCGGCTGGCAGTGCTCTATAGCAATGGAGCGCTCGAGGTGGACGGCGAGGAGCGGGGACGGAGCGAGGCGAAGGAGATTGTCTGGCGGGGCGAGAAGCTGGTGGGCGGCGGGGCGTATGACGAGAGCGGCGAACGGGAGGCGTGGACGGAGTCGGACGCCCGGAACGAGATCTGGAAGTGGGAGTTGCCGCGATGAACGCGTGGTGGCTGGCGGCGATTGTGGCGGTGCCGTTGGGGTTGGATCAACTGATTCCGGCGCCGGCGGAGAATCCGCTGGAGGCCGGGCGAGTGAAGCGGGGGCGGGAGCTGTTCTTCGATAGACGTTTGTCGCGGGATGGGACAGTGGCTTGCGCGACGTGCCATGATCCGGCGCGGGGGTTTACGGACAGCGCGGCGCGGGCGGTGGGCATCGGGCAGCAGGTAGGGCCACGGCGAAGTCCGCGGATTGTGAACCGGGCGTATGGGAAGTCGTTCTTCTGGGACGGGCGGGCGGCCACGCTGGAAGAGCAGGTGGTGCAGCCGATTGCGAATCCGTTGGAGATGGGGATGCGCGTGGAGGATGCGGCGGCGCGGGTGGGGTTGACGCGGGAGGAGTTGACGCGGGCGCTGGCGAGCTATGTGCGGACGATTCTGGCGGGGGATAGCCCGTACGATCGCTTTATCGCGGGAGACCGGACGGCGTTGACGGCGGAGCAGCAGGCAGGTTTGAAACTCTTTCGCGGCAAGGCCAACTGCGTGGCGTGCCATCTGGGGCCGAACCTGACGGATGAGGAGTTTCATGCTACGGGGCCGGTGGGCACGGACCTGGGGCGCTTCGAGGTGACGCGGCGCGAGGAGGACAAGGGCGCCTTCAAGACGCCTTCGCTGCGGCAGGTGGCGGAGACGCCGCCGTATCTGCACGATGGGTCGAAGGCGAGCTTGGAGGAGGTGGTGGAGCTCTATGACGCCGGGAAGGGAAGCGATCCGGAGATCCGGCCGCTGCGCCTGACGGCGGAGGAGAAGCGGCAGTTGGTGGCGCTGTTGCGGGCGTTCACGGGCCGGGTGCAGGAGGGGCTGCCGTGATCGCGCTGCTGTTGGCGTTTCAGTTGTGGCAGCCGGTGGATTGGCGGGCGCTGCTGCCGTTGTACGAGGCGCGGGCGACGAATGAAGCGGGGGTGCGGGACGTTTCGCTGTTCCTGATGCGGGAGCAGCAGTGGGAGTTGGCTGAGCCGTGGCTGCGGAAGCTGGGCGACGCGGAGATGCTGGGCGATTGCCTGGCGGCGATGGGGCGGAACGGCGAAGCCTTGGCGGAGTATGCCAAGGCGCCTTCGACGCGGGCGTTGGCGCGGCGGACGGAGTTGACGGGGGATGCGCAGTTTCTCGAGCTGGCGATTAAGCGCGAGCGGAAGCCGGCGTACCTGAATGATCTGGCGCTGTTGTTGAAGGGTTCAGCGCGGGCGGAGGCGTTGCTGCGGGAGGCGCTGGCGGCGCAGGAGAAGGCGTTGGGCGCGAACCATCCGGAGGTGGGGACGACGCTGAACAACCTGGGCAGTGAGTTGTTGACGAAGGGGAAGCTGGTGGAGGCCGAGGCGGTGCAGCGGCGGAGCCTGCGGATTCTGGAGGCGACGCTGGGGCCGCGGCACGTGAGGACGGGGCTGAGCGCGAGCAACCTGGGCGATGTGCTGACGGCCGTGGGGAAGCCGGCGGGCGTGTTCTACGAACAGGCCTGGACGATCTTCAACGCGCAGTTGGGGCCGCGGCACCCCTGGACCGAGGAAGCGGCAGCAGCGGTTGCCGCGGCGCGTAAACCCCGATCCAGTGGTTCGCGAAGGTAAGCTGCGGGCTGGCGGCGACCTTTGGCATATGGCAGGATTCACAGGTTAGCGCGGCGGCTGGTTTGACCTTGTGGGTGACGTTCGGGTGGCAGTTGGCGCAGGTGGATTTGACCTCGCCGGAGTGCGCGTCGTGACAGGTGGTGCAGCTCACGTTGCCCTTCTGGAAACAGGCGCTTTGGGAGAGGGAGACGGGCTGGTGGCGCACGTTCCATGGGTCCTGCCAGTTGACGTCTTCGCCCGGCTTGGGGGGCTGGCGGTGGCAGGCGCCGCATAGGTCGTTGAGGCCGGCGGGGTTTAAGACCTTGGGCCGGAGGAGTTGGGTATGGTCAGCCCCGGGGCCATGGCAGGCTTCGCATTGGACGCCGGTCTCCGCGGGCTGGATGCCCTTTTCGGGGGAGAAGCTGAGCTTGCCGGTGGAGTGGCACTGGAAGCAGCGGAGGATCTGCGCGCCGGGGTCGAAGACGCGATACTTGACACCGTCGGGCGTGGAGTGGCCCGGGGTGAGCGCTTTGACATTGGGATTCGAATACTGGGAGAGTCCGTGTTCGAGGTAGTGGTCGGGGTCGAGGCGCGAGACGGGTGTGGTGGCTTGGCGGCCGGCGCCGAACAGCCAGAGGTCGTTGCGGCGGGAGAGGGCATAAGGATGGGCCGAGCGTTTCTGCGCGGCCCATTGGGGTTGGTGACATTCGGCACAGGCCGCCGACCCGGTGAACTGGGCGGCGGCCAGTGAAAGGATCAGGCTAGAAAATAATACGGCCCGAGTACTGAAGCTGACGGCCAAAGAAACCTCCACGCTGCGTGACGACCCGGCCGAAGTTCGGCGAGTTCACGTTGACGTCCGGATCGGATCCAAAGAAGCTATTGGCCACATTGTAAGCCTCCATGCGGAGTTCGAACTTCACCTTTTCGGTGATGCGGAACTCTTTAGCCAGGGTGGCGTCGAGGTTGAGCGTATTGGGGCCAACCAGATTCGCATACTGGAGCGGGTTGGTGCGGCGGGTGAACGCCGGGAGAACCGCGAACTTCGAGGTATCGAACCAGCGGTCCCGCTGGGGGTTATCAATCGTGGGATCCCCGTTGACGAGCATGCCGCCGAAACGGAGGAAGAGACCCGTGTTGTAGGTGAACAGCGGCGCGATGGACCAGCCGCCGAAGGCATAATCGAGCGCCGTGGGGGCGTTGGCCATGAAGCGGCGGCCTTTGCCGAAGGGCAGTTCGTAGATCGCCGCGCCGGTCAACCGGTGGCGGGCGTTGCGGGCCGGCTGGAAGGTGAAGGTCCGGGTGAAGTAGTCCTGCTCGTCGTAGAACTCTTCGTTGCGCTCGCGGTTGTAGTTGTAGCCGACGGTGAAGTTGAAGCCATTGGCGAAGGGCCGCTGGAACTGCATCTGCAGCGAGCGGTAGTAGTTGCGCAGGCCGGCGTTGAGCGTCTCGGTGAGGGCGCCGTACTGCGGATAGGGCCGGAGCAGTTGGTTGACCTGAATGTTCTGCTGCGTGCGCAACTGGCCAGGGAATTGATTCGCCGGAAGTACGTTGAAGAACGGGTTCGGGACCGACTGGGTGACGGCCGTCTTCACGTTGTAGCCGATGCGCGGATCGATCTGGTTGAGATCGAAGGTGTACGGCTGGTTCCGGCCGGTGTTCATGAAGAATGTGATGTCGGCGAGGATCTGGCCGGGCAACTGGCGCTGCAACGAGACGTTGAAGCGGTCGTTGACGCCTGGGGTAAAGTCTTGCTGATACCAGGTGGCCGGAGCGCCCAGGTTGGTGTAGCGGCCCAGCGTTTTGCCGCTAACCGGCACCAGTCCGCCCGGGAAGGGGTTCGACAGGCGCTGCTGCGGAACACCCTGGATTTCGGGAACCGAGGTGCTGGTGGCGTCAAAGCCGGGCAGCGGCACCGAGCCGAGGATGTTGAGGCCATCGGTAAGCGTGGCGGGGACAATGTAACGAGCCCAGCCGATGCGGAGCGCCGACTTGTCGTTGATCCGGTAGGCGAGTCCCGCGCGGGGCATCAGCAGGGTCTTGGGCGCGTTCCAGCTACCGCGATTCTCCGAATCCGTGAAGATCCAGGCGCCGTTGTAGATGGGAGCCGCGGTGCGCAGGGCCGTCACAGCGGCGGGCATTTGCGGTGCTCTGGCGCCCTGGAACTCCGGAATCGGGCTATTCAGATCGAGGAAGCGGGAGAAGCGGTCTTCGGGATCGGTCATCGGCCCAAAGTATTCGTAGCGGATGCCGAGGTTCAGCGTGAGGCGCTGCGTGAGCTTGTAGTCATCCTGGACGAAGAACGACATAAAGTTCACCTGGGGCCGCTGGATGGGAATGGAGCTGAAGTTCGAGGTCCCATTCATGGCGCCGAGCAGCATGGTGGCCCAGCCGTCGCCGGAGAGGTTGACGTTGGGGTTCAGGAAGGTGTTCGCCGTGACGGCGGGCACGAAGTTGAAAACGGGCGGCCGCGGACGCGAGGCGACGACATTCTCGCGGCGGTATTCGCCACCGACCTTCACATAGTGCTTGCCGATGTTCTTGGACATCTTGGCGTCGATGTTCCAGGATTTCGGTTCCTGATACCAGTAACCGGTGCGGCCGAGGGTGGTGGTTGAGCCCTGCGTGACGGTGACGCCAGGATAGTAGATATCGGGCAGGCCGCCGAGATAGGGCTTATACCAGGCGTTGCCGGGCCAGAACTTTTCAAGGTCAGACTCTTTCAGCGTCGCCGAGGGTACGCCGAAGGAGTCGACGATGGCGTTGGAGGCGCCGCGAATGTTCAGCACGGTGCTGGAGTTCAGGGCGTAGACCATGTCGCCGGAGAAGCTGAGGGAATGGCGCTTGGAGCCATCCGGCGGCTGGGCCAGCGAGCCGCCGGTGTAGTCATCCTGGGCGGTGAAGGTGCGGAACTGGTTGTAGCGGCCGAAGAACTTCAGTTTGTCGGTGGCGTTGTAGTCGACGCGATCGCTGAGGTTCCAGTAGCGGAAGCGGTTGGCGAAACCGGCGATGAAGTTGTTGACTTGCGTGGGGCCGTTGCCGGGACCGTTCGGCTTCCACAGATCGTTCATGATGATGCGGGAAGTGGGGTCGATGCGGTTGGCCGGAATCACGTTTCCTGCGAAGGGCATGCGGCTGGCGACGCCGTTGGTGACGGTCGTCGTGTAGGGGTCATAGATGGTGCGGAGGGCGCCGGCGGTGTTCAGCGACCGCGAGAAGTCGCCCGTGCGTTCAAGGTCGGTCGGCAGCGTGTTGAACGAGCTGCGCGGTTCGATGGTCCGCCAGCCTTCGTAGGACAGGAAGTTGAAGAGTTTGTTCTTCTTGATGGGGTTGCCCAGGGTGGCGCCCCAGGTGTTCTGGCGGGTGAGGTTGGCGCGTTGGGTGATGCGGTCGGCCAAGGCGTTGAGAGCCGGGTTGCGGCCCAGATAGTAAGCCGTGCCGTGATAGTCGTTGGTGCCGGACTTCATCGAAACACTGAGCACGCCGCCGGCGGAGTGGCCGAACTCGGCGTCCACGGCGTTCTGCTGCAGGTTCACTTCCTGCACGGCGTCCATGGGCGGCGTGTAGGAGGATTTCTGGCCGGTCATCGACGGGGAGCCATCGAGGATGATGTCGTTCTTGGTGCTCGTATTGCCGCCGACGTCGAACTGCGAAGCGGCCCAATGATGGAAGGGGCTCTGCTCGGTGCTGGAGCGGATGACGGTGGCCGGGTTCAAGCTGACGAGCAGGAACGGATTCCGATGGATGATCGGGAGGTTATTGGTCATCTTTGTATCGAGCGTGAGGCCCATGGTGGAGGTGTTGAACTGCACCGCGACCGGCGATGCCTCGACGGTGATCGACTCGCGCGTCGAACCCGTTTCGAGGCGAGCGTCCACGGTGACGTCCGCGCGCGCCTGGACGAGGATGTTCTTCTGGACGTACTTGCGGAAGCCGGACATCTCGACGGTCACGGTGTACTTACCGGGGAGCACGAGGTCAAAAATATATTGGCCGGCAGCACCGGTCATCTGCGTCGACTGGATGTTGGTGTTGTCGTTTTGGAGCAAAACCGTGGCGCCGACGACGACGGCGTCGGTGGCGTCCGTAACTCGTCCCTGGAGCCGACCCCGAGTGTCCTGGGCTAGAAGTGACGATGCGGAAATGAGAGACAGCGCGACAAGGGCGCCTCGATGAAGTGACATGATTCCCTCCCGTTGGGTTGGCGGATTACATCACAAATCGCCGGCGGAGACAACCGTCGGGAAATTTAATGAATAGGGCTTAAGGCCGGCGGGGTGGGCGGCGGCGCGGCATCTCGCAGTTCGAGATCCGCATGGGATTGGGCATGGCGGGGAGGTCTTCTTCGAGTTGCCACGGAGTGATTTGGCCGAGCGCTTCGGCAACCGTCTGCACAGCGCCGCAGGGGATGCCGGCTGCGGATAAACGCTCTTGCCAGTCTGTTTTCGAGCGTGCGGCGAACAGGGGAACGAGGAGCGAGACGAGTTGGTCCCGATGCTGCACACGGGCGGCGTTGCCGGCGAAACGGGGATCCGCCTTCCAGGCCGGCTGGTCCATCAAGTCGCAGAAGCGAAGCCAGAGCCGTTCATTGGGGACGCCGACGGCGAGTTGGCCGTCGGCACACTCGAAGACCTGATAGGGCACGATGTTGGCTAGGCCGAGGCCCGCCGGGCGGGGATCGACCCCGGCGAGAAGCGCCGCGGAGGTGAGGGGCGACATGCCGGCGAGGAGGCTCTCAAACAGCGACACATGAATGCGGGCGCCTTCGCCCGAGCGTTCCCGGCGCAGGAGCGCCGCCAGAATGGCCTGGCTGGTAAACAGCGCCGCCAGGATATCGGCGACGGGAAAGGAGGTCTTGCCGACGGCCGCGCCGGGGAGCGCACTTGTATGCATCAGGCCGCTGAGCGCCTGGATCATCAAGTCGTAACCGGGTTGGGTGGATTCGGGGCCGAAGCCGCTCACCGAAGCGTAGATCAATGAAGGTTGAGCGAGTTGTTCGTAGCCGAAGCCCAGGCGGTCCATCACGCCGGGCCGGAAGTTCTCGACGAGGACGTCCGCTTCGGCGATCCGGGCGCGGACCTCGGCCTGGTTCGACTTGAGGTTCAAGGCGACGCTGGATTTGTTGCGATTCAGCCCCAGCCAGTAGGTGCTGTCTTCGCCCCGGAAGGGCGGTCCCCACTGGCGGGTTTCGTCGCCGGCGCCGGGCTCTTCGATCTTCAGGACGATCGCGCCCAGATCGGCGAGCATCATCGTGCAGAACGGGCCCGCCACCGCGCGGGTGAAATCGAGGACGCGGACCCCGGCGAGGGGAAGGCTCACGCCTCGGGTACCTCGGGGTCCGGGGGAAGAAGCGAAACGGGGATGAGATAGCCCCGCTGCATCAGTCCTTCAATGATGGGCATGGCCGCCTCCACGATCTCCGGGAAGGAGACGCCAACGATCTCTCCCATGTCGGCGACCAGTTTCCGTAGCGGGACGGTGCCATCACAGCGGGCCAGGAGTCCGGCGGTGTACTGATCCACCCGGCCGCTATACGGCAACGGTTCCACCAGGAAGATCTCCGCCTCGGTGGAGGCCCAGCGGTTGCCGGCCTGTTGATAGATGTGCCGCATTCGCGCCGCACTGGACAACTGGTACGGCTGGTCCAGAATTTCATCTGCCGTGGAGGTATGCAGCATGGTGTGGATGTCGATCAACTGGAGCAGCGCCTCACCCCACCGTCCACGGATGACGGCGGCCGCTTGGTCAATGTATACCCAGTTGTCGCCCGTCCGCTTCCGCATGACCACCAGTCCGGTCTGCACTCCGCTCATGTTGAGACCCTCGTAGTAGTCGATCCAGCGATCGTAAGTCCGGTGAAACTCTTCGGCCGAGAGGTTGGCCTGGTAGGAGCGGAGCCAGGACATGGCGTAAGAGACCAGGTCATCCTGCTCGCTCGTGTATACCCACACGTCACATCCGCTATCGGCCACCCACTGCTTCAACCGGTCGTGCGGCTGGCCGTCCTTAAGCGAAGCCCACTCGCAAATGATGACGGCGAGGCCACCTTCTTCGAGATAGTTGCCCACGCCGCGGATAACGGTTTCCGTCACGCGGTCCGCGCCGAGCCCGCCATCGCGATAATGAAACTCCGACTCGGGGGAAATGACAAACGGGGGATTCGAGACGACGAGGTCAAATTTCTCGCCTTCGACCGCGGAAAAGAAATTCGAGTGGCGGAATTCGATGTTTCCGGCCCGGTTCAGAACCGCCGCGGCCCGGCCCAGATTGAGAGCGCGGACGTTGATGTCGAGAGCCACCACTTCATCGCAGTGTTGGGCCAGATGGAACGCCTGAAACCCGCCGCCGCAACCAAGATCGAGGGCGCGGCGGTAGTGGCGGCGAGGCGCGGCGTTGGCCGGCGCCAGCGAACTGGTACCTATGCCCATGACCAAGTGTTTACTGATGGGAGTAAGCCTCGCACCAAGGCCATCGTGAACAATATAAAAACCCCGGAGCGGATGAATCACGACGGGGCAGGCAACCCCGCCCGGCCGCTCCATCAGGAACTCCCCCGCCAAGAGCCCCGCCACCAGCTCTTCGCCGAGCAGCGCAGCGAGCGCTTCTTGCGGAACCGGAACGTTCAGCAGAAAGGTGCGCACCAAGAGACCGAGCGGGGTGTCTTGCGGAATGGCTCGCATGACCCCGGGCGCGGCGCCTTCCTTCGTTGCGTTGTCCCGCAGGCCCATGGGCAGGGCGTCTTCAATCGTCTTCTCCGTATAGCTGGCGCGGTCGAAGACCTCGCGCAGCCGGGCCAGATACCGGGGGTCTAGCTTCGCAAACGGGTTCAGAATGGTGTCTGTGGTCATGGAGTTACAGTTCCTTACCTTACCGTGCGCGCGAACGAAAAGAAAATTCCCTCACGGAAAATGTTCTGGGGTCATGTTACACCTCCCCCGTGTATAATCGGGAGCGCAATGGCAAAAACTCCGATGGCAGAAGTGTTTCTTGACGTCGATCCCCAGCGGCGCACTACCGCGCGGCCGGAGCCTGATTCGCCCTTTCATGTCTTGATTTTGGGCGACTTCTCCGGGCGGACCAGCCGGGGAATCGTCGAGCCGTTAGTGGGGCGCCGTCCCCTTGCTGTCGATCGGGATGAGATCGACACCGTCATGCGGAGTCTGCAGATTCAGTTACGGCTTCCCCTGGGAGCGGATGGAGCCACGGCGGACCTTTCGATCAGCGAACTGGATGATTTTCATCCGGACCGGATCCTGGACACGCAGCCCCTGTTCCGAGCGCTGAAGCAGATGCGGAAACGCCTCGAGAACCCGGCAACGCTGAAGGCCACGACCGACGAGATTCTGGGAGGATTGGCCCGGGCGCCCGAGGCCCCGGCTGCGCGCGCGGGGGCCGATATCGTCACGGGCAGTCTGCTCGATGCGATCGTCGAAGGCGGTGAGCCGGCCGCCCAGGCATCGGCAAAGCGCAAACCCGCCGACGCGCTGCTCGCCTATGTGCACGATCTCGTTGCCCCCCATCTTGAAAAGACCAACGACCCCCAGCAGAAGCAGCTTCTGGCCGAACTGGACGAGACGATCGCCGGACAGATGCGAGCCCTGCTGCATCAACCCTTGTTCCAAGCGCTCGAAAGCTCCTGGCGAGCGCTCGACTGGCTGGTTCGGAACACGGAAACCGATAGCCAGCTTCAGCTCTATCTGTTCGACGTGAGCAAGGCCGAGTTGTTCGCCGACCTCGCCACCGCCAGCGATCTGCGCACCACCGGGCTCTACCGGCTCTTAGTGACTCAGCCCGTCAAGGGCGAGCCATGGGCGCTGATGGGCGCGGATCTCTACTTCCGGCCCTGGATTGAAGAGATTGAACTGCTGGCCCGGCTGGCCATGATCGCTGATCAGGCTGGCGCTCCGTTGCTGGCCGGAGCGGATCCGTCGATTCTGGGGGTGAAGAATCCCGAAGACCTGCGGCATATCGAGGAGTGGGAGGAGGGCAATCCGATCTGGGACGAGATCCGTCAGTTGCCGGAGGCGCGACGCATCGGGTTGGCGCTGCCCCGGTTCCTAGTCCGCCTGCCCTACGGCAAGCTCTCCAATCCCGTCGAACGGTTCGTATTCGAGGAGATGCCGAACCGCTCATCGGTGCACTCCGGGTATCTGTGGGCAAATCCCATGTACGCCTGCGTTCAGTTGACCGCCCACGCTTTCGCCGTGAATCGCTGGGACATGCGTCCCGGACAGTACCAGAATCTCGAGAGTCTGCCTTTGCATTCTTACGTAGAGTACGGCAGTCCCGAAGTGAAGCCCTGCGCGGAGGTTCTGCTGACCCTGCAGGCAGCAGAACGGATGATCGCCCAAGGCTTGATGCCTCTGTTGACAATGAAGGGAACGGATACGGTGCGCGTGGGAATGTTTCAGTCGATCGCGACTCCGCCCGCTCCGCTAGAAGGGCGATGGCGGTAACCGGGGTCGGTTCCGTTTCGCCCTATAATGGGGGTGTACCTTTTTAAATGAATCAATCCGACAGAAAAAAGTTCCACGAGATGCTGCTCGCCAAGCAGACGGAGCTCCAAAACCGTCTCGCTCGTCGTGACGATTTGGAAGTCCAGGTGTCTCCGGACGAGTTTGACGCGCGACTGCAGTTGGTGGATCGCGAATTCCAGAGTGGTTTGCTGCACCAGACGGCTCTCGATCTTCGCGAAGTGCGGGCAGCCCTGGTCCGGATCGAGGACGAAAGCTACGGCATCTGTGCGGATTGCGACGAGCCCATTTCCCTCGCGCGGCTCAACGTGATTCCGTGGGCCAACTACTGCGTCAAGTGTCAGGAACGCATCGAGGTGGAAAAGCAGCAGGAAAACCTCGACGAACGGCCGCAAGAGTTGGTTCCGAGCGAATAGCCGCTCGGAATCAACCCTTCGACGAAGAGCGCTTAGCGGCTCAGCCGGATCTCTTCCGCTTCCTTAAGCCCGCCCAAAATCGAGGCGTGAGTGTCGTTGCTCATGCCAACCTGCACTTCCCGCGCGGTGAATCCCTTTTCCGATTTCACATCGACAAAGGTCTTGCCATCCTGCGCGTACACAGCTTGCTTCGGAACGATCAAAGTGTTTTCCACTTTATCGAGAACCACATCAGCCGAGCCGGATAGGTCCGGGATCAGCCGGGGATCGGAACCGTCGATGGCAAGCTTCAGCGGAATGCTGCGGATAAACGGACTTTGCCGCGACGTGCTCGTCGCGATAGCGCCAATGCTGAAGACCTTCGCCTTCATGACCATCCCCGGGAAGGCGTCGAGGCGGATCTCGGCCGGCTGGCCTATACGGAAATCATCACTCTCCGCCTGATTGATCTTGGCATCGAGCATCATGCTGGCCGGATTCACAACCTTCATGAACGGTTGGCCGGGAGTTACCTGGTCACCCTGTTCGATGGTACGCATCGAACTGCCGCCCCAGACCGACTGCAGAACGGCCAGACCGTCCATCGGAGCAATGATCACAAAGCGCTTTACGTCAGCATCGTGACGTCCGAGATGGCGCTTATGGCGTTCCAAGGTGAAGTTGAGGATCGCAAGGTCAGCGGCCTGCAGCTTTTTCGTATTCTCGAAATCGGATTGGAGCTGCTTGTAACGAGCCTGCGCCTCTTCGTAGGAGAGTTGCAGGAGTTGGCGTTCGACTTCGGTGCGCACTTCGGCGGCTGAAGCTTCCAGGCGCGCCTTGTCGAGGTCTGCCTTGGCGACGAGGACCGTCTGCTCCAGATTCTTCCAGTCAATTTCCAGTTCGGCCTTTCGCTTCCGGACGTCGGCTAGAGCGGCTTCGACGGTGTCCTTCACGTCGTCGATGTGATCCTGCAGGCTCTGGCCATCGATGCGGGCAATCACGTCACCGCGCTTTACGATCGCACCGGAACTCACCATCGACAGCAGAACCATCGGCCGGTTGCCCTCTGGTCCGCGGATCATGGGAGCCGTGACGGTCGAAAAATTCTTCGCGGCCGTGGTGCCGGAGATGCGGGTCCGCTTCTCTAAGGTCCCCCGCTTGACTTGCGTGGTGGGGATGACGACGGCCACGGATTGGGCCTTCTGCGCCTCGAGCGGTTTGTAGCCAAACTCGTAGCCCGCCCAAGCGGCGCCAGCGACCAGGGCCAGAATCAAAAACGGCTTCCATTTGCCCCCACGGGGCGCCTCGGGAGGGACCGCCGGGGCTAGCCGTGCCGGTTGGTTAGGCGGGGTCGGTTGCGGAGTAGGGTTAAGAATCGCCGACATAAAGAATTGACCAAGGCTGAATAGAGGATGGGAAGCGACGGACTGCCTCAAGGGAGAGGGCGAACGAAGCCCGGTGGAGGTTACGCCTCTTTTAATTTAACACTGGGGTGACGGGCTCAGGATCGGGGTAAAGTTTCCAGCCCGGTTGGTCGATTCCTCTTTAGGGGCAAGTGTCCCCGGAGGATTAACCATGCGCCATCTCTCTGCCGGAGTTTTGCTCACCTGGGGTCTCGCCTGTTGGGCAGGTACCCCTCGCGTCCTTCCGCCGCCCGCTGTGGCAGTTGCGGTGGATCCGGTGACGGGCCATTTGGTGGCGATTGAGGGAGTGGCCGGCCGTCTGAACGTGGGACAACGGGTTTGGGATCGCCCGGTTGAGGCTGCATGGCCTGCCGCGTCACGAGCGATCGTCCGTTCGGCCGAGGGTTGGCAACTGCTCGAATGGAATGAGGATTTGTCTGTAAGCCGTACCGTGGACCTCGGCGAGCAGGACTGGGTGGCCCCGGTTTGGAACTCGCGGGGAACCGCGTGGTTAGCCTGCGGAGAGTCCGCCGAAGTCTGTGGGATCTACAGCGCGGAAACCGGGAAGCAGATGAGAGAAATCCGCTCGACGGCTGGTCTCCGGGCCTTGAGTTTGTCGGATAGTGGCGTTGAGGCGCTGCTGCGCCAGGAAAATCGCGCGGTCCTTTGGACGGAGAGTGAAGGTCTGGTTTTGGTTATGGAGGGTGCGGGCCTCGGGGGTGCCTTTTCAGCTGACGGCGCCCGGTTAGCGGCCGTCAATGATGCGGGGGCGTTGGTTCTCATGGACGTTCGTACCGCCTCATCCACCCAGGTAGAGACTCCCGCCGAGGCGGCCGGGCTCGTGTGGATGGGTGATTTGCTGGTTACCGTACATCGCTCCGGCGAAATTCGCCGATGGGATGCGCTGGGTGGTCTCGTCTCGGCCGCCCACTGTGAGTGCCAACCTGCTGGCGCCTGGCCGGCCGGTTCCGGTATGGTCCGCCTGCACGAGTCTCTTAAACGAATGTCGCATTATCTTGATTTCGGGCGAGGCGAGGCTGCCTTCACGATTCTGCCCGCTTCAGTTTCGGAGGTTCAATAATGTTGGGGAATCGCCGGGAAGAGACCTCGCACAGCGAGGCCGAGTTTACGCCTAGTCTGCTCGCTTTGGCGCGAGCCGTCGAATCAATACAAGCGCAAGCCGTCAGGGAGCGGGCCGAAGAGGCCCGCGTGCGGAGGAGCACCCCTGGCGTCGTACTGCCCCTGCTGTTAGCCTTGGCGGGCAGCCTGCTGTTTCCCCACGCTGCCACCGGTGAGGCCATCCGGGATCTGCCGGGCTTCAAAACGCAAAGCGTGCCGCGCAACGATGATGGCTCCGGGCCCTTCGTGGCGCTGCCGTTCCCGATCAATTTTTTCGGCCGTCTGCGGGCGGGCTGCTGGGTCAATAACAACGGGAACATCACCTTCGATCGCGCGCTATCGACCTTCACACCGTTTGGCCTCGAAAACACGCAGACCGAGATTATCGCGCCGTTCTTTGCTGACGTCGACACGCGCGGCGAACGGTCGCGGCTGGTGACTTTTGGCGAGGATACCGTGAACGGTCGCCGCGCCTTTGGCGCCAACTACATCGATGTGGGTTACTTCTCGAGCCATGATGAGAAATTGAACAGCTTTCAGGTCATTCTAATTGACCGTTCGGATACGGGCTCCGGAAACTTCGATGTGGAATTCAACTACGGCCGTATTGCTTGGGAAACCGGCGATGCCTCGGGAGGCTCGGGCGGCTTTGGCGGAGTGCCTGCCGCCGTCGGTTGGTCCAACGGCTCGGGGCAACCCGGGACCAGTTTTCAATTGCCCGGCTCGCTGATTACCGGGGCCTTTCTCGATGGGGGGCCGCGGGCGCTCGTGCGCCGCCGGCTGAACTCCTCGGTAAATGGTCGTTATTTCTTTCGCGCGCGCGATGGTCAGTTGAGCCCCGGGCTGCAAATCAGCTCGAGCAATTTGCTTCCGGCGGCTCGGCTCGGCTCCCCTTATTCTATGACCCTGACCGCCGAGGGCGGCTCCGGCTACCAGTGGACCCTGCTCCCTGATCCGGGACAAACCCTGCCCGGCCTTTCTCTTTCGCCTGCTGGTGTCCTGAGTGGCGTTCCGACGGCGCTCGGCACCTACCAGTTCACGGTCAGCGTGACCACAAGAGTGGATGGGGTCGAGGAATCGGTAGCCCAGCGGCTTACACTCGAAGTTCTGCCGGCCACCTTGCAGATTCTAAGCGGAACGTGTCCTTTGCCGGAGGCCACGGAAGGGGCTGGTTACCGGCAGGTATTTCGCGCCGCCGGGGCGCCGGGCCCGTATCTCTGGTCCTGGGGGGAGAACGGGGCGAGCCCGGTCTCCGGGCTGCAGTTGAGTGAGGATGGGGTGCTGTCGGGCACGCCCACGGCTGCGGGGTCTTATAACTTCCTGGTCCGTGTAGCGGGCAGTGCGCGATCCTCCGTCGAGCCGGCTTCCCGGAGCTGTACATTGACGGTCCGTCCGCGCCTGACGCAGTTCACGATCGCCGCCTGCCCGGCCGAAACCGGAACGCAAAGTGTTGGCTACGATGAACTGGTGCAGGCTGGCGGTGGGCTCATGCCTTACCGGTGGAGCGCTTTCGGTGCCTTGCCGCCGGGTGTCCGGCTTACGGAACAGGGTCGATTGACGGGAATTCCCACGGCTGCTGGCCGGTTTGTCTATGCATTGGAAGTCAGTGACGCCGCGGGACGTTCCCACCGGCTGAACTGCAATCTGACGATTGGCGCGCCGGGGCTGAATCTGGAGACGGCCTGCCCGTTAGCGCCGGTTGAAACCGGGCAGCCGGTTCGCATCGCCTTGCAAGCGTCGGGTGGCGCCGCCCCCTATCTTTGGAGCTCAGTGGGTACGTTGCCCCCCGGTTTGGTTCTGAGTCCGGACGGCGAGCTGCAGGGAGCCGCGAATGCCGCTGGCGCCTATCAGTTTCAACTGGTCGTCCGGGACCGCGACGGGCTGAGTGCCGGTAAGCCGTGTGCCATGGGGGTAACCCGCGCGCCGCTCAGCATCTCCTCCTGTCCGCTGCCTCCGGCGAACCTGGGGCAGTCCTACGAAACCTTTTTGACTGCGGTGGGCGGCGTTGCGCCTTACGTCTGGACGTTTAGTGGCGCGGTTCCGGCGGGCTTAACCATCACTTCGGAAGGCCGTCTGGGTGGAGTTCCCACCACGCCGGGTGATTCCCGTTTCGTGGTTGCGGTGCGGGATGGCAACGGGTTAGTGGCGACGCAGCAGTGCGACCACTTCGTCACGCCAAAGCCCCTGCGCATTGTGGGAGATTGCCCGCTGCCGAACGCGACCGTGGGTTCGTTCTATCGGGCTCACGCTCTCCCCGATGGCGGGGTGCCGCCGTACCGGTTCCACACCGAGAGCCCGTTGCCGCCCGGTCTGGCGCTGGGTACGGACGGTTGGTTGTCCGGGATTCCCCGGGAGCCGCGAAACAGCCAGGTGACTATCGTTCTAGAAGACGCCCGCCGGGCCGGGGTCCGGCGGACCTGTGCGCTGAGTGCTCAGGTTCCTGTACCTAGCGGTCTCCGCTTCACCGGCGCCCCGCCCACGGCTCAGCCGGCCGGCGGCGCCATCCCGGTTGTCTTGCAACTGGACCGTCCCTATCCGATGCCCATCAGCGGGACGTTGTCGCTGGACATGCAGCCCGATACCGGCAGCGGCGAGGATCGCGCGAACCAGCCGGATCCCGCCGTCGTGTTCGCCGCCAACGGCCGCCGGCAGCTGAATTTCAGCATTCCGGCGGGCGAGCGACGGTTCGCCGCCACGGTAGCCAGTCCCGGTACCGTCGCCGGATATCTGTCGGTAAACGTCAGCCGTATGGAAATCGCCGGACAGGCCCAGCAGGCCCTGCCGGGTGCGGCTCGGGTTACCGTTTTGCGGACGGCGCCGGTGTTGACGGATGCCTGCTATGCCATCTCGGGCAGCAGCCTGGCGCTGCGCCTGACTGGATTTAGCTCCACGCGCGACCTGACCCAGATCTCGGCGTCCTTAAACGGTGTTGCGGTCGAGGATCTGAACGTGGCAACCTATGCCTCCGACTACTTTGCCAATGAACTCAGTATCCGGACCGGTGGGGCGTTCCAGATTGAGGTCCCCATCCCGTTGCCCCCGTCGACGAACGCAGTTCGCGTCGAATCCCTCCGTGTGACCTTACGGAACCGGCTCGGATCCTCGGTGGAAAGGACCGCGCGCGCGTGCAACTAGTCAGGAAAAATCGCCCGGCATCTAGGGACTCTTGCTGATTGGGTACTGGCCGCCTCGTCTCTAGAATGAGAGATAGATCAGCGGCAAGGAACCAAATCAATGCTAGCCACCCGAGCGTCGAAATCTTACTATTCTGAGTCCGAAGCGGCCGAAGCGTTGGGAGTTTCGATCGATCAATTCCGATCGCTCGTGAGAACCCATATCGCGCACACTGAGGAAGAGCAGCACATGATCCCCTCGACGACGTATCAGCCTTCCGATCTCGTCGTCCTGCGCCTCCTCGGCAACCTGCGATAGCGATACAATGGCCGGGTTATGGCGAAACTCGGCTTTCTTGGATTGGGCATCATGGGCTACCCCATGGCCCGGCATCTTCTTGACGCGGGCCACGACGTGGCTCTCTGGTCGTATTCGGCCAGCAAGGCCACGGAACTGGCCGCTGGCCGGGCCAATGCCCGTGCCTGTGCGACCCCTCGGGAGGTTGCCGAGAATGCGGATTGCATCTTCCTCATCGTCGGCGATACGGCGATGTCGGAAACGGTGGTCTTCGGACCGGGCGGACTTCTAGAGGGAGCGAAGCCCGGAACGGTCATCGTCGACGCCTCCACCGTGGCGCCGGCCTACAGCCGCTCCGCTTCCGAACGCTGCAAGGCAAAGGGAGTCGAGTTCCTTGATGCACCTTGCACCGGATCAAAGCCCGGCGCCGAGGGCGGCACCCTCACCTTTATGATTGGAGGCGATCAGGGCGTATTCGAAGCGGTGAAACCGTACTTCGAACCCATGGGCAAGCAGTTGTATTACTGCGGTGGCCCTGGTTTGGGCATGAACGCAAAGCTCACGCAGAACCTGATCCTGTCCAATCTCCTCCAAGCTTTCAACGAAGGCATGGTGCTCGCCACCAAGGCCGGCGTCGATCCCGACCTCATGGTCGACATCCTCAGCAACTCCGCCGCCCGTAGCGGATTGATTTCCTTTAAGGCTCCCTACGTTTTCCGCCGCGACTTCTCGACCAACTTTTCCGTAAAGTGGATGCACAAGGACATCGGCCTGATGCTGGACTCGGCAAAAGACATCGGTGTACCCCTCCCGCTGACCGCTCTCACCCACCAAATGTTCCAGGCCGCCATCTCCCAAGGCTCGGGTGACGAGGATATCTGCAGCACTATCAAGGTCTTAGAAGGAATCGCGGGCGTCGAAGTGAAAAGCAAGACGACGGCATAGTCCGTCGTCTTCAATTTTTCACAAAAAAAGTCTTGCGATTCCAAAAATCATATTCTAATATTGAAAGTAAGACGGGGGGGCAACTCCCACCAAAGCGAGACTAACCTCAATATAGACCCCTGAAGCATCCCTCCCGTCGCCCTTCGGGGTTCCTAGTCTCCGGGTGCTTCCTTCCTCTAAAGATCCTCAAACCGAGTGATACCATAGGTTTGTCTGATTGGATGAAGACCCTGACCTTACTTGGATCGACTGGTTCCATCGGTACCAGCACCCTGGACGTCGTACGACGCCGCCGCGATGAGTTTTCCGTCTATGCCCTTGTAGCCGGGAGCAACCTCGATGTTCTGGTCGAACAGATTCGAGAGTTTTCCCCAGCCGTTGCCGTTGTCGCCACCCCGGAACTCTGCGATCAACTCGTCCGGAAACTCGCTGACGCCAATATCCCGGCGCCCGAGTTGGCCTCCGGCGCCGCCGGCCGCCTGGCCGCGGCTACCGCTCCCGAAGTGGCGATTGTGATGTCCGCGATCGTCGGCGTCGCGGGCCTCGAGGCGACCTATGAAGCCGTCCGCAAGCGAAAGGTCATCGGCCTGGCCAATAAAGAGGTCCTCGTCGCCAGCGGCCAATTGGTGATGGACGCCTGCCGCGAAGCCGGCACCGAGATGATTCCCGTCGACAGCGAACACAACGGCGCCCATCAATGCCTGCGGGCGGGCCGCCGCGACGAGGTCACCAAGCTGATCCTCACCGCTTCGGGCGGCCCATTCCGCAACACCTCGAAAGAAGAGCTCGAAAATGTTACCGTCGCCCAGGCCTTGAATCATCCAACCTGGAATATGGGTCAACGGATCACGATCGATTCGGCAACGATGATGAACAAAGGCTTCGAGGTCATTGAAGCCTGTTGGCTTTTCGATTTTGCCCCCGCCGACGTCGAAGTCGTCGTCCATCCCCAGTCCTCCATCCACGCCATGGTCGAGTACAACGACGGTTCCGTGATCGCCCAGGTCTCGGCGACCGACATGCGGATGCCGATCCAGTACGCCCTCACCTACCCGGTCCGCGAGTCCGCCCCGGTGCCCCGCATGGACTGGACGAAAGCCCGCACCTGGGAGTTTTCGCCTCCCGACCTCGACCGGTTCCCCCTCCTCCGGCTCGCCTACGAGGCGCAGGCGGCGGGCGGTTCGGCCACTTGCACTCTGAACGCCGCTGACGAAATCGCCGTCGAAGCGTTCCTGGCCGGCCGCATCTCCTTTCCGGGGATCGCACGAATTGTGGCCGAGACATTAGAGAGAGTACCCAACCGGACGCCCCGCTCCGTCGAAGAGGTACTGGAGATTGATCGCGCGAGCCGCCAGACGGCCCGGGCGCTTGTAGGATAGTCGCATCTATGGTTCTTTTTCAAAACGTTTGGTGGGTCCTGGTCCTGATCGGCATCATGATCCTGATCCACGAACTGGGTCACTACTGGGCCGCCCGGTACTTTGATGTCCGAGTCGAAGCCTTCTCGTTCGGCTTCGGTCCGCGCCTGTTCGGGTTCCGCCGCGGCGAAACCGATTTCCGCGTGTCGCTCATCCTCTTCGGCGGCTACGTCAAGATGACCGGCGAACAAACTGCCGAAGACGGGTCGCCGGATCCCTCCGCGGTCGAAGATCCCCGCAGCTTTCTCGCTAAGCCCCGCTGGCAGCGCATGATCATTGCGTTCGCGGGCCCGGCGATGAACATTATCCTGGCGCTCGTCCTGTTGACCGGCCTGTTCATGTATCGCTACCCGAAGATTGTCGGCTCGGATGGTCCGGCCGTGGTCGGCTACGTGGCCAAGGACTCGGTGGCGGCCAAAGCCGGGGTGCGCACGGGCGACCGCATCGTCCGTTTTGACGATATCCCCGATCCCACCTGGGAGGACGTCACGCTAGCCGAAGTCGCCGCGGCGAATCGCCCGGTGCCGGTGGTCCTGAAGCGCGACACGGAGCAGGTCGTCGTCACGCTCACCCCGGCGCTCCACGAGCAGAACGGCATCGGTACGATCGGCTGGGGCGAGCAGCATGAAATCCAGCTCGGTGGCGTGAGTCCCGATATGGAGGCGGCCCGTGTCGGCTTGAAGGCCGGCGATCTCCTTGTCGCCCTCGATGGTGTTGCCCTCCGCTCCACGCAGGTACTGCTCGCGATGCTCAAGGAAGGCCAAGGCAAGCCAGTGGAATTGACCTACAATCGCGACGGCGAAGTCCGCAAGGTGCAGATCACCCCGACCGCTGTCGGCGACGGCGACTCCAAACGCTACATGCTCGGCGTGCAGTTGTCGGCCCGCGTGACCTACGTGCAACTCCCGTTCGGCGAAGCCGTCCGCGAGTCGGTCCGCCAGAACACGCGCAGCGCCGGACTCATTCTGCAGTTCCTCCGCGGGCTGGTGGAGCGGCGCATGTCCGCCAAGAGCCTGGAAGGTCCCATCGGCATTGCCCGTCTCAGTGGCGAAGCGGCGCGGGAGGGCTTGGCGTCCTTTGTTGGCTTGATGGCCGCCGTCAGTCTCAATCTGGCGATCTTCAATCTGTTGCCGATCCCCATCCTGGATGGCGGCACCATTCTGATGCTGGCGGTTGAGATGATCATGCGCCGGGATTTGAGCCTCCAGGTCAAGGAGACCGTCTTCAAGCTCGGCTTTGTCTTTTTGATGATGGTGGTGGTTTTTGTTCTGTACAACGACATCAGCAAGCTGCTGCCGGGCTAGAACCTGAGTCTCTCCTGCTAAAATATTACTTGATAGTGAGTCGCGCAGATTCAATACTTGTAGTACACTAAAGCAGGAGGCAAAAGTTCTAGTCATGAGCAGAATCATCGGTATCGACCTCGGCACCACCAACTCCGTCGTCGCTGTAATGGAAGCGGGGTCGCCGGTCGTGATCCCCAACCAGGAAGGTGCGCGCACCACCCCGTCCGTCGTCGGTTTCACCAAGGGCGGCGAGCGGCTCGTCGGTCAGGTCGCTAAGCGCCAGGCCGTCACCAACCCCGAAAACACCATCTATTCCATCAAGCGCTTCATGGGCCGCCGCTTCGATGAAGTCGATGCGGAAAAGAAACTGGTCCCCTATAAGGTGCTCCCGGGCGATAACGGCGACGCCCGCGTCGAATCCCAGGGTAAGAAGCTCTCGGCGCCCGAAATCTCCTCGATGGTCTTGACCAAGCTGAAGGAAGCCGCCGAGTCCTACCTCGGCGAGAAGGTCACCAAAGCGGTCATCACCGTTCCCGCCTACTTCAATGACGCGCAGCGCCAGGCCACCAAGGACGCCGGCCAGATCGCCGGCCTTGAGGTGATGCGCATCATCAACGAGCCCACGGCCGCCGCGCTCGCCTACGGTCTCGACAAGAAGAAGAACGAAACCATCGCGGTCTTCGACTTCGGTGGCGGTACGTTTGACGTCTCGATCCTCGAAGTGGGCGATGGCGTCGTCGAAGTGAAGTCGACCGATGGCGACACCCACCTCGGTGGGGACAACATCGACGACCGCATCATGGAATGGATCGTCGCCGAGTTCAAGAAAGAGAACGGCATCGATCTCATGAACGACAACATGGCCCGGCAGCGCCTCAAGGAAGCCGCCGAAAAGGCCAAGATCGAGTTGTCCACCACGCTCGAAACCGAAATCAATCTGCCCTTCATCACGGCGGACGCCAGCGGTCCCAAGCACCTGGTCATGAAGCTGACCCGGAATCGCTTCGAGCAGATGATCGACGACATTCTCCGCAGCACGCTCTCGCCCTGTGAGCGCGCGCTGAAGAACGCTAAGCTGACGCCCTCGCAGATCGACGAAGTCGTGCTCGTCGGCGGTTCCACGCGCATCCCGAAGATCCAGCAGATTGTCCGCGACATGTTCGGCAAGGAGCCTAACCGCTCGGTGAACCCGGACGAAGTCGTGGCCATCGGCGCCGCGGTCCAGGGCGGCGTCCTCGGCGGCGAAGTGAAGGACGTGCTCCTGCTCGACGTCACCCCGCTTTCGCTCGGCATCGAGACCCTCGGCGGGGTCTTCACCAAGCTCATCGATAGCAACACGACGATCCCGACCCGTAAGAGCGAGACCTTCTCGACGGCCTCCGACAACCAGACCTCGGTCGAAATCAAGGTCTTCCAGGGCGAGCGCGCCATGGCGGCCGACAACCGGCAGCTCGGGGTCTTCCAGCTGGGCAACATTCCGCCGGCGCCCCGCGGCGTGCCTCAGGTGGAAGTGACCTTCGACATCGACGCCAACGGCATCCTGCACGTGACGGCGAAGGACAAGGCCACCAACAACGAGCAGAAGATCACCATCAGCGGCTCCTCCGGCCTCAGCAAGGACGAGGTGGAGAAGATGGCTCGCGAGGCGAAGGAAAACGCCGCCGCGGACCAGAAGCGCCGCGACAGCGTCGAATCCCGCAACAAGGCCGACGGCATGATCTACTCGGTCGAAAAGACCTTGAAAGATCACCGCGACAAGGTGAGCGAGGCGGAGGCGAAGGCGGTCGAAACCGCTCTTGACGAGGCCAAGAAGGCCGTGCAGGAAGGCGATTCCGACAAGATCAACGCGGCGATCGACAAACTCACCCAGGCAAGCCACAAGCTGGCCGAAGTGATGTACAAGTCCCCCGCGGGCGATGGCGCCCCGGCCAGTGGCGCGGCGCCCGGCGCTGAGCCCAAGGCCGATGCTCCGGCCGACTCGGTGGTCGACGCCGAGTTCGTGGATGTCGACGACAAAGGCAAGAAGTAGTCACCAGTGAGGCGCTTGGTTGGGGCCGCCGCCGTGCGGCCCTGGCCGGCGAGGTAAGCCATGCCGGAACGCAAAGACTATTACGGCACCCTCGGTGTCGATCGAAAAGCATCGGATGACGAGATCCGCAAGGCCTATCGCCGCCTTGCGCGCAAGTATCATCCGGATCTCAACCCGGGGGATAAGGCCGCCGAGGATAAGTTCAAAACGGTTCAGGAAGCCTACGACGTCCTCAGCGAACCCAAGAAGCGGGCGATGTTCGATCAATACGGCTTCTATTCGGACAGCGGCTTTCCGCAGGGCGGACCTCCTTCTGGCGGCGGCCCGGGCATGGGCTTTGAAGGCTTCGATTTCTCCGATTTTATTAATCAGCAGGGCGGCCGCCGCTCCGCGCCGGGCGGCCCGGCCGGCGATGCCGGCGGCCGGTTCAGCGACATTTTCAGCCAGTTCTTTGGGGGGCGCCAGGCGGCGCAACCGCAGCAGCCGGAAAAGGGCGCGGATCTCGAGTACACCCTCAATATCGACTTCTGGCAGGCGATCCGCGGCACGCAAGTGCGGCTGAGCATCTCCCGCCAGGAGGCCTGCACCACCTGCAATGGCTCCGGCTCGGCCGGCGGCAACGTCGCCTCCTGTCCGGAGTGCAGCGGTACCGGCCAGGTCTCCCAAACGGCCGGCGCCATGAAGTTCAATCTCACCTGCTCCCGCTGTAACGGCTCGGGCCGCCTGCGCAATGTCTGCGGCGCGTGCCGGGGCGAAGGCCGCACGGCGCATATGGACTCGGTCGAAGTCCGTCTCCCCGCCGGGGTGGCCACCGGCTCGCGCCTCCGCGTCGCCGGGAAGGGAAATGCCGGGCGCATGGGCGGCTCGGCCGGCGACCTGTACATCACGGTCCGCGTCGAAGAGCATGCGTTCTTCAAACGCGACGGCGACACCATTGAAATCAAGGTTCCGGTCACGGTGCCCGAAGCGGTCCTCGGCGCCAAGATTGAGGTGCCCACCATCGATGGGCGCGCCATTCTGAAAATCCCCCAGGGTACGCAAAACGGCCAGAAGTTCCGTCTGCGCGAAAAGGGCGTGCCCAACTCGCGCAAAGAGACGCGCGGCGATCAGATTGTCGAAGTGCAGCTGCAGGCGCCGCCGGCCAACGATGAGCGGACGCGGGAGCTCCTGCGCGAATTAGCCGAACAGTATCCGGCCGATCCCCGAAGCGAGGTCTGGAGCAAGGTATAACGGTAGAGGGAAGCGCGGATGGCCAAACGAAACAAAGCTGCCTACATGATCTCGGCCGTAGCCGAACAGTACAACCTCCACCCTCAGACGCTCCGCATGTACGAGCGGGAAGGCCTGCTGAAGCCTTCGCGCAGCGATGGTAATACGCGGCTCTATACCGACGAAGACATCGAACGCCTCGAAGTGATCCTGCAACTGACGCGCGAGTTAGGCGTCAACCTGGCCGGCGTGGAGATCATTCTCAACATGCGCGAAAAGATGGAAGAGATGCAGCGGCAGATCGAACAGTTTGTCGCCTCGCTCAACTCCGAAATCGCGCAGCGCGTCCGCCATCCCGCCGGGCCCGACTCGCAGGCCCTCGTCCCCGTCGTCAGTGTCTCCTCCCTGGTCCATGTCGAAACGCAGCAACGATTTGTTGAACCCAAAGTACGCCGCAAGAAAGTAAGCGCCTAGCGCCGCTACAATAGTAGTCTTCATGCGGATTGCCCTGGGGCAGATCAATACCACGGTTGGCGACCTGGTCGGAAACGCCAGCCTGATGATGCGTTACGCGCGTCGCGCGGCCGAAGGAGGGGCGGAGGCGATCGTCTTTCCCGAATTGGCTCTCACCGGTTACCCGCCGCAGGACCTCCTCGAACGCCCCGCTTTTCTCGAAGCCGCCGATGCCGAACTGCAGCGATTGGCGGCCGAAGCCGCGCCGCTGCGCATCGCTATCATCTGCGGCACGGCCACCGCGGCCGACTTCACGGTCGGCAAACGAATCTGGAACTCCGCGGCCCTGCTCCAGCGCGGCAAAGTCCTGTTCCAGCAGAACAAGATGCTGCTGCCCACCTACGACGTCTTCGACGAGCAGCGTTACTTCCGTCCCGCCGAAAGCCAGTCCATCGCCTGCATCGGCTCCACGCCCGTCGCCATCACCATCTGTGAAGACGCCTGGAACGACCAGCACTTTTGGGAAAAGCGCCTCTACGAACGAGACCCGGTCGAAGAGCTGATCTCGTCCGGGGCCAAGGCGATTCTCTCCATTAACGCCTCCCCGTACCACATCAACAAGCGGGCGCTGCGCGAGCAGATCTTCACGGCCACCGCCCGCCGCCACCGCCTGCCGCTCGTCTATGTCAACCAGGTCGGCGGCAACGATCAGCTCGTCTTCGATGGCTCCAGCTTCGCCATGGACGCGACCGGTAAGGTCATTGCCGCCGCCTCCAGCTTCGCCGAAGAACTGGTCTTCGCCAACCTCCACACCGGCACCGGCGACCTTCACGCGAGCCATCCCGAAGAGATCGACGCCGTCTATGCCGCCCTCGTCCTCGGCACCCGGGACTACTTCCGCAAAACCGGTTTCCGCAAAGCGCTCCTCGGCCTTTCGGGCGGCATCGACTCGGCCCTCGTCGCCTGCATCGCCGTCGAAGCCCTTGGCAAAGAGAACGTCACCGGCGTCGCTATGCCCGGCCCGTACTCCTCCGATCATTCGTTGACCGACGCCCTCGCCCTCGCCCAAGCGCTCGGCATCCAGTGCCCCACGGTATCTATCAACAACGCCTACGCCGCCATGATCGATACCCTCCAGCCGGTCTTCGCCGGCGCCAAGCCGGACGTCACTGAGGAGAATCTCCAATCCCGCCTCCGCGGCCTGACGCTCATGGCGCTCTCGAACAAAACCGGAGCGCTCGTCCTCACCACGGGCAACAAAAGCGAAACCGCCGTCGGCTACGCCACGCTCTATGGCGACATGTGCGGCGGACTCGCCGTCATCAGCGACGTCGCCAAAATGCAGGTCTATGCCCTCTGCCGCGTCGCCAACCGTCGCCTCGGCAACGCCATCCCCGAATCGACCTTCGTGAAACCCCCGTCCGCCGAGCTCCGGCCGGACCAGAAGGACTCTGACTCCCTTCCCGAGTACCCGGTGCTTGACGCCATCCTCGAACTCTACGTCGATCAGATGGTCTCGCCCGCCCGGATCGCCGAGAAGCTGAACCTGCCACTCGCGCTCGTGCGCGACGTGGCTCGCAAGGTGGACCGAAATGAGTACAAGCGCCAGCAAGCCGCGCCCGGACTCAAGGTGACAACCAAGGCGTTCGGCTTCGGTCGCCGCCTTCCGATCGCACAGGGTTACAGCGAATGAAAACACTTCTCCTGGCCGGCGGCGGAACGCTGCTGGCCGCCGTCCTGCTTGTCTCCCAAGCCGGCGTCTCCGAACGGGTGGGCCCCCGTCCCGATGGCTCGGTTTTTCTTAATAGCGGCGCGCTCCTCACGCCCGCCGGCCGGCAGATCGGCACCGACACCTTCCCCATGGCCTCCGCGCTCTCGCTCGATAAGCGCTGGCTGCTGGTCCTCCATGGCGGCTACAACCCGCCGGCCGTCGTCGTCTTCGACGCGAAGACGCTCGCCGAAACGAGCCGCGTCGATCTGCCGGACGCCTGGCTGGGTTTGACCTTCGCCCCCAGCGGCAAGATGGTCTACGTCGGCGGCGGCGGCCAGGCCAACGTGCACGAACTCAGCTTCGACGACACCAAGGGCGAACTCAAGCTCCTCCGCTCCATGCCCGTCGTCCCCGCCGCGGAACGCAAACACACCGACTTCGTCGGCGACGTCGCCGTCTCCCCGGATGGTCGCCTCGTCTACGCCGCCAGCCTGTTCCAGAACGCGGTCCACGTCATCAACCCCCAGTCCGGCCGTGTCATCGAAAAGCTGCCGACCGGCCGCCGCCCCTACCGCATCCTCTTCCATCCGGACGGCAAGAGCTTCTTTGTCTCCCATTGGGCCGATGCCTCCGTCGGCCACTATGCCGCCGAAACCGGCAACCGCCTCGGCCTCGTCCGGGCCGGCCAGCACCCTACCGACATGATCTGGAGCGACCGCCAGCCGGACGCGGATGACGGCGACGCCCCCAAGTTCAAAGGCCGCATCTTCGTCACCAATGGCAACGCGAACTCCGTCTCGGTCATCGGGGTCAGCGACGCCAACACCGCCACGGCGCTCGAGTCCATCAACGTCTCCCTCTCCTTTGAGCAGCCCGCCGGCATGACGCCGAGCGCCCTCGCCCTCAGCCCGGACCAGAAGCGCCTCTATGTCGTCTGCTCCGATGCCAACGCCGTCGCCGTGGCCGATATCAGCGAAGTCCGTACCCGCGTCCGCGGCTTCATCCCCACCGGCTGGTATCCCATCGCCGCCCGCGCCCTCGACTCGCAACTCCTCGTCTTCAATGGCCGCGGCCCCCGCAGCTATCCCAACCCCAAAGGGCCCAATCCCGCGCAGCGGCCCGCCCCGGTCCATGAAGGCAACGTCGCCGTCGAGTACGTCGGCCGTATCCAGCGCGGGTCCATCTCCGTCATTGACTCGTTCGACGAAGAGCAGCTCGATAAGTGGACGTCCGCCGTCCGCCGCAACACCCCGTACGAAGACAAGCGCCTCTTCATGGCGCACTCCGATGCCGTCGCCCCCATCATCCCCGTCCGCCCCGGCGAACCCTCGCGCATCGAACACGTTATCTACATCGTCAAGGAGAACCGGACTTACGATCAGGTGCTCGGCGATCTCGGCAAAGGCAATGGCGATCCGTCGCTCACGCTCTTCCCCGAAAAGGTGAGCCCCAATCATCACAAGCTGGCCCGCGAGTTTGTCCTGCTCGATAACTTCTACGTCTCGGCGGACGTCTCCGCCGATGGCCACAACTGGACCACGGCGGCCATCGCCCCCGATTACGTCCAGAAGATGTGGCCCAACAGCTACGCCGGCCGCCGCAAGCACTACGACTACGAGGGCGGCGAACCGGCCGCGGTGCCCCCCGCCGGCTACCTCTGGAACAACGCTCTCGCCAAAGGCCTCACCCTCCGCAACTACGGCTACTTCGTCGAAAACGCCCCGCTCAAGGACGTCACCGGCTCCACGCCGCACGTGAAGCTGATCCGCGACCCCGCTCTCATCCCCCACACCAACCGTCAGTATCGCGGCTTCGACATGGACTACCCCGACGTCGAACGCGCCAAAGCCTTCATCGCCGACCTCGCCCGCATGGAGGCCGAAGGCAAGTTCCCGAACCTTTCTCTCGTCCGCCTCGGCAACGACCATACCAGCGGCCTCGCCGCCGGCAAGATCGCGCCCCTCTCCGCCATGGCCGATAACGACTACGCCCTCGGCCTCATGATCGAGGCGCTTTCGAAGAGCAAGTTCTGGGAGAAGATGGCCATCTTCGTCATCCAGGACGACGCGCAGAACGGACCCGACCACGTCGACTCCCACCGCTCCCCCGCCTACGTCATCTCGCCCTACACTAAACGCGGCGCCATCGATAGTTCGTTCTACAACACCACCTCCATGCTCCGGACCATCGAGTTGATCCTCGGCATCCGGCCCATGACCATGTTCGACGCCGGCGCCCGGCCCATGGTCGGCGCTTTCCAGATGACCCCGAACGTCAGCGCCTATACCGCCGAAAAGCCCCGCCACCCGCTCGATGAACGCAATCCGGGCCAGGGAGCTCTCGCGGCCCGCTCCGCGCGCATGGCGTTCGAGGAGGCCGACGAGATCGACGACGACGAACTCAACGAAGTCCTGTGGCTCGCCATCAAGAAGACCCCGCCGCCTGTACCCGTGCGTAGCTACTTCGGACGAGATTAGCCATGGCCCGCATCGATCTTTGCTTCGTTTGGCACATGCACCAGCCTTTTTACAAGGATCTGGTTACCGGTGAGTACAAGCTCCCCTGGACCCGGCTGCATGGCTTGAAGGACTACTACGGTATGGTGCAGGTGCTCGCCGAGTTCCCCACCGTCCGGCAGACCTTCAACCTGGTGCCCTCCATGGTCGCCCAGCTCGACGAGTACGCCGGCGGCAAGGCCCACGACGCGTTTCTGCGCCTCGCCCTCAAGCCGGCCGAAGAGCTCACCGAGCCCGAACAGCAGTTCATCCTGCGGTACTTCTTCCAAGCCAATGTCGGCCGCATGGTCTATCGCTATCCGCGCTATGGCGAGTTGTACGAGCTCAACCAGAAAGCGGGCCGCTTCTTCGGCCCGCAGGACTTTCGCGATCTCCAGGTGCTCTCGCAGGTAGCCTGGTTTGACGAAATCTTCCTCGCCACCGATCCCGAGATCAAGGCCCTCGTCGACAAGGGCCGCGGCTTCTCTCTCGCCGACCAGAAGCTAATGGGCCGCAAGCAACTCGAGATCCTCGGCCACGTCGTCCCCGTCTACGAGAAGTTCGCCGCCGCCGGGCAGATCGAAGTCTCGACGACCCCTTACTACCATCCCATCCTGCCGCTCCTGTGCGACTCCGACGTCGCCGGCGTTGCCCATCCGCACGTCCCGCTTCCCACCCGCTTCCGCTATCCGGAAGACGCGAAGCACCAACTCGTCACCGCCCGCGAGTACATGCAGCAGCGCCTCAACCTTACGCCCAACGGCCTCTGGCCCTCGGAAGGGTCCGTCTCCGACGAAGCGCTCCTGCTCGCCGCCGACTGCGGCTTCAAGTGGTTCGCCACCGATAACGGCGTCCTCGCCCGCACCCTCGGCCGCGCCGCCGGCGCCGCCGAAACCTACCGGCCCTACCTCTGGGATCACCAGGGCCGCCAGCTCCACTGCCTCTTCCGCGATCACTATCTCAGCGACCTCGTCGGCTTCGTCTATTCGAAAATGGGCCCCGAAGAAGCCGCCGACCACTTCCTCGGCCGCATCCGCGAAAACTGCAACGGCCGCGACTCCCTCGTCCCCATCATCCTCGACGGCGAAAACGCCTGGGAGTACTTCCCCGAAAGCGGCCGCGAGTTCCTCCGCCAGCTCTACGCCCGCATCGCCGCGGATCCGCAGATGGAGGCCGTCACCGTCAGCGAAGGCATCGAACGCCATCCCGCCCATAAGCTCGACAAGATCTTCCCCGGCTCCTGGATCAACGCCAACTTCGATATCTGGATCGGCGCCGAAGAGGATAACCGCGCCTGGGAGTATCTCCTCCGCGCGCGGCAGGCCTTCGACAAACACAAAGACCTCGTCACCGCCACCCAGCGGGAGCTGGCCTACGAAGAGATCCTGATCGCCGAAGGCAGCGACTGGTGCTGGTGGTACGGGCCCGAACACGAATCCGCCAACCGCCTCGAATTCGACCAGTTGTTTCGCGACCATCTGGCCAACGTCTACCGCGCCCTCGAACTCCCGCCTCCGGACGAACTCTCCCGGCCCATCCTCCGCGCCTCCTTCGCCGAACACCATCTCCGCCCCACCGGACACATCACCCCGAAAGTGGACGGCGAAATCAGCAGCTACTTCGAATGGATGGGCGCCGGTGAGTATCGCGTCGACCAGCGGCAGGGCGCCATGCACGGCGGACGCGTCGGCCTGCAGGAGCTCTTCTACGGCACCGACGGCAAGACGATCTACCTCCGTCTCGACTTCGACCCCCTGCCCGATTGCACCCAACTGGAAATCCGCCTGAAGGCCGGCGACAAGGAGACTTCGCTCAAAGCCGGACAGTTCGCCGTCGGCCGCATCGTCGAGGCGGCCATCCCGCTCCGCGATCTCCAGATCGCCCCGGGCGACCTGGTGCACTTTCAGGTCTCTCTCTGGCAGGCCGGCCTGCCCCTTGAATCCCTTCCCCGCCATGGCGCCTTGGAATTGGATACCCTAACCCAAAAAGACTGGAACTAACTACCCCATGAATGTCACCTGGCACGGCGTCTACCCGGCGCTCACCACGCAGTACCACCCCGATTTTTCGGTAGACCTGGACGCAACAGCGGCCCACCTCGAGAAGATGATCGCCTCGGGCATCCACGGCGTCATCCTCCTCGGCAGCGTTGGCGAAAACACCGCGCATGAATATGAAGAAAAACTAACCATCCTGCGCGAGTTGAAGGCCGTCGTCAACGGCCGCATCCCCGTCCTCTCCGGCGTCGCCGAGAACACCACCCTCGTCGCCGCCCGCTTCGCCCGCGACTGCGAGAAGCTCGGCCTCGACGGCCTGATGGTCCTCCCGGCCATGATCTATAAGGCCGACCGCCGCGAAGCCATTGCCCACTTCCGCACCGTCGCGCAGGCCAGCGGACTGCCGGTGATGATCTACAACAACCCCCCGGCCTACTACGTCGATATGCCGCCCGACGCCTTCGTCGAACTCGCCGAAGAGCCCACCATCGTCGCCATCAAAGAGTCCTCGGACAACGTCCGCCGCATCACGGACCTCCGCAACGCCGTCGGCCGCCGGTTTATCTTGTTCAGCGGGGTGGACGACCTCGTGCTCGAAAGCGCCCTCCTCGGCGCCGAAGGCTGGGTCTCCGGCCTGGTCAACGCCTTCCCGGACGAGAACCGCGTCCTCTGGGAACTCGCCCAGCAGGGCCGCTGGACGGAAGCCCGCGAGCTCTACCAGTGGTACACCCCCCTCCTGCACCTCGATACCAAGATCAAGCTGGTCCAGTACATCAAGCTCTGCATGGCCGAAGTCGGCCTGGGCTCGGAACTGACCCGTCCTCCCCGCCTCCCCATCGCCGGCGCCGAGCGGGAAGAGGTGCTCGGCATCATCCGCCACGCCCTGGCCCACCGGCCGGATCTTAGCCGTTATGCGGGCCATTGAGGTTATTGACTCCCACACCGGCGGCGAGCCCACCCGCATCGTCATCGCCGGCGGCCCGGACCTCGGCTCGGGACCCATGGCCGACCGATTGGCTTCGTTTCGTCAAATGCATGATCGGTTTCGCGCGGCCGTCGTCAACGAGCCGCGCGGTTCCGACGTCCTGGTCGGCGCCCTGCTCTGCGAGCCGGTGGATCCCGGCTGCGCCGCCGGGGTTATATTTTTCAATAACGTAGGCTATCTCGGCATGTGCGGCCACGGCACCATCGGCTTGATGGTCACCCTCGCTCACCTTGGCCGCATCGCCCCCGGCGAGCACCGTATTGAGACCCCGGTCGGCGAAATCACCGCCCGCCTGCACGAAGACGGCTCCGTCACCATCGCTAACGTCCCCAGCTATCGCGCCGCCCAGGCCGTCATCCAAGTGCCCGGCTACGGTCCCGTCGCCGGCGATATCGCCTGGGGCGGCAACTGGTTCTTCCTTTCCCACCACCCCGGCTTGGGCGACATCGAGTCCCTGACCAACTACGCCTGGGCCATCCGCCAGGCCGTCAACGCGCAGGGCTACCCGGAGGTCGACCACGTCGAACTTTACGACGGCAACCGCAACTTCGTCCTCTGCCCCGGCAAAGCCTACGACCGCTCGCCCTGCGGCACCGGCACCAGCGCCAAACTAGCCTGCCTCGCCGCCGACGGCCATCTCGCCCCCGGCGAGGTCTGGGTGCAGGAGAGCATCATCGGCAGCCAGTTCCAGGCGTCCTACCGGCCGGACGGCGACCGCATTCTCCCCTCCATCACCGGCACCGCCTTCATCACGGCGGAAGCCCGCCTCCTGATCGACGACCGCGACCCCTTCGCCTGGGGTTTCCCGCAGCCGTGACCACCGACGTCCTCATCGCTGGCGCGGGCATTGTAGGAGCGGCGATTGCCGCGGCCTTTCGCGAAGAGGGCGGCAAGTGCCTGGTCGTCGAACCCCACACCGTCGGTGGAGGCGCCACCGCGGCCGGCATGGGCCACGTCGTCGTCATGGACGATTCGCCGGCCCAGTTAGCGCTCACGGAATACTCCCGGCGCCTCTGGGACGCCCTGCCCGTGCCGCCCAGCGTCGAGCGGGAGCACCGCGGAACCCTCTGGGTGGCCGCCGACGCCGAAGAGATGGCGGAAGTAGCCCGTAAACATGCTCTCTTCCCGGCGAGCGAGATTCTCGACGAACGGGCGCTCTATGAGGCCGAACCCGAACTGCGCCCCGGCCTGGCGGGTGGCCTGCTCGTCCCCGGCGACAGCGTCGTCTACGCGCCCACCGCCGCCTCCTGGCTGCTGCGGCTGACCCCCGTGCGCTACACCGCCATCGAGTCCCTCACCCCGGACGGCGCCCTGCTCGCCGACGGTACGCAGGTATCCGCCGGGTTGACCATTCTCGCCTGCGGCACCGGAATCACCCGTCTCCTGCCGGAACTGCCCATCAAACCGCGCAAAGGGCATCTCGCCATCACGGACCGCTACCCCGGCTTTCTCCGCCATCAACTCGTCGAACTCGGCTACCTCAAGAGCGCCCATGGCCACTCCAATGAAAGCGTCGCCTTCAACGTCCAGCCGCGTTCCACCGGGCAGATCCTCATCGGCAGCTCCCGCCAGTACGGCGACGAGAGCCCGGACATCCGGCCGGAACTCCTCTCCCGGATGCTGCGCCGCGCCGTCGAATACATGCCGCGCCTCGTGGACCTGCAAGTGATCCGCACCTGGACCGGCTTCCGCGCCGCCACCCCGGACAGCCTCCCCTTGATCGGCCCCGTCCGCGACCGCGTCTGGGTCGCCGCCGGCCACGAAGGGCTCGGCATCACCACCTCGCTCGGCTCCGCCGCCCTGCTCCTCGACCGGCTCCTCGGCGATACCCCGGCCATTCCCCCGGAGCCATACCTGCCGGAGCGTTTCGCATGATCGCCGTCTTGATCAATGGCCGGCGCATCGACGTCGAACCCGGCACCACCGTGGCCGCCGCGGTCATGCGCCTCCAGGCCGGCTTCCGTCGCTCGGTCACCGGCGAACTCCGCGGTCCGCTCTGTGGCATGGGCATCTGCATGGAGTGCCGCGTCACGCTGAACGGGCGCCCGCACGAACGCAGTTGCCAACTGCTCTGCGCTCCCGGCATGGAGATCTCGACCGATGCCTAGCACCCTCGTCATCGGCGGCGGCCCCGCCGGACTCGCCGCCGCCTGGGCCGCCGTGCAGACCGGCGACACGGTCACGCTCCTCGATGACAACCCGGCGCTCGGCGGGCAGATCTGGCGCGGCGAGATTCCGTCCCGCTACCGGCGCTTCCTCGATCCCCGCGTCACCGTCCGCACCGGCGTCCAGATCCACTCGGCGGCGCAACTGCCCTCCGCCGACCGCATCATTCTCGCCACCGGCACCCGCGAACGCTTCCTGCCCTTTCCCGGTTGGACCCTGCCGCACGTCCTCGGTGCCGGCGGCCTGCAGGCGATGGTGAAAAGCGGTCTGCCCATTGCCGGCAAGCGCGTCGTCGTCGCCGGATCGGGGCCGCTGTTGCTCGCCGTGGCCGCCTATCTCCGGAAGCGTGGGGCCAAGGTCCTGCTGGTGGCCGAGCAGGCGCCGTACGCCCGCGTCGCCGCGTTCACCCGCAGCCTGTGGCGGCAGCCCGGGAAGCTCCTGCAGGCCGCCCAACTGGGCCTGGGCCTCCGCTACCGCACCGATTCCTGGCCGCTCCGGGCCGCTCCCGGGTCGGTCACCCTCCAAGGCCACGGCGTCCTACCCTGCGACTATCTCGCGTGCGGCTTCGGCCTCGTCACCAACACCGAACTCCCGGAGCTGCTCGGCTGTAAGGTCGAGAGCGGCGCCGTCATCACCGACTCGAAACAGCGCACGACCGTCCCCCACATCTACTTCGCCGGGGCCGGCAGTGTCGACCGGTCGATCCTCGAAGGCCAGATCGCCGGCTTCGATCTCGAGCGTGCCCGCGCCCTCTACCCGGCCCGCGACGCCGCCGTCCGCTTCGACCGCCTGCTTGACGAAACCTTCCAACTGCGATCCGAACTCAACACCCTGGCCACCCCGGAGACGATCATCTGCCGCTGCGAGGATGTCCCCTTCAGCGCCGTCTGGCAGCAGCGGGACTGGCGTTCGGCCAAGCTTCAAACGCGTTGCGGCATGGGCCCCTGCCAGGGCCGCATCTGCGGGCCGGCTCTCGAACATCTCTGCGGCTGGCCGGCGGCCTCCGTCCGGCCGCCGATCTTCCCCACGCGCCTAGAGAATCTTCTCGATCTCCGGGAGTAACTCCTCCGCCGTCATCTTGCCGGGGTGATACAGGCGGACGATCCCCGCCTTATCCACCAGCACCAGCGTCGGTGACGTCGAACTGCCGTACAGCTTGAAGTTCTCGTTGCTCAAGGGGGAGGCGACTTTCAGCAGGTCCGGGTAGTACTGCGCGCGCACCTTCTCGATATACGGGACCTCCACGGCGGGCGGCGCATCCTCCCCATTGGCGACGTATCCGTACGTCTGCGTCGGAGCGACAATCTGCAGCGCGGGATACTTCGCCTTCAGCGCGGTCAGCACCGGCCCCTGCTCCTTACAATCGCTGCACCAGTGCGCCCAGAAGAACAGCACCGCCGGCTTCCCCTTCAGTTGCGCGAGCGACGTCATCTTCGGACCCTTCAGAAACCGGGAAAGGTCCAGCGCCGGGGCCGGCTTGCCCACCAGGCTGAGCAAGTGGATGTTCTTCTGAATCCGCGTGCGGATGGAGGTGGCGTGGTACGTCTTCAACTCCTGATTGAGCATCGCCAGCGCCTCGCTCAAACGGCCTGTACCGGCCAGCGTATGGCCCTCCACTTCAATCGCCGCGCCCAACGCCAGCGGCACGTCCGGTTCGGCGTCCAGCGGGCGCTTCTTCAACTCCGCCTGCACCAGCTTACGCGTCTGCGCCGAGTACGCCGCCGCCTTATCCCAAAGCTTGTTGGCCTGCGCCCCGCGGCCCAGCCACGAATAGGCCAGAACGTACTCCGGCGTGATGCCCTTCTGCTTCTGATACGCGGCCAGGATCTTCTCGCCCGTGGCGAAATCCTTTGACGCCAAAGCCCCCCGGACAGCCGTCACCAACTGCGCGGGAGCCAGAGCGGCCGCCGCCAACATCACCAAAACCAGACGCGTCATACCCTAGAGCCTAACTCAGATTCCGCAGCCAATGGATGGACGCTTCGAGATCCTCGCGCTCTTTTGCGGCGGCCAGCTCCTTCGCCACGGCCGGGCGCGCCGGCATCGGCTTGCCCTTCTCGGCGATGGCGGCGAAGCGGGCGAACTCCCACGCCGGCGTCGTGCGGAAGGCGTCCCAGAACTTGGGGTCGAGATACGGGAACGGCCGTGTCCCCGTGACGATGATTTCAAGCGACAGCGCCTTGCCGGGACACAGTTGCGCGTACTTCTTCACCCAGCCGCCGATGTCGACGTTGCCTTCGCCCATCCGCGTCCACTGCATGGCGGCGCCCTCCGGCGTGCGCCAGACGGCGGAGTCGCGGACGTGGCTCGTCAACACATACGGCGCCAGCGTCTCGAGAGTCACGTGCGGATCCTCAATCGCCCAGGTCGGGTTGCCGGAGTCGATGCAGGCCCCGACGACATCCTTGCCGGCCTCTTCGATCAGCATCTTCAGCTCCCGCGCCTGCAGGTCGCCGCCGTGGTTCTCGACGGCAATCCGCTTGCCCGCGTCCATCGCCCGGGTCCGCACGGCCCGCAGCGTCTTCACGGTGTTCTCAATGCTCTGCGCGAGCGGCGTCTTGCTCGCCCGGTCCCGCCAATCGCCGAGGACGCAGCGGACAAGCGGCGCGCGCACCACCTTGGCCGCTTCAATCATCCGGATCAACTGCTCCTCCGCCGTACCCTGCGCCGGATCGAACCGCGCCGCCGTGGGGCAGATGGAGAGCATCCCGATTTCGATCTCAATGCCCAGCCGTTTGGCATGGTCGCGGACCTTTTCAAGATGCGGCTTCTCGAGGCCGCCCAGGAAGCGGATCTCCGAGAAGTGGACGACCTTCGCGCCCTGCTTGGCGCAGTAGTCGAGCAGTTCAAACGGGCTCCAGCCCTGCGTGCGCAGACTGAACAAGTCGATACCGAATTTCATGGGAAAAGCGCTCCCTTGGGCCATTAGCGGGGCAGCGGCCAAGCCAGACAGGAAGGAACGACGGGACACCATATGCATTAGCCTCGCAGGAGACCGGCGATTTCAGCAATCCGCTCCACCGGTTGCTCGGGATGCATTCGATAATATAGCCTTCCGGCCGCGGCCGCACCCAGGGCCGCCAGCCACCCTTCATTGTGGTCCGGCGAACCTTCCACACGCAGCAAGGCGCCAAACTGGCGGGCCGTCTCCTGCATCGCGCGCACCTCCGCCCCCGGCTCTTCGGCCACGCGGACCGTAATCGCCTGCACCGCCACGTCCTCATCGCGCAGACGCCGCAGCACCACGCGGACCCCCTCCGCGTTCGCGGGCGCATCGCCGGACAGATTCAAGTTGATGTCCATCAGCCGCGACTCCCGGCGGATCCGAATCGCCGCCGCCTCATCCGGCGCCTCCAGCCGGGTCACGCCCAGGGCGCTGTAGCCTTCGCGCCACCCGTTTCGCGCGGCCGCCCAGGCAAGCTCCGGGGTCACCGCTGTTTCAAAAGCGGCTACGTGCAGGCCATACTTCCGCGCCACCAGGCGGCACTGCGCAAAGGCCGCGTCCGGGGCGCGCACCGCCGCCACCAGCAGCGCCTGGCTGCCCTGCGGCCGCGGCTGAATCGCCCGGTCCAGCCGCTCGGCGTACGCCGTCACCGCCGCTTCATTCGCCGGCCCAAACGGAATCGCGTTCACCACCACCTCCCCGCCTAGCGGAGTCCGCATGCGCCCGATCAACGTCGGGTTCGGGAAGAGCGCGCTGGCGGGCGAAGCCGCGGGCGCGATGTGCAACAGCCACGGCTCCTTGGCGTCCACGGCGACATAGAACGTCTGCGGCACACTGGGGTCGGCGGCCAGCGACCAGGGGAGCACGGTAAAGCTGGTGAGACTCAGCGACCCCAGGCGGGCGGCCAGTTGATGGCGGGCCGCATCGCTCAAGGGCCCGCGCCCGGTCACCTGCAGCACCAGGTCGGCCAGCGCGGCCGCATCCGCGGCGCGCACCGGCAGGGTCAACGGCACGGGGTTCATGGCTGGAGCGTCTTCAAGTACTGGCGGAAGGGCCCGCCCAGGTCGAAACGCTTCATGGCGAACTCCACGGTGGCCTGCAGGAAGCCCAGCTTGTCGCCGGCGTCAAACCGGCGGCCTTCAAACTTGAAGCCATAGATCGGCCGGCTGCGCAGCAGATGCTTCAATGCGTCGGTCAACTGAATTTCGCCGCCCTTGCCCGGCTCGATCGACTCGATCGAGGTGAAAATCTCCGGTGTCAAAATATAACGCCCGATGATCGCCAGATTCGACGGAGCCTCCTCCGCCTTCGGCTTCTCCACCAGATTGCGAATGCGGAACAGGCGGCCGCTCACTCCCTGATGATCAATCGGCTCGGCGTCCACGACGCCGTACGCCGAGATGTTCTCGCGCGGCACTTCCATCAGCGCCACCACCGAGGCGCCATAGAACTCGTAGACGTCGCTCATCTGGCGCAGGCACGGGATCTCGGCGTCGATGATGTCGTCCGACAGCACCACCGAAAACGGCTCCTGGCCCACCAGTTCCTTCGCCCGCAGCACCGCGTGGCCGAGGCCCAGCGCCTCCTTCTGCCGGACATAGCTCACGTCGATCATGTCCGAAATGCTGCGAACCTGGTGCAGCAGGTCCTTCTTCCCCTTCGATTCGAGCAGGTGTTCGAGTTCAAAGCTGACGTCGAAGTGGTCCTCAATCGCGCTCTTGCCGCGTCCGGTGACGATGATGATGTTGCTCATCCCGGAATGCATCGCCTCTTCAACGCCATACTGAATTAATGGCTTATCCACCAGTGGCAACATCTCTTTGGGCATGGCCTTGGTGGCCGGCAGGAACCGCGTGCCCAGTCCTGCGGCGGGGAATACCGCCTTACGTGGTTTCGCAATCATTCGATTTGGAATCTCCTCAACTCAGGGGATGGGATGCCGAACCTAAATGGCCGGTACTGGTACGGGTTGCCTCGAAGTACCTACCATAGTGCAATTGCATCCGGACATTTCACCCCGCACACTATAGTAACTTTCCCGCGCATGGAGAAATCGGAAAACTATATTTGGCGATCTCGCGAGGTCGCCCGCCTGCTCTCGCTCGTCGAGTCCGAGCGGCGCTATTACGAGGATATCCTGACGATCCTCCCGATTCCCGTCGCCATTCTCAACGCGAGCGGGCAGTTCCTCTCCGCCAACCGGGCCTTCCTGCAATCGCAGCGCCTCACCATGGCCGAACTCGGTGTGTTGACCCTGGCCCGCGTCCTGCCCGCCGTGCCTCTCGCCGCCGGTGCGCACGAAGGCTGGGACCTGCTGCGGATTCAGCGGTGGAACGACGCCGAGTCCGATCTCGTGCTGGTGCAACGCCGGGAGCTGGCGGCGCCCCCGGCCGACCCCGCGGCCGCGGAGTTCGCCCTGCAGGAGGCGGTCACCACCGCTTCGGCGAAACTGGCGGGCCGCGTGCTCCACGAAGCCAACAACCTCATGATGGTGCTCTCCGGATACGGAGAGGAGATCCTGGACGCCCTGCCCCCGGATAGCCCGTTGCGGGAAGACATGCGGGAGATTCTGCGGTCGACGGACCGGATCAAGGGCATGTCGGCACAACTGCAATCGCTGGCCTCTCCGCCGAAGGCCGTGCGAACCTCCTTCGACGCCGTGGCCTTCCTGCAAGCCCTGTCCGCGCGGGAGCCCAGTATACGGGTGCAAAGCGCCGTGCCGGCTCTGGCGGTGACGGCGGACCGCAGCCATCTCGAGCAGATCTTGTTGACCCTGGTTCGCTACGCCCAGCGGCCGCTGCTTGCCGAAGTGAAGGGCCCGGCGAGTGTGTGGCTCTCCGGTTTCGCCCGGTCGGTGAAGGAAGATCTCGAACTGCTCAGCCCGGCGGCGCGGCTCACCCAAGGCGCACTCTCCGCCGTGCCGGCGCTGTTGGCGGAATCACGTGTCCAGTGGCGGGTGGTGCCGGCCCCGGACGGTGCTACTCTGCACCTCCACTTCGCGAGCGAAGCGGTGGCCGCGACGGCCTCCAAGCGGATTCTGGTGGTCGATGATGAAGAGGGCATTCGGACGCTGGTTCGCAAGGTCCTCGAGCGCCAAGGCTTCCAAGTGCTGGAAGCCGAGTCCGGCGATGTGGCGATCCGGCTGCTCGAACGGGATGGGGCGCCCTTCGACCTGCTGATCAGCGACATGATGATGCCCGGAGTCGACGGCCGCACGCTGGCCACCCGGGTCTCGCAGATGCGGCCCGGCATCCGTATCCTATTTATTTCCGGTTACACCGAGGACGCCGACGTGCAATCCGGACGCCTGCCGGCGGGAACCGCGTTTCTCCCCAAGCCTTTCCCGCACTCGGCGCTGGTCGACGCCGTTAACCGGTTACTCGCCTAGCACAACGCGCCGGTCCACGATCCGCCAGGGCCGGGTGAGCAGCAGGCGCAGCGCCTCGCTGTACAGGCGATGCTCCTCCCGGAGGAGACGGGCCGAAAGCGTCTGCGCGGTATCGGAGTCGGCCACCGGGACGGCGGCCTGCAGCACAATCGGCCCGTGGTCGAGTTGTTCATCGACGAAGTGGACCGTGCAGCCAGCGATCTTCACGCCGTAGGTGAACGCCTGCTCCTGCGCATCGAGTCCCGGGAAGGCGGGCAGCAGCGACGGATGGATGTTCAGGATCCGCTGGGGGAACGCGCGGATGAATTCCGCACTGAGAATCCGCAGGTAACCCGCCAGGATGACCCAGTCGACCTGATGCTCTTTAAGAGCAGCGACCAGGCGTTGATCGTACTCTTCCCGATCGAGCCCCTTCGAAGGCAGCGCCAACGCCACCAGACCCCGTTCCCGCGCGGCGGCGAGGCCCGCGGCGTCGGGCCGGTTGGAGATCACCACCGCGATCTCCGCCGGCAGGTTTCCCTGCTGAATCTGATCGGCAATCGCCAGGAAATTCGACCCGCGGCCCGATAGGACGATTCCCAGCCGTGTCATACGTAGCGGACGCGGGCGCCGCGCCGCACCGGCACGACCGTTCCGATCTGGAAGTGAGGCTCCCCGGCGCCTTGCAACGCCTTCGTGGCCTTGGCCGCCTGTTTGGCGCCGACGCATAGGATCATGCCCACGCCCAAGTTAAACGTCCGGCGGTAATCTTCGTCGGGCACGCTTCCCAGTTCCCGCATATGCTCGAACAGCGGCGGGATCGTCCAGGAGTTCAGGGCGATCTCCGCGCCCAGCCCTTTGGGCAGCATGCGCGGCGTGTTGTCGCTAATGCCGCCGCCGGTGATATGCGCCGCGCCCTTGAGCAGTTTGGCCTTGAGCAGCGTCTGGATAGCCTTGAGATAGCTGCGATGCACCTTCAATAACGCGTCCGCCACGGTGCCGCCCAGCGCGTCCACCCGCTGATCCGGCCGGTAGCCGGCGACGTCAAAAAGCAGCTTGCGGGCGAGCGAGTAGCCGTTGGTGTGAAGGCCCGTCGAGGGCAGGCCGATCAGGACGTCACCCGCTTCGATGGTCTTACCATCCAGCATCTTGTCCCGTTCGACGGCGCCGACAATGAAGCCGGCCAAATCGTACTCGCCGGGCAGGTACATCCCGGGCATCTCCGCCGTCTCCCCGCCGATGAGCGCGCAGCCGTTAGCCTTGCATCCGCGGGCGATGCCTTTGACGACATCCCCGGCAATCCGGGCGTCCAGCTTTCCCACGGCAAAGTAGTCGAGGAAGAAAAGCGGCGCCGCACCCTGCACGGCAATATCGTTGACGCAGTGATTGACGAGGTCCTCGCCCACGGTGTCATGCCGGCCCGTGACGAAGGCGACCTTTAACTTGGTCCCCACCCCGTCGGCGGAACTGATCAACACCGGCTTCTTCCAACCCTGGAGCAGGTAGCCGGCGCCGAAGGAGCCGATATCGGTCTTCACGGAATCAGTGAACGTCTTGCGGGCGTGGGATCGAATCAACGCAACAGCGCGATCCGCCTCATCGATATTCACTCCCGCGTCTTTATACTCGATCGGTTTCGAACTTGCCATGCGATACGAAAACCTTTAGGTTACCGTATATAGCCTATTCGATAAAACCTCTCCAGGCATTCCCCCGTTCATCGCGGAGCAGAATCCCGGAACCGTCCGAGACGCCGGAGATGATTTTGCCGTGCTGACTGCAGAACCGGTAGCGGGTGATGTTGTCGCCCTGCGGCTCGGCGGTACCGTTCCACTCGACGCCATACTCGTCGCGCAGGCGGACAAACTCGCCCGTGCCGAAGCCAAATAAAGTTCCACCGCCCCGCACATTCTCAAACCGGTAATAGCCGCTGGGAACCGAACTCAATCTCTGATTACGGCGGTAGACCATACCCGCATTCTTACTGGATTTTGGCCGAACTTCCATGCGGTAAATCCCCCAACCAACCCGAGAGGCGGCCTTAGACGATTTTGGGCCGAATCACCGCCACCTGGATCTTCGCCAGCGCCGCTTGCAGGGCGTTAAACTGCGCTTCGTCTTCATAGAGGCCGACAATCGCGCCTCCGGAGCCCGCAAAGTTGGCGCATACTCCGCACTCCCGGGCGACCCGGATCATTTCGAGATTGCCTTCGCCGATCTGATAGATCTTCGTCCGCAGATCGAAGTTCGCGTCAATCAACTCATGGAGCTTCTGGCGCTCCCCCGCCAGAATCGCCGCCCGCCCCTGTTCGGCGTAAGTTGCCCACGTCTGCATCGCTTCGACGACGAGCGGCTCCCCGCGCCGCCACCGGTCGCGAACGTTATTATGAAACAGCTCCGTTCCTTCGCTTAGCGAGGTGCGATAGGCGACATATACCCGATCCAAAAGCGCGGGGTCCAATGACTCGTAGTGGCCGTAGCCCTGGCGCTTCATCAACTCTTCGTTGAAGTCCATATACACCACCCCGCCGTAGGCCTGGATCACGCGGTCTTGCAGTCCGGCACTCACTCCCAGTTCCCGGGTTTCGGTTTCGAGCACCAGGTTGGCCTGTATAGGCAGGGGTATCTCGATGGAATAGTACTGCATCAATGCGCGCAGGGCCGCCGTGATGATGGCGCTGCTGCCGCCCATACCCAGGCGCAGGGGAACCGTCGACTCATACTCCAGGGTGAAATTGCGCTCCGGCAATTCGATTCCCTGTTCCTTGCAGTAGTCAAGAAAACGGACGATGAGCGCCTGAACAATGCGAATACCGCCGTAGTAACCTCGCCACCGCGTCGAGTTGTAGAGATCGTCTAGGCTGTCGAACACCGGCAAATCGGATTTCGCTGGTCTAATTTCGAGCCGCGCGCTGGGATACAAGAGAACGCGCGCACGGAAATTCCGCACCAATAACGAAATGGTTTTTCCGAAATAGCCGTCGCTGGGATTGCCCAGCAGGCCGGCGCGGGCGTAGGCGTAGGTCTCAATCATATGGCATTTCATAATCGCCCGGCCCGCCCACTGGACGCAACCTTGCGGGCATACTGGTCTAGTATGCGTGCACTCTTACAGCGGGTTCTCCGCGCCGAGATCACAGTGGATGGGGTGGTGACCGGGGCCATTGGCCCAGGATTATTGGTGTTTTTGGGCGTGGGGCAGGGTGACACCGAGCTGGACGCGGATTACCTGCTCGACAAGATTTTGCATCTGCGCATTTTCCCCGATGAAAATGGCCGCATGAACCGTAACCTCCAGGAGACTTCGAACGCCCTGCTGGTGGCTTCCCAGTTTACGCTTTACGCCGAAACGAAAAAGGGCCGCCGGCCTAGCTTTGACAGTGCGGCGCCTCCTGACTTAGCGCGCGCACTGTACGAGTATTTTCTGCGGAAAGCTGAAATATCCGGTGCCAAAGTAGGCTCCGGCGTCTTTCAGGCACATATGTCGATTTCGTTGGTCAACGACGGACCGGTGACGATATTCATCGACTCTCTTGACAAAACGAAACCGAAGCTTGACAAAACGAAAGTGAAGGCAGACTCTGGTAACTAGAGTATGGCTAAAACAACTCTCCTTGTCGACAATATCGCTCTGTATGAAGCGGCTCTAGAAGGTCTGGAGCTGCAGAAGCAGCGCGTTGAAGAACAGATCCGTCAGGTTCGCGCGGTCCTTAGCGGCCGGCGGGTCACTGCTGCACCGTCGGAGTCTGCCGCGCCGGCAGATTCGGGCGACAAAAAGAAGAAAGTTAAGGCTGCGCCTTCTGCCAAGAAGCCGCGGAAACGGACACTCAGCGAAGAGGCCCGTCAACGCATCGCAGCAGCCCAGAAGAAGCGTTGGGAAACCTTCCGCGCTGCTCAGGGCAACTAAGTTTCCTCTCCCTCTTAACCCCTCTCAACCACGCGCCAGCGATAGCGCGAAGCTAACTCAACCAGTGAACCGCTATCGCGAACGCGTCCACCCTCCAGAAAGATCCCCCGCTCCGCCACCGCCTCCGCAAAATCCATATCGTGAGTCGCCACCAGCTTCGCTTGCGGCAGTTCCCTGAGCAGACTAATTAGTTCCCGTTGACCCGGTGGGTCCAGAAACGTCGTTGGCTCGTCCAGCACCAGAAGATCGGGATCGAGAATCAGCACCCCGGCCAAGGCGACCCGCTTCTTTTCCCCGGCGCTGAGCTGATACGGCGGCCGCTCCGCCAGTTGCCGGATCCCCAGCCTGTCGAGCATCGCTTCCGCCCGGCTGCGGGCCTCTTCCGCTCCCACGCCGCGCTGCCGCAGGCCAAAGGCTACATCTTCCCAGACGGTCGGCATAAACAGTTGGTCGTCGGAATCCTGGAAGATCAGCCCGACCCGCTCGCGAATACGCCCTACGGTCGAGTCCGTCAACTCCTCTCCGCCCACCGTCACCCGTCCCTCCCCGCGTAGCAGCCCGTTCAGGTGGAGTAAGAGCGTTGTCTTGCCGGAGCCATTCGCGCCCAGCAAGGCAACCCCCTCGCCGGTGGCGATGGACAGGTCCACGCCATGCAGGGCCGCCCAGCCATTGGCATAGCGATGGCGAAGCCCCTCCACGTGCAATACGATCCCCCGGGATGTTTCTTCCGCCATAACCAGACCTCTATTCTACTTGCGAGACAATTGGAACGTGATTCTTTCGATTGGCACCGATCTCGCCGAAGTTCCCCGCATTCAAGAGGCCCATAACCGCTTTGGAGACAGGTTTCTCCAACGCGTCTTCACCGCCGGAGAGATCGCTTACTCGCTGCGGAAGGCCAACCGGCACGAACGCCTCGCCGCGCGGTTCGCCGCCAAGGAGGCGCTGATGAAAGCGATCGGTACCGGACTTACCCGCGGCGTCTCCTGGCAGGATATTGAGGTGGTCAATCTCCCCTCCGGCAAGCCCACGCTCCGGCTCTCTGGCCAGGCCGCCGTGCACGCGGAGCGGTTGGGGACGCGGCACATTCATCTCTCGCTGACCCATACAGCCAGCATGGCGATGGCGGTCGTTATCCTCGAAAACTAAGCTACAGGACCGTGGCGCCGCTTTTGCCGGCGGGGCGTAACTGGGCCTCTTCAAGGCGCTTGGCTTGTTGATAAGTGTAGATCATTCGGTGTATCACGGTAAGATTCGCCAGAATGGCGATTACCCACAGCACCGGCGCCATCCGGTCAAACAACGCGCCAATAATTAACAACACTACCCGCTCCGGCCGTTCCGCGAAACCAACTTTGCACTGGGGAATCGTATTCTCCGCGCGTGCCCGGGTGTAGCTCACCATCACCGAGCCGGTCATCACGACGGCGGTCAGGACGACGTAAAAGAAACGGTCGATCGAGGCGTAATAGACGAGCAGGCCCATCAGCAGGCCCAGATCCGAATAGCGGTCGAGCACCGAATCGAAAAAGCCACCAAACATGGTTACCTGATTCGTATGCCGCGCCACGCGCCCGTCCACCATGTCGAAAAGCCCGGCTCCCAGCACCACCAGGCCGCCCGCGAAGAACTCGCCACGCCCCAGCAAAACCGCTGCGTACACGTTGATCAGCAGACCGATGAAGGTCAGCATGTTCGGGTGGATCTTGGAAAGCGCAAGCCCCCTGACGATCAACAAAATGACTTGGTTGCAGGCTTGGCCGATCGCGCGCGTGACTGTCATCGGAATCTAGCCCTCCAGGGTCTCACCATGGATCGTGGTGATCCGCACTACTTCGAATTCGAGCGCGCCCCCCGGAACCTGGATCTTGATCTCTTCACCCACGCGCTTATTGAGCAGGCCCCGGCCAATCGGCGAACTGGTGGAAACCATGCCTTGTTTGGCGTCGGACTCCTCGCTGGTCACGAGACGATACTCGATTTCCACCGACTTCACGATGTCGTAAACCACCACCGTCGAACCAAAACCAACCCGGTCCTTCGGCACCTTCGTCAGGTCGATCATCGAAAGCTCCGCCAGCCGCTTCTGCAACTGACCCAGGCGCGCATTCACCAGGCCCTGGCGTTCCTTCGCCGCGTGATACTCGGCGTTCTCACTCAGATCACCAAGCTCCCGGGCGCGCAGGATCTCCTTCGGCAACTCATTACGAAACTCATATTCCAGTGCTGTAATCTCTTCCAGCAGTTTTTTCTTTAGTGCATCCATGGAGACAACTTCCGGTGACGATCGATCTCCCCCAGTATACCTGCCTGGCGGCGTCTACAGACCAACGATATACGCGCGGGTGACCGCCTCGCCACAGCGGATCAGGAACACGTTCCCCACGTCCCGCGTGGGACCCAGCCGGACGGTCGCCTTCACCAGACCCGGCGCCAAAGACTCGCGGCGGAGCACCTCCACGACGGAGCCGCCGCCCTCCTCCACTGTTACCGTGGGTTCCTGCGTGGTCGCTGCGATACCGATCAGGTCCGTCGTCAGAAACCAAAGGTCGACGGTAGAGCCGGCGTCCGCCTCGAACGGGGGATACGGCAGGAACGTGATGTTCGCGGCCTCCGGGCGCGGCACGCCATACCAGTAGGGAATCCGCAGCGCCGCCGTCTCGGCTTCCGCTTTGGTGACCAGCAAGCGGCCATGATGCGCTCCGGCTGCCAGATCCCCGGGCCAGGTGATTCGGACGGTCGTCGAGCCGCCCGCGGCCAAATCGAACTCGGTGGGCTCCACCCTCGGAACGCTGCCCGCGCTGGATTCCAACCGGACGGTGAACCGGCCACTCTCGCTGCCTGTGTTCTCCACCGTAATCTCCTGCGCCGCCGGCCCCTGCGGACCACCCGCGCCAAAACTCAGCACCGCCGGCCGGGCGATGAGGGCATTGTCAATCGCCTGGCGCAGATCAAGTCTGCCGGCGCCGACCTGCTGCGGCGAACCCTCGTTGCCATTCCCGAGAGGCGCCGGCGTAGTGGAGGTGATCAGTAGCGACCGGTACTGCTGCGGGCGCAGTCCGGGCCGCGCCTGCTTGAGTACGGCGTAAGCCCCCGCCACCAGGGGAGCCGAAAAACTGGTTCCCTGCGCCACCAGAAACCCGCTGGCATCGTAAACGCTCCCGGAGGGCTCGGTGGTTCCCGCGGCGGTGGTGACGAACTGGCCCACCGCCACCAGATCGGGCGATATCCGGCCCTCGAGCGTTGGACCCCGCGAAGAGAAGCTGCTCAGGGGCGTCGCCCGCAGGGAGAAGGCCACAGTCGGCGAGAAAGTCAGCAGGACGTCGGTATCGGGAATCTGTTCCAGGCGGCTTTTCAAAAAGCGACCGGCTTCAAACCCCACCATCAAGGCCGGCAGCCTGGCGTCAGCCACGTCCATGGTGAACGGCTGCGGCTCCATTGCGTGGGTGTAGATGACGGCTGCGATGGCGCCCGCCGCCTCCGCATTCTTCAGCTTGTCACTGAAGAAGCAGGACCCGCGAAGCATCAGCGCCACGTTGCCCCGCAGCGAGTCGCCGGGGATCGGGTCGCAGGCCAAGCCGCTCGGATCGGCGCCGGCGACATCCACCAGGCGTCCGCGCAGCGGCTCCGGCCGCGTTCCCGTCGAGGCCACCGCCAGCAGGCTCCCCAGCCCTTCAATCTCCACGGCCTCGGCGAAGGCCCGGTCGTTCTGAATCGCTCCCACCGTAATGCCCACCCCGGCTACGGTCGGCGAATCCACGGAGGCGATATCCGGGCCCTCGTTGCCGGCTGCCTTAATCACCATCACGCCCATGTCCACCGCCCGCTTGACGGCGTCGGCCATCGGGTCCAGGCTCTCCCGGTAGGGCGGGAAGAAGCCAAGGCTCATGTTGACCACGTCCATGCCGTCCGCGACGGCATCGTCGAGCGCCTGCAAGAGCGCAGCCGAACTCCCTTGGGTCCCGGTAACGCCGCCGAAAACGCGGTACGCCCCCAGCCACGCGCCGGGAGCCGCTCCCGAAATCTCTCCAAACTGGCTCTTCACCCGCGCACCCGCCGCCACCATCGCAACGGCGGTGCCGTGGCCGGCGCCATCGACGATGGAGGCCTCCGTCCGGTTCAACGCATCGTAGCTGCGCTGCACAATCACTTTGCCGCTCGTGGCGGGCCGAAACCCCTCGCTCGAAACCTTCGGAAAGCCTTCCGGCGCCGTCATGCCTTCACCCGAAAACGCGGGATGCTTCGCGTCAATACCCGTGTCGAGGATCCCGATCTTGATGCCGTCGCCGGCGCGGTTGGGGTCGGGCAACCGCTCCCAGGCGGCCTTGATCTGGTGGAGCGTCAGAGCCCGGTCCAGGCTCGCGCGCAGTTGCACCACCGGAGTCACCCGCCGCACCCCGGGCATACGCTGCAACTCCTCGGCCGCCGGAGACTCCACTACGAGAGCATTACCCACCATCCGCACCCGGCTCTTCACCTGGTGCCGGGCGCCGAGCGTCCGGACTAAGTTATCCTGAGCGGCCCGGCGGGTCAGAGGAGTTGGCCTCGCCTCCTCCACCAACTCGACGATATACAGATTCGGAACGATCTGCGCGCATAATAATGCCGGAACAAACCAAACAAGGAAACGAAACATCCTAACTCCCTTAGCGAACCGGCAACGAGGCGGTCTTTGATGCGACTCCATTCATAGTAATCACAACCGGCTGAATTCCAGTAGGCGCCTCGGCGGGTACCGTGGCGTTGATCTGATATAACCCGACGAATCCGGGGGCTAGTCCCGCGAAGAGCACAGTTGCATTCTGCCCCCCGATGGTTACTTGCGCCGCAATCCGGCAGGTGGCCAACGGCGAGGACGGAGCCACTTGGCCGGTAGCCGGTTGGTTATCCACCGGACCCAGGCCATTGGCATACAGCTGCACCACGCTGCCGCGCGCCACCGGCGCCGCGCCGGTCACTAACTGGAAGTTCTGATCGAGCGCCGCAATCAACTGGCGGCCGCTGCCGGGGTCGGTGTATTCAAAGAAGGCGGGCGAGACTTCATTGAGCGGAATCGTCAGCCGGGCGCTCGAATAGAGCCCGTTGCTTACCTTCAGTTGCACCTGCGATTGGCCGGCCAACTCCCACGGCACCTGGACGTTAATCTGTCCGGGACTCACAAACGAGATCGTTCCGGGGAAGCTCCGGTTGGTCTGCCCAGGGACGTCAAAGCCGACGCTCACCCCGGCCAGCGAAAGCGGCAGGTAGTTCGTGTTGAACACCCGGGTCTGGTCCGTGAACGAGGCGCCAAACAACGAGATGTACGACCCCGGCGCCAAACCACGGCCCACCTGGCCACTGGCGGCGTTGACGATACCATCGCTGCGCAGCGCCGGCTCCTGCACCACTTGGCCCGCGAACACTACGCGCGGATCGCCGCCGTTCACCGGCTCGACAGAGAACCGGTGCTGGCCGAGCGCCGTGCCGGCCACCACGCGCGCTTCGGCAATGCCGAGTTCATCCGTCGTCTGGGTCGCCTGATCAATGCTTCCGCCCGTCTCGGCGCGGAAGCGGACCGGCAGGTTCGCCACCGGCGCCCCGAACTGATCGACAAACTTCGCGGTTAGCCGCAAGCCACGCCCGGGGGCGCGCGTGAATCCATCGCCCCCTAACGGGAATGCGTTGAAGGCGATGTTGTCACTCACCAGGTAGAGATACGGGATCCGCAGCGGCGCTTCGCCCCCTTCTACGCGGATGATTCCTTCGTAGATCCCGGCTCGCGGACGCGTGCCCTCCAAACGGAGCGTGAAGGTCGCTTCCTGCCCCGCGCCCAGCGTGGCGGACGCCGGCGTCAGGGTTACCCGGGCAGCGGAATCGGTATCCCGCTGCACCACGGTCAGCCGGACATTCGCCGAACCCGTGCCCTGGTTCCGCAGCCGCAGCGTGCGGCTTACCGGAAACGTTGAGGTCGGCAGCACCTGCCCGAACGATAGGGTCGCCGGCACGGCCAGGACGGTCGTCCGCACGGCGCTCGCCGCGTCCAACTTCCCTGCGCCCATCGCGATCGCCCGCGCCTCCACCGGCCGTCCCTGATAGTCAAAATCCATCACCCGCGGGTCCGCCGTGTTCACCACCGCGGACTTGAGCCCCGCCGGCGCCAGCGTAGGATACCGCTGCTTCACCAGCGCCACCGCACCGGCCACCATCGGCGCCGAGAAGCTCGTGCCCTCGACGCTGCGATAGCGCGACACGTCGAACATGTCGCCGTTCGGGTCATAGTTCTGCGTGGCGACATAAACATCCTGCCCCACGGCCATAATCTCCGGCTTGATCAACGAATCGCCAATCGAAGGGCCCTGCGAACTGAAGATCGCCGTATCGTCGGCGGTCGCCTCCACCGGGCGCAACGAGGCGTCAAAGCTCACGCGGGCTTCCGGAGTGGCGGCCAGATACTGTTTCAGCGCCAACCCGTCCCGGTTGCCGATCATCGCCAGCGGAATGGCGGTGCCTTCGAGGCCCGTCGCCACGAACACCGCGTTGCTGTTCTGCTGGTACACAATCACCCCGGCGGCGCCGGCGCGCTGCGCGTTCGTCAACTTCTGCAAAAAGGAGCACTCGCCCCGCAGGATCAGCGCCACGCGGTTGGCCAGCGCGCCATTGCCCAGTGTGTTGCAGCCGAGGCCCGTCGAATCGATGGCCGCCACGTCCGTCAACGGCGCGGGATTGGGCGAGAGCGTCTGCGACCCGTTACCCAACCGGGCGTCAATCTGCCGCAGATTCGCCGGCCCGTTTTCCACCCGAACCGTCTGCAGCAGAATGCGGCTATTGGTCGTGGCCCCCACGGTAATGGCCGAAGGGGCGCTACCCGGCGACGAGATCGAGTTGCGCGTGGGAACCTCCGACCCCAGGTCGCCGTCATTCCCGGCGCTGGCTACCACCACCATGCCGGCCCGGGTGGCGTTTTCCACCGCTTCTACCTGCAGGTCACACGCGGTCTGCCCCTGGTTCCCGCAAATCGTCCCTCGGTCGTTCGGGCTCCACACCGCGGCCTGTCCCAGCGAAAGCGAGACGATATCCATGCCGTCGGCGAGTGCCGCCTCCATGGCCCGGATAACCGTTAAGTCGTCCGAAAAATCGTTGATTCCCGGAGAGCCGAATACCTTGTAATTGCCCAGGTAGGCTTTCGGCGCAACGCCTGTCACGCGGCCGCCCGGCCCCTGCAGGGGCCGTCCCGCCGCCAACATCGCCGCCGCCGTGCCATGGCCCACAGGGTCGCGCGGGCTCAGATCGTCGGGACGGGTATCGTCCGGGAAGCTATAAACCAGAAGGTCAACGAAGCTACGCGCGGCGATCACCTTCGTGCTGGTGAAGTCGCAGGCCGAACCGGTACAGCGAGGATAGCCGCTCGGCATCGTCAGGGTGGAATCCTGCAAGGCAGGATGCGTGTGGTCGATGCCGCTATCGATGATGCCGATCTTCACCCCGGCTCCCGCGTTTTCCGCGCCGCCGGCGGCGTTCCATGCAGCCTGCACCCGCGCCAGATCCGCCGCTGGCTGATCCAGCCGCTTATACTTCCGCAGGCGTTGGACGTACTTCACGCCGGGCATCGTCCGCATCTCTTGCGCCTGCTCCTCGGTCGCCTCGATGAAGACGGCGTTGACGAGCGTCTCGGTCGAGCCCATCTCGCGCACCTTCATGCGGCTCAGGTGGCGGCGTACAGCATTCTGCGACTCTAGTACCCTGGCGCGCCCGGTACGGGCCACCGCGACGGGGGCCTCCTCCAGCACAACGGCGAAGCGCTCCTGAGCGAAAGCGGCGGTCCCAATGGCCAGCAGAATCAGAAATCTCATAGTCTCCTCGACGCGACACGGGTTCCATTCGTTTCAAACCCCTGTGTTATCATAGCGTTTAGGAGTCCATCGAAATGGCCGCTAAACCCGCATTCGCCACTGGCGCACAAGTAGAACATCCGAAATTCGGCCTCGGCAGCGTGGTCCTCTGCACGGAAGAGCACATCACGATCAAGTTCGACGACAGCGGGGAGAAGAAGTTTGTCCTCTCTATCGTCCTGCCGAACCTCACCAAATCGAATCGGACCCCTCCGCCCGAGAAGAAGCGCGCGGCGCGCAAGAAGGCCGCCCCGGCCGCCGCGGCGGCTGCCGAATAGCCTACTTTCCGATACAGAACGTAGAAAAAATCCGGTTCAGAATGTCATCCGCCGTGGTCGCTCCCGTCACGGCGTCCAAAGGCCAGAGCGCCTCATAAAGGTCCAGCAGCAGCATCTCGTGCGGGATCTTCCCCGCTGCGGCTGCCTGCGCGCGGGCGAGCGCTTCGTGACTGTCGCGAAACAACTGCGCTTGGCGCAGTGACGTGATGAATGTAAACTCATGCTCGCTGGCCGCCGCCTGGCCGATGGCGCGGAGTACGGCTTCGCGCAACCCCTCGATCCCCTCACCCGTCTTGGCCGAAACCGGAATGCCTTCCTGGCGGATGACGCCGGGAAGGTCCGCTTTGTTAAGCACGATGAGGTGCCGGCCTTGCCCTTCGGCTCGCGCCAGAATCTGCTCGTCTTCCGGTGTCAGCGGCATACTGCCGTCCAGCACCACCATCGTCAGATCGGCGTCGGCCATGGCCTGCAGGCTGCGTTCAATGCCCAAGATCTCCACGCGATCCTGCCCTTCGCGAATGCCCGCGGTGTCGACGAACCGCACCGGCACACCGCCCACGCTCGCCGTCTCCGCCACCAGGTCGCGCGTGGTACCCGGGATCTCCGTCACAATCGCGCGGTCCTGATCGAGCAGCCGGTTAAACAGCGAGCTCTTGCCGACATTGGGGCGCCCGACAATCGCCAACGTCACGCCGTCATGAACCAGCCGGCCGTAGTCGAAGCTGCGCGCCAGGCGGTCCGTCTCCCGCGCAATCGGTTCGAGACGCCGCAAAATCTCGGCATCCGGAGCCACGCTGACGTCGTCCTCGGCGAAGTCGATGCCGGCTTCGAGCAGCGCGATCAGCTCGAGCAACTGCTCCTTCACCGGGCGGACGATGCGGGCCACCGAGCCCTCCACCTGCCGGGCGGCGACGCGCGCCTGGTAGAGCGTGGTGGCGTTGATCAGGTCGCGGACGGCTTCGGCCTGCGGCAGGTCCAGCCGGCCGTGCACCATCGCCCGCAAGGTGAACTCCCCGGGGTTGGCCAGGCGGGCCCCGGCGGCAACGCACTGTTCAACGGTATGGCGGAGAATCACCGGCGCCCCGTGGCAGGAGATCTCGACCACGTCTTCGCCGGTGTAGGAGTGCGGCGCGGCGAAGTAGGTCACCAGCACCGGGTCCAGCAGCTTTCGTAACGTGGCCACCCTCGGCTCTCCGAGTGGCGCGCCGAGCACTCGCTGGACGATCGGCCTGGCCTCCGTTCCCGACACCCGGACGACGCCGATTCCGCCTCGTCCCGGAGGCGTCGCGATGGCGACGATCGTCTCCACGGTGGTCCCGTTATTCGTCGCGGCGCGGCCGCGGGCCACGGCGGGGACCCCGGTCACGATCCCGGCGGTCGCCGCGTTCGTCCCGGCTCCGCTCGGTGGGCGGGGCGCCAAAGGGCCGCCGCGGCGGAGGGGCCGGCAGCAGCGGAATATTCGGCTTCGGCTGGCCGGCGAGATAGATCACGACCTGCCGACTGGGCCCCGTGCCGAAGCTCTCGCTCGTTAACTCGGTGTCCCCGCGCAAGGCCATATGCACGATCCGCCGCTCGCGTGACGTCATCGGCGAAAACCGGAACGGCTCACCCGTTTTCTTAACCCGTTCGGCCGCCGCCAGGGCGCTCAGCCGCAGCTCTTCCATGCGCAGCAGCCGGTAGTCGTTGGCGTCGAAGCACACGAGCGAATGCTCGTCGGAAGGTACCCGCAGCAGCTCCAGCGTGAGGTGTTCGAGCGCGAGCATCAACTCCGCCCGGTTCTCGAGCAGCATGTCGATGTCCTTGCCGGTGAACTTCACCATCAGGTCCGGGTTCTCGATCTCCGGATGCAGGCTGACGCCGGGCGTCACCGTGAATCCGAGTTCCAAGCCGGCCTTTGCGATGAGATCGCCCAAGAACTGCTCGATGCGTGGCCCATAGGCCTCTACCGTGTATTTCTTTGCGTCACTCATCAGCGTTGGCTACTTACCCTTTTTCTTTGGTGCGACCGGGGCCGCGCTAACCCCTGTAGACGGGGTCAGCTGGTTAAAGAAAAGCTGCTGCACGATGCCGACCACGTTTCCGGTAAGCCAGTATAACACCAGGCCGCTCGACGCATTCCAGAACAGGAACGCCATCATTACCGGCATCATGAACATCATCATGCGTTGCTGGGCCGGGTCGCCGCCTGTCGACGGGGTCATCTTCTGCAAATAGATCTGCGAACCCAGCATCAGCAGCGGCAGCATCCGCAGCGGAATGGTCTCGGGGCGCGACAGGTCGGTCACCCACAGCCAATCGGCGCCGCGCAATTCGGTCGCCACCGAGAGCACCTTATAGAAGCCGATGAAGAACGGGAACTGCAGCAGCAGAGGCACGCAGCCGCCGGCCGGGTTCACGCCGTTCTTCTTATACAGCTCCATGATCTCGTTGTTCTTGTCGTTCGCCCGCGGATCCTTCAGGCCGACGCCCTTGTACTTGTCGTTGATGGCCTGAATCTGCGGCTGCAGCAGCGCCATCTTCTTCATGCTCTTCATGCTGCTGAGCTTCAGCGGTACGAGCGCCACGTTGATCAGCACCGTAACCGCCACAATGGCCCAGCCCCAGTTGCCGCCCGTATAGGTCTGCACCCAGCGCAACATCGCAAACAGAGGCCGCGCAATCCAACCGAACCAACCCCAGTCCACCACCGACTCGAGGCGCGGATCGGTCGCCTTCAGTAACTCGAGATCCTTCGGGCCGACAAACATCGAAAAGTCGTTCTTCCCGGCAGCCCCGATGCCGGCGCCCACGAACGGCAGGAAGTCCTTCGATCCGGCCGGGTAGGGCAGCTTGTCCGTAAAGGTCTTGATCTCGAGCGTCTGGGGGGACTTGGGCAGGAACAACGCGCCAAAGTAGGCATCCTGCAGGCCGACGAACGTGAAGTTGCCGGAGTTGGTCACCGGTCCGCTCTCTCCGGCCGCGCTCTCGAGCGTTGTCGGATAGTTCTCGTTCTGCTCCTGGCGGAGCGAGAACTGCACGGCATAGGCCTTATCCACGCTCTGGTCACCAAAACCGCCGCGCCAGACCAGGAGATGCGAAACCGGCGCCCCGTTGGCCGTCACTTCGCTCTTGATCTCACCCAGGTAGCTCTTGTCCTTGAAGCGGAACTGCTTGCGGGCCGTGACCTTGCCGTCGGCGTAAACAAAGGTGATCGACTTGCCGTCTTCGCCCTTCTCCACCGTGAACAGCGCCTTGTTGAGGTCCACGGGCGTTGCCTGCTCCTTAAAGTCGTAAGCAAACGGGCGCACGCCGATCATCGTCGTGTTCTCCGGGGAGACGAGATCGAGCGGCTTGCCGGTGTTGTCCTTGAAATTCTTCAGCACCCAGCTGAGCACGACGCCGCCGCGATTGGCGAACTGGATCCGGTACAGATCGGTATCGAGGAAGGGGAACTCCTCTTTCGCGGCTGTCGTCGTCTCCACCGGCGTGGCGGGCGCCTCGGCCGCGGGAGCCGCTGCCGGGGCGGCGGGTGCTGCCTGTTTCGCCTCGGGCTTGGCCGCGGCCGGAGCCTCTTTCTTTGCGGCCGGCGGCGGCGCGGGCGGCTTCGGCAGGAGGTATTGGGAGGCGAAAATCACCACGCCCATCAGCACGAAGGCTAGCAGCAGCCGCTGCTCCATCGAAAGCTCTTTCTTCGGATTCGGATCAGCCATAAAAGATTATTGTTTGGGGACGGGGTCAACTCCGCCTTCACAAAACGGATGGCAACGGCCCAGACGCCGCAAGCCCAGCCAGATGCCGCGGGCGGCGCCAAACCGGGTGATGGCCTCCATCATGTAGACGGAACAGGTAGGGTGGAATCGGCAAGCCGAGGGGAGCCAAGGCGAAATGCCCTGCTTGTAGATACGCAGCAGGAGAAGACACAGTTCAGCCGGCGTGAGCCGGTTGGCTACGCGTTGCATCGCGCCAGCACCTTGTCCATCTCCCGCTCCAGTACCGAGAAATCAACCAGCAGCGCGGAGCGGCGCGGGTTGAATACGATATCGCAGTTCGCGGCTACCCGATCCAGCCGCGCTCGCAAGAGCTCCCGCAATCGGCGGCGGATCTTATTCCGTATGACGGCCTTGCCCACCGCGCGGGGAATCGTGATCCCAAAGCGGGGCCCTCCTGCGCGGAGGGCCGAATCTGGTTCAACGGGACTATGCCGCAAGCAAAAAGCCACGAAATAGGTACTCGGATACCTCACCCCTTGATCGTAGACCCGGCGGAACTCCGCGGGCTTTCGTAAGCGGTGGGCGGTCAGCGAACGGTTACTTGGCGGCGCGGACGGCTGGCTCGTCACTGACGGTGAGCTTCCAACGGCCCCGCGCGCGGCGGCGGGCCAACACGGCACGGCCATTCTTGGTTTTCATGCGCTCGCGAAAGCCATGCACCTTGGCACGCTTGCGATTATTGGGCTGAAATGTACGCTTCGGCATTGTCTTATAATTCCTATGGGCACAGGCGCGCGAGGGCACACCATACCCGATCTTTCAGTATACGGCCTCCACCCGCTCAACGCAACCGAACCACCAGACGGTTGCTTTCCCACTCGCCGATTCGCACCCACAACGGAACGAAGCCACGGAGTTTTACCCCCTCCGGCAGGACGAACCGGACCCGCTCCAATCCCTCCGCGAGCGGCTCCACCTGCAGTCCCACGCGCAGACCTCCCACGAACCCCTCGGCGTCCGGCCGGAAACGGAGCCCGGTCCCATACTGCTCCAGCCCTTCCGTGCTTGTGAAAAACAGACCCGGCGACGCCGATCGCACCTCGGACTCGGCGACCCCCTCCCCCACTTCCAGCCGCGCCCGGCCCAGCCGAACCCCCTGCGGGACGTAGAAGTTCACCTGTCCTGGCAGCGCCGCCAGCACCGTCGCGGCGTGTCGCTCGCCCACGTGGTCCACGATGGTCACCCGCGCGCCCCGTAACCCGGTACCGAACACCGTCGCGTACGAACCCGGCGCGAGCCAGCCTTCCCGCAGACTCGCGCCGTGGGCCACCCGGTAGATCCGCGCCCCCGGCCCATAATCGTATCCCTGCGGCGGCGTCCGGTTGCCGGCTTCGTCCTCGCCGTACAGACACATTCGGCCCGCCCCCGTGATACGAACCGGCACCCGGCGGTAGATCAAATACCCCTCCGGCGACTCGCAATCCGCCCCGGCGCCGAACTTGTAGGAGTAACTCGATAGCTCCGCCGGGGAAAACTCGAATCGCAGCACCATGCCTTCTCCCTCGTCGGTAAAGGTAAACCGGGGCGCCAACAGCGGCGGCGTCTTGTCCACCCGCACATGCCGCATGGCCACCGCGCCGTTCTCGCCGGTCACGCAAAGGAAGTAGCCGCCGGCCACGTCCGGAATCGGCCCCTGGATGACTCCTTCCCGCCAGTCGCTCCTCGGCGCGCTCTCGCAGAAGCCGTCCCGCTCGGCGATCACCCCATACCGGTACCGCCCATTGACACTCACATTCCAAGGACGTCCCGCTCGAATCGTCCGCGGCGGCGCCCCCGTCAAACCCGGCGCCGTCCGGGTCTCGAGCGGGCAGCCGGACCTCTCCGGATCGAACCGGCCGTCGTTCCGAAAGCAGACATCCCAACCCCAAACCGGCGCCGAATAACTCCCCGGCAGAATCTCCGGTTGCTCTCCGCCCACCACGCACGGCGTCCCCAGGTAGCAGGGCGATTCGCCCTCCACCGCCGTGCTCATCACGCCCACCACTTCGCCGGTCCGCCGGTTCATCACCGGCGAACCGGAACTGCCGCCGCGAATGTCCGCGCAGTCGTGCCGCAGGAATCGCCGAAAGGTCCAGACGAACTCCACGAGGTTATACACCCCGTCGAACCGGCACGCCGCCTCCCGCAGATACTGGTCTTCGAGCGGCGTCCCCGACACCGGCACCCCGCGGACTACCAGTTCCTCCTCCACCTGTTCGCCGAACACGAGCGGGGTCAACTCCCTAGCGCGCAACTCCCCCACCGTGGCCCCCAACTCGAACACCGCGACGTCCGTATTCGCCATCGAGGCCCAGACCACCCGCCGGACGGGCACGGTAACAATCCGCTCCGCGGGAGTATCTACAAAATAACGAAACGAAGCCATTCCGCGGGTGAGGTCGCGCTCCCGTACCAGTTCACTGGTCCCCAGTGAGGTTGAATAGCAATGGCCCGCCGAAACCAAATACGCGGGGGCCTCCGCCGGCGCGCCGCCCCGCGGTATGATCCAACTGCCCGTGCACGAACCAGCAACACTCAGTTTCGCGATCCCGCTGTGGCGGTGATCCTCCCGCAGCAGTTCGGAACTTCCAGGCACCCCGGCCGACAAGAGCGGCACCCAAAGCAATATGCGCAAATGGCAGATCATTCTTCTGGTTCTCATCGTCCTGCTCGCCGGCTTGGGCGGCGCCCTCTACTACTCTGCCAAACAACTGGCGGCTCGCTTTGAACCCTACATCCGCGAGCAGGCGACCACTTACCTTCGCGATCGCTTCGATGCCGATGTCGAACTCGGCGCCCTGCGGGTGAACCTGCCCAAGTTCTCGCCCGTCGCCCTGTGGATGAACAAAGGCCGCGGCTCCACGGCCGCCGTCGAAGCCGACAACGTCGTGCTGCGCCGCTCCAATGCCGCTCCGCTCCTGAATATAAAGCGGTTCTCCTTCACGGCAGACCTCGGCAAGCTCTTCGATCCCGAGAAAAAGGTTTCGCTCGTCGTCCTGGATGGCCTCGAAATCTATATCCCGCCCAAGGGCGAACGGGGCAAGACCTCCGGCGCGAAGCCCCCCACCAACGTCATCCTGGAAGAGCTGGTCATCACCAACGCCAAGCTGGTGATCCTGCCCAAAGACCCGGCCAAGAAGCCGCTCGAGTTTGAACTGCAGCGCATTCGGATGCTCTCGGCCGGCCTGGGCGTACCCATGAAGTATGAAGCCTCGCTCCGCAACGCCCGGCCCCCCGGCCAGATCGAATGCAAAGGCGGGTTCGGACCCTGGAACTCCGCCGAGCCCGGCGAAACGCCGCTTACGGGCGACTTCGTGTTCGACAACGCCGACCTCGGGGTCTTCTCCGGCATCGGTGGCATTCTCGATTCCAAGGGCTCTTTCGAGGGTCAACTCGCCCACATCTTCGCCAAGGGTGCCGCCACCGTCCCGGACTTCCAGCTCAAGATGGCCGGCAACCCCATACCGCTCACCGTGAATTATGACGTCGAGGTGGACGGCACCAACGGCAACACGATCCTGAAGCCCATTCACGCGGTGCTTGGGAAAACCGCCTTCACCACCTCCGGCGCCGTGATCAAACATGACGGCGACACCCGGCGCACCATTGACCTCGACGTCCTGATGCCCAAGGGCCATTTGGCCGATCTGCTCCACCTCGCCATGAAGGGTAACACCCCCTTCATGGCCGGTGATTTTTTCCTGAAAACAAAGATCCGCATCCCGCCACTCGATGGCAAGGTGAAAGAAAAGCTCCTGCTCGACGGAGACTTCAAGATCCAGAACGGCCAGTTCATCAGTTCCCAGATCCAGGAGAAGATCGACGGCATCAGCCGGCAAGCGCAGGGCCAACCGAAAAACATGGCTATCGATGAAGTCTTTACCGACCTCACCGGTCACTTCCACCTCGAAGACGAATCCGTCACGTTCCGGGACCTGACTTTCGCCATTCCCGGCGCCCTGATGGAGATCGCCGGCCGCTATCAGATGGACAGCGAGGAGCTCGACTTCCGCGGCACCGCCCGGCTCCGCGCCAAAGTCTCGCAGACGCAGACCGGCTGGAAGCGTTGGGCGTTGAAACCCGTGGATCCGTTCTTCTCGAAGAAAGGCGCCGGGACGTTCCTGAAGATCAAGATCGACGGCAACCGCAAGGATCCGCACTTCGGTCTCGATCGCGGCAAGAAATCCGAGTAGGTTGGCTCAGATGTAGTACATCAGGGCTTCGTCCGCGTCCTTCGCCACGCGGGCCTTGGCCTCTTCCATGCGCTCGCAGACCTGCGCCAGCGTGGTCCCATCGAGGATCTCGGCCATCGCGTCCCGCACCTGCCGCATCACCATGCGGGTGCCGCAGATGCGGTCGTCCACGCACTCGTCGCACTTGCGGTAGGCGGTTTCGCTGGCGCACGGCAGCGGGGCCAGAGGCCCTTCGAGCAACCGGATCACGGACCCCATGGTGATCTTGTCCGGCGGCAGACTGAGCGAGTAACCGCCGCCTTTCCCCTTCTTGCTCTCCACCAGTCCCTGCCGTTTCATGCCGAGCAGGATCGCTTCGAGAAAGTCCTGCGGGATCGATTCCTGCGCCGCCATCTTCGCAATCAGCGTGGGACCCTGGCCGTAGTTCCCGGCCAGGACGTAGAGGGCGCGGAGCGCGTATTGGGTCTTCTTCGAAAGTGTGCGCATTAGTTCCCCTGGGGCTTCACGCCCGGCGCGGCGGGCGGCCGGGGTCCGCGCGGTCCCAGGCGCGGCGGGTTCTTCACGAACTCGGCCACGTCCCGCGCCGCCTTCGTCTCCTCTCCCGGTTTGCCGAAGAATCCGAGATCCCGCATCCAATCCACCATGCGGTATTGCCACGTGCCCAGCGGGATCCCGCCCCGGTCCGTCAACCCTCCGGTCATCCGGCTGCCGTCCGGCAGCGCGTCGCCGGGGTGCCGTCCATTCCCGTAAACATGCATCTCGATATTCGGTACACCCTTGGCCAGCATGGCGCTGAAATACTCCATCGCCCAAATGGCGTGGACGCGGTCGCCCGAGCCGGGGGTGGCCACGAAGGCGGGCGGGACGTTGGCCGGAATCTCCGGCGCCGTCCGGTTGCGCGCAAACGGGCTGGGTCCCGGATAGATGATCCCCACGAAGTCCGGCCGCGACGAGATGCCGCGCAGCGGATCGCCCTCTTCGTTGTACTTCTTGTCGAACGGATCGAACAGCACCGCCGCCGGCGCCGATAGCTCCGCCCCGGCCGAAAAGCCCATGATGCCGATCTTCTGCGGGTCGAAGCGGAACTCCTTGGCATAGGCCCGCACCAGGCGGATCGCCTGCAGCGCATCGTTCACCGCATCCACCTCGGCCACGTAGCCATCCTTCCGCAGCCGGTTGCGGAGGATCACGGTGTTGACGCCGTAGTTATAGAAGAAGGGGACGAAGTCCGCGCTTTCGCCGCCGACGTTCAACGTATTGTGCCCGCCGCCCGCGGCCAGAATGATCACGGCGCCGGTGTTCAGGTTGCGCTCGACGAGGTGTACTTCAATCGACGGATTGTGAATGTTCACAATGCTGCTGATCCGGCCCGGCACGGCCTGGCTCAAGTTGTAGACTTCGGCCTCTTTCACGCGGTCGGCCTTCAGCATCGGCGAACCCGGCGGATAAAGCGGAATCACCACCCCGCCGGGCAGGATCGGCTGCGGAGCGTAGGGGCCATTGGTCACCGGCCCTGGCGCGGGAATGCCCATCGGCGCGGGCAGCGGCGGCAAGCCTTGAGCCAGGATTCCGAGCGGCATAGCCGCCAGTCCAACCAGTAGCGCGTATCGCATATTCTTTCGATGAGACTACCAGGATTCCGTCCGCTACTGCACCCCGAACCAGTAGTAAAGGCCGATCACAAGGAACGCGGCGGCCGTCTTGATCACCGTCATGCCCAGGATGTCCCGGTACGATTGCCGATGCGTCAAGCCGGTCACCATCAGCAGCGAAATCACGGCCCCATTGTGAGGCAGCGTATCCATCCCGCCGCTGGCCATCGCGGCCACCCGGTGGAGCACCTCGGGGGAGATTCCCGCCGCCAGCGCGTTCTGCAAATAGGTCGGCCCCATGGCCCCGAGCGCGATGCTCATTCCGCCGGAGGCCGATCCGGTGATGCCGGCCAGCACGTTCGTCGTGACGGCGACGTTCAGCAGCGGATCGCGCACCGACCCCGCCACGATCTCCCGCACCGCGGCGAAGCCCGGCAGCGCCGCAATCACCGCGCCGAAGCCATACTCGGACCCCGTATTCAACGCCGCCAGCACCGCCCCGTTCACCGCGCTTTGCGTACCCGCCGCGAAGCCCGCCCGGATGCGGGCGAACGAGACCGCGGCCACCAGCAGGATCGCCGCCAGCAGTGCGCCCTCCACCGCCCAGATAGCCGTCAGCTTGTCCACTTCCACCCGCGAGCCCTCCGGCAGTTGCACGGTCTTGCCGTAGACCGTGGGAATCCAGTCCGTCAGCAACTTGTTCAGGATCCCCACCAGCAGCAGCGGCGCCATCGCCAGCGCCGGGTGGGGCAGGGAACCGGTCCATTCCGAGACGGGCTCGTTGGTGTGGCCCTCGCCGTAGCCTTCGCCCGCCTGCTCCGCACTGCGCCGCCGCCATTCGAGAAAGGCCATGCCGGCGCCGAAGACGAAGACGCCGCCGCAGAGCCCCAGCCACGGGGCCGCCCAGGCGTCGGTGCCGAAGAATGTGGTCGGAATGATGTTCTGAATCTGGGGTGAGCCGGGGAGCGCGTCCATCGTAAACGTCGCCGCGCCCAGGCCGATGGTAGCCGGAATCAGCCGCTTAGGGACGTTGGCCGCGCGGAAGAGTTCGGCCGCGAAGGGATACACCGCGAAGGCCACCACGAACAGCGAGACCCCGCCGTAGGTGAGGATCGCGCACACCGCCACCACTGCGAGCATGGCGTGGCGCACACCCACCAGGTTCGTCACCGCCCGGATGATCGACCGCGCGAACCCGGAGAGCTCAATCAGTTTCCCGAACAGCGCGCCGAGCAGGAACACCGGGAAATACAGCTTCACGAAGACGACCATCCGCTCCATGAAGATCCCGGAGAAGAACGTCGGCACCCAGGCCGGGTTGGTCAACAGCACCGCCAGCACCGCCGCCACCGGGGCGAACAGAATCACGCTCAGGCCGCGGTAGGCCACGAACATGAGAAAGCCCAGCGCCAGCAGAATGATGAGAATGCTCAATCGCCGCTCCGGTAGCGATCGATCCGCACCCGCGCCGTGATCGCGTGGGCCAGCATGTTTTCGAGGTTGCACTGCCGCTCGGTCACTTCGCCCGTCTCAATGCTCGCCTCCCGGCTCATGCGCTGATAGGTGCAGGTCTTCAAAAACTTGCCCACCCAAACGCCGCCCGTGTAGCGCGCGGCGCGGCTGGTGGGCAGGATGTGGTTGGTCCCAATCGTCTTGTCGCCATAGGCCACCGTTGTCTCTTCGCCGAGGAAGAGCGAGCCATAGTTCGTCAGGTTGGCGAAGTAGAAGTCGATGTCGGCTACATGCAGCTCGAGGTGCTCCGGGGCGTACCGGTCGCTGAGCGCCACCGCTTCTTCCTTCGACTCGGCCAGGTAGACGATGCCATGGTCCCGCCAGGCGAGCGCCGCGACATCTCGAGTGGGCAGCACGGCGAGCTGCTTTTCGAGTTCGGCGATGGTCCGCCGGCCGAAGTCCTCGCTGAGGCAGATGAGGCAGACGCCGCTGTTGGGGTCGTGCTCGGCTTGGCCGAGCAGGTCGCAGGCGACCAGGGCCGGGTCCGCGGTGTCGTCGGCGAGGACGAGAATTTCGGTGGGCCCGGCCAGCAGATCGATGCCGCAGCGCCCGAACAGTTGCCGCTTGGCTTCGGCGACAAAGCGGTTGCCCGCGCCGCACAGGATGTCGGCCGGCTCCACGTCCGCGAGACCAAACGCCATCAGCGCCATGGCCGGCACGCCGCCTACGGCGAAGATGCGATCCGCCCCGGCCTTGTGAATCGCGTTGATCGTGGCCGGGTACCAGCCTTGGCCTTTCACGGGCGGAGTGCAGGCGACGATGCGTTTGACGCCGGCCACACGGGCGGGGATGATGCTCATCTGCGCCGAGCCGAACATCGGGTAACGGCCGCCGGGGATATAGCTGCCCACGGCGTTCACGGGGATATGCCGGTGCCCGAGGAAGACGCCGGGCCGCGTCTCGACTTCGAGCGGCAGCATGGTTCGCAACTGCGCTTCGGCGAAGCGGCGGACGTTGCTCTGGCAGTAGTCGGTATCGCGAATGGCCTGCTCCGGCAGGCTGGCGATGGCGGCGGCGATCTGCGCCGGAGAGAGTTCAAAGTCGGCCGGGGCCCAGTCGTCGAACTGCCGGCTATAGCGGCGCACCGCGTCCATGCCGTTCTTTTCGAGGTCGATGAGCATGCGGTTGACGACGGCGGCCGTCTCGGCATCCTGCTCGAAAAGCCGGTGTGTGCCGTGCTTCAGAATCTGCATCGGGCACTATCGTATCGCTTTGCCGGAGGCGCGGCGGCTACCAGACGGCCTTGGGGAAGTGGGCGCGGATGTGTTCGTCGCTGGTGATCAGATAGGCGTCGCCGGCGTCGCGGCGTCGGCGCTGCAGCGTCCCAGCTCATGCAGATACTGAAGTTCCACCCGGACCATGGGGGAGATGAGTAGGTCGTATCGCTCCAAGGCCAGTTTCGCTGGGCGGGAGATTCGTTTCAGGTCGCCGGTCGCTACCCGAACGATAACCTGCGTATCCAGGTAGGCGTGCATCCTTCCGCTCCTACCGGCTCTTCTTTTCCCAGTCCGCGTACATTTGGTCCTTCATCTTTTGCCAATCCGCTTCGATTTTTTCGGTCGAGTCCCCTGCAACGAGAGTGAAGAGCGGTTTTGTGCGGGCGAGCCGGGCGGGCTTCGAAGGCTTCTTCTCCGCCACCAACTGGAACGTGTTGCCCTTCTAGGTAAACTGCACCTTTTCGCCGCGCGAGGCCGCATCCGCCAGGGCGAACAGGTTCTGCCGGACTTTCGAAATGGTCAGGGCCATGCCTTGATAGTACAACCGGCTTCCAAAAGTTGTACCACTCACTCGCGCCGCGCCCGCAGCCGGCCCAGCCAGCGGAACATCCCGAAGGCGGCGAACGCCACGGGCACGAGCATGATCCACGGCAGCACCCCGTTGAACCACGTCCGGCCATGGAGGTCGTACAGCGCCGCGGCGGGCTGTAGTTGCGGCCGCAAGCCCAACGGTCCCGCCGCCTGTTCCAACTCGGGCAGCGTCGGGAACTCGCGCAACCGGCCGCTTCCTGTCTCCAGCAGGAAGTAGGACTCTACCGTCCGGTCCCCGATCTCCGGCGTCTCCACCAACTGCCGTCCGCGCCCGCCGAGCAGATAGCCGTTCGCCATCTGCAGCAGCCGGACATCCGGAATGCCTTCCTTGACCCCGTTCCGCCACCGCGGCCAGCCGGCGGGCCGGTAGAGGGCCGCCACCTCCCGCGAGCCCGCCGCGAACGAAAGCGCATAGCCGTTGGGCAGCGGACAATCCAACTCGTCGGAGCCCACGACACTCCGGTCCAAAACCAGGACATTGATGATGCCGTGCCCCACGTAGGCCGCCCCCATCCACCCGACGCAAAGGAAAGGGAAGAGCACCGTCACCGCCAGGAAGCCGCCCCGCCCGCGGTCGACGCCGCGCGTCAGCAACACGCCCACGCCGAATAGAATCACCGCGGCGAAACACGCCACGGCCAGGCCCACGATCATCGCGGCCAGAAACAAGAACACTGCCAAGCCCATGTCCAGCCCTCCCGGTATCTACGGTGCATCATACTCAAGAGTAGTGCTTGATCTGTCTCGTGAACTAGGCTTTCAGTTCGATAACACCTACGCCCGTGAACTGCCGGGCTGCTACGCTCCTGCCACCGCCGCCGCCGCGCCCGCGCCGCGGCTCGTCAAACTGAACCATGCGCTGGCCCGGGAACTTGGGCTGAACGCCGCGGCGCTTGACTCCCCGGTGGGCGCGGAGATCTTCTCCGGCAACTACGCCCCGCCCGGCGCCGAGCCGTTGGCCCAAGCCTACGCCGGCCATCAGTTCGGCAACTTCGTGCCGCAGTTGGGCGATGGCCGCGCGCTGCTGCTCGGGGAAGTGGTCGATAGGCAGGGCCGGCGCCGGGACATTCAATTCAAGGGCTCCGGCCGGACCCCGTTCTCCCGGGGTGGCGATGGCAAGGCCGCGCTGGGGCCCGTGCTGCGCGAGTACATCCTGGGCGAAGCCATGCATGCCCTGGGCGTCCCTACCACGCGAGCCCTGGCCGCGGCGGCCACCGGGGAACCGGTTTATCGCGAGACTCCGCTGCCTGGGGCCGTGCTCACGCGCGTCGCCGCGAGCCATATCCGTGTGGGCACGTTTCAATTCTTCGCCGCCCGTGGCGACACCGCCAAGCTGCGGCAGTTAGCGGATTACACGATCGCCCGCCACTTCCCGGACCTGGCCGCCGCCCCTAACCCGTACCTCGCCCTGCTCGCCGCCGTGGCGGACCGGCAGGCCTCCCTCATCGCCCAATGGATGCACATCGGATTCATTCACGGAGTGATGAATACCGACAATATGGCCATCTCCGGCGAGACCATCGACTATGGGCCCTGCGCCTTCCTCGACGCCTATCACTCCGCCACGGTCTTCAGTTCCATCGATCGGGGCGGCCGCTACGCCTTCGGCCAGCAACCGCAGATCGCCCGTTGGAATCTCGCCCGCTTTGCCGAGACTCTGTTGCCCCTGATCCACTCCGATCCTCAGGCCGCCATCCCGGAGGCTGTCGCGGTTCTCGAAACCTTCGGCGGTCGCTTCGATGCCGCCTGGCTCGCCGGCATGCGCGCCAAGCTGGGGCTGCTCGGCGACCCGCAGGCGGGCGATCTCGATCTCGCCAACGGATTTCTGGCGATCCTCGAAGCGCAAGCGGTCGACTTTACCCTCGCCTTCCGCGGGCTCTCCGGCGCGGCGCTCGGCGACCATACGCTCGTCCGTCCGCTCTTTTCGGACCCGCGGCCCTACGACGCGTGGGCCGAGCATTGGCAGGGCCGGTTGGCTGACCCGGCGGCCAGCGCCCGCGTCATGGACGGCGTCAACCCCGTCTATATTCCCCGGAATCATATCGTCGAGGCCGCCCTCGCGGCGGCGGTGGAGCGGGATGACCTCGCTCCCTTCCACGCCTTGCTCGACGTCCTCGCCGCGCCGTTCACTCCCCGCGGCGGCCTGGAGGCCTACGCCGAACCGGCCCCCCGGGGGAGCGCTCCCTACCGCACGTTCTGCGGCACCTAGGCCGCCGGGACCATGCGGCTTGCCCGCCGCGGTTCGGGCCGGGCTCCTGCACCAAAAAATGCCGGCCTACGGCGCTCATACATTGCGAAGACTGACCGATATGTCGAGAAGCAGTCAAAGCGAACGCCCCAGTGTCCGAGCCTCTTCTCCCCATCTTCCGGCGCTCTCTCCCTTCCTTCAAGGCTCTCGTTGTGGGGCGTTTGGTTGCTCTTACCCTGCTTTCTGTCCTGGCGATCACCATTTTCGGCGGCCGTTTTCTCGCGAGCCAGATCAATCAGGACTCGACCGAGCACCTGCTCGAAGCCGCCCGCCGGGTCCGGGAGGGTTTGGCGGCCTATCTCTCTCTCCATGAGGCCGCCCTCCGTCAAGCCGCCGCTTCGGCTCGCGTCCCGGCCGGCAGACCTCTCCATGCGGCCATACCCAATACCTGGCTGGAGAGCACGAGCAAGGTCTACCCCGGTTTCCTCTCGCTTCTCGTGACCGATGCCGAAGGCCGCGTCATTCGTGCGGTGCGGCGCGATGAACCCAGTTTCAGTCCTGCCGCTGGGGGCCAACTCTCCGTGAAGGATCGTCCCTACTTTGCCGAACCGCGACGGACGCGCAAGCCCTTCATTTCCGGGGTATTTCAGGGCCGCGGGCTCGGGCGGGATCCTATCGTGGCCATCAGCGTCCCGCTCTTTGACGAGGCCGGACAGTTCGCTGGAGTGCTGGAGGGTTCCATCGACTTGGCCCGCATGCCACTGACCCTCGAAGAGGCCCACCACCTTCCGTTTGTGGTTGTCTATGACAAGACCCACACTATTGTCTTTTCGACCCGCCCCCAGATCCATGCTCCTCTCCGGCCTTGGGCGCAGAGCCGGGCGGAGGCAGCCACCGATTTCGGCGCCCCGTACCGCTTCGTGGATCCGGCGCAGCGCAACCAGCCGCAACTGGCCGTCCGTCTGCCTCTCCCGTACGCCGGTTGGGAGGTAGTTTCTCTCCTGGCGGTGGCAACCGTAGACTCCGATCTGAATCAGTTTTATGTGTTCGCCGGGCTCGCCCTTCTTGCCGTCAGCTTCTTCTCCTGGTGGGTCGCGCAACGGATGGCGTCTACGGTGGCCGGTCCGATCGCGGCGCTCGCGGAGGAGATGCAGTCGTTCGATCTGGACACGCCGCTGGCTCCACCGGGAAGCGCCGTCTACCCCGCCTGCGAGATCGCGCAAATCGACTCCGAGTTCCGCCGCCTCGGCCAGCGCCTGCACTCCTCCCACCGCCAGTTGCGTTCCGCGCTGATGGACCTCGATCGCCAAGTCATCGAACGCACCGCCCAGCTGGCCGACTCCGAGAACCGATATCGCCAAGTCGTCGAAAGCTCCCCCGACATCATCTACCGGACTAGCCCAACCGGTGTCCTTACGTTCTACAACTCAGCCTTTGCGCGCCTCACTGGCTCCGTCCCGCCGGGTGCGAATCTGTTGGCATTCGTCGATCCCGCTCACCGGCACGCCGTTCGCCTCGCCGCGGTCCAGCAGATGCGCGGCCGCGTTCCCGTGGCGTCGATGGAGTTCGAACTGCGGCGACCGGGCGGCGAGTCGTGCTGGATCGGCCAGAGTACCCAGCTCTTGCTGGATGACGATGGCCGCATCGCCGGCTTTCAGGCGATCGCCCGGGACATCACCGAGCAGCGCCGCGCGCAGTTGGCTTTGCGGGACGCCGAGGAGCGCTATGCGCTCGCCGTTCGCGGGAGCAATAACGGGATCTGGGACTGGGACGTGCGCACTGGCCATGTCTACTACTCACCCCGTTGGAGGGAGATGTTCGGTCTCGGGGCGAACAGTCCCTGCGGGACTCCGGAGGCTTGGTTCGACCGGGTGCATCCCGCCGATATCCGCTCCTTGCGCCGGGAGTTGGGCCAGTTCCTGCGTGAGCCGGGAAGCGAAGTCTTTGAATCCGAACACCGGATTCAGCACGCTGACGGTACCTGGCGCTGGGTGCTGACGAGTGGTGCGGCCGTTCGGGGACCCGACGGCCGCGCCCTCCGGATGGCTGGTTCGACCTCGGACATCACGGCCGGAAAACTGGTTGATCCCCTCACTGGCCTGCCCAACCGGCTCGCCGCCGTGGATCGCCTCGACCAGTTGCTGTCCCGCCAGCATGACGATCCCAGCCGCCAGTTCGCTCTGCTGTTCATGGATCTCGATCGCTTCAAGCTGATCAACGATAGCCTGGGGCATGTGAAGGGTGATCATCTTTTGCTCGGTGTCTCCCGCCGGCTGCTTGCCGCGCTCGATCAGGTGGATGGCGCCAGCGGCTTCGTGGGTCGGCTCGGCGGCGACGAGTTCGTGATCGTTTTGAATGACGCTCCCGGCGGCCAGACCGCCATCGCCGTGGCGCAGGCCGTGCAACGGGAAATGGAGCCGCCCTTCCACCTTGATGGTTCCCTCCTGTTCGCCTCCGCCAGCATTGGAATCGCGCTCAGCGATCCCGGGCTCTTGAGCGTCGAAGACCTGCTGCGGAACGCGGACACCGCGATGTATCAGGCCAAGGCTGCCGGCCGCGGGAAGTTCCGGCTCTTCGATTCGAGCATGCACGCCCGCGCGGTCGCCCGTCTGGCTCTTGAAACCGATCTTCGCCGGGCGCTCGAAAAGCAGGAGTTTCTCCTGCACTATCAAGCCCAGGTCGATCTCCACAGCGGCCGGCTGGATGGGTTCGAAGCGCTAGTCCGCTGGCAGCATCCGACGCGCGGGCTGCTCCATCCGGCCGAGTTCATTCGCGCTGCCGAAGAGAACGGACTTATCCTGCCCCTGGGCCGTTGGGTGCTGGCGCAAGGCTGCCGCCAACTGGCAGCCTGGGAAGCGGAGTTCCCGGGCTGCCGGGAGCTCTCGATGAGTATCAATCTCTCGGCGCTCCAGTTCGCCGACCCCAAACTGTCGGCGCTGATCGCGGATGTTCTCGCTGAGACCGGTCTTGCGCCCGCCCGCCTCCACTTGGAGGTTACCGAAAGCATACTCGCCGACGATCCGGCTGTCGCGCAGTCGATCCTCAACGAACTCTCCGCCATGGGTGTTTCCCTCGAAGTGGATGATTTCGGCACCGGCTACTCCTGCCTGGGGCAGCTGCACCGGTTGCCGTTCAACACCCTGAAGGTCGACCGCAGTTTTGTGCAGGCCATGGACCAGCATGTTGATCCGCAGCAGGATGGCCGCAAGATCGTCGAGTCGATCGTCAATCTCTCCGGCAACCTCGGCATCAGCGTGATCGCCGAAGGCATCGAATCCGAAGATCACTGGACCCAACTGGCACACCTTGGTTGCGACTTGGGTCAAGGCTACTACTTCTCGCGGCCCGTCGATGCGGAAGCGGCTCTCGGCCTTGTCCGTCTCCGCTCCAGCCAACCGTGGACGCTCCCCGCCTCCCTGCGGTCGAACGCTCCCAGCCTTCTCCAGCTCCACCAGAATCTCGGGCAAGCCAAGACCACGCAGCGCCCGGCTCCGCAAACTTCCTAGCCCGGCCTCGCCGCGGAGACCGCAAGAACCGCCCCAGATTCCGCCAAGAACGCGATCCGCGCAGTCCGTTTCGCCCTATTCGCCGTGGGGTCCGTGGCCGGTGCGACGGGAACGAGACCCTGCGCCGACGCCCCCATGCCCTCCGCTGCGTGGTTTCCGGCGCCTGCCCGCAGCCCGTCAGGCCGGGCAACGTCTAGCGCGGAACCGAAAGCAGGGCGGCGCCCTGTTGCATCGTCGCACTCACATGACCCAGCACCGCTTGCCACGCCCTCCGGCCCTCCCCATCCAACCCGGACTCCAGCGCCTGCCCTAACGCCCACAGCAACGCCTCCTCCACCAGCTCATAATGCCGGGCGGTCACCCCGTACCCCGCATGCCGCTGCCCCATCGCCTGCAAGACGGGCGTCAGGGACTCGGTCCGGTCCAGGTTCTCTACCACCGCCGTCAGCATCTCCATCAGCTTCTTTCCTTGCGCGGCCAGGTCGCCCCGAAACATCGGCCGCAGCCCCGGCTCCCGCTCAAATAGCCGCCCGTAGAATAACAGCGCCAAGGGTTCGGCTACCTCCTCTAAACCGCGAAAGCTCTCCCGCACTAACTGTTTGTCCCGCCGCGTCATCTCACCCCCTCGAGGATTTTGGCTACCTCATTCACATCCCGCCGGTGCGCGTTGTTGAACACCGGGCTGTTCTCCAACCTCCGGTACTCCGCCAGGCTCGCCGTTAACCACCGCCGCGCCTCGGCGGCGTCGCCGGGCTGGCTTCCGGCCGAACGCGCCGCCCGTGCGTACACGCGGCCGACCGCCCCCAAGCCCCGGGCAGTGAAGGTCTTACGCGTAGCCTCCGGGCGCCTTAGGGTCACCGGACTGGCCGGATCAGAAAGTGCCAGCGCCCGGCGGGCCAAGGCGAGTCCCTCCTCTCTGGCGCCCTGCCTCACTCGCACCTCTCCGAGCTTCTGATAGAGCAGCAGGCAGGTCGTCGAAATCAGGTTGCTTCCGACGTGCAGAAGAGGCTCCACTGTCTTCAGCCCCGCCCGGTAGGCCTGTGCTGCGTTCTCGTCTTCCCTCAAGCTGCCATAGGCGTCTCCCAGGAAGTTGTAGTTCGTCGCCATGGCCGTGCGGATGTCCACATTTTGTGGGTCCAGGGCGGCCACCTCCTGTTGCAACGTCAAGGATTTTCGGATTAACTCGACGCGTTCCCGGGACCGCGCCTCCGGCAGCAGTTGGGCCACGCGAGAAAGGGCGATGCTGTAGTCGCCGCGCGCCCGCTGATCGGACGGGTCGGCCTCCTGCACTCTCCGGGCTACCACCAGCATCTTCTCGTAGGCTTCCACAGCGCGAGCCGTTTCGCCCAGGTTCGGCAGGTTGGGGTTCCCCAGCACGTCTCCGATGTGCGAGTACGCGAACATCAGCTCCCGTTGGTAGTCAACGTTCGCACTGTTCGCTGCCACGAGTTGCTCTCGGATGGCGGCGGCTTTCCGATGCCCCGCCAGCGCTTCCTGCATCCGGCCCATCCGGGCATCGGCCATTCCAATGCCTCCATACACGGTCGCCAAGGAACCCTGCAGAATCCGATTTCCAGGGGCGGCCTTAGCCAACGGCTCAAAAAGCTCCTTTGCCTGTAAGTAGCTCTGCCGTGCCGCCGCGAGGTCGCCGCTCCGTTGCCATCCGCGGCCCAGAGCGGCGTGAGCGCTCGCCAGGTGCTCTCGAATGCCCCGATCCTCCGGATTCGCCTGCATCACCGCCGCCGCCAGCTCCACCGCCTTCCGATAGGTGGCGATCGATTCCTTGGTGTTCTTCGTGTACTCGAGCACCGCGCCCATCGCCAGATGTAAGCTCAGCATCTGACCTAACGCTTTCCCATGCCCCGGATCCTTGGCCAGCACCGCCTCGAACAGCCTCATCGCCTTGTCATAGCTTGCCATGGCCGAGGCGGTGTCCCCCAGATTCGCCTTCATCACGTTGCCTTGGACGTCGCCGATTCGCCGGTAAGCCATCCCCAGTTCCACCTGGAACTCCTCGTCGCCGCTTGCGTTTTGCGATAAGTTATCGAGGTACTTCAGGCCCGTCTGCACGACCAGTTGCCGGGCCCGGGTGGAACCCGGTAGATCGCTGACTGCGTCGTAAACATCGAACACGAAGGTGTTCGAGAGCTGGCGCACCAACTGCAGGTTTTCGTTGGCGATCCGTGCTGATCGCATCGATACCAATACCCCCGCCAATAGCGAGAGCACCACCAACGCCGCCGACACCACCAGACCGCGCCGCCGCCGCACAAACTTCCCCGCCCGGTAGGCCAGCGTGTCCGGCCGGGCCTTCACGGGCTGATGCGCCAGATGCCGCCGGACATCCGCCGCGAACTGCTCGATCGTCTCATACCGCCGCCGCGGATCCTTCTGCAGCGCCAGCAGAAGAATCGTATCGAGATCACCTTGTAACTGCCGGCTCACCGCGCGGTCCTCACACACCGTACTCGGCTTGGCGATCTCCTCCTCGCAGATCCCGCGCTCAATCCCCCGCAGCGTGTATTCGGTTATGCGGTGCGGCTTCACGCCGGTCAGGAGCTCATAGAGCACGGCCGCCAGCGAGTACACATCCGAGACGATCGTCGTTGCCTCGCCCCGAATCTGTTCCGGGCTCGAATAGTCCGGCGTCAGCGGCGCCCGTTCGAATTCCATCGTCTCGTCGCCGGACACCGCGGGCGCCTGCAGAAGCTTGCAGATGCCAAAATCCAGCAGCTTCACCGCGCCGGTCCGGTCCACCAGGATGTTCCCCGGCTTCAGATCCCGGTGCACGACGAACTGCCGGTGGGCGTAGTCGACCGCCTTGCAGACATCGAGAAACAGTTCGAGCCGCCGTGTCGTGTTGAGTTCGTGGGCGCGGCAATAGTCCGTGATCCGGTCGCCCTCGATATACTCCATGACGATATACGGTTCGCCGTCCGCTGTTGTCGATCCGTCCAACAGCCGGGCGATATGGGGATGTTGCAGCCGGGCCAGCGTCTGCCGCTCCCGGTAAAACCGGTTCAGAATGATGCCCGTATCCATCCCGCGCCGCACCAGTTTGATGGCGACTTTGGTCTGATACTCGTCGTCGTCGCGCTCTCCCAGGTACACCGTCCCCATGCCCCCGCGCCCCAGTTCCCGCACCAGCCGGTACGGGCCTGCCCGCTCCGGCATGTTGCCCCGGACCAGGGCGGAGAACGCAGGCTCAATCTTGTCGGCCAGGATCTTCCCCGCGCCATCCGCATCACTGCCGAGCAGCGACTCCACCTCCGCCAGCATCTCCGTGTCGCCGGCGCACAGTTCGCCGAGCCACGGCCGGCGCTCGCCGGCCGGCCGTTCCAGCGCCTGGTGGAACAGCTCGCCCGCCCGCTTCCAGCGGGCCGGAGTCATTACGCTTCGCTTTGCATTTCCCGGTACAACCATGCTTCCGCCAGCCTTTGTTCTCGTCCTACGGTGGCCGGGGAGATCGTCAGCACCCGCGCCACTTCGTCCAGGGTGAGCCCTCCGAAAAATCGGAGTTCGATGATTTTGCTTTTCCGCTCGTCGAATTCCGCCAGCGCCTGCAACGCGGCGTCCAAATTCACAATGTCTCGGCTTGATTCCGGCGCGAACGTCAACGCTTCGTCAAAGGGAAGGTGAACTTTTCCTTGTCCCCGTTTCTGCGTCTGGTTGCGCCGCGCATGTTCCACCAGCAGTTGCCGCATCAGGTAGGCCGCCACCCCGAAAAAGTGCGCCCGGCTCTCCCAGTCGGGCAGGCTGTGCTGCACCAGACGCAAATAGGCCTCGTGCACCAGCGCCGTCGGCTGCAGCGTCCGCGCTCCGCTTTCGTTGCGCAGGTACCGCTCCGCCATCCGGTGCAGTTCGTCGTATAGCAGCGGAATCAAAAGTTCCTTGGCGTCTTCGTTGCCGGACTTCCACTCCACCAGCAAACTGGTGACATCAGCTTCGATTGACATAGGTTCCTACTGAGCCGGATTCTACCCCGCTCACTGGCAAGGGCGCGAAACGAAGTCGATTCCGATCATGCCGCGCAGATTTATTTTCGGGTATCCCGTCTCGGGCGCGAGTTAAAATGATGAGAGTGCAGATTCGTCTCGCCTGGTTCGTCCTGGCGTTACTCGCCGGCGCCGCCCCCGCGCCCGCCCAAACCGGTTCTGACCTCACGGTCCGCCTCTCCACTTCGCTCGGCAACATCGACCTCGTTCTGTTTCCGGAGTCCGCCCCGGTTACCGTCGAGAACTTTCTGAACTATGTCCGCCGGGGCGCTTACGACAACTCCATCATCCACCGGTCTGTTCCTGGTTTCGTGATTCAAGGCGGCGGCTTTACCTTCAACGCCGGCGCCTTTCCCGCCATCCCGATCGATCCGCCGATCCGGAACGAATTCCGCGTCTCCAATACCCGCGGCACCATCTCCATGGCAAAAATGGGAGGCAATCCGAACAGCGCCACCAGCCAATGGTTCTTCAATCTGGCCGACAACTCCCAGAATCTCAACTTTCAGAACGGTGGCTTCACCGTCTTCGGCCGCGTCGCCGCCGGACTCGAGATCATGGATCAGATCGCTGCCGTGCCCATCTTCCGCCTGAACAACGCGGCTCTGACCGACGTCCCCCTCCGCAACTACCAATCCGGCCAATCGGTCAGCGAAGCCAACCTCGTCTTCGTACGCTCAGCCACCATTCTCAACGGTCCGCCGTCCACTCTCGCCACGCCCTCGGTCACCACCAACGGCCGCCGGATCGCCCGCACCTTCACCTTCACGAGTCCACGAGGCGTCTCCGAACTCGGCGTGGTCAACGTTCTCATTAATCGCGCTCTCGATGGGCGCCAGGCGTGCTATCTCGCCTACGACAGCGTCAACAATCTCCTCGTTCTGCAAGACGATGCCGGAACCGACGGCTCCGTTCTCGCTCTTCCTTCCACTAACTCGCTCCGGAACTCGCAGTGCTCCGTCGACGGCGCCGGCGTCCAAGCCGTCAAGTCCGGCACCACGCTCACACTCACGATCCCCTTCACGTTCACCGAATCCTTCGGCGGCGCCCACGCCGTCTACCTCGCTGCCCGGGATCGCGCCAACGGGAACTCCGGTTGGGCCTCGGCCGGATCGCATCTCGTCTCCCTCCTGCCCACCAACCCGCTTCCGCTCACCGCTGGCCTGGCCGGACCCACCGTCCGCGCCGGGGTGACCACCCCCATCTCGGCCCTCTATCGGGACGCCACGGCCTCCACCAACCTCCAGCCCGTACAACTCCTCATCAACTCCGCCCTCGACGGCGCCAACGCCTGCTACTTCGGCTTCGACCATACCGGCAACTACGTCTACCTGGTCGGCGACAACGGCGAACTCCAACCCACCCCGGTCCGCCTCAACGGCGCTCCCGGCGGCGCCGCCTCGATCCAGAACAGCCAATGCACCCTCTTCGCCGCGGGCTCCACGTTCCAAGATAGTGGCGACACGCTGACTCTCGTGCTCCAGGTGCAGTTCAAAACGGCCTTCCTCGGCCGCCGGCTCGTCTACGGCGGTGCGCAGACCATCGGCGGTGCGAACTCCGGCTGGCACGTCCTCGGCGGACTCCGCGTCGACTAGCCGTTCACTCCGGCCGCAGCGTCACCGTGCTCTCGGAGCCGCCGAATCGGAAGACCAGCGCCGCCGGAAACGCGGCGCCGGGCGGCATGGCGACATTGACCTGATAGAGCCCCAGCCATCCCGGCGCTAAGCCACTGTAGAGCACCGGCGCGTTGGCGCCCGCCACCGTCACCTGCGGCCGCAGCGTCGTCACCTGGAACTCTCCACTCGCCTGCACCGCGCCGAGCCCCGTCGCCCACAGAATCGCCCACTCCCGCGTCGCCGTCACCGCGAAAATCCCCGGCGTCGCCTCCGCCCCGGCCACCTCTGCGGCCGCTTTCTCCGGCGCCGCCACTTCGATCGTCAATGCCGTCCCGCGCACCGTCAGCGGCACATACGCGTTCACCTGCCCCGGCGAGGCATAGAGTAACGGCGCCCGCACCCCACCCACTTTCACGGTCGTCCCCGCCAGCTTCGCCGATGGCCGCCCCGCCTCCGCCGCCATGGTCCCGCCCGGCGTCAGGCCAGACCCGTAGATCGAGATCAAGGACCCCGGCGAGATTGTCCCCCGCGGTGTCAAGGTCGCACTGTTCCCGATCGTGTTCGGCGCGAACGACGGCCGCCGGATGGGGCGCGGCATCGCCTCCCCGTCCACGGCCCCCGTCAGCCACAGCAGCGCCTCCTGCATCATGCCCAGAAACCGCGCATCCCGCCACGTGCTGTCGAAGTGACCGAGCGCCGAATAGAACACCCGCCCCGCTCCGTATCGCCGGCACCACGTCAACGGGAAATCCTCCGTCCCCGGATTGACCCCGGCGGCGCCCAGGTCCACCGATGCCGTGTCGAGCGTCATCAGCACCCGGACCCGTTCCCGCGAAAACTCCCGGAACTGGTACACCTCTTCGAGCTTGGTGAACCCGGCCCCGAGACCCTTCATCGCCGGATGCTCCGGATCCTCGATGTCGAAACGCACTGGCTGCACCCACGGGTGCCCGTTGAACCGTGCCCCGATCAGTTCCCCGTACTCCGGCCACGTGTAGAACGTGTCCGTAGCGCTATGGACCCCGCCGAACCCTTTGCCGGAGCGCACGAACTCAAGCAAGTCCCGCTTCTGCTGCTCGGTCACTGGCAATTCGCCACTGGTAAAAAACAGGACGGCGTCGAAGCCGCGCAGCGTCGCGGCGTTCAGCATCCCCACGTCCTCGGTGGCTACGATCTCCACCATGCCGCCCGCCCCCAGCCCCTGCACGGAGACAGGGATCGAGTCGTGGCGGAAGCCGGCGGAGTGGGTGAGATAGAGCACTCGCTTGGGCTGCGCTTCGGCCATGGCGGCTAGCAGCATTTCGGCCAACACGATTCGGCAGACGCATCGCATTCTTCTGTTCTATCCCAAATTTCGATACCGTATCCCCATGCCGCCCGCTCGCCACGCTGCCTCTCTCGCGGTGCCGTTCCTGCAGGTCACCGATATCGATGCCTCCCTCCGCTTCTATTGCGAAGGGCTGGGCTTCGTCCTGACCAAGCACTGGAGCCCGGAGGGCCGCATTCGCTGGTGCTGGTTAGAATTGGATCGCGTGGCTCTGATGCTGCAGGAGAGCAAGCCGCCGAGCCCTCGGGGAGTGGGCCTTTCGATCTGCATCTTCTGCGTTGACGCGGTAGCCATCTACCGCGACCTGCAGAGACGCGGCGTTGCGGCAGAGCGCCCCTTCCTCGGCAATGGACTTTGGGTGACCGGGCTGGCGGATCCCGACGGCTACCGGATCGAGTTTGAAAGTCCTACGCCAGACCTGGAAGGAACTGTTCTTGAGGACCTCCCCCCAAACCAGTAAACTCACGGTCATATGACGGTCACCATCAACGGCCAAGCCCATCAGCTCACCACCGCGCCCGACCGCCCCCTCCTCGACGTCCTCCGCGAAGACCTCGGCCTCACCGGCACCAAGTACGGCTGCGGCGAAGGCCAGTGCCGCGCCTGCACCGTCCTCCTCAACGGCAAGCCCGTCACCTCCTGCCTCACCCCCGTCCGCCTCGCCGACGGCAAGTCCGTCACCACCATCGAAGGCCTCGCCCCCGGCGACCGCCTCCACCGCGTCCAACAGGCCTTCCTCGACGCCGAAGCCATGCAGTGCGGCTACTGCGTCCCCGGCATGATCCTCCGCACCGTCTCCCTCCTCGAAGCCACGCCCCACCCCACCGACGCGCAGATCATCGACGCTCTGAACGGCAACCTCTGCCGCTGCTGCGGCTACGTCCGCATCCTCGACGCCGTCCGCCGCGCCGCCCAACAGGAAGGAGGCCGCCCCCATGCCGAATGAGCCCGAACGTTACGAACTCTTCGAGGCCCCGCCCTACCAGTTCCAACTGAACCGCCGCGATTTTCTCGAAGTGGCCGGCTTCGTCATCTGCCTTACCGCCACGCCCCTGCTCGACGCCCAAACCGCCGCCAAGCCCCGCGCCCGTCTCGCCTTCGCCGCCGATGGCACGGTCACCGTCTTCGCCGGCAAAGTGGAAGTCGGCCAGGGCGCCGCCACCGAACTCGCCATGGCCGTCGCCGAAGAGTTGCGCCTGCCTGTCAGCAAAGTTCGCGCCGTCCTCGGCGATACCGATCTCTGCCCCAACGACGGCATCACCGCCGGCAGCCGCACCACCCCCGCCACCGTCCCCGAAGCCCGCAAAGCCGCGGCCGCGCACCGGGGCGGGGAACTCTCGCCGCCCCCGGCATGGAAGACGCTCGGCCAATCCCACCCCGCGCAAAACGCCCGCGCCATCGTCACCGGCCGGCACCAGTACCCCTCCGATATCCGCCGCCCCGGCATGCTCTACGCCGCCGTCCTCCGGCCCCCCAGCTTCGGCGCCAAACTCCTCTCGATCGATCCTTCCGTCCTCAAGGACAAGTCCCTCACGGTAGTCAACGACAACGGCTTCGTCGCTGTCGCCGCGCCGACTTCGTTCGCCGCCCGCCAGGCCGTCGCCACCCTCGCCGCCGCCGCCCGCTGGGAGACCAAGCCCCACCCCGCCAGCGCCGATCTCTTCCGCGTCCTCAAGGAAACCGCCACCAACCCGCGCGAAAACAAACGAGGCGATCTCGCCCCCGCGTTCGCGGCCGCCTCCAAACAGTCTCGGGGCACCTACCAGACCCCCTACATCCAGCACGCTCCCATGGAGCCCCGCGCCGCCGTGGCCGAGTGGCTGGATGGCAAGCTCACCGTCTGGACCGGCACGCAGAACCCCTTTGGCGTCCAGCAGCAGTTGCAGCAGGCTTTCCGCCTCTCCGCCGAACAGGTCCGCGTCATCGAACCCGGCTCCGGCGGGGGCTTCGGCGGCAAGCACACGGGCGAAGTCGCCATCGAGGCAGCACGTCTGGCTAAGGAAGCCGGCAAGCCCGTCCACCTGCGTTGGACCCGTGCCGAGGAGTTCGCCTGGGCCTATTGCCGCCCCGCCGGGCTCTGGGAGATCCAGGCCGCCCTCGACGCGAACGGCCGCCTCACCGCATGGGACTTCGCTTCTTACAACGCCGGCACCGCGGGTCTCGAATCGCCCTACCGAATTCCCAACACGCGCACCCGCTTCTTCCGCAGCGATTCGCCGCTCCGCGAAGGCTCCTACCGCGGCATCGCCGCCACCACCAACAACTTCGCCCGCGAGTGCGCCATGGACGAACTCGCCGCCCTCGCCGGCCAGGACCCGCTCGATTTCCGCCTTGCCCATCTCGATAACCCCCGTCTCCGCGACGTCCTGGTCGCCGTAGCCGAGAAATTCAACTGGAAGTCCCGCCGCCAGAAGCCCGGCGCCGCCCTCGGCATCGCCGCCGGCTTTGAGAAGGGTTCGTATGTGGCCGCCTGCGTTGAAGTCGCCAAGGACGCCAAGTCCGGCTTCGCCATTCGCGACTTTCACATGGCCTATGAATGCGGGGCGATTCTGAACCCTTCGAATCTGCGCGCGCAAGTCGAAGGCGCCATCATCCAGGGCCTCGGCGGCGCGCTGATGGAGTCGATCGAGTTTGTGAACGGCCGCCTGACCAACGGCAGCTTCACGGCCTACCGCCTCCCCCGTCTACGCGACGTCCCGCCGCTGACGATCACCTTGCTCGACCGCAAAGACCTGCCGTCGGTCGGCGCCGGCGAAACGCCCATCATCGTTGTCGCCCCGGCCTTGGCCGCCGCCGTCTCGGCGTTGACCGGCCAGCGCCGCCGTTCTCTGCCGCTTCGATCGGCGTGAAATCACCTTATGGCCCGTTCGCAAACCCTCACCGCAGCACCTTCTCCATGAATACGTTCGCCCGTGCATAGGGGGACGATGGCACCCGCTCCGGAGGCAAATGCACGAAGCCCAAAGATTCATACAGTCGCACCGCTGGCTCAAGCACCCGGTTCGTCTCCAAATAAAGCCGATGCGCTCCCATCTGCTCCGCTCTTTGAATCACAGCCTCTAACAGTCTCCTGCCGATGCGTTTCCCCTGTGCCGCTTCGGTAACCGCCATCTTCGCCACCTCAAATTCCCCCACGGCCATGAACTGCAGCGCACAGCAAGCGACCACTTCCCCCGCCGTCTCGGCCAACAGAATCTGGCCCCCCTTTTCAAGAATCGCCCCCGACGGATCCCCCAGCGTCGCTTCGTCCTTGGGTTCCAAGACAAAGTAGTGCCGGATCCACGCTTCATTCAATTGGCGAAACGCCGCGCTGTCGCCCGGCCCGAAGTCTCGAATTAGCAGGTTCTCCATAGCTAGAGCGTAAGGAATCGCCACTCATAAGGTCCAATATATAAATGCACTGAACTCATAAGATAAACAGATGAAAGATCCCATCGAGATCCGCCATCTCCGCTGCTTTCTCGCCCTCGCAAATACTCTCCATTTCACGCGCGCTGCCGCCAATCTCGGCATCGCCCAGTCGGCTCTCAGTCTGCAACTGCAGCGCCTGGAACGGGCTATCGGCTACCCGCTCGTGCAACGCACCACGCGTGGCGTGACGCTTACGCCCGCCGGTTCGCTGCTGGCCAGCCGCGCCGCGGGCACCCTTCGCAAGGTAGAGGACGATCTGGAACACGTCCGCCGCATCGGCTCCGGCCAGGAGGGAATCCTTACCGTCGGCTTCAGTGGTTCGGTGATGTTGACGCAACTCCCCCTCGCCATCGAGTCCTTCCGCGCGAGCTACCCCGGCGTCGAACTCCGCCTCCGCGAACTTACGACCGCCCGCCAACTGGTGGCTCTGCGCGACGGCGCCCTGGATCTCGCCTTCCTCCGCGACGGTGATCCTTCCCCCGGAATCACGCTCACCACGCTCCACTCGGAGCGCTATCTCGCCATCCTTCCCGAACGCCACCCTCTGGCAACTCGACGGAAACTCCGCCCTGCCGACCTGCGCGGCGAATCTTTTGTTCTCTATTCCCGCACCGAAGGCGCTCTCGCGTTTGACCGTACGGCCGACTGTCTTGGCGCGCCGCTGCGGATCGTGCAGGAAGCGCCCCAGTGGCCCACGGTCGTCCGGCTCGTCGGCGCCGGCATCGGTGTCTCCATAGCTCCTGCCTGCGTGGCCGAATTAGCCATGCCGGGTGTCGTCTTCCGCCCTTTGCAAAGCGATGCCCGGACCACCGTGGATCTCGCCGTGCCGGCAGGCGCCATCAATCCCTTGGTGACGAATTTTCGTCTGAAGGCGCGAGCCCACTTCCTGGCTCGTCCTGCGCTGCCAACCGTCCGTCCCGTGTGATCGCGCCCGGTTCTCCCCGCAGTAGGAGCCGGCGAAACGCCCATCATCGTCGTCGCCCCGGCTCTCGCTGCCGCTCCTTACCGCTCCGGTCCGTTTGATCTCAGCCGCGCTGCTTCAGCCGGATCCCGCCTAACCCCAGAAGTCCCAATAGGCCAAACCCCGGCACCGAGGTCTCCACCACATCCTGCAGAAAGACGATATCCCAGACCAACGCGAACCCCACCCCGAACAGCAATCCCACCACCGCCCCGCCCACCGCCCATCCAATCACGGAAATCCGGCTCACTGTCCCCGCTCCCGGACGCAGTAACGCCCCGGGGACCCACACCAGCCCCGCCAAAAACAACCCACCCGCAGCCGCCCCCACCAATCCGCGCCCCACCACTCCCCCTAACAGCGCGCCAATCATTCCCGCCAGGCAAACCCACCCAGCCAGATTCCCGATGCCGCCGCCCCCACCCCCGCCTCCACCCCCGTATCCACGGTTTCCTCCGCCCTCTTGGGACCGCGCCCAGTAGCTATCGGGGCCGTAGGCCTCGCGAATCGCCTCAGCCCACCGCTCGCTATCATTCATGGCCCGGTCTCCTTGCTCGCCCGCTCTCGCTCTTCAGCATCCTCCAACTGTTGCCCGCTGGCAACTCTGTTCAGGACGATTCCCATCGAAGCTACTGGCCGCCGATCGACTTTCCTGCAGCAGGTGCGGGCATCCAGCTACTGCGGCCGGTTACTCAAGAGCCGAATATCGACTCGTGTGTCGTTCTTCCCTGCCGGCAGCGTGATCTTCCCGCCCCTGACATGCCGACTCGGCTTGCCATCCACGCTTCCCTGGTACCAACTCGCCGAGATCTCGTAATCGTAGTGCTGCATGAGCTGCAACTTCACTATGTTTCCCTGCTCTGCGCTAGTCCCAACGTCCCAAGCATCCGGAAACTGCGTCGGAAGGGCCCGTACAGAAGCCTCCTCGGCTGCCGATCCATCCGCCCACAGCACCCGAATCCCCACCTTCCTGGTCGGCAAGGCCGCCGGCAACGGTAGTTCCAATCCCGCCAGATGTCCATTCGGCGCTAACTCCAAAACCTTAGCCTCCGCCAGGCGCCGCCTCCCCGGATAGTAGGTCGACGGCCAAGGCCTCTCGGCGGAGGTAGGCCCGGTCAGATTCACCCCCAAAACGAACTTCCCCGCCGGCACTCCTTCCATTAGGAACCTTCCCGCCGCATCCGTTCTGGCCCAGAGCGAGGATTCCTTCGGCAGCTTACCGTCTCGCAGCACCCGCACCAACTCCACGCCGACATCCTTCGCCGGCTTCCCATCCGCCCCCTTCACCACCCCGGAGATCGTGCCCGCCGGCGCCAGCCTGAGCGCGCGCTCCACACAGCCACCCGGGTCTACCACGATCGTCTGCCGGTAGGACTCCTTCCATGGCTCTCGCTCCGCCCAAAGCCGGTACTCGCCCGGCGCGATCCCTGAAAACTCGTAGGCGCCATCCACTCCGGACTGCATCGACCGGTCCTGTCCTTGTCCGCGCAACCTTACCGTGGCGCCCTCCAACGGAACATTGCTCCCTGCTTTGACTGACGTAGCGATCGAGGCGTAAAGCTGGTAGGTCGCGCCGAACACCCGCGTCGCCTGTTTCTCGAGCAGAGCCCGCCGGATCCACCGCAAGTCCTCACCCGCCCGCGCCACCTCTTTCGATCCGCCGCAAGTCGCCACCGGGTACACCTTCAGCTTCCGTTTCTCCACCCACACGTTGGGCCATGGCCCGGGGTGCCCATCGCGTTGCACCTCGCTCGCTGGCAGCTCCTGTCCGCCGTAGAAAAGGTGAACCGCTCCCAGCTGATACTGCGAGTAACTCCTCGGATCAACGACTACCTCCCGCTGGTCCAGGCGGAGCCCCTTGAACACCTCCACCACCCTTACCAGAAACAACGTGCCCCTCTGAAAGTTCCCATCGGCGTGGTCACTCCCCCGCAGCACCGTGCCGGTAAACACCGCCCGCGCACCCGGATACCGCTCGCAAGCCGGGGCGTCATCGCCGCAGGTCAAACCCCGCAACAAGCTACTCACCAGAAACAATCCCGCCGCCAATCGCATGGACCCTATAGACAGCGTCCGCCGCCCGTTTGTTCCCGTCCCCCCACCCGCGCTATCGTGTGAACTCACCCATGCTCCGCCTCATCCTTCTCACCCTCCTCTCTCTCCCGCTCCTCGCCCAGGAGCGCGTCGGCACCCTCCAACTCCGCGTCTCCACCGACCGGCCCGACTGGCGCTACGCCCCCGGCCAACCCGTCCGCTTCCGCATCCAAGCCATCCAGGACGGCCACCCCGTCGCCGGCCTCAAAGTCACCTACCGCATCGGCCCCGAAATGCTGCCCCCCAAGGTCGACCAAACCGTCAACCTCCCCGCCGAAGGCCTCACCGTCGACGGCGGCACCCTCGCCGAACCCGGCTTCCTCCGCTGCATCGCCACCGTCGAAAAGAACGGCAAAACCTACCGCGCCCTCGCCACCGCCGCCTTCACCCCCGAACGCATCCAACCCACGCAAACCGATCCCGCCGACTTCGACCAGTTCTGGGCCGCCGGCAAAGCCGCCCTCGCCAAACTCCCCATCGACGCCAAACTCACCCTCCTCCCCGAATACGGCAACGCCGCCGCCGACTGCTACCACGTCAACCTCCAGAACATCGGCGCCGGCGCCGCCCCCTCCCGCTTCTACGGCATCCTCTGCGAACCCAAAGCCCCCGGCAAGTATCCTGCCCTCCTCAGCGTCCCCGGCGCCGGCGTCCGCCCCTATCGCGGCATGGCCGACATGGCGGCCCGCGGCATCATCACCCTCCAGGTCGGCATCCACGGCATCCCCGTCACCATGGACCAGTCCGTCTATGACTCCCTCGGCGCCGGAGCCCTCGCCGGCTATAACACCTTCGGCCTCGATAACCGCGACCGCTACTACTATCGCCGCGTCTATCTCGGCTGCGTCCGCTCGAACGACTTCCTCACCAGCCGCCCCAACTGGAACGGCGCTGACCTCGCCGTCACCGGCGGCAGCCAGGGCGGCGCCCTCTCCATCATCACCGCCGCGTTAGACCCCCGCGTCCGCGGCCTCGCGGCTTACTATCCCGCCCTCGCCGACGTCACCGGCTATCTCCACAACCGCGCCGGCGGCTGGCCCCACATGTTCCGCTCGACCGAAGGGCCCACCGCCCATCGCTCCGCCGATAAGATCGCCACCACGGCCTACTACGACGTCGTCAACTTCGCCCGCCGCGTCAAAGTCCCTGGCCTCTACTCCTGGGGCTTCAACGACGAAACCTGCCCGCCCACGTCCATGTACGCGGCCTACAACGTCATCCCCGGCCAGAAGAAACTCCTGCTCGCCCTCGAAACCGGCCACAACAACATCCCCGAACAGGTCGCCGAAGTCCAGTCCTGGCTCCAATCGTTTCTGAAGGTGGCTCCGGCCATGAATTAACGTTCATACTGTCCCTATGCGCACCGTCTCGGCCCTCGCCCTGTCCTCCGCCTTCCTGCTCGCCCTCGCGGTCCTCTCGCCGCTCCCGGCCAAGTCCCAGGATGTGCCCGGCGCCCGCTACAACGCCGCCCAGCGGTTGGAGTTCCCCGCCAACTATCGCGAATGGATCTTCCTCTCCGCCGGCCGTGGCATGACCTACGGCCCCGCCGCCGACCCCAACGGCCCGCCCCAGTTCGATAACGTCTTCGTCCACCCCGCCGCCTACCGGCACTTCACGAAGACAGGCCGCTGGCCCGAGCAGTCGATCTTCATCCTCGAAATCCGCAAGGCCCAGTCGGAAGGCTCCATCAACAAGGGCGGCCAGTTCCAAACCGACGTCACCGCGGTCGAAGTCCTCGTCAAGGATTCGAAGCGCTTCGCCGACACCAAGGGCTGGGGCTTCTTCGAATTCGGAACCAACCGCCAGCCCGCCGCGAAGCTGCCGCCCACCGCGTCGTGCTACGACTGCCACGCGAAGAATGCCGCCGTCGAGCACACCTTCGTCCAGTTCTACCCGACGCTCCTCCCCGTCGCCACCGCCCACAAGACGATGAAGGCGTCCGCGGCTCACTAGCCGACCCAGCCGCGTTGTCGCACAGGGAAGTCATCGACGAGTCGCAATCGAACGCGCCGGCGCAGAGCGTTGGGCCTCTCTCCGCCTTGTCTCGCCCGAACTCTCCCGGTACATAAAAAGGCCAGACGCCTGCACCGCGGCCCTCCCGCCGGACACGCTGAGCCGCATCGGCCAACTCACGGATCTTACCCAGCTTGCCCCGCCTCGCTCAGCCTCGTGCATTGCCAGCGCGGTGACGAGGCGGCTTACGTTGTGGCTGCGCTGGGCACGCTGGACATCAGTTGGAATCCGATCCGCCACAGCGGCCTCCGGGCGCTCGCCTCTCTGCCGTTCCTGGCGAGCGTGAAGCTCGACTGGACCGGCTGCAGGGCTTGCGCTCGGCCCTGGGCCGGTGTGGCCCTTAGCGTCGCTTAACGAGTTGAACGAACCGGACCTTGGCTGTAACTGCTTGGGCCCGGAAGGGGCGAGTGCCCTCTCCTCCCTGACGGGTCGGAAGTCGCTTGCCCTAGCGTTCAACAGGATCGGTGGCCAAGGAGCCCAGGCACTGGCTTCGCTGCCTCTCCTCACTAAGCTCGACCTGAGTGACAACAGCATCCATCCAGTTCGCTGGTCCCCGCCGATGTCCTGGAATCGCGCAATGCACAGGACATTCTGGCTGCGTACCGGCAAAGATCGAACCCCCGGCCCGGCAAATCCTGTCTAGCCGGCGATAGGGCCTCAGAGCACTCCGCGAACGTCGGTCCGTGCGAAGTCCCCGCCCACGTACAGCAAGCGGCATCGGCGCTCTATCGCCAGTGCGTAAGCGAAACAATCGCCGAAGTTCAGAGCCGCCCGGTGCACCCCTTTTCCCCAGCGCCCATACGCGCGGGCGATCCGGCGGGCGGACGCTGGAGTCACGCTGACCACTTCAAACCCAAGTCCCTCGATTAACCGGTCCATCTCCTCACCGACGTTCCGCCGGGCGGCAACGATTAACGCCTCGGCTACCGTGCCACTCGAAATGACCAAGTCCCTTTCGGCTTCGAGCGCCGCGACGCAATTTGCTGCCTCCGGTTCACCCAGCAGAATGGCCATCAGCGCCGACGTGTCCACCACCATCATGCCGGCGTGCCGTCATCGTCGTAGAGATAATCCTGACTGCGCGCCGCACTTGGACCACTCGAAGCTTTCGCCGCTGCCGATGCCTGCACCGCTTCAAGGAGCGCCCGGCGAGACTGCCTGTCCTGGGCCGGTTTCACCGCGACAAACCGCACCGCCGCATGCCCATGGCGGGTCAGGATAATCTCCTCGCCCGCTTCAGCGCGCCGAACCAGCTCTGTCAACTGTCCCTTCGCTTCTGTCACCGATACCATCATCACGATCTCCTGCTGATTCCAGCGCCTCGCTTCCATGATCACACAAAATGGACCACGCAATGGTCCATTGATTCGCGACCGCAATTCCTTCGCGAACCCCGCCTCGCCTGATAGCATAGTTCCCACCGTGATCCGCCCCCTATCTCTGGTTGCCCTCCTCACCCTGCTCCTCAGCAGTTGCCGCCCCGTCGTCCTCGAACCCGCCCCCGCCTGGGCCTACCCCACCAATCCCCCGCCCCCGCCCGGCCCCGCCGCGGAGGTGCCCCAAGGGCCTTTCCAGATCCCCTCGAGCAAACTCTCCTTCACCCGCAAAGAACTCTCCAACCTCTTCGCCGCTCCCGACTGGCGCCCCGAAGATCATCCCCCCATGCCGGAGATCGTCTCCCACGGCCGCCAACCCGAAGTCCGCGCCTGTGGCTACTGCCATCTCCCCACCGGCAATGGCCGGCCCGAAAACGCCCGCCTCGCCGGCCTCCCCGTTGAATACTTCGTCGCCCAGGTCAAAGCCTTCCGCGACGGCACCCGCAAGTCCTCCGTCGATGGCCGCGCCCCCGTCATCAACATGACCAAAACCGCCGTCGCCATGCAGGACGCCGAAATCCTCGCCGCCGCTCAGTACTACGCCACCCTGCGGCCGCAGTCCTTCATCCGCATCGTCGAAACCGCGCAAGTGCCCAAAGCGGAGATCGCTGGCTGGCTCTACAAGTTCAGTCCCAACGGCGCCCAGGAACCCCTCGGCGAACGCATCCTCGAAGGCCCCGAAGACTTCGTCCAGTTCGAACTGCGCGACCCGAACACCAAGTACATCGCCTATGTCCCGCCCGGCAGCGTGGCCCTCGGCAAGCGCCTCGCCCAAACCTGGGGCGATAGCCAGGAACTCGAATGTTCGAGTTGCCACGGCCCCGGCTACAAGGGCAAAGATGAGGTCCCCGGCATCGCCGGCCGCTCGCCCACCTCCATCATGCGCCAGCTCTACGACTTCAAGTCCGGCGCCCGCCGCGGCGGCAAAAGCTCGGAAATGGACAAGGTCGTCAAGTACATGAAGAACAGCGACATGCTCGCCCTCTCGGCCTATCTCGCCTCCCTCACTCCATAATCGAGTGCTACGATGCAGCATGGCCGACGCCGCTCCCCGCCATCCGCTCTTCGTCCGCGTCACCCACTGGCTGAATCTCCTGTGCTTCCTCGCCCTCCTGCTCACCGGGGTTGAAATCGTCATCTCCCATCCCCGCTTCTACTGGGGCGACGTAGGCAACTCCAATACCCCGGCTCTCTTCTCGCTGCCCATCCCCGCCTCCCGCCCCTGGGTCGACACCGGCTACCCCTACGTCCTCCCCGACCAAAATGGCTGGAGCCGCTCGCTCCACTTTCAAGCCGCCTGGCTCTGCGTCCTCACCGGCCTCTCCTACGTCACCGCCGGCCTGGCCTCCCGCCACTTCCAGCAAGACCTCCGCCCCACCCTCCAACGCCTCGCCTACCGCGCCGTCGTCTTCGCCCTCCTCCCCTTGCTCATCTGGACCGGCCTCGCCATGTCGCCAACCCTCAACGCCGCCTTCCCCTGGCTCGCCGCCACCTTCGGCGGCCACCAATCCGCCCGCACCCTCCACTTCTTCGCGACCCTCCTCCTCGTCGGGTTCGCACTCGGCCACGTCGCCATGGTCTGGCGCGCCGGCTTCGTCCGCCACGTCCGCGCCATGGTCACCGGAGGCCCCGCCGCATGAGCCGCTTCTCCCGCCGCCAACTCCTCACGGGCGCCGCCGGCTTCGGCGGTCTCGCCCTCGCCGCCCGCCTCGCCGATCAATACGGCCTCCTGCCGCCCGACTCCCGCGGCCTCTACGGCCCCGGCCACGCGCTCACCTACGCCGCCCATCGCCTCCTCACCGGCAACGCCCTGGCCCGCGAGTTCCCCCGCCACCAGATCTCCGCCGCGCCCTTCTCCACCAAAGGCCGCCCCAAAACGCCAGAGTTCCAGCAAGCCGCCGCCACCGGCTTCCCCGATTGGCGCGTTACCATCGACGGTCTCGTCGCCCGGCCCGTCTCCCTCTCCCTCGCCGACCTCCGCGCCCAACCCGCCGGCAGCCAGATCACCCAACTCATCTGCGAAGAAGGCTGGTCCTTCATCGCCGAATGGACCGGCGTCCCCCTCGCCGCGCTCCTCCAGCAAGCCGGTCTCTTACCCCAGGCCCGCTTCGTCGTCTACGCCTCCGCCCAAAAGCCTTGGGCCAACAGCATCGACCTCCCCGAAGCGCTCCATCCCCAAACGCTCCTCACCTACGGCATGAACGGCCGCGATCTGCCCGTCGATCACGGCGGCCCACTCCGCCTCCGCGTCCCCCGCCAACTCGGCTACAAGAACGTGAAGTTCGTCAACCGCATCACCGTCACCGACACCCTGCAAGGCCACCCCGCCGGCGGCCGCTACTCCTGGTACGCCGGCATCTAGTCCGGCCCGATCACTTTCGCAGTCGCAGCCCCGCCGCAATCGCCTTCCAATCCACCAGGATGAAATTGTGCCGGCTGTCGTTCATCGCCACGAACAGGCCAAACGGAGCAATGTCGATCCCGTCCGTCGTATCCGCCCCCACGCGAAACACGCCCAGTTCCCGCAGCGTATCCCGCGAAAACACATGGAACTCGGAGTTGCCCGGCTGCTGATCCGTCGCCACCAGGTAGCCCTTGTAGATCGCCAGACCCTCGCGGTCGCCCTTCCAGCCGCTCTCGGCAAAAAGCGCCAACTGCTCGCCTGCCTTGGCCTTCTCCGGGTCCGCGAGATACTTCCGAATCCCCGCCCCCTCGTCCGAGTAGTAGACGTGCTCCCGCTCGGCGTCCACCGCCACGGCCTCAATCTCCTTGCTCCCGCTAAACAGGCCGAACTCCCGCACCTTCTCCGCCCGGATGTTCCCCGCCGTATCCCCCGTCAACCGGTACTGCCACAGGTAACGGCCCGATGGCCCGTTCTTCCGGCTCACAATCGCGAAATGCGCCTTGTCCCGCTTCCTCCGGTACAGCGCAATCCCCATCGGCTGCGCCATCGCGCCACTCTCGCCCGCAAACACCGGCACCGCGCCCAGGTCCTTCAAACCCACCCCGGGCACGACTTCGAAGATCCGTAACTGGCTCTTGTTCCGCTCCGTCGCCACCGCGATGTCCACGGTCCGTCCGCCCACCCGGAACCCGTACGCCACGTCGATGTTGTTCGGCCGGTCCAACTTCGGCACCGTCATCAGCCGCGAACCGTCCATCCGGTACACGGCAATCGCCCCGTCCGGCGCCGCCATCTTGATCGTCCCGAAAATCAGACTCTGCGCCCGGTCCTTGGGGTGCACCCAGATCGCCGGATCGTCCGTCTGCTGCGGTTCGGAAGCCGTCTCGCGCAGGGCAGGAATATCCACCTGCGCGAGCAGATAAAGAGCAAAAAACAGGGGCGTCATTAGAAGTTCAGCCGCAGCATGAACTGCACCTGCCGCGAGGTCCCCGAACCAGTCGAACCATCATTCGCCGTCGAGAGAATCTGGCCGAACGTCGCATTGTTCCGGGCGCTCACCGGATTGCCAAACTGCGCCCGGTTGAACAGGTTGAACATCTCCGTCCGGAAGTCCAGGTTCAACCGCTCCGTCACCCGGAACTTCTTCGACACCGCCACATCCGCCTGCCACAACCCCGGACCCCGGAACCGGTTCCGTCCCGAGTTGCCGTACGTCCCCGCCGCGGGCAGCACAAACGCCGCCGGATTCAGCCACTGCGCCGGCGACCGGTTCTCCGCATAGGGGTTGCCGCCCACAAAGTCCGCCCGCTGGCTCTGCGTCTGCCCGGAAGGCACCGTCCCCGCCGCCCGCGCGATGCTCACCGTCAACGGCAATCCCGTCCGCGCCGTATAGATCCCGCTCAGGTCCCATCCGCCATACCACTTGTCCCGCGCGAACGGCAGTTGGTACACCGAGTTGGCCGTAAACGTCTGGCGCACATCGTAGTCCGCATCGCCCCGGTCACAGGCCCGGCATGCCACGTCCTGAATCTGGCCACCCTCGCCGGAGCCCGCATTGTCGCTGATCGCATGGCCCCACATGTATTGCGCCTGGAACAGGAAGCCCTTCGAGAACGAACGCGTCAACGAGCTCTGCAGCCCGTTGAAGTTCGTGTTGCCGTCAAAGCGCTTCTCGTCAATCTGTCCGAACGTCGTCAGCGGCCGCAACCGCGTCACCGGATTCAGCGTGTTCACGTAGGTCCGCGTCAGTTGATTCCGTCCCACGTTCCCCACATAGGCTACCTGCGCGACCAGGCCCTTCGGCAGTTCGCGCTGCAACGAAAGCGTCCACATGTGGCTCTCCGGTTCCTTCCGGTCGCGCTGCACGCTGCGCGGCGTCTGCCCCTGCCCGCGCAGTTGCGCCAGGAACGGCGTCGGCGGATAGCTCAGCGTCGGCGCGTCCGCCGCCGTCAGCGAGAAGTTCTGCGGCAGGCTGTCAATCGCCGCCGTCACGTCGTCGTTCTGCCCCGGCCCGATGTACCGGCCATATCCAGTCCGGATCACCGTCTTGCCGCCGAGCATCCGCGGCGTCCAGGCCATCGAAATGCGCGGCGCGAAGTTGTCGTTGTCCGGGAAGAACCACGGCGTTCCCGCCGCGCAGAAGCCCTGGCACCGCACAATGTCGAACACCCGGCCCCGGCCATACACGTCCTTCGAAACCGTGTACTGCTCATAACGGAATCCCACGTTCAAGGTGAACTCCGGGCTGAACCGGATCTCGTCCTGCACATAGATCGAATGGAAAGTCCGCCGTACTCCCACCGTATCCAACTGGCTGCCCACCGTGACGCTGTTCAATGAGTTCCGCAAAAACGCGTCCAGGTTCGCAAACGCCACACTCGTCGCCGGACCGTTTCCGACGTTCAAATGAATCCGCCGGATCTCGCCGCCCACCTTGATCGTGTGCCGGCCCTTGATCCAGGAGAAGTTGTCCACAATCGAGTAAGCGCTCGGCTTCTCGATGATGTAGCTCGTCGGCTGCGTCGAAGTAAATCCCGGAATCGCCACGCCCTCGGCAATCCGTCCCACGTCCGTCCGCGTTAGCGCCGAACGATTGAAGCCCAGCTTCACCTCGTTCACCATCGCCGGACTCCACACCTGCTGCCATTGCGCCGTCACGTTCGTCGGCCGGATGGCCGAGTCGCGCGTTTCGAGCAACCCGTTCCGAATCTGGCTGATCAACCCATCCGTCATCGCAAACCGGAAGAACAGGCTGTGTTTGTCATTAATGCGGTGGTCCACCCGCGCCATGCCGCTGTGCTCATCGCGCCGCTCCGGCGTCTCCGCCACCAGCCGGTCCACGTTCGCGTTCGGCCCCGGCCCCGTACCCACCGGATACAGATTGATCAGACTCTGCAACGCCGCCGGAGTCCGTGCCCGGAACGCCGCCGAAGGCACCAGCCCGTCCGCGCGGGCGATGGTCAGCCGCTGCGCCAAGCCCTCATAGTTGGCGAAGAAGAACGTCCGGTCTTTTACGATCCGGCCACCCAGGTTCCCGCCAAACTGGTTCAGCCGGAACGGCGGCGGGTTCGCCCCGTCAAACGGCCGCCGCGCATCCAGGGCGCTGTTGCGGAAAAACTCGTACGCCGACCCATGAAAATCGTTCGTGCCCGTCTTCGAAACCAGGTTGATCTGCGCGCCGCCGCCCACGCCGCCCTCCGCCGTGAACGGCAGCGAGTTCACCCGGAACTCCGCAATCGAATCGGTGGAAATCACGAGACGCAGGTTGCCTTCCTGCCGCGGGTCTTTGATGCCGGTCGCATCGACGCCGTCAAAGGTCCAATTGTTGTCGTCGCGCGGACGCCCGAAAAACCGGATGGAGTTCTGGTTGCCCTCGCCCACGTTCACCGCGCCCGGCGCCAGCGCCATCAACGACGCCCAGTGCCGCCCGTTCAGCGGGATGTTCTTGATCTGCTGCTCCCCAATCACGGTGCCGATCTCGGCATTCTTCTGTTCGAGCGGCGTCACTTCGGCGACCACCTCTACCGCCGTATTCACCATCCCCACCGTGAGCTGCGCGTCCACGGTCCGCGACTGCCCCACCGCCAGCACCAACTGGTCAATCTTGACGGTGTTGAAACCCTGCTTCTCCACGCTCAGGGTGTAGTTGCCCACCGGCAGTCCGGGAAGCTGATACGCTCCGCCCGGGCCCGTCGTGGCCGAGCGGCGGAATCCCGTCGCACTCGAAACCACTGTCACTTCGGCCCCGGAAATCGTCGCGCCCGTCGCATCCGAAACCGTACCGCTTACCGTCGCCCGGTCCACCTGTGCCAGCAAAACGCCAGCCGAAGCCAGAACCAGCAGAAACCGCCCCATTAAAAATCCCATAGATATGCCTTCAGGCTACACACCCAGCCAAAACGGCTCTGTGACAAAGGTACTTCAATTTAGTTAAATTCATTAAACGAAATTAATTCACCGAAGGCCCATTGGCAAGAGTAGGATGGAGCTACTTCCTGTAAGGAGCTGCCCCCATGGAGTCCAAACAACCGTCCGGCCATACGAAGGCCCCCTACAGCCGGCGAACCCTTCTCGGCGGCCTCGCGGGTGGTTCGCTGTTGCCCGGCGCTCTTGTAGCGCAGGCGGGTGGCGCCCCCCACGCGGCTTCGACCCGGCTCCTCGAACAACTCCGGACGCGCTTCACCTTCCAGATCTCGGTGGATGTGTCCACCCTGCCGCAGGGCTTGGCGGTCGCCGCGGCGGCGCTTCGGGGAGGGGTGCAAATTGTCGAAATGGGGACCCCGCTGCTGAAGAACGAAGGGGTGGTGAACGTGGTGCCGGCCTTCCGCAAGCAGTTCCCCCAGGCGCTCCTGCTCGCCGATATGAAGACGATGGATGGCGGCGCTTCCGAGGCGCGCGGGGTCTACGCCGGTGGTGGCAACATCATCGATTTCCTGGCCCTGTCAGGAGTCGACACGGCGAAGGCGGTCTGCGCGGTCCGGGACGAGTTCCGCCGCGCCGGGGAGCTGCCCCGGCTGGCGTTTGCTGACATTTTGGTGCCGCACCAGGGCCCGGCGGCGAAGGCGGCGGAGGCCGCCCTGCGCATGCTCGACGCGGGAGTGGACGCGGTGGGCATCCATCTGCAATCAGACGCCCGGCGCGCCGACCCGAAGCTGATCGACAACGACTACTTAGGAGAGACGGCCCGGGCGGTTTTTGACAAGGTGGGCCGGCGGGCCCCGGTGCAGGTGGTGGGCGGGTTGCATGGGGCGCAGGCGAAAGGCTTGGCGCGCGCCGGCCTCCGCGCCTTTGTCATCAGCGGCAATCTGGGTCAGCCGGACACGGTCACGCGGTACAACCTGCCCCCGGCGCAGATCGAAAGCCTCGTCGCCGGCTTCATCGCCGGAGTCTCTGGGGCCTAGCGGTCCGCCGCGCTGCTCCGCAGCGCCCGGTCCAGATCGGCCCACAGGTCTTCGACGGCTTCGATGCCCACGCTCAGCCGCAGCAATGTTGGCGGCAGATGCTCCTGCCCCGGAATGCTGGCCCGTCGTTCGATGGTCGACTCCACAGCGCCCAGGCTGGTCGCGTGTTGAATCAGCCGCAGCGCGCCACAGACCCGGTCGGCGTCCCCGGCCTCGCCGCGCACATCGAAGGAGATGATGGTGCCGAACCCCGCCAACTGGCGCCGAGCGGCCGCGTGCGTGGGATGGCTGGCGAGGCCCGGATACCGGGTCAGCCCGACCTGCGGATGCTCGGCCAGCCGCTCGGCCAGGATCTGGGCGTTCGCTTGCGCCCGTTCGAGCCGCACGGCCAGGGTCCGCGCCCCGCGGACGGCCAGAAACGCTTCGAGGGTTCCCGGCGTGGCGCCGCCGAGTTCCCGGGCGTGCCGCAGGCGTTCGAGCCAGCCGGCTTCGCGCGCGGTGACGACGCCGCAGAGCAGATCCGAGTGTCCTCCGATGTACTTGGTGGCGGATTGCACGGAGAGGTCGGCGCCGAGCGCGAGGGGGCGCTGATTGAGCGGGGTAGCAAAGGTATTGTCGACGCAGAGGGTGGCGCCGGCCTTGCGCGGGGCGGCGCAGATCGCATCGAGGTCGGCGACTTGCAGCAGCGGGTTGGAGGGGGATTCGAGCCAGAGGAGGTCGGCCTCGCCGCAGGCCTGGATCCAGCCGGCGGTATCGGGAACGGCGAGGCGGCGGACCTCCCAGCGGCCCCGCAGACGTCCGGCTTCGACGAGCCCGGCGACGCCCTGGTAGCAGTCGTCGGGCAGGGCGATGAGGGAGCCGGCGGGCAGTTGGTCGAAGATGGCGGCGATACCGGCCATGCCGGAGGCGAAGGAGACGGAGAAGCCGCCTTCGAGGCCACCGACGATCTCTTCGAGGGCTTCCCAACCGGCGGTGCCATCGTCACGCGAGTAAGCGCGGCGCTCGCCGAAGACAAAGTTTGAGGCAGGGATGGGCGGAACGTTAAGGGGAGAACCAGGCCGCCGGTCCCGGCCGGCCGAAACCAGCCAGGATTCCATGGCGAGATCATCGTCGGCGTTGTGCCCGGTCATCCGGTTCTTTCCCATCCGCCCATGGTAGCGGGTCGCGACGTCTACAGAGGACGCTTCGCGCTAGCGATCTGCGCGCGGCCACGGCATTATGATTCCGTATCCTAGGGAGGGATTCGTCATCAGCCTTCGACAGGTCAGAACAAGTTCAATCGAGAAGGGAGGCCGTTCGGAGCCTGATGGCCGAACAGCGCCGCGAAACCACGGAGGTCTTGGCGACGGTGGAAGCATCCTCGGTCCCTGTCCTCGCTAGCCGCGGGGAATTGGTCCAGTCCCTGAAAGGCAAGTACCGTGACGTTCCCACTTCGAGTGAGTCGTTCCTGAGCCGGAAAAGAGAGGACCTCGCCCTGGAAACCCGGCCGTGAACCTTGCCCTTGATGCGAGCGCCACGATCGCGTTCCTTCGAGATGAGCCCGGGGCTGATGTTGCCGCTGAAGCGCTGGTAGAGACCGCGTCCAGGTGTTGCGCTCACTCGCTCAATCTCTTCGAAGTCTTCTACGACTTGGAAAGCCCGTTAGCAGGCCGCTCGCTTCGATAACCTCTTGACCGCCGATCAACATGAGTTCGATACCCTGGCAGCACAACCCGGGTACTAAGTGCTGTTCATCCGCTGATGCCGCCGATCGTTGCTTCAGCGGTCCGATCGAGCAGTCATCCCATCGAGGCCAGCGATTTGCAGCAGCGCGTGGCGGGCGACTCAGAACTGCGGTGCAACCGCAAGAGAGTCTATGCTGAGCTAGCGGGAAACAGGAAGCTTGGCTCCTCCGGTTCCTTTACGCTGGTGTCGCGTTCCCAGCCCTCGTTCTCCAGCTGAATGGTCTGAATGGCTATGGCGTTCTCGCCACCCTCGAATTCCGGAACAGCTGAGTATTCCGAGACCCAGCAGCGGTAGATATTCCACGCCAGGACCTTTTGCCCGGACTCATTGTAAAGCTCGACCAGGATGTCCTTCCGGAAGTCGGCCAGCGAGACCGATGGCGCGCTCGATGACGGATCGAGTTCGGAGTCCTTCGTCGAATTCGAGTAGTCCCAGATCTTGTTGGCCCACTGTACAAAGCCTGGGTCGCGGGTGACGCCCTTTTCAAGACTAATCGGCCCATACTCCTGCTGGCCCGGCGAAACGCGGGGCGTGCCGGGATCGCCACCCGAACGGTGCGAAACCACCTGGGTGGAATGGGTCAGGCCACTCACCTTGCTGAAGCCGGCCACATACCTTCCGTCCCACTTCACCCGAAAACGGAAATTCTTGTAAGCGTCGTGTGGATCGGCAGTGACGACCGAATCAGCTGTGGGCATCTTTCAGGCTCCTCGGGTGGTTGCCGTCCGGCAATCTGCTTCAGGATGTTGACGATGCCGAGATCGAGATCGCCTTGGGTTGTCGTGGAGGTGTCGGCGCTCGAGCGAACGCCAAATCGGCCTATCGAAGAGCAGCGTGTCCCCGGCAGGGTTGAACATCACCAGATTAGCCTTGTTGCCCTCTATAGAGAGGCCATCCCAAGTTCCGGATCGCCAACGCTACTGGTGATAACGGTCTGCATGGCGCCCCCTGAGGCATCGGTTGACAGCTTCCAATTGACCGGCACGGCCGACTTTGCCCGCGGAGACCGAACCGCCAACCAGCGTAGATCTAGATTGCCTCGACAGCTATTCCGAGGAAGCAATCACTGAATCGCGGATCTCGCTCTGCGGCTGGCCCGCCGTTTTGGCCGATCCGCCCAACTGTGGTTGAACCTACAGTCCAAGTTTGACCTCCCAATGGCGTAGGAAGCCCTCCCCCGCCGAATCGATCGAGCCATAAACCCATATCGGAACCGTAGGATCCCCCCGGTGTCCAAGCCACCATGCGCCGGGTTCCCCTCGCGTTCGCCTTCCTTGCCTTTCTGGCGCTGACCGGCTGCGGCCCGACCTTCGTACTGCATCAGCCCGCCACCCGCGAGGAGATGCTAGCGGGCGCAAGCCTCGTGGTCGTCGGCGTCATCGAAGAACACAAACTGGAATCTTGGCCCTATTTCCGCGTACAGGTTCCTCCCGGCCCCGACGCGCACATTTGGCAAGTGCTCCGCCGTCGCGTCCGCGTGGAAACGGTGCTTTCCGGCCCCCTGCCGCCGGGGCCTACTATCGATATCTATGAGGTGAGGTGGACCGCCGGGGTCTCCGGCGACTGGAACGCTACCCACGACGGCGACAGGGCCGTTTTTCCCCTCCGCCAAGAGCATGGCTACTATCGCGTCGCCGGCGACTGGTGGCGCAGCATCTTCCCCGTAACCACGGGCCCCCATGCCCGCCTCCCGCTCGATGACTCCTATCCTCTGTGGGAGCGGATCGCCCTGATGAACTGGTGGATTCCGCGGAGCGACGCACACTTGCGAATCAACTCCCCGTCTTCCCCCTATCACGACCCCGCCGGAGTGCTCACTCGGTGGCGCACAGTCAAGCTACTCCGCGGCCTGCTTCGCCACCCCAGTCCCGGCGTCCGCGTGCCGGCCTGCCGAGAGCTCCTGAGTCTGAACTGGGGCCAGGATGAGTGCTGGGATGTTCTGACGAGCCAGGAACGAGCGCAACTCCGGGAGCACGGAACCCATTGCTGCACGGCGGAGGAGGTCGCCGCAGATCGACAGAAGTGGGAAAAACGGAGTGCCGCCGCGTGGTGGCGCAAGAGCGATCGGGACACCAACCGCCTGCTCACCGCCATCAGCCACCCGTCGCTGCGCCGCGAGTTCTGCCGCCTCTTTCAAATCGAGTACCCAGGCGATATCGATAACGGCTGTCCGCCCGGCCTGCCACCTCCCGCCACCATCGTCACCCAGCAGGGGGACGTGCCCCTCCTGGGCCCTTGGCCGCCATAAGCTGCCTCTTCGCGCCTCGGCCGACCCGCGTTCACAACCAATCCGTAAATTTCGAAAAAAGTCCGTAACCCGTTCCATCCAAGCGACATAGATCCACTTTTCGCCTCCGCCGGAACCCGCCGTCGCGCCGGTTACCCCTTTCCCGTGCCGTATCCTGTTTCCGCCAGGAGCACTACGGATGAACGTCGAAATGAATCCACCTCGGAAAAACACCCGGGCCGAACAAGCCCGCATCAACGGAGCCCGTTCCCGCGGTCCCGTCACGGCCGCCGGCAAAGAACAGTGCCGCAAAGCCCGGCTCAAGCACGGCTGCTATGCCCGCTCCGCCGAGAAGGGCATCGGCCCGTTGCTCTGCAACGAAAATCCAGAAGAATTCGCCCTCTTTCGCCAGGGGTGGCTCGCCCGGCTCGGTCCGCGGTCCGTCGCCGAACTCGAGTGCGCCGAATCCTTCATCGCCAACGAATGGCGGCTCCTCCGGGCGCAAGCCGCCGAAACCGCCCTGCTGAATCAGGAAATCCGGTCCACCAAAGCCCGGTTCGAAGCCGAAAATCCCCAACTCACCGGCGGCGAACGCGAACAAGCCCGGCTTGGCGTCGCTGTCGCCTCCCTCTATCAAAGGTCCCCGGCCGGCGTAGCGCTCGATCGAAAAATCAGCCAAATCCAAATGGCCCGGCTCACCGCCATACGTGCCCTGTTGCCCTTCTGGGAAGGAAGGTCCCAGGAAGTCGTTCAAAAAAAGTCACTTCCTCGTTCGGTTCATCCAAATCCAGTACCCGAAAAGGCGAATCATGCACCCCATCGAACCCAGAATCGCGTTGACACCGGTCACATCCGTCTGTCACGCTCACGCTAATAGCCAACCGCGACGTTGCCGCTTCTTCAAGGATTCTATGCGCCTGTATTCCCTAGTCGCCGCTCTGACTCTCGTGGCCGCCCCCGTGGCCGCCCAGAAACTCACCAGCCCGAAAGAGCACTACGGTTTCAACATCGGTGACGATTACCACCTCACCACCTATAAGCAAACCGAAGCCTACTTCAAGAAGCTCGCCGCGGAGTCCAACCGGCTGCGCCTCGTCGATATCGGCAAAACCGAAGAAGATCGCACGCAATACATGATGATCATCTCGGCGCCCGAAAACTTGGCCAATCTCGCCAAGTATAAGGACATCGCCCAGAAACTTGCCCGCGCCGAAGGCCTCACCGAAGCCCAGGCCCGCGCCCTCGCCGCCGAAGGCAAAGCCGTCGTCTGGATCGATGGCGGCCTGCACTCCACCGAAACCGTCGGCACCCATCAGTTGATCGAAACCATCTGGCAGTTCGCCAGCCGCAATGACCCCGAGACGCTGCGCATCTTGAAGGACGTCATCATCCTCTGCGTCCACGCCAATCCGGACGGTCACGATCTCATCAGCGAATGGTATATGCGCGAACCCGTCCCCGAGAAGCGCGTCATGACCGGGGCGCCCCGCCTCTATCAGAAGTACGCCGGCCACGATAACAACCGCGACTTCTATATGGCCAACCTCCGCGAATCGGTCAACATGAATCGCCAGCTCTTCGTCGAATGGTTCCCCCAGATCATGTACAACCATCACCAGACCGGCCCGCTCGGCACGGTGATCTTCGCGCCGCCCTTCCGCGACCCGTTCAACTACAACATCGATCCGCTCATCATCACCTCGCTCGATCTGGTCGGCTCGGCGATGCACTCCCGCTTCGTCCAGGAAGATAAGCCCGGCTCCACCATGCGCAGCGGCGCCAACTACTCCACCTGGTACAACGGCGGCCTCCGCACCACCACGTACTTCCACAATATGATCGGGCTCCTCACCGAAATCATCGGCTCGCCCACCCCCATGGAAGTCGCCTTCGTCCCGAATCGCCAGCTCCCCTCCGGCGACCTGCCGCTGCCCATCGCGCCCCAGAAATGGCACTACCGGCAGTCCATTGATTACTCCATCACGGCCAACCGCGCCGTTCTGGACGTCGCCTCCCGGCAGCGTGAACACTTCCTCTACAACATCTGGAAGATGGGCAAAAACTCCATCGATCGCGGTAGCAAAGACACCTGGTCCATGACCCCCAAGCGCATCGAAGCCGTCAAGGCGGAGATCGCGAAAGAATCGAACGCCCGCCAGGCCGGCCCGCAGGCCGCCGCCGCGCCCGCCCGTTTCTACGAGGCCATGAAAAAGCCCGAACTGCGCGACCCCCGCGGCTACGTCATCTCCGCCGCGCAGGCCGACTTCCCCACGGCCGTCAAGTTCATCAACGCCCTCGTCAAGAACGGCATCCAGATCCACAAGGCCACCGCGCCCTTCACCGTCGCCGGCAAAAGCTATCCCGCCGGCTCCTACGTCGTCAAGACCGCCCAGGCCTTCCGGCCCCACGTCCTCGATATGTTCGAGCCCCAGGATCACCCGAACGACTTCCGTTTCGAAGGCGGCCCGCCCATCCCTCCGTATGACAACGCCGGCTGGACCCTCGCCTATCAGATGGGCGTCCAGTTCGACCGCGTCCTCGAGCCCTTCGATGGGCCCTTCGCCAAGCTGCCCTGGGGCGCTCTCGAAAAGCCGCCTGTTGGTAAGGTGGAAGGTTCCGGCGCCGGTTACCTCATCAGCCACAAGGTCAACGACAGCTTCATCCTGACCAACCGCCTCATCGCGGCCAAGGAAGAGGTCTACTGGCTCAAGCAGGGAATCAAAGACGATCCGCTGTATGGCCCCGGCGCGCTCTATGTGCCGGCCAAGCCCTCGACGAAAGCCATCATCGAGAAGGCTGCCGCCGAGTTCGGCTTCAATGCCAAGGCCGTCGCCTCCCGCCCCGCCGGCGAGTCGATGAAGCTCGCCGCGCCGCGCATCGCCCTGTGGGATCAGTTCGGCGGCTCCATGCCGTCCGGCTGGGTCCGCTTCCTGCTCGAACGCTTTGAGTTCCCCTTCGATGTGCTCTATCCGCAGGCTATCGACGCCGGCAACTTGCGCCAGAAGTATGACGTCATCCTCTTCGTCGGCGGCGCCATCCCGCGGCCGGCGAACATGGGCCCGGAAGCCGGCGGCCGCGGCGGCCGTGGCGGCGGAGAAGCCTCGCGCGAGAACATCCCGGCGCAGTTCCAGCCTTGGCTGGGCCGCGTTACCGAAGAGAAGTCCGTTCCGCAGCTCAAAGCCTTCATGGATACCGGCGGCACCGTCATCACCATCGGTTCGAGCAACAACCTCGCGGCCCATCTCGGACTGCCCGTGAAAGACGCCATGGTCGAACGCGACCGGAACGGCCGCGAACGCTCGCTGCCCCGCGAGAAGTACTACGTTCCCGGCAGCGTCCTCCAGGCGAACGTCGATAACACGCAGCCCGTAGCCTACGGCCTCGACGACAAAGTCGACGTCTTCTTCAACGATAGCCCCGTCTTCAAGCTCGCTCCCGAAGCGATGGCCCGAGGCGTCAAGCCCGTCGCCTGGTTCGGCTCTTCGCCGCTCCGGAGCGGCTGGGCCTGGGGCGAAAAGTACCTCGAAGGCGGCGTTGCCGTTGCCGAGGTTCCCGTCGGCGAAGGCAAACTGATGATGATGGGCCCGGAAATCACCTTCCGCGCTCAACCGCACGGCACCTATAAACTGCTGTTCAATTCGCTCCTCCTGAGCACCGCAACCATGCAGAAGTAGTCCCGGCGAAGGGTATACGATAGAGGCAGCAAGCTATGTCGAAGAAGTTGCTCCTCTGTCTGCTCCCTGCCGGAGCCGCACTATTCTCGTGGGCCCAGACCGCCGAGCCACCCGCTAAAAGGGTGGATTTCGTGCGCGATGTGCAACCCATCTTCGAAAAGTCCTGCGCGAACTGCCACGGCCCCAAGGCCCAACTTGGGGCCCTCCGGCTCGACGCCAAAACGCTCGCCTTCGCCGGCGGCCAAAGCCGCCACGCCGGTATTGTCCCCGGTAAGCCCGAAGAGAGCACTCTCTATCAACGCATCGCCGGCACCACCGACCAGGCTCGGATGCCGATGGGCGGCAAGCCCCTCGATCCGGCCGCGATCGCCACCATCAAAGACTGGATCACGCAAGGCGCCGAGTGGCCCGAAGCCGCCAGCGCCAAGGCCGCCGAAATCAAGAAACACTGGGCCTACATACCGCCCGTCCGCCCGAACATCCCGGCCGGCGCCGGTCATCCGATCGACTATCTCGTCCGCGCCAAACTCGCCGCCGAAGGCCTCCAGCCTTCGCCCGAAGCCGACCGGACCACCCTCCTCCGCCGGCTCTCGCTGGACCTAATCGGCCTGCCGCCTACCCCGGCCGAAGTCGACGCGTTCCTCGCCGACAAGAGCAAAGACGCCTATCAAAAGCAGGTGGACCGCCTTCTCGCCTCGCCCCATCACGGCGAACGCTGGGGCCGCCACTGGCTCGACGCCGCCCGCTACGCCGACTCCGACGGCTTTGAAAAAGATAAACAACGCTTCGTCTGGTTCTACCGTGATTGGGTCATCAAGGCCATCAACGAAGACAAGCCCTACTCGCAGTTCATCATCGAGCAACTCGCCGGAGACCTGCTCCCCAACGCGACGCAAGACCAGATCGTCGCCACCGGCTTCCTCCGCAACTCGATGATCAACGAAGAGGGCGGCGTCGATCCCGAACAGTTCCGCATGGAAGCGATGTTCGACCGCGTCGACACCGTCGGCAAGAGCATCCTCGGCGTCACCATCGGTTGCGCGCAGTGCCATAACCACAAATTCGATCCGCTGACGCAGGAGGAGTACTACAAGATCTTCGCCTTCCTGAATGACTCGGCCGAAGGCAGCGTCAGCGTCTACACCCCCGAACAGCAGATGCAGCGCGCGGAGATCTTCCGCCGCATCAAAGAAATCGAGGACGACCTCCAACACAAGAACCCCGACTGGCGCGAGCGCATGAACGCCTCCGCCAAGCCCCAACCCGCCTGGGCCACGCTCACGCCCGACGTCGACGACATCTCCACCGGCGGCCAGAAGTACCTGCCCATGGGCGACGGCTCCATGCTCGCCTCCGGCTATGCGCCAACGCGCCATCGCGCCAAGATGGTCGTCAAAACCAAAGAGACCGGGCTTAACGCCATCCGCGTCGAACTGCTGAAGGACCCGAACCTGCCGCACGGCGGGCCGGGCCGGTCGCTCGAAGGCATCGGCGCTCTCACGGAGATCGAGCTCGAAATCGCGCCGCAGGACGCGCCGGACAAGATCGAAAAGATCAAGTTCGTCCGCGCCTCGGCCGACTTCGAAATGGCCCCCACGCCGCTCAAGCCCATCTACTGGGACAAGACGGACAACTCGAAGCGTCTGCTCGGTCCGGTTTCTTACGCGATCGACGGTGACGACAAAACCGCCTGGGGCATCGACGCCGGACCCGGCCGCCGCAACCAACCGCGGCAGGCCGTCTTCATCACGGAGAAGCCCTTCGGCTACCCCCAGGGCACCGTCCTGAATATCTATCTCAAACAGAATCACGGCGGCTGGAACAGCGACGACAACCAGAACAACAATCTGGGCCGCATGCGCCTGTCGGCCTCCGCCGCGGCCGACGCCGTCGCGCAGGGCCCCCTGACCTTCTCCACCTGGCGGCAGACCGTGCCCGAGTGGAAAGAACAAAACGAAGCCATTGAAGCGCTCTGGAAGCAGCACCCGGAGCCGTCCTCGCAACTGGTGATGAGCCGGGGCGAGTCGATGCGCGAGACGAAACTTCTGATGCGCGGCGACTTCCTGAAGCCGGGCAAGCTCGTTAAGCCCGGCGTGCCGGCCTTCCTGAATCCGCTGCCGGCTGATGCCGAGCCCTCGCGATTGACGTTCGCCAAGTGGCTGGTCGATCGGCAGGCACCGACGACGGCCCGGGCCTTTGTCAATCGCGTCTGGCAGGCCTACTTCGGCCAAGGCCTAGTCACGACTCCGGAGGATCTCGGCAAGCAAAGCGACCTTGCGTCGCATCCGGAACTGCTCGACTACCTCGCAGTCGAGTTCATGGAGTCCGGCTGGAGCATGAAGAAGCTGCACCGGCTAATCGTCTCGAGCGCGACCTACAAGCAAAGCTCGAAGACAACCCCGGAGCTGCTCACGAAAGATCAGTTCAATAAGTGGCTCGCCCGCGGCCCGCGCTTCCGCGTGGAAGGCGAAGTGGTCCGCGACATCACACTCGCCGCCGCCGGCCTGCTCAATACAAAGATCGGCGGCCCCGCCGTCTACCCCGCCGCGCCCGAGTTCCTCTTCCTGCCCCCCAACTCCTACGGGCCCAAAATCTGGAAAGAGGAGAAGGGCGACGACCGGTATCGCCGGGCGGTCTATACGCACCGCTACCGCTCGGTGCCGTACCCGATGCTCTCCAATTTCGATACCCCGAACGGCGACGTCGCCTGTGTCCGGCGGTCCCGTTCGAACACGCCGCTGCAGGCGCTCACGGCGCTGAACGAACCCATGTTCCTCGAAGCGGCCCGCGCGCTCGCGCTGAAGACGCTCCGCGAAGGTGGCAAGAACGACGCGCAGCGCGTTGACTTCGCTTTCCGCCGCGTCGCGTCCCGCAAGCCGATGCCGGAAGAACGCACGATCCTGCTGGCTTTGCTCGAAAAACAAACCCAGCGCTTCACGAGCGGCAGTCTAAATCCTAGAGACCTCCTCGGCGGCGACCCGCCGGCCGGGGTCCCGGCGGCGACCGCCGCGGGTTGGACCGCCGTCGCCCGCGTACTTCTCAACCTCGACGAAACCATCACGAAGGAATAAGTCATGTCGAAAATCAGCCGGCGTTGGTTCTTTGAGCAGTGTGGCGTTGGTCTGGGGGCCATGGCGATGAATGCGCTCGCCGCCACCAATCAGCAACCCCATTTCGCACCCAAAGCCAAGCGCGTCATCTTCCTGTTCATGGCCGGAGCGCCTAGTCATCTGGAGATGTTCGATAACAAGCCGCAACTGGCTAAGTTCGACGGGCAACTGCCTCCGGCCGAGTTACTCAAGGGCTATCGCGCGGCGTTCATCAACCCGAATTCGAAGCTGCTGGGCCCCAAGTTCCCGTTCGCGAAGTACGGTCAGTCCGGGGCGGAGTTGACCAATCTGCTGCCTTACCTTAGTAAGGTGGTTGATGACATTACGATCGTCAAGAGCATGTCGACGGACGCGTTTAATCACGCGCCGGGGCAGATTCTGATGAACACCGGCGCGATGATCTTCGGGCGGCCGAGCATTGGTTCGTGGGTGACGTACGGACTCGGAAGCGAGTCCAAAGATCTGCCGGCCTTCGTCGTTTTCTCGACGGGAAAGAAGGGGCCGAGCGGCGGGAACTCCTGCTGGGGTTCTGGGTTCCTTCCGACGACGCACCAGGGCGTGCAGTTCCGTTCGACCGGCGATCCGGTGCTGTATCTGTCGAACCCGGCGGGCGTCGACAATCAGCTACAGCAAGATTCGCTCGAGTCGATCAAGCGGTTGAATCAGATGAAGCTCGACTCGACGGGCGACCCCGAGATCGCCACGCGGATTTCGAGCTATGAGATGGCCTACCGGATGCAGATGAGCGCGCCGGGGGTGATGGATCTCTCGCAGGAACCGAAGCATATTCTCGACATGTACGGGGCGGACCCGGCCAAGCCGAGCTTTGCGAACACGGTGCTGCTGGCCCGGCGGCTGAGCGAGCGCGGGGTTCGTTTTGTGCAGATCTTCCACGAGGCGTGGGACCAGCACGGCAATCTCGTCAAGGACATTACGCAGAACTGCAAGGATACGGACCAGGCCTGCGCGGCGCTGGTGCAGGATCTGAAGCAGCGCGGGATGCTCGACGATACGATCGTGATTTGGGGCGGCGAGTTCGGCCGAACGCCGATGGTGCAGGGCGGGAGCGACGGCCGCGACCACCATCCGAACGCCTTCACGATGTGGCTGGCGGGCGGCGGGTTCAAGCCGGGCATTACGTACGGCGAAAGCGATGAGCTGGGCTTTAACGTGGCCAAAGATAAGGTTCACGTCCATGACTTACACGCGACGATTTTGAATCAACTCGGCTTTGACCATACGAAGCTGACTTATAAGTTCCAGGGGCGTAATTTCCGGCTGACGGACGTCCACGGCGAAGTCAAGCGCGGGATTCTGACTTAGATCACGACGCCATCCCGGCGGAGAATGCGGGCCTGGGGCCGGAAGGGCGGCACGGGCAATGGCGCGATCACCGGCGTGCCGGTGGCCCAGAACTCGCGGAAGGGCCGCTTCTCCCCGGTCCGGTAGAAGTGGGTGAGATAGGCCATATCGCAGGCGGTGTAATCAGAGAACCATTGGTCGGCGTCGTGAATGCCGCATTCGTGGAAGAGGTTGAGCGCGTAGGCCGCGGCCTGGCGCTCGTACTCAATCACGGGTGGGAGCTCGGCCTCGGCTACGGGGGGATGGCGGAGCTTGCCGATATCGAAGGCGTCGGGGTGGACGTTCCACTGCACGGTATGGCCGAATAGGTGCCCGAGGAGGAAGAGCCGGTCTTCGGGGCTGAGTAAGTAGTCGAGGTGGATCTCGGCGCCGTTGAGGTCTCCGGTCAGCGGGTCCTGCACGTCCCGGGTGACGACGCGGATGCCATAACTGGATTCGATACGGGCGTGGACCAGGTCGCCATAGGCGGTATAGGGAAGCATTCGCAGTATTATTAATAGCAGATGGACCGGCTCCCGGACGTAACTACGACGCAGACGGACTCGCTGGCGAAGCGGACGAGTTCGGCGGCGCACGAGGAGGGACGGTTCGTTTCGGGGACCTTGTTGGGGGGACGGTACCGGATCATCGGCCTGCTCGGGGAGGGCGGAATGGGGGAGGTATACCGGGCGACGGACCTGGCGTTGGGCCAATCCGTGGCGCTGAAGTTCCTGCCGGAGACGGCGGCGGGGAACGACCGGTTGCTCGAACGCTTCCAGAACGAAGTGCGAGTGGCGCGGCAGGTCTCCCATCCAAACGTATGTCGAATGTATGACATTGGTGAGGTGGAGGGCGCTCCATTCCTTTCGATGGAATATGTCGACGGCGAGGACCTGGCGACGCTGTTGCAGCGGATTGGCCGGTTGCCGGCGGATAAGGCGATTGAGATTGCGCGGAAGCTTTGCGCCGGGTTGCAGGCGGCGCATGACAAGGGCGTGATCCATCGGGATCTGAAGCCGCAGAACATCATGCTCAACAAGAAGGGCGAGGTGTTGATCCTGGACTTCGGGTTGGCGGCGATTGCCGAGCAGATTGCGGGGGCGGAGGTGCGGAACGGGACGCCGGCCTACATGTCGCCGGAGCAGCTGAAGGGCACGGGGGTGACGGCGCGGAGCGACCTGTATTCGCTGGGGCTCGTGTTATACGAGCTGTTCACGGGCAAGCGGCCTTACGCGGCCGGGACGATGCAGGAGCTGATTGCGCTGCAGGAGGCGGCGGAGCCGAGCAGTTTGACGTCGCTGGCTTCTGATGTGGATCCGGCGGTGGAACGGGTGGTCCGGCGCTGTCTGGACCCAGATCCGCTGCGGCGGCCGGCGTCGGCACTGGCGGTGGCGGCGGGGTTGCCGGGAGGGGATCCGTTGGCGGCGGCGCTGGCTGCAGGAGAGACGCCCTCGCCCGAACTAGTGGCCGCGGCGGGGGGGACGGACGGCTTGGCGCCGCGGTATGCCATAACGTGTCTGGCCGTGATTCTGGTTTGTCTGGCAGGCATTCCCTGGCTGCGGCAGTCGAAGGTGGCGATGCTGCGGGCGCCGGCGGAGTTTTCGCCCGAGGTGCTGGCGCAGAAGGCGCGGGACGTGACGGCGCGGTTCGGCTACGCCCGCAAGCCGGCGGACCGGGCGTTGCGGCTGGTGGAGCGGAAGGAACTGGTGGAGCATTTGCGAAAGTTGCCGGCACCGGAGTGGGACCGCTGGCTGGCGGCCGAGGGGCCGGGCGTCCTGCGGTACCGGGAGGCGCAGGCCCCGCTGGTGGCGGAGCCGCTGGGAGACGTCACCGCGTTGAACCCGGCGCCGGTGCAGCCGGGGATGGTGCAGGTGGACCTCGACAGTGGCGGCCGCTTGCGGTATTTCCGGGGCGTTCCCTACGGACTGGCCGAGCAGCCGGCGGGGCCGCCACCGGACGTGGCGGAGGTGTTTCGAGCGGCGGGGTTGGACCTGAGCCAGTTTGCGCCGGTGGAATTGGCGCGGAGCCCGCTGGGGGTGGTGGACCAGGTGCTGGCGTGGAAGGGGCGGCATCCGGTGATTCCGCAGACGGAACTGGTGGTGCAGGTGGGTTCGTGGCGGGGGCAGGTGACCGAGTTTCGGACGATCTGGCCGTGGATGAAAGAGGGTGAGCAGGCGGGGGCGAGTTGGATTCAACGGGCTTTCGAGATGACCGGTTTGGCCATGGCATTGTTCTTCACGCTGCTGCTCTCCCGGCGGAATTGGAAGGCGGGCCGGGTGGACCGGCGGGGGGCGCTGCGGTTGGCGATCGTCTCGGGGGGGCTGGTAGTGGTTTCGTGGCTGGGGTCGGTACATCCAGTGCTGGCAACCGGAATGGTGGGCATCGTTGCGGAAATTGTGGCGCAGGCGGTGTTTTTCGGTGCGATTCTGTGGCTGATTTATCTAGCGATCGAGCCGTCGGTGCGGGCGCGCTGGCCCCAGTCGATGGTGACGTGGAGCCGGCTATTGGCGGGGCGCTGGCAGGATTCGCAGGTGTGGGCGCACGTGCTGATTGGCGGGGCGGCGGGCTTGGCGCTGTTTACGGCGGTGACCGGACTGGATGCGGTGCACTTTGCCTCGGAGGGGGTGCGGCCGGGTTTGTGGGACGACTATTTGCTGGGGGTGCGGCCGTGGTCGGGGCAGTTGAGCCGGCTGCTGGTGGGCAGTATGCAGTCGGGGTTGCTGCTGTTTTTGGTGATGTGCGGGTTGCGGGCGCTGTTGCGTCGGGACTGGTTGGCGACGCTGGTGGCGTCGGCGCTATTTGCGGCGCAGTCGGGGGCGACGAGCAGCCCGACGGATTGGCTGGCCGCCTATTTAGTCTATTTCGTGATTTTTGTGGCGGCTATCAGCCTGCTTTTGCGGATGGGGCTGGTGGTGATGATCGCGATGGTGTTTTTCTTTAACTGCATGAGTACGCTGAGTCTGGGCACCGATTGGACGGCATGGTATTTTTCGTCGGGCATAGCAACATTTCTTGTCCTGGTGTCGATAGCCTTGTATGGGTTCTGGCGCGCCTTGGGGAACCAAACAATTTTCAATTTGCCGCGCGATTCTGAGTCGTAATTCCGCGTTATTCCGAGAGGGATGTATATGATGCTCCGTTTTTCGCTTTTTTTGTGTCTGCCCGCGCTCTGGGCGGCCCCGGTACCTCCGTTCAAACTCAAGACGGTGGAGGCGCCGGCGGTGCAGCGGCCCCTGGCGCGCGCGGCCCGGGTGGCGGAGTACTGGATGGGCCCGATTGCGGCCTCCGAGAGCGTGGCGACGGCCATCAAGCCCGGGGTGACGCGGGCCGGGGTGCACCGGATGGGCGGCAATGAGTTGCTGAGCCGCGGCCAATGGACCGAGATGCCGGATGGCCGGGCGGTTTTTCAGGCCGCGTTGCGGAGTCCGGGGGCGAAGGGGCTGCGGCTGGAGATCCTGGGGTTGAGCGCCGGAGCGGGACGCCTTTGGCTGTACCCCGGTGACGAAACGAACCCAACGCATCCGGTGGGTCCGTACGAGGGCGGCGAGGACTTCTGGACGGCGCTCGTCGAGGGTGAATCGCTGGTGCTGGAGTATGAGGCCGCGGCGGGGGCGCCGCGGATGTTGCCGTTCCGCGTGGGACGTATCAGCCACATTTTCGCGGGCGTCGCGCCGGCGAAGGGCGGAGGAGGGGAGACGAAGCTGGGTCCGGTGGGGGCGGCGCGGGAGGCGGCACTGGGCTGCAATCTGGATGTGACCTGCTACCCCGAGTGGGATGAACGGGCGCGGAGCGTGGGTCGCTATCTGTTTGAAACGAATGGTGGCGGAGCGTTGTGTTCCGGTTCGCTGATCAACACGCGGAACAACAGCGGAATTCCCTACTTCCTGACCGCGGACCACTGCGTGAGCAACGAAGCCGAGGCGCGGAGTGTGCAGGTGTTCTGGTTCTACCAGTCGAGCGTCTGCAACGGGGCGCCGCGAAACCTGCGGGAGGTGCCGACCACCGTGGGGGCCACCTATCTCACCAGCGGTTCGCTCGAACTGGGGGACTACTCGCTGCTGCGCCTGAACGGGTCGCTGCCGAACGGGGTGACGTTCTCGGGTTGGTCCGAGGTTGATCCCGAGATCGGAGCCGAGGTGACGGGCATTCACCATCCGACGGGCGACTACAAACGGATCTCGTTCGGCAACAAGGCCGAGCCGATTCCGACGCGGGGCCGGCCGGAGCCGCGGTATCACTCGATTATCTGGCGCGAAGGGGTGACCGAGGGCGGCTCGTCCGGATCGCCGATTTTCAACAAAGACGGGCTGATTGTGGGGATGTTGTCGGGCGGCCCGAAGCCGCCGGCGGGGCAGACGGAGTGCGATCTGCGCCCTGCGTTTGACTGGTACGGACGATTTTCGACGGCGTATCCGGCGCTGCAGGGCTATCTCGAAGAGCGGACGACGGGGCCATCGACGCCTCCGCCGCCGACGGGCAGTACGCAGGGCACCCTACTCGCGAGCGGCACCCCGGCGAACTTCACGGTGGGGCCGGTGGAGGGGCCGACGTTGTTAGGCGGTGCGTCGGTATACCGCGTGGAGGTTCCGCAGGGCGCGACTCGGCTGGAGGTTCGCCTGCGGACGAGCACGCCGGGGGCGGACCTGGATCTGTTTGTGCGGCGGGGCAGCGCGCCGGCGTTGAACGGCGGGCGGGTGACGGCCGATTACTCCGCGGCCTCGGACAGCGGGGACGAAACCATCGTTATTACGCCGACTTCGAGCCCGGCCCTGCAGGCGGGCACTTACTTTATCTCGCTCGCGCTGTTCACGCCGGGGGTGGAGGCACGGGGCACCGTGACGGCCATCGTCACGGGCGGGGGCACGACGACGCCGCCGAGTTCGAGCGCGGTGGCGCTGACCTCCGGGCAGACGCGGACGATCACGATTGAACCGGTTCCCTCCGGAACCTTGTTGACGGGCGCACTTGCCTATCGCATTGAGGTGCCGCAGGGGGCGACGCGGCTGGAGATCCGGCTGGCGACCGACACCCCGAATGTGGATGTGGACCTGTTTGCGCGCTTCGGCACGGAGTCGGTGGTGGAGAATCGGTCGATCGTCGCTGATTTCCGGTCGGAGGGTTTGACGGGGAACGAACTGATCACGATCACCTCGTCGTCGAGTCCGGCGTTGCGGGCGGGCACCTACTTTATCAACCTCGGTGTCTTTGCGGCGAACACGCGGATCACGACCCGGTTGACGGCGACGGTGACCGGCGGGACGACGACGCCTCCGCCTTCGAGCGCCGTGGCGTTGACGTCCGGACAGGCGCGGACGATCACGCTGGACCCGGTTTCGGGGGGGACGTTGTTGCGGGGCAATGCGGCGTACCGGATTGACGTGCCGCAAGGGGCGACGCGGCTGGAGATCCGGCTGCAGACGGATACGCCGAATGTCGACGTGGACCTGTTTGCGCGGTTCAACGCGGAGGCGGCGGTGGAGAACCAGCGGATTGTGGCGGACCACCGGTCGGAAGGCCCGGCGGGAGAGGAGACGATTACGATCACGCCGACCTCGACGCCGGCGTTGCGGGCCGGGACGTACTTCATCAATCTCGCGGTGTTTACGGCGAATACGCGCATCACGACGCGGTTGACGGCGACGGTGACAAGCGGTTCGACGACTCCTCCTCCGGCGACGGGCCGGACGCTGACTTCGGGCGCGGCGGCGCCCTTCACGCTGGAGGCGGTGGAGAACCCGACGCTGTTCGGCGGGGACAATGCATTCCAGATCGCGGTACCGGCCGGGGCGACGCGGCTCGAGGTGCGGATTCAGACGACGACGCCCGGGGCGGACGTGGACCTCTACGTACGAGCCGGGGAAACGCCGCGGGTGAGCGAGGGCCGGGTGCTGGCCGACTATGCTGCCGAGAGTGACTCGGGGAGCGAAACGATTGTGATTACACCGGCGAGCAGTCCCGCGCTGCGGGCGGGAACGTACTTCATCGCCCTGGGTCTGTTCACGCGGAACGTGCGGGTGCAGGGGACGGTGCTGGCGACGGTAACGACGGGCGGATCCTCGAATACGGTGGAGCAGCCGCTGATTCCGGGTTTGCCGCAGCGCTTCACGATTGCACCGGTGACCGGGCCGGCGCTGATTACGGATCCTTCGTTCCGGATCACGGTGCCGGAGAACGCTTCGCGGGTACGAGTGGTGCTGCAGACCAGTACGCCGAACGTGGATGTCGATCTGTTTGCCCGGGTGGGGCAGGCGCCGGCGATCGCGGACGGACGGATTGTGACGGACTACCGGAGCGAGGGCCCAGCGGGCGAGGAGCAACTGGACATCACGGCGGGTTCAACGCCGCCCTTGCGGGCAGGCACGTACTTTATCTCCCTCGCGATGTTTACGCCGAATGTGCAGGCGCAGGGGCAGGTGATTGTCTACATCGACACGGCGGCCGCGCCGCCGGCGGCGCAGGTGGAGCTCACGTCGGGTACGCCCGGGCGCTTCACCTTGCCGGCCACGGCGACGCCGACGTTGTACGCGGGCACGGCGGGCTTCCGGATCCGGGTTCCGGCGGGAGCGTCCAGCCTGACGGTGCGGCTGAATACGACGACGCCGAACGCGGACGTGGATCTCTATGTCCGGCGGGGGGTGGATGTGGAACTGGTGGACGGTGAGGTGATGGCGGACTACTTTGCCGAAGGCGTGACGGGCAACGAGACGATCACGATCACGCGAACTTCGCAGCCGCCGCTTGATGCCGGAACGTACTTCATCGCGTTGGGGAACTTTGCCCGGAACGTGCAGGTGACGGGCGTGGTGACGGCGACGGTGGAACGGGCGCCGGCGCCGCCGGCCACGGGCCAGGGACGGTCGCTCGTATTCGGGCAGCAGCAGCGTTGGAGTTTTGACGCAGTGGAGCGCCCGACGCTGTTCTCGGGGGCCAACGCCTACCGGCTGGACGTGACGAATGTCTCGCGGATGGAGATTTCGTTGCGGACCGAAACGCCGGGGGCGGATGTGGATCTGTATGTGCGCTACGGTTCGCCGCCGGAGGTCCGGGAGGGCCGCGTGGTGGCCGACTTTAGCGCAAGTGGTGTGACCGGCGATGAGCGGCTGACGATTACGCCCGGGGCGAACTCTCCGTTGCGGAGCGGGACGTACTGGGTGGCGATGGTCGTCTTCACCCCCGGGGTGGCGACGACGGGCACGCTTGAGGCCCAGGATCTTTCGGGAGCGAGCGGAGAGGCTCCGAAGCTGCAGTTGCGGCCGAAGTTCGGCGACAAGAGCGGCGGGGCGGGATTGAGCAAGTCGTTCGAACCGGAAGATCCGATGCCGGTGGACGGCCGGCAGCCGCTTAAAGGGAAATACGGCCTGATTCGTGAGGATCAGTAGGCTCCTCGCGGAGCAGTTCGACGATGGCCACGGCCACCGAAAGGGTGGCCGGGCCGATGAAGAGCCCGAGGAAGCCGAAGGCCTGCGCGCCGCCGAGCAGGGCGAAGAAGACGAGCAGCGGATGGAGATTGACGCGGCCGCTGATGACGTATGGCCGGATGAAGTTATCGGCCAGTCCAATCACGCCAGCGCCGAAGGCGGCCAGGATCAGAGCTTTGCCCCAACTGCCGGAGGCGGCGAGAAAAACGGACGCGGGGACCCACACGATGGGCGGGCCGAGGATGGGGACCATCGAAAAGATCCCGGCCACGGTGCCCCACAGCACCGGGGACTTGAGGCCGAGGACCGTGAAGATGATCGCCGTCAGGGAGCCCTGGGCCAGCGCCACGGCGCCGATGCCATACACGTTGGCGAGCACGCTGCGGCCGATATCGGCGAACAGGCGGTGGAACGCGCCGGGAGGAAGCGGGGTGAGACGGGCGAGGGTGTGCTTCAGCCGGCTGCCATCGCGGAAGAGGAAGAACAGGCTGAAGAGCGTGACGACGGCGTCGATGATGAATGATGCCAGATTGGCGAGCAGGTCGCGGGTGAAGGCGAGCAGGACGCCGCCGAGGGCTTGCATCCGTTCGAGAAGGGCGCTGCGGATCTGCTCTTCGGTTTCGGGGGACTCGATGCCGGCCCAGAGCGTGACGCGGTGGAGGAGATTGGCGGTCCATTCCGTCCAGCCGCCATCGGCGGCGGTCTTGCTGACGGCGACGTCATAGAGCTGGCGGATCTCCCGGGCGACGGCGGTGCCGAGCAGGAAGGCGGGGAGGAGGATGAACGCGATGACGAGGATGACGGAGAGGCCTGCGGCGAGGCCGGGGCGCCGGAGCCGGTGGGCGATGCGGATGTGGAGGGGATAGAAGAGAATCGCCAGTGCGACGGCGGCCACCAGCGGCATGAAAAACGGCCGGAGAATCGCGAAGCAGACGGCGAGCGTGGCGGCTCCGAGAGCGAGCAGGAACCCATGCTGGAAGCGTTTCGATTCAAGGAGGGCCATCGAGAGCAACGTACCATGATTAAGGTTTGGCAACGGTATAATTTGTTTCATGAGCGCGCAGGACGTCACCCAACTGTTACAGGATTGGTCGCAGGGGAACCGGGCGGCGCTGGAGCTTTTGACTCCCGTCGTCTACGACGAACTGCGGCGGCTGGCGCAGTATTACATGGGACGGGAGAATGCCGGGCATACCTTGCAGGCGACGGCGCTGGTGCACGAAGCCTATCTGCGGCTGTTCGACCAGCGGCGGATGCAGTGGCAGAACCGGGCGCACTTTTTCGGCATTGCGGCACAGATGATCCGCCGGATTCTGGTGGACCATGCGCGGGCCACCCGGGCGGCCAAGCGGGGAGGCGGCGCGGTGGCGTTGTCGCTCGATGAGGCGCTGGGCGTGGCGGAGAAGAAAGACATTGAAATGATCGCGCTCGACGATGCGTTGCGGACGCTGGCGGAGGTGGATCCGCAGCAGGCGCGCATTGTGGAGATGCGGTTTTTCACGGGTCTGACGATTGAAGAGACGGCCGAGGCGCTGGGCATTTCACCGGCAACGGTGAAGCGGGACTGGGTATCGGCCAAGGCATGGCTATTCCGGGAGATGACGCGGCAGCCGCAATCGGCCGGCTGAGCGAAGGAGCAGGTTTGCACACCGAGTCTTTACCCTCGCCGTCGGCGCGCTGGCAACGGGTGAAGGAGATCTTTCATCAGGCGCTGGTGCTGCCGCGTGGGGAGCGGGAGGGCTACGTCGCCCGGCAAACGGCGGGCGAGCCGACGCTGGCGGTGGAGGTGAACAGCCTGCTGGCGGCGCATGAGGAAGCGAGCGGGTTTCTCGATGATGCAGCGGTGGACCTGCGTCCGGCGTTGATGGACTATGCCGGGCGGCGGATCGGCCATTATCTGGTGGAGCGGCAGCTGGGCGAAGGGGGGATGGGAGCGGTCTATCTGGCGCACCGGGAGATGGATGGCTACGGGATGCCGGTGGCGATCAAGCTGATCCGCTGGGCGGCGTTTAGTGAGAGCGTGGAGCGGCGATTCCGGAAGGAGCGGCAGATTCTGGCGCGGTTGCATCATCCGAACATTCCGCTGCTGGTGGATGGCGGGGTGACGCCGGAGGGGTTGCCGTACCTGGTGACGGAGTACGTGGAGGGCCAGCCGCTCGACGGGTATCTGCGGAGCCATCCGTTGGGCCTGCGGGCGCGGCTCGACCTGTTTCTGGAGATCTGTTCGGCGGTGGCAGAGGCGCACCGGAACCTGATTGTGCACGGCGATCTGAAGCCGAGCAATGTGCTGGTGACGCCGGAAGGCAAGGTGAAGCTGTTGGACTTCGGGATCTCGCGGCTGCTGGTGGACGACGAGCAGTCGGGGCAGAACGCGACGGTGCCGGCGATGACGCCGGCGTGGGCGAGTCCGGAGCAGTTGCGCGGGGAGCTGCCGCTGATTGCAAGCGACTGCTATTCGCTGGGGCGGCTGTTGTATTACCTGCTGACGGGGACGGCGGCGGTGAACCCGACGGGACGGACTCCGCTGCAGGTGCTGGAGGGTTTGACGGTGACGGCGCCGGTGCTGCCGAGCAAGGCGGCGTCGGATCCGGAGTTGGTGGGAGATCTGGACAACGTGACGCTGAAGGCGCTCGAATGCGCGCCGGAGGACCGGTACCGGTCGGTGGAGTTGCTGGCGGAGGATGTGCGGTCGTATCTCGAGTCGCGTCCGGTTTCGGCGCGGCCGCATACGTGGCGATACCGGACGCAGAAGTTCATGCGGCGGAACCAGGGGGTGGTGGTGGCGGCGGCGCTGCTGACGGTCACGCTGGCGGGAGGATTAGCGGCTACGTTCTGGCAGGCTCGTATCGCGCAGCGGAACTATGAGCGGGCGGAGCGGCGGTTTGCCGATGTGCGGCGGCTGGCGAACTCGTTCCTGTTCGAGATGGACGAGGCGATTGCGAAGTTGCCGGGTTCGACGCCGGTGCGGGGCACGCTGGTCCGGAACGCGGTGCAGTATCTGGATAGTCTGGCGTTGGAGGCGGCGGGGGACAGCACGCTGCAGGAGGAGCTGGCGGCGGCCTACGAGAAGGTGGGGGATATTCAGGGGCGGCCTTCGTCCGCGAATTTGGGCGATACGGGGGGAGCGCTCGCCAGCTACGGGAAGGCGATCGCGATCCGGGAGGCGCTGGAGCAACAGCCGGCCAAAGAAGAAGACGAGATCCGGCGTCGCGTCGCCTTGGCGACCACGTATGTGCAGATGAGCAGCACGTTGAAGGCGGCCGGGGACCACGGGTCCGCGCTGGACCTGGACCGGAAGGCGCTGGCGATGCGGCAGAAGCTGCTGGCGGCGGAGCCGGGCAACCCGGTGCGGCGGCGGGCGGTGGCGGCCAGCTTTACGGCGCTGGGCGGGAGCTTGTCGCAGTTGGGGGCGTGGCCGGGGGTGATTGATGTCCGGCGGCAGGCCTTGGAGCAGTATGAGGCGCTGGCGGTGGGGAATCCGCAGAGTGAGCCGGACCAGCGGGGCTTGGCCCTGGCGCGGCAGCGCATGGGCAGCATTCTGACGCATGAGCGGCAGTATGCGTTGGCGCTAAAGCAGTACCGGATGGGGGTGGCGACGGGACGGGGCATCGTGGCCCGGAATCCGAAGAGCCGGGGGGACCTCTTGAACCTGGCGCAGGGGTTGATGGGGCTGGGACGGTGTCTGGTGGAGTCGGGAGACGCGGTGGCGGGGACGGTGGAGTTGTTGGAGGCTGAGAGGATTTTCGGGCAGATGGAACGGGCGGATCCGAGCGAGGTGCGGGGTAGGACGCTGCTGGCTTCGAGTTGGGCGTTTTTGGGGCGGGCGGCGTTGGCGCGGGGGAGAGTGGAGGAGGCCCTGGGGTGGAGCCAGCGGTCGCTTGCGGCGCGGGAGAAGCTGAGCGAGGAGAACCCGGTGAACGCGGGGGCGTTTGGGGAGGTGGCCGAGGCGCATGATTTACTAGGGGATGTGCGCGCGGCGCAGGGTCGGCGGGAGATGGCGGAGCTGGAGTGGCGGCGGGCGCGGGAGATGTTTCTGCATCTGCAGAACGAAAAGAAGCTGAATGCGGCGGACCGGGAGGCCCTGGAGCGGATTGAGACGAAACTGGCGGCGTTGGCGAAAGCACCTCGGTAAGGTAGCGATTGGCGTGTTGCTGCTCCCGTTGGCGCTGCTGCTGCCGCTGCGCTGGGTGGACCCGTGGTTTACGGGGGTGCAGGCGCAGCGGCGGGTGGAGAGCTGGTTTGCGACGGCAAAGTACCAGAAGCGGTACACGCCGGTGGCGATCGGGAAGATTTCGCCGCACCTGCGTCACGCGGTGGTGGCGGCCGAGGACGGCCGGTTTTGGCAGCACTGGGGGCTTGATTTCGTGGAGATTGAGAAGGCGGCGGAGAAGGGGTTGGAAGGGCGGAAGTCGTTGCGGGGGGCTTCGACGATCACGCAACAGCTCGTGAAGAATCTGTTTTTTACGACGCATCGGAACCCGGTGCGGAAGGTGGCCGAGTTCGGTTTGGCGCCGGCGGCGGAGCTGCTGCTGGGCAAGGAGCGGATTCTGGAGCTGTATTTGAACTCGGTGGAGTGGGGGCCGGGCGTGTTTGGGGCGGAGGCGGGGGCGCGGTATCACTACGGGATCGGGGCGGGGGCGCTGAGCCGGGAGCAGGCGGCGCGGATGGCGGCCTGTTTACCGGCGCCGCGCCGGCGGCGGCCCGCGGCGATGCATCAGTACGGGGCGACTATTTTGGAGCGGATGGGACAGATGGGTTGGTAGCGAGGACCTCAAGGAGGGTGGCTTCGAGTTCGGCGAAGCGGACGGGCTTGGGGAGGAAGGCGTCCATGCCGGCAGCGAGAGCGCGGGCACGCTCCTCGGCGCTGGCGCCGGCGGTGAGGGCGACGATGGGGGTATGGGTGGAGCCGGCCTCCCGGGCGCGGATGTGGTGCGTGGCGACAAAGCCATCCATCTCGGGCATCTGGCAGTCCATGAGGATGGCGGCGTAGCGGCCGGGCGCAAAGACCTCCAAGGCTTCGAGTCCGTTGCCGGCCAGATCCGTCTCAAACCCGAGCCGGTGGAGAAGCGCGACGGCGACTTTCTGATTGACGGCGTTGTCTTCGACGACCAGCACGCGGAGGCCGGCGAAGCGAGGGGCGGGGGTGGGGGCGATGGCTTCGGGTGGCCGAGCGGGGGCGGGTTCGGCGGGAACCGTGAACGTAAAGCGGGTGCCTTGGCCGACTTCGCTGTGGAGTTGAATCTCGCCGCCCATGAGGTCGGTGAGGCGCCGGGCGATGGAGAGGCCGAGGCCGGTGCCGCCGAAGCGGCGCGTGGTGGAGCTATCGGCCTGAATGAACTTCTCGAAGATGCGCTTCTGGAGGTCGGGCGACATGCCGGGTCCGGTGTCGGTGACCGTGAAGGCGAGGGTGGGCCGGTCTTCGGTGTTGTGGAAATCGACGGTGACCGAGACCTGGCCGACGCTCGTGAACTTGATGGCGTTGCTCACCAGATTGACGAGAACCTGCTGGAGACGGATGGGATCGCCGTAAACCCATTCCGGGGTGTGGGGCCGGATGGACCACTCCCAGTGGAGATTCTGCTTGCGGGCGAGAGGTCCGAAGGTGCCATCGATCTGGGCGAGCATGGCGGGGAGATGGACGGGGAGCCGTTCGATGGGCATGCGGTCGGCTTCGATTTTCGCCGAGTCGAGCAGGTCGTTCAAGATGGCGAGTTGCAGTTCGGCGGAACTCCGGACGGTTTCGACGTGGGACTGCTGCTCGGGGGAGAGGGGGGTGGTGACGAGCAGGTCGAGGGTGCCGAGGATGCCGTTCATGGGCGTGCGGACTTCGTGGCTGACGTTAGCGAGGAACTCCGACTTGGTGCGGTTGGCCAGTTCGGCGGCGGTGCGGGCGCTGCGCATGCGGCGGGCGAAATAGATGAGGGCCAGCACGAGCGCGGCGAGGGCGCCAACGACGCCGAGCATGAAAGCGTTGCGGCGGCGGGCTTCGCGGAGCTGCGTCATGACGACCTGTTCGGTGCTCGAGAACAGGAACCAGCGGTCGGCGGCGCGGCCGATGGAGCCGTCGTCGAACTGATCCTGAATGCCTTCCCACAGGAGCTCCGCGGCCGGCTGGGCTTCGCGGGTGGCGGCGGTGGCGAGCATCTGCACGGAGTCGGTCATGATGCGGACGCGGAGTGGGACGTTGGCGCAATCCGGCGGGCGGTTGAGCAGCAGCGGTTCGAGCAGACGGGCTTCGATGAAGCTGGCTTCCGCATCACCCCGGCACAGAGTGGCCAGGGCGGCGGTTCGGTTCGGATGCGGGATCTGAGAGGCGCGAGGATAGCGGAGCGCAGCCAGTCCGCGCATGAAGGGCAGATCCGCGAGGCTGATGCGGACGCGGGTCCAATCCGGTTCGGTGGGAGCGCGGTGGACGATGGAGTAGTAGTTCTGCAGCCAGGGCTTGCCCATTTGGACCCCCCAGTCGTTTCCAGCGCGCACCGAGACTAGAGGCCAGATGTCGACCTGCCGGGTCTTGAAAGCGACACTGGGGCCCGGGGGGAATGGGACCCATTCCAGGCGAACGCCTTTGCGGCGGGCCGCTTCCTTGAGGACATCGACCGAGTATCCTTGCGGCCCGACACCGGGGACCCAGAAGTGATAGGGGGCCGCGCTGTCGACGCCGATGCGGTAGACGCGTTGATCGGGCGGCGAGAGCAGGCCGCAACCGCAAAGCAGGACGATCGACCCGAAGAGGATCGGGCGCAGCCAGACGCGGCTGCGGCTACCAGGCTTGCCCATACGGATGCCTCATCGGTCGTTGACTGGCGAACGTGAGGGATTTAGGGGCGTGGCGGGCCGCCGTCGGGGGAGTAGCTGCTGGCTTCAAAACTGGCGATGTCGCGGACGTTTTTCTGGACGGCGACGCCGCCGAAGAGGCTGAGGAGGAACGACATGGCGTAGAAGCCTTTTTCGCTCGGGGCCAGCGTGGCGTTCCATAGGCCAATGGTGAGCAGCAGCATGCAGATGCCGACCGAGAGCCAGCAGAGACCGAAGTAGAGGCTGGTGACCTTGATGCCATCCATGCGGTCCCGGACCGACTTCTGCAGGGAGACCGCGGCGAAGAGGCCGTAGAGGAGGAGGGTGAAGTAGTAGCCTTTCTCGTTCAACTGCATCTCGGCGTTCCACAGGCCGATGGCGTAAGTGGAGGCACCGACGAGGAGAGCGAGCCATGAGGCTCCGATAAACGCGGCGGTGGGCTTCTGAATCTGTCCGGTCATGAAATTCCTTTGCAGCCAGTCTAACTTGGCTTTCTCGAAATCATACCCGGAAAATTACCGAAGATGGTGGGCGGTCACGGACTCGAACCGTGGACCCCCTGCTTGTAAGGCAGGTGCTCTAACCGACTGAGCTAACCGCCCGGGTCTTCCCAGTTTACGCTATTGGGCTACCCTTACGGTGACTTGCATGCGGTCGAGGGCTCCGGCGGCGTCGCGGGCGGAGAGGATGTAATTGGTGGTTTTGGTGACGTTGGCGACGAAGCACTGGTTCTGGCCGGGGCTCAACGCGGTGGAGACGGACGGGGAGACCGAGACGGAAACCGCTTCGGGACGAGTGGAGTAGCAGAATTGGACGGGCTTACCGGGGGTTACCTGGCCGCCGCCGATGGATTGGAAGTTCGTGATGAGCGGGGCGCCGGCGGCGGCCGGTTTGGGCGTGGGGGCGCCGCCGACGGTGAGTTCGAGCGTGCTTGTGGTTTCGCCGCCGGGGCCTTTCGCGGTGAGGGTGTAGGTGGTGGGGCCGGTGGGGGAGAGGGAGAGGCAGCGGTTCATGGAGGGCTTCAGGGTGTCGCTGTACGGGGAGAGGGACACGGTGGTAGCCTCTTCGGTGCCGTAGCAGACGGTGGCGGACTCGCCTTTGGGAACGGGATTGGTGGTCGCGTAAAAGTGTGTGATTTTGGGGGGCTTGGGGGGAGGGGCAGTGGCGGCGGGCTTTTCCGGGGTGGTGCAGGACGTGATGAAGAGGAGGAATAGAAGGGGAAATTGACGCATTCTCACTCTCCCCAGTGTAGATGGTTGCGGGGGGCGAACTGTTTTGCTAGTCTAGTATTCGACCTCGCGGAGACGTAGCTCAGTTGGTTAGAGCGCCGGCCTGTCACGTCGGAGGTCGCGGGTTCGAGCCCCGTCGTCTCCGCCATTTATTTTTATATGCACCCTGTGTCTGGTCCGAAGATTGCGCTTGTAAATGGGCCAGACTACCGCGAAGGTTACGCGAATAGTGTGCAGATTCGGCCCAACCTGTGGGACTTCCTGTTGATGTTCGGCATTGCGACGCAAACAGCGCCGGATGCGGTAAACATCCAGAATTTCCAGGGTGTGTACTTGAGCCCGCAGCAGGCGAAGGCTCTGTCGAACCTGTTGCAGGATAATATCCGGCAGTACGAATCGACTTTTGGCGAGATCCACCTGGATCAACGCCAGGGTTCTAACGGCCCGCTGCAATAAGCAGGGCTCCGGCTTCGTCGCAATGGAAGTTCCAATGCGGCGGGATAAACGTCGTGGAGCCGTAGTCGAGGACTAGGGCCGGCCCGGGCGTGGGCTCGGCGGGCACTTGCGGCCGGGAGTAGGCGGGAATGGCGCGGAATTTGCCGTCCACCCAGACGCGGCGTGTGGCCGGGGCATGGAGGGAACGGCCGGGATGGCGTAAAACGGGCGGCCGGACGGCGTGGGTGACGCGGAGGCGGAGGGTGACGATCTCGATGGGGCGGCCGGGGATGGCGTAGCCGTACATTTTTTCGTGGGCGGCGGCGAAATCGGCGGCGAGGTCCTTCGACCAGGGGATGGTGAGTTCGTAGCTTTGTCCAGCGTAGCGGACGTCGGCGAAGCGTTCGCGGCGGCCGCCGCGGGGGGCGCGAGCGGCGAGCGTGGCGAATGCCGCGGCGTGGTTGGCTTGGCCGAGGACGCCGATGGCGAAGTCGCGGACATGGTCGGCGAGGAGCATGCCGAGGGCGGAAAGGGCGCCGGCGAATTGGGGGACGAGGACCTGGCGGATGCCGAGGGAGGCCGCGATCTCGCAGGCGTGGAGGCCGCCGCCGCCGCCGAAGGCGAGCAGGGTGAACTGGCGGGGGTCGTAGCCGCGTTCGACGCTGACGGCGCGGATGGCGCGTTCCATGCTGGCGTTGGCGACGCGAAGAATGCCGGCCGCGCCGGCTTCGAGACCGAGGCCGAGCGAGGCGACGGCGGCGGCGGCGCGGTCGGGGAAAATGGGCCGGGAGCCGCCGGCAAGCTGGTCGGCGGCGATGCGGCCGAGGACGACCTGGGCGTCGGTGACGGTGGGACGGTCGCCGGCACCGTAGCAGGCGGGGCCGGGATCGGCGCCGGCGCTTTCCGGGCCGACGCGGAGGAGACCGCCTTCATCAATGCGGGCGAGGGAGCCGCCGCCGGCGCCGACGGTGTGGATATCGAGCATGGGGACGCGCAGGGGAAGGCCGTCGACCATGGCTTCGACGGTCATGCGGGGCGCGCCTTCCGAAAGCGAGACGTCGGTGGAGGTGCCGCCCATATCGAAGGCGAGGATGTGGGTGAGCCCGGAGGCCTTGGCCGCGCCAACCGCGCCGATGATGCCGCCGGCGGGTCCGGAGAGGATGGTGCGGACGGGTTGGCGGCGGGCCTCTTCGGCGGAGAGGAGGCCGCCGCTTGACTGCATGATGTGCACAGGGCGGCCGAGGGCGCCGAGGTAGGAGTCCATGAGGGGGCCGACGTAGGCGTTGACGACGGTGGTGGCGGCGCGTTCGTACTCGCGGAACTCGGGGGCGATTTGGTGGGAGATGGAGAGGAAGAAGTCATCGCCGAGGGCGTCGGCGATAAGCTGCTCGTTGGCGGGGGTTTGCCAGCCGTGGAGGAGGCAAACGGCGACGCTGCGGACACCGGACTTTTTGAGACGGCGGCGGAGGCGGGCGAGTTCGGCGGGGCTGGGGCTGAGGGCGATGGAGCCGTCGGCGTGGGTGCGTTCTTTAACGCCGTGGCAATCGGCCGCGGCGACGAGGAAGCGGCGCGGGGCCGGGGAGAGGTTGTAGAGTTCGGGGCGGTTCTGGCGGCCGATGAGGAGGAGGTCTTCAAAGCCGGCGGTGGTGACGAAGGCGGTGGGGGCGCCTTTGCGTTCGAGCAGGGCGTTGGTGGCGACGGTGGAGCCGTGGATGATTTCGAGCTTGCGGGCGGCGGGGAGGCCGGCGAGGATAACCGCGGCGGGGTTGCGCGGATTCGAAGGGAGCTTGAAGCTTTCGAGGCGGCCGTCGTCATGCTGGATGACGAAATCGGTGAAGGTGCCGCCGGCGTCGATGCCGATTCTCATCGGCGCCCCGGAATCTCGGGGAAGGGAACGCGCTCTTCGTTGAAGCGCTGGAGGATGGTTTTGAGAATGGCCGAGCGGATGAGGCCGGAGCCGAGCTGTTTCTCTACCTGAAAGACGAGGCGGAACTGAAGATGGGTGGCGGTCATGCCGGGGTCGGCGACGAGGAGCGGTTCGGCGTCAGGCAGGACTTCCGGATGAGCTTTAGCGGCTTCGACGCAGATGCGTTCGACGAGAGCGAGGTCGGCGCCATGGCCGATGAGGATGGGGATGCCGGTGCCGACGCGGAGGACCGGGAGATCGTAGTTGAGCAGGGTGCCGTTGGTGATGGTCTTGTTGGGGACGATGATGGTGGCGTTGTTGGTGGTCTGGATGCGGGTGGTGCGCCAGCCGATGTCGGTGACGGTGCCCTCTTCGTCCGGGGAGATGCGGATGAACTGGCCGACGGCGATGGGCGCTTCGACCAGGAGATGGACGCCGGCGAAGATGTTGCCGAGGGTGTCCTGCAGGGCGAGAGCGACGGCGAGGCCGCCAACGCCAAGGGCGGTGAGGATGGGGGTGATGGAGATGCCCCAGAAGCGGAGGAGGATGAGCAGGCCGACGCCGAAGACGAAGAGGCGGGTGAGGGTGCGAGAGAGGCCGGCCATGGCGAACGGCAGCTGCGAGATGCCGCGCTGCACCATGGCGTTGAGCATCAGCGCCATGCTAAAGATGACGAAGCCGACGATGGAGTTCTGCATCAGCGTCCGCCAGCGGGGCTCGAGGACGAAGACGTCGAGGCCGAGTTCGAGAGAGCCGGCGAGGACCCAGAGCAGAGACGGGGTCTTCAGATACTCCCAGGCGACTTGGGGGAAGGAATCGGGACCGGTGGCGGCGCGGTGGAGACCGCGGAGAATCCACCAACGGACGATGAGCAGCACCAGGATGGAACAACCAAATACCGCCAGTGCTTCGAGCCCGTTGAAGTTCCAGTTCACGCGTCTCTCATTATGAGCCGCGGAGACACCGCGTGTCATCATGGAGAAGTAGCAGCGTAATGATAGAACTGACAGGCGTAACCAAGCGGTTCGACGGCAAGAAGCAGGTCACCGCGTTGAATACGGTCAATTTGCGGATTGACAAGGGTGAGATGGTTTCGTTGGTGGGACCGTCCGGGTCGGGCAAGTCGACGTTGCTGAATCTGATCGGCGGCTTGGATAAGCCTTCGACCGGGGAGATTGCGCTCGACGGCGCCGTGCTGAGCGGGCTGAGCGACGATGCGTTGACGAAGCTGCGGCGGGATAAGATCGGCTTCATTTTCCAGTTCTTTAACCTGCTGCCGACGCTGACGTGCCTCGAGAATGTCTCGCTGCCGCTGCATTTGCGGGGCTGGAAGAAGGCGCAGATTGAAGAGCGGGCGCATGAGCTGTTGACGCTGGTGGGCCTGGGCAAGCGCCTGGAGCATCTGCCGGAGGAGTTATCGGGCGGGGAGCGGCAGCGGGTGGCGATTGCGCGGGCGCTGAGCGTCTATCCGCCGATCCTGCTGGCCGACGAGCCGACGGGGAATCTCGATTCGGCGACGGGCGTGGAGATTCTGGGGCTGATCCGGGATTTGCACGAGCGGCTGCAAACGACGGTGCTGATTGTGACGCACGATAAGAACGTTGCCGAGAGCTGCGCGCGGCAGATTGCTTTGAAAGACGGCGTGGTGGTGCAGGACCGGCGGGTATGATCCTGCTCAAGCTCATCAGTTGGCAGTATGTGCGGAAGCACCTGCTGCGGAGCCTGCTGACGATTGCGGGCATCGTGCTGGGGGTGGCGGTGTTCGTCGGGATGCACACGGCGAACCAAAGCGTCCTGACGGCGTTTACGCAGACGGTGGACCGGATTGCCGGGGCGACGCAGTTGCAGATTACGGCGGGGGAGGCCGGCTTCGAGGAAGAGGTTCTTGAACGCGTTCAAAACGTGCCGGAGGTGCGGGTGGCCGTGCCGGTGATTGAGGCGGTGGCGACGCCGGAGACGCGGTCAAAAGGGAATCTGCTGATCCTGGCCGTGGACATGACGGGCGACCGTTCGCTGCGCGAGTATGCGCTTGAGGACGGGGACGATTCCTTCATTGAAGACCCGCTCGTGTTTCTGGCGCAGCCGGACTCGATCATGATCACGCAGGAGTTCGCGGCGGAGAACGGCATTAAGAGCAACGACGCGTTGACGTTGAACTCGATGGACGGGCCGAAGAAATTCGTCGTGCGCGGCATTATGAAGTCGAGCGGGTTGACGTCGGCGTTCGGCGGGAACCTGGCCATTATGGACGTCTACGCGGCGCAGAAGGTGTTTGGCCGGGGAAGGCGATTCGACCGGATCGACCTGGCCGTGCAGGAGGGTTTGCGGCCGGAAGAGGTGGGGAAGAAGCTCGAGCAGATTCTGGGGGCCGGCTACCAGGTCGAGTCGCCGTCTTCGCGGGGCAAGCAGTTTGAATCGTTGTCGAGCGTTTATGGAATGCTTGCGAACATTACGAGCTTGTTCGCACTGTTCATTGGAATGTTCATCATCTACAATTCGTTCGCGATTGCGGTGACGCAGCGGCGGAGCGAGATTGGCATTCTGCGGGCGCTGGGGGCGACGCGGGGTCAGATCCAGGTGCTGTTCCTGATGGAGAGCGCCGTAGGGGGGCTGATCGGGGCCGGGTTGGGCGCGGGGCTGGGCGTACTGATTGCGCGGGGGATGGCGGGTTCGCTGGGGAACCTGCTGGGCGAGATCTACGGCGTAGCGCAGAAGGCCGAGGAGGTTTCAAGCGACCCGCAACTGCTGGCCGGGGCGATGGTGCTCGGTTTGATCACGAGCCTGGTGGCGGCGTGGATTCCGGCGCGGAACGCGGCGCGGGTGGATCCGGTGCAGGCGCTGCAGAAGGGCAAGTTCCAACTGCTGACGGCCGGGGAGAACCGGACGCGGCGGGGCCTGGCGTTCCTGTTTCTAGTGCTGGTGGGGTTGTCGCTCGTGTATGGCGAAGGGCGGCTGATCTTCTACGCCGGCTACTTCCTGAGCATCTTCGCCGGGGTGCTGATGGTGCCGACGCTGGGGCTGTGGCTCGCCAAGGGATTGCGGCCGTTGCTGAAGGCGATCTGGCCGGTGGAGGGGGCGCTGGCGGCGGACTCGCTGATTCAATCGCCGCGCCGGACTTCGGGAGCGGTGGCGGCGCTGGCGCTTTCGGTGTCGCTGATTATCGCCTTGGGCGGGATGACGCAGGCGGCCTACGCCTCGATTGAAGAGTGGCTGCGGATTGCGCTGAATCCGGATATGTATTTGAGCCCTTCGCAGAATCTGACGGACCGGAGCTTCCGCTTCCCGGCGGCCTTCGCCGAAGAGGTAGCGAAGCTGCCGGGCGTGCGGCGGACGCAGTTCGTGCGGACGGTGCGGCTGCCGGTGGACGGGGAGCCGGTGATGTTCGTCTCGCTGGAAGTGGCCAGCATCCGGAAAGAGGTCCGGCTGCCGGTGGTGAGCGGCGATGGGGACAAGATGTACGCGGAGGCGGCCGCGGGGCGGGGCGTGATTGTCTCCGACAACTTCGCCCTGCAGCACAAGCGGAAGGCGGGCGAGATCCTGACGGTGAACACGCCGGAAGGGCCGCTGGATATGCCGATCCTCGGCACGGTGGTGGACTACTCCGACCAGAAGGGATCGATTCTGATTGACCGGGCGGTGTATGAGAAGTACTGGAAAGATGACTCGGTGAACGTGGTCAGGATCTATCTGGATGAGGGCGTGACGGTGGCGCAGATGCGAGACCGCGTGGCGGCGCAGATGGGGGACCGGTACCGGTATTTTGTCTTCACGAACGAGGACCTGCGGAGCTACATCCTGAAGATCACGGACCAGTGGTTCGGTTTGACCTACATACAGATTGCCGTGGCCGTGCTGGTTTCGATTCTGGGAATTGTGAACACGCTGACGGTGTCGATTACGGACCGGCGGCGGGAACTGGGCGTGCTGCAGGCGGTGGGTGGGCTGCGGATGCAGATCCGCGGCACTATCTGGCTGGAGGCGCTGACGATTGGGGCGATTGGCTTGGTGCTGGGCTGGGTGTTTGGCGCCGTAGCGCTCTACTATGCGCTCGAGACTTCGGCGCGGGACTTGTCGGGCATGCGCCTTGAATACTCGTATCCGTTCCGGATGGCGCTGGTGCTGATTCCGGTGATTTTGGGCAGTTCGTTCCTCTCCTCGCTGGGGCCGGCGGAGACGGCGGTGCGGGGATCGCTCGTGGAGGCTTTGGAGTATGAGTAAGTGGCTTTGGTTGTTGGTGGCGGGGACGCTGTGGGCGCAGGACGCCCGGCAGATTGTGGAGGAGTCGCAAAAGCGGCACCGTTCGCGGAGTCAGCAGTACGAAGGCGTGCTGGAGGTTTACGACGCCAAGGGCGGCAAGAACGAGAAGCGCTGGCAGTTCGCGCGGATTGGGTCCTATGGTGAATCGAAGTCGGTGCTGCGGTTTCTGGCGCCTCCCTTGGTGAAGGGCGTGGCGCTGTTGATCCACAACCATCCGGACCGGGCGAGTGACCAATGGATGTGGACGCCGGAGTTGAACCGGGACCGCCGGATTGCGCTGCAGGACCGGTCGACGCGGTTTTTCGGAACGGACTTTTCGTTTGAGGATCTCGAAGAGCGGGACGTGGACCAGAGCGACTACAAGCTGCTCGGCGAGGTGGCCCTGAACGGGCAGGCCTGCTACCAGATTGAGGCGACGCCGAAGAAGACCCGGGCGTCGCAGTACGCAAAGACCGTGATTTGGGTGCGGAAGGACATTCTGCTGCCGGTGCAGTTTGAGATGTACGTGAAGACGGAGTTAACCAAGCGGATGGTGCACCGGAAGGTGGAGCAGGTGCAGGGGGTGTGGTCGACGTTGGAACTCGAGATGAACGACCTGCGGAAGAAGACGCGGACGGTGATGAAGACCGAGAAGCTGAAGTACGACATGACGCTTCCGGAAGAGCGGTTCACGCTGCAGGCGCTGCGCCGCGGAGAATGAGGCGCTGGGTTCTAGCCGGGCTCTGCTGCGCGCCGCTGTGGGCGCAGAGCTTCACCCAGCGAGGGTTCATCGAGACGCGGGGGACCTTTTTCCCGCAGACCGCGCCGAGCGATAGCGGCCGGGCGATTGGCGACATCCTGCTGCGCTACGAGATGGGCTGGAAGCTGACGCCGTGGCTGCGCTTCGACGGGGCGATTGACGGGCGGACGGATACGCACCGGCAGACGGAGCGGCAATGGCGGATTGACTGGCAGGACCGGGGGATGCTGCGGCCGGCGGTGTCCCTGCGGCGTTTCAGTCTGACAGCGAACCGGGGCAAGTGGACGGCCGAGGCGGGCAAGCAGTTTATCCGGTGGGGGAAGGCGGACATCTTGAATCCGCTCGACCGATTTGCCCCGCGAGACTTTTTGAACGTCGTCGATACGGAGTATCTGGCGGTGATGGCGGGGCGGGTGACTTGGGAGAGCGGGGGCGATTCCGTGGACGTGGTGTGGCAGCCGCGGTTTACGCCGAGCCGGAGCCCGCTACTGCTGCAGCGGTGGGGCGGAGCGGGAGGCGTTCTGGGTCAGGGGCCGGAGGCACCGGTGGACTTTCCGGTGGAGTTCGCTTTGCGGCAGGGCAGGGCGACACTGCCGGCGGGGCAGCAGTGGGGCGTGCGGTGGAACCATGTGGGGCGGGGGTATGAGGCGTCCGGGGTCTACTATCAGGGGCACAATCATCTGCCGCTGATCGACGGGCGGATTTCGACGTTTCCGGATCTGCGTTTGGAGCTGTTCAACTACTTCGCGCAGTTGCGGATGGCGGGCGGCGCGGTGGCGGCGCCCAACCGGTGGTTCACGTTGAAGGCGGAAGGCGGCTACTTTTTCAGTTCGACGCCGGCGGCGGACAACTACTTTCAGTACGTGGTGCAGGCGGAGCGGCAGAGCGGGGAGTGGACGTTCGTGGGTGGGTACGCGGGGGAGTACGTGACGGCGCGGCGGAACCTGTTCGACTTCGCGCCGGACCGGGGGTTGACTCGCAGTTTTCTGGGCCGGGCGAGCCTGCAACTCAATCCGCGCGATACGGTCGCGGTGGATGCTGCACTGAGACAGAATGGAGAGGGAGTCTGGATTCGCGGTGAATTCACTCACTCGTTCAACGACCACTGGTCCGTGCGCGCCGGCGGAACGTTTATCCGCGGGGAGAGCACGGACTTTCTCGGACAGTTCCGGCGGAACTCGCACGTCTCCGTGGCCTTCCGCTACAGTTTTTGATACCTTTTGACCGCAACTTGCGCGTTAGCTATTGGACTTCAGGAGTTTTCCACTATGCACCCGTTATTTCGCAATACCGTCGCGATGGCCCTCAGCGGCGCGTTGCTGTTCGCCCAGGCGCCGAAGCCGGCTCCGGCGAAACCAGCCGCGGCGAAACCAGCGCCTGCCAAGCCGGCTGCCGCGGCCCCGGCGGCCTCCGCGCTCGACAAGATCTTTAAGATGGTGACGTTGAAGTTGCCGGACGCGAGCGTGGTTTCGTCGATTAACGCGGCGGGGAAGTCCCTGAAGGTGACGCCGGATGATCTGATCCGCTTCAAGGAAGCCGGCGCTTCGGACAACGTCATTGTGGCGCTGAGCAATTCGATGAACGGGGCGGCACCAGCGACAGCGCCGGCGGCTGGGGCCGCGGTGGCGAAGACCGCTCCGGCGGCGCCTCCGGTGGCCGCGGCAACGTGGAATACGAATCTTTCGACCCTGGTTTGCGATGCGCCGACGGGCACCCGGAAGCGGGTGGTGGCCGTCGATGAGTTCGACTACGGGACGGTGCAGAGCCAGGTGGCGGCGGTATTCGGGACGCAGGTGGATATCGGCAAGGGCATTCTGGCGATGTTTACGAAGCGGCTGGCCGAGCAGGGCAAGTTCCGGATTGTGGAGCGTTCGAACATCAAGAAAGTGATGGCGGAACAGGATTTTGGCGCCTCGAACCGCGTGAAGCAGGGGACGCAGGCGCGGCTGGGCCGGATTACCGGGGCGGACGCGATTCTGATGGGAACCATCGTGACGTTCGGCCGCGACGATAAGCGGAAGTCGGTGGGCGGCTTCGGCATTGGACCGCGGGCGCTGGGCGGATTGAAGATCAAGACGGGCGAGGATAAGGCCGTGGTGGTGATCTCCTTCCGGCTGGTGGACGCCGAGAGCAGCGAAGTGATCGCGACGGGGGAAGCGCGGGGCGAATCGAGCCGGAAACAGAACGGCGTGGATTTGGGAGCGCTGGTGAACCGGGGCGGCGGCGCGGCGTCGGTGGACATGACGTCGGCTAACTTCGGACAGACGATCATCGGCGAGGCGACCATGCAGAGCGTGGACAAGTTGGCCGCGGACCTGAACGCGAACGAGGGCAAGATCCAGATGCGGAATCTGGATATCGAGTCGCGGATTGCCGAGGTGGCCGGGGCGCAGATCTATCTCTCGACCGGCTCGTTTGACGGGGTGAACAAGTGCGACCGGTTTGAGGTGCACAAGATCGTCAAAGAGGTGAAGGATCCGGTGACCAAGGACGTGATCGATATGGTGACCGAGAAGGTGGGGGATCTGGTGGTGACCGAGGTGCGGGATCGGGTGGCGATTGGCGCCTATAACGGATCCGCGAAGCCCGAGGTGGGCTATCTAGCGAAAAAGGTGCAGAAATAACATGATCACTCGACGGGTAGTCCTTTCGGTATTGGCCGGGATGCCGGCGCTGTTCGGGCAGACCAAGCGGAGCGTGGCGGTGGAGGATTTTGACTTCTCGACCGTGCGCGACGCGGGCGCCGCGATCTTTGGCACGCAAGTGGACCTGGGCAAGGGCATGAGCGCGCTGATGGTGAAGCGGATTGCGCAGGGCGGCAAGTTCACGGTCGTCGAGCGGAACAAGGTTGGGACGGTGCTGAAGGAGCAGGACTTCGGCGCGAGCGGCCGCGTGAAGAAAGGCACGCAGGCACGGATCGGCCAGATTCGCGGCGCGGACTTCACGATCATGGGCGACGTGGTGGTGTTCGGCCGGGACGACCGGCGGCGGAGCGGCGCGGCGGGGGTGATCGTGCCCGGCGCGGGCGGCGTGGGCGGGATGAAGAACAACGAAGCCAAGGCCGTGGTGGTGCTGAACTTCCGGATGGTGGACAACGAATCATCCGAGATCGTGATGACGGGCGAGGCGCGGGGCGAGTCGAAGCGATCGTCGCGGGGCGGATTTGCCGGAGTGTTCGTGGGCGGCGTGGGCGCAGGCGGCGGCGTGGACTTCACGGCGGCGAATTTCGCGGATACGATTATCGGCGAGGCGGTGATCGACGCTTGCGATAAGTTGGCGGCGCAGGTGAACGCGCAGGCGGGCGGTGTCTCAAGCACGCGGCAGATTGATATTGAAGGCCGGGTGGCGGCGGTGGAAGGCGATAGCGTCTACATCAACGTCGGTTCGTCGGCTGGCGTCCAGATGGGCGATACGTTTGAGGTGTCCCGGATTGTGAAAGAGGTGAAGGATCCGGTGACGAAGGAAGTGCTGGATGTGGTGACGGCGCCGGTGGGCAGCCTGAAGATCACGTCGGTGCGGGAGAAGATCGCCATCGGCTCGTTTAGCGGTGGCCAGCCGCCCAAAGAGGGCGACCGGGTGGAGAAGAAGTAGGATGCGCGCGGCATGGATCGTTCTTTTGATACCGCCGGTGTGGGGGCAGTCGATCGGCTTCCTGCAGGGGCTCGAGAACAAGTTTGAGCAGACCGCGCCGCGCGGGAATACGTCGATCTCGCCGGCCTACCGGCAGGACCGCCTACGGGATGTGAACGCGTTCAACAGTTGGTTTGACCAGCAGTACCTGCCGGCGTTTCAGGCGCAGCCGGGATGGACCCCGCAGCGCCGGGCGTTCGTCGGGCGGGCGTCGGCCTACCTGGGCGCGATTCGCGGCCTGGCGGGGAACGATCCGGTGCTGGGGTTAGCGCTGTCGGGAGCCTTCAACCGGCTGGGCCGGATGCAGGAGGCCGATCAGCGGTTTCTCGACCGCGAGGGAGCGATCCACAGCTACAACAACTCGGCGATCATCCTGAACCAACTGGCCAATGAGAATCCGAACGACCCGAACGTGCGCGGGCAGTTGGCGTTCGTGGGCGGGCGGGTGAATGCGCTGGGCGGATCGATTCCTATCTGGATGTCGGTGCCGATTGGCGGCCAGCAGCGGGTGCAGGAGCAGCGGGGGATTCCGGAGGCGTATTTGAAAGCGCCGGTGAAGACGTCGGCGCCGACGAGCGCGGAGTATCCGCGGCTTGACGAAGGGACGTTGAACCCGGAGGAGCGGACGCAGTGGCGGGAGCTGCGCGACCGTTACTACAGCGTGTTGGCGACGGTGTATTCGGCGAAGAACGCGGTGGCGCCGGTGCAGGCGAGCGTGGAGAGCCGGGGGCTGGCGTTGACGCCGGATCTGGTGAAGTCGTCGACGCGGATGTCTTTGTCCCTCGATCTGGCCAAGGAGTATCTCGAGTCGAAGCAGTTTGATGCGGCGCGGGAGAACCTGCAGATCGCCGACGGCGAGGCGCGGAAGATCTTGCGGTACGTTGGATTGTAGTGACTACGCGGCGATCGTTTCTGGTAGCGGCCTCGACGGCCATGGCGATGGGACAAGGGCGGGCGCCCGTGATGGGCGCGGGGGCGCATCAGTACGAGGCGCTTCACGATTGGCCGCAGTTGCCGGGGACGCATCGGTTCGGCAACACGCACGGCATTGTGATGGACCGGCAGGGGCGCGTGATTGTCGCGCACACGGTGCATAAGGAGAGCCAGTCCGGAGACGCGATTGCGATCTTTGATCCGGACGGGAAGTTCATCAAGAGTTGGGGCGCGGAGATGCGCGGCGGGGCGCACGGGCTCACGCTGCGGCAGGAGGGAGGCGACGAGTTCCTCTACCACTGCGACAACGTGAAGGGCTTCGTCCGGAAGACGACGCTGGACGGCGAGGTGGTGTGGACGATTCATGCGCCGGTGATGTCCGGGGTCTATGCCAAGGCGAGCGAGTATAAACCGTCGAATCTGGCGATTGCGCCGAACGGCGATTTCTACGTCGCCGATGGGTACGGCAAGTTCCACATCCATCATTACGACGCCAAGACCAACTACATCCGGACGTTCGGCGGAACGCGGCAGTTGATGGACGCGAATAAGGACAAAGAGACCGGGCCTGGGACGACCATCTGGCCGCACGCCATTGGCATCGATACGCGGAGCGGGACGCCGCTGCTGATGGTGGGCGAGCGCGGGGCGAACTCGCGCGTGCAGTATTTTGACCTGAACGGGCGTCCGCTGCAGCGGGTGAAGGACGGGGTGCGGTGGCCGAGTACGTTCGACTTCCTGGGCGACACGCTGCTGATGCCGGACCTGAAGGCCGTGGTGACGCTGTTCGATAAGCAGAACCGGCCGCTGGTGCAGCTCGGCGACGGCCGGCAGGCGGACGGGAAGACCTACGAGGGGATTCGGAACCAGGACCGCTCGGCGTTCACGCCCGGCAAGTTCGTGGCTCCGCACGCCGCCTGCTTTGCACCGAACGGCGATATTTATGTCGCCGAATGGGTGGAAGTCGGCCGCGTGACGAAGCTCAAGAAAGTGTAGCGGCGCTACTCCGTGCCGTAGTTGATTTCGAGGCGGCGGGCCGTGCGCGAGGCCACGTAGAGAACAAGCGCCGTCACGGCCAACAGGCCCGTAATGGCGGCCCACGCCGAGGTGGGCGCCGCGGGAGCGAGGATCATTCGGGCGAGCGGCGGCACCGAGGGATCGAGCGGCGGCGCTACCGGACAGAGAGACTGCAGATAATGCAGCACACTGAGCTTCTGCAGGAGATCCGGCAGGAAGCCGTTGATGGACTCCCAGAGCAGCATGACCAGCGCCGGGATGATGGGATTGCGAAGCAGCAGGCCGGCGGCGAGGAAGACGCTGCCATAGCCGACGCAGCCGAGCACGGCCGAGAGGAAGTACCAGGTGCCGTGCGAGAGCGCGTCCGACTGCAGATAGCTTTGCAGATCGGCGCTCGACTGATAGGCGAGAAGAGCGCCGAAGCTCAGCAGGGCGCCGCCGCCAAAGATGGCCGCGGAGGCGATGAGGCCGGCGCAGTATTTGCCGAGCAGAAGGATCTCGCGGCGGACGGGGGCGAGGAACCAGTAGTGGAGCGACTTGTCGATCATCTCGCCGCGGAAAAGGTTGATGAAGATGCCCAGGCAGCCGAAGAAGATGGCGAGGCGGAGATAGAAGAACTGGAAGACGCCGGCGTAGACCTTGCTATCCTCCTCGAACGAGTTCAACGTGCGGCGGCGGGTGCTTTTGAGCGCGCCGTTTTCGAATTCGAGCCAGACCCGGTTGCTGCCGTCGTAATACTGCAGGGAGCGGCGCTGCGTGTCGCGGCGCTTCCATTGGCGATCGGTGATGGGCTGGCCGGCGGCGGCGAGCACGTCGGATTCGGCGGCGCCGGTGGGGATGCGGTCGAGAATCGCGGCCGGGGTGACCGGCTTGCCGGCGTATTCACTGCGCTGGTACTGCACGTTAACGCCGTGGCCAAAGAAGAGCACGGCTGGAAAGAGGGCCAGCAGATAGACCCAGAGGGCGCGGCGGGAGAAAAACGCCCGGCGGATTTCGAGCTTGGCGATGATCCAGATCTGGTTCACTTGCCGCCTCCAATCAGGTATTCGTAAAGGGCGTCGACGTTTTCATCCATGGGGAGAATGCCGTCGATTTCGATGCCGCTGAGGGCGATGCGTTGGACGGTGGCGGCGAAGGCGTCGCGGTGGCGGGTCATGACGAGGACGCCGCGGCCTTCGGGATCGATCTTGGCTTCAAGGATGTCCGCCTGATCGAAGAGCAGGGAGGCGAGCCGGGCCGGTTGCTGGCAGTGGAGCAGGAACTGGCTGGGATGTTCGTGGATCTCGTCGCGGACGTTGCGGATCTCGCCTTCGGCGACGATCATGCCGTTGGCGATGAGGATGACCTGGTCGGAGAAGACGTCGACCTCCTGCAGGACGTGGCTTGAGAGGATGACGTGGCGGCCGCGGGCGGCGTAATCGCGGAACAGCGCGATGGTTTCGGCGCGGACGAGGGGGTCGAGGCCGTTGAGGGGTTCGTCAAGGACGAGCACTTCGGGATCGTGCGCGATGGCCTGGGCGAGGCGGATGCGCTGGCGCATGCCTTTTGAGTAGGCCGCGATCTTGCGCTGGGCGGCGTGGGTGAGGGCGACGGTTTCGATGGCGGCCGCGGCGCGGCGTTCGGCTTCGGCGCGCGGGAGACCGTGCAGGAGCAGGCCGGCGAGGACGAAGCCGAAACCGGTGATGCCGCGCGGGGCCGCGTCGTACTGCGTGGCGTAGCCGAGAATGCGCATCAGCTTTTCGGGCGCGAAGGGCGAAACGCCGCGAACGGAGATGGAGCCGCTGCCGGGATGGACGAGACCCGTCATGAGGTTCATCAGCGTGGTCTTGCCGGAGCCGTTGGGGCCGACGAGGCTCGTGATGCCGGGCGGGATGCGGAGGTCGACTTTATTGACGCCGAGGACCTCGCCGTAGAACTTCGAGACGTTCTCGAACAGAATCAGGTCGCTGCTCACGAGACCACCTCCACAGGGCGGAGTTTGCGGAGCAGGACGGCGAGCAGGGCGCCGAGCATCACGAGCAGAACGGTGAAGCACTCCCAGGCGCCGGGAGCATCTTCCGCGGTTTCGACGCCCAGCAGGGCGCACCAGACGGTGTAGATCGCGTAGCCCGGATTGAGGAGCGAACCCCATTCGACGCGGAAGACCTGGTTAATGATTTTCGATGCGCCGGCCAGGACGAAGAAGAAGCCGAGGACCAGCGCGCCGGCGACTACGCGCCATTTGACGTAGGCCGAGCAGGTGAGCGCGATGAGCGACACCATGAAAATGTAGAGCAGGAAGCCGAGCACCATGCCCTGGCCGAGCGTCCAGTTGGCGGCGAGCCAGGCGGAACTGGCGAGGCTGGCCTGCATGCCGAAGACGATGAGGCCGGGCAGCAGCGTGACCAGCGAGAGCAGGCCAAACAAGACCATCATCCGGGCGCCTATATAGGTCCAGCGGGAGAGCGGCCGGGCGAAATAGAGGGGCAGGGCGTTGTTCGCCAGATCCGGGGCGATGAGGCCGGGGCCGGCGATGGCCGCGAGAATGATGGCGAACGTCGATTGGACATTCATGAAGATGGCGAAGAACTTGCCGTCGATCGTGAGCATCTTGCGGATGCCGTCGTCGCCACCGCTACCGAGACTGGGGAGCAGTTCGGCGTGGTTGGAGACATAGATGAAACCGGCGCAGAGCATGGGCCAGAAGAGCGAGTTGACGAGCAGGATGATGACGAACCGTTCGGCGAGCAGTTTCGGCCAGACGAAGCGGGGCACGGCGAGGAAGCGGGTCAGATTGCTGGTGCGCGGCCCCGCGTAGCGTTGGTATCCGCGTTTAAATACGGCCATGGGCCACCTCCGGCTGCGCGGACGGCTGCAAGTGGCCGACCGCTTTGAGGAAGATCTCTTCGAGGGTGTCGCGGCGATAGGCGAGTTTGGTGATGCGGAGATTTTCGCGGGCGGTGAGCCGCCAGAGCGCGTTGACCTCCACTTCGAGCGGAAGAACGATGCGCCACGTGCCGGGCGCTTCGGAGACGCCTTCGGCGCCGATTTCGCGAAGGGCCGCGCCGAAGTTGCGGTCGTCGCCTGAGACGTGGAGCTGCACGAAGCGCTTGTTGGCTTGCCGCTCGGCGACGAGATCGCACTGGTGGACGATCTGGCCGTCCTTGAGGATGACCACTTCGTCGCAGACCTGTTCGACGTCGTGGAGCAGATGCGAGCAGAGGAGGACGTTCATGCCGTGCTGCTCCTTCATTTCCTTGATGAGGACGAGCATGCGCTGGCGGGCGGCGGGATCGAGGCCATTGGTGGGTTCATCGAGAATGACAAGTTCAGGGCCGTGGATGATGGCCTGCGCGAGCTTGGCCATTTGCTTCATACCAAGCGAATAGGTGCCGACCTTCCGGTAGCGGGCTTCGCCGAGGCCGACGTGGAAGAGCGTTTCGTGCGCCTTTTCGAGCGCGGCGGGGGCGGGCAGGCCGGAGAGTTCGCCCATCAGGCGGAGGAAGGCGACGGCGGTCATGTCGGCGATGAGCGAATCGTTCTCCGGCATGTAGCCGATGCGGGTTTTCACTTCGAGCGACTGGCGGTGGCAATCGAAGCCAAGAATCTGGGCGGCGCCCGCGGAGGGCTTATGGAAGCCGAGCAGCGTTTGGATCAGCGTGGACTTGCCGGCGCCGTTGGGGCCGAGCAGCCCGATGGCCTTCCCCACGCCAGAAGCGCCCAGGCGGCAGGAGATCCCTTTGAGGATCTCCCGCTTGCCCAGGCGCACCCGGAGATTGTCGACCGCGATGACAGGGTTCATAGTTTGGTGGGACCTTGCGCGAGCAGCATATCGAACAGCAGACTCGATAGACGGGTACGAGAAGCCGAGCGGATTCGTTCCGTTTCTCCGGTGAAGGTCATCAGCGAGGGCTCCCGGCTGGTCATGAGCTTTTGCATAGCCGGGTTTTGCACCATGCTGCCCAGGTTGCCAAAGGTGTCGCCGATGTTGGCCCAGACGAAGCCCGAGTAGTGCAGGCTCGAGGACTCCGGCAACTGCTGGCGGAACTTGGAGGAGCGGACGAGCGGGAAGCCGCCGGAGCGCGTGGCGAGGGCGCGTTGGACGGTGGCGCGGTCGCCGCCATGGACGAGGTAGCCGCGGTCGAACGTCCAGTGCAGTTGCAAGGGCTGGCCGGCCATCCGTAGCGAATACCAGGTGAGCCCGTTGGCCGTTTCCTGCTGCAGCGTCAGGGCGTGAGCGGGGTGGAGACGGTTGGCGGTGGCGACCAGGCGCCGCATGGCTTCCGCATAGAGTTCGGGCCGGTAGGCCTCGACGGCGAAGATCCAGCCGGGGAGCGGCAGGGTTGGGGTTTCGACGGCGAACGTGAAATCCGTACCGAGGGCGGCGGCCAGATCGGTGGAGAAGGCGACGCCCGTCTCGGCTTCAATCCGGCGGAGGTTCTCGGTGAAGCCGGGCTGCCAGCGGGCGATTTGCGCCGTGAGTTCGTCAAACATCTGCCGGGGGTTGCGCGTGGTGGCCGAGAGGGCGAAGACGGCATCGGAGGAGACGTATTCGGACGAACCGGCGGCGGCCGGGGTGGCGAGCCAGGAGGCGATGCCGGTGCGGGGACCGGCGAAGGCCAGGGAGATCTCGCTGTCGCTGGCGCGTTGGTCAACGAACAGGTAGCGCATGTCGCTGGTGATGGCGTGCCGCGGGAAGGCCTGCAGATCGACGCCGAGCAGGGACGTGACGCCGCGCTTGTAGTGTTCGGCAATCTCGCGGGCAAAGGGGGACTGGGCGCCGCGGCCAAGTTGGGCCAGGGCCGTCGCCAGATGAGCCGGGCTATCGGAGATGACAATGAGGCCGCCGGCGAAGGCGTACGACAGCGGGCCGAGCGGATCGAGAGCGGCCTTGATGGCGGCCTGCTGACCGGTCCTGACCTCGGCGAGCACGACGGGGAGCTCCTCCTTCGTCAGGACGAAGACCAGCTCCTCGCCGAGGAGCGGCGAGAGAGTGCGGATGCGGTCGACGATCTGCTTGATCTCGTTGGCCTGCGCGGACTGCCACCAGTCTTTGAGCACGGCGCTTTCGTTCGAGCGCTGTTCGATCAGCGAGACGGCCTGGTTAACCGTGGGCCCGAGATTGGGCAGGGCGCCATAGACAACAGGATCGAGCGGGAGCGCGGCGAGGAGCCGGGCTTGGCTTCGTTCCGCAATCGGCGTCAACTGCTTTTCAATGCCGGAGAGTTCGCTGAGCAGGGTGAAGTACTGCTCGGCGTTGGGGCTCCAGGCGACGGCATCCTTGACGGTGACGCGTTGGAGCGTAGGCGTGGTGGCCGCGTGTTCACCGGGCTTCAGCAGCTTATCGTTGTTGGGCTGCGCAACGGCCACGGAGCCTTCGAGGACGCCGACGAGCGAGCCCGCCGTGCCGGTGGAGACCGTGAAGATGGTGCCGCGGACAGTGGCCACGGAGTCCCGGGTGACGACATGGAGTCCGCCCCGGCGCTGCTTGGCGGCATGGACGATGACATCGCCGCGTTCAAGATGAATCGACTGGCCGGACCAGGCGGCGCGGATGGATAGCTCGGAGCTTTCGTTGACTTCGACCGTGGAGCCGTCAGCGAGACGGAGCGTCGACCGGGTGCCGCGGCCGGTGCGGATGACCTGCGCTTCGCCGAGGCCGGCGCCGGCCCGGAGCGGTTCGCCGGCCATGGTGTAGGCGGCGCCCGAGAGGCTTTCGATGGTGGCCCGGGGGCCGGACGGAGCCAGGAGCGAGTCGATCTGGTGGCGGCCGGCGACAAGCGCGACGGCGGCTACGCCAGCGGCGATGGCCCATTTCGGCACGGAGAAGCGCCGGGCGGGGCGCGCCGGCATGGCGATGACCTTCGGTTCCGGCGCGAGCACCCGGCGGCATTCGACGCAGCGGGAAAGGTGGTCCTGCAAAAGCAAACGGCGGGCCTCACTGAGGTCGCCCCGGCCATAGTCGGCGCGATACTCCGCGCAGACCGCCGGGGCGGCCAGTTTGGCCCAAACCCGATCCCTGGCCGCCGTGACGGCCTCCTCGGGGCAGTCTTCCTGGCGAATCTCGTCCAGGATCTGATCTAAATCTTGTTCGTTCATGGGTTTTGATCCTTTCCTAGCGCGTGATGAGTTTCAGGAGTGATTGCCGGATCCGGTGGAGGCGGCTGGCGACCGTGCCGCGTTCGATGGCGAACTGGCCGGCGAGTTCTTCGTACGAAAAGCCTTCGAGATTGCGGAGGACAAAGAGCTGGGCGTCCTCCGGGTCCAGGCGGCTGAGCGCCCGGCGGAGCTGTTCCTTGAGCAGGGCGGTGCTGGCGGGGCCGGCGTGGTCGGGGCCGCCTTCGAGTGGCAGTTCGCCGCGGGAGGCCTTCTGCCGGAGGATGTCGATGGCGGCGTTGGTGGCGGCGCGGCGCAGGTAGCTCTCGGAAACCGTTTCGAGGTCCGGCGGCGGATTCAGATTGAGAATCCGCATGAAGACGGTTTGGAGCGCGTCTTCGGCGTCGGCGCCGTTGCCGGTCACCCGCAGCGCCGCGCGGTAGACCGTGGCCGAATGGCGCTGGTAGAAATCTTGAAATGAATTGGCCGGTGGCAAGGGCAGTGGCTCTGCTGGTAATGCTAGCCCGAAGGTTCCCATATTTGCTGACTCGTATGGGTAACGAGGCCGCCCGCGATTTTCTTCCCGCTATTTTTTCCTCCGGAAGCGATCGAGAATACTGCCTGCGGCAGCGCCGACGCCTCCCATGCCCTCCACTTTGAGCCGGGCGGCGCGTTCGGCGTCCGGGGCGAAGCGCGGCTGGGAGAAGGTGCCGGTGACAATAGACGGAATGATGATCTGCCCTTGCGGGCCGGCAAAGATGGCGCCCATGAGGCCGCCGCCGCCGCCCTGACCGGTTTTGGCCGCGAACTCCTTACCCATCACCGTCGTGATGCGGAGGTTGATCTTTTGATCGGCCAGGCCCAGGGTGCCTTCGCCGCTGAGTTTGCCGGTGCCGAAGTCGAGAGCGAGGTCTTTCGTGGTGGCTACGCCATTGACGACTTGCAGGCTGCCCCCGAACTGGACGATGTCCGTGAAGGTCTCCTTGATCTTCATGACGCCGAGCATTTTGCCGATCACAGCCATCTCGTTCAGCAGCTGCACCCCGTTCATTTTGCCGTTGGCCATCTGCAGCTCCATCGAGCCGTTGAGAGTTTTGGCGATCTCTTCGCCGGCCTTGGGCGAGAACGCCAGGTCCACCTTGCCCGACAGCGGGCCGGAAAGGAAGCCTTTGACGGGAGAGGTTGCGGCGAGAAGCTGGCCGGATTCGATGTTGGTGAGCGTTGAGTGGAGCGTGATGTGGGCGGGGGTCTGGCGGAGGTCGGCCGTGGCGGCGCCGGAATGCTGGCCGCCGAAGACGCGGGCGGTGAAGGGATCGAGACGGAGCTGTTCGTCCGCATAGGAGACGGTGGCCTTGACGTCTTCGAGGGGGACGCCATCGAAGACGATTTTTCCGGCGGCCAGGGTGCCGTTGGCGGTAAGCGGCGTCGGCGACTTGCTCTTGCTGGGCGGCGGGTTCCAGGTTTGCCACTCGGCGACGTTGAGCTGGTCGACGGCGGCGTTGAACGTGATTTTCGGTTTGGCGAAGGACTTCACCGCAAGGCTGCCGCGGGCGTGCGTGGAGCCGATGGCCCATTGGGCGTCGTCAAGAATGACGGAGTCGGAGGCGAATTTGAGGTTGGCCTGGGTGATTTGCAGCGGCTTGGGGAGAGACGGGGTGGTGAGGGTGACGCCGCGGAGGGAGCCGGAGCCGGAATAGGCGCTGTCGTTGATTTTGAGGTCCAGGGTGACGGTTCCCGAGCCGGTGAGACCCTCGGGGCGTAGGCCATAGGCGCTGGCCATGCGGAGGAGCTCTTCGACGCTGGCGCCGTCGGTGCGGAGGGTGGCTTCGACGCGTGGATCGTCGTCGCTATAGCCGCGAATGGTGGCGCTGGCGAGCAGTTTGGTGCCGCCCGTTTCGAGGGTGAACGGGTCGGTGGTGAGGGTGGTGGGGGTCATCGCGACACGGAGCGCGGAGGCGCGGACCGGCGCGGCGAGTTCCTTGCTCGAAAACTCGGCCTGGGAGGCTTCGATGCGGCCGTTGAGCAGGGGCCGGGCGGTGGTGCCTGTGACGGCGACATCGGCGGTGAGCAGGCCTTGCACTTTGAGATCCGGCGGGAGCTTTCCCCCAAAGATGCCCGCGATTTGCAGCAGATCGCCAACGGGGGCTTTTTCGGTTTTGGCCGTGAGCTGGAGTTGCTGGCCGGTGACCTTTCCGGTGACGGCGAGCGCCATCGCGCCGAGTTTGGCCGTGAGCTGCTTCACGTTCCAGGTCTCCGCGGATTGCTGGAGATCGAAGGCGACGGTGAGCGGTTGTTTGGCGTCGTCTCCCTGGAGCGTCAGGGCGCCTTGGGCGATGCCGTTTTCGTAGATGGCGTCGACGGTGGCTTGGGCGCGCAGGGTGTCGAGACGCAGTTTCGCAGTGAGGCTGCGGTTATCGCTCCAACTGGCGTCGATGTGTTCGTAAACGTCGCGGGGCGTCTTGGCCTTCAGGTCGGTCATGGCCAGCGCGCCGTCGGTGACGCCGATGGTGGGAATCTTATCGGTTTCGCCACTGCCGTCGGTTTCGTAGTTCCATTTTCCGGCGGCGTTCCGAATGAGCTCCACGGAGGGGGATTGGAGTTCCACCGCCTGGATGTCGACGTTACCGCTGAGGAGTGGGAACAGCGCCACCCGGACGAAAACCTCCTTCGCCCGCAAAAACGGAAACTGCGAAACGAAGCCACGGGGCTGCCCGACGACGACATCGGCCACGCGGAGCGAGAACGGAAACACCTTTAGCGTCATTTGACCGAAGGATACGGGCCGGGCGAGGCTCTTTTCGAGTTTGGCTTGCAGCGGGCCGCGAAACCGGTTGGCGTCGATGAAGAAGGGGAGCGCCACCAGGACGGCGAGCAGCAACACACCAGCGGCCAAGAGGCCTTTACGGTACGACATGCCCCTATGATACGCGGGGCGCCGCGGGAGTTACGCCGAAGCGCCGCGAGCGGCTTCGGTCAGCGTTCGGCGCAGCTCGTCCAGTTGGATGGGCTTGCTGAGGAAATCCTGCATGCCGGCTTCGAGGCAGGCCATGCGGTCTTCCGGGAAGGCGCTCGCGGTCAAGGCGACCATGCGGGGCCGTTGTTTCTCCGGAACGGTGGCGACCACTTGCCGGGCGGCGTCGAGCCCGTCCATCTCCGGCATATGCAGATCCAGCAGCATCAGATCGTAAGGCATCTGCCGGACCGCTTCGAGGGCCAACAGGCCGTTTTCGACGATGACCGGTTCATAGCCAAGGCGGCGGAGCAGGCCTTGAATGACGCGTTGGTTGACGGCGTTGTCCTCGGCCACCAGAATGCGCAGCGGCGAGGCCTCCGCCAACGGAGCCTTGCTGCTGACCGGAGCTTTCTGCGCCTCGGGTTGGATGGAGAGCGCCCGGGAGAGCTCCCGATGCAAGTGGGTAGGACGCACCGGCTTACTGAGGGTCCTGCCCTCGCCGATGCGCAGGGTCGGTTTGTTGAGGACGGCCACGGGCAGAGCGGCGGACGCATCGGCGAACACGATGTCGACTTCGGCGGGATCGCGCATGACGGTCAGGCCCCAGGCCGTGAGGTACCCCGCCAAATGCGCTTCGAACGCGAATGGGGTCACCTTCAACCAAACCCGTTTCCCCTTCCAGTGCGGCTCGCCGGCGAGGGCGGGGCCTGTTTCGGCCACCCGCTTGTCCGGGAGGTCGAAGTAGAAGAGGGATCCAACGCCAAGCTGGCTTTCGACTTGGATCTCACCGCCCATCAGCCGCGTGAGCCGCTGGGAAATCGCCAAGCCTAGTCCCGTGCCGCCAAACTGCCGGGTGGTCGAGGCGTCCACCTGGCTGAAGGATTGAAATAGCCGGTCCTTCCGGTCCTCTGGGATGCCGATTCCCGTATCGCGCACGGCGATATGGATCACCTTTCGCCCTGCTCGATCGGCCGGCTCGACGCGCACCGCCACCTCTCCGATACTCGTAAACTTCACCGCGTTCCCGACAAGGTTCACCAGCACTTGCCGCAGACGGGCCGCATCGCCCAGCACCATGCGCGGGGTTTGCAGATCGTACTGGCAGAGGAGGGTCAGGTTCTTGTTCGCGGCCATCGCCCCGAGGAGTTCAAGCGACTCTTCGACACAGGCCAGCAGGTCGAACGGCTCTTCGGCGATCTGCAGCTTGCCGGATTCGATTTTCGAGAAATCCAGGATGTCGTTCAGGACGGTGAGGAGTGCGGCGCCGGAGGAGTTAATGATCGAGACGTACTCGTGGGCTTCGCGGGGCAGCGGCAGGTCGCGCAGCAGATGGGACATGCCGACGACGGCGTTCATGGGCGTGCGGATTTCATGGCTCATGTTCGCGAGGAACTCGCTTTTGGCCCGTGCCGCGCTCTCGGCAGCCTCTTTGGCTTCCCGCAGTTCAGCGGTTCGTTCCGCCACCACCCGCGCCAGCGCCGAGCGCTGGTTCTGCAGATCCATGGTCCGTTGCCAGTGCAGCGCCAAAGCCCCCAGCACGGCAAGTCCCAGACACATGGCGGCAAACCAATAGGTTTGGTAGAAGAGCGGTAGGACGCGCAGCTCCGGTATCAACGGGGCCTCGCTCCAGATGCCGTCATTATTGGTGGCCTGCACCCGGAAGGAGTAGCGTCCCGGCGGCAGGTTGGTATAGGTGGCTTCCCGATGGTTCGATACCTCCACCCAAGTGCGGTCGAACCCTTCGAGCAGGTAGCGGAAGCGATTCTTTTCGGGCGCCGCGAAACTTAGCGAGGTAAACCGGACCCGTAGCGATTGCGCGCCGGGCCCGACCTCGAACGGTCCGGCCAGGTTGTGCTCCCGCCCATCGCTCGAGACCTCTTCGATCACCACGGCTGGGGCGATTTTGTTCCGCCGCAGGCCGCCGGGCGTCAGCACGGAGACCCCTTTCAAGGTGGGGAACCAAAGACGTCCCTTGCGGTCCTGGAACAAAGACCCGGTGATGGTTTCCCGCGAGCGCAGTCCATCGGCCTGTGTGAACACCTCGGAGGGGACCTGATCCAGACGACCTTCGGCCTGATCCCAGAGATCACCCTTCCGCACATGGGCGATGCCGCTGTAGGACTGCATCCAAATCTCGCCCTCGGGCGTCAGCGCAAAACTGTGAATCGTGTTGTCCGGCAGGCCGCTCTCGCGATTCCAGCGGAAGACTTTGCCTCCGCGGAGGCAAGCCAATCCCCGGCCGCTGCTCGACAGCCAGACCTCTCCGTCCGGTCCGCGCTCGATCCAGTCGATGAGCTCGTTTTCGAATCCAGCGACCGCCGATGCCTGGCCGTGCTCATAACGCAGAAGGCCGTTGCCGGTGGTTCCCACGAAGAGCACCCCGGGGCTTGTTTCGAGGATTCGCCGAATCGAGAGACCGGATAGGCCCATCAGGCTGACCGGCGCCAGCCGGTCCCCTTCCACGCGGGCGAGTCCACCGCCGGCGAGCCCCACCCAGATCGTTCCGGCGTGGTCTTCCGCCAGCGAGTAGACGAAATTGGCTCCCGTGTCCGGCAGCGTCATCCGATGGAACGCACCGTTCCGCCAACGGACCACCTCGGACCCGTTGCCTCCAATCCAAAGTGTCCCGTCGCGGGCGGCGAGGACGGCGTTCACGCGGTTGTTAGGGAGCCCCGCCGCGGTCCCGACATGCCGGACTTGGCCGCGGTCCAACTGCACCAAGCCTTTGGTTCGGGTAGTCATCCAGAAAGTCCCCTGCACGTCCTGGGTAATCTGGGAGATCGACTCGTCCGGCAAACCCTCCGGCGGGCCATAGTTCATAAACTTTCCGTCGGTCAGTTGCAGCAGGCCTCCGCCGTTCGCAACAGCCACCCAGAGGCTGCCTTCGTGATCGACCGAGACGTCATACACCTCTGTATTGGGCAGTCCCTCGGCCACGCCCATAACAGCCACTTGACCATCCCGATACCGGACGAGGCCGCCAAAGTTCACGGCGATCCACAGATTGCCATCGAGGTCCTCACAAAACGCATGGGGAGCCGAGATCTCACTGACGGGCAGCCACCGGTTGAGGGGGAGCTGCTCCCAGACGCCGTTGCGGAATCGGGCGAGGCCGCCGCCCGCTGTGCCGGCCCAGACCGTCCCTTGGGCATCCTGATAAACCGCCGAGATCGCGGCATTGGGCAAGCCATCTCGCGGCCCGAAGATGCGGGGCTTGCCATCGACAATATGCGCCAGACCCAGCTTCGTGGCTACCCAAAGCGTTCCGTCCCGCGCCTCGAGGAGCTGATTCACATGCTGGCTCGGGAGTTGTCCGTTCCAGGCTGCCCGCTCGAAGCGGCCGTTCCGCCAGGCGAGAACCCCATTGCGCGTTCCGACCCAGATCGCGCCTCGGCCCTCGGCCAGCGCGTTGGCCTGATTCCCGACCAGCCCATCGGCAGCGGTGTAGGTTTGCCAACTCCCGCCCCGGTGCACCACCAAGCCGTTATCCGTGGCCGCCCAGATGCTGCCGTCCCGCGTGGGCAGGAGCCAGCGCACAGGACGGCCTCCGAAGCCCGGCGTGACGCCAGGCAAATAATTCTTAAAACGGACACCGTCGAAACGGCTGATCCCTTCGCGAGTGCCGATCCAGAGGTAGCCATCCTTTCCTTGCCGGACGCGCAGGGTGGCGCTCGAAACCAGCCCGGAGTCCATGGTCCACGCACGCCGGACGTACTGGGACGGCAGCCGCCCCGGATCCAGTCCGAAGAGGGAACCCGCCAACAGCACCGGAATGAGAAGGCCTCGCAGCAACTCGCACCTATTCCTAGGGCAAGTATCGACAGTTCGTTCTTATTCCTTCAGGGTGGACCGGGCTATTTCAAGAGATATTCCAGCAGATGAGCTTGCGCTCGGTCATCTCCTCGAGCGCGTACCGCGGGCCCTCGCGTCCCGTCCCGCTGCACTTCACGCCGCCGTACGGCATTTGGTCGGCCCGGAACTGCGGCACATCGTTGATCAGGAATCCGCCCACATGAACCTTCCGGGCGGCCCGGAACGCGTCCGCCAGATCCTTCGTGAAGATCCCCGCCTGCAGACCATAGACGGAGCGGTTCACCCCGGCGATGGCTTCATCGAGGCTGCGGAACCGGTTCGCGGCGACGACCGGGCCGAAGACCTCCTCGGCGAACACGCGAGCCGTCGCCGGCACGTCCCGCAGAACCACCGGCGCGATGGTCGCCTGGCCAGACCGCTCGACGGCGCCTCCTGCCTCGGCTACCCACGTCGATACGCGGCCGGCTTCGGCGGCTGAGATCAGTGAACTCACTTCGGTTGCTTCGTCGAGCGGATGGCCGATTTTGAGCCGCCCGGTTGCCGCCAGCAACGCTTCGTGAAACGGGGCGGCCACCGTCTCCGCGACAAAGATGCGCTGAACCGAAATGCAGACCTGGCCGGAGTTCGCAAAGGCGCCGAGGGCGCAGCGGCGGGCGGCGTCTTCCAGGTCGGCGTCGGCCGCTACGATCACGGCGGAGTTGCTGCCGAGTTCGAGGGTCATCCGCTGCAGACCGGCCTGGGCCCGGATGGCCAAGCCCACCTCGGCGCTGCCGGTAAACGTGACCATGGCGATCTCCGGGTTGCCGACCAGCGCCGGGCCGACGCTCGCGCCGGGGCCGGGAATCACGTTAAGCGCTCCCGGCGGCAAGCCGGCCTCGGCGAACAGTCGGGCCAGGCGGAGCGCCGTGACGGGGGTGGCGGAGGCGGGTTTGTGCACCACGGCGTTCCCGCCGGCAATGGCTGGTCCGATCTTATGGAGCGAGAGGTTTAAGGGAAAGTTGAACGGGGTGATGGCGGCGATGACGCCCAGCGGTTCGCGGATGACCAGGGCCATCTTGCCGGCGCCGTTGGCGGCGGCGTCGATGGGCACCTCTTCGCCGGCCAGCCGGTTGGCCTCTTCGGCGGAAAAGAGCAGGGTGGCGGCGCCGCGGTCGACCTCGGTGCGAGCTTCGCGTAAGGGCTTGCCGCTTTCACTGGCGATGATGACGGCGAACTCTTCCTTCGCGGCCAGGAGCAGTTCGCGGGTGCGGCGGAGGATGGCGCTGCGTTGCGCGCGGGTCAACTCGCGCATCACCGGGGCCGCCTGCACGGCGGCCCGCACCGCCGCGGCGGCTTGCGCCGGACCGGCCTCGGCCACCTCCGCGAAGGGCGCGTGGTCGAAGGGTACCCGCACGGTGCGCCGGGTTTCGCCGTTGACCTCGGCGCCATGGATCCATAAGCCGTAACTGTTCATCGCTTAAACGTCCCGTAGGTAAAGGTACTCGAAACGACTTGCGAATTTTGGTCCAGGACAACGCGCACCTGAAAGCGGCCCTCCTCGGGCGATCCGAACCGCACATCGACTCCTTCGACGGCGACGCCGCCGTCCGGTTCCGTCACCGGGATCATGCGCCAAACCGGGTACTGGCTGAAACGCAGGAAGCCTTGTGCTTCCGGCGTCCTTTTGGCCGCATTGATGCGTGTTGCGTCGGTGGGCTTATAGTAGGTGCGGCCGGCGTCCGGATCGAAGGGTTGGCTCAGGTTGATGTCCTGTAGGCGCCAGAAGGTTTCGGTGGACACGTATCCGGTCCAGCGGAAGGGGTTGAAGGGCGTCGGCCAGGCGGCGACGCGCAGCGGCTCCTGTCCGGCGAAGCGGCGGGCCGACAACGTCTCGACGGCGCGTTGATGCAGCACGCCCCGGCCCCCCGTCCAGAGCAGGAGAAACAAGAGTGCGAAGATCGCCCAACCCTGGCCGGTGGTTTTTCTCTGCGAGCCCATTTCGCTGCCCACCAGCCGGGACAAGGCGGGCGCGGCCAGCGCGGCGCAGAGGACGGTAAGAATCCAGGCGTCGATGACAAAGACGCTGTCGAGGGCGAACCATTCGTTCGAGAAGGGCAGCAGCAGCCGGATCCCGTAGTTGTTCCAGTAGTCCATGAAGAGATGGATCAGAACGCCCAGGGTGCCGACGGCCATGGCCGGCAGCCACGGGAACGGCTTGCCCCGTTCGAGCCAGCGGACGAACACGACGGGCAAAAGCGCCATCAGCGGAGCCACGACCAGGGCGTGGGTGATGTGCCGGTGATAGTCGAGATAGCCGACGGCGCCGAGCAGCATGGTGACCGAGTCGCCGTCGGGCATGTTGGAGCAGAGCACGAGCAGCAGCGTGGCGCGGGGACACCAGCGGTTCAGCCCGGCCCGCGAAAGCATGACGCCGGTTAAGGAGTGGGTGATGTTGTCCAAGGATTCCGCTCCGCTCTTTCGATGTACTCGGTTGGCAGCAGGATGGTGATGGCATCGGGTACGACGGCGATCCGGGCGGGTAGGAAGCCGGCGGCTTCGCCATCCACCTGAATCGGTACCGGGTGGCCGTTGATCGCCTGGCACTCCAGTACACGGGCCGGCCGGACATCGACGCCGGGACAGAGGTCGGGCTTACCCAGCAGAACGCCCACCAAATAGGGCATATAGCGGAAGGAGTTCGCGCCCGTGAACGAAACCGCCTCGAGACAGTTATCGAGCAAGGAGATGTTGCGGGCGATCTCCAGGTCGCCGCCATAGTTCCGCACGCGGCTGGCCAGCAGAAAGCTTCTTTGCGAAACGAAGCCATCGATATCGGAATGGAACTGGGCGAGCGACTTGCCGAACATGCCGAATCCGCTGACCCAGTAGGCCAGCTTGCCGAGCTTGTCCTTGATGGCGGGGTTGACGGCGTTCACGACGGTGGCGTCGAGGCCGGCGCCGGCCATGGCGAGGAAGTAGCGGTCTGTCGTCGAGTTCTTGAGATGTCCCACGGCGATACGCCGGGGCTGGCGCAGGCCGATGGCCCCCGCGGCCTTCACCGGATTGGTCCCGACTCGGGTCTCGACACACAACACGTTGGCGGTGCCGCCGGGCAGGGGCACGAGGGCGGCCTGGGTGCCGACGATGCCGTTAGCCACTTCGTTGATGGTGCCGTCGCCGCCGAGGACGACGATCCATTTGGCGCCCCGGGCCACCTGCTGCTGGGCGAGGGCGCCGGCGGTGCGGGGGCCCGTGGTGGGGCACACCTCCACGGGTCCGTAGGAACGGACCGCGTCGATGGTCCGCTCGACGAGGCCGGGATGCCGTAAGAGCTTCCCTGCGCGGGGGTTATAGATAAATGCGATGGCCTTCAACCTCCCAGTATCCTATTGGAAGAGCCCCATGAGCAAAGTAGAACAACTGCGCCAGCAGATTCGCCGCCACGAGTATCTCTACTACGTTCTGGACCAGCCGGAGATTAGCGACGCCGAATACGACGCGATGATGCGGGAGTTACAAGCGATGGAGCAGGCCGATCCTGCTCTGGTCACTCCGGACTCGCCGACCCAACGCGTGGGCGGGGCGCCGCGGGAAGGGTTCGTCAAGCTGCCGCATAGTTCGCCGATGCTCAGCCTCGATAACGCCTTGAACGAAGGCGAACTGCGGGCGTTTGACCAGCGGGTTCGCGACCTGTTGGGTGGCGAATCGTTCCGCTACGTGGCCGAACTGAAGCTGGACGGCCTTTCGATGGCGGTGCAGTACCGGGACCATTCGCTGCAACTCGCGCTCACCCGGGGCGATGGCAGCGAGGGCGAAGACGTAACCCCGAACGCCCGGACCATTCGCAGTCTGCCGCTGCGCGTGCCGGGCGAACGCGCCGCCTTCGAGGCGCGCGGGGAAGTGGTGATGCCCAATGCCGCGTTTCAAAAACTGAACGCCGATCGCGAGCAGGAGGGGTTGCCCCGCTACGCCAATCCGCGGAACTCTTCGGCCGGTTCGCTGCGCGTGCTCGACCCCACCATCACGGCGAATCGCCAGCTGGATTTCTACGCCTACTTCCTGCTGGCGGACGGCCAACCCGCGCGCGGTTCGCATTGGGAAGCGCTCGAAGAGCTGACGGCTTTGGGGTTCAAGGTGAATCCCGCGCGCGCCCTCTGTGAGGATATCGACGAGCTGCTGGCTTTCTGCAGGCGCTATGAGGCGGAGCGGGACCGGCTGCCTTTCGAGATTGATGGCGTGGTGGCGAAGGTCGATTCCGTGCCGCAGCAGCAGAGGCTCGGCTGGACGGCGAAGTTTCCGCGGTGGGCCATTGCGTTCAAGTACGCGGCGCGGCAGGCCGAGACGGTGGTGGAGAAGATTGACGTGCAAGTGGGGCGGACCGGGGCTTTGACGCCCGTGGCGCACTTGAAGCCCGTGGCGGTGAGCGGGGTGATGGTCAGCCGCTCGACGCTCCACAACGAGGACGAGATCGCCCGGTTGGGCGTGGCGGCCGGCGATACGGTGCTGGTGGAACGTTCGGGCGACGTGATTCCGAAAGTCGTGAAGGTGATTCGGGAGGGGGATCCTCGAACGCCGTTTCAAATGCCGGCGACCTGCCCGGTCTGCGGCAGTTCCGTCTCGCGTCCGGAGGGAGAGGTGGTCTCCCGGTGCCTCAATTCGAGTTGCCCGGCGCGCTTGATCGAGTCGGTGGCTCACTTCGCCGCTCGTCCGGTGCTGGATATCGCGGGGCTGGGCGATGAGCTGGTGAAGCAGCTCGTCAAGGCCGGCCTGGTCCACTCGGTCGCTGACCTCTATGATCTGACGCTCGAGCAGTTGGCGGGCTTGGAACGGATGGGGACCAAGTCGGCCGAGCGCGTGCTGGCGGGCATCGCCCGATCGAAGACGCTGCCGCTGCCGCGGGTGCTGAACGGCCTGGGCATTCCGTTCGTCGGCGAACGCACGGCGCAGTTTCTGGCGGAGCACTTCGGTTCACTGGACGCGTTGCGCGATGCCGACGAGGCGCAGCTGCAGCAGGCGACGGAGGTGGGCCCCAAGGTGGCGCAAAGCATTCGCCGGTGGTTCGCCGAAGAGCGGAACCGGGAGGTGGTGGAGCGGTTGCGCGCCGCCGGCCTCACTTTCACGCATCAGAAAGTGGACCGCTCCGGGGGGCCGCTCGCGGGCATGACGTTCGTGTTGACGGGCACCTTGCCGACGCTTTCGCGCGAACAGGCCAAGGAGATGATCGAGACCGCGGGCGGAAAGGTGTCCGGCTCGGTGAGCAAGAAAACCAGTTATGTCGTGGCGGGCGAGGAGGCGGGTTCAAAGCTCGAGAAAGCGAACGAATTGGGAATCAAGGTGCTGTCGCAGAGCGACCTGCTGGCGATGCTCGGTAAACTGGAAGCTTGAAGCAATTCGTCGCTACTCTGGTCGCCTGGGGTCCTCCCGGCCTTCTCATCCTTGCCGCCCTCGATTCGGCGGGCATCCCCATTCCGGCCGCGGTGGACGCGCTCATTATGCTGCTGGCCGCGAACGCGCCGGGCACGGCGTATCTTGCGGCCGCGATGGCGCTGGTGGGCTCCCTATGCGGTAGCATGTTTCTGTTTTTCGCAGCACGCAAGGGGGGCGAGAAGTACCTCGAGAAGCGCACCATCGGGGAGCGCGGGCGAAAGCTCCGGCAGTGGTTTCAGCATTACGGCCTGCTGACGGTGTTCATCAGTGCCATCTCGCCGATCCCGATGCCGATGAAGCTGTTCGTGGCTTCGTCCGGCGCCTTAGGGGTGAGTCCGCGGCACTTTTTCCTGACGGTGCTGGCGGCCCGCGTTCCCCGCTATGTTGCGCTGGCCTATCTGGGCAGTCAACTCGGCAGTGAAGCGGGCGCCTATTTGAAGAGCCACGTCTGGCAGATTGGCGGGGTGCTGGGGCTCCTGTTCGTGGTGCTGTTTGGCTGCGTGAAAATCATGGACTGGCGCCGTGCCCAGGCCGGTTCGCACTAACGGCCGCCAAGAACGAAGTTGACGTCGATGACGGTGGCGACCTCGACGGCGCGGCCGTTGAGCAGGGTGGCCTGATAGCGCCACTCCCGCACGGCGTCGAGCGCGGCCTTGGTCAGCAGCGGATGGCCACTGACGGCGCGGAGCTGCTCTACGGTGCCGTCCGGGCCGATGACCGCTTCGAGGCGCACGGTGCCGGAGATCCGGGCGTTTTTGGCGAGGGGCGGGTAGACCGGCGTGACCTGCCGGACGAGACGCGCCGCCTGCACGGAGCCGCCGACGGTGATCCGTTTCGGCGCCGGCTCGGCCGGTGGCGGAGGGGTTTGCGGTTTGGTCTCCACCACGGGCGGTGGCAGCGTGCCGAGCGTGCTGACCCCCAGGCTTGTGTCGGCCCGCGCTTCGCCTGATCCGACCGCCGGGAAAAACGCGCCGGGCTCATCGACGATGGCGGCCGCCGGCCGGTCCCAGCGGGAAGGTGCTATATAGCGTTTTGGGGCGGACCGCAGCGCCGGGTTCGGCGCCGCCGAGGCCGCGGAGGAGGCGGCCGCGGGCTCCGGCGCCAACTGCCGGGCGGGAGCCTGCAGGGTGATGCCGATCTTCGGCAACGCCACCGCGATGACTTCGGGATAGAACATCGGCACCACCAGAACTGCGCCGACCAAGCCGCTTTGTACCAGAAATCCTGTGAATCGCCATGGGATCTGCATGTTGCTTCTGACCCCGCGACGGCTTGCTTTGTTCCCATACAATAAGCGCATGGCACTCTCCTCCCGCCGCGCGTTCCTTGGCTCTTTGCTCGCCGCCGCGCCCGCGATTCACGCGCAGACGAAGTCGACCGACGTCCGCATCAAGGAGCTTTCAACCTCCACCGAGGACTTCCTTTACCGCACTCCCATCAAGTTCGGCGGCACGGAGGTGGACCGGGTCACGCTGCTCAACGTGAAGGTGACGCTCGAATCCCGCGCCGGAAAAGTGGCGCAGGGCTTCGGTTCCATGCCGATGGGCAACGTCTGGAGCTTCCCTTCAAAGACGCTGCGCTACGACCAGACGCTGGCCGCCATGAAGACGCTGGCCGCGAAGGTGGAGAAGATCACACGGGACCACAAAGAGTACGGCCACCCGGTGGACCTGAACCATTCGCTCGAACCGATGTGGCTGGCGGCCGCGGCCGAAGTAAAGCTCTCCGAGCCCTTTCCCAAACTCTGTACGCTGACCACCTGCAGCCCGTTTGAAGCCGCCATCGCCGATGGCTTCGGCAAAATGCTGAACCGCAGCGCCTACGCCATCTACGGGCCGGACCTGATGCGCCACGATCTTTCGCACTACCTGGGCAAGGGGTTCGAAGGCGAGTACCTGCAGAAGTATGTGCTGAGCAAGCCCAAGCCCAGCATGCCGCTCTATCACCTGGTCGGCGCGGTAGACCCCATCACGGCGAGCGACATCAAGAAGCGGATTAACGACGGCTTGCCGGAGACGCTGCCCGAATGGATCAACTATTCGGGGCTGACGAACATCAAGATCAAGTTGAACGGCGAGGATATGGCGTGGGATACCGAGCGGGTGCTGGCGGTGGACCGGACCGCCACGGAGGTGCAGAATCAGCGCCGTGTCGCCGATTGGGTCTACTCGCTCGATTTCAATGAGAAGTGCCCCAGTGTGAAGTATCTGATTGAGATGCTGGCCAAGATCAAGGAGAAGACGCCGCGGGGCTTCGTCCGGATTCAGTACATTGAACAGCCCACGAAGCGGGACCTGAAGGCCGACCGCGCCAATGTAATGCACGAGGCGGCGAAGCTGCGGCCGGTGGTGATTGACGAGTCGCTGACGGACTTGGAATCGCTGCTGATGGCGCGTGAGATGGGCTACACCGGCGCGGCGTTGAAGGCTTGCAAGGGCCAGTCGCAGGCGCTGCTGATGGCGGCCGCGGCGCAGAAGTTCAAGATGTTCCTCTGCGTCCAGGATCTGACCTGTCCCGGTGCCTCGTTCATCCACTCGGCGGGGATCGCCGCGCACGTCCCGGGCGTGGCCGCGATTGAGGGCAACTCGCGCCAGTACGTACCGGCGGCCAACGCCGGGTGGGAACGCAAGTTCCCGGGCATGTTCGAAGTCCGCAACGGACGGGTGAACACCAGTCTGCTGCGGGGGCCAGGGCTAAGCGCTGTGTAGCAAGCCGTCGCGCATCTGCACGGTCCGGTCGGCGAAGGCGGCGGCTTCCGGATCGTGCGTGATCATCAGCACGGTCTGCCCGGTCTTCTTGTTCAGGTGGCGCAGCAGCTCCAGCACCATGTCGGAGTTCTCGGAATCGAGGTTTCCGGTCGGCTCATCGGCCAGCAGAATGGCGGGGTGGTTCACGATGGCCCGGGCGATCGCCACGCGCTGCTGTTCGCCGCCGGAGAGTTGCCGGGGCTTCCGATCGAGTTTCTGCGCGATGCCGAGCAGTTCCACGACTTCGAGGAAGGCGGGGTCCCAGGGCGTGGTATCGCCGGAGATATCCCGTGCGATGTCGATGTTGTCGCGAATGGTCAACGTCGGCAGCAGATTGTACTTCTGAAAAACGAAGCCCACGCTATTCCGCCGCAGCCGGGTGCGGCCGGCTTCGTCAAGTTCGGTCAGGCTTTGCCCATCGATTTTCACGGTGCCCGAAGTCGGCGGCGTCAACCCGCCCAGGATGTGAAACAGCGTTGATTTGCCGCTCCCGGACTTGCCGACTACGGCGAGGAACTCGCCCTTCTCAACGGTAAGATTGACGCCGCGCAGCGCGTGTACATCCACGTCTCCGCTGCGGAACGTTTTGCGTAGATTCTGAATCTCGATAATGGCCATTAGTCGTAGGAGAGGGAGTCGAGCGCGTCTTGTTTCGCGGCCTTCAGCGCGGGGTAGAGCACGCCGAGCACGGCGCCTGCCAGGGTGATGAGGGACGCGATGGGCCACCAGCGGTAGACAATGGCCTGCACCATCGAGGCTGGAATAAAAGTGGCGATCAGCCAGCGGGTGCCGTAGCTCATCAGGATGCCGCAGAGCGAGCCGATGACGGCGAGCAGAACCGTCTCCCGCAGCAGAATGCCCAGTACATAACTCGGCCCGGCGCCGAGCGCCTTCAGAATGCCGATCTCCCGCGTTCTTTCGAGCACGGCGGTGTACATGGCCAGGAACACGACCAGGAAACCGAACAGAACCGAGAGCGAGACGACCACACCGATAAACGCCTTCAGCTCGGGCAGGTTGTTCACGGAGAACTGCTTGATCAGCTCTTCCATCGCGTAGATGGGATACTCCGGCAGATCCTTCTTCATGGCGTCGATCACAGCCTGCGTGTTGGCCGGGTCGTCCAGCTTGACGTAGATCATGGTGATCTTACCGTTGGCGCTGGCGAGATCCTGCAGGACGGTCAAGGGGATCATGACGCGCGCCAGTTTGCCCGAGGCAAAGACCCCGGAGACGCGCCAATCGCGGTTCATGGTGTGGAGAAGGGAACCGACTTTCAGCTTCTTCTCGCGGGCGTAGAGGTCATCGACAATCACGTCATTCTGCTGGGAGAACTTGGCTCCTTCCCGGAACCGGAAGCCGCCACCCATGGCGGCGAACTCCTCATAGTTGATGCCCATGATGGAGCTGACGCCGCCGGTGGAGTGCACGCCGATGGGCGTGGCCAGGGCGACGTGCTTTTGGGCGCGGACATAGTCGAGGATCTTTTGATTCATCGACAACGAGCCCATGCCGACGACGGAGCTGCCCGGCGCACGAACTACCAGATCAGCGCCGACGCCGCGCGCCCGATTCGCCTGATCCTCTAACATCCCTTCGCCCACGCCCACCAGGGCGAGCATCATCGTCACGCCCAGGCCGATCGCCAGCGAGCTCAGCAGCGTCCGTACGGGGCGGTGCTTCAGGTTTTCATAAACCAGCTTATAGACCAACCCTTTATTCTACAGGGCGTTTTCCGCCGCGGCTAGCGTGGTCTGAATATCGGCCTCGGTGTGGGCGCCGCTGATGTACCAGCGGCCGTCGGGAAGGACCAGCACGCCCTGGTTCAACAGGCCGATGGCGAAATCGCTGTATTTGGCCTTGTCCGCGGCCATCGTCTCGCGGTAGTTACGCGGGGCGACGGGTTGGAACGCCACCTGGAACACGGGACCATCGCCGGTGGTGACCACCGCGTGGCCCTTGGCCCGCAGGATGGTCTCGAGGCCGGAACGCAGCCGGTTGCCCAGTGTGTGCAGGCGGTCGTAGAAGCCGGGCGCGGAAAGCTCTTCGAGCGCGGCGGCGGCCGCCGCCAGTGCCAGCGGGTTGCCGTTCAGAGTGCCGGCGTGGACGACTTCGCCGCGGCTGATGGCGTCCATAAATTCGCGCTTGCCGGCAAGCACGCTGAGCGGCGTTCCGGCGCCCACGGCCTTGGCGAAGGTCGCCAGGTCCGGGGTGACGCCGTAGCGTCCCTGCCCACCGCTGAGCGCCACGCGGAAGCCGGTGATGACTTCATCGAACAGCAGCAGGGCGCCATTCTGCGTCGTGATCTCGCGCAGGAATTGGAGGAAGCCCGGGTCGGCCGGGATACAACCGGAATTGGCCAGCAGCGGCTCGCAGGCCACCATGGAAATCTCGGCGCCGTGCGTGGCGAACAACTGCTCCACGGCGGCGCGGTCGTTCCATTCGGCCACGAGGACATGCTCGTGGGGCAGTTGCCCCTTGCCGACGGCCTCGGGCCGACCCAACGGATGGTCCGCGCCGAAGCGATAGCTGACCAGCGCCTGGTCCCCCCAGCCGTGATAATGGCCTTCGAATTTGAGATACTTCGGCCGCCCCGTCACGGCGCGTGCCAAGCGCAGAGCCACGTTGACGACGTCGGTGCCGGCGTTCGAGAAGGCGACGAGATCGGCGCAGGGAAGAATCTCCGTCAGCCGTTCCGCCACCTGATATTCGAGATCGTGTTGCGCGCCGAACGTCAGCCCCTTGGCCGCCTGCTCCGCAATGGCCGCGGTGACGTTGGGATGAGCATGGCCGAGAATCAACGGTCCCCAGGCGAGGCCAAAGTCGATGTACTCGTTGCCGTCGACGTCCCAGATCCGGCTGCCGGCCCCATGGTCATAAAACAGGGGGTACGGCCGGGCCGCCCGTCGGAGACCGCTCGACACCCCCCCGGCCAGCGAGCGCTGGCTGCGCTCGTAGCGGGCGAGCGAACCCGCCGTTTTGCTGCGGACCGCTTGTTCGTGAATATCAGTTAAGGAACGCACGCTTCTCTATTGAACCCGAATCCTATTCAAAGAAGTGTGACATACTTCAATTCGTTGTCGTGAAAAGCTCCCCGCCCCGCTACTTAGTCCCCGTACTCCAAAGTGCGTTCCGGCTGATCGAAGAGGTTTCCCGCGCGGGAACGCTATCGCTAAATGAAGCAGTTCTGCGGACGCGCATTCCTAAGTCCACGGTGTTTCGCGTGTTCAGCACGCTGCAACATCTCGGCGTGCTGATTCGCGACGAAGCCGACAAGACTTACCGGCTGGGTTACGGCGTCCCGGGCTTACTCACGGCGGGAGAAGATCTGGAGACGCTGCGCCGGGCCGCGCTGCCGCAGATGATTAACCTGCGCGACCTGTTTGGCGAGACGGTGAACCTGGGGAAACTGCAGCACGATAAGGTCGTGTATCTGGAAGTCGTGCCCAGTGAATCGGCGCTGCGGTTCTCCGAGCGGCCCGGCGCGACGGTGGCCGTGCACGCCTCTTCGCTCGGCCGCGCGATCCTGGCTTTTTCGAGTGCGTCCGTCGTGGATGGCTTAATTGCCGGCCGCCCGCTGCCGGCGCTGACGGCGAAGACCATCACGGAAGAAGCCCAACTCCGTACGGAGCTCGCCACGGTTCGGCGTCGCGGTTACAGCATTGAAGTGGAGGAGACGGCGTTGCAGGCGGTCTGCGTGGGGGCACCCATTTTGAATCCGTATGGCGAAGCCGTAGCCGCGTTGAGCCTCTCCGGACCCATTCATCGCTTTCGACCGCAGAAGGATAAGAAGATCATCGCGGCGCTCCGCAAGGCGGCGGCCGAGATCAGCGGCGTCCGCTAGGCCTTCGGCCCGAGGATCTCCTCCATTCGCCCGGCGACGATTTCGGCTTCGCCCGGCTGGAGCATCCAACTGGCGATCTCCACGCCCTCGCCCGGCTTGGGGTTCGTCGGTACGAGTTCAATGGAGGGTTGTCCTTCGCGCAACTGCTTCATGACGTCGAGCTCGGTGAGTCCCAGCTTCTTCCCGTCCCACTGCACCCGCAGGTGCGGAACGGAGTTGGCGATCTCCGGCACGAAGGGCGTGGCCTTCAAGCCGCGTACCCGGCTCAACGTCCGCCGCATGGTCTCGACCCGGGTCTCCCACTCCTTCCAGAGAGCCTTGTGATCTTCGTTCAGGAAGGATTCGAGGGCGACCATCATGCTCACCATCTCCTCTTTGTTCACCTTGCAACAGCGGCCGATGGTGTCGCTGTTCGGGGAGGTGTTCAGGCGCGCGGCGCGGATGAGATCGGCGCGGCCGGCGAGGAGCCCGGCCGACTGCGGCCCGCGGATGCCTTTGCCGCCGGAGCAGCAGACGAGGTCGAAGCCCAGCTTGATGGGGTTGAGAAGATTCTCGACGGGCGGCACGTCGGCGGCCGCGTCGTTGAAGGTGGGGACCTTGTACTGCTTGCCGATGGCCACGAACTCCTTCATCTTCACTTGGCCCAGATGGTCGGCTTTGTTCAGAAACAGCAGCATGGCGGTCTGCGGACCGATGGCCTTAACGAGCTGCTCCCGCGTTTCCACTTCCACCAGTTTCACGCCGCAGTTACGCACCATGTGGTCGTAGGGGAACCGGTGCGACTTCTGGATGATTACCTCGGTCTTCATGCCGGTGAGGTCGGGAATGCGCTGGATGAAATCCGGGTTTGTGCCGGTGAGGACGCCGGCCGTTCCCACGGTCAACGCCGCAGCCGCGCCGGAGGGCACCATGGCCGCTTCGGCGCCGAGGAGCTTGGCGATCTTCTTGCCCACCGCGTCGTGCAACTCGTCCAGCCGGACGAACTTCGTCGACATGGCGGCGATGGCGCGGACGCACTCCGGGCGCATGAGGCTGGCGGTCATCATCGTGTAGACGCCCGCCGCGTTGATGATGGGCGCAACGCCCAACTGGGCCAAATAGTCAGGAGTTGCTTCCGCGGCGGAGGCGGCGCCCGCCAGCGGCAAAGCTCCGGCGGTCTGCATCAAGTGACGGCGGGAAAATTTCATACCCCAAACTTTACTCGCATCGGCGTTTCATTGCAAAAACAAAAATGCGTACCATGGAACGACATGCGACGCCGTCAGTTTCTCTCTCTGCTCGCTCGGGACCCACGGAAGAAGATCGCCGCGATCGTCACGGAGTACCGCTGGTATTCGCACGCCGATGTCATTTGCGGACGGCTGCTGGGCGGCCACTCCGCCAACAACGTCTGGACGCCGCCGCGGCTGAATCTGGTTTCGCTCTATACGGCGCAGGTTCCGCAGAACGATATGTCGCGCGACCTCGCCGCTCGCCATGGGTTCAAGATCTATCCCTCCATCCGCGAGGCGCTGACGCTCGGCACGGATCAGCTCGCTGTCGATGGGGTCGTCTTTGTGGGCGAGCACGGCGACTATCCCACCAACGCCGACGGCCAGAAGCTATATCCGCGCTTTGAACTTTTCAACGAGATCCTGGACGTTTATGAACGGACCGGCCGCAGCGTCCCCACGTTTTTCGATAAGCATTTTTCCTACGATTGGGCCAAGGCGGAGGCACTCTTCCAACGCTCCCGCCGGCTGAAGGTTCCGCTGCTGGCCGGGTCGTCGCTCCCCGTGACGAGCCGGGCGCCGCATTTGCAGCCCAAGCTCGAAACGCGCATCTCCCATGCGGCGGCCATCGGCTACGGCCCGCTCGACGCCTACGGCTTCCATCTGCTCGAAAGCCTCCAGTGCCTCGTTGAACGCCGCTTCGGCGGCGAGTCCGGCGTCTCCTCGGTCCATACGCTGACGAATGAGGCCATCTGGAAGTGGCTCCCGAGCCAACCCTGGGCCCGGCCGCTGCTTGACGCCGCCTGGGCGCTCGACCCGGCTTCCCGCAAAGGTTCTTTCGAATCCCAAGCCAAGTCGCCAGTGCTGTTTCACATCCAATACCGGGACGGCCTCCAGGCCGTGGCGCTGATGCTGACGCCCTCCGGCAACGACCGCACCGTCGCCCTCCAAACCCCCGCCGGCGTGCAGACCACCCTCTTCGGCCCGCCGGGCGTCACCCGGCCGCTCCCGCATTTTGACGGCTTGGTCCACTGCATTGAAGACCTCATCCTGACCGGCAAGGAGCCTTACCCGCCGGAGCGGACGCTGCTCACCACCGGCGTTCTGGCCAAGGCCTTTCTTTCGAAGCGAACCGGTCAGCCGGTCAGCACCAACGATCTAATCATTCCGTATCGAGCGCCCGCCGAACCCTTTTTGCAAACCGCATGAATCGCCGCCAGTTCCTCTCTTCCGCCCTCGCGCTCACCCCGCGCCAATTGCACGACAAGATGTTCGTCTTTGACGCGCACGTGCACGTCATCACGCGCCAGCTCTATCATGGCGGCGACATTGGTCAGCGCGTCGAAGACGGCCACTTCGACCTGGTCCGCGCGAAAGAAGGCGGCCTCGACGCCCTCTTCTTTAACCTCTTCATCACCGAAGACTACTACCCCGGCCACTACGAAACGAAGCAGGCACTGCGTCTGATCGACCTTGCCTACCGCCAGGTCGAGAAGAACTCCCGCTCGATCGGCATCGCCCGCAACGCCGCTGAGATTCAGGCGCTGCGGAAGCAGAACAAGATCGCCGCCGTGCTCGATATCGAAGGCGGCTTCGACATGGACGGCGACCTGGGTGTCCTGCGCGCTCTGCATCAACTCGGCGTACGCTCCCTCCAACTGCCGGCCCACAATTTCGCCAACAACTTCGCCGACTCCTGCTGCGCCATCACGCGCTTCAACGGGCTCACCGAACACGGCCGCGCCGTGGTTCGCGAGTGCAACCGTCTCGGGGTTGTCATCAACATCGCCCACGCTTCAACCGAAACCGCCGAGCAGACCATTGCACTCTCGGAGCACCCGGTCGTCTCGACGCACGACGGCCTCCGATCCCGCAACAACATCCCCCGGCTCATGACCGAAGCCACGCTCGAGAAGCTGGCGAAAAAGGGCGGCCTGATCGGCTTCCATATCGGCAACGAGTTCCACAACCGCGCCATGTTCGACTACCGGACCAAGCAGGCCGGCAAGCCCTTCTGGGACCGCAGCGACGTCAAGAAAGACAAGGCCGAAATGACCATCGCTGAGATCGATAAGCTCGTCGGCCCCGGCTTCCCGATGGTGGGCATCAAGGCGCCCGAGGAGTTGAAGTACACGATCGACCAGTGGTTCGAGGTCGTTGAACGCGCCACGCAGATCGCCGGCGAAGACCATGTGATCCTCGGCACCGATTTCGACGGCGGCCCCACGCTGCCGCGCGGCATGCGCGACTGCCGGGACTACCCGATGTTCACCGAAGCCATGCTCCGCCGCGGCTGGAAGGAGAGCCGCATTGAGAAGTATCTTGGCGGCAACCTGCTCCGCGTCTTCGGCAAGATCGCTACTTAATCCCCCACAGGTCCTTACGCGCCTGCTTGAACTCGTAGCGTCCGGGATTCACGCTGGTGGCGCCGGGCGTATCCACCATGACGATCTCGGCGGCCACCGGCTCGTAGGCCGCGCGCGGCGCAATGGTGCCTTTGGCCACGAGGATCTTCTGGCGGTCGGGATAGATGCCGAGCGAAACAATCTGATGGATCGAGTTCGGGCTCGACCGTTCGCTCGTCACGACGAGGTAGTTCGCCAGGTCCCGCGTCGATCCTTCGGCTTCGATCACCGCCGTGTGGCCCATGTTCCAATAGCGGCCGCCGCCATGGCGCACCGCCGTTTCAATGTACCGGCCGGCGTGCAGGCTGCGGACTTTGCCTTTCACGCGGACCGGCTTGCCGTGCGCGTTGTCGGACTTGCCACCCACCATCTGGTCGAACGCGCCTTCGAGGCCCGCCTTCTGCGCGGCCTGGAATGCGGCGGGGTCGTACATCACCACCACCCACCCATCGGCCTTCTGCGCCAGCAACTGCTCGAGCAGAAAGGTCGAATCGCCCGCCGAACCGCCGCCGATGTTATCGCCGATATCGAACAGCGCCACGGGGAACTTCTTGGCGGCCAGGGCGTTCTTCACGGCCGCCGCGGCGTCCGGGAGATTGAGCTTCAACCGGTCGCGCTGTGCCCACATCATGTCGCTGAGGCGCTTGGCTTCGCGCTCGGCCAGGTTGCGGTCGTTGTCGGTGACGACGATGATGCTCGGGCCCATGTGTGGCGAGTCGTTGTACTGATAGCCGCCCATCACGCTCGCGGCCAGAATCTTCGAGTTGTCCCGCTCCATGCGGAACGTCTCCTGCGTCAGCGGTTTCATCGGGTCGCCGTAGGTGTTCTGGAACACGATGTTGTAGATCATGTCCGGCTTGATGATGGTTTGCACGGGCTTGATCTCGCCGCGCAGCATCCGCCCGAGAATGTTGGCCGCCTGCACGCCGCGTTCTTTCGTGTCGAGATGCGGGTTCTGCTTGTAGGAGACGAGCACGTTGGTCATCTCGACAATCGCCGGCGACGTATTGCCGTGGAAGTCGTGCGTCAACACGATCGGGAACGGCTTCGGGAACTTCGCCCGCAGCCGCCGGATCAACTCCTCGTCGCCCTGCGGGTACGATTCGGCGTACATGGCTCCGTGCAGCGCGATCAGAATCGCGTCGAACGGCTTGGCCTTCTCAAAGCCCTCCACCAACCGCTTGGCCAACTCTTCGAAGGCGGCCTTGCTGACGGCGCCTTTCGGCGTGGCGTGGGAGTAGACCGTCGGCAGCATCGTCCACTTCTGGCGCCGGCCTTCTTCGACGAACCCCGCCACCTCCGTGCTGCCCGCGGCCCAGCGGTCCAGCGACGGCTCCACCCAGTCGAAATCCGCCAACTCCGTCTTCGCCGGGTTGAACGAGTTCGATTCATGCATGATCGACCCCAGCGCCACCCGGAAGTTGCCTCCGCTCTGCGCCGCCACCGGCCCTGCCGCCATCACTGCCATCGCTTCCCTCCGATTCATCCGCGCACCCTCATTGCCGAGCATTTTTCCTTACCGCAACAATATAGCCTAAAGGCATGGCGATCTCCCGGCGCTCCTTCCTCGCGTTCCCCTTCGCCTTCCCGACGGCCATCGACCGCCAAGGCCGCGTGACCCAGGTTGAAACCCGCACGGCCGAAGGCTTTGCCGATCCGCTACCCGGCGCTCCGCCCCTCGAACTGCTCTCGCTCCCGTCCGGTCCGCTCGTCCTGCCGAATGGACGGGAAACGATCATCTCCGCGTTCGCCATCGGCCGCCACGAGGTGACCGTCGCCCAGTGGAACGCCGTCGCCAAACTACCCAAACGGAAGCACGCGCTACCCCCGTTCTCCACCGGCAAGAATTCTCCCTTCGGCTGGAAGCCGGAACAAGCCGTCGAAACGGTCTCCTTTCGGGACTGCATGGAGTTCTGCGCCCGCGTCTCCCGGCTTACCGGCCGCGCCTACCGCCTGCCCACGGATCGCGAGTGGGAGTACGCCTGCCGCGCCGGAACCCGCACCGAGTTCTGGTGGGGCGATCGCTTCCACCCCCAACTCATCGCGCTGCCGAAAGAGGGGGAAGCGCCGAAGCCCCCCGCCTCCACCGGCTACGCCAACGCCTTCGGCCTCTACGACATCGTCGGCAACGTCGACGAGTGGGTTGCCGACGCCGATCCCAAACGAAACGACTTCCACCTCTTCCGGGTCACCGCCACGGAGCACGACTGGCTGAGCGAAAAGTTCAGTCGCACAGGCCTTGGCTTCCGCCTCGCCGTGTAACCCAAGTACTGCCCCCCCTCTGCTATCGTTAGAGCTTCCCCCGCCCTCCTTTCAACTATGCCGTTTCAGATTCGTCCCCATAAGGAATTCCTCGTTCAGCCGGCGCTCCCCCCCGCCTTGGCCCGCCTGTCCGAACTCGCCTACAATCTCCTCTGGGTTTGGGAGCCCAACCTGCGCGGCATGTTCCGCCGCCTTGACCCCACCGCATGGCGCAACAGCGGCCATAACCCCATCCTGATGCTCGGTCAGGTCCCGCAGGCGAGCCTCGAAAAGGCCGCTTCCGACCCTCGTTTCCTCGCTCTTTATAAGAAGGCCTGTGAGCGCCTCGACGCGTACATGGAGTCCTCCACGGCGGCCCAGTCCGATAAGCTGATTGCCTACTTTTCAATGGAATACGGCTTGGCGGAGTGCCTGCCGGTCTATTCCGGCGGCTTGGGCGTCCTCTCCGGCGACCATTTGAAGGCCTCTTCGGATCTCGATCTGCCCCTGGTCGGCGTCGGCCTGCTCTATCAGAAAGGGTATCTCCGCCAGTCGCTGAATCAAGATGGCTGGCAGATCGAAAAGTCTCCCGAAAACGACTTCTATACCCTGCCGATTCAGCCCGTTCGCCTGGCCAACGGTGCCGATCTGATCGTCTCGGTGAAGCTTCCCTCCGGGGAGGTCTTCGTCAAGGCGTGGGTGATCCAGGTGGGCCGCGTGAAGCTCTACCTGCTCGATACCAACATCCCGCAGAATCCAGCGCCGGACAATCGGAACATCACCGATCAGCTCTACGGCGGCGACTCGCACACCCGCATTCGCCAGGAGATCGTCCTCGGCATCGGCGGCATGCGCGTTCTCTCCGCCCTCGGCCTGGCGCCCACCGTGTTCCATATGAACGAGGGCCATTCGGCCTTCCTCGCCATTGAACGCATTCGGCTGAAGATGGCCGATCAGGGCCTCGCCTTCGACGAAGCCATTGAAGCGGTGCGCGCCAATAACGTCTTCACGACCCATACCCCGGTCCCCGCCGGCATCGACCTGTTCGATTCGGGCCTTGTCCACTACTACTTCGCCGAGTACTGCCACACCGCGGGCATCCCCTACGATGCTTTCGCCGGCCTCGGCCGCCGCAATCCCTTCGATGGCGGCGAGTCGTTCTCCATGGCGATCCTCGCCATCAAAACTAGTTGCTGGCGGAACGGCGTCTCCGCGCTCCACGGCGTGGTGTCCCGCGAAATGTGGCAGGATCTCTGGCCGCAGCTTCCGCCCGCCGAAGTGCCCATCACCTCGGTCACGAACGGCGTCCACGTCTCTACCTGGCTGAACGGCGATCTGGCCAGCGTCTACGACAACTTCCTGCAGCCCGACTGGCGCGAACACAGCGAAAGCAAAGCCACCTGGGATCTGATCGACGACATTCCGGATCAGGAGATCTGGGAGGCCCACAAGAAGCGCAAACGCCAGTTGATCGCCTTCGTCCGCGCCCGCGCTACGGCGGCCGCCCTGGCCCGGAAGTCCTCGCCGTCGGAGGTCCGGCGCCTCTCTGACATCCTCGACCCCGACGTCTTCACCATCGGTTTCGCCCGCCGGTTCGCCACCTATAAGCGCGCCACGCTGATCTTCAAGGATCTCGCCCGCCTGAAGCGGCTGCTGATGAACAATCGTATGCCGGTTCAGATCCTGATCTCCGGCAAGGCCCACCCGAAAGACATCCCCGGCAAGACGCTGATCCGCGAAATCGTGCAGCTCTCGCGCGACCCCGAAATCTCCCGCCGCCTCGTCTTCGTCGAGGATTACTCGATGCAGGTGGCCCGCGAACTCGTCCAGGGCGTGGACCTCTGGCTCAACAACCCGCGTCGCGGCGAGGAAGCCTGCGGCACCTCCGGCATGAAGGCGGCCTTGAACGGCAACCCCAATCTCTCCGTGCTCGACGGCTGGTACGACGAGGCTTACGAAACCTCCGGCGGCTGGGCCATTGGCGACCGCGAACCCTACAGCGAAGACCAGGACGAGATGCACACGGCGGCCATCCTTTCGCTGCTCGAGAACGAAATCGTTCCGCTCTTCTACTCCTCCCGCTCCGATGAAGTCCCCCACGAGTGGGTCCGGCGCATGAAGCTCAGCCTGAAGAACGTCACTCCGCAGTACGACGCCAAGCGGATGCTGCTTGAATACTCGAAGCTGCTCTACGATCCCGCCCACGCGCACATCGTCGAAACGGCGGCCAACGAGTACGCCGCCGCCAAGAAGCTGGCGGTGTGGGATAAGGACGTGCACCGCGTCTGGAATCAGGTCCGCTTTGTCGAAATCGACGGCGGGGCGGCCACGACGATTCAAACCGGCGGCACGCTTCCTCTGCGCGCCGCGGTCGAACTCGCCGGCCTCAAGCCGGAAGATGTTCGCGTGGAAGCAGTGGTTGGCCGCGTCGACGCGGACGGCAACCTCGAAGAGACGACCGTGATTCCGCTGCCTGTGATTGAGCAGCGGGGTGAAGTTCACCTGTTCGGCCAGGAGTATGCACCCCGGCGGACCGGCCGCCTCGGCTTCTCGTTCCGCATCAGCTCCAACCACTATCGCGACCCCTTGACCCGGCCCACCAACGCCCTGCTCAAGTGGTCCGACTAGCCTGCACCACGGATTCGTGGTACACCCAAGAGCAGCGATATGGATGGAGACCGGAAATACAAACAACCCGGGTACCAGGACAAAAGGGAAGGGGAGCACCATGCGCCCCGCACCCCGGTTGAGGGTCCGCCCACGCCGCGGCTGGTCCGCAGTGTGGCCGCCAGCCGCTGTTTTAACTGCTCGAACGTTCTGCCGGCGGGTTTCGATTTCACCCAGCCTTGCCCCAAGTGCGCCGCCGCCCTGCACTGCTGCAGCCAGTGCGGCCACATGGATTCGTCCGCGCGCTTCCAGTGCTTGCAGCCGATCGCCGAGCGAATTCCCTACAAGGATCGGGCCAACGAGTGCTCGCATTTTTCGCCCCGCATTACGGTTGCCCGCGACACCGCGGCGCCGGTAGCGCCCAAGCCCGCCGGCCTGCCGCTGGTGGCGGCGCCCAACGTGCCGCGCAAGGTGCAGGACGCGCGCACCGCCTTCGACAATCTCTTCAAAAAAACTTCGGAATAGCCTTCTCGTGCGTCTCGCCCAGCTCATTGCGCAACACCGTTTCGCGGTTGCAGAAACCGCGCCCCCGCCTGCTCCTGGTCCGGGAGAGGTTCAGGTCCGTGTCCATGCCGTCGGCATCTGCGGCTCGGACCTGCACAACTTCTCGGAAGGGGCGGTTGGCGATACGCCCAGCGTCTTCCCCATGGTGCTCGGTCATGAGCCGACCGGGACGATTGTCGGCACGGGCGAGCGGGTGATTCTCGAACCGGCCGTTTACTGCTACCACTGCGAGATGTGCCGCACCGGGCGGCATAACCTGTGCGTACATATCCGCTTCTATAGCGCCGGTCCCGACCCCGGCTTCTTCCGCGACATCGTGAACCTGCCGGCGCACAATGTGTTGCCGCTGCCGGATGGTCTAGGCTTCGCCGAAGGGACCTTGTTTGAGCCGCTCGCGATTGCGCTGCATAGCATGGTGTTCGTGAAGTTGACACCGGGCGAGGCGGTGGCCGTCTGGGGTTGTGGGCCCATTGGCGTGTTGACGATCGCCGTGCTCAAGATGCACGGAGCCCGCCGCATCTATGCGATCGACCCGGTGCCCCACCGCCGGGCGATGGCGACCGCCTATGGCGCCGACGTAGCGCTCGCTCCGGACGAGGCGTTGGCGGAGATCAAGAGTTCGACGGGCGACCGTGGCGTCGATGTCGCCATCGACTGCGTCACCCGCGACGGTTCGCTCGAAGCCTGCTGCCTGGCAGTAGCGCGTGGCGGCCGGGTGGTGGTGACGGGGATTCCGTCCGAGCCGATGCCGGTGATTCACTTTCACGAGCTGCGCCGGAAAGAGGTGCCGCTGTTTCCAGTGCGCCGGAGTAACCATGAGACGCCGCTAGCGCTGGACCTGCTCCGCGAGCGTCCGACGCTGTTTGGTCCGCTGGTGACGCATCAGCGGCCGCTTGAAGAGATTGAAGATGCGTTCTTTATGCTGGAACACTACCGCGATAAGGTGGGGAAAGCCGTCATTGATTTAACCGCCATGTAAGGAGTTCTCCATGTGGGTCTGGGTCATTCTGCTGGCACTCGCTGCTCCGCTAGCCTGGGCGTGTGATTGTGGCGGCTGGCCCTCCGCCAAGGGAGCTTGGCAGACGTCGCCAGTGGTGTTCCTCGGGCATGTCGAGCGGACAGAGCAGGAATTCGACAAGCTCGAACTACCGCTCCCTGAGGCGGCGCGCTACAAGGGGCGCCAGACTGTCTGGGTCAAGGTTGACGAAGCGTTCAAGGGAGTGGAGGTTGGGTCTGAACTTCGATTGGAGCAGGCCGGCCACAACTGTGCGCCAAAGTTTCGCACTGGCGAAAAGGTGGTCTTCTATCTCCATCCCTCGAAGGAGCCGGGAGTCTGGGAGGCCTATGGCTGTCACCGGACGCGGCGGGTTGCGGACGCTGCCGATGATCTGTTGTTCCTGCGGGCGCTCCCTTGGGCGGCCTCGCGGAGCCGCCTATCCGGCGAAGTGGAGCTCTACGAGGACGCCTTAAATGAGCCCTTCCGCCGAGTTCGGAACCTCGGCGGAATACCTGTCCGGATTCGAAGCGGTGACCGGCTGATCGAAACCGTCACTAATGCGGACGGCGTATATGAAATCTACGATCTACCGGCGGGGACCTACCGGGTGGAAGTGGATCTTCCGAAAGAAATGGAGATCCGATTCCCAATGTTGGCCGGAGCGAGAGAGGGTATCCAACTAAAGAACAATACCCAACTCTTGCTCGAAGCTGGCGCTGGAGCGAGCGCCAGCTTCATCGCAATGGAAAGAACCCTGGTGACTGGGCGCGTGGTTGATCCGGAAGGCAATCCTCTGGCTGGGGTTCCCGTTTCGCTTGAACCCGTTGGCGGGCTGTCCCCCTCCTCGCGGCCTCCAGCGAGTTCCACGAAAGCAGATGGCTCGTTTGAAATCAGGCAGTTCCCGTCAGGAGAGTACCTGCTAGTGGCCAATCGGGGGCAATCCGCCAGCGGATGGAGACCCTTTGGCCCGACCTATTTCCCCGGCACCGGCGATCGCCAACGGGCGCAGGCGTTCAAGATCACGGCGGGAAAGCCGGTCGAGAGTCTGGTCCTGCGCATCCCCAAACTCGAGCCCACGGTTACCGTGAGCGGCCAAGTCCAGTTCAGTGACGGCAAACCGGCCTCCCAGCCTTGGCTCTACGCCATATACGGTGACCGAAAGGAGCAACTGTTCCCGGGAGCTGACGGCGATGGCTGGTTCCGCATCCCACTTTTGGCGGGGCAACCCGTCCGCCTGCAAGCGGTCTGGACGCCCTTCACTCCGCGCCTCCAACTAGAGTGCTTGGATGTGCGGTCAGACGGGCCCTACTCCTACCGTACCGGACTCAAATCACCCGAACTCCCGGTCTCCGCCGCCGTCGACCAAACCGGCCTCTTCCTCACCCTGCCAGCGCCCGCCTGCAAATCGCAGTAGCCCCCACGGAACAACAGGCAAAATCGTCCTAACGATAAGACCGCCGTCAGAGGAGTAATCCATGTGGGTCAGGCTCATTCTCCTTGCTCTCTTCGCACCAACCCTGTGGCCTTGTAGCTGCCGCGAGTGGCCCTCCGCCAAGGGCGCCTGGGAGACATCCCCCGTTGTGTTCCTAGGGCACGTCGAAAGAATCGAAAGGCCGCCGGGCCTTCTGGCGTCCATCCTCTACTATCTGGACCCGGCGGGCGATCGGTTCCATGGTCCCCAAACAGTCTGGGTGAAGGTCGACGAAGCCTTCAAGGGCGTCCAGGCCGCCACCGAACTGCGGCTGGAGCAGCCCGGCCATTTCTGCGCTCCGAAGTTTCGCACCGGCGAGAAAGCCCTCTTCTATCTCCATCCCACCGAAACTCCCGGATCCTGGGAAGCCTACGGATGCCATCGGACCCGAGGAGTGGAGGCTGCCGCCGATGACCTCCTCTTTCTCCGCGCGCTACCCCGCGCGGCCACCCGTAGCCGCCTCTCCGGCGAGCTCTTCCTAAGCCAGCCCCCCGCCGCCAACCCATTACGCCGCCTCCCCCGGCTCGGTGGGGTGCCGATTCGCATCCGCGGCGCGGGAAAACTTACGAATACGGTCACTAACGCCGACGGTGTCTACGAAGTCTACGACCTGCCGCCGGGAGCCTACCGCGTGGAGCCGGAAGTTCCTCCGGGCATGATTATCGACTTCGCCATGTTCGCCGGCGGCGGGCCGATGCGTTTCGCCCCGCTGGATTCCCCCATCACCCTCTCCGCGCGAGCCGGCGCCAGCGTCAGCTTTGCGCTCCGCGAAGGAAATCAGGTCTCCGGCCGCGTGGTGGATCCCGCCGGCCGGCCTCTAGCCGATGTCCCGGTCACGCTAGAACCGGCAGCGGGATCCACCACGCCGTCAAGCCAACTCGAAACAGTTTCCCGGGAAGACGGCGTCTTTCGCCTCACCATGGTTCCCGCGGGTACCTACCGGCTGGTCGCCAACCAGCCCGGCATCGCCAGCGGCCGGTTGCCCTTTGGCGCCGTCTATCTGCCCGACGCTACCCAGCGAAATCAGGCGCGAATCGTCCGGATCGGCTCCCGGGAACGCGTCGAGAACCTAACACTCCGCATCCCCGAGTTGAAACCTACCATCACCGTCACCGGCCGCGTGCAGTTGACCGACGGCGAGCCGGCTGCGCAAGCCGCCTTTTACCTGCTCGACGGTGGCCACCGGGAATCCCTCTACGTACTGAGCGATCGGGATGGCCGGTTCCGCGTGCGCCTCTTGGCGGGCCACCCCGTACGCCTCCAGGCCGAATGGACTCCCCCAATCCCCAGCTATCGCCAGGACTGTCGCACGAGCGTCACTACGAACGACCGTCCCTATCGCCCGAAGTTCCAATCCGCGGAGGCGGCCATCAGTGCAAGGAGCCACCAAACCGGAGTCCTGTTGACGGTACCAGTCAGCCGCTGCGCGCCCCAAATCATCTGGCTCCCCGGCCCGGCCCCACTCAGCCCTTAGCCAACTCCAGCGCCCCCCACAACACACTGTCATCCCCCAACTCCGCCGCCACCACATCCACCCGCGCCCTACTCCACGCCGTAATCTGTCTCCCCAACTCCGCCCGCAGCGGCCCAAACAACCTCTCCCCCGCCTTCGGAATCCCCCCGCCAATCACGATCCGCGCCGGGTTCAACAACATAATCCCCGCCTTCAACCCCCGCGCCAAATCCACCACATACCGCTCCACAAACGCCGGATCCTCGAGCAACTCCTTCGCCGGCTTCCCATAATCCCGCTCCAGCCACAACCCACAACACATCCGCTCAAAGCACCCGTTCGACCCGCACAAACACTCCGGCCCGTCCGGCCGCACGTTCAAATGCCCAATCTCCCCCGCATACGAATCCGCCCCGCGGTACAGCCCATGCTCCGTCAAAATCCCTCCGCCAATCCCCGTCGAAAGCGTCATGTAGAACAGCGGCCGCTTTCCCCGCCCCGCGCCCCACACGCCCTCGCCTAACGCCCCCACGTTCGCGTCGTTATCCATCACCACCGGCACACCCAACTCCGCCCGCACAAACCCCGGCAGATCCACCCCCGCCCAGCCGCCCACGTGCGTCGACAACGTCACCATCTGCGTCGGCCAGTCCACCGGGCCCCCAAACCCAATCCCGCACCGCCCCACCGCATACTCGCCGCACCACGCCTTCCCAATCTCCCCAATCTGGGCCAGCATCCATGCACTGCCCCCCTCCCGGTTGGTCGCCCGGCTCTCCCGCCGCACCATCCGGTCCCCGTCGAACACCGCCATCGAAAACTTCGTACCGCCAATATCAATCGCGATCGTGTGCATCCCGCAGCAGCTCCTCCGGCGACGCCGTCCCCGTCCCCTTCTTCATAATCGTGATCGCCGCCACCTGGTTGCCGAACTCGGCCGCCCGCACCATATCCCCCGTCACCGCTAACGCGCACACCGCGCCCGCCGTGAAGCTATCGCCCGCTCCGCAGATGTCCACCGGCTTCTCCACCGGCCGCGTCGCCACCCACGTATCGCCGGCCTCCGTAAACAGCCGCGCCCCGCGCCCACCGTGCGTCACCAGCAGCAGCGGCGCCGCGGTCAACTCCCGCAGCCGCGCGAAATCCACTTCCCCAAACGCCCGCAGGCAAGCCTCCTCGGCCTCCCGCTCGTTCGGTTTCAGAATCACGCCGCGGAAATGCTCCGCCCGCGCCCGCGAATCCACCCACACAAGCTTGCCCTGAATCGCCGCCCGCACCGCTGGGGTCACCACGCCCCCCGCGTTCGTCTCCGCCTGGTCGGACACAATCACCGCGTCCCACTCCCCGCCCAACTGCGCGATCAACGCCTGCTCCACGTCCGCGGCCAGCGGCCGGTTCACGATGAAGTCCAGCCGCGGCCGGTCCTCTTCGCCGGTCTCGCCGTTGATCACCTTCGTGTAGGTGAACGTCTGCACGCCCGGCGCCTCCACCAGGCGCGACCCGTCAATCCCGCGCGCCGCCAGCGCCTGCCGCAGCTCCCAGCCGAAGCCGTCGCGGCCCACGACGCCCACCACCGTGATCTGCCCCACGCCCAGCGCCGCCAGGTTGTTCGCGATCGTCCCGCCCGCGCCCGGCGTCACTTCCACGCTCGTCACGGCCATCCGCGGAATCCCCGTCTCGGCCGAAGGCAGCGCCTCCGCCGGGTCGTACGAGCACCAGCGGTCCAGGCAGATGTCACCCACCACGAGCACCCGCAGCGCCCGCAGCTTCTCGAGAATCGCCGCCGTCTTCATTGCGGGAACAAGGTGCTCAGCAGCAGCTCGGTGTTGGCATAATGCGGCACAATCCAGTCCGCTCCCACGCCCACCAGCCGGTTCCGCTTCCAGTCGTCCACCTTCTCGCAAGCCGGCTCATCGGAAGCCACGCCCACGGCCACGCCGCCCACTTCCTTCACCACCTGCACTTCCACGTACCCGTCGCCGAAGGCCAAAAATTCCTCGCCCTTGTGCTCGGCCGAATCGACAATCTTCTTCACGAGAATCGCCTTCGAAAACGCCTTCAAATCGTCGAGCGCGCCGAACACCCCGCCGTCGAAGTAGTCGTAAATCCCCAGCAGCTTCGCTTCCTTGACTACGTCCGCATGGTCCGTGCCACTGGCCAGATAGAGCTTCAATCCCCGCGCCTGCAACCCCTCCAGCAGCGCCCGGCTCCCCGGCACCATCCACTCCTCCGGCGCCGTCCGCCCGCTCTCCAGGCCCTCCAGCCGGCCCTGGATCCGCTGCATCAGCGCATCCAGGTACATTTTCTTGTAAACCTTCGGTTCGGCTGGCGTCCCGCCGCGCTTGGCGATCTGGTCGGCGAACTCCATCATCTGATAGATCGTCTCTTTCCCCGTCAGCCGCCCGACGTACTCCTTCACGATCTCGGTCAACTCGGCTTCGCTCTCGCCGGTCTTCAAATCGGCCAGAATCTCCACCATCATCGGCACCATAATCTCCACCCAACCAGAGCGGATGGTCGACAAGGTCCCATCAAAATCAAAGAGCACCACCCGGGCGCTGTGAGCCGTTACGCCGGGGCGCAAATGTTCAATCATGCTCTCGCTATTTTAGCGAACGCCCCCCTTACCAGGGGAGCGTTTCGCCCAAATGGAAGTAGCCGCCCGTTGGCCCGTCCGCCGGCAGCGTCGCCAATTGCACACTGGTCTTCGCCCCGTCGACGATCTCCATCGGCGCATACTCGCCGCCCATGTCGGTCTTCACCCATCCGGGATGCGCGCTGTTCACCTTGATCGGTGTGTCCTTCAAGGCGTGCGCCAGGTGCACCGTGTATCCGTTCAGCGCCGTCTTCGAAACGTCGTAGGCAAACGTCTTCGAGTCATAGATCGGCGAACCCGGCGTCGCGTGCAGCGTCAGCGACGCGAGAATGCTCGACAGGTTCACAATCCGGCCCGCCTCGCTCTTCTCAAGCAGCGGCAGAAGCGCCTGCGTCAGCGCAATCACCCCGAAAAAATTGCTGTCGAACGTCTCCCGCACCTTCACGAGCGGCACCGTCAACGTCGTGTTCACGCCAAAGCCGCCCTCGTCCAACAGCACCCCGGCGTTGTTGACCAGGATGTCCAACCGTCCGTACTTCGCCCCAATCGTCTGCGCCGCATTGAAGATATCGGCCGCGCTTGTCAGGTCCAGCGCAATGCCTTCCACCGGCAGCCCCTCGCCCTGCAGCTTCGCCGCCGCCGTCTCGGACTTCTTCAGGTCCCGCGCGCCCAGCAGCACATGGATCCCTTTCTGCGCCAACTGCCGCACGGTCTCAAACCCGATGCCCTTGCTGGCCCCGGTCACTAATGCAATCTTCGTCATAGCCGGTCTGATGCGGCAGACCGGCCCAAAGATGCAACCCCTAGACTTCGGCCAACCGCGTCGACGCGTCGCCGAACTTCTCGAGTTGCACGCCCATCTTATCCATCAGCGAAAGATACAGGCTGCATGCCCGCCGCTGGTCGTCGCCCTTTTCAAGGTAATCCAGGTTCCGGCCCGGCCGCAGCGTCCCGCCGCCCTTACCGGCCAGCAGAATCGGCAACTGGTCGGCGCCATGCGAATCGCCGTCGAACAGGCTCGAAGCCAGCATCAGCATGGAGCTATCGAGGATCGATTGGCCGCCCTCGTCGATCTTCTTCAGCCGGTCCACCAGATAGGCAAACTGCGCCACGTGATACTGGTTCGTCTTCAGGTACATCGCCTCGGCCGCCGGCGCCTTCTGGTTATGCGTCAGGTCCAGGTGCAGCGCGCCCTTCACCCCTTCGACAAACCGGAAGTTCATCTGCGACAGATCGTTGTTCAGCATCAGCGTGATGATCCGCGTCTTGTCCATTTGGAACGCCAGCACCATCAGGTCCAGCATCATCTTCATGTGCTGCGGCACGTCCTGCGGCAGAGCATCCGCCGGGCGCTCCATGTTCGGCTTGTCCAGCGTCGGCCGCCAGCCTTCCATCCGCTCGTCCTTCGCCGCCCGCTCAATCCGCTTTTCGATATCGCGGATCGATTCCAGATACTCGCCCAGCTTCGTCCGGTCGCTGCCGTTGATCTTGGGCTGCAGGTCCCGCGTCTCCTGCCGCACGGCGTCCAGAATACTGCGGTCCAGCTTCCGGCCAGTCCCGTCGCCGACGAGAAGGTCGAACGTCCGCGCCGGATAAATCTCCTTCGTCGCGGGCCGCGAAGGCGTTGCCCACGAGATGCAGGAGCCGTAAATCATCGACAGGCCATCTTCGAGCCGCAGCTCGTTCGGCTCAATGCCCAGCGCCAAACTCGGCACCGCCGTCTGTCCGCCAATCCGCTGCGAAAGAATCTGGTCAAAGCTCGTGCCCACGCGGATATCCGCCGGGTCCAGGCTCACCTTCGCGCCGGAAAGCAGGTTCGGCGAACGGCCCAGGTGCGGGCTCGTCGAAATGAACGCCTGGTGATGGTACAGGCCTTTGAGGAACGAGTAGTCGCCCGCGTGCGGCTCCATCGGCGCCAGCGCCGGGCCAATCTTCATGCCCTTGCCTTCGCCCTTCGCCCACCAGTGCTCCGGCTCCACGCCGTTCGAGAAGTACACCGTCGCAAACCGCACCGGCGGCTTGGCCACCTTCGTTTGGGCCCCGGCCAGCGATTCCATCCACGGCAGCGCCAGCGCTACCCCCGCTCCCCGCAGAAAATGCCGCCGCGAGGCTCCCGGCTTGTCGGTACGTATGATCACTTCTTGGTGCTCCCTTCTTTTGGTACGACGGCCCGCGCCACCACCGGGGTTACGGCGCTCTGCTTCATCTCCGGCTCCACCCGGTACCGGAACTGCTTGCTCGCAATGATCTCGGTCGCCAATTGGGCAATCGTCGCCTCGCCCCCGGCCGCCGCCAACTTCTGGATCAGCACCTGGTCGCCGGCCAACATCGTCCGCCCCAGCGCATAACCCAACAGCTTCTGCGCCATGTTCTTCTGCACCTGCTTCTCTTGCGTGCGCAGATACTGAATCAGCCCTTCGACGCCGGTGCCCGTCTTGCTCGAATCGTCAATCGCCTGCCCGTCGGCATAGGCCGCCCGCGTCCGGCCCACGGGGTCATACTTCTCAAACGGAAAGCCCAGCGGATCGATGCGCGAATGGCAGCCCGCGCACGTCGCGTTCCGCTGATGCGCCGCCAGCCGCTCCCGAATCGTCTTCCCGGCAAAGGCCTTATCGTCCGCCGGCAGCGTCCCCGCGTTCGGCGGCGGAGGCGGCGTCGGCGTTCCCAGCACGCGCCGCAACACCCAATCGCCCCGTTTCACGGGACTCGTCCGCAGCGGCGCCGAAGTCGCCGTCAGCACCGTACCCAGCCGCAGCAGTCCGCCCCGGCCCGGCACGCCCTTCACCATCTCCACGTCCCGCGCCGACTTCACCTCCGCCGTCACGCCGTAATGCTTCGCCAACGGTTGATTCAGGAAGGTGTAGTCCGCCGTCAGGATCTCTTTCACCGGCCGGTTCTGCCGCACAATGTAATCGAAAAACGCCACCGACTCGGCGTACATCGCGTTCTTCACGTCCGCCGTAAACTCCGGGAACCGGCTCGTGTCCACGCCCGTGAATTCGTCAAAGCGGTAGAAGCCCAGCCACTGGCCGAAGAACTCTTCGGAAAGCCGCTTGGCCTTCGGGTCCTGCACCATCCGCTTCACCTGCGCCGCCAGCTTGGCCGGGTTGTTCAATTCGCCCGCCTGCGCCGCCCGCCGCAACTCCTCGTCCGGCATCGACGACCACAGGAAGTAGCTCATCCGGCTCGCCAACTCAAAGCCGTTCAGCGGCCCATTCGATTGCTCAATCCGGTAGAGGAACGCCGGCGCCACCAGCACCCGGGCGATCAGCGCCCGCGTCGCCTGCTCATGGTCCAGCTTCCCAATCTCCCGCGAACTCGTATAGAAGCCCCGCAACTTGTCTTTCTCGGAAGGCAGCAGCGGCCGCCGCCACGCCAGGCTCGCCAGCTTCAACACATCTTCCAAATGTCCTGGCTGCGCCGCCAACTGCGCCTTCTGCACGGCCTCATAGTCCGCCGTCCATTCTTTGATGTAGGGCGCGCCCTTCGCCGGGTCGTTCTTGAACTTGTTCTTCACGAACGTCAGGTAGTTCTCGTGATACGCAAACGAAGCCTTCAGGTCCGCCCACGCGTGGTCGAGCTGCTTCCGCGTCGCGTCGTCCAGCATCTTTTCCATCAGGAATTTGTCAGCCCGGTAGTACTTCACCTTGATGTGAAACTCGTCCCGCTCCGGCTGGTTATAAACGTTGTTGTAGGGCTCCGGAATCGGGTCCTTATCCGCCGGGTTCGCCTCGCCCTGCGAGTTCTGCGGCAGTTCGCTCGCGAACTTCATCACCCCGGCCTGCCACTTGGCAAAGCCCGGAGCCTCCGGAAAGCCCAGCAAAACCGAGAACGGCCGGCCCGTGAACAGCCGCGGCTGGTCCGACACCGTCACCCGCACCACGGCGTCCTTCGCCCCGCCCGCTACCATCTCCACGTCCGCCTGCACGTCCACGCCGCGCGCGCCCTTCGGCGCCGTCAGGTCGAGCGTCAACACCGCGTCCCCGGCCACGGCGAAGTCCATCGGGTCAATCGCCCCGCCGTCCGGCCGCTTGCCGAACGCCACTTTCTCTTTCAACGCCTCCGGCAGCACCGCCACCAGCGGCTGCGGTTGCGACACAGACCGGTCCGCCATCCGGAAGCGCACCGACACGTTCTTGAAGATCACGATCGGCTTGTCCACCGAACTCGGGTTCACCGCCGCCACCAGGAAGTTCACCGCCGGCGCCTTCTCGCTCCGGTTGAACAGGTTAAACCGCAGCTTCTGCTTCGGCTGCGCCGCCAGCGTCTCTTCGTTAATCACCAGCGCCCGCTCATCGCCCTGCCCGCCCGCCGCATCCGCCCCGGCGCCGAACAGCATCCGCGGCCAGTCAATCACCGCCTTCTGCACCGCCGCTGCGCCTTCCCGCGTACCCGGCATCTTCTTCCACATCTCGACAATCGACGACGTCGGATACGCCGGATTCGGCTGGTTCACCACGGCCGCAATATGCTGCAGAAACCGCTCGGTGATCCCCTCTTCCTTGGCAATCTTCGCCACCGTCGCGCCCTTCTCGTGCTTCAGCCGGTAGGCGCCATAAAACGCCTTGCCATACAGGTCCAGCCCGAACGGCTTTCCGCCCTCGCCCGAAACCGACCGGAATCCATACTTCGAATAAATCGTCTGAATCCGGTTGATCGCCGAAAGCTCCCGCCCGCTCTTGCCAGGGTCCACATAAAACTGCAGCGGCCCCGCGCCAATCACGGCGTGCGTCGAAATCTTCTTCGCGGCCTGCAGGTAGCGCTCGAGACTCACATCGGCCATGAACTGCACATCGCCATAGTTCGTGAAGCCTTCGCCGCCCACCGCATCTTCCACAAAGTCGCGCGAGGTATCCATCTCGATCCCCGTCAGGTCCTTCACCGTATAGGCGTACTCGCCGCTCGTCAGCCGCCGCAGCGCCACGCGCCCCGGCTCGCCTGCTCGCCGCGTCGCAATCTCCGTCAACCGCGTGCGCACCCACTGCGCCGACTTCTCCCGCTCCGCCTCACTCGGCTGCGGCATCTGCGCCGGCGGCATATGCTTGGTCTCAATGGCGTCCGCCACCTTTTCCCACGCCTGAAACTGGTCGCCCATCGAACCCGAAGCCATCAGCTTCTCAAAGCTGATTCCCCCCGTCGCTGCTTTGCCGTGGCAAGAAAAACAGTATTGCTTGAAGGTGCCGGGCGCACCAGCGGCCGATTCATCTGCAGCAAGCACGGAGCTGCAGGCGGCCACGGCCAGAAGCAGTGGGAAACGCATAAAACCTCAGATTAAGGAAGACAAATATCCGTTCAAAATTTATCACAGCTAAGCGTTGAGCGCATCCGTTACCATGGCCTGTGCCTCCATCTGCACCTGCCGCAAATGGGCGTGCCCATGGAAGCTTTCCGCGTAGATTTTGTAGATATCCTCGGTGCCCGATGGGCGCGCCGCAAACCACGCGTTCTCCGTCACCACCTTCAACCCGCCCAGCGCGTTTCCGTCCCCCGGCGCCTTCGTCAGAATCTGCACAATCGGCTCTCCGCCCAGCACGGAAGCCTTCACGTTCTCCGGCGACAACTTCGCCAGCTTCGCCTTCTGCGCCGCATTGGCCGGCGCCTCCATCCGCTCATACGTCGAACGGCCCATCGCCTGCTCCATCAACCCATACACATCGCCCAGGTCCCGCTGCCACCGCGCCGTCATCTCCGCGCTCAGCAAACACGCGATGATCCCGTCCTTATCCGTCGTCCACACGCGCCCGTCCCGCCGCAAAAACGACGCCCCCGCGCTCTCCTCGCCCACAAACCCCAGCGACCCGTCAATCAGCCCCGGCACGAACCACTTGAATCCCACCGGCACCTCATAGAGTTTCCGCCCCAGCCGCGCCGCCACCCGGTCAATCATGCTGCTGCTCACCGCCGTCTTGCCCACCGCCGTCTCCGCGCCCCACTGCGGCCGGTGCGTAAACAGATACTCAATACACAGCGCCAGGTAATGATTCGGCGGCAACAGCCCAGCGTTCTTCGTCACAATGCCGTGCCGGTCATGATCGGTATCGCAAGCAAACGCGATGTCGAACTTCTCCCGCAACGCAATCAACGGCTCCATCACATGGGGCGACGACGGGTCCATCCGAATCTTCCCGTCCCAATCGAGACTCATGAACCGGAACGTCGGGTCCACCAACGGGTTTACCACCGTCAGGTTCAACTTATACTTCTCCGCAATCCGCGGCCAGTAATCTACACCCGCCCCGCCCAACGGATCCACGCCCAACGACGCGTCGATCACCGAGAAATCAATCACGTTCTCGAGGTCATTCACATACTGCGTCAGGTAATCATGCCGATGCGTCGTCGCCGCGTTTAGCGCCGCCCGATATGGCAGCCGCAATACGCCCTCAAGGCCCGCCTCCAGAATCCGGTTCGCTTCGTTCTGTATCCACGACGTCGCCCCGCTATCCGCCGGCCCCCCGTTCGTCCCGTTGTACTTAAACCCGCCATCCACCGGCGGGTTATGCGACGGAGTAACCACAATCCCATCCGCCAACCCTGTCGTCCGCCCGGCGTTGTAAGTCAAAATCGCATGCGACACGGCCGGCGTCGGCGTATAGTCCGTCCCCTCCGGAATCATCGCCTCCACGCCATTCGCCGCCAACACCTCCAGCGCCGTCGCCGCCGCCGGCTCCGACAGCGCATGGGTATCAATCCCCAGGAACAGCGGCCCATCCACGCCCTGCGCCTTCCGGTACCGGCAAATGGCCTGTGTAATGGCCAAAATATGCCATTCGTTGAACGCCAGCTGCAGCGCCGAGCCCCGATGGCCCGACGTGCCGAACGAAACCCGTTGCTCCGGCACCGCCGGGTCCGGACGCTCCGCATAGTAAGCCGTAATCAGCTTGGCGACATTGACGAGTTTAGAAGGTTCTAGCAGCATCGATGCCAACATCATAGCGTTAGAATCTAAGGCATGATCAAGGCCGCCGCCTTTCTCGCCCTCCTCTCGCTCGCCGCCTGCACCTCCACGCCCACCCCTCCGGCCACCCCACCCCCGGCCCCTGCCACCCCGCAAATCGACCCCGCCTTCCAAGCCCTCTTCCCCGCCGGCGCCCAGATCGAGAAAATCGCCTCCGGCTTCCAGTTCATCGAAGGCCCCGTCTGGCTCCCCGGAGACCGGCTCCTGTTCTCCGACGTCCCCGGCAACGTCATCCGTCAGTGGTCCGCCGAAGGCAACCAGGTCACCGAATTCCTGCGCCCGTCAGAAAATTCAAACGGCCTCATCGCCGGACCCAACAACTCGCTGATCCTCTGTCAACACTCCGGCCGCCGCGTCGCCCTGCGCTCCCCGAGCGGCGTCCTCACCACCGTCACGGACCGCTTCGAAGGCCGCAAACTCAATAGCCCCAACGACGCCGTCTACCACTCCGATGGCTCCCTCTACTTCACCGATCCCCCCTACGGCCTCGAAAAGCAGGACGACGACCCCGGCAAAGAACTCGCCTTCAACGGCGTCTACCGCCTCGCCCAAGGCAAGCTCCAAGTCCTGACGAAAGACCTCTCCCGCCCCAACGGCATCGCCCTCTCCCCCGACGAAAAGGTCCTCTACGTCGCCAACTCCGACGCCACCCGCAAACTCTGGATGCGCTACGCCGTCATGCCCGATGGCACCCTCGCCGCCGGCCGCGTCTTCGCCGACGTCACCGCCGAAAAAGCCGACGGCCTCCCCGACGGCCTCAAAGTCGACGAGAAAGGTAACGTCTGGGCCACCGGCCCCGGCGGCGTCTGGGTCTTCTCCCCCGAAGGCAAACACCTCGGCACCCTCAAACCCGCCGAAGTCCCCGCCAACGTCGCCTTCGGCGGCCCCGACGGCAAGACGCTCTTCATGACCGCCCGCACCGGCCTCTATCGCATCCAAACCACCGTCGCCGGCAAGAAGGCGGTCTACTAAGTGACCCCCGTCCCCCCCGAACGCTTCGGCCCCTATAAAATCCTCTCCTCCCTCGGCGCCGGCGGCATGGGCGAAGTCTGGAAAGCCCGCGATACGCGCCTCGACCGCATCGTCGCCGTAAAAGCCTCCAAAGCCGCCTTTGACGACCGCTTCGAACGCGAAGCCCGCGCCGTCGCCGCCCTCAACCATCCCAACATCGTCGCCCTCTACGACGTCGGCCGCGACGGCGGCGTCTCCTACCTCGTCACCGAACTCGTCGAAGGCGACTCCCTCCGCACTCTCCTCGAACGCGACCCCCTCCCCCTCCGCCGCGCCCTCGAACTCGCCGCCCAAATCGCCGACGGCCTCGCCGCCGCCCATCAAATCGGCATCGTCCATCGCGACCTCAAACCCGAAAACATCATGGTCACCCGCGAAGGCCGCGCCAAAATCCTCGATTTCGGCCTCGCCAAACGCGAAGACCCCGCCACCGCCGACACCCAAACCCACTCCGGCCCCCTCACCAACGAAGGCTCCGTCATGGGCACCGTCGGCTACATGTCCCCCGAACAAGCCCGCGGCCGCGCCGCCGACCATCGCAGCGACATCTTCTCCTTCGGCGCCGTCCTCTACGAAATGCTCTCCGGCCGTCGCGCCTTCCACGCCGACTCCGCCCCCGAAACCCTCACCGCCATCCTCAAGCAGGATCCCGAAGACCTCCCCACCACCCTCCCCATCGCCATCCGCAACTGCGTCTTCCACTGCCTCGAAAAGGAGCCCGGCAACCGCTTCCAGTCCGCCAAGGACCTCGCCTTCGCCCTCCACGCCTTCGCCGCCACCCCCTCCTCCGCCAGCGGCGCCACCGTCCCCGTCAAGCCCACCCGCCGCTTCTCCCCCTGGCCCTGGCTCACCGCCGCCGCCACCCTCGCCGCCGTCGCCTTCGGCCTCCTTTGGGACTTCGCCCGCTCCGCCCCCTCCCCCACCGAACAGCTCCGCTTCCTCTCCTTCCTCGCCGACCCCGACGCCGAAGTCGGCCCCACCTTCTCGCCCGACGGCCGCTCCATCGCCTATTGGCGCCTCCGCCCCTCCGGCCGCGCCCTCTATCTCAAGTCCCTCTCCAGCCCCGAACCCGTCGAACTCTGGCTCGATACCGGCCGCTTCGCCGGCCCCCAAACCCAACCCCCCTTCTGGTCGCCCGATAGCAACCGCATCTTCTTCACCGGCGCCGGCGGCGTCTATGCCGTCGGTGCCGCCGGCGGCACCCCCCAACTCCTCCTCGGCGATGTCGATACCGCCATCCTCTCCCCCGACGGCCAACAACTCGTCGTCGCCAAGCGCACCGACGATGGCTACCGCCTCGCCGTCAGCTCGCCCCCCGGCGCCCCGCCCACCCCCTTCGCCTACAACCTCGCCCCCATCGGCACCGCGCAAATCCAGCTCCTCGCCTTCTCCCCCGATCAAAAACGCATCGCCCTCCGCGCCCGCACCGAACTCTGGACCTTCCCCTTCCCCTCCGGCGAGCTCAAGCGCGTCGACAACCTCGACCAGCTCGGCTCCGTCACCTGGTTCCCCGACTCCCAGCACGTCCTCGTCACCGGCAGTTGGCGCGGCGCCGTCTCTCGCCTCCTCGCTCTCGATATCGACTCCGGCGAACTCCTCGCCCTCGACCAGGGCACCCAAGGCGTCGGCTCCGTCCATCTCTCTCCCGAAGGCGCCCGCGCCATCGCCGCCGTCGGCGTCCCCTCCCGCGACATTGTCGAAATCGATGCCGACGGCAAATTCCTCCGGGACCGCCTCGTCTCCGCCCTACCCGAATCCGCCCCCGCCTGGTCCCCCGCCGGCGACCGCTTCGCCTACGTCGTCGCCCTCGGCGAAGGCTCGCAAATCCGCCTCACCGAATCCGGTATGGACGAGTCGATGATCGTCGCCTCCGGCCTCCGCGGCAACCCCCAGCCCCACTTCTCCCCCGATGGCCGCCGCGTCGCCTACTTCGAACCCCGCCAGATCTGGGTCGCCCCCGTTCCCGGCGGCCGCCCCGTCGGCCTCCTGCCCAAGGACTACGACTACGCCGTCCTCGCCGTCTCCTGGTCCCCCACCGGCGATTGGATCGCCTTCGTCGAAGGCTACAAAGGCCGCCCCCGTCTCCGCAAGGTCTCCGCCAGCGGCGGCGCCGCCCCGGTCGATATCAAGACCCCCCTCATCGCCCGCCCCATGGTCAGTTGGTCCGCCGATGGCAAGTGGCTCGCCTATGTCGGCCTCGACGGCCTCCACGTCATCTCCCCGGAAGGCCAAAACGACAAGCTCATCTCCAACAAACCCGCCATGGCCCTCCAATTCGGCCGCCCCGGCGCCCTGCTCTATACCCTCGGCCGCCTCGATGAAGACCGCAGCACCCTCAATACGTTCGACGTCGAAACCGGCCGCGAAGTCCGCTCCGTCGTCGCCCAAATCGATCCGAAATCCACCCCCCGCGGCTTCAGCCCCTCCCCCGACGGCCGCCGCTTTCTCATCGAAATCCTCCGCCCCAACTCCGATCTCTGGTTGATCGAAGGCGTCCCCCAACCCGCCACCGGCCTCGCCCGCCTCTGGACCCGCTGGATTCCCCCCGCCGCCTCCCGCATGGCCGGCGAAGGCGAATCCGTGCCCCAATAACCCCATGCCCCCACCCACCTCCGGCCTCGTCCTCGCCGACGATGCCACCGGCGCCCTCGAATGCGGCTCCCTCCTCGCCACCCTCGGCCTCGCCGCCACCGTCACCCTCTCGCCCCACCCCGTCACTCCCACCAACGGCGTCCTTGTCGTCGACACAAACACCCGCCACGCCGACCCCCTCGCCGCCCACGCTCTCATCCAATCCTGGGCCGCCCACGCTCCTCTCTACAAGAAAACCGACTCCACCCTCCGCGGCAACATCGCCGCCGAACTCCTCGCCCTCCCCGCGCCCGTCCTCTATCTCCCCGCCTACCCCGCCGTCGGCCGCACCGTCGAAAACGGCATCCTCTCCGTCCACGGCACCCCCGTCCATCTCACGGAGTTCGCCGCCGACCCCCGCCAACCCGTCACCTCCTCGAACCTCCTCCACCTCCTCCCCCAAGCCCAACTCCTCACCCACCCCCACCAACTCACCGACCCCCTACCCCCCCTCGCCATCGCCGACGCCATCACCGACGACGATCTCGCCGCCTGGGCCCACGCCCTCGCCCAACTCCCCACCATCCCCACCCTCGCCGGACCCGCCGGCTTCCTCCCCCATTGGGCCCGCCTCTTCCCCTTCCCCGCCCAAACCCCCGCTCCCCGCCCCAAACTCAACAACTGGCTCGTCCTCTGCGGCAGCCTCCATCCCCACTCCCGCCACCAGGCCGCTCTCTCCGAAAGCCCCGTCCTCGCGACGCCCCGCGAACGCGCCGACCCCGCCACCGCCGCCACCGAACTCGCCGCCCAAGCCCGCGACTACATCGCGCAACACCACCCCGACGCCGTCCTCATCATGGGCGGCGACACCGCCCGTGCCCTCTGGCAAGCCCTCGGCATCTCGGAACTAACCCCCCTCCCCGAACTCCTCCCTGGCGTCGCTGCCTGCCAATCCCCCCAATCCCCGCTGACTTTCGTCACCAAAGCCGGCGGCTTCGGCCCCCCCACGCTGGTACAACAGGTAAAGGAACTCTTCGCATGAACTCCCCCCTCTTCGGCATCACCATGGGCGACTCCTCCGGTGTCGGCCCCGAAATCCTCCTCCTCGCCGCCCACGCCGGTCGCATCCCCGTCCCCTACGTCGTCTACGGAGACCTCGCCCCCCTCGCCCAACTGAACGAGCAACTCAACCTCGGCCTCACCCTCCGCCCCATCGCCACCCCGGCTGACTACACCCCCGGCCCCGTCAACATCCTCGACGCCCAGCTCCTCCAGCCCGCCCAACTCACCCCCGGCAAAATCAACGCCCAGTCCGGCCTCGCCGCCCGCGAGTACGTTATCCGCGCCACCCGCGCCGCCCTCGCCGGCGACATCGCCGCCTTCGTCACTCTCCCCATGAACAAGGAGGCCACCCAACTCTCCGACCCCCACTTCACCGGTCACACCGAACTCATCGGCGAACTCTGCGGCAGCGACGACGTGACCATCATGCTGGCCTCGCCGGACCTGATCGTCACCCACGTCTCCACGCATTGCTCCCTCCGCGAAGCCATCGAACGCTGCCGCCAGCCCCGCATCCAAACCATCCTCGAACTCACCTGGCACGCCGTCCGCCGCCTGAAACCCAACGCCCGCGTCGCCGTCGCCGGCCTCAACCCCCACGCCGGCGAAAACGGCCTCTTCGGCCGCGAAGAGATCGACGAGATCCGCCCCGCCGTCCAGTGGGCCCAGGCCCAAGGCTGGAACGTCGACGGCCCCTTCCCGCCCGATACGCTCTTCTATCTCGCCGTCCGCCGCCACAAGTACGACGCCATCGTCTGCATGTACCACGACCAGGGCCACATCCCCTCGAAGCTCCTCGACTTCGAAGGCGGCGTCAACATCGCCCTCGGCCTGCCCATCATCCGGACTTCCGTCGACCACGGCACGGCTTTTGACATCGCCTGGAAGGGCCAAGCCTCCACCCGCAGCTTCGAAGCCGCCCTCGATATGGCCGTCCGCCTCGCAGTGTTACCCTGATCGTTTCATGCCTCTCGATCGAGTCGCCGAACTCCGCCGCCGCCAGGCCGCTGCCCTCGCCGGAGGTGGCCCCCAGCGCCAAGCCCGCCAGCACGCCGAAGGCAAGCTCTCCGCCCGCGAACGCGTCAACCTCCTCCTCGACCCCGATACTTTCGAGGAGCTCGACCAACTCGTCCGCCACCGCTGCCGCGACTTCGGCATGGACGCCCAGGTCATCGACGGCGACGGCTTCGTCACCGGCTACGGCCTCATCCACGGCCGCCTCGCCTATGTCTTCGCCCAGGACTTCACCGTCTTCGGCGGCTCCCTTTCGGCCACGAATGCCCAGAAAATCTGCAAGATCATGGACCTCGCCCTGCAGAACGGAGCCCCCGTCATCGGCCTGAACGACTCCGGCGGCGCCCGCATCCAGGAAGGCGTCCTGTCCCTCGGCGGCTACGCCGATATCTTCCTCCGCAACACCGTCGCCTCCGGCGTCATCCCGCAGATCTCCGCTGTCATGGGCCCCTGCGCCGGCGGAGCGGTCTATTCGCCCGCTCTCACCGACTTCGTCTTCATGGTCGACCACACGAGCCACATGTTCGTCACCGGCCCCGACGTCATCAAAACGGTGACCCACGAAGACGTCTCGAAAGAGGATCTCGGCGGCGCCCAGACCCACAACTCCCGTTCCGGAGTCGCCCACTTCCTCGCGCCCTCCGATCAGGAGTGCCTCGCCCACATCCGCGAACTCCTCCGTTATCTCCCGCAAAACAACGCGGAGGACCCGCCCCAGCTCCCCTCGACCGACCCCATCGACCGCGCCGCCCCCGAACTTGACAGCCTTGTCCCCGCCGCCTCCAACCAGCCCTACGACATTAAGGACGCCATCCGCCTGACAGTCGACGACAGCGAGTTCCTCGAAATCCACGAGCACTTCGCCGCGAACATCGTGATTGGTTTCGCCCGCCTCGACGGCCGCAGCGTCGGCATCGTCGCCAACCAGCCCGCGGTCCTCGCCGGCTGCCTGGACATTAACTCTTCGATCAAAGCGGCGAGATTCGTCCGCTTCTGCGATGCCTTCAACATCCCGATCATCACGTTTGAGGATGTGCCCGGCTTCCTCCCCGGCACCGAGCAGGAGTGGGGCGGCATCATCAAGCACGGAGCGAAGCTCCTCTACGCCTATGCCGAAGCCACGGTCCCCAAGATCACGGTCATCACAAGGAAGGCCTATGGCGGGGCTTACTGCGTGATGGGCTCGAAGCATCTCCGGACGGACCTGAACTTCGCCTGGCCCTCGGCCGAGATCGCGGTAATGGGCGCCGAAGGAGCGGTAAATATCCTTTCCCGCCGAGACGATCCCGCCGGCCGGCAGGCGAAGATCGACGACTATAACGAGCGTTTTGCGACGCCCTTTGTGGCGGCGGAGAACGGGTTTATTGATGCGGTGATTGAGCCGCGCGAGACCCGCGGAAAGCTGATCCGCGGGTTGCGCATGTTGGAGAACAAGAAGGTATCGACGCCGCGCAAGAAGCACGGCAACATCCCGTTGTAGCGGATTATTTCAGGGTAGCGGTGAGGTCGATGGGAACGGCGCCGAGGGCTTTCGAGATCGGGCAGTTTTCCTTGGCTTGTTTGGCGAGTTCTTGAAACTGACCCTCGGTGATGCCGGGAATTTCGGCGTCCATGATGAGGTTGATGTGGGTGATATCGAACCCGCCGCCGACCTGTTCGAGTTTGACGGAGGCGGTGGTATGGATGCGGGTGGCGGTGAAGTTCGCCATGCCGAGGAAGAGGGAGAACGCCATGGAGAAGCATCCGGCGTGGGATGCGGCGAGGAGTTCTTCGGGGTTGGTCGCGGCTCCGCCTTCGAACCGGGACGAGAAGTTATAGGGGCCCTCGAAGGACCCGCTGCCAAACTTGATCCGTCCGACGCCATCTTTCAGGCCGCCACTCCATTCTGCTTCTGATTTTCTGGTGATCATGCCCTATTGTGCCCTGTTTCTCCGGCGCGCCATAGCCCAAACTCACCAATGCCAAGCCGTTACTGGCCGTCGTCCGAGGACTCACGCATATCGAAGGGAAGATCGGTGCGAATCCGTCGCCCCTCCGCATCGGTAATCCCGGCCTCCTGCAATTTCCGCACCGCCTCCTTGGCCCGTTCCACCGCCGCCGGATAGTGGGGATCATCCGTGAAATCGGGCGCTCTCAAGTGTGCAAACCGAGTTCGCTTCATCCGTTTAGTTTAACCTCCGATCGCCCTGCGGCTCCCAACCCCTTCCGGCGCAGTCGAGGTAATCCCCGCGGCGCTCGATACTTTACCATCGACATGAGACTCCAGTGAGAAAGAAACGGATAGGGAAATCGAATACGGCAAACTCCAGCACGGACTGGGATAATCTGCGTTCTTTAGAGCGACAGTCAAATCAAGGCTGCAGTTGCCTCTGACCCGGCCATCGTGCCGACCGATGCAGCATTCTGGAAGGGCGCCAAGAAGGTGGGCCCCCGGCTGACCAAGCCATAACAAAGTGCGATGATTCGCTAAGGCGCCGCCTTGATCAATTGGGACCATCAGTGCCAGCGATTGCCAGCCAGGCTGAACGCAAGTTCGCGCTGACTACTCAACTCGGCGACGCAGCCAAGAAAATGCTGATGGATTGTTCCGACGCGTGGTCCAAGCTCGACATGGTCAAACTCCTGGTCACCTCGCTGAGCCAAGTCGGATTGGGGAGATAGTGAGTCGGCGAAAGTCCTGGCCCGATGGGTTGGTGGTCCATCGGGCGAGGACGCTGGCATAGGTTCAAGAATCTCCGGCAATAGTCTGCTACTAGGCTCGATCCCGGATTCGACCCGCCCCGAATCGCCAATTCCTCCGGCCAGGTGTGCCGGTTTCCAATCAGCAACTTCGCCGCTGCAATCCGCGCCGGTGACTCGTCGCAAGCATCTTCCTGTGCTAAGTCAGTGGCTATGTTAGTGTAAATTACATGAGTGCGTTCTATGTTGAGTCCTTAAGGCAATTTGTTCGTACGAATGCTGACGAGATCTTGGGGCGCCTAACGAAGGGACTGGCCGATGCGGGGCTTAGTAATACCAAGGAAAACGTGCTTTCTTGGGAAAGGCAGATTGCTGAACTGCAAAACTCTCTTGCGGGATTATTGAACGCCTCGCCGGAGTCGTCGGAGTGGCAGGTCCTGCTTGAGTACGTGATCCCCGTAATGAGAAAGCGTATCGACTGTGTTCTCCTCGCCAACGATTTGATCTACGTCATCGAATACAAGGGAGGTCACTCCGCCAGTGGCGCTTCTGCGTTGAGGCAAGCGCAGGAGTATGCATTAAGCCTGTCAGACTTCCATGAGGAGTCTCGTAGTCGAACAGTCGTTCCAATTGCCATAGGGTCATTCAAGACCAAGATTGGATTGAATCCAGACCTCCTACATGAAGGTGCGGTGCTGGGCCCTTCCTGCTTGGTCAATGTAATTTTGACCATCCAGCGAACATCGGGAAATAAAGGTTCTCTGCTCAACCCCGACACGTGGAACAATTCGCGCTACTTCCCGGTCCCATCGATCATTGAAGCAGCATCTGCAATCTACCACAATCATAACGTCGAAGATCTGTCCCGCTTTCGAGCCGGCAAAGACGACCTCGACGCGACCCAAAATGCGATCGTTCGGGCAGTGGACGATGCGATTCAGCGTCGAGTGAAGAAGCTCCTGATCTTAACAGGTGTCCCTGGCGCCGGAAAAACCCTGGCTGGCTTGAATGCGGTGCATCAGATTGTGCAAAAGCTAAACCTTAGGCTTGAGCAGGCTTCGTTTTTGTCGGGGAATGGTCCGCTGGTCAAGGTTCTCCAGGAAGCGTTGAAGCGAAGCTGTGGCCCGCGGAGGCGCGGGGCAGCACGGGCAGTTGGATCCAGGGTTGGCGAAGTCCATCGGTTTGTCGCAGATAGTTACCAGGGAAACCGCCCTCCCGCCGACCGCCTCGTGGTCTTCGACGAAGCGCAGCGCGCTTGGACAGCGGCCAAGAACGACAAGAAGTTCGGGCGTAATGTCTCGGAACCGGAGATGCTCCTCGAGGTTATGGGGCGTCATGAAGGATGGGCTGTTGTTGTCGCGCTTGTGGGCGGTGGCCAGGAGATTCACGGTGGAGAGGCAGGCCTCGCTTCGTGGGGCGATGCAATTCAAAAGCATCAGAATTGGGAATTGATCACGTCTCCGGAAGCCCTCGTGGGCGGCGCCTCTGTTGCCGGGGCTCGGTTGTTTCGTGACGAGAAGATCGAGGTCTGTAAGGTCGAACAGGAGCCCCGACTCCACTTGCACACACCAAGAAGGTCCTATGAGTCTGAAGTAACTGCCGCTTGGGTAAATGCTGTGCTGGAAGGCAGAAAAGCAGACGCGGCAGGTCTTGCGAACAGCGGTATGCCGGTCACCATCACCCGTGAGCTATCGGCAGCGCGATCGTGGTTAAGTACGCATGTCAAGAGTGGGCGTCGCGCCGGGCTGATTGCCAGTTCGGGTGCGGCGAGATTGCGGGCCGAGGGTGTCGAGACACCCACATTCAAGTTTTTGGGAGGAATTGATTACGTAAAGTGGTTTCTTGAGCCTCTTGGCGACTATCGGTCTTCCAACCAGCTCGAAGTTGCCTTGAGTGAGTTTGAAGTCCAAGGTCTGGAACTTGATGTCTGCGCCCTGCTCTGGGGCGGTGACTTGATGTTTCCGGACGGGCAAGTCGAGGCAAGACGACTCACCGGAACGAAATGGAGACCCGTTTCGGGATTAGGAGATCCGCAACTGGCCGCGGACGATTCGAAAACCAGGATCCTGAACAAATACCGGGTCCTGCTCACTCGGTTTCGTAAGGCGATGACCATTTATGTGCCGAAAGGTTCAACCGAGGATGAAACGCGCCGGCCGAACGACTTTGACAGCATCTATCGCTATCTCGTCGACTGTGGAGTTCGCCCCCTTTAGCCCTCTCCCCCGCCGCGGCGTCGCGGGGCATCGAGCCCCGCGCCACCGCCGCAACAATCCCTACTCCCAACCCAACTGCTGCGTCACAAACGCCAACTCATCCGCTAAATTCCGCACCCGCTTCCCCAGCGGCAACCCCTGCGTATGCCCCCCCTCCGTGTCATAGTGCAGAATCACCGGCTTCCCCGAACCCGTCGCCGCCTGCAGCCGCGCCGCCATCTTCCGCGCATGCAACGGGTCCACCCGCGTATCCGAATCCCCCGTAATCAAAATCGTCGCCGGATACTTCACCCCATCCTTCACCTTTTGATACGGCGAGTAACTCAAAATCGTCCGAAACTGCCCCGCATCCTCCGACGACCCATACTCCGGCACCCAAAACCGCGCCACCTTGAATAAGTGATACCGCACCATATCCAGCAGCGGCACCGAACAAACCACCACCCCGAATAACTCCGGCCGCTGCGTCATCGCCGCCCCCACCAACAACCCCCCGTTCGACCCGCCCCGAATCGCCAGCTTCTCCGGCCGCGTATACCGCTTCGCAATCAACCACTCCGCCGCCCCAATGAAATCGTCAAACGTGTTCTGCTTCTTTCCCAGCATCCCCCCCTGATGCCAAGCCTCCCCAAACTCGCTCCCGCCCCGCAAGCTCGGCAACGCAATCACCCCGCCATGCTCAATCCACCACGCCGCCCACGGCGCAAACCCCGGCGTCATCGTCAGCGTAAAGCCGCCGTACCCCGTCAACAACGTCGGATTGTTCCCGTCCAACTTCCGGTCCCGCCGGTGCGCCAGGAACATCGGCACCTTCGTCCCGTCCTTCGACGTGTACCAGACCTGCTCCATCTTCACGTCCAGCCGCTCCAGCGGCGTCCGCTCCCGCGCAAACTCCGTCTGCGTCCCTTTACTCACCGAGTACGAGTAAATCGTATTCGGCTGATAGAACGAGCTGTAAGTCAAAAACGCCGTATCATTCGTCCACTCGCCAAACACATTCGACGCCGTCCCCAGCCCCGGCGCCGCCATCTCCCGCACTAACTTGCCTTGTAAGTCAACAAACTTCACCTTCGACTGCACGTTCTCGAGATACTGCAGCGCAATCCGTCCCCCCACCAGCGAAGCACTCTCCAACTGCCATGCCGTCTCCGGCACAATCTCCTTCGCCTTCGCCAGCTCCGGCGCCGCCGCCGGCACCGACACTACCCGCTGCCGCGGCGCCTTCCAGTTCGTCGTGAAGACAACCGTCTCCTCCCCGGCAAACGTTCCCCGAAACCGCGCGTCGATCTCCTTGTTGATCGTCGTCACCTGCTTCGATCCGAGGTCCATCAGATACACCTCGTCCTTGCTCCCGGCCGACCCCAGCATCACCGTCAACAGCAGCCGCTTCCCGCTCGGCGACAGGTCGATGCCGATAATGTTCTGCGGCGTATACCCATCCCCGAACAAACGCTCCGGCGCTTGCCCATCCTGGTACCGGTAGATCCCGGGCCCCTTTACCTCAAACTTCGAAAAGTAGAGCGTCCGGTTATCCGGCGCAATCTCCACCCCCATGTACCGCGCCCGCGGCAGCCGCGCCCCCACGTCCTTGCCCGTTGCCACGTCCAGCAACTGCATCTCCGTCTCGTCCTCCCCGCCCTTCCGCAGCCCGTACGCCAACACCGACCCGTCCGGACTAACCGCCTGCAGCGAAACCGAGATACTCCCGCCCCGCGCGTTCGGGTCCACCAGCAGCCGATCGGTCCCTCCCAGCCCCTCCCGCACATACAAAACCGGCTGACTCTGCTCCGGCGCCCGGCGCGTGAAGAACACCCGGTTCTTTCGCACCGTCGGGAACGACACCGTCTCCACCCGCATCAGCTCTTCGAGACGCTTTTCAATCGCCGCCCGCCGCGGCGCTCCGTCGATCCAGGACCGCGCATACTTCTCCTGCGCGGCGAGCCACTCCCGCGTCTCCGGCGCCTCCTGGTTCTCGAGCCACCGGTAGGGGTCCACTACCTCCACCCCGTGCAGCGTCTCTACCACCTTCTCAACTCGTGTCGTAGGTACTGTCATCACCGCTAGCGCCACCATCATCAGGTATTTCATTGCTCTATAACTCCCGAAAACGAACCAACTGGATCCCCGCCGCCTCCACCGCCGCCCTTGTCGCCGGATGCGTCAGCGCTCGCAACTCCTGCACGCGGCTCCCTTTGAGCCGTGTGTTCGCCCCCTCCAGCTCTCCCCCCAGCTTCCCGGGGTGACACATCAACTCCGTCAACCCCTCCGGCAGGGCCGGCATCAGCTTCCCGAGCTCCTTCTCGGTAAACGAACCCGTCCACGCAAAGCCGGTAAAGGAGTCCGTCGTCCGCAGACCCGCCTCCGCGATGGCCCGGCGCATGGCCCGCTGCCGCCATCGCATCACGGCGCTCACTGCCGCCTTCCGGCCGTACGCAAACGGAAAGTCTCCCGGAGAACGAACCCAGCCGATCCCAAACTCCTCCGCCACCGTGCAGACCGCCCGCAGCACTGGCGGCAGCAGGTGCGTGTGCTTATGCGTGTCGAGATGCGTCGGCCGGATCCCCGCCGCCAGAATCTTCTTCACCTGCCCGGCAAACTCCGCGTAGACGTCCAACTGCCCCCCGTACACCGCCGTCACGCAGTCCGCGAGCGTCGCCGGCAACCCCGGCATCCCCACCAGCACCAGGTGAACCCCGACGTCCAGCCCCGGGTTCTCCCCCGCCAGCCGCACCGCGTCCTCGAACGCGTCCCCGTTCGCCATTAGCGTCGTCGCCGTCAGGATACCCCGCTGGTGCGCCTCGACAATTCCGGCGTTCACGTCCCGCGTGAACCCAAAATCGTCGGCGTTCACCACCAGCTGCCGGGCCATTAGAACAACTTCAGTTGAATCGTCAGGAACTTCTTCGGGTTCGCCCGGAAGTCTTTCATGAAGGAGTTCATCTCCTTCATCGTGCCGTTCATCGACTCGTACAGTTGCGGGTTCACCATCAGTTGACCCATCGTGCCCTGTCCGCTCTGCAGCCGCTCCACCACCGAATCGAGCCGAGTGATCAGCTGATTCATGTTCTTGTACAGCGCCTCGTCCTTCATCAGCTTCCCGGCCGTGCCTTCGCCGCGGTTGATCCCGTCGATCGTCTTCCGCAACTCCGCGATGGTCTGCTTGGTCTCATCGTAAAGCGCGGGGTCCTTCAACAGTTTACCCGCCGAGCCCTTGCCGGCCTGCAAGTCGTCAATCAGCAAATCCGTCTTCTTGAGAGTGGTCCGCAAGTCTTCGTAGATGGCGTCATCGTTCAGCAGCTTGCCGATGGTCCCGCGCCCGCTCCCGAGATTGGCCGTGATGCTCTGCACCTCCGCGACCGTGCTGACCAACCGCTGATACAGCTCGTCATCGGAGAGTAGCTTGCCGATCGAACCCTGGCCCTTTTCCACCATCCCGACGATGTTATCGACCCGCTCAACGATCTTCTGCAACGACTGCAGCGAGGGGTAAGCCGCGTTCACCAGGTCCTGGAACTCGCGCGTGTCCAGACTCTTGATCTCACCGCCAGCCTTCACTGATGCTTGAGATTTACCTTTCTTAATGTTGATGTACTTCGTGCCGAGCAGGTTCTCCGCCCCCACCGCGGCAATCGAATCCGCTGGAATCGAACCCAGCTTGTCTTCATCGATCGCCAGCTCTAACCGAATGATTCGATTGGGTGTATTCTCTCCGCTCAGGCCGACTTTGGAGATCTTGCCGATGAGAATACCGTTCAGCCGGACCGCCGAACCTTCCGTAATCGCCGCCGAGTCGTCGAGCAGCGTGTAGACCATCACCTCTTTGCTGAACAGATTCTTGTTCCCGGTCAAAAGGAACACGAGGACGAAGAGGATGGCGAGCGCGACAAACGCCATGACTCCGACCCGAAGTTGCGCCCAGGAGACTTTGGTGGCTGATGGCATATTGAAAATTTTTTTCTTAGGAAACTTTTTTTGCCGGATGCATGGAGAACTTGGAGATATAGGGATCGAGGGATGCGTCGAGTTCGGCTTCGCGGCCTTCGAAGACGAGGCGTCCTTCTTTCATCACCATGAATTTGGTTTTTTCTCGCAAGGGGGAACTGGCGGGCAATCGTTCGAGGCGATCCTTCTCCGGATTGTAGCGGAAATTGGCCAGCAAATGCCCGTCCTGGAAGCGGTGGGTGATGATGGCGGCGGTGGTGTTCCGCATTTCGCGATCTTTGATCAAAAGAGCAATGATCGTATTGGCCGTAATGGGGTCGAGTCCAGCGGTGGGAGAGTCGTAGAGGAAGAGGTCGGGATCGGCGACGCTACCCCGCGCGATGCCGACGCGGCGGCGCATTCCTCCGGAAAGTTCTGACGGAAATTTATTTAAAGTATTGCCCAATTCGACGAAATTCAGGGCTTCCTGGACGTCGGGGCGGACGGTATCGAGAGTTGGTTTTTTGCCGCCGACCATGAAGCGGGCCTGATTGAGCAGCGGATAGGCGACATTCTCTTCGATGGTCAGGGAGTCGAACAGTCCGCCCTCCTGGAAAAGGACGCCGATATGGGAGCGGACTTCGTACCATTGACGTTCGTCGAAGTCGGTAACGTCTTGACCCATAACGGAGACGCGTCCGCTGGTGGCTTTGAGGAGGCCGAGGGCGACTTTCATCATCACGGTTTTGCCGGAGCCGGCGGCGCCGAGGATGATCCGGGTTTCGCCGCTCCAGATCTCGAAGGAGACTCGGTCGAGCACCGGGTCGGGCTGGTCGAAGTAGACGGATACTTCTTCGAACTTGAGGATGCAGCGATGCTCTTTGGCTTCGTTACGCGGCATCAGAGGTTCACAAAGATACGCGTAACGAGCGCGGTGACGATAAAAATCCAGACGCTGGCGACGACGACGGCCTGCGTGGTCGCGCGGCCCACACCCTGAGTGCCGCCGCTGGTCCGCATGCCGTAGAGGCAGCCGACGAGAGCGATGATGAAGGCGAACAGGAGGGGCTTGATGAGGCCCTGGGCGATGTCGTTGTATTCGAGCGAGCGCCAAGCGTTGTTCCAATACTGGGAGCCGGTCGTCAGCCGGAGCAGGGGGACGGCGACCATGTACCCGCCGACGATGCCGACGAAGTCCGCGATGATCGTCAGCAGCGGGAGGGTGATGCACATGGCGAGGAGCCGGGGCGTGACGAGCTTCTTGACGGGGTCCGTGCCGAGGGCGCGCATGGCGTCGATCTGTTCGGAGACCTTCATCGATCCGAGTTCGGAGGCGATGCCGGAGGCGTTGCGGCCGGCGATGAGCAGCGCGGTGAGCACCGGGCCCATTTCGCGGACGAGGGTGATGGCGGTGATTTGTCCGACCTGGCCGGTGGCGCCGTACTGCGAGAGGGCGCGGGACATCTGCAGGGCCATGATGACGCCGGAGAAGAATCCGATGAGCACCGTGATGGGCAGGCTGCCGACGCCGATGGTATCCATCTGAAGCGCCAGGTCCTGGCCATAAAACGGACGCCGGAAGGCGTTGAGTGAGGCGCGTCCGGCGAGGTTTACGAACTCTTGAAAAGTAAGGATGGGCGATTTCAGCCAGTCCAGCATCCGTTTCGATGCTAGCACAGGCGGGTTGTGCCACTCTGGTGGGATGACTCAGATTCCGGGAATCAAGGTAGGCCACGCGTCCGATTTCGAGGCGTTGACGGGGTGTACGGTGATTCTGTGCGAGGGCGGGGCGGTGGCCGGGGTCGACATTGGCGGGGCGGCGACGGGGACGCAGGAGTTCGACACGATGAGCCCGCTGCATGTGACGGGTCTGGTGCATGGGATTGTGTTTTCGGGGGGGAGCGCGTTTGGGTTAGAGGCGGCGAGCGGGGTGAGGAACTATCTGGAGCAGAAGGGGGTCGGGTTTGCGGTGGGTGATCTGCGGGTGCCGATTGTGCCGTCGGCGATCCTGTTTGACCTGCGGATTGGGCGGAGCGACGTGCGGCCGACGCGGGAGATGGGGGTAGCGGCGGCGAAGGCGGCGACGGCGGGGCCGGTGGTGGAAGGGAGTGTGGGCGCGGGGACGGGTGCGACGGTGGGGAAGTTGTTTGGGATGGGGCAGGCGATGAAGGGAGGGGTGGGAACGGCGGGGCATGAGATGGGGAAGGTGAAGGTGGCGGCGTTGGCGGTGGTGAACGCGTTTGGGGATGTGCGGGATCCGCGGACGGGGAAGTTGGTGGCGGGGGCGCGGCATTCGCCGGCGAGTTCGGAGTTGGCGGACACGGAGCTCTTGATGCGTGGGGGCAGGGAAGGCGGATTGACGGGGGGGAACACGACGTTGGTGGTGGTGGCGACGAACGCGAAGTTGAGCAAGGTGGGGGCGACGCGGTTGGCGAAGATGGCGCAGGGGGGGGTGTTGCGGGCGTTGAGTCCGGGGCACACGATGAGCGACGGGGACATTGTGATTGCGTTGTCGTTGGGGGAGGAGTCGGTGAACTTGAGCGCGCTGGGGGTGGCGGCGGCGGACGTGGTGGGGCAAGCGATCGTGCGGGGGGTGACGACGGCGAAGGGCTTGGGCGGGCTTCCGGGCTTGGGATAGTGTCTGGCGGTGCGCCCGGGGCTCGATGCCCCGGCGCGCCGCGGTGGGTGGGCGTTTGGGGATTCGGACGCTGTCTGGCTGGTGCTGATGGGGTGGGTGAGGCGATCCGGCGGGGTACTGGGATTGGGGTCGTGTCTGGCGGTGCGCCTGGGGCTCGATGCCCCGGCGCGCCGCGGTGGGTGGCGGTTGTGCTGGCAGCCGGGTCGGTCTCTGGCGGCGCAGCGGCGGGCTAGGCCACGGCCTGCTGTGCGGGCCTTGGTGGTGGCGATGTTGGTTTCGCTGGTTGGGCTTGCGGTGGGTGCTGTTGGGGTTGGTAGCGGGGTGGTCTTGGTCGTTGTGCCGGGCGTGGGCTTGGGGCTGGGGTGGTTGGGCTGGTTGGAGGGTGTGAGGGCTTGTGCCTGCGGTGGTTGCTGGTTAGGGCTGGTCGCTAGTGTGTGGCGGCTGCGGACAGGGTTGCTGGGGGTTCCGGGATTGGGATAGTGTCTGGCGGTGCGCCCGGGGCTCGATGCCCCGGCGCGCCGCGGCGGGTGGCGGTTGTGCTGGGAGCCGGGTCGGTCTCTGGCGGCGCAGCGGGGGCCTAGACCATGGGTTGCTGTGCGGCCTTGGTGGTGGCGATGTTGGTTTCGCTAGTTGGGGCTGGGGTGGTTGGTGGTTGGAGGGTTTGCGGAGGTTGGGCTTGCGGTGGGACTGTTGGGGCTGGCCGGGGGGTGGTCTTGGTGGTTGTGCCGGGCGGGGGCGATGACTTGGGGCTGGGGTGGTTGGTGGTTGGAGGGTGTGCGGGGTTTGGGCTTGCGGTGAGTGCTGGTTGGGTTGGTAGCGGGGTGGTCTTTGTGGTTGTGTCGGGCGGGGGGGATGGCTTGGGGCTGGGGCGGTTGGGGTGGTTGGAGGGTTTGCGGAGGTTGGGATTGCGGTGGGACTGTTGGGGCTGGCCGGGGGGGGCTTGGTGGTTGTGCCGGGCGGGGGGGGGGTGGCTTGTGGCTGGGGTGGTTGGGCTGGTTGGAGGGTGTGCGGGGTTTGGCTGTCGGTTAGTGCTGGTTGTGCCGGGCCGGGGGCGGTGACTTGGGGCTGGGGTGGTTGGTGGTTGGAGGGTGTGCGGAGGTTGGGCTTGCGGTGGGACTGTTGGAGCAGGCCGGGGCAGGCTTGGTGGTTGTGTCGGGCGGGGGGCGGTGACTTGGGGCTGGGGCGGTTGGGCTGGTTGGAGGGTGGGCGGGGTTTGGGCTTGCGGTGGGTGCTGTTGGGGTTGGTCGCGGGGTGGGCTGGCTGGTGGTACTGGGAGGTGGGGTGAGTGGGTTAGTGGGTTCGTTGGTGGGTTCGTGGGATTGGTAAACTGGGATTACGATGTTGCTCGGAATGGATTTGACGGAACTGCAAGGGGCGCTGGGGGATGCCCCAGTCTTCCGGGCTAAACAACTCTACGACGCCCTGTACCGGCAACGCGTCGAGTCCCTCGATGGGGTCACTTCGCTCCCCATCGGAATGCGCGCCGGGCTCTCGGTGGGGACACTCAGCGCCGCTGAGACCTATACCTCATCAGACGGGACGACTCGGTATCTCCTTTCCTTGCCATCAGATGGCAAGACCGTCGAAACCGTCCTCATGCCCGACGACCGACGCGATACCCTCTGTATCTCCTCCCAAGTGGGCTGTCCGGTGGACTGCCAGTTCTGCCTGACCGCCAAGATGGGCCTCGAACGGAACCTCAGCGCCGGCGAGATCGTCGGCCAGGTCCTCTACGTCTGTAGTAAGCACGGGCTGGATCCCCGTTCCCAACATGTAAATATTGTAATGATGGGAATGGGCGAACCGCTTTTAAATTTGAAAAATGTTATCAAGGCCACAAAAATAATTTGTGACGATAAAGGCGTTGGTTTTTCGCCTCGCCGGATGACAATTTCGACTAGTGGGATCATACCCAAGATTGAAGAATTAGGCAAGGAAAATATTCGACCGAAATTGGCGATCTCTTTAAACGCTTCGACGGAAGAGCAGCGGCGGGAGATCATGCCGATCACGCGGAAGTACCATCTGGCTGATTTATTAGAGGTTTGCCGGGCTTTTCCGCTGAAACCGCGGGAGCACATCACGTTTGAATACGTGTTGCTGGGCGGCGTCAATGATTCGGTGGCGGATGCGAAACGCGTGACGAAATTGCTCGCGAATATTCGGGCAAAAGTGAATCTAATTGCCTTGAATCCGGGGCCGGGGATTCCGTACGCGACGCCGAGTGATGAAAAAGTGGCTTTGTTCCACTCCACTGTGATGGAAAAGCTCCCGTGCTTCGTGCGGAAGCCGCGCGGGCGGGATATTTACGCGGCTTGCGGGCAGCTGAAGAAGATGGCGGCCGCAGAGTTCGTGCAGATTCACTGATTTTGGGTGAGCTAGGTGGGCGACCCGGCAGATTCGCCATAGTAGCTGGCCAATCTCGGAGCGGTGACGGCGTGACTCCGGTGCGGCCGTACATCGACGCGGCATGTCGGATAAAGTCTCAATCGCCTGGATCAGGCGAGAGTGCCATTCTTCAATGGCCAATGGGGCCCATTCTTCGAAGCGATTCAGATATCGGCGGATGTCTCGGCTTGCCGCCGGAGAGATCTGAACGTCAAAGGCCATAGTCGCGGCGGATCTCGCGCTTGAAGTCCTCGAGAGATATAGTCTCGCCTGCTTCGACTTCCGCTATGGCTTCGTCGATAGCAGCGAGGGAGTCTTCCAGGTCGTCGTCGTATTCGTCGACTTCGCCGCCGATGTACGCGGCCAGGGCGTTTTCGACGACTTCGGCGGGGGTCTGGCCGTTCTCTTCGGCGAATCGTTCCACCTCTGCCTGGCGTGATGGAGATAAGGTGATGGGCTGCATGCGGGACCTCCTGGGATCAGTATACGGCAGGTTTTTAGAGGGGGGGTGATCTCGATTTTGTGGATGGTGAGGGTGCCTTGGATTTTGTTGTCGAATTTCTGCGAAGGGCGGCGAATTATTGTTACGGGGGCGACGGGGTTTTGGGGGGATACCACGAAGTCCAGGTGGTCTGTCTTACGCGCGTTCGTTCCTAAAAGCGGGGACAAGGCCTGGTCTAACACCTGGACGAAGGGTCCTTCGTTGGTGGTGATGCGCGCGGATTCCCAATCGACATTCAGGCGATAACGCCCCGGATTTAAAACGTAGTTTCGCGTGACATGACGAAAGTCGGAGTTGAAGGTGCCATCGAAACGTAACGTTAGAGGACTTTCGGTAACCTCCACGTGGTCGTGTTTGGTGAAGCGCCAGTCGAGGAGGGTGGGTTTTTTGAAGGGCTGGAATTTTTTCCACACGGCATAGGCCTGGTGGTACTGGTGTAACTCGAATTGGTGGTTGATCCAGGCTTGGGTGAGATCGGGATCCAGATTTTTCTGTTTTTCGAGCTGCTGCCAGACGGCGCTGGCTTCGGGGTGGCGGCGGGCCATCAAATGGTACAAAAAAGCCGCAGATTGCTTGGAATCCGAGGGAATGAGGGTGGCGAGGGGGAGATCGGCGCGCAGGTAGTAGTTAAAAATTATTCCGTTGTAGGCCTGCGTCAGCGACAGAATCCGCTGTAGGTAAGGCAGGGCCTTGCTGAACTCGCCGCGGGCGACGTAAAAGTTAGCGACGCGGATGAGGATGGCGGGGACGTTGGGGCCTTTTTCGGCGGCGGCGAGAAATTTTTCTTCGGAACCTTCGGCTTCGGCGGCGTCGGCCCAGTGAAACGGATTGAGTGGGTCGGTGGTGAGATCGGCCGGTTTATCCGGTCCGACAATGAACAAGATAGCGGCCGCGGCTGCTACGGATAGGGTAGAGAGAAGAAGACCGACTAAGCGTTTCATGGAAATGGAATAGTACGAATTTATGGTGTCGATTCAGGTTAATTTATGGTGTCGATTCAGGTTTTTGATTGACACTTGGCATACAGCACGGCTAGAACTAAAGTACAACACTTTACCCGTCCCACCGCAGTGATGGGACTGGAAGGGGCGAAGCCTGTCATGATTTCGCAGGATTGGTATGCAGTGCGGGTGAAAAGCCGGGGCGAGAAGAGCTGCGCGGCGAATTTTGAGGTGCGGGGGATCGAGTGTTTCTTGCCCACGTACGAGGCGAAGAGGCGATGGAGCGACCGGGTGAAGGTGACGGAGGAGCCGCTGTTTAGCGGATACGTCTTTTGCCAGATGGTGGAGAGCCGAACGCTGCCGGTGATTTCGACGCCGGGGGTGCTGCAGATTGTGGGGGCGGTGGAAGAGCACGAGATGCGGGCGATGCGGCGGCTGGTGGCGAGTGGGGCGGCGATGCCCTGGCCGTATTTGCGCGAAGGGGAGCGGGTGCGGCTGCGGACGGGGGCTTGGGCGGGACTTGAAGGAATTTTGCAATCCGCCGAGGGGCGGGATCGCGTTGTCGTGAACATTGAGACGCTGCAGCGAGCGGTGGCAGTGGAAGTGGACAGGAGTTGGATAGAACCATGCCGATGATTAAGCGCCGGACGAAGATTGTGAGCATTCGCCTGCTGGACGAGGAGTACAACCAGTTGAAACGGTTGTGCGAGACGCGGGGGGCGCGGAGCGTGAGCGACCTGGCGCGGGACGCGATGTTCGGGCTGATGAGCCCGGCAACCAGTATTGAGGGCAAGGTGCAGGAGCTCGACATACGGCTGGTGGCGCTGCGGGAAGAGGTGGCGCGCCTTTCGCGGATGGTGCAGGCGTGAAGTTCGCGGCGCTGCTGCTGGCCGTAGTCTGCGGCGCAGCGGGGCAGGAGACGGGGCCGGCGGCTTACACGCTGGGACCGGACGACCAGATTGTGATCCGGGTGCTGGACCTGGAGGAGTTTGGGGCGTCATCGACGGCGACCGACAAGCCGTACCGGATTGACCTGCGGGGGTTCGTGAACCTGCCGCTGGTGGGCCGGATGAAGGCGGGCGGCCGGACGATTGAGGCCTTTGAGGCGGAGCTGGTGGGGAAGCTGCGGGAGTTCGTGAAGGAGCCGCAGGTGACCGTGATGGTGACGGAGTACCGCAGCCAGCCGATTTCGATTCTGGGCCAGGTGACTTCTCCGGGCGTGCACCAACTGCAGGGGCGGAAGAGCCTCTTCGAGGTGATCTCGATGGCCGGGGGGCTGAAGCCGGAGGCGGGCTACACGATCAAGATCGTCCGCAAGAAGGAGTTCGGGGCGATTCCGCTGAAGTCGGCGAAGATGGACACGACGGGCGAATACTCCGTGGCGGAGGTGAACGTGAAAGGCATCATGAACGCCGAGCACCCGGAGGAGAATCTGCTGATTCAGCCGTTCGACGTGATTACGGTGCCGAAGGCGGAGCTGGTTTATGTGGTGGGGACGGTGCAAAAGTCGGGCGGGTTTACGCTGGCGGACCGGGAGAAGGTGACCGTACTGCAGGCGCTGAGCATGGCGGAGGGGTTTGGTCCGCAGCCGGCGGACAAGGAGTGCAAGATTCTGCGGAAGACGGGGAACAGCGACCGGGAGGAGATCCCGGTGAACCTGAATGCGATCTTAAAGGGCAAGGCACCGGACGTGCCGATGCAGAGCGAAGACATCTTGTTCGTGCCGGCGAGCACGGGCAAGAAGATACTGGCACGGACCGGCGAGGCGGCGATTGCGCTGACGACGGGGCTATTGATTTTTAGGCGCTAAGCGATGGAACAGCCACAGCAGAAGACATTGCCGCAGATTGTGGACCTGCAGCCCGGGGTGCAGTATCGGGGTTACGTGGTGCCGCCCGGGTACGGACCGATTGGCCAGGAGCCGGCGCAGGACGAGGACGACGGGCCCGGACTGATTGAATATTGGCGCGTGCTGCAGCGACGGAAGGGGACCGTGATCCTGATCAGCGTGCTGGGGCTGTTGCTGGCGATCCTGATTACGCTGCCGATGACGCCGGTGTTTCAAGCGAAGGCGTTGCTGGAGGTACAGGACGTGAACACGGACTTCCTGGGCATGAAAGAGGTGCAGCAATTCGGGAACAATGGCGGCTTTAACGCCATGATGGACATCCAGACGCAGATCAAGATTTTGCAGAGCGACAGTCTGCTTGAACGAGTGACGAACAAGCTGAAGGTGGTGACGCCCGGGCAGATGGAGGAGGACGGCAACCGCGTGAGCGCGTGGCGGCGGGCCCTGAACCTGCCAGAAGAGGATAGCAAGGATAGCCACGCGCAGGCGCTGGCGATGGCCAAGAGCAACCTGAAGGTGCGGGCGAGCGGGCAGACCCGCATCGTGGAGGTGCTCGTCGAAAGCACGGACCGGCAACTGGCGAGCGACTACGCGAACACGCTGACGACCGAGTTCATTGAGCAGAACATGGAGGCGCGCTGGCAGCAGACGCAGAAGACCGGCGAGTGGCTGGCGCGCCAACTGGACGAGATGAAGGTGAAGCTCGAGAAGAGCGAGGAGCAACTGCAGGCGTACGCGCGGCAGAGTGGACTGCTCTTTACCCAAGAGAAGGCGAGCGTGAGCGAAGAGAAGCTGAAGCAGCTCCAGACGGGGCTTTCGGCGGCGACGGCGGAGCGGATTAGCAAGCAGAGCCGCTGGGAGATGGCGGAGACGGCGAGCCCGGAGACGCTGCCGGACGTGTTGAATGACTCCACGCTGCGCGAGTATTCTTCTAAGCTCACCGACCTGCGGCGCCAGTTGGCGGAGCTGAAGGCGACCTACACTACCAGCTACCCGAAGGTGCAGAAGCTGGAGCCGCAGTTGGCGACGATTGAGGCCGCTTACCAGCGGGAGCGGGCGGCCATCCTGAAACGCATCAAGAACGAGTTCGACGAGGCGGCGCGGCGGGAGAAGCTGCTGGCGGCGGACTACACGCAGCAGACGACGCTGGTGCGGGACGAGGGCGAGAAGGGCATTCAGTACGGCATCTACAAGCGCGAGGTGGACAGCAACCGGGCGCTTTACGAGGCGATGCTGGCGAAGGTGAAAGAGGCGAGCATTGCGGGGGCGATCCGCGCGAGCAACGTGCGCATTGTGGACCCGGCGAAGCCGGCGAAGCGGCCTTCGCGACCGGTGCTGCCGCTGAACGCGGCGCTGGGGCTGCTGGCGGGCGTGTTTGCCGGAGTGGGATTTGTAGTGACCACGGACAAGGCGAACAAGACGCTGCGGGACCCAGGGGATGCGCAGTTCTATCTGAACCTGCCGGAGCTGGGGGTGATCCCCAGCGATAAGGTGATGGGCACAGGGAAGGCGGGCAAGAAGGTGAAGGCGGCGATCCACAACGAACGGCTGCTGAGCGGCGGGGCGGCGGCGGAGGAGCTGGCGGAGCGTGTGGAGCTGGTGGTGCACCAGAAGAAGCCGAGCATGATGGCGGAGAGTTTCCGGGCGGCGTTGACGAGTATTCTGTTCGCCGGGCAGAACAACGCGGCCTTCGGCGGCACGGAGCGGCCGAAGGCGCTGGTCTTCACTTCGGCGGGGCCGGGCGAGGGGAAGAGCACCGTGGTGAGCAACATGGCGACGGCGCTGGCGGAGATTAACCAGCGCGTGCTGCTGATTGACGCGGACACGCGGAAGCCGCGGCAGCACGGGATATTCGGGGTGCCGAACGAGAAGGGGTTGACGACGCTGCTGCTGGATCCGCTGGCCTTTGTTCCGCAGGCGGGGGCGGAGCGGGACCTGGCCGGGGCCGTCCGGGAAGTGATTCAGGAGAGCCAGGTGCCCGGGGTGTGGGTGCTGCCGGCGGGGCCGGGGGTGGCTTCGGCGACGAACCTGCTTTACGGGAGCGGCATGGCGCAACTGCTGGAGCTGCTGCGGGAGGAGTACGACGTGATTCTGATTGACACGCCGCCGATGCTGCAGATTCCGGATGCGCGCATCTTGGGCCGGATGGCCGGCGGGGTGATTCTGGTGCTGCGGGCGGGGAAGACGACGCGGGACGCGGCGAAGGCGATGCGGAACCAGTTGCAGCAGGACGGGACGAAGATTATGGGGACCATTTTGAACGACTGGAACCCGAAGGCGAGCCCGGGCGGGTACTACGGGTACGCGGGCGGATACTACAAGAGCTACAAGGGATACTACGGGGGGACGGAGCGGAACGGGGAGAAGGGGTGAAGGAAACGTACAGGGTAAGCTGAGGGGGTGTCCCCTTTCGAGATCGTTGGGCCAATCCGAAATGTCGAAACCTTTGCGATAGGAAGTCAGATTCGAGATCTTGCCCGACTGCGCAAAGTTTACGGACCGGGCCGCTGGCGAAAGCGGAAAGGAATTGCGAACGTCCGATGGGCGAGTGGCGCGATCAGAGTGGCAGAAGTACACTGGTACGAAGCTACCGGGATTGGGCGGCGCGAGTTCAAAGTGAAGTACTTTATCGACTAGTGATTCGTATGCGGAAAGGCGTTACCTCTCAGTTTGCCGTGTGTGTCGATAACGAGGGCTATCCGGCTTCTTTAGAAGTGCGGAAGCTTTACGAGATTCTTCCGGACGAAAAGTCCGAGAAGGAAGGATTTTTGCGGGTAGTGGATGAATCCGGCGAGGATTATCTTTACCCGGCGGCCCGATTCCGACGGCTGGCAGTACCCCTGGCCGTTCGGCAGGCGTTGGCCAGCACGGCGGCTTAGCTGCCGTTGGGCCGGACGAGGCGAGGTTCGCGATGACCGACAGCTCCTGGATCGTCAGAAGACCCGAGGTTTTGGGAGGCAAGCCCTGTCTGCGGGGCACGCGAATCCCAGTGGAATTAGTGTTGGAGAAGTTGGGCGCCGGAGAGACGGCCGAGGAGATCCTGGCTAGTTACGGCTACCTGAGCGAAGAGCACATACGGGCAGCTATCGAGTACGGCAAGCTCCGGGGTGCGGGCCGCCGATAACCGGCGTGGTGGCAGCAGCACTTGTCGCATTCCTGCTACTCCTCAGTTGTCAGGCGAGGCGAGTCTTTCCGGCGAAGGCCGGCGAGGGGGCTACCAGGAGGTCCTTTTCGTGGCGGGCGGCCCACCAGACCGCCAGGCACACGGCCATTGCCAAGTCGTCGTGGCGCGCGGTGCTGCGCCCGTTCTCCCTAAAGCCTACTAGTTCCCTAAAAAGCTCTTCCGCTAGCTCTAAACGCCGGGGTACGACCAGCGAGCGGGCTTCGACGGCGGCCCGGACGGCCGTGAACAGGTCTCGCTTGGGGACCGTATAGCAGCCGCTGCCGGTCATCCCCGGTTCGTGGCCTCCGGAAGTGAAGACCGGAATGAGACGCAGCCCCGGCAGGTACCGACTGTGCTGGGCTTCGCGAATGATATCGAGGACGCCGCCGCCGACGCCGCCGGCATCGACGACGAGATCCCGGTCGGTTTTGACCGAGACAGAATACGGCGAGACGGCTTCGTGCCGCGTGAAGAGGTTCTTGACGGCCTGCGGCACCTGAGTATACGGCGTGCTGAGCGGCAACCGGACGAGATCCCGCAGGACGAGGACCGGCCGCCGGGCATGATCGTGGTGCGCGGCGGACCACTGGCCCAATTGCCACCGGCGTTCACAGAGGGCCAGGACGGTATGGTCGCGTTCCTTGCCGAGATCGAGCCCGAGGAACAACTGGGGCGTCAGTTGCGACGCCCGCGGATTGCGCAGAAGGTTCATCATAGGGGTTCCACTTCGTCACTGAGGAGGGCCGTAAGCGCCTCCCGGCTGAACAGCGCCGCATCGTCCGCGAGGAATTCGCAGCAGTATTCACGCCGGTACATGAGCGGATCGCGCCGCTGCTCTTCGGCGAGAAAGGCGGGCGAGATACGATCTGGAATTTCGGAGGCGGTGACCCGGATGCGATGCCAGGGACCGCCGTCCTGGTGCCAGAGATTGTAGAAGAAGCCGGTCTGCTGTTTGGGGGTGGACATGAGCCAGATGGCCCCATCCGGCCGGGTGGCCAACATGGGCATGAGCGAGGCGAGGATTTCGTCGCCTTTGAAGAAGCTGGCTTCATCGACCAGGATAAGCGCCGGCGCCGAATAGCCCCGGACATGGTCCGGCACTTCGGAGAGGCCGACGATGCGGGAGCCATTGGGGAAGTACGCGGCGAGCTTGCCGCGGCCGCCGCCATGGACTTTGCAGCCGAGCTGTTCGAGAAAGTGGTAGATTTTGAGGTTCAGTTCGCAGGCCTGATCCTCGACGGGCCCGGCGACGACGATGAGCGACCGCGGGAAAAAGATAGCCTGCCAGATGGCGCGCAGGGCGGCGACGACCGACTTGCCCCACTGCCGAGAGGTGAGGAGAATGAGCCGCAGGTGCTGCCCATCGAGCACGGCGCGCTGGACTTCGTCGGCCAGGAAGCCGAACGCCTCGGCGGCCCAGCGAGAGCACAGCGGCACCTCCAGCGGCGGCGCGGCAACCGCCGGATGGCCCCCGCCGCCGGGCGGCCCGTGCCCCCCTGGGTGGGCCGACGGCGGGAACACGCGATGGCCTTCGCCCGGCTGGTGAGCGGCCGGATGGCTTTCGCCCCAATAGGCCCGTTGCAGCAGCGCGGTATTTGGCTTGGTTTGTTTTTTTCGCATGGTTTTGAGCCGCCTCCACCGGCTCCCGTGGGTAGTTGTTCCTTATTGTTCAACGAGTTGGAAGATTTCGTCTTCCGGCGGTGGTCCCGAAAAATTGGCTTCGTTCGTGGTGCGTGGGCCCCGCTTGGCCTTCGCCGGGACCCCGGCAGCCTTCCCCGAGTGGGCCGGCGCCGGCGGCTTCTCCGTCCCGGACGGTTGCGGCGACGGGACCGGGCGGATTGCCTCCGGCGCGGCCTCGGTTGCTTCGGGAGATTCCGGCGACGTTTCTTCCAGATCCGGACGGGACCGATAGAATTCGCGCCGTTCGCGATCGAACTCGCGCCGTTCGATGACCGTGGACGCGGACGGAAAATGCTTGCGCATCAGGACGAGCCGCTTTTCATTGGCGGCAATGATGCGATCCAGCGATTTTTGGATACGTTCGTGCATGATCTCGATGGCCGGCTGATTGGCCTGGTTCTCATAGATCCGGACGTTTCCGAGGACCTCGGCGATTTCCGGATTAGGATGTTGGTTGCCTTCGAACTTTTCCATGATTTCCCGGTTCCAGAAGGCGGAAAACAGTTCGGCAAAGGTGACGGCCCGCCATTCGGCGTCCACGATCTTGCGCACGACGATGGCTTCGGCCTGATCCCGCGGCTGGTATTTTTGGATCAACCGCTCGTGCAGCCGAAAGAAGCGCTGCCGATCCTGGTTGCACAGCACCGCTGAATGGGGCGGCACAAAATTCTTGAGGAAGTCCGCCCGCAGCCCGTGCTTTACGGCGTTCTTCGCGCTTCGTTCCTTCCCGGCCGCCGTTTTCGGCCCTGTGCTTTTTTGCGCATTGGCGCGATTCTTGATGGCCCTTTCTTCTGGTGAAAGCATACCGTCTCCTGACTCGATGGTTCCATCCCACTGCGCTCGTCAACTGACAGCATCTACCGAAGCGTAAGACAGGCAAGGAGATAAAAAACGCAAACGCCTGTGAAGGACTTGCAAAACTCCGTTGAGAACCTCTTGACAGGTGTGATAGGCGGGGCTGGAAAGGCAGATTGCCTCAGTTCAGGCGCTTGATCGAACGACACGGGAAGTCCAGGTGGAATCCGGCCCCGTTTTCATGAAAAAAGGTTAGATCTTTCCGTTGATTCTATTCACTTTTGGACTTTTTTGTTTTTTCGGTAGAACCTGTTTTCAACAACTTAGCGGGATAGCCGCAGGAGCTGATCGACCGTCAAGGCCAGCACTCCGAACATCAATTGAGTCACTACGTTGGCCACGCCCCGCATCCGCACAAACCGTCCGCCAAACTCATCCTTCAACCGCCCACTGACTCGCGCCACCATGGTTCGCTCCCGGAAACGCATCACCTCCGGCGGATCCAACACCGGAATCAGTTTCATCCGGCACGGCAGTTGCGTCTTGGGTTTGGGCGGGGTCTTGGGATCGATAATCGGCACGTGGCCAAGCCAGTGGTTGATCGTCCGGATCGACGCCGCATCGTAGGCCGAATCCATCAGTTCACACAGGTAAGTCGTCCGCTCCGAGGTGAGTTTCATGAGCGGAATGGCAACGTGGGAGTCGTTAACGCTAACTCCGGTCAGGACCGCCGTGATGGGGATCTCGCCAACGGCCACATCGGGACGCAGCTTGTAGCCGTGCCAACAGATCTCGTGTCCGTTACTATTCTTCTTGGCTCCGATGCTGCAGGTGTTCGGGATCTCGGCCAACATCGCGTGAGCGGAGTCCTTACTGGCTAACTGCTTCTCCAAACGCGTGCCTGTCTGCGCCAGACGTTGCGCAAACGAGAGGGGCCGGAAGGCTCTACGGCGGCCGCGGGATCTCTTCGACGGCGTGGGTGGCGCCGGATCGGGGAAGCGTTCACGGGCTTCGATGGCGGTGGAATCGCGGGCGATGTGGCAGATCAGGCGGCCCTCCTGGGTGTCGCTAACAAGGGCTTTATTAGCGTGTTGGGCAAGTTCGGAATGAGCGAATTCGGCGAAGGCACGTGAAAAGCAGGACTCGTGCGGGATGTGCCTGCGGGAGGGGTAACAGCAGAACCGGCGGAGGGGTTCGTTGCTGTGCAATTCGGCGATGAGCTGGCGGGTGTGCGGGCAGTTGAAGATGCTTTTGGCCGGGAAGGCATGGGCGAGGGCGAGGCGGGACTTGGGAGGCGGCCGGTGCTGGCTTTGGCGGTGAGGAGACGGTTAAATGGGATGAGAGCGGCGGCGGCGAGGAAGAGGGCGAGTTGGAGGTTGAGGGGGCCGAGTACGGGTTCGAGACGGGAACGAGTTCCGACTGGAGGACGTGGGCGAATTGCGACAGACGAGTGAATCCGGTATTCTGCACGAGGTTGGTTGGGAAGACTTTTGTCGAGCCTTTGAGTTTTGATTGGCCTTGAAGCTCTAACGCTTTTCAGGGGGTTCTCCAACCATTCGAGCCCCCTGATCAACCGGAAGGGCGCCAGCGCGCGGCCGGTGGCTCGGGGATTTCCACAGGCAGCGGAGGGTTTTGCAAGAGACTTCTGTTGAACGCGCAAAGCTTATCCGGCGAGGTGGCACTGCAAAGGAACCAACTCTGTGTTGAAACTGCCACTCGTCAGCATATGCCTGACCAATCCTGCGGGTGATCGAGCGATTTTAGACGGGGGACCAGCCTACGGGAGCTTATGCCTGCTGCATGCATAGCCGTGCCGACTATGCAGCGTAAGCACCGACCGAACCCCCAGTTAATCGGTTTTCTGCCCACGACCGCAAATAACCAGACTGCGCACCGCACTATGGGCCTCGCCACCGCGCAGCCGGATAGTGCGTCCAAACGATTTGGTGAAGCTCGCAACATGGATTGTGGCATGATCCAACTGCAACACGGCGATTGGGAAAATGTGCCTCCAAGCAGCCAACGCGTTACCTTCAACTGAGCCGACTTGAAAATGACGAATATAATTGAAAGCACCTTTCTTACCATACTCATTCCGACCTATAATCGGTCCGCAAAACTTCACAGGCTTTTAAAGATCTTGCTTGCTCAACGAGAGTTGTTGTCAGAACCATCAGAGGTTCGCCTTCTAGTGAGCAATGATTGTTCCAGAGATGATACAGCAGAAATGCTCAGTAATGTGTTCGCCGAAACCAAGGGCATGGAGGTAATAAATCAGCCAACTAACCTAGGTCAAGACGGAAATGTAAGAAAGCTCTACGAAGCCGCGCGCAGCGAATACGTCTGGTTCTTTTCCGATGATGATATTCCACTCGAAGATGCGCTCCAAACCGTCATCAATACTCTCAAGAAAAATCGCCCTGACGGCCTGCTATTTTCTTTTAGCCAACCCCCAGGCTCACCGGACCGACAATTTAACTATAAAGAGGAATATTACGAGACCTCTGTAGGAACAGAGATTGTAGCGATGCTCCGGCGCTATCCGAAGATTTCGATATATGTTTTAAAAAGGGGCCCGGTGCCGACCATTGCGTGGGGAGATCGACTTGAGCTTGAAGGATCAAACTGGTTCTTCTTTGCGGCCGTCGACTACGTGTTTTCGGCCCAAGTGAAGCCGAAATTGGGCGCTGTGTCACGGCAGTTAGCTTCCGCAGATGAAGATTGGGATTTTATAAGGCTCGAACCCCACACTTGGGGTGCCTTGTGGAAGATTTCCCGCCTACCATACTTCAGGAAAGCAGAACCTCGCCTCCAGAAACAACTTGAGGTGGGGTGTATCCTAAGCTACGTGGATTTCCTCTTCAAAGCAAAGATTGGCACCTTCCGGCTGGAGAACTCCGAAGCATATGATCTTGCGATCGCCGATCTATCAGTGCCTGCGCGGGTTCTGATAAGGAATCCTGGAGCTCTGGTGAAGGCAATTCTGCTTAAGCTTAAATGGACTGACCTATATGTACGCTTCCGGGGACTGCGTAGGCAAAAAGCATAGATAGCTCGTCTTTATTGGAGGCGCGGCTGGATATTGTCACGGTAGGCCGCGTTTAGGCTCCCAGTGAATTTCCACTGCAAGCGCCGGGAGCGAATCAACTATTTCGCTCTGGGCTTGAATTTCCAAAATCATTGGATGCTACTCGGTTCTTTGGCTCAACAAATCGATAGTTCCCTGTAAAGTTATGGAGGCCCACTAAAATTCCCTCGCAAAACGAGTCTACGAAAATACATCTGCGATCTGAGCGGGACCGAAGAGCGCGAAAAGCAAGTGCGGCAGTCCTTATCGCGCGGCTTGTTCAGATTGCCACAAACCTGCTGATCCTCCCGCTAACAATCGCTTACCTTGGGCCCGAGCGTTACGGTGTATGGGTTACGATCAGCTCCTTTAACGCAGTGTTGATGTTCGCCGACATTGGAGTAGGGCAGGGACTCGTGAACGAACTTTCGAAGGCGAGTGGAAACGAGGACAGAATCGGAGCCGCCGAGAGCGTTTCGAGCGCACTGTGCGCAATTGGAATCGCGGCTATACTTCTGTTGATATCTGGCCTTGCCCTGGCTGTCGGCAATGATCTCGCAGCGTTTATCGGCGTGCGGAGTCCACAAGTAGTGGCGGAAACGAACTCGGCAATCATGGTGTATGTCACAATGTTCTCGTTTTGGCTGCCCTTCACTCTGGTGTCGAGAGTGCACGTCGGCTTCCAGGAAGGGTTTGAAAATGCAATCTGGCAAACACTCGCCAGCGTGACTTCTATGGGCGCTCAGCTCATCGCAATTCGGCTACAAGGCGATCTTGTTACCCTAGTGATCTGTCTGTGTGGAGTGCCTGCACTAGTTGGCTTTGCCAATGGAGTATATCTGTTTCGGTTTCAAAAGCCGTGGCTGATGCCCCGGGTGGCTCTTGTGCGCATTGATAAGCTCAAGTCACTATTGCGCACAGGACTTTCGCTGTTTTGGCTTCAGCTAATAGGGACCCTAAGTCTCCAGTCTGACAACATCATAATTGCAAGACATCTGGGAGTCGACCAGGTGGCAGACTACTCCGTGGTCGTAAGGCTCTTCAATGTTATGGGTCAATTAGCTCTTATGGCTTCGTCCCAACTCTGGGGCGCTTATGGAGAGGCATATGCTAGGAGAGATCTAGAATGGATTAGAACCGCGCTCTGGACCTCCAACGCACGTACTATAGGTGGTTTAATGGCAGGATCCATATGCCTGATTCTCTTCGGCCAGCAAGCGTTAAGATGGTGGACAAATGATAATGTACACGTTTCGATTGGTCTAATCGTGTGCATCGCAATCGCTACCGTTGTCACAACCATGGGCTACCCTTGCGCGATCTTTTTGTTAAGCACCAACAATCTAAAGTTTGGGGCAATCGTTACCCCAATCACGGCCATTGCTACCTTCGCGGCGAAGATTGTTTTTGTACAACATATGGGTCCTAGCGGCCTTGCCCTTGGTGCGGCCATTCCCCACTTGCTTCTCAACTCAGGCCCACAATTTGCTTATTGCCGTGGTCTGCTTACTCGGCTACAGCGAGAATGGCAATTGCCGGCAGAGGCGAGAAGTTGAACGGCGATTGTCGGTTCTGAGCACATTGAAAGATATCGAAGAGGTGATAAGAGTTTGTCAAATATCTCTTGTCGGACGTGCTGATATCGCTCAACCATGAGGCAGCGATCTGCCTTACCTAAATCAACCAAACATTCTGAGGTATCACTTGCGCGAGGCCTCCAACGCTCCAAACACTCCAAACATTAATTCTCTTTCTGTAAGATCTGTATTGCGTTCAGCGCAGACAAGAATGTCCACCCTGGCTTACTGTGTATGCCCCTAAAACGTACTCAATTAATCAATCCCATAGTGCGACTTGGTGGATACTAGTTCTTGATGCGCCAATTTGCATTTCCGTCGCCGGTGGTCTACCCGCTGAGGCGGTTCCAGAATCCGCTATTCGGTCTCGTGTCAAAAAGTTGGGAAGGATCCATGAGGACTAGCCAGCTCAAGTGCTTGCAGGGACCGCAGAGATGGTAGTTCCTAACCAGCGTGGCATTGGTTCCCTGATCAGGCTCGCGGAGTGTCGGGATTCTGGAATACCGACCGTCTATAGCGAAAAGTCTCATGCCGAATACGTACTGGTGCCCAATTTTCAATGTGTCCAGCACGACGAGATGTCGAGGGCAGGACTGCTCACTATGCTATCAGGGACTGAACTTGCTCAATAACCAACGACCGTACGAGCATTTGTGTCCGACCACAGGCAGGATTCAGTGTGTCCCTCAGTTGCAATTGCTTAAGGTAGAGCCCTTAGTTGTGAATAGAGCCAAACTATACCACGAACGCCTTGAAGGAAGATCGTGTTAGGCTTATTTGCCGTCATTGTTGTGAACGTTGCGCTCCACCACTGGGTCAATAGGCAGATCCCAAGCGCTGTTCGGTCTATTCTAAAGATGTACGCTACGATGCTTTATCTGATCGGAGCTGCGCTGTCCGTCGTCTATACCTTGGAGAATGAATGGGTCTTCGCACAGGATGACATCCCCGGCGATGCCCAATATTACATCGCGGGGGCGCAGTTCGTCCTCTCTGGTGCAGGGGCTCCCACCAGCTACCCGGCCTACGATTGGTTCCTTGCGAGTAGCCTAAATATGGGAAGTCCCCTAATTGCAAGGTTCAGTCACTTTGGGGTTCTGGGAATGCTTTTCATCCTCGCTGGGGTCGTCGTGTGGCGGCTCAGCTCTAGCGAGCGAAATGTTCGATACTTTTGCCGCTTCTTCGTACTTAATGGCATCTTTTACGGGCTCGCGACTCAACTCGTCAGAGATGTGATCATTCTTCTTGCATTGACGATGGCGTTGTTCGGCGTTGTAATTGCCCTAGGACGTCGTAAGTTTTGTATGAATGATCCTTTCTGGGCAAGTGCTGGAGCGGCGATCCTTGTGGCTGTTTCCGGCTGGCAAGTTTTTGTCTTGGGAGCCGCTGTGTCGTTAGAACTGGCCTACAGGGCCGTCGTCCTGAAGGCAGGAATGTACCAGCGAGTTGCTGCCATCACCACGTTCGGAGCCCTGCTTGGACTTAGTGGCCTCTACTCAGATCAGATCGAGTTTTTGTACGATGTCAACGTCGAACAGGATCTGGCGAGGAAATCAAATGCTGAGGCGTACGGGAGCAGCGCAACAAGATCGCTAGCTGATCCTCTGAAAGCCGCTTTTGGTCCCGGTCTCATTCGCCCACTCCGTCCATCTTTATACTTCATGGAATCAACAAATCTTCATGCAGCCATGTTCTGGTGGGGAACGGTTTGCTGGTATCTAAACTTGTTGATCACTCTCCCCAGTCTTCTATTCGTTTTGCCGAAGATTCACTATCGCAAAGGCGCTGTTGTTCTTCTCGCAACGCTGCTGGGCTTCTTTCTCATTTACACATATGCACATGGGTCTGGAATGGGAATGAGGAAGCGTGCTCTGTTTCAATTTTTATATTTGCTGGTTGTCAGCTCCGTTGTATATATGCCGCCAAAGGGATGGGCGGTTCAAGATGCATTTCGCCGTCACCCGTTGACCACTGCAGTGGTAGTTGCTGCGCTGGCCGCAGCCATGATCGGTGGTACGTACCTAAGTATCGATACAGCGCTTTAGGTGATCGTCAAAAACCGTTAGCCAGGCATCGAAAGACAAGGCTCCGAATACGAAAACGTACTCATGAAGAATTTAACAGTTGGTTTTCATCACTGCCTGCCTTTAGCTTCATGGACCCAAACCGGCGACCGGCGTCAAATGGATAGTGTTCGGGCTTTGGTGGAAGGTGCAGGTGGACGGGTGGTGCCTTTTTCTTACTATGACATGCCAAACTGTGATCTTGTTCATGCCTTCGGTTTCACTCATGAATTGGCGGGGATTGCGGTGGAATGTTCGAGGCGGTCGCTACCGTTTGTTTATTCCCCGATTGTGTCCCTGTTGCAGCCCCCTTGGGCCCGGCGCCTTTCAAGGAAATTGAGCGCACTTCTTCCCTTTGATAGTTCGCCTCTGATGTTACAACGGCTCATGGATCATAGTCGGCTGCTTACTGTAATGAGTGGGAGCGAAAGAGCCTATCTGCGAGAGGCGTTTTCTGTTGTGGACTCCAGAATGATCGAAGTGCCGCTGGTGGTGTCCAGCGCCCGAGATCTGACGGCAAGAGATCGATTTTTAGATCGATACCCGTTTTTGGGTCAGGTCCAGTTCTTACTGATGGTTGGGCGCATTTCCGACAGGAAGGGTCAATTGCGACTTCTCGAAGCGGTTCGTGCTCTCAAGGTGGCGCTCGTATTTTGTGGTCATCCCGCCCAGTATGAATTGTCGTATTTTGACGCGTTTCGAGCCGGAGTCGCAGAGAGGCCGGACACCTACTACCTTGGCCCGCTTGAGGACGACTTGATACAAGGAGCAATTCTTGCGGCGAGTGCTCACGCACTTCCCTCGATCAATGAGAGCCCAGGCTTAATTTCTCTTGAAGCGGCTCAACTGGGATGCCCGGTAGTTGGAGGAGAAAATGCCGTATTAAGAGATTATCTCGGCGACACGGCACATTATTGCAATCCTCAAGATATTGACAGCATCAGGAGTGCGGTTCAAATGGCGATGAGCCAAGGCCGTTTTCAAAGCGGTCTGTACCCAAAACTCGAACCACATTCGGTCTCATTACAGCTCGCCGCCGCCTATCATCTTGCCCTCGGAAGGACCAATCAGTAATCACACTATGAAGATTCGTCTGTTTCAGTTCTTTGCACCCACGCTCTGGTCTCATGGTGGCGGTGAGATCTATTTAAGGGAGGTGCTTCGACGGCTGCAGAGGCGGGGAGTGGATGCCCAATTTCTGAACCTGTTTGAGCCAGAGCGGGATATCGATTTGTTACATGTGTTCGGCTCTACTCACGAGCTTGCAGCTCTAACATCCACGGCCAATCGTCTGGGGATGATGGTCGTGAATTCGCCCATAATTTTTAGCAGTAAATCGAGACTAGCGTGGATCGGTTTGCGACTTCTTGATTCCATTGTGCCGGTTCCGACTGTGTTCCGGTATCGTGCTGAGGTTTATCAGCATTCCCATCTACTGTTACCCAGCTCCGACGCTATGGCGCTCCAACTAAATCAGAATTTCGGTGTGTCCTTTGACCGAATGCGGGTTCTCCCACTGGGGGTGGATGAAGAGTATTTAGAGCTCGCCGAAGAGCCGCCAGAGACGATCGGTAACGTTGCCGATGGATTTATCCTGCAGGTGGGACGAATAAGTCGAAGAAAGGGCCAGGTGCGTTTGATTGAAGCGCTTGAAGGCACGGGTCTTCACGTAGTGTTTGCAGGGCCGCAGGACCCGGATGATCAGGCGACCTATGACTTGTTCCGGAAGACGATTGCAGGGAAAAACTGGGTCCATTATCTTGGTCCCGTTTATAAAAAGGCACAGTTGGTATGGCTCTATCGGCACGCTCGTCTGCATGTACTACCTAGCGAGGGGGAGTTTCCAGGACTTGTAAGCTTGGAGGCCGGTCTGTGTGGTTGCGGGGTTGTCTCTGGAGACGCGCCAGAGGTGCGAGAGTACTTTGGGGATCGAATAGACTATTGTGATCCTTTTGACGTAGCCTCTATTCGTTCGTCTGTTCAGGCTGCGCTAGCTAGAAAGCGCACAACTGAGTTGCGTGACCACATCAACCAGAACTATACATGGAACGCGGTTGTTGATTCCCTCATACAGCACTACCAAGCGCTCCTCGGGGACAAGACCAAGTCAGGAAACAAATGACAATCGCGCTCATCTATCTTGGTAGACGCGGAGGCGGTAACCGGTATGCACTGGAGATGGCCCGCCATCTTAATGAGAGCGTGAGATGTACAGCATTTGTGTCCGCCAATAATGAATTGCTTGGGGCATGGAAAGATAGTAATGTTGATTTAAGAATTTTCCCTACATACAACAGCCTTGGTTCCTTCATCTGGCGGACTGCGTCGCTGAGCGGTCTCTTTGCAATTGCCCGTGAGGTAAGGCTTGTAAAGCCCGATGTACTGTACTTTCCAATGATAACTATTTGGGGCGGGCTTATCAGTTGGATCGAACGACGCACTCCGACGGTGGTGACGGTTCATGATCCCGCTTTGCACCGGGGCGAGTCAATCTTAGAATGGCTGAATCAGCAGATATCCATCCGGAAAGCGACAGCTGTGGTGGTGCTCTCCAAGTGCTTTCTTTCTCGATTTCAGGCTTCATTCCGGCGAATTACACTCGTCGAGTCAATCCCGCATGGGCCGTTTGATGATTTAGGTCCACAAGACCCTGTTGTACCAGCGCGCCCAGACGAGGAACGTAATCAGCGTCTCCTTGTCTTTGGCCGAATTCGGCCGTACAAAGGCATCGAAACTGTGTTGGCGGCATTTGAGAACCTTCAACGGTCGCGGAGTGGGATTGAGCTACATATTGTTGGAAGTGGCAGTCTGGGCACGTTAGCGCCACGAATCGCCGCTAATAAAGGCGTAATCTTGCGGAACGAGTGGGTCGATGAGTCGGAAGTTCGCGGCATTTTCAACGGAGCCGACGTAATTGTACTGCCTTATCGTGATGCCACTCAATCGGGAGTGATTGCCATTGCGGCTGCGCTGGAAGTGCCGGTGATAGCCTCATGTTGCGGCGGAATTCCGGAGCAGCTTGGGTATGGTGTTGGAGGACTACTCGTGAGTCCGGACAGCCCAGCCGAGCTTTCTGACGCTATAGGTCGGCTTTTGGACCGCCCCGACTTACGGGCTTCACTTTCGCGTGAGCTCAAGCGAATAATGTATTCAGACTATTCTTGGGAGCGTTCGGCGGCAAGCGTAAAGAACTTGTGCTTGGCTGTCGTTAGAAAGGCTCATTAAGTATGACGCTAAGATCTTGGCTATTCTCAAATAGACCGCGGCGGCGCATGAGCGGTAAGGCAGTCATAGTTGGGCAAGCAATGACGCGACTTGGCGGCGGCGGACCGCCGCCGCATGTGATCGCGTTGCATCGGGGCTTAACAAGCAAAGGCTTTAAGATGCAACTGGCTATAGGGGTCTGTGACGAGAGTGATGTTGACATGCGGTATATCGCCTCTCCCGCCGACGACATCGTAACAGTGAGTGCTATGTCTCGTAGGGTGTCTTGGAGAGATCTTATTGCCCTTTTCCAATTAGTAGCGTGGCTGAGGCGTTTGCGGCCAGACCTTGTCCATACTCATACGTCAAAAGCCGGTGCCTTGGGAAGAATTGCTGCTGTAATAACTGGCGTACCTCGAATAGTTCACACTTTTCACGGCCATGTACTGGAAAAGTATTTTGGTGGTTTTGCCAGTGCGACAATATCTCTTATTGAGAGGTTCCTCGCAATCTGGACCGATCAGATAATCGTGTTGTCGGAGGCGCAAAAATACGACATTTGCCAACGCTTTCGAATTGCCCCCGATCAGATGGTTCGAATCATCCGCCTCGGAGTTAGTGTTAAGCCTTCGGGGACATTGGCCGGACCGCTTCCGAGCCTCGACTATCTGAGGCAATCGAAGTTTCGGTGGGTTGGTTGGTTTGGTCGGGCCGTTCCCATTAAGAATGTTGATTTGCTATGTCAAACAGCTAAGTTGGCTACAAGCGTGACCAGTGAGTGCGGGTTCTTGTTAGCCGGAGACGGTCCCGAGTTTGAAAAACTTTTAGCAGTTCGCGAATCGGCAGGACAAGACCGAGTAGTCGTGACTGGATGGGTGGATGACGTTGTACCTTATATGAGAGAATGCTCTTGCCTCGTCCTGACGTCTCTTAACGAAGGGACTCCGGTTTGCGTTATTCAAGCGATGATGCTTGGAATTCCTGTAGTCTCGACTGGAGTCGGTGGAGTTATGGACCTGTTGGGTGGCGTTAAAGTCGAGTATCTAGGCTTCCGCCTGTGCGAGAGGGGAATAATAGCAGACTCCAATTGTGAGTCGGTATCGGCAGCGATTCTCATTGCCCTTGAGGGCCGAGATTCAATACGTAGGATGGTGGTGCAAGCAAAAGAGTTTGTAGAGGAGAACTTTGGTATTGAGCGTTTAGTGGACGACATCTCTGTGCTGTACTCTAGCGTTCTAACCAATCGAGGCTGCGAAATGCTGAGCCGTGAATCGAATCGTAGGGCAATGTAGCGTTGGTTTAGAAGTGAGTTCGGTATTCCCTCTTGGGCATTCATTGTGCGGCAGTCAGCCGCGAAGGGTGCATTGACCTATTGGATCGTCAGTGCAAGGACAGTTCCGTCTTCTCTTGGCCCGTGGCCGCGCCTGAGGCCGAGTTGTGTTAGGACGAAAAACTCGGTGGAAGAGCATTGGTGTCCACTTCTTCTCTTTAAGTGTTGGCTAGCTTGTCATGATTGACGGTAATCATCGTGGGTAATTCGAGTGGCAGGGCTGATAGGCTGTTTTGCGCAGCGACCTCAAGTCTTTCCGATGTCTTTCATCGCTTCAGTGGCCGATCCTTTTTGTGTCTTGGTATTGAGTCGGAAGATGCTTGCGGTCCTGTCAGTGTCTGTTTCCGCAGACTAGAGTGCGGCGATGGTGCCGAGTGTTGAAGCCCCGGTTTGTGTCTTTATGATTTCTCTTGCGTTACTTGCTCTAGTAGCCTTTCTCGTCGCAATTCTTTCGACGCCCTTTGTTCGGGACGTCGCTATTCGACGCCGTTTGTTGGACGCTCCTGACCACGGGGAGGTAGGAGCGCGGAAATTACATCGCTTACCCATCCCTAGGCTTGGCGGGGTTGGGATTTTCGCGGCTTACGCGGCATCCTTCTTGGCCTTGCTCGCCTTACCGTTGCAGGGCGGTCGGCTAGTGGAACAGGAGTTGGTTCTCGTCGCGAGAATCGCTCCTTCCGTAGTGATTATATTCCTTGTTGGTTTATTTGATGACATTTGGGGTTTGTCGGCTTGGCAGAAACTGCTTGGCCAGCTATCAGCTGCTGGGGCTGCGCATGCAGCGGGGGTAACTGTGTTAAGTCTTGGTGGATATTCTTTACCAAGTTGGGCGCAATTGCCGTTGACGTTGGCTTGGTTAGTGGTGATTACTAATGCTATTAACTTAATTGACGGCATGGATGGACTTGCCACGGGCGTTAGTCTGTTTGCTTCTCTAACCATGTTGACCAGCGCCCTTTTGGTGGGCAATATTCCACTTGCGATGGCGACGGTGCCTTTAGCAGGCGCGTTGTTCGGGTTTCTGCGCTACAACTTCAACCCGGCCACGATTTTTCTCGGGGATTGCGGCAGTCTCCTCATCGGGTTTCTGCTTGGGTGCTTCGGCCTGATCTGGAGTCAGAAGTCGGCCACTTTGCTCGGCGTCACGGCGCCGCTGCTGGCTTTGGCTATTCCGCTCTTGGACGTTTTCCTGGCGATCGTGCGCCGTTTCTTGAAACGGCAGAGCATTTTTGGGGCGGACCGGGGGCATATTCACCACCGGTTGCTCGATCGTGGCCTCTCCGTTCGGCAGGCTGCGCTTCTCCTGTATGGATTCGCTCTCCTGTTCGCGATCTTGAGCCTTATCAGCTCCGTAACGCAAGACTCCTACGCCGGTCTGGTTTTGGTGCTCTTCTGCGCCGTGACTTGGATCGGGGTGCAAGGACTGGGATATGTGGAGCTCAACATGGCAGGACGTTTACTCATTGGTGGGGGATTCCGGCGTTTGCTGCTCGGGCAGTTGGCGCTGCGGAGCTATCAAGAGAGCATGAAAAAGGCGGGTAGCCCCTGGGAGGCCTGGGAGATTGTGACGGAGACTGCGCGGGAGATGGGCTTCCACCGGGTGGCCTGGCAGGTGGCCGGCACGGCGTGGGAGGCCCGGGTGCGGGACGAGGTGAGCGGGGCGGAGTGGACCGCCGAACTGCCGCTGCGGAACGGCGACTGGGTGCGGCTGAGCCGCCCGTTCGATTCTACCGTCCACCAGAGCGCCATGGGACCGTTTCTCGATACGCTGCGCGGGACCCTGCTCGAAAAGAGCCAGGGCTGGGAGAACGGCCGGGAGAGCGGCGGCAAGAAGATGGCGGCCGGAGCGTAAGCGGGCATTATTTAGGTAAGGACGAGAGGGGCGAAGGCGACTTCGCCCTTTTCGCATTTCCGGGGCTGGCCCGCAGCGGGCCGGACGCGGGATGTGCCGCGGAGGAGGCGCCGGGCGGTAGCCGGGGCGGGGGAGTGGCTCGTTGCGCTTGGCGGGGGATCCGCGTGATGACGGAAGGGGAACGGCTGCCTGCCAGGGGAGGACCCGGGGAGGAAGGGGGGGGAGCTTGGGCAAGGGGCCGGATGGGCACGGGCGCGGCGGGCGGGACGGCCTGGCTGCGCTTTTTGTTGGAGACGGGCCGGGGAATGGGGCCCTGTTTCCGCGCGGTTCCGCAGCGAGCGTGGCGCCCCCAGGCATGGGGGTGGCAGTGATCCGATCCAGCCCAGCGAGGGCCATATGGCCGAACCCATGATTCCTTTGACGGCGGAGTGGGCCGAGTTCGTGGAGCGGCAGGGGAAAGAGAACGGCTCGGCCAGCTCCGCGGATGGGGGGGAAGCGGCGCGGGCGGAGTTGGCGGCGCGGGAGTTCGAGGCAGAGGGGAACGGATACGCGGACGCGGAGCGGGAAGAGCGGCGGCAGAAGGGATGGCGCGGGAGGGGGGCCGATTCCGTGCGGCGAAGGCCCGACGGATGCGTTCGAGGCGGCGGGGCGAAGGGCATTGCTCGAGGCGGCGCGAACTGGCGGACTCGCCGAAGGGCAACGGCGCCGGGCGGCGGAAGATTGGCGAGGCAGCGCTGGGTCCTTTCTGCTCGAGCGCAGAGGGAAGGGGAGGGGAACGGGTGGCTGCTTTTTCTGAGAGGGGGGCGGAGAGAGTGCCGGCGCCGGCGGTGACCCGGCAGGGGACCGGATCGGGGCGGGGTGGCGGGTATGGGCACAGCAGCCGCTGGCGGGGAGGTCTGCCGCGGAGATGGGGCCGGGAGAGGTTTGGCGACGAGGCGGAGGGGTTTGGGCGCAGCGGGTTGGACGACCTGGCTGCGCTTTTTTTGTTTGGGGGGCGGGGACGGTGGTCTGACTCGATGGGGTGGTTCGCAGGGAGTGGCACGCGGCGTGTTTTCGCGGGGGCGGTGTTCCGATAGCAGACAGAGGGACTTATGGCTGAGCAGCAGGTTCACTTGACGGCGGAATGGGCGGAGTTTGTGGCGCGGCACGTCAAAGAAGGCGGCTATGCCAGCTCGGAGGATGTAGTGGAGGAAGCGCTGGCCGAACTGGCGGCGCGGGAAGCGGAGGAGGCACGAGGCAATTCGGGCGACTCCGAACAGGAACGGGAATCGCTCCGGCGGAATGTGCTGCTCGGGATCGAGCAGGTTGAGCGAGGTGAATGCACAAGTTATGAGATGACTGCGGCCGGGCGGGTCGCTTTCCTCGAGGCAGCTAGAGCGGGTGGTCTGGCAGAAGCGGAACGACGCCGGGAGGCAGCCAACCGTAGATGAAGCGTAAGCGTCCGGTCTCGGCCGTCTAGCGATTCAGCCCCGATTTCTGCAAGCTAAGAGGACGATCGCGCACCCGCGCCACGCCCTCATGTCCAACTCCCCACGCCGCCCCCGCACCT
>JAIXQP010000002.1 GCA_027485675.1 Terriglobales bacterium | reverse complement strand
GCCGGAGCCGATCGATATCACCGCGGATTCGGCTGTACTCAACGAGCCGGAGCCCCCACAGTATGTGGTCGAAGAAATGCTGAAACTCGCCGACCGGGCCAAAAAGGAACCGAACTTCCCGTTACCCGATTGCGTCGTGTATCTGCTTTACGATGAGGAACTTATGAAGAAATTCGCGCCGAATTACGACGCTCGCGAATTACGAAAACGGTATCCGAACCCGGATTCGAAACGGGCGGCCTGATCCGTGTCCCGGCTTGTTCTCTCCCTGTCCACCGTCGTATCGTAAGGCTCATGTTGCGCCGCCGAACTATGCTCCAGACGCCGTTCGCGCTCGCTGCTCCCCGAACCATGATCCTCGGCCTGCATCAATTCACCTCCGTCGCCGCCGGCTACCGCGCCTCTCTCGAAGGCTGGGCCAAAGCCGGCATCCGTCACGTCGAACCCGTCGCCCCGCTTCTCGACGAGTTCCTCAAAACCGAAACCCTCGCCAGCGCCAAGCGGGTCCTCACCGACAACGGCCTCACCATCGTATGCGGCGCCGCCGGCGTCATGAACCTCTGGGAGCCCAACCCCGCCTTCGAAACCAACCTCGAAGCCTTCCGCCAGCGCTGCGAACAGTTCGCCGCCCTCGGCGCGCCCATCGTCTATTCGCCCTGCGTCACCTCCGCGAAATTCACCCGCGAAGACTACCCGAAAAGCCTCGACAACATCCGCCGCGTCGCCGAAGTCGCTCGCCAGTTCCGCCTCAAAGTCGGCGCCGAATTCGTCCGCAACTCCACCTTCCTCGCCTCGCTCCCCACGGCCCTCCGCCTCCATCGCGAAGTCGCCCACCCGAACTTCGGCATCGTCTTCGATTGCTACCACTTCTGGTCTGGCCCCAGCCGCCTCGAAGATATGGACTCGATCCGCCCCGGCGAAATCCTCCACGCCCACCTCAACGACACGCCCGATATGCCCCGCGAACTCCTCGATCTCCAATCCCGCGTCGCACCCGGCGACGGCGTCGCCCCGCTCGCTACCATCCTTCGCAAACTCGCCGCCCGCGGCTACTCGGGGCCCATCACCGTCGAACTCTTCTGGCCCCAGTTCCAGCAGGCCGACCCCTTCGCCCTCGCGAAGTCCCTCAAGGCAAAATCGGAGTCCCTCTTCGCTCAAGCCGGCCTTGATAGTCTGTAGGGATTCCCATGGCCAACTCTCGACGCAACCTACTCGCCGCCGCCGCCCTCGCTGTACCCGCCGCCGCGGCCCCCAAGAATCCCAAAGGCAAGAAGTCCCATTTCAAAGACGGCCGCCCCCCCGACGGCAAGGCCCCGCTCTACTCCCCGGCCGTCACCTGCAACGGCTTCGTCTTCGTCTCCGGCACCGGCAAGATCGACGGCGGCACCATCCAGGAACAGACCAAGTACGTCCTCGACTCCATCGAAGCCAACCTCAAGCACGTCGGCTCCTCCATGGAGAAGGCCGTCAAGTGCAACGTCTACCTCTCCGACATCAATAACTACGGCCCCATGAACGAGACCTTCCGCGGCCGCTTCGGCGACAACCCGCCCGCCCGCACCACCGTCGCCGTCGCCGCCATCCCCTTCGGCTGCCTCGTCGAAATCGAAGTCATGGCCGAAGCCTGACCCCCATGCAGACCCCGGTCTTCTCTCCGTTGGCCCCGGCGCCGGGCGGCTTCTACTCGCAAGCCGTCCGCGCCGGCAACCTGCTGTTCCTCTCCGGCCAGCTCCCCCTCGATCTCCACGGCCGCCTCGTCGATGGTGGCGTCGTCGAGCAGACCAACCAGGTTCTCTCGAACCTCCAGCACGTCCTCCACGCCGCCGGCGCCGACCTCACCCACCTCGTCCAGGTCACCATCTACGTCGCCGGCATCGAACATTGGCCCGCCGTCAACGCCGCCTACCAAACCTTCCTCGCCGCTGTTCCCGTGCCTCCCGCCCGCGCCGTCGTCCCCGTTCCCGAGCTGCACTACGGGGCCCTGATTGAAATCCAGGCGATCGCCGTGATAATTGCGTGAATTCTCTGTAATTCGAGGAATTGCAGTCTAGTATTGATACCCCTGTAACGGCTGCGGCGGTACCTTGACCGCTATGCAGCGCATCGGTCTTTTGTTCCTCTCCACACTTCCCTTGTTCGCTCAATGCTCGCTGACGGTCGTCGTTGAAGACGCCTCCGCCGGCCGCATCGCCAACGCTTCCGTCCGGCTCCGGGACCAAACCACCAGCCGCGTCCTCTCCGCCGCCAGCTCCCCGGATGGCGCCGCCACGTTTTCTGCCGTCCCTTGCGCGGCCTACCAGCTAACCGCCGCGTTCGCTGGCTTCGAAGACTCCACCGCCACGGTCCGCCTCACGGAACGCGCCCCCGCCCAACTCAAAGTCACCCTTCGCACCCGCGGCCTCACCGAACAGGTGCAGATCATCGAAGGCGCCGACCTCCTCCAAACCAACCGCGCCACTCAGTCCGTCGCCCTCTCCGCTCAGCAGATCCAAAACATGCCGACGGCATCCCGCAACATTACCCATCTCCTGGTGGCCGAATCGGGCGTCGCCGCTCCCCTGCCGGATCGCACCGGACGCGGCATGAACCTCGCCACCGCCCCGGGCGGTCAGGCCGACGACGGCACCCAGTCTTTGAACCCCTCCGTCAATGGCGCTCGCCCCACCAACAACTCCATGGCCATCAACGGCCTCGATGCCACCAACATGATGAACGCCAACGGCGGCCTCGGCAACAGCATCAGCGTCCCCCTCGACGCTCTCGAAATGGTCGAGATGCAGACCGCCCTCTATAGCGCCTCCACCGGCCGCAACGGTGGCGGCAACATCTCCCTCATCACCCGCAGCGGCACCAACTCCTACCACGGCTCCGGCTACCACTTCCTGCAGAACGAGCAGTTCAACGCCAACGAGTTCTTCCTCAATCGCGCCGGCACCCCCCGCCCCAAGTTCCGCCGCAACGAAACCGGCGCCACCTTTGGCGGCCGGATCATCCGTGACAAGACCTTCTTCTTCGCCTCCGTCCAGCGCACCGACTTCCTCAGCGGCTATGCCCAGCGCGCCATCGCCGCCACCGGCGTCCCGGTCGGCCTCGGCGACACCCGCACCCGCGAGTCCCTCGCCGCCGTCACCAACCAGTGGCTCCAGTCCGGCGCCGCCGGCAACCCCGCCTTCGCCAACAACTTCCTCACGGGCATTCGCGCCTTCCCCGCCGAACAGATCCCCGGCCTCGAGGCGAAGTTCTTCACGAGCACCACCCCCGGCAACATCCGCTTCCGCACCCTCACCGCGCAGGATATCCACCCCGTCGCCGTGAACGTCACCAACCAGAAGCGCGACGGCAGGTTCCTCCTCCCCAGCTTCAGCCCGTCCATGCCGCTCCTCGCCGGCAACCCCAGCTTTGGTGACGAAGGCCTGCTCCAACAGTCCTTCCCCACCTTCTTCAACTCCTGGGCCGGCTCCGGCTCCATTGAGCACAACTTCTCGCAAGCCAATCGCCTCCGCCTGAACTACATCCGCTCCACCTCCTACGTCGAAGAAGCCTTCGGCTGGGCGAACTCCTCGCCCTCTCCCACCTTCGGCCTCACGCCTTCCTACACCGCCGGACTCCAGCACACCAAGACCTTCGGCACCCAGTGGGTCTCCGAGTTCCGCGGCGGCTTCTTCGAACTCTTCAATACCCGCATCTCGAAGTACCGCGACATCTCCAACTCCGCGCTCGGCATCTTCAACCCCCTCGAAGCCTCCATCGGCGGCCTCGCCTCCCTCATGCCGACCATCGATATCAACACCCAGCGTTCCACGGCCGGCATCGGCAACGCCTGGGACTTCTTCGATCGCCAGCGCGTCATCAACGTCTCGGAAACCGTCAGCTACACCCGCGCCCGCCACACCATGCAGTTCGGCGGCGAGTTCCGCCGGCCCACCATCGCCGGTGAGTACATGGCCCGCACCAACGGAGACCTCGACTACAACAACTGGGCCCTCTTCTTCACCGGCCACGGCGCCGCCGGCGGCGGCTCCGACCTCGACCAGGGCGATACCCGCCGCCACTTCAAGATGAAGGACTTCAGCATGTTCTTCCAGGACGATTGGCGCATCCGCCCCGGCCTGACGATCAACCTCGGTGTCCGCTACGACTACTACGGCAACCCCAGCGACACCCAGGGCCGCATCGGTAACTTCTACACCGCCTCCACCGCCGCCGCTCTCGGCCTGCCGCAAGCCGGCTTCTACGTCGATCCCAAGTCCGCCTTCTTCCAGCCCAATTTCGATCCGCTTAAGCTCGGCATCGTCGTCGAACCCGGCACCCCCTTCAATCTCAACGGCGTCTTCAAAGCCCCCTGGGCCTCCACCATCAAGCCCGATTGGAACAACATCGCCCCCCGCATCGGCATGGCCTGGCAGCTCAGCCCCAAACTCGTTCTCCGCTCCGGCTATGGCATGTTCTACGAACGGACCTCCGGCGCCATCAAGACGGACCTCCAGCTCTCCGCGCCGTTCTTCATCTATCAGAACGTCCCCGCCCCCGTTGACATGGCCGACCCCTATCCCAAGCTGAACGTCAATCCCTTCCAGATCCCCTTTAACGTCACCATTGCCCGCAATGCCGCCGGAGCCCCGTCCTGGCGCCGCTTCGATGGCTCGGCCTTCCCGGCCACCAGCCCCTTCAGCGCCAAGAACAACACCTTCGTCGATCCCTTCCTGCGCACCCCCTACGTCCAACAGTGGACAATGAACGTCCAGTACGAGCCCATGGCCGGCAGCCTCGTCGATGTCCGCTACGTCGGCTCCCGCGGCGTCGGTCTCATGGCCCGTCTCAACCTCGCCCAGCCCGTCGACCCGCGCGTCACCCCCGTCAACGGCTTCAACAACATCTTCACCTCTACCGGCGCGCTCATCTCTCCGGACTTCTTCGTCAAGCCGGAGTTCCTCGGCCTCAATCGCGCGGGCGGCTTCCGCCAGCGTTCCAACTGGGGCCAGGCCACCTATCACTCCATGCAGGCCAATTTCCGTCGCCGCCTTGGCAAATGGGTCACCGGCAACTTCTCCTACACCTGGTCCAAGTCCCTCGATAACGTCTCCTCCGACGGCGCCGTCATCGAGCACGATGGCTTCAACCTCGCCAACAATCGCGGCCTTTCGGACTTCGACCGCACCCACCGCTTCACCGGCGTCTACGTCATCGACTTCCCCACGCCGCAGCGTTTCAAAACGCTCCTCGGCGGCTGGTCTCTGAGCGGCTTGATGACGCTGCAGTCCGGCAGCCCCTTCACAGCGCTTGGCAACGCCACCACCAACGCCCGCTGGGCGCAACCCGCCCGCGTCCGTCCCAGCTTCGTCCCCGGCAGGACGAACGACGATGCCGTTCGCACCGGACGCATCCAGGATCGGCTAAGCCTCTTCTTCGATCCGTCGGTCTTCACCAACTCCCTCGACGCCTGGGGCGACGTCGGCCGCAACACCCTTCGCGGACCCAAGCAGGTGCAGTACGACTTCATGCTCGGCAAGACCATGAAGATCCGCGAATCCTACCAGCTTGAGTTCCGCTGGGAGACCTACAACGCCTTCAACCAGGCGACGTTCACCAACCCCGCCTCCACCTTAGCTGCTGGTGGACCGGGCACCGCCGGCGTCATCGCCTCCACCATCGGAGGGCCCCGCACGATGCAGGTAGCCCTCCGCTTCCGGTTCTAGCCGGAGCTAGCTCTTCTTCACGCCCGGCCGCCCATTCTCCACGGTCCAACTGGTCCGTGTGGCAATGGGTGCGCCGGGCTTTTGTACAAAGGGCACAACCCGGTAATCGGCCCGGTACTCCGTTGCCGTCACCGTGCACCGCACGTAACCCCGCTGTCCGTTGAACCACTTCAAGTGCGGGTTCTCCCGATACTGCGCTTGCGTCGTCGGCCGCTCGTCCGCTCCGTCGCCGCCGCTGCTGATCGAAGTCCCCACGAACTCCGTCCCCACCGTCGCCGACTTCTCGTTCTTCCAGTCCATCTTCAGGTCCGCCACCCAGTTCGAATGGATGTCGCCCGTGATTACGATCGGGTTCGCGGGCTTGCGCTGGGCCAGGAAATCGAGCACCTTCTTCCGGTCCGCTTCGTACCCGCTCCACTGGTCCATCGAGTACGCCTCCTCCTCGCCCGGTTTCGTATCGATCTTTGCCATCAGCACCTGCTGCGCCAGAATGTTCCAGCGCGCCTTGGACTGGTCCAGCGTCCCGAACAGCCAATCCCGCTGCGCCGCGCCCAGGATCGTCGCGTTCGGATCAAAGGCCTCCTGACAGCCCGACTTGTTCCCGTCGCCGCAAGGCTGATCCGTCCGGTACTGCCGCGTATCGAGCACCGCGAACCGCGCCAGATCGCCGAAGTCCACCGTCCGGTAAAGCAGCATCGCCGAACCCTTCGGCAGCGCCGCCGCGCGCAGCGGCATGTTCTCGTAGTAAGCCTGATAGGCGTTCGCCCGCCGCTCCAGCAACTCCGCCCGCGTCTGCTTGTCCTCCGGCACATCGCCCGCGTAGTTGTTGTCCAACTCGTGGTCGTCCCACGTCACCACCCAGGGAAACATCTGGTGTACCTTCTGCAGCGCCGGGTCGCTCTTGTACAGCGCGTGGCGGTTCCGGTAGTGGCTCAGCGTCGTGATCTCCGGACCCTGATGTTTCCGCACGCCATTGTTTCGCTCCGGCCCCTCGTAGATGTAGTCGCCCAGGTGCACCACCAGGTCAAGCTCTTCCTTGGCCATGTGCTCATACGCGGTCCACAAGCCCGCCTCCCAGTGCTGGCAGGAAGCGAACGTGTAGTTCAGCTTCGCCGCCATCGAGCCCGCCGCCGGCATCGTCCGCGTCCGTCCCACCGGGCTCGTGTACTTGCCCGCCTTGAACTGGTACCAATACCACCGGTCCGGCCGCAGCCCTTCCACTTCCACGTGCACCGAATGGCCCAGATTCGGCGTCGCGACGGACTTGCCCTTCTTCACGCCCTTCGACAGCCGTTCATCTTCGGCAATCCGCCATTCCACTTCGACGGCCGCGTTCTCCATCCCGCCCGCGCCATTCTCAGCAAACGGCTCCGGCGCCAGGCGTGTCCAGAGCACCACGCCCGAAGCCGTCGGATCTCCCGACGCCACGCCCAGCGTGAACGGGTTCTTTGCAAACTTCGGCGCCGCAAACAGCGGCGTCCGCAGCGAATAAAGGGACGAGATCAGGGTCCCGGATTGGGCCAAAAACAGTCGACGGTTGAGCATACTGCCAACAGTCTATCGCCGGATCGTGAATCTCCGGTTACACGAGAAAGTAGTCCACGTACGCCGCCGTCGCCTTCACTCCCGCTGCCGTTGCCTCCGTGCTAATCGCCTCCTGGGCATCGGACAGCACTACCCGCTCCCCCGCCTTCTCCTTCAGGGCTTTGAACAGCGGCCCCGCGGGCATATCCCATCCATGCTTTCCCTGTACCTTTGCCGTCGCCTGGTCCAGTGGGATAAACGCCACCAGCCCCGGCCGGTTCATCAACTCGAGTCCGCCCTTCTTGAGCGTCGCATTGTGGCTCCCGTGGTGCCCCACTTTGTAGAACACCGTCCGGTTCAGCAGGTCATGAGCCGGCAAGGGCTTCTCTCGCCCCGGCACTTTGAACTCCACATCGGCCCACGATTGCCAGTTCCCCACCTGCGCGTCCCCGACGAACAACAGCACCTCGCCCGTCTTCACAAACTCAAACGCCAGCACCAGACTCGTATTGTTCGTGTCGCTGTCCAGGTCCAGCGCTAACTGCCCGAATGCCTTCATCCAGTCGGTCTCAATCCGCCGCCAACTCTGCTTCGGGTCGTCATAGGTTTGAGCCAGAAAGCCCGCCAGATTCCCGAAGTACGGGCTCTGCCTTCCAATCCGGTGCTCCGCTGCGAAGGGAAAGAATCGCTCGCCGTCTCCCACCACGCCCACGCCCGCCGCCGCGGCTAAACCGTCCATACCCGCGTCGCCCGTCGCCCCCAGGTGATAGATCACCCCATCCCGTTTCATCTTCTCCGTCACCTCGCTGCCCTTGAGCAAAATCGGATCGAGCGGCGGCCCCAGGACATACACCCGCAGCCCGTCCACCCCGTCCAACTCGAGTGGGCCCTCCCCGGGTTCGAGATACCGCAGGTCCCCCGCATCCGTCCCGCGCAGCTTCAGATACTCGAGCGCCTCGGATATCTTCCCGCTGCCCGTCGTATCGTCATCCTTGCTAAACGCAAGCAAGTCTTCGACGCCCTCCAACTCCGGCCCCAAACCCGGCATTGCGAGCGCGGCCCGCAAGGTGTCCGCCGCCTTCTTCTTCGCCTTCTTGATCTTCTCGATCTCCTGTTTGGTCAGGTTCTCGGTCCAACCGAGCCACACCGCCCCGAAATCGAACTTCGCGTTGAACACGGCCCGCGCCTGATTGAACCCGGACAGGTGGTCCTTGTGCTCGTGCGTCGCCGCTACCACGTCCAGCCGCGCCTTGCCCCCCTTCGGCGCCACCGTCTTGTGAATATGCTCCACCAGGCCCGTCATAAATGCTTTGTCCCGCGTCAGCACGCCGCAGTCGATCAGCATCTGCAGCGGCTCCTGGCCCTTGCGCGGGAACGTCAGCAGGAAACAGTCGCCCAACCCGTGCCGGTACATCCGCACCCGCACCCGGTACTTCGCCGGACTCCCCGGCGCCACCGCCGGCGCCGCCGGAAACCCTGCCTTTGTCTTCTTTGCCGTCGCCATCGTCCTCTACGCCCCCGAGTTATGCAGAGCCGCGAACGGCTCGTTCGTTCCGTCGAAATACGTCGCCGCCAGCGAGTGCGCGCCGTCCTCGCCCTCCCGGAACGCGATGGTCCGCAGGATGCGCTTCTGGTCGTTCAGCCCCTTGCCGATCACATAGGAAACCTTCTGCGTTTCAAGATCGAGCACGATCGTGCTGCCCGACCGGATCACATGCTCGTTACCCTCATGCACCACCCGCTCCTTCTGCAGCAGCGTGATGAATACCTGATTCAGAATGCGCCCGTCCTCGCCCAGCCGCCGCGCCTCGCGCAGCGCCTGCACCGTAAACACCGGATGCCCGTCCCGCCTCACACTCACGTTCGGCGGCGCTTGAAACTCCGCCAGCGCCAGTCCCGTCAGCCGCTGCAGCAACTCGGCTTTCGCTACCTGCCCCTGAATCGCCTGGTGCAGCGCCGCGCGGATCTTCCGGGTCTCTCCCCAAATCTGCTCGCGCGTTGCCAGATACCGCAGCTTGTCCACCTGCTCGCGCAAGCCAATGCTCTTGATGAAGTGCGCCAGCATGCGTTCAGACTCGCCCGGCGCGCCCTCCTGCTCCTCTCCCGGCCGCGCCCACCGCAAGCTGTCTTCCGATAGCGTGCGCACATCCCGCGGGTAGATTCCCCGCCGCCGGAACGCCTCAATAAACGCCACCCGGTAGTGATGCTCGTCCTCCTGCATCAGGTCCATATCGGCCGTGATCAAGGCCCGCAGATACTCGCCAAACGTCAGGTCCACCGGCGGGCAGTAATCGAGCGCCCGGATGCACATGTTCAAGACGTGCCCAGCCGCTTTGGCCGCCTCCTGCGCCAGCCGGTTCACCAGATCCGGATGCAGATCGCCTTGCGCGAGCACCCCTGTTCCGCCGCTCGCCAGCCGCAGCAGATCCCGCGACCGGTTCTGGTAGATCGAAAGAAACGCGTCGAAGATCGCCGCCACCAGAATCGCCCCGCGCGCATGCACCTGCTTCACATGGTCATACGCCATCGGATCCGGCGTGTGGCGCACCCACTTCCCCGTCTCCCGGTCGAAGCGGCCGATGGCGTCGCGCAGGGCGCCGTGGGTCCCCCGCGCAAAGCCGACCTGCGCGGCCAACTGCGCCAACAGATTCTCACTCCGCAAATCGCCCCGCGTCCGCGCGATCTGGTGCCGCAGCACCTCCGGAAACGTGAAGTGTTGAAACAACGCCACCACGTCCGCGAATGCCTCATGGAACGCCAGCACATCGGGGTTGGTCGCCTCCATGAAATGTTCGTGGAAGCCGTCGAGCAGGGCGTGAGTCGTCTCGTGCGCAATCACGTCATGGGAAAGGCAGGTGAAGACCATGCCGCCGGGGAACTGCCCGGAGGAGCGATCCTCCGTCGCCGGAAAGTAGCCGAACAGTAGCGAGCCTTTGTTGCGGCTGTAGTAAGCGTTCGCCATGCGCAGCGCATGGGGATAGATGCGCAGCCGCGGAATGAAGCGGCTCTCCGGCCGTTCGCCCGGCGCGATCTCCAGGCGGTCCGCCCAAAAGGCTTTGCGGCCCAGGGCCCGTTCGAAGCGGTCGATGGTGGTCATCGCCACCGCGTAGGTCATCTGTTGATGAAACTGAGGATTGCCTTCGGAAGGTTGCAGGCCATTCTGCGCCAAAACGTGCGGCGCGTTCAAATCTACCGGGGCGTAGAAGCATTGGCTGGGCGGATCATAATCGACGACCTCGACATACTCGCCCACGGGCCCCGGCCGCAGATTCTGCTCCCAGGGTATCTTGTAGAGAATCTCCGAGACGAGCGCCGTTTCGAGCTTGGTCGCCAGGCTCGGGTCAAAGGCGAAGCCACGCAGCAGGCGCCGGGTCGGCAATGGCGGCTGCGAGGCCATATGTTCATGCTTCGGGTCAAGAGCGGGCTTTGCTGGCATACAGTAACCGCATTTGAGTGTATGCCAACCTGCCACCCAAAACCAGAAAGAACTCCGATATACTCATCTAACTTTGTTGAAACAGCTTCCTCTCTACCTGGGTTTCGCTCTCGCTCTGCTCGCGCAAGATCCTCGAGGTACCATCCTCGGACGCGTTACGGATGCCTCTGGCAGTCCCATTCCTAAAGTCGCCATCAAAGTCATTAACGAAGCGACCGGCCTCACCTCGACCACCACTTCGAGCGAAGAAGGGGACTATCGCGCACCCTATCTGAACCCCGGCTCCTATCGCATTGAAGCCGAAGCGGCGGGCTTCTCGAAGCTGCTCCGCCCCGGCGTGCAGGTCCGCACCACCGAAGTCGTTTCGCTCGATCTGGAACTGAAAGTTGGTCAGGTCACTGAGTCTGTTGAAGTGAAAGCGGAAACCCCGCTTCTGAACACCGCCGATGTCTCCCTCGGCCAGGTCATCGACCAGCGCCGCATTGAAGAACTCCCCCTGTTCGCCGGCAACGCCATGGACCTCGTGCACCTGGCCCCCGGCACCGTGAACGGCACCAACCTTCGCCTCCGCAAGGCCCCCTTCAACGCCGCCCCCAGCCAGTTCGGCACCAACGGCACCGGCAACAACAACAACGACTTCACCATCGACGGCGTCGTGAACGTCTACTCCGACGGCACCGCTCCGCGCGTCGCCTTCTCGCCGCCGCAAACCTCCATCGCCGAGTTCAAGGTGCAGACGTCAGCCTTCGACGCCTCCGCCGGCTTCTCGCTCGGCTCGAACGTGAACGTCACCACCAAGTCCGGCACCAATGAGATCCACGGTGAGTTCCACCACTGGCTGCGCCACTCCAAGCTCGACGCCCCCACCATCTTCCAGAACCGCGCCGGCCAAAAGCTCGCGCTCTATCAGGACAACCGCTTCGGCGCCTCCGCCGGAGCCCCGCTCTCCATCCCGAAACTCTACTCCGGCAAAAATCGCACCTTCTGGTTCTACGCCTTCGAAGCGAACCTCTTCGGGGACCCCAACGTCGGCAGCCAGATCTCGACCGTGCCCACCGCCGAAATGCGCCGCGGCGACCTTTCGCCGCTGCTGCGGCTCAGCGCCAACAACCAGGTCTATGATCCCCGCTCCACGGCCGCCGTCGCCGGAGGCCGCTTTCAACGGCAGCCCTTCCCTGGCAACATCATCCCCACCTCCCGGCTCGACCCCGTCGCCCAGAACATGCTGAAGGCCTGGCCTGAACCCAATCAGCCGGGTACCGCCGACTTCCGCCAGAACTTCTTCCTCTCCGGCAAGGCGCTCGAGACCTATTGGACGAACATCGGACGCGTCGATCATGCCTTCTCCGAGAACCACCGCATCTTCGTTCGCCTCCATCGCGACTACTGGCAGGAGGACAAGAACCGCTTCTTCGGCCCGGACAACATCACGGGCATCATTCTCAACCGTGTCAATCGCGGCGCCGCCTTCGACGATGTGTACGTCATCAACCCCAACCTCCTGCTCAACGTCCGCTACGGCCTGACGCAGCAGGAGTTCCCCGAGCGGCGTGTCTCCCGCGGATTCGACCTCGCCAGCCTCGGCTTTGCGTCCAGCCTGGTCAGTTCCATTGATAAATCCGTGGCCACCTTCCCACGCACCAACGTGGCTCCCTGGTCCGGCGTTTCGAACTGGGAGTCCGGCGACGGCACCACCGCCTCGCTGATTCACAACCTGAACTCGACGCTGACCTGGAACAAGTCGAAGCACACCGTCCGCTTCGGCTTTGATTGGCGGAACCTGCGGGAAAACCGGAACCGCTTCCCCAACAGCGCTTCGCCCGATTTGGCCTTCAACTCCACGTTCACTCGCGGCCCGCTCGATACGGCGGCTCCGCCGCAGGTCGGCGGGGAAATCGCCAGCTTCCTGCTCGGTATCCCGGCAGGCAACATGGGCATCGTCGCCTCCTATGCCGAGCGCAACTCGATCTACGGCTTCTATGTGCAGGACGACTACAAGGTCTCCCGCAAGCTGACCTTGAACCTCGGCATGCGCTACGAAGTCGAGTCCCCGACGACGGAACGCTACAATCGCGCCGTCCGGAACTTCGATGAGACCTCGCCGAATCCGATCGAAGCGCAGGCCCGGGCGCAGTACGCCGCCGCGCCGATTCCGGAGCTTCCAGCCAGCCAGTTCCGCGTTCTTGGCGGCCTCACCTTCACCAATGCCGGTGGCAACCCCCGTGGCTATTGGGAGACCGCGAAAGGGAACCTGATGCCCCGCTTCGGGCTCGCCTATCAGTTCGATCCGAAGACGGTGATCCGCGCCGGGTACGGCCTCTTCACTGCTCCCCTGGGCACTCTCTATACCAACACGGAGCCTGCGGGCTTCAGCCTCAATACCCCGATTCAGGCCTCGCTCGACAACGGCCTCACCTATCCGGCGACCCTTTCAAACCCCTTCCCCAACGGCTTGAACCAACCATTGGGCGCCGCCGGCGGGCTCCGTACCAATCTAGGCCAAGGCGTCAACGCCTTCCCGAACCGCCGCAAAAATCCGTACGCCCAGCGCTGGAGCCTTGGCCTGCAGCGGACCCTCGTGGGCGGTTTCCTGGTGGAAGCGTCCTACGTCGGCAACCGCTCCACCCGCCTCAATATCCTGCGGAACATGAACTTCATCCCGGAACAGTACCTGTCCAAGAGCCCCGTGCGGGATCAGACGACCATCAACTTCCTGGGACAGAACTTCCCGAATCCGCTGCGCGGCACCGACCCCATCTTTGGCGCTAACATCAGCCGCGCCGGGCTGCTCGTTCCGTTCCCGCAGTTCGGCAACGTGAACATCTACGAACCGATCGGCTACGCCTGGTATCACTCGCTGCAGGCGCGGGTCGAGAAGCGCATGAGCAAGGGCTTCACCACGCAGCTCTCCTACACCTGGTCCAAGAACATGCAGGCCACCGAGTTCATGAACGCGCAGGACATCCGGCCGTATGAAGTCATCTCCGACCTCGACCGCACCCAGCGCGTGACCGCTTCCGGCATCTGGGAGCTTCCCTTCGGCAAGGGCCGCCATTGGGGCGGCTCCTGGAATCCGGTGCTGAACGGGATCGCGGGCGGCTGGCAGTTGAACGGCGCCATGCAGTACCAGTCCGGCGCGCCGCTTGGCTTTGGCAACGTGATCTTCAATGGTGACCTGAACAATGTGACCCTGCCGCGCGGCCAACGCAGCGTCGATCAATGGTTCAATGTCAACGCCGGCTTCGAGCGCAACAACGCCTTGCAGTTGGCCTCGAACCTGCGCCAGTTCCCCCTCCGGTTCAATGGCATTCGCGGACCCATCCAGGCCCGCATTGACTTTGGCCTGATCAAGAACTTCGCCATCACGGAACGTTGGCGGCTCCAGTTCCGCGCCGAGACGTTCAACGTCGCCAACTACGCCAACCTGTCGAACCCGAACACGACCGTCACCTCCGGCGCTTTCGGAACGATCACGGGTCAGGACCCGCCCCGCTCCTGGCAGGGTGCTCTCAAGCTGACCTTCTAGCTGGGCAGCCTACAACTTCGGTATCGGGGCGGTGCCGCGCAGCACCGCCTCCACCGACTCATCCAATTGGCCGTCCCCGCGGACGACCACCTTCGCATGCCGCTTGGTCGGCAGAATGTACTGCTCCGCCATGGGCTTCACGGTTGTCCGGTATTGCCGCTCTACGCACTCCGGAGTTCGTCCGCGTTCGCGGGTGTCGCGCGATAAGCGCCTCGCATAGCAGACCTCATCCTCGAGATCGACATAGACCGTCGTATCGAGCAGCCGCCGCAGCTCCTCCCAATAGAGTGTGAACAGTCCTTCGAGAATCACCACGGGCGCTGGGGTTAAGGGTTCGGCGTGGGCGAGCCGGGAGTGGGTAGCGAAGTCGTAGACCGGGATCTCCACCGCCGTTCCCACGCGGATCGCCGCGACGTGCTCACGGAGCAGTTCGTCATCGATCGATGCCGGCTCATCGAAGTTCACCGCCGCCCGCTCGGTCAGCGTCAAATGGTTCAGCGGCCGGTAATAGGAGTCCATCGAAATCACGGGCGCCTGCAGCCGCTGCGCCAGGCGGCGTGAGAGTTCGCTCTTGCCGGAACCGGACGGGCCGGCGATGCCAATCAGAAAGGTCGCCATGCCGCTATTTCTTTTCGGGCAGGATCCCGATGCCCTTCGCCGAATACCACTTGTGCAGCTCCACCCGCAGCCGCCCGGCCTTCACGGCGGGGTCCTGGTCGCACCACTCCTGGGCCTTCTTGAGGTCATCCGTATCGAAGACGAAGATGCCACGCAGGTCGCCCGTCCCCGCCATGGGGCCAGCCAGAATCAGCTTCTTCTCATCGGCCAGCTTGTTGATGTTGGCCATGTGCCCTTCCTGGAGTTTCTTGGTCTCCTCGGTGACCTCCGGAGTCCATTTCGGCCCGCGATAGAGCATCCCCATGACGTAGAACCTCATCTCCTGCGCGGAAAGCGCCAGGCTGAAGACGAGCAGCAGCAGAATTCGCATGATCCGACAGTATACCCGCTTCCGGTCTAGATGCCGGACGCAGCCGCGTAGGCCGAAGCCCAAGCCCACTGGAAGTTGTAGCCGCCCAGCCAACCCGTCACGTCCACGGCCTCGCCGATGAAGAACAACCCCTTCACCCGCTTGGCCTCCATGGTCGTCGAAGAGAGTTCGGCCGTGTCGACGCCGCCGGCGGTGACCTCGGCTTTTTCGTAGCCCTCGGTGCCCACGGGCTCCACGCGGAACCGGTTCACGGCCTCGCCCAGCTTCCGGCACTCTTTGTCGGTCCATTCGGCGAGCGGCTTCGTGGACGCCAATCGCTCGGCCAGCCGCGCCGGCACCACGCCAGCCAGCGCCGTCCGCGCGGAGATCCGTTCCCGCTTGCGGACGATGAACTCTTCGGAGAGGTCCCGGCCGGGCGCCAGGTTCAGCTCCACCGCCTCGCCCGGATGCCAGTACGACGAGATCTGCAGGATGGCCGGGCCGCTTAGGCCCCGGTGCGTGAAGAGCATCTTTTCGTGGAACGCCCGTTTGCCGATGCGGGCGATGCAGTCCGTCGCCACGCCGCTGATGTCTCCCCAGCCGGGCCACAAGAAGGGTACCAGGGCCGGGCGCGGCTCCACGACGCGCAGGCCGAACTGCCGGGCCAGATCGAAGGCGAGCCCGGTGGCTCCCATCTTCGGGATGGAAAGGCCGCCCGTCGCCACGACAAGCACCGGCGCCCGATGCTCTCCCACGATGTACTCGCCATCGTGCCGCACCTCGCCCACGCGGTGGCCGGTCGAGATCTTCACGCCCGCCTCGGCGCACTCGGCTTCGAGCAGAGCGACGATCTGCGAAGCCGAGCCATCGCAGAACAACTGCCCCAGGGTCTTCTCATGCCACGCGATGCGATGCCGGTCGACGAGCGCGATGAAGTCCGCCGGCCGGTAACGCGCCAGGGCGGACTTGGCGAAGTGCGGGTTCTCGCTCAGGAAGTTTTCGGCCTTCACCTCGCGGTTGGTGAAGTTGCAGCGGCCGCCGCCGGAGATCAGGATCTTGCGGCCGATCTGCTGGTTGTGTTCGAGGACAACCACGCGGCGGCCACGCCGTCCCATCTGCCAGGCGCAGAAGAGGCCGGCGGCGCCGCCGCCTAAAACGATCGCGTCACTACTTGGCAAGGAAGCGGGCGATGTAGCCCGTATCGATGTCGCCCGCCTGGAACTCGGGATCGTTCAGGATGCGCTGGTGCAGGGGGATCGACGTATGGATGCCTTCGACGACAAACATATCGAGCGCGCGCAGCGACCGGGTGATCGCCTCTTTCCGGTCCGTGCCGTAGCAGATGAGCTTGGCGACCAGCGAGTCGTAATAGGGCGGGACGACGCAGTCGGTATAGGCCCAGGTATCCACCCGGACGCCGATGCCGCCGGGCAGGTTCAAGCCAGTGATCTTGCCGGCCGAAGGGGTGAAGGTCTCCGGGTTTTCGGCGTTGATGCGGCACTCTATGGCGTGGCCGCGCATGGTGACCGGTTCGGTCAGGATAGACGTCAGCGGCTCGCCGGCGGCGATGCGGATCTGCGCCTTGACGATATCGATGCCGGTGACGAGCTCGGTGACCGGATGCTCCACCTGCACGCGGGCATTGACTTCGATGAAGTACAGGCTGCCGTCTTCGTCCATCAGGAACTCAACCGTTCCCGCGTTGGTGTAACCCACTTCCTTCATCGCCTTCTTGAGGCTGTCGGAAATGCGCTTCCGCAGCTCCGGCGTGACGCGCGGGGAAGGGGACTCTTCGATCAGCTTTTGATGGCGCCGCTGAATGGAGCACTCGCGTTCGCCGAGGACTTCCACCTGGCCGTGATGGTCGGCCAGAATCTGGAACTCGATGTGCCGGGGCTTGCGGACGTACTTCTCGACGTAGACATCGGGGCAGGAGAACGCGGCGCCCGCTTCGGCTTGCGCCTGGGCGAGCAGGCCCGGCAGTTCGCTCGCTTCATTCACGACGCGCATGCCGCGCCCGCCGCCGCCGGCCGTGGCTTTCAGGATGACGGGGTAACCGATTTTCGCGGCGGTCTCCAGGCCGTGTTCCGCCGAGTCGAGGACTCCGGTGGAGCCGGGAAGAATGGGGATGCCGGCTTTGTCCATCGCCTCCCGGGCGTGCTGCTTGAAGCCCATCGCGCGGATCACTTCGGGCTTCGGACCGATAAAGGTCAGGCCCGAGGTTTCGCAGACTTCGGCGAAGTTGGCGTTCTCGCTCAGGAACCCGTAGCCGGGGTGGACGGCGTCGACGTTGGTGATCTCCGCCGCGCTGATGACGCTGGGGATATCGAGGTAGCTGCGGGCGCTCTTGGCCGGGCCGATGCAGACGGCCTCATCGGCGAAGCGCACATGCAGGCTGTGGCGGTCGGCTTCCGAGTAGACGGCGACCGTTTTGATTCCCAACTCCTTACAAGCGCAGATCACCCGCAGCGCGATCTCGCCCCGGTTGGCGATGAGGATCTTTTGAAACATACAGATTAGCTCGGGCGGACGGTAAACAGGGCAGAGCCGTACTCGACCGGCTGGCCGTTGTCGACGTGCTTGGCGATGATGGTGCCGGAGACTTCGCACTCGATCTCGTTCATCAGCTTCATGCTCTCGACAATGCAGAGCACCTTGCCCGGCTTGACGGCATCGCCGACGTTGACGAAGTCGGCGGCTCCCGGAGACGGTGCGGCGTAATAAGTGCCAACGATGGGCGACTTAATGGTCAGCAAGCCCTCTTCCGGCTTGGGGGCGGCCGGCGCGGCCGGGACCACCGGCGCGGAAACGGCCGGCTGCTGGGGAGCGGCCACCGTCACGGGAGCCGCGACAACCAACTCCTGGCCCGCGGCGCCGCGGACAATGCGAACGCGGTTTTCCCCGCGCTGGACTTCGAGTTCCGCTACGCCGCTATCGATGAGCGCCTGGATCAACTCTTTGATTTCAGAAATGTTCATTGCTTAGAGAACCATTAGTTTCTTCGAAGTCGGGGTGAGAATTTCGCAGCCGGATGCGGTGACGAGCACTGTATCTTCGATGCGAACTCCACCAAAGCCTTCGAGGTAAGCGCCGGGCTCGATGGTAATGGCCATGCCAGCCTGTAAGCGCGTTTTGTCTTTTTTGCCGATTCGCGGCATTTCGTGAATTTCCAATCCTAGACCATGCCCAGTGCTGTGGACAAAGGCCTTTCCGTAACCATGAGATTGCAAGACCTTGCGGGCTGCCGCGTCGACGGAGGCCGTGGTGACTCCCGCCTTTACCCGGTCGAGCGCCGCCAGTTGGGCCTCATGTACCGCATCGAACAAGTGCCGGGTTGGAGCGGGGATCCTGCCCAGGTGCGCCATGCGAGTCATGTCGCTGGCGTAACCACCCAGGAGTGAACCCATATCGATCAATAATAACCCACGCCCGGCGATCTTGGCGGCGCCGGGCTGCGCGTGGGGCAGGGCGCTGCGCTCGCCAAAGGCGACGATCGTCTCAAAAGCCGGCTTCTCGGCGCCGCGCCGGCGCATGCGGTACTCGATCTCGGCGGCCAGATCGGTTTCCGTCATCCCTTCCTTGAAATGCGTCAGGGCCTCTTCGAGCGCGGCCGAATTGAGCAGCACTGACGCGCGAATGGCGTCCTGCTCCTCGGCCGATTTCACCATGCGCAGCCGTTCACAGGTGTCGTCGAGCGTGCACCACTCGACGCGGGCATTTTGCAGCGCGGCCATGGACCGGAAGCTGATTCGGGAGTTCTCAAAGGCGACTTTACGAAACGAAGCCAAATTGGCCGCGATGGTGGTCTCGAGTGGTCCCTTGGCGATGACGACCTTCGCCGCCGCTTCGCGCCGGGCCTGGATGGTGTAGCGCGGGTCCGTGTAGAGCGTGACCAGGGAGGCGGAGATGAGCAGCGCGCCGTTGCTGCCGGTGAACCCGGAGAAGTAGCGAACGTTCGGCGCGCTCGTGATGACGGCGGCGTCGGCCTCTCGTTCGACCAGGGCCGCGCGGAGGGCGGCGACGCGATTCTTATACAGCAAGCAGGAGCTTCCCCGTGGTTTTCCGGGCGGCCAAATCTTCCTGCGCCTGCCGGGCGTCGCTGAGCGGATAGGTGTGGTGGATGCTCAGCTTCAGGTCCCCGTTGGCGATCCAACTGAGGACGTCGCCGGCGCGCCAAAGCAGCTCTTCGCGGGTGGCGATGTGATGGGCGAGGGTGGGCCGGGTGAGGAAGAGCGAACCCTTGGCGTTGAGCAGAAGCGGCTCGACGGCCGGAACGGGGCCGCTGGCGTTGCCGAAGGTGACCATCATGCCGCGGGGGCGGAGCGAGTCGAGCGACTTGAGGAAAGTGGAAGCGCCGACCGAATCGTAGACGACATCGACGCCCTTGCCTTCGGTGAGGCGGCGGGTTTCGGCGGCGAAGTCGACTTCGTCATAGAGGATGACCTCATCGGCGCCGGCCTCGCGGGCGAGTTCGGCCTTGGCGGGGGTGCCGACGGTGGCGATGATGCGGGCGCCGCGGCGCTTGGCCATCTGGACGATGCACTGCCCGGCGCCGCCGGCGGCGGCGTGGACCAGGCAGGTGTGCCCCTGCTGGAGGGGGAAGGTGGAGTGGGTGAGGTAATGGGCGGTCATGCCCTGCAGCATGGCGGCGGCGGCGAGCGAGTCCGAGACGCCGGCCGGGACCTTCACGAGCTGCCAGGCGGGAACGACGGCGTACTCGGCATAGGAGCCGCGCGGGCCGGCGTAGGCCACGCGGTCGCCAACGGCAACTTCGGTGACGCCTTCGCCAACGCTCTCGACGATGCCCGAGGCCTCCATGCCGACGATCATGGGCAGATCCGCTTTATAGAGGCCCATGCGGAAGTAGATGTCGATGAAATTGACTCCGGCATGGCTGATCTTGACGCGAGCCTGACCGGGCCCGGCGACGGGGGTGGTCGCTTCCTGATAATGCAACTGCTCCGGACCACCGCATTGATGAACCACTATCGCTTTCATGCGCGAACTCTCCTTCGAAGGTGAACCACGCCCGCAAAGGCGAGCAGGTAGACGACTGATGCAGGGAACAACAGAATACGTCCCATGGTGACGACTGCGCCCGCTCCCGTCAACCCGGCGCGGAAGAGGACGAAGTGAACCAGAGTTCTCCAGTTGCCGCGGTCGACCCAGAAATAGTCGCCGTTCTCATTCAGGATGAAGAGTTTGCCGGGGAGGCGGGCGGCGAGCATCCACTTCCACTTCGTCATGATGGGTTCGTTCGAACAGACGATGCCGACGATGGAGTGGCCGCGGGCTTGGAGTTCGCGGACGACCTGGGCCCGGCCGGCGGCGCCGGGGTACTCGGTGATGCGCCAGACGCGGCCGCGGTCCGGCCGGAAGCCGGCGGGGAGACCGGCGTAGCAGGTGACCAGATCGAGTTGCATCCCTTCGCCGTGGATCTCGTACAGGCCGGGCAGCAGGTCTTCGAGTAGCTGCCGGGAACCGCTTTCGACCAGCACCACACGGTCAAACGGCGGGATGCGTTGGGACAGAAAAAGCCGCAACCTTCTACTATACCGGACCAAAAAGCGCTAGAATTCGCCTGGAGAACCCAGGGCGATTCCCACGCGAACCGAGGTGTTGACGTTGCTCCGCGAAAGGATTGTGAACTTCGCGGCATCCCGTATTATGCGGGGCGGTACGGCCATGTTGTCTCCCGAGGACGTCGCGCAGGACACGCTGCTCCTGATTGAGGAGAAGTACGCCCACGTGGAGGCGCTTGAGGAGCTGGTGCCGCTGGCGATGCAGATTGTCCGCTACAAGCTGTTAGGCGTGTTCGCCAAGTCGTCGCGCCGGGGGGAGAATACGGCGGTGCCGGTGGAGGACGTTCCGTTGCCGGACCTGCTCGATTCTCCGGAGGTGGCGCTGCTCAAGCGAGAGCGCTCCGCGCGGTTGCAGGTGGCGTTGGGCGAAGTGGGGGAGCGGTGCCGGGAGCTGTTTGCCCTGAAGCTGCAGGGATTGAACTTTCCGGCGATTGCGGCGAAGATGGGCGCGGCGAGCATCAATACGGTGTACACGTGGGACAGCCGTTGCCGGCAGCAGCTGATTGAGAAGATTGGCAAGGAGGACCGGCGCCGTGTCCAGTGAAGAGAAGCAACTGCTGTTTGGGGAGTACGCGGCGGGGCGGATCTCGGCGGCGGACAAGCGGCGGCTGATGGCGGCGGCGCTTGAGGACCAGGAGCTGTTTGACGCGATTGCCGAGCAGGAGGAGTTGGGCGAGTTGACCGCATCGCTGCCGGTGGCTCCGTCTGATTCGATTGCTGACCAGGAGGTGCCGGGTGCGTTGACGCTGTCATCGCCGGCGGCTGCGCCTCGCGCGATGGCCAAGCGGCAGGAACAAGGTGAGTCGACGGTGTCGCGGCCGGCGCCTCGGCCGCCACGGAAGATCTGGCCGTACCTGGTGACCGCGGCGGCGACCGGGGCTGCGACGCTGGGTTTGTTTTTCGCGTTGCGGCCGCAGCCGGAGCCGGCGTTGGAGATGGCGAAGTCAGCGCCGGTGGCAGAGCCGACTCCAATGGCGGAGCCGGCGCCCGCGCCGATGGCAGCGCCACCGGCTGTCGAACGCAAGCGTTCCCCGCTACCGATGGCCGCGCCGAAGCTGGCTCCCCCGGCGGCGCCGGCGGCGGAGGCACTGGCGGAAGCCGAGCCAGCGCCGAAGAAGATGGAGGCCGCGCCGTATCAGGTGCTGCGGCGGGATCCGGAAGGTCCGGCGCAGATGGTGGACGGCGAGCCGTTGCTCGTTCGCTACCGGGCGGAGCAGGCGGGACGTTTTGCGTTGATGGATACTGCTTCGGGTCAAGAGCTGGCCGTGGCGACGGCGGGTGCGGGGCAGACGGTGGACCTGCCATTCACGGCGGCGCGCGGAGCCATGAACCTGGAGATCCGCCGGGCCGAAGTTGCCTTGGGCGGGGCGCGGATGGCGGATCGGGCGGAGTCGCGGCGGTCCGCTCCGGCGGCGCCTCCGCCGGGCCCAGTGCGCATTTCTTTGACGATTCGCTGAAAGGGTTTCGTTTCTGGCGGGATCTCCCCAGTGCAAGGAGAACCTGACTATGAAACATTGGATTCCTTTTCTGGCGATGGCCACCGCGGGACTCGCGGCGGAACCTTCGGCCGGTGAACTGTGGCGAATCGGGGGCGAGGCGGCGCCGTGCCCGCTGGAGCACACGGCGGTGACGGCCGACCTTTCGGGGCCGGTGGGACGGGTGCGGGTGAAACAGATCTTCCGCAATCCGCTGAGCGAGCCGCTCGAGGCGATGTACACCTTTCCGCTGTCGGCGCGCGGGGCCGTGGATGAGATGACCATCCGCATCAATGACCGCGTGGTGAAGGGGCAGATCAAGCGGAAGGAGGAGGCCCGGCGGATCTACGAACAGGCCCGGCAGCGGGGTCAACTGGCCGGCTTGCTCGATCAGAAGCGGCCGAACGTGTTTACGCAGCGCCTGGCGAACATCCCACCGGGAGCGCGGGTGGAGGTGGAGATCTCTTACGTCGAGACGCTGCAGTACGAAGCGGGCCGGTACGAGTTCGTCTTCCCGATGACGGTGGGGCCTCGTTACAAGGCCAGGCATAATCCGGCGTACGCGGCCAAGGGCGTACGCGCCGGGCACGATCTGTCGCTCAGCGTGCGGGTGAACGGGGTGACGGAGATGGAGTCACCGACGCACGAGATTGTGCGGGAGCGGGGCGGGGTGGCGCTGCGGAACCAGAAGGAGATTCCGAACCGGGACTTTATCCTGCGCTACAAGGTGGCGGGGCCATCGATCAACGACACGCTGCTCGCGCACCGGCAGGAGGGGGCGGGCCACTTCACGCTTTTCCTGGCGCCGCCGGAACGAACCCTGCCGGCGGAGGTGACGCCGAAGGAGCTAATCTTCGTGATCGATACGTCGGGGTCCATGCACGGCTATCCGCTCGATAAGGCGAAGGAGGCGATGTCGGCGGCGCTGGCGGGGCTACATCCGCGGGATACGTTCAATCTGATTACGTTCTCCGGCGATACGCATCTGTTGTTCCCGGCTCCGGTGCCGGCGACGCCCGAGAATCTGGCCGCGGCGCAGCGGTTTCTACGCTTCAGCCAGTCCGGCGGCGGGACGCAGATGATGAAGGCGATCCGCGCGGCGCTCGAGCCGACGGCGTCGCAGGAGCATATTCGCGTGGTCTGCTTCATGACGGATGGCTATGTGGGGAACGAGCCGCAGATTCTGGCCGAGATCGAGAAGTATGCCAACGCGCGGATCTTTTCGTTCGGCATCGGGAGTTCGGTGAACCGCTATCTGCTCGATGAGATGGCGGCGCGGGGCCGGGGCGAGGTGGAGTATGTCGGCTTGCAGGACGACGGGTCGGCGGCGGCGCGGCGCTTTCATCAACGGGTGCACTCGCCATTGCTGACGGACATCCGCGTCGACTGGGGGAGCCTGCCGGTGCGGGAGGTGTATCCGCGGCGGGTGCCGGATCTTTTTGATGCCAAGCCGGTGGTGTTGACCGGGCAGTTCACGGCTCCGGCGCGGGGTGAGGTTCGGATTACCGGCAAGATGGCGGGCCGGCCGTTTGAGCGGAAGGTGTGGGTCAACCTGCCGGGCCGGGAAGAGAGCAACTCCGCGGTGCCGGCGCTTTGGGCGCGGACGAAGATCGGGACCCTGCGCGACGCGGCGGCAATTACGGAGTTGGGGTTGGCCTACCGGCTGATGACGCAGTACACGTCCTTCGTGGCGGTGGAGGAGGGGACGGTGAGCGAGCGCGGCGGGCGGTTGATCGAAGTGCCGGCGGAGATGCCGGACGGGGTATCGCACGATCAGGTGATGCTGCGGAGCGCGCCGATGGGCTCCGGGAGGCCGCGTGCCGAATACGTTGAGTCGCGGAAGTTGATGGAGCCTGCGGCGCCCGAGGCTGAGGCTGGGGCCAAGGTGGATCCTCTGCTGGATGCCAAGGTGCGGCAGATGGGACCGCAGGAGAAGATTGGCGTCCGGGTGTATCTCACCGATGGCAGCGCGGCCACGCTGGCGGCGTTGCAGAAGGCCGGACTAGTGGTTGCCGCGCAGCCGGGCGGCGGGCTGATGGTGACGGGTGAGATCGCGGCGGGACGCCTCGGCGAGCTCATCCGGTTGGGCGCGGTGAAGCGGGTGGCTCTACGCTAGAGCCACCGCATGATGCGAATCTGGCCGCGGGTTCCCTGGGGGCCCGCGCCGGGTTCGTAGAGCAGTTCCATCTCTTCTCCCTTCTGCTTGCCGCAACTCAGATCGACCGGGTCTCCGCTCTTGGTGAGGGCCGTGACTTTTTCGGGATTGGCGAGCCAGTAGGCTTCGCGGGCGCCGTTGACTTCGAGGACGAGGCGAAGATCGGTTTCCCCGCAGACGAACTCGACGAACTTGCCGTGGACCTTGCTGCCGGCGACCTCGGGCTCCTGGCGAGGCGGCAAGAGGTTGCCCGCAGCGTCGGGCGGAGGCGGCGGGGCGTAGGCCATCGGCCTCTCCTGCACCTGCTTGGGTTCGCGCATTTCGGCCAGGCGCTGCAGCCGGGCGGCCCGCTCAATGGCTTCGGGGGTCTTGGCCACGCGGACATACTGATCGGCGGCGTTCTGCGCTTCCGGATACCGTTTGGACCACCAGGCGGCCTGGATATAGAGGGGGAAATACTGGTCGACCTCGGAGGGCTTGATGGACTTCAGCTTCTTCAACTCGAGGTAGGACTTGTCGTACTCCTTTTGCATGAGGAACTCGCCGGCGAGCGACATGCGCAGGGGGTGGGAGTCAGGCGAGAGGCGGAGAGCGGCTTCGAGGATGGCCGGGGCGTCCTGGCGGCGGGATTCGGGCGGCATGAGGCCGAGGGCGGCCTGATAGACTTCGGGGACGGGAGAGCCTTTCCGCGCGGCGGCGATGAATTCGGCGCCGGCCTTCGTGCGGTCCTGTTCGCCGTAGCCCCAGGCGCAATAGCCCTTGGTGACGTGGGGTTCGGGCGCTTCGGGAAACTCGGCTTCGACGGCGTTGGCCTTGGCGGTGGCGGCGGCGCAATCGCGGGTTGCCATGGAGAGGTCGGCAAGGGCCATCTGATAGTCGCGGGGGTTGGCGGGCGTGCCTTCGAGTTTGAGCTTGGATTTGTCGAACTTCAGATCGAAGATGGCGACGCGTACGGAGTTGCCGCGGACGTATCCCTTCAGGTGCCCCTCTACCTGGTCGACGGTCATGCCGTATGCCTTTTCAAAGGCTTCCGGGACCGGGGCGCCGGCGAGCACCATCTGGTTAAACCGGTTGAACTTCGGCCGCATGTCGTCCTCTAACTGCAGCATGTGCATGAGGGCCCAACTGGTGGAATAGAAGAGGCCGACGTGCTCCTTTTTGTTGTACTCGGCCGATTCATGATCGGCGGCGACGACGCGTTTCAAGGGGAGCCAATTGTCGTTGAGTTGGTAGAGGTGATAAGAGATGGGATTGCCGACGCGAATCTTGCCGCCGTACTCGTCGATGGTGGAATAGAGTTCGGCCAGTCCTTCATTCATCCAGAGAGGTAACTTCATCTCGGAGTGTTTGACGAGAAGGTGGATGTACTCATGCACCGCCGTCCGCCGGGCTTGCCCTTCGCCGAGGGGGCCGATGGCGATGTAATCGCGGAAGGGCAGACCGGTGTAGAAAGCGGCAGCGGTTTCCCGCGGGGCATAGGTCCGGAAGAGTTTCTCGTTCCCGAAGACGACGATCCGCGGCTTGATGGGCGGGTCGCCGATCTTCATGGTGGTGCCGAAGAACCAGCGGACCCGTTCAAACTGTTCCAGCACTTCGAGGGCCCGGCTTTTGCCTCCGTCGGTCAGGAGTTCAAAGTGTTCGGACTCATAGCGGGTCCATTTGTCGGCGGCGATGACGGCGGGCAGTAATAGGAGTGTAACTGCGGCTAACCGGCGGAGCATTCCCTACTCTAACCGAATTCTGCGAAAATCAAGCCCGCATAGGTGAAAATTTTTCGGGTGGCGGAGGGCGGTCACAAGTAGTAGAAATATTTTTTCTCCTTTCGTTTGAATGCGTTGCGGGGGATTTTGGGATGGCGTGGTTCGGGATGAAGGGTCCGTTCGTTAGACTTCAGGTAGCGGTAGACAACTCGCCCCGGCGCTCCTTCGAGCCCCGGGGCGTTTGCATTTACACCGCAGGAGAATCTATATGTCCCAGCCCCTGATCCCCCAAGAATTAGTCGCGCCCCTTGAGGCCTCCCGCCGTGTGATGCAATTCCATGGCCGTCAGTTAGACCTAACCCGCTTCTCGGTCAAATCCATCTGGCTCAGCTTGACTAACCGCAATGGAAAACCCGGCACCTCCACCCGTGGCATTACCTACCACCCCGGGCAGAAGGTGTGGCAGGTTCGTTTCAATTCTTTGCTCGTCGCGTCGGCTCCTCACGCCGCCGAAGCCCGGTTCCTGCAACTCCAGTTTCTGCATCAGGCCTTCGGCAAGCTGGGCCTGGAGTTGGACCGGATCTCGCGTCTGCAACCCTATGTGGACGGCGACACCGGCTACCTGCCGATGCCGGACGGCCGCTTCGCCTTGGTCGACGCCGCGGACTTCGCGCGTTGCGCCTCTCTTTCGTGGTTCGTGAAAGAGGGCTGTGTGCAGACCAAGGTCAACAAGCGCCACTTGGCGCTGTACCGGATGGTGATGGGCGTCGATCTGCCGGCCCGGGTGAAGCCGGTGCACCATGACGGGGACCGGTTGAACTGCCGCCGGGCGAACCTGGGAATTCTGAATTACTCCGAGGCCAACTGGTCCGGCCGGAAGACCAAGAAGAAGACGACCTCCGACTACAAGGGCGTCTCCTGGACCAAAGACCAGTGCACTTGGCGAGCGATGATTCGCAAGGGCGGCAAGATGTTTCCGCTGGGCGAGTTTCGCAGCGAATGGGCCGCGGCGAAGGCCTACGACGAAGCCGCCCGGGAGCTGTTCGGCGAGTTTGCCGCGCTGAACTTTCCGCGGCCGGGAGAACTGGCGGCGCACCGGCCCAAGGATGCCAACTTCGATGGCCGCCGGATCGACGTGTCACTCGCCGCGTAGAAAGCGGCCCGTATGGGACCCCGGAAGCTGCGCGATCTGCTCCGGGGTTCCTTCGCCCAGGATGCGGCCGCCCGCGCTGCCGCCTTCGGGGCCGAGGTCGATGAGCCAGTCGGCGGCGCGGATGACGTCGAGGTTGTGCTCGATCAGGAGGATGGAGCCTCCATTGTGAATCAGGCGCTGGAAGCTGTCGAGGAGCTTGCGGATATCGTCAAAGTGCAGGCCGGTGGTGGGTTCGTCGAAGATAAACAGCGTCCCTTCGGAGGTCGATTGGGCCAGGTGGGCGGCCAGTTTGACCCGTTGTGCTTCGCCGCCCGAAAGGGTGGTGGCGGACTGGCCCAGGCGGAGATAGCCGAGGCCTACGTCGGCGAGAACCTGGAGACGCTGCTTGAGTTTGGGCGTATCCGCGAAGAAGCGGAGCCCTTCGGCGACGGTGAGGCCGAGCACCTGATGGATATTGAGTCCCTTGTACTTGACGTCGAGGATCGCCTGCTTGAAACGGGTGCCGCGGCACTCTTCGCAGACGAGTTCGACGTCGGCGAGGAACTGCATTTCGACGGTGACGGTGCCGTCGCCCTGGCAGACTTCGCAGCGGCCGCCGGGGATGTTGAAGGAGAAGTGGCCGGCGGTGTAGCCTTTGCGGTCGCTATCGGGCGTGGAGGCGAACAGGTCGCGGATGACGTCGAAGGCCTTGACGTAGGTGACGGGATTCGAACGCGGGGTGCGGCCGATGGGGGTCTGGTCGACGAGGATGACTTCGTTGAGCAGGTGGGCGCGATCGATGGACTTCCAGAGCTGGCGGTCGGCGCCGGGGAACTCTTCGCTCTCCTCCTGGGCGGTTTTCCGCGGGCCTTCCCGTTCGAGTTCCTTGGTCAGAGCCTTGAAGATGACCTCATGGACCAGGGAGCTTTTACCGGAGCCGGAGACGCCGGTGACGGCCACCAGCATATTAAGCGGGATGGCGACGTCGACGTTCTTGAGGTTATTGGCGCGGGCGCCGCGGACGGTGATGACCTTGCGGGGGTTGATGAGACGCCGGGCGATTTTGGGCGCGGTTTCCATCTCGCCGTTGAGGTACTTACTCGTGAGGGACTGGCCGCCATCGGCGAGGAGCTTCGAGAAGTTGCCTTCAAAGATCACCTTCCCCCCATGCTCCCCGGCTCCGGGGCCGAGGTCGATGATGTGGTCGGCGGCGCGCATGACGTCGGGATCGTGCTCGACGACGAGGACGGAATTGCCGAGGTCGCGCAGCTCATGGAGGATTTTGATGAGGCGGGCGGTGTCGCGGGAGTGGAGGCCGATGGACGGTTCGTCGAGGACGTAGCAGGCGCCCACGAGCCGGGAGCCGAGACAGGTGGCGAGTTGGATGCGCTGGGCTTCGCCGCCGGAGAGGGTGGCGGACAGGCGGTCTAACGTGAGGTACTCGAGGCCGACGTCATTGAGGAACTTGAGGCGCTGCTGGATCTCGACGAGGACTTTGCCGGCGATGGTCTGCTGTTCGGGGGCGAGGCGAAGCGCGTCGAAGAAGGCATGGGCTTCGGCGATGTTGCAGCGGGTGACTTCGGCCATATTGCGGCCGCCGATGCGGATATTGAGCGCTTCCTTGCGCAGGCGGGCTCCGCCGCAATCGGGACATTCGCTATAGCCCCGGTAGCGGCTGAGGAAGACGCGGACCTGGACCTTATACTTTTTCTCTTCCACTTCGGGGAAAAACTCGTTGCGGAGGAAGTTGACGAGGAGGGCGCGTTCGTCCTTGGTGAGGTCGGCGATGGGGACTTCGCAGCGGATGGACTTGCTGTAGCGGCGGACGAAGCGCGTTTGCCAGTCGTGATAGGCGGGCTTGGTCCAGGGGGCGATGGCGCCGGTGAGGATAGAAAGCGTGGGGTCGGGGATGACGAGATCGAGGTCGTAGTCGATGACGTTGCCGAAGCCCTGGCAGCGGGGGCAGGCGCCGAAGGGGGAGTTGAAAGAGAAGAGCGTCGGTTCGGGGGTCTGATAGGTGATCCGGCAGGTTTTGCAGGCGAAGGCCTCCGAGAAGCGGTGGCGTTCCGGTTCGGCGACGCCGGCTTGCTCGAAGACGACTTCGCCGCTTTCGCGATAGCAGATTTCGACGGTATCGACGACGCGGGAGCGGATGTCGGCGGTAATGGCGAGGCGGTCGGCGAGAACGGAGAGGGGTTGGTTGAAGTCGAGTTCGAGGAGGGATTCCGGCGTCGAGAACTCGCAGACTTTGCCGTTCTGATAGAGCCGGTTGAAACCGCGCTTCCGGATGTCAAAGAGGTGGTCGCGGAGTTTCGATGGATCTTCGTGGGTGTTGACGGGGAAGAGGGCGTACCAGCGGGAGCCGAGGGGGAGTTGGGAGATGGCTTCGGCGACGTGGTCTACGGTGTCCTTCTGGACAGGCTGGCCGCATTGGGAGCAGTGGGTGGTGCCGGCGCGGGCGAACAGGAGGCGGAGGAAGTCATAGACTTCGGTGGAGGTGGCGACGGTGGAGCGGGGGTTACGGGTGGTGTTCTTCTGGCGGATGGCGATGGGGGGCGCGAGGCCGAGGATCTCGTCGACATCGGGCTTGCCCATGCGGTCGAGGAACTGGCGGGCGTAGGCGGAGAGGGATTCGACGTAGCGCCGCTGGCCTTCGGCGTAGACGGTATCAAAGACAAGCGACGACTTGCCGGAGCCGGAGACGCCGGTGATGACGGTGAGCTGATTGTGGGGGATGTCGAGCGAGATATTCTTGAGGTTGTGCATCCGCGCGCCGCGGATGGCGATGACTTCCGCAATTTTCGCTTTCCCTTTCTTACTTGCCAATGACTGATCTCCCGAAGGTGCGTGCCGCCCTGGCCGCCTGGTATGAACGCTGGAAACGGGATCTGCCTTGGCGCCGGACCCGGGATCCTTATCGAATCTGGGTTTCCGAAATCATGCTGCAGCAGACGCGCGTGGCGGCGGTGATCCCTTATTATGATCGGTTCCTCGAACGGTACCCAAACTTGGATGCTCTGGCGGCGGCGGAAGAGCAGGAACTGTTGGGGATGTGGGCGGGGCTGGGATACTACTCCCGGGCGCGCAACTTGCAGGCGGCGGCGAAAGAGATGGTGAGTTTGGGGGGATTTCCGCGGGAGTACGCGGCGATTCGGGCGCTGCCGGGGGTAGGGGAGTATACGGCGGCGGCGGTGGGATCGATCGCGTTTGGGTTGCCGCATGCGGTTGTGGATGGGAATGTGATCCGGGTGATGGCCCGATTTCTGGCGGAAGGCGGCGAAATCACGTCAGCGGTGACGAAAAACCGACTACGGGAGGCCGCGGAGGAGTTTTTAGACCGGAGCGAGCCTTCGCGGCATAACCAGGCCGTGATGGAACTGGGGGCGACGATTTGCACGCCAAAGGACCCGGAATGTGGGCGATGCCCATTGGCGGAGTGGTGCGAGGGGCGGGCGCGCGGTTTGGCCCGAGAATTGCCAATAAAAAAAAGTGCGACGGTAATCCGTCGGGTGGAGCGAGCGCTCCTCGTAGTCATGCGGAACGGAAATCTTCTCCTTTGGCAGCGGCCACCGGACGCGGCGATCCTGTCAGGTTTTTGGGAACTTCCCGAACCGCATCAGCTACCGAACGTCAGTTTCGGGGCGGCGCTCCACCAGTTTAAGCACAGTATTACCAATCATATCTATCACTTCCAGGTATATGAGGCGTCGGTGGGCCGGTGGGCTCCGCCGAAGGATTCGGGGTTGCTCTGGGTGCCCCTCGAAGGATTGGGGGGGATTCCGCTGAGTACGACGGCGCGGAAGGCGTTGGCGGGGACGGCGCAGGGGATCCTGTTCCGGTAAGAAATGCCGGGTCGCACTTGTGAATTTTTTACCGGGTAGAAAGTTCTGAGTGTGGAATCGAGTAGACTGACCAGAGACCGGGTTAATGGGGAATATGGAAAAATACCGTTTTGTTTCAATCGCGAAATCATCCGTCGTTTTATTAACGCTTCCGATTTTGTTGCTCGCTTTCTCGGTGGGACCGGATCCGCGCCATACAGGCGCTCCGGGAGATCAGACCTGTGCGCGCTCCGGTTGTCACGTGGGCACGGCGGTGAATGCCGGCGGGGGCCGGGTGGAGCTGCAGTTGCCAGGCGGGATGACTTATGTCCCGGGGCAGAAGCAGCGGATTACGGTGGTGATCACCGATACGAACGCCTCCACGCGGAACTATGGGTTCCAGGCGTCGGCGCGGTTGGGTTCGAATGAGGCGAATGGGCAGGCGGGCACCTTCTCTCTGGTGGGCCGCGAGGTGATTCTGTGCGTGGATGGCCGGGAACGGCCGAGCGCGGGGTGCCCGTCTACGGCGGCGCTCGAGTTCATTTCTCACGGCGATTCGAGCAACCGCACCGGCCGGTTTGAATTCGATTGGACGGCTCCGGCGACGGATGTGGGCCCGGTGAAGATTTTCGTCGCGGGCAATGCGGCGAACGGGAATGGGTCGGCCACGGGCGACCGGATTTATACGGCGAGCGTCACGCTGACTCCCGCCGCCGGCGGTGGGAACCGCCCGGCCATCACTTCAAGCGGTGGGGTGGTGAACGGGGCGAGTTTCGCGGCCGGAGTCGTGGCTGGCTCCTGGACAACGATCTTTGGCTCGAATCTGGCGCCCGCGTTGAAAACCTGGGACGGGTTGATCGATGCGCAAGGGAATTTCCCGACGGCCATCGACGATGTCCGGGTGACGATCGACGGGTTACCGGCGTTCATCAACTTCGTGAGCGCCAACCAGATTAACGTGCAGGCTCCGGCTTTGACGCGGACGGGCATGGTGCCGGTGGTGGTGACCACTCCGGCGGGGGCGAGCGAAACGGTGATGGCCAACGTGGTGCGGGAAGCGCCGGGGCTGTTCCTGTTCACGCAGTCGCCGATTCGGTATCCGGCGGCTGTGCGGGCGACGGACGGCCGGTTTATCGCTCCGGAGGGACTGTTCCCCGGAGTGACGACGGAGCCGGCCAAGCCGGGAGACATCGTGCTGCTGTTCGGCACGGGCTTTGGGCCGACGACACCGGCGGTGGTGCCGGGCCGCGTGTTCAGCGGGGCCGCGCCGCTGACGGACCTAAGCGGCTTGCAGGTCCGGATCGGTGGCACCAGCGTGGTTCCATCGTTTGCGGGGCTTTCGGGCTCCGGGTTGTACCAGTTCAACGTGACGGTTCCCAATCTGCCGGATGGGAATCATCGGATTGAGATGCTGCTGAATGGACAGCAGATCCAGTCGGACGTTCAGTTAGCAGTCCGGCGCTAACCGCAACTCTCACCCAACAAATTGGAGAACCAGATGAACCGAGTGACTCGCCTAGGAGTCGTGTGTGCCGCCGTATTGTTATCGGCGAGCGCTGTGATGGCAAGGAGCGCGGCGGCCCCCGCGAATTCGGCGGGCGTGCCCACCGATATGGGCGGGCGGACTTGTGCCGCCTGCCACCGGCCAGATGCGGCGAATTCAGACGCACGAGGGAGATTGACTGTGCTCCTGGACCGGATGACCTACCGGCCGGGAGTCAAGCAGACGATCCGGGTTCGCCTCGAACATCCGGAAGCGCGGCGGTGGGGATTCCAGTTGACGGCCCGTCCGACGAACGACACGACGCGTATGGCTGGCAGCTTCACGCCGTCAGACAGTATCGCCGTGGTTTGTGACCCCTCGGGCTCGGCTCCTTGCGGTGGTGCGCGCGAGTTCGCCACGCACACGCTATCCTCCAGCCGGTCTGGGACTACGGGCGGGGTCGAATGGGAGATGGAATGGACGCCGCCGGCGAACGAAGTGGGCGAAGTGACCCTCTATGTGGCGGCTAACGCGGCAGACGGCACTGCGGCGAATACGAATGATCGCATCTACACCACCACCGTGCGGCTGGCCGCCGAAGGGGCTTGCAATCTGGCGCAGCGGCCGACCTTGCGCAGCCTGGCGAATGGCGCTTCGTTCGCCACAACCCTGGCGCCGAACACCTTGGCGAGTGTTTTCGGATTGGACTTTGAGGTGGCGGGCCGGACGCGGCAGGCAGGGGTAGGCGACTTCGTCAACGGCGCCTTCCCGCAACAGTTGGCTTGCGTGGCGGTGGAAATTGCCGGGCGCCGGGCGCCGGTCACTTACGTGCAGACCGACCAGATCAACTTCCAGGTGCCGACGCTGACCCAGACGGGTCCGGTGCCGGTGGTGATCATCCTGAATCCGGGGCGGCCGAATGAGTTGCGGTCGGACCAGGGAACGGTGACGATCGCGCAGTATTCGCCGGCGTGGTTCACCTTCGGAGGCCGCTCCATTGCGGCGACGACGGCGGATGGGCGCATTGTTGCCGATCCGGCGGTAGTGGCGGGCGGTGTCGCGGCGCGCCGGGGGGATGTGGTGACGTTGTACGGTACGGGATTCGGCGTCTCCGAACCGGTCTACCAGGCGGGCGAGATTCCGCCCGGGGTGGCGCGTCTGCGCGATCCGATTACGATCACCGTGGGCGGTACGGTTCTGGCGGCTTCCGACATCCTGTATGCGGGTTTGGCGCCGGGGTTGATCAGCGGGCTGTATCAGTTCAACATCCGCATTCCGATGGGCGTTTCCCCCGGCGTGGTGCCGGTGGTGGCCACCATGGGTGGGGTGAGCACGCAGACGGCGGGGGGAGGAATTCCCGTTCAGTAATATCCTAGCGGTGGATTTGTTGCGCTCCCGCGTAAGATGGGGGTAGACGCCAGGTCTACCCCCTTTTGCATTATGGTCAGCGGACTCCAGCGAATCGCCGGATTGTTGTTGGCGCTGGTGTTCTGCACTGCGGTGTGGGCACAGGCTCCGCCGAGCGGCAATGCGCCCTTTTACACCTCGACCAGTGTGGTGGACGCGGCCACGAATCTGCCGGGTCCAGTGGCGCCTAACGGCCTCGTCTCGCTCTACGGCGCGCGGCTCGCTTTCGCAACGCGGGCGCTGCAAACCAGTGATTTAGTCGCGGATGCGCTGCCGACAACGCTCGCCGGGACCGGGGTTCGGGTGGTGATTGGGGCCATCGCCGTCCCGATCCTGTTCGTTTCGCCGCAACAGGTGAACTTTCTGGTGCCGCCGATCTTGCGTCCCGGCCGATACAAGCTGCAGTTGACGCGGGACGGCTGGAGCGGTCCGGAGGTGGATCTGGAGGTGGCGGACGTGGCACCGGGCACGTTCGCGATGGAGACGCGGTTCGTCATTGCGACGCGGGCCGACGGTAGCCTGATCGACGCGGCGGCGCCGGCGCGGCCGGGAGAGGTCATCATCGTCTATGCCAGCGGACTCGGCCAGACCACGCCGAGACTGTTGAATTTGAACATTCCGCGCCGGGCCGCCCAGATTGAACAGCGGAGTCAGTTTCGCGTGCTGCTGAATACCGTGCCGCTGGAGGCGGGGGCGGTGCTGTATGCCGGGGTGACTCCAGGATTCGCCGGCCTGTATCAGATCAATCTGAGGCTGCCCGACCAACTGGGAGAGAATCCGGAACTGCGGGTGGGGATTGGGGAACGGCTGAGTCCAGGGGGATTTCTGCTTCCGGCGGGGGCGGCAGCGCTACAATAGTTCGCTGATGAGCCCTCGTAATGTCCTGGCCGTGCTCCTGCTGGCGGGAGTATCGTTTTTCTCGATCGGGAAGTTTTTTCAGGAGATCTCCGACTTTTACGTCCGGCGGCCGGAGGTGGACGGGGTGACCCAGTTCACTTCGCGTTACGCCCCGGTGCGGGCGTTGTTGCCCGAAAAGGGCGTGATCGGCTACATGACGGACCCGGCGGCGGCCGCCGACGAGTTGAACGCGACGGCGGAGCTTTATCTGGTGCAGTATGCGCTGGCCCCGGTGGTGGTGGTGAATTCGACGGATCAGCGGTACATCGTCACGAACTTCCACACGATGGTGACGACGGGTTCGATGGCCGATCAGGGATTCAAGCTGGTGCGGGAGTTTGGCAACGGCGTGGCGGTGTTTGAGAACGAGAAGTGGGGGAAACGCTAGATGGGTGGCTTGGGCGGATTGCTTCTGTGTGTGCTCGCGGGGTTTGGCGGGATGCGGGCGGCGTGGCCCGCGCCGCGGCGTTGGAGCGCGCAGGATCCGCTGCGGCTGGCGCTGGCGCCGTCGATTGGGCTGGGGTTGTTGTCGCTCGTGTATTTCGCGGTCCGGAGCGTGTTGGGCGGCGGCGGGGGCGCCATGGGCGGGGTGTTCGCGGCGGTGGCGCTGGGATTAGCCGGGCTGGCGTGGTGGCGGGCGGGGTCGGCCGCTGAGGAGCGGCGGACTTGGGCGAAGGGCCCGATTTGGCTGTGGCTGGTGTTTGGCGCGGTGGCGGCGGTGGCGGCGCTGACTCTGGTGCTGATTCTGGTGGCTTCGCCGCACGGCGAGTGGGACGCGTGGTCGATCTGGAATCTACGGGCCCGTTTCCTGTTTCGGGCAGCCGACCCGATGACGCCGTTTAACCCGTTGCTGAACTGGTCGCATCCGGACTATCCGCTGCTGGTTCCGGCGGCGGTGGCGGGATTGTGGACGTGGAACGGAGGAGAGGCCCAGTGGCTGGCGGCGGCCGTGGCGGTAGTGTTCTGGGCCAGTGCCGTCTTCGTGCCGGTGCTGGTGTTGGCGCGGTTGCGGAGCACGGCGGTCGGGTTGACGGCGGGACTGGCGCTGGCCGGGATGCCGTTGTTGACGCGGAACGCGAGCGCGATGTACGCCGACGTCGTGGTGGGCTTCTTCTTTGTGGCGGCGATCGGTCTGGGCTTGTTGGCGATGGAGACTCCGGCGGGCCGGGGGGCGGCGATTCTGGCGGGGGTGGCGGCGGGATTGGCGGCATGGTCCAAGAACGAGGGTTTGCTGTTCTGCAGCGTTCTGGCGGTGACCTTTGTGGCGGCGGTGCGGAGCAGGGCCGAACTGGCGGAACGGATCCGTTTGCTGCCTGCTTTGTTGGGCGGCATGGTGATGGTCCTCGCGTTTGTCGGGCACTTCAAGTACCACTTCGCGCCGGCGAATGACCTGGTGACGGCAGGGAAGAGTGCTTCGATGTCCGCGCGTCTGCTGGATTTTTCGCGATATTCCGTCACGTTCTGGGGGATTGCCGAGGGGATTTTGACCTTCGGCGACTGGCTGGTGCCACCGGTGATCGTGTTTGGCGTGTGGCTGGCGCTGCAGGGCATTCGGAAGTTGGACACCGGCAGTATCCTGTGGCCGTTTCTGGTGGCGGGATTACAACTGCTTGGCTATCTCGTGGTGTATGTGATCGGGTCGGACCGTCTGGAGTGGCAGTTGGACACTTCGGCCGAACGTCTGCTGCTGCAGATCTGGCCGGCCGCGGTATTTAGCCTGTTGTATCTGGCCAAGGATTCTGCTGCAACGGAAAAGCGGTGAGGGCCGTAGAATAGGGTGAGGAGTCGCTATGCTACGGTCCCCCTTGTTCGCTCTTGCTTTAGTTGCCTTGCCCGTGTTGGCGGAGGGACCGGCGCCCTATCAGGTAGAAGCGGGGACGAGGATTCCGCTGGTGATGATCAATAGTGTCTCGACGCGGCACGCGGCCGAAGGTGACCGGCTGTATTTAGAGACGTCGTTTCCGATCCTGTCGAACGGCAGGATCGTGATCCCGCCGGGGAGTTACGTGGCCGGCACGATTACGTCGGCCAAGCGCGGGGGGCGCGTGAAGGGAAAGGCGGAGCTGTTCCTCCGCTTCGATTCGCTGACGCTTCCGAACGGAGTGACGCGGGACTTTCGGGCGCGGGTGGGCGGCATTGATGGCCGCTCCTCGCAACAACTGGACCGCAGCGAGGGGAAGATTACGGCGGAGGCGACCAAGGGCTCCGATGCGCGGACGATTGGGGAAGGCGCCGCGGGTGGGGCTTCGATTGGGGTGATCGCGGGGAGCGTGTCGGGCCGGCCGGGAATGGGAGCTGGGATTGGGGCGGCGGCGGGCGCGGCGGCGGGTTTAATGGGGGTCATGTTGACACGGGGCCAGGATGTGGTTCTGGCGCGAGGGACGACGGTGGAGATGGTTCTGGACCGCAATCTGGAGTTCGCGCCCGCGGAATTGGATTTTTCGCAGGCGGGTGCGGCGCGGAGGGTGAGTGAGGGGGATGGTTCGGCGCCGGCGGGTGGGCGGAATGGGTCGGTATTGCCGGGACGGCGGGGCGGGTTGGGTCAGAAGAATCCGTAAGTTATTCACCTTAGTCAGCGCCCCGAACTCCTAGTCCCTTTGCTCTAACCGCCTGGAAATAAGCAGGTAATCGAACGGTCGTACTAGTTTTTTTGAAACTTCTACTCTATTCTCCTATGGACCTATCGCCGATAGATACTTAGGAAGCCATGGATTTAGGTGCCTTAGAACTACAGATCTTCGTGAGCCTGGTAGTGGTGTTGGGGTCGGCGTTTGTTGCGCTGATCTGCGACTATTTGAAAGGCAATAACGAGCAGTTGCGGGAACGCAACATTGAACTTCGGGTACGAACGGAGGAGCGCGAGCGGTTTGCGATCTTGAATCCTTCGGCCTGGCTGGCGCAGTTCCGGAGCAGTTCGCCAGTAGCGGCCCAGCCCGTGGCAATGTCGCCGGAGCCGGTGGCGGCCGAGGCGGTGATGCAGTCTCATGCGGCGGCTGAGGGTCTGGCGCAGGTGGCGGAGCGCGAGGCGGCGTTGGTAAACCGTGCTGCAGTGGGCGAGGACCGATTGGCGGAGGCTCCGCCGGTAGCTGGCTTCGATGTTTCCGAGCGGCGGCGATCCCGCCGCAAGCGTGGTTTGGACGGCGAGAAGGCGAACAAGCCGGGAGAGAACTCCTACGACTGGGTACGGCCGGAAGTCATGGCGCGAGTGGCACGCCGGGCGGGAAGCGCCTCGCAGGACGTTGAGGAAGATGTTCGCGAGGTGGTAGCGGCGGAGGCGCCGGTGGCAGAGTTTGTTCCCGCCGAGCCCGTTCCGGTGGCTGCGGCGGAGGTCGAGAAGCCGTTGACGCCCACACTGAATGAGCTGCCGGTGATGGCGGAGACCGTTGCATTGCAGCGGCCGGCCGAGGTGGAGCACGTCGCCCATGCGCAGGCCCGTCCAGCCTCTACTCCGCCCGTGATCATGTTGCGGCCGCTGCCTGCCATGAAGCTGGCCGACGAACTGCAGAGAATCGCCGAGTCGGCCCAGGCGTCGCCGGCGCCATACTCCAGTCAATTGCTCGAAGATGTCATTGCCGCCAGCGCGGCGAAGACGCCGGCCCCGCTTCCGGTTGCTGTGGAAGCGGTTGCTGTGGAACCGGTCGCTGTGGAACCGGTTGCTGTGGAACCGGTCGCTGTCGAAGCGGTTGCTGTGGAACCGGTCGAAGTAGAAGCGGTCGAAGTGGAAGCGGTCGTGGCCGCCGAGGTGCCGGCCGTCGCGATGGTTCCCGCCGTTGTCGAGGCGGAGGCTCCTCAGCCCGAGCAGATCGAAGCGGACGCGCCGAGCGAATGGAGCGAGGCTGCCTACGTGGGGGCTCCGGAATCGTCCGGTGAGTTGCTGGCGTTGCCCGTCCTCGAATCCGCGCAGCCGGTCTTCGCCGCCTTTGAAGATGCTGTGGAGCCGGTTGCCATGCCAGTGTTGGAGGCTCCCGCGCCGGAGTTCCCGATTATGGCCGCAGAGCCCACTATTGCGGAGCGGGAACCCGCCTACGCGTTCGATGTGCCGCAGTATGCCGGTTCAGCCTTGGCTGAGGCGCTCGATGCGGCTCCCGCGCTGGTACCGGATCCGCCTCCTTTTGTCGAGGAGTTGCCGTTCCCCAGCCTGGCTGCCGTTTCCAGCCCGGAGACGACACCGGTCGTCGAGGAACCCGTGTTTGCCGTTGGGGATTTCTCTACTTACGATTCGCTGCCCCCGGCCATCGAGACCCCGGCCTATGACTGGTCCGGCAGTGAGTTTGCCCCCCTGCCCGAAACCGTCTTTGCTTCCGAAGCGTTCGCTGCCGAGACCTATCCGGAACTGACCGAATTGGAGCCGGTGGCCGATGTCGCGCCCGCGGCCTTGCCGGTCATTGAGCCCGCGTATTTTGAAGAACCTGCCGTTGCGCAGGCGCCAACCTATGCGGAGCTCTTGTTGCCCACCGGCATGCAGGACCTGGCTACCTATTGGCGGTTGCTCGAAATGCCGAATCCGATGAGCGGAATCGTCATTACGATCAGCATTAACGACCTCACCCGGCTGTCGGCTTCCGTTGGCGAGCAGGACTTGAAGTCGCTACTCGATTCCGTGGAGGTTCTCATGACGTCCATGGTTCGCGATGGAGATTTTGGCGTGAAGGTTTCCGCGGATCAATGGGTGTTTGTCTACCGCATCGATGACTCTGGTCTCTCGCAGCGCCGAGTGGCCGGGTTGTCTGAAAAGTTGTGGGACTTCCAGTTGCGGCATCTGGGCCTGAGCAACATCAGCTTCAGTTGGGCGGCCGTTAACGTCCACGCTGAGCGGTTGAGCGATGCGGTCGCCGCGGCCCAGGAACGCATGGAGACTTCCCGCCGCGGAACCAAGAAGTCTGGCGCCGAGCGGGCCCGGTTGGTCGTTAACGGCTAGTCCTCTATTTGCGGAGTTCGGTCTCGATCGCTTCCAGCTCTCGACCGGCCTCCGCCCATTTGCCTTGAGCGGCGAGTTGGCGATACCGTTCCATCCGCTGGCGCAGGGATTGGAGGCGGTTCCGCGGGTCGGTGATCTCCGATGATGCCGCGGGCTTGGGACTGTCGGGCGGAGCTTCTCCGGTGGTGATCTGCTGCGGAGCCGGGGCGGAAGCGCCGAGTTCGGCGAGCGCCTGTTCGTAGGTATCGGTGTAGATCAAGCGATTGCCGACAGCAATGACCACCTTCTTCAACTGGGGCATCCTCGCTTGGCTCGCCTGCAGATAGAAGGGCTGGGCAAAGAAGAACTTGTTGTCCACGGGGAGCACCGTCATCTGGCCCCGCAGGACGCGCGAGCCCTGCTGGTTCCAGAGAGTGAGATCCTTTGAAATCGTCTGATCCTGGTTAATCCGGGACTCGATCTGCATGGGTCCGTAGTAGAGTTGCTCTTTGGGCAGTTCGAGGAATACGAGTTCGCCAAGGTGTCCGCCGTCACCGCGGCCGATCATCATCCCGATCAGGTTGTCTTTTCCCCGCGGGGTAAACGGCAGCATGAGAAGAAACTCGGGATCGGCCGATTCGTCGCCGGGGACGTCGGCCAGGACGTAGGTCGGCGCCATCTGCGACTTTCCGGTGGTCGAGTCCTCGGTAAAGCCATCCGTACTGGTGGTCCGCCCCGGCGTTCCCCCTTGCCGGTTGGCGATGTCCCAGACGTCGACCTTGTTGTAAAAGGCCTCGGCGTCCTGCATGTGAAACGTCAGATGGACCTCGGCTTGAATGCGGAAGAGCCATTCGGGATAGCGGGCATGTTCGCGGAGTTCGGCGGGCATCTCGGTGCCGGGCTTGAGCAGCTTGGGATAGAGTTGGCGCCAGGCGAGAATGATCGGGTCCTTCTCATCGAATACATAGAGATTGGTTTCCCCGCTATAGGCATCGACGGTGGCCTTAACGGCGTTGCGGACATAATTCACCCGGCCGGCCGCCCGGGTTCGAATGGGGTAGGAGTAGGGATGGGAACTGGAGGTGGTGTAGCCGTCGACCATCCAGACCAGGCGGCCTTCCTTGGTGAGCACGAGGTAGGGATCCTCGTCCCAGGTCAGGAAGCCGGCGAGGGTATCGAGGCGCGCGCTCACGCGGCGGTGAATCATCATCCGGCTGTCGGCCTGGAGCGAACTGGTGAGGACGATGTTCGGGTCCGCGTAGGCAATGGCGGCAATCAGGCGCATGGCGAAGGAACCGATGGGGAAGCCTCCTTTGCCGTCGTATTGGTTGTGAACATTGTCGGAGCCCGAGGGATAGTTGAACTCCGGTTGCGCGGTGCGCACGAAAACGGGCTCATGGGCGACTTCGCCGTAGTAGATTTCCGGGCGCGTCAACTTCATGCCGGGGACTGTAACTTTGGGCGGAGCGTCCTGAATGAACAGGCTGGGGAGTCCGTCGGAGGTGATCTTGTTGGCATCGGCGGCGACGATCCCGTAGCCGTGGGTGTAGACCACGTGACTGTTCGGCCACCGGTTCCGGGCTTCCCCTAACTGCTGGATGTCGAGTTCCCGGGGCGTCAGCATGACCTGCTGCAGTTTGCCGTTAATGCGGTAGCGGTCCACGTCGGTGTCTACATAGATGTACGGCCGGAGCGGCTGAATCTGGCTGACGGTATCGTGAAAAGCCTGCCAATCCCAGAGGCGTACATTGTTCAGCAGATCCCGGTGTTTGTTGGCATCGAGGGCCGTATCGAGATTCGCCTTGAAGAGCTTGGGTTTGGCCGAGCCCTTCAACTGATAGGCTTCGCGCGTGGCGTCCATGTGGTGTTGGATGTAGGGCCGTTGCAGGGTGAGTTCGTTCGGTTTCACGTAGACAGAATTGACGACTCCCGGTACCAGGCTCTGGATCGGCAGGACGATGAGGGCGGCGAGGGCGGTCTTGGCGCGGCCGGAGGCGACCAGTCCGGCCGCGGCCAGCGTGGCGCCGACCAGCAGCCAGTTCAGCGGAATGCGGACGTTGGCCGCGATGTAGTCGACCCCGGTCATGAAGGCATGATCTTCAAAAGCAAGGTCGTAACGATTCAAGAAGTACTGCGCGGCGAGGGCGACCAGCGTCAGCGCGCCGAGGATCCGCGTGCCGGGGCCTGTGCGCAGGTTCTGCCATTCGAGGGCATACTGGCCGGGGGCCGTCGCGCGAAACAGGGATTGGACGGACCAGGCCTGACTGACGGCAAAATGCACGATCGTGGCAGCGGCAAGCGTCGCCACCGCGAAGGAGGCCAGAGATTCAAAGAACGGCAACTCGAAAAAGTAGAAGGTGAGCGGCTTGCCAAAGAAGGGGTCCGTAGTGGCTACGGGGGCGGCCGACTGCATGCTGGCGAAGTAACGGGCGGCGTCCCAACTGGAGAATCCGACGGCGGCCAGGATCCAGCCCAGCAGCAGAGCGCCCAGCGTCGCGAGCCGGGCATACAAGGGATGCCGCCGGAGTGAGGTGCCCGCGGCCTTCATGCCGCGCGCGTTTGCCACCCAGAGGACGATAAACGCGAGGAGTCCGGCGGCCAGGCGCGGTCCGGTCTGGTAGTAGAACTGCGCCCACCAGGCGTCGGTCTGGCCGACCTCCGACCACCACTCGTAGTCGATGATGGTGCTGCAAATGGCGGTGGCACTGAAGAGGAGGACGATCAGGAGAACGAGAATGGTGCCTTTCCCCCATCCTCCGCCGCCGCCCGTCTGCCCACGGAAGGCATCTTCAATATCGATCGTGGAGTTTGCCATAAGGGTACAGCTTCAGTGTAGGCCCTTTGGCGGGGGAGCCGGACGAACCCCGTGGCGCCGGTGCTTACTCGGGCCAGGGAAACTGGACGGACTGGGGCGCGTCTGCACTGCCATCGAATTTTCGCAGCTGCGCGAACATTTCGATCGCGGCGGGCCGGCCGTTGGCGACGTGCACGCGAAACTGAATGTTCCGCGCGTCCCCGTCGCTCGGGTCGATGCTGAAACCCCACGGGAACGAGGGTTTGCCTTGCGCGCCGGCCGCCCGCGCGTTCGACTTCATCATGGCGGGTTCGAAGACAGCGCCGGCGGTATGGCGCGACCTGATGCGGACGCGCCAGTCTCCGTTCGAGTCCGTCTCCTTGTAGGCGACGAAGGCGTAGTCGTCGTTGAGGATGGCGTCGTAGACCTCGAGGTAGGCGAGCGTCTCGTAGCGGACGGAGTCCGTGCTGTCAGGGGCTTCGATTAGTGGTTTCGACATCGGTTAGTCTCTACCTGTTAGGGCGCAGGGAAGCGCGCTAATCGCTCATCAGAATTGCGGCTATTGGCGAAATTATGATGAGGTTCAGAATCAGTCCAAGGATCGCCAGCCAAGCGTGCCGTTCGCCACGGACGAGCGAAACGACCGCGGCCACCTCGCCTACCAGGCAGGTGGCGCCAACCGCGAGTACGAAAAGAACACCGTTGCCGAGACGTCCGGCGAAGTCGCCGGTGCCGCTGCGGGACGTGACCGTCAGGATGGCGCCCAGGGCTGCTACGGTCAAGGGAACGGCAAGAGCGAGGATGTTCCAGAACGGTTTCACCGCGTCCTTGGGGTCGCTTCGAACTCTTCGAGCAAGGAGCGCAGTTCTCGCCAGGCGGCGCGGAAATCGGACTCGTCGTTATGGTCGCCGAAGCGGAGGAAGAAGGGGCGATGCGCCCAGTCGAACGGCTCGCTGCTCTTGCCGCACAGGAAGAAGAGGAGGGCGGCCATGTGCACGCGGGTGGTGGAGTCCCCGGTGCGGGCGCGATCGAGAATCGCGCGGCGGACCTCCGGCGTTGGGCAGGACGCGGCGAGGGAAAGCGCCACCGTCAAAGTGCTCATGGAGGCGGCCTCCTCGATGACCCGGATGATGGCGGGCTCCACCAGTTCCGGGGGCAGGTCGCCGTTCTCCGCCAACTGCCGGACGGCATAGGCGCGGACCTCGGGATCCGAATGGCGCCGGGCCGACTCGATCGCGGCCCGGGCCGAGGGTGTATCGAGGGCGGCGAGCGCCTCCAGGTCGCGCCAGTTCCCGTCCCGGCGCAATCGCTCGGTCAACTCCCCTTCGAGCGTCCGCCGCTCCTCGGCGTTCAGGCGGGGAATCAGGTCGACAGCGTAGCCGATGCCTTCGCGCCACTTCTCATAGTCCACCACCATACTGGCCCTGAACTGTTCGAGGAGCGGAGAAGGCGGCGGGGGTGGGGGCGTCGGCGGAGGCGTGGGCCGCATGGGCGCGGCGATTTCGGGTTCGGGAAGCGGAGGCTCCAGGATGAAGAAATGGCGCGGTTCCACGGTGAACTCGCCGGAATACTGGGGGCTATTGCGTTCGTAGAACCGGAGCTCACCGGCAGAGGCGCGCGGCTGGGAGCGGACCGGGCCGGTCAACCGGAACGACGCCCCGATGGGGGCCGCGGGGAAGCCGTGCTCGACCGCCGCGATCCGGTTGCCGGCGGCCAACTCGGCATCGAGGAGCTGGCGCAGCGCCGGGGGCAGGTTTTCATAGTCGCGGCGGTCGGCGGGAGAGAGATCAGCGGGTAGCATCGAAGGGGCTCTGCCGGTTAGGGCGCAACCAGACCGGGTTTCCGCTCACGAGCACCAACGGGCAAGCACTGCTTCCAACTCGCCGGGCTGCCAGGGCTTGGCGAGGAAGTCATCCATGCCGCACGCGCGGCAGCGTTGCCGTTCGGCCGACATGACGCTGGCGGTTACGGCGACGATCGGCGTCCGGAGTCGCCCGGCCTCCCGCCGCCGGATCTCCTCGGTGGCGGCGTAGCCATCCAATTCCGGCATCTGACAATCCATCAGAATCAGGTCGAAGCTCTCCTGGGTGTGCCGCTCCACGGCTTCCTGTCCGTTGCCGGCGATGACGACGTCACAGCCGAAACGCTCGAGCATCGCCTGCGCCACCCGGCGGTTGACCGCGTTGTCCTCGGCGAGCAGGATCCGGGGCCTCCGGCCATTTCCGCGTGGCGAAGGGGAGGCCGGCTGGACGGATTCCGCCGGCGCGGCGGCCACCGGTAAGCGGAGCGTGACGATGAAAGTGCTCCCCAGTCCGGGCTGGCTGGTGACGCTGATTTCGCCGCCCATGGCATGGACCAGCCGCTTGGCGATCGTGAGCCCGAGTCCGGTGCCCCCGAAGCGGCGCGTGGTGGTAGGGTCACCCTGGCGAAAGGGCTCAAAGACCAGAGCGAGACTCTCCGGGGCGATGCCAATGCCGGTATCCGCCACGGTGAGGCGGAGCGCGGCGTGGCCGCTTTGCTGGTCCTGGAGGGTCCAGTGCACGGCGATCGAGCCCGCGTCCGTAAACTTCAGCGCGTTGCCAACCAAATTGGCGAGAATCTGCCGTGTCCGGAGCGGGTCGCCCAGGACCCAGGGCGGTACGCCTTCATCGACAGTGATGTCCAAGCGGATCTGCTTCTCGCGGGCGAGCGCCGCGAAGCCTTCCATCGTCTCCTTCGTCAGTCCGGCGGGAGAGAAGGGAATCGACTCGAGAATCAGGCTGCCCGCCTCGATCTTGGACAGATCGAGGACGCCGTTGAGAATGCTCAATAGCGCCTGGGCGGAAGATTCTATCGTGGAGCCGAGTTCCCGCTGCTCGCGATCGAGAGGAGTCGCCAGCAGCAGGTTGGTAAGCCCGAGCACCCCGTTCATCGGAGTGCGGATTTCGTGACTCATCGTGGCCAGAAAAACGGACTTCGCCTGGTTGGCCCGCTCCGCCTCACGGCGGGCGGCGCGCACTCTGACGACCTGCCAGTAGGTGACGGCGGCAAACACCAGAGCGGCGAGGATGCCGAACTGCAGCAACTGGGCGCGCCGTTCGGAGGCGGCGAGTTGCATGAGCCAATCCGTACTGCCCAAGCCGATGGGGTGGCGCGAAGTCAGCCGGCCCAGCGTACCGTCCACGGCCATCCGGTCAATCTCGCGGCGGAGCGCCAAGGCGTGCGCCTCCATGCCGGGCGCCGCGGCTGTGCCGACCTCCGTTCTCGTCTCGGGGAGGTACACGGCGTCGAAGGCAGCGCCTTGACAGGACGGGGTTCGCTTCATGGCCTGCGCCACGAACGACCGTTGATCCATGAACACCTGGTCCACTTCGCCCCGGCAGAGGGCGTCGAACAGGAGGTCCCGCTCGGGGTATTGCCGGATGGTAGCCTGCGGCCTGACCCGCCGGATGAGAGTGCTGGGCACGGGAGTCCGCATCACGCCGATTCTGTTTTCGTGCGGCGGTGGCGCGCCAGCCAGGGAGATCAGACCGTAGTAAGACTCCGCCCACGGACTGGTGATGAATAGCTTCTGGCGGCGGGACTCGGTCATGGATAAAGAACCCCACAGATCCAGTTCTCCCGTCGGAAGCATCTCTTCCGGCCCGCGGGGGGTGCGCACCCACTCGAGGCGTATCCCCAGGCGGTGGGCCGCCGCGCTCACGATGTCCGGCCCCAGGCCCGTGACGGAGCCATCCGGGCCGTGAACCTCAAAGGGTGGGCCGTGCCAGGTGCCGATCCGCAAAGCGCGCTCGGGAGGCTGATAGCTGTTTAGCCAGAGATAGACCGCTACCACGGAGACAGATCCGCACAGTGCACTTACAAGGAGCAGGCGTTTTTTGGTGGCGATGGGCGGCAGCCAGTTGGCCATAAGGCGTCCCTAAAGGAGTTATCGGTTGCAGTTGGGGAAAGCTTAGCAAACGTGGGATGGCTGATGCTTCCCGCCGGTGATCCCGCAAGGAGCGGACCCCAAAAAAGAGAAGCCGTGCTGCGGTCCGGAACCAAGTTTGGTTTCCGGCCGCGCACGGCGGGGATAGCGGTTTAAGGGGCTCTGGTGGCTCCCGGAGTTACTTGACTTGCTCGAGAATCGCGAAATCGCCGGGGTTCCACGCCTGGGCGATGATGTAGATCTTGCCGCCCTGCTTCTTCATGACGGCATTGTGGATGTGCTGGAAGTTGGACAAACCCAGCTCCTCTTTCGGCATGATGGTGGACACCACTTTGTCGTTCTCGAGCAGATAGATGGGGGCGCCCTTACTGCGGTCCGGCCCGTGGAGGGCGCCGACGACGGCGAACTTATCGAGATAGTGGATGTCGCAGGGGAAGGAGCCCTTGGGCAGGCTCAGGGTCGAAAGATACTCGCCCGAGCGGCTGTAGCGGTCGATCTCCGAGTTCGGGCGGTCGGCGACGTCGATGCGGGTGGTGCCCGGCGGGATGGTGACGCCGTGGCCGGTGCCGAGTTGGCCGGGGCCGGTGCCGCGTCCGCCGAACGCCAGCGGGTTCCATTCGGCCGCAAAGGGGCTGGTGGACTTGATCTTGGCGGTCAGGACGTAGTCGAGCTTCGAGTAACCCGTGGGAATGTAGAAGAGGCCGTCGAGCTGTTCGACGTCCGTGGGCACGAACGGGCCGCCGCCGGCGAAGTACTCGTTGGCGGTGGGGTTACCCATGTCGGTCTTGGGCGCCGGGGCGTTCAGCGTGCCGAGCAGTTTCCCGTCGATGCCGGTGGTGAAGATTTTGGCGGCCGAGTTGCCGGGGAACGAGAGTAGCGGCGTGCCATCGCTCGCCTTCCAGAAGAGGGCGTTGTGCATGTTGGTGTCCCGCATGGCCGGGTCGGTGGGCAGGAGGGTGGTCGTTTTCAGGTCGGAGCTGATCCGGATGATGCCCGCGCCGGGCAGGGCGAAGTAGATGTCCCCTTTGCCTTTGCGGGTGTCGATGGCGAAGCCGCCGTGGGCCGCCTTCAGCACCTTCTGCGCTTCGGCAGGCAGGTGCGAGGAGTTGAACAGGACCCGGAACTTGTACTTGCCGTCGCCGCTGACGTTGCCAGCTTGGCCGAGGGCGGAGGTGGCGCCGCCGGGGTCGAGGTGCCAGGCGAGGGCGAGGAGAGCCAGGGAAAGAGTGACGCTGAAGAATCGTTTCATGCGGATGGAAGACCTACCCCGTTATTCAATCACATCCGGGAGTAAAGAGGAGGGTGATTTCGCGGGTATCGCGGTCGAAGGACCGGCCGACGAAGTAACCGCCGAGGGTGGCGGCGACGGCGACGGGTCCCCATGCGCTTTGGAGGCCATCGGCGCTCCGCGTGGCGGCCGCCGCGGCGCCGGCCCCGGCATAGAAGCCGGCGAAGGCGCCGAGCAGGCGACGAGAAACGCGGTGACGGCTGGCGTGAACCGACCGAATCTGACCTCTTGCGTAGGTTCGCGATCGTCCGTCCTTATCCACCAAGGTGAACATGCCTTCTTTGACAGAGGCCCAGGCGCCGGAAACCCGTTCGTCCGAGAGCAGCCGGACATCGATACGCCGGCCAGCCAGAAGCGCTGGCGAACGGCACCAATCGACGCGCTCCGGCATTCGTTGAGCGGCCAGCGGCAATACGAAGAAGCTGAGAAGGAGCAGATGACGCATACTGCGACGGTACGCCGTGGGACTGCTGGCCGGGGGCGGGATTAGGACGGTTTTTGAACCGCCACAACGCGAAAGACATGATGGGGGAGGGTAGCGGGCAGCAGCCGCGCGGCCACGGCGTCGGCGCCGATCGAAGCGCAAAGGGCGAGTCCGTCGAGGCCGTTGGCCTGCCGGGGATTGCGCAGCACGACGGCGTCGGGGGAGATCCCCAGGGCCGCCAGAATGCGGGCGGACCAGTCGAGGATGGTGGGCGAAATCGAGACAACGGCCAGAAGCGAACCGGACGGGGGACGTTGGGCGTGAGCCAGCATCTCTTCGAGGGAGATCAGGCGCACCGGGCAGGCCGGTTGCTGCAGCCGCGGCAGGCGGCCGGCGCTGGCCCAGAGCTGGCAGCCGGGGGGCGGCGAGTCGCTGGAGGCGAACCCAACGGATTCGCTCCACTGGGCGGAGAGCTCGGCGGCGATGACTTCGGCGAGGGCGGGGTCGGGGTCGACGACGACCCGCGTGGGAGGAGGCGGCGGTTGGAGGGCGCGGTGTAGCGCGTCGAGTACGGCGGAGGAAGGGTAGCCGGCGGCCGCGGTTTCGGCGAGGAAGCGTTCGACCAGGGAATCGAGAGACGGCGGGGGCAGTTGCGGCCGGACGTAGACGCCGCTGCCCGGGCGCTGCTCCACCCAGCCGCGCGTGGCCAGCTCCTGATAGACGGCGCTGATGGTGTTGGGGTGAAGCTGCAGGCGGCGGGCTAATTGGCGGAGGCTCGGCAGACGCTCGCCGGGCGCGAAACGGCCGCTGAAAATAGCAAGGAGCAACTGAGAGATCAGTTGCTCCTTCATGGGGGTGGCGGCGCCGCGCGCGATCCAGAATCGCATGCGGCTAGTGTAGCGTTAGAACGCCAGACGGAGCGCGAATTGGATCTCCCGCGCCGGACCGTTCAAGCCGGTGATGGTGCCAAAGCCACCCGCCGAGCGGTTGCCGTTCGGGTTGCCCAGGTTGGTTTTGTTGAGGAAGTTGAAGGCTTCCATACGGAACTCCGTCTTGAACTTCTCGGTGATGTGGAAGTCCTTGTGGAGGCCGAAATTCATCTGGTGCAGCGATGGGCCACGGACGATGTTACGGCCGGCGTTGCCGAAGGGGAACCGGGGGTCGGTCGGGATGGAGACTACCGAGGGATCAAGCCAACGCTGGATTGAGCGTTGCCCTTCGGCGATCAACGGGTTGCCGGTGATGTTCGGGCGGTAGGTGGGCGCGCCGCTCACCTGGAACTGAGCCGACGGGCCCCAGCTCAGATTGACCGGGGTGCCGCTGCCGGCGAAGTTGATCATCGAAAGCCGCCACCCGCCGGCGACCAGGTCAGCGGCTTTGCTCCAGTCGGAACCGAACGCACGGCCCTTACCAAACGGCAGGTCATAGAGGAACGTCGTCACGTTGTTGAAGGGCTGGTCGTAGCCGCTCAGGCCCTTTTCGGCGGCGAGGTTCTCGTAGTTCACGCGGCTGTTGTCGCCGTTCTGGGCTTCGAGATGGCCGGAGGCGTTGTCGATCGCCTTGGACCAGGTGAACGAGTTCAGGAAGTAGAAGCCATTCGAGAACTTCCGTTCGAGCTTCGCCTGGAAGGCGTGGTAGTCAAGGAAGCCGCCGGGGAAGGCCGACTGGATGTAGCTGAAGCCCTGGATGGGCCGGCGGGCGTCGACCGGCAGGTTCTGGCCGGGCTGGTTGACCCGGGCGGTGTTGAGGTCGCCGAGGATCATCATGTTGCGGCCGAAGGTACCGACGTAGCCGAGGTCGAGGACCAGGCCCGAAGCGATTTGCCGCTGGATGGTGAAGTGGGTGCTCTTCACCGAGGCCGAGGGCAGGTCAAAGGGAATCTGGTTGGTGCGGACGGTGTTGGTGCGCACGTTCGAGATGTCCAGGAAGTTGTTCGGGAAGCCGCGTTCGAACGGCAGGAAGCAGGTGGCCGGGTTGAAGTTGCCCGTGCTGGGGCAGAGCTGCTGGCCGCCGTTGGGAACGGCCGGAGCCACCTGGTTGATGTTCGGGTTCAGGATGAAGGGGAGATTGTAAGCCAGGAGGTTTTCGCCGCCCAGCCGGTTGAAGTGGATGTAGCTGACGCCGAAGGCCGCGCGGATGACGGTCTTGTCGTTGAGCGTGTACGCCGCGCCAATGCGGGGGCCCATGTTGTTGCGGTCCGGGTTCACGAGAGACCGTTCGCGAAGCGAACCGGATTTGGCCAGCACCATCGAGTTGTTCGACGGATCGAAGTTGGCGAGCCGGTTGCCGCCTTCCCACTGCGGGGTGGCGAACTCATAACGGAGGCCGATGTTGAGGGTGAGCCGGCGGGAGACTTTAAAGTCATCCTGCAAGTAGAGGAAGTGCATCCGCTGGCGGTAGTTGACGATGGTCGCCGTATTCAACTGGTAGCTGGAACGGGCGCCGAACAGATAGTCGGCGACGAACTGGCGGTCGTCATTCGGCGTTCCCGGGGCCTGCGAAAACCGGCCGCTGAAGCCGCTGCCGCCGTATTTGGGGTTGAAGTCGTCGATGTCGGTATCGATGCTCTGATACTCATAGCCGGCCTTCAGGCTGTGCTTGCTGAGGATCTTCGAGTAGTTCACCTTCGGGTTGATGACGAAGGGGTTCTGGAACTGGGGGTTCGAGCCCTGAACGCCGATGCTGGTAAATCCATTGATGCCGGTGCTCATGACGCCGCCGGTGAAGCGCGGGTCGTTCGGGATGTTCGGAATGCCGAAGCGCTCGCCGATGGTCGGGGTGCCAACGAAGAGCGGGAACTTGCCGCCTTCGGTGCGGGAGATGCCGGTGCGGATCTCGACGAGGGAGGTGGGGCTGATGGTGTAGGTGGTGCCGACGGCCATCTGTTCGTTCCGCACGCGAACCGTGCCGTTCGAGTCGCCGCCCGAAGGGCCGGGAATGGCGGGTGGCTCGAGGTTGTTCATCAGCCGGTGGCTGTAGCGGACGAAGGCGGTCCACTTGTCGTTGAAGTATTGGTCGTAGCGGATGTCGCCCTTGTCGTTCTGGTCGGTGCGGCGGGGCTGCGATTCGAAGTTGTTGCCGACGCCGAGAGGGCCGGTGCCGATGCGGTTCGGGGCCGGCAGATCCGCCAGGATTTCGCGGGCCGAGCGGCCGATCGCGGTGGCGGGGATCACGCCGTTGCTATAGACCTCGCCGGTGTAGGGGTTGCGAATGGGAATGCCCATGTTGCCCTGGCGCATGGCGAGCGTCGGGAGGGTTGCGTAGGTGATCGTGCGGCTCACGCGGCGGAAGCCTTCGTAGTCGCCGAAGACGAACATCTTGTTCTTGACGAGCGCGCCGCCCATGGCTGCGCCGAACTGATTCTGGATCAGCGTCGGCTTCTGGTTGTTGACGGGCTTGAAGAAGCCGGTGGCGTTGAGCGAGGTGTTGCGGAGGTACTCCCACGCGGAGGCATGGAGGTCGTTGGTGCCGCTGCGGATAGAGGCGTTGATGACGGCGCCGCCGGCGCGGCCGAACTCGGCCGAGAAGTTGTTGGTCTCAAGACGGAACTCCTGCACGGCGTCTGGCGTGATCTGGACGACCTGGTTGGAGAAGCCCTGGTTCGAGGTCCCGTAGGAGTTGTTGTCGACGCCGTCGACGACGAAGTTGTTCTGCGAACTGCGCATGCCGTTCACGTTGAATGAAGCGTCGCGCGAATTGGCGATGCCGCTGCGGCGGACGCCGGGGGCGAGCAGGGCGAGGTCGGCGTAGGCGCGGCCGTTCAAGGGAAGGTTCACCACCTGCTGCGTGCCGACGACGGTGCCGCGGGAACTGGTATCGGTTTCGAGGATCTGGGCGGCGGCGTTGATGGTGACGCTTTCGGTGGTGGCGCCGACTTCGAGTTGCAGATCGACGCGCTGGCGCGCGTTTACGGTAACTTCAAACTCCTGGGCGACGGCGGTTTTGAACCCCGTGGCTTCGGCCGAGATCTTGTAGCGTCCAACGCGGACAGTGAGAAACTGGTAAGTGCCGGACTCGTCTGATTCCGACGCGGCTTCGACGCCGGTGCGCACGTTAGTCAATTTCAATTTGGCTTTGGGGACTCCGAGACCGGACGAGTCGCGAACGACACCGAGCACGGTCGCGGAGTCAAACTGAGCACAAAGAGGCGTGGCCAGTAAGGCCAGCAAACAAAGCGAGTATCTACTCATAGGCTACACAATCGTAGCGCGCAGCCTATGACAGTTTAATGACTAATATTTGGGGACGGACGGATCCACCTGATCAGACCAAGCGAGGATCCCACCAGTCATGTTCCGTACGTTCTTGAATCCCGACTGCCGGAGTATATCACAGCCCTTGGCGCTGCGACCGCCCATCTTGCAATGGAGCACGTAGTTCCCATTGGGGTCGAGTTCGGCTACCTTCTTCGGCAGGTCACCGAGCGGGATGAGCGTGGAGGTCGGAATCCGCCCGATCTGGAACTCGTGGGGCTCGCGGACATCGATCAGAATGAAGTTCTCTTTCGCGTCGATGAGCGTTTTGACGTCTTTGGGGCTGATTTCAGCAGACATGGGTGGGGGCTCCGGTTGCTTGGGGATGCCGCAGAACTGCTCGTAGTCGATGAGCTTCACCTCGCCGGTGGCGCAGATGCACTCCGGGTTCTTGCGGAGTTTGAGTTCGCGGAACTTCATGGCGAGAGCGTCGTAGAGCATCAGCCGCCCGATTAGCGGTTCGCCCGCGCCGAGGATGAGCTTGACGACTTCCGTCGCCTGCAGCAGGCCGACCACGCCGGGCAGGATGCCGAGTACGCCGCCTTCGGCGCAGCTCGGGACGAGGCCGGGAGGTGGCGGTTCCGGATAGAGGCAGCGGTAGCAGGGACCGCCCTCGGCGGCGAAGATGGTCGCCTGGCCTTCGAAGCGGAAGATGGAGGCGTAGACGTTCGGCTTGCCGAGCATCACGCAGGCGTCGTTGATCAGAAACCGAGTCGGGAAGTTGTCGGTACCGTCGGCAATGATGTCGTAATCCTTCAGGATTTCGAGGGCATTCGCACTGGTGAGGGCGACTTCGTGTTTGACGATTTTGATCAGCGGGTTGATGTCCCGCATGGTCTCTTCAGCGGAGTCAATCTTCTTCTTGCCGATGTCCTTGGTGCCGTGGATCACCTGGCGCTGGAGATTCGAGACATCGACGACGTCGAAATCCACGAGGCCGATGGTGCCGACGCCGGCCGCCGCGAGGTACATCGCCACGGGCGCGCCCAAGCCGCCGGTGCCGATCAGCAGGACCTTGGCCGCTTTGAGCTTTTCCTGCCCTTCGACGCCGACTTCCGGCATGATGAGATGCCGGCTGTAGCGGGAGATCTCTTCCTGGGTTAGCATAGGCCGCCGGCGATGGAGGGAACGATGGAGATGGTGTCGCCGTCGGCTACCGCGGTTGCGTCCTTCTGCAGGTAGCGGATGTCTTCATCGTTGACGTAGACATTCACGAAGCTGCGCAGCTTGCCTTCGTCGGTGAACAGGTTCTTCCGGAGGTCGGGGAACTGCGTCGTGAGGTTGGCGAGGGCTTCGCCGACCGTCGCGCCGGAGACGTCGACGGAGTTGTTCTTTTCGGCGTACTGCCGCAAGGGGGTGGGGATGAGAATCTTGGCCATTGGGTGTTTTCTTAATATTCTAAAGGCTCTTGCTCGGCTTTCGTTTGCTCGGCGTTGGGGAGCCAGCTGTTGGCGTGGTGGAACTTCCCTTTTTGGATGCTCAGAACGATGAAACTGTACCAGGGGCAGGAGTTTTCAAGGTCTGTTTTCGAGAAGTAGGCGTCGCAGTCCGGGTGGGAGTGGAAGATGCCGATGACGTCGAGGCCGCGTTGCCGGGCTTCGCGCTCGACGCGGAGCAGGTCTTCGGGCCGGATCTCGTAGCGGTCTTCCTGGCCGCCGGTGTAGGCGTTTTCGAGGGGCAGGGCGAAGGTGACGGTCTTGTCGTCGCCGTCGGCGGTGCCGAGCATGGCGCCGCAGCATTCGTTCGGGAAGGTGGCTTCAGCGTGGGCGACCATGGTGGCCCAGGGTTCAGGGTGTACGCGGATCATGAGTATTGAGGGTCGTTCCAGAAGGGTTCGGAGAGGTACTTTTCGGCGCCGTCGCAGAGGATGGTGACGATAACCCCTTCTTTGATGCGTTCAGCCAGCTTCAGGGCTCCGTGGACATTCGCGGCGGCGGAAATACCGATGAGAAGTCCTTCTTCGCGGGCGAGGCGCCGGGCCATGCGGTAGGCGTCTTCGGTTTCGAGCCACAGGTTTTCGTCGGCGAGCGATTCGTCATAGATGCCGGGGACGATGGCCGTCGGCATGTGCTTCAGCCCTTCGAGGCCGTGGAAGCCGGAGGAGGGTTGGGCGGAGAGGCACTGGATTTTGGGGTTGAACTCTTTCAAGCGGCGCGTGGTGCCGACGAAGGTGCCGGAGGTGCCCATGGCGGCGACGAAGTGGGTGATGCGGTTTTCGGTTTGGGCGAGGATCTCGGGGCCGGTGGAGTTGTAGTGGGCCTGCCAGTTGGCGGGGTTGTTGTACTGATCGGGGTAGAAGTAGCGATCGGGGTCGGCGGCGTAGATCGCCTTGCAGGCGCGGATGGCGCCGTCGGAGCCGGTATCGGGGTCGGTGAGGATCAGTTCGGCGCCGTAGGCGTTCAGGATGTGTTTACGTTCCGGGGAGGCGTTGGCGGGCAGGCAGAGTTTGACCTGGTAGCCGCGGGCGGCGGCGACCATGGCGTAGGCGATGCCGGTATTGCCGGAGGTGGAGTCGAGGATGATCTTGTCCTTGGTCAGCAGGCCCCGGCGTTCGCCATCGAGGATCATGTTGAGCGCCGGACGGTCTTTGACGCTGCCGCCGGGGTTGGCGAACTCGGCTTTGCCGTAGAGTTCGATGCCGGGGAGATGAGCCGTGAGGCGGTCGAGCCGGAAGAGCGGCGTGTTGCCGATGGCTTCGATCAGGTGCATCTACACAGGGTAACCCGAGGATTGACATCGGCGTGTCACGGAAGGCTGATAGTCTGTGGGCGATGACTTTCCGGAAAACGGTTTTGCTTGTGGCGGCGGTGGCCGCGTTTGGGGCGGCTTCGGCGCCGCTGATTTCGACCACTCTGCTGGGGCGGCAGGTGGACGGCAGCTTTCTGCTCGTGAACCATCAACTCGTCAAGCCCTGGGGGACGCAACTGTTTTTCAAAGGGCGGCCGGTGGACATGGCGTTCGACCCCACCAAGCGCTGGCTCGCCGTGCTGAGCGGAACCGAGGTCGCCATCCTCGACGGAACGAGCGGGAGCGTCGTGGATCGCGCCAAGGCGAAGACCACCTCCTACGCCGGCATCGCCTTCTCTCCGGATGGCAAAGAGATCTGGGCCTCCGAGACGACGCGCACCGGGCCGGATAGCCTGCTGCTGCTTAGCGTCGGGGCTAATGGCAAAGTGACGGGGACGGACCGGTTGAACCTGCCTGGGCATTCCGTGCCCACCGGGATCGCCTTCTCGGCCGACGGCAAGACCGTCTATGTCGCCATGCACCGGGATAACGTCCTGGTGGCGTTTGACCGCGCAACTCGGAAAGAGACCAAGCGCTGGCCGACTGGTCTTGCGCCGTTCGGCGTCGTCGTGCGGGACGGTATGGCCTATGTGACCAACCGGGCGGGATCGGCCATTCCGGCGGGAGCGGCAACGGCGCCCAGTGGTGGGGTCGAAGTCCCGGTGGACGCGAATGGCTCCGTGCTGCCGGGGAGCTTGACGGTATTGTCTCTGGCGGATGGCAAGCGGGAGGATGTGGCGGTGGACCGGGCGCCTTCGGGGATTGCGATGCGGCCGGATGGCGGCGAGGTGGCGGTGGCGAATGGGCATTCGGATACGGTGACGCTCGTCGACACGAAGACCCGGAAGACGAAGACCATCGCCGCGGGCGGGCAGCCGATTGGCGTGCTCTATAGCGCCGATGGGAGCCGGCTGTACGTGGCGTGCGCGGGCGAGAATGCCGTGGCGGTGGTAGAAGGCGGCAAGGTGGTGGGGGCGCTGCCGACCGGCTGGTTCCCCTCGGCGCTGGCGCTCGACAGCAAGGGCGATTTGCGGGTGGTGAACATCAAGGGCGTCGGCAATACTGAGCAGGAGCCGGGCAAGTTCAACACCCGGGCGTTCGAAGGCAGCCTGCTGACGATTCCGGCGCCGAGCCGGGCGCAGGCCGCGGCCGGACAGCGCGAGGTGAAGCTGGCGAATGCGCCGCGCTTCACGCCGCAGGGCGGGGTGAAGGATCTGGACCGGCTGGGCATTGAACACGTGTTTCTGTTGATCAAAGAGAACCGGACGTACGACCAGGTGTTTGGCGATATGCCCGTGGGCAATGGCAAGAAGGAGTTCGCGATTTATCCGCGCGAGGTGACGCCGAATCATCATGCTTTGGCCGAGGAGTTCGTGCTGCTCGATAACTTCTACGCTTCGGGAGCGATCAGCTTTGAGGGCCATCAATGGCTGATGATGGGCTTCGTCAGCGACCACGTCGAACGGGCGCTGCAGGCGGCGCCGCGGGGCTATGCGTGGAACATGGCGGACGGGCTGTCCGTGGCTCCGCAGGGCTTTTTCTGGCAGAACGCGCGGCGGCCCTTGAAGGTGCAGTTGCTCGGGCCGCTTTCGCTGCCGGCGATCTTCGATGCGAAGACCGGCCTTGTGAAGGACGTCGACGAGAGCGGCTTGCCGCCCTGGGCGTTTTACTGGGATCACTACCAGAAGGGGACGTGGCGGGAAGTGGTGGCGTCGCGGTGCGGAGTGCCGTCGCTCAAAGGCATCTACGATGAGCGGTTCCCGCCGAGCGAGATGAAGATTCCCGATGTGATCCGGGCTGAGGCGTTCCTGGAGCGATTGGGCAAGTGGGAGAAGGACGGGACGGCGCCGAACCTGACCATCGTGACGATGACGAGCGACCACACGGTGGGCAAGAATCCCGGGGCGCCGACGCCGCGGGCGATGGTGGCGGATAACGATCTGGCGCTGGGCCGGATGGTGGAAGGGATCAGCAAGAGCAAGCTGTGGGCGAAGTCTTTGATCCTGGTGGTGGAGGACGACGCGCAGGACGGGGTGGACCACGTGGCGGGGAACCGGACGGTGGCGCTGGCGATTGGACCGCATGTGAAACGCAAAGCGTTGAATTCGAATTTCTATACGCAGACCAGCATGGTGCGGACGATTCAGGATGTGTTCCGGATTGAGCCGAAGACGCGATTCCTGCAGGCGGCGCGGGCGATGAACAGCGTATTCGTGAAGGATGCTGACTTGAAGCCGTATACGCATCTGCCGGCGCGGGTGAAGCTCGATGAGTTGAATCCGCCGCTGCAGGCGCTCAAAGGGCGCGAACGGTGGGCGGCCGAGGAGTCCGCGAAGATGAACTGGAGCGAGGTGGACGATGTGCCCACCGATACGCTAAACCGCATTTTGTGGGGCGATGCGAAGGGATTTGCAACGCCGTATCCCGGTGTCACCGGCCTGAAACAGTAATTGATATATACTACGCCCCATGCATCGCGCCCTCCGCATAATTTCAGGGATCATTCTGGGCCTGGCGACGTTGGCCGCTCAGGAAACGACAGGCAGTGTGACTGGTATCGTCAAAGACCCCACAGGGGCAGTCATTGTGGGAGCCGCCGTAACGGCGACAAATACAGAGACCGGTGGAGAGTTTCGGACCGTAACGGATGAATCGGGCAACTATCTGTTCCCCCTGTTGCGATCCGGAACGTACCGCATTGTGGTAGAAAGCAAAGGATTTCAGCGTGTCCAGCAGACGGGCGTGATTGTGAACACGAGCGAACGGGCCCGCATCGACGTGACGTTGAGCGTCGGCCAAGTGACGGACACCGTGAACGTCACGGCGGAGACGCCGCTGCTGCAGAGCGAGCGCGTCACCATCGGCCAAGTGGTGGAACAGCGGACGATTCAATCGATTCCGCTGGCGACGCGGAACTTCACCCAAATTCTGGGTACTTCGGCGGGCGTAGTCGGCTCCGTCTTCAACGCGGATAACCCGGGCACGGGCAGCGATAGCGTCAGCGTGAACGGCGCGCGGCGCGGTAGCAACAACCTGCTGGTCGACGGCGTGCCGACGACGAATCCGCTGAACAACGCGCCGGACGGCGACGGTACGCCGTCGATTGAGTTCCTGAGCGAGTTCAAGGTGATGACGAGCCTGTTCAGTGCTGAGTATGGCCGGAACCTGGGATCGACGATCAATGTGACGACGCGCAGCGGAACGAATCAGTTGCACGGCGCGGCGTATGAGTTCCTGCGGAACACCTCGCTCAATGCGCGGCCGTTCTTCAACCCGACGCGGGGGCAGAACAATCAGAACCAGTTCGGCGCCAACGTGGGCGGGCCGGTGGTGATCCCGAAACTGTACAACGGGAAGGACCGGACGTTCTTCTTCTTCGGTTGGGAGAGTTCGCGGCAGTTGAACGCCAATTCGAGCGCGGCGGCCATTCTGCGGATTGTGCCGACCACCGGGCAGCGCAACGGTGATTTTTCGGGACGGCGGGTGATCAACGATCCGGTGACGGGCCAGCCCTTTCCGGGCAACGTGATTCCGGCGTCGCGGATCAATACGATTTCGCGGGCTATTCAGGACCGCTACATTCCCGTGCCGAATTTCTCTCAGGGCGCCAACAACTTCTTCGCAGCGCAGTCCATTGCCACGGACATTGACATGTGGACGGTGAAGTTCGACCACCGTTTCTCGGACAAGGACAACATCTCCGGCCGCTGGTTCATCAGCCGGCAGGGCGACCTGACGCCGTTCGGTTCCGGATTGCCCGGTTTGGGGCGCATTGCGAACCGGAAGAAGGATTCGGGCAACATCACGCACACCCATCTATTCAGCGCCAATCATGTGCTGGAGGCGCGGTTTGGTTTCGACGACTCTTCGCAGTTCCTGGCGATGGAGAACAGCGACAACCCGACGACCGTAGGCCTGCGGCCGCTGGCGGTGACGAACCTTGATGGTCCGCCCCGGATCAACATCAACAACTACGTGCAATTCGGCAACGAGGCCAACTGGTCGGACTTCATCAAGCGCTACACGGGTGGCGCGACGATGACGTGGATCAAGGGCAAGCACAACTTCAAGTACGGCGTCGAGAGCCAGGTTTCTGACTACAACCCGAAGAACGCGCAGGTGAGCCGCGGGTTGTGGCAGTTCAATGGCCAGGCGAGCGGCGACGAGTACGCCGACTTCCTGTTGAGCCACGCGCGATTGAAGCAGTTCAGCGCGCCGGGCACGGGCGGCGAATTGAAGATGCGGGACAACCTGATGTCGTTCTTCTTCAACGACGACTGGAAGGTGAGCCAGAAGCTGACCGTGAACTGGGGTGTGCGCTACGAGTACCACTTCCAGCCGTATGCCTATAACCTGGGCATGCTGAACTGGTGGCCGGACCGCTACACGGGCCTGGGGACGCTCGAGAGCTCGGGCATCGTGCAGGGCGGCGTGAATGGGGTGCCGAAGAGCGCGGTATTCAATGACGGGAACAACTTCGCGCCGCGTTTGGGCTTGGCCTACCGGGTGACCGATACGTGGGTGATCCGCGCCGGCGCCGGCCTGTACTATGACACGCGGACGGGCCAGATTGCGCAGCAGGCGTTCAACAATCCGCCGACCTCGACGCGCGTCGAAGCCGATTGCAATGCGCCCGGGACGCCGTGCCGGCTCAACGCGCCGGACAACTGGACCTACCTTGATCCGCAGCACGATCCTTCGCGGATTCCGTTCCCGACGCTGCCGAACCAGCAGTTCCAGGTTTGGGGCACCGAGCGGCAAACGAAGATGGACAACGCCTGGCAGTACAACTTCAGCATTCAGAAGCAACTGCGGGGCAACGTGCTGGTGGAGAGCGCCTATGTGGGCACGAAGGGCACGAACCTGATGGCGCGGCGGAACTTCAATCCGCTGATTCCGCAGGCCAATGGCACCCTGGTGCGGCAGTATCCCGGATTCGGGACCATGCTGATCACGGCGCAGAATGGCGACTCGACCTACCACTCGTTCCAGACGACGGTGAAGAAGCGCACGAAGATGACCACGCTGCAGGGCGCCTATACGTGGGGCAAAACGCTGGGGAACGGGGACGAGAGCGCCCGTTTCTTCACGAGCCTCTTCCCGACGCCGTGGAACGACTTCAGCCGCGCGAAGGGACCGGCGAACTTCGACCGGACGCACCGCTTTACGCTCGTGATGAACCAGGACCTGCCGAACCTGTTCACGGGCGGAGCCGGGAAGTTCCTGCTCAACAACTGGAGCCTGAATGCGTTCTTCGTGACGCAGACCGGCAACCCGGTAACGGTGTTCAACCGGGATAGCGGCCAGGGCTTGGGCGGCATTGCGACGGACCCGACGGCGCCGTTCTTCTCGAACGTCATCGCGGGTCAGCCGCTGGTGACCCCTGGCAACATCAAGGACAATCTGCTGAACTACATCAACCGGGCGGCCTGGAGCCCGGCGCCGCGCGGCACCTGGGGCAACTCCGGCCGCGGCATGTTCCGGGGACCGGGGCAGACCTCGATCGACTTCTCCGTCTTCAAGGACTTCCGCTTTACCGAGCGGTTCAACCTGCAGTTCCGGACGGAGATGTTCAATTTGCTGAATCAGGCCAACTTTGGTAATCCTGGCAATAGCATGGACAATGCCAATTTCGGCCAGATCACCTCGACTTCGGTGAACGCGCGGCTGGTGCAGATGGCATTGAAGCTGACGTTCTAATGAAGTTGCTGGTTTGGTTAGTTCCGGGGCTGCTGCTGGCGCAAGGCATGGGCAGCGGGCCCCGGACGGTTCGGAAAGCGGGCGGGCCGAAGGTGGCCGCGCCCGCTTTCTCTTTGCGGGAGGTCGCCGCCGGGTTGACGGCCAAGCACCGCTATGGCGACGGGACTTCGCGGTACATCCTGAGCATGACCGGCAACGGCGTGGCGGCGGTGGACTACGACAACGATGGGGCCGTGGATCTGCTGTTTGCCGATGGCGTCGCGCCGGTGCTGTACCGGAACACGGGAGCGGGGAAGTTCGTGGACGTCTCGGCCAGAAGCGGCCTGGCGCCGCGGCAGTGGGGGCAGGGCGTTTGCGCCGGGGACTTCGACAACGACGGGTGGACGGACGTTCTGCTGACCTACTACGGGGCGAGCCGGCTGTACCGGAATGAACGGGGCCAGTTTCGCGACGTGACGGCCGGGGCGGGGATGCCGGTGGAGGGCAAACGCTTTTCGACCGGGTGCGCCTTTGTGGACTACGACCGGGACGGGCGGCTGGATCTGGTGGTGGCGAATTATGTGGCGTTTGATCTCGAGAAGGCCGCGAAGCCGGGGGCGACGAAGTACTGCACGTGGCTGGGCCTCGAGGTATTCTGCGGGCCGCGCGGTTTTCCGACGGACCGGCCGATGCTGTACCGGAACGAAGGGGGCGGCAAGTTCCGGGACGTGACCGAGCAGGCTCTGCAGGGTGTGGCGGGGTTGCACTACGGGCTGGGCGTGGTCGTCTCCGACTTCGACGGGGACGGGTGGACGGACATCTACATCGCTTGCGACTCAACGCCGGGCATTCTGCTGCGGAACAACCGGGACGGGACGTTGACGGATATCGCAGTGGAGGCCGGGGCGGCGTACGGGGCCAACGGCGAGGAGTTGGGCAGCATGGGCGTGGCGGCCGTGGACGTGGACGGCGACGGACGGATGGACCTGGTGAAGACCAACTTCATCGACGAGACGCCGAGCCTGTACCGGAACCTGGGGGACTGGTTTTTCGTGGACGCGACGGAGGAGACGGGGCTGGGGAGCGACGCGACGGCGGTGGGCTGGGGCCTGGGCGTCGTGGATTGGGACCGCGATGGGCGGCCGGATCTGGTGATGGCGAACGGGCATATCTACCCGGAGTTGGGGGCGGCGCAGAAGCAGACGAAGTCGCTGTATTGGAACGGCGGCGGGGTGTTTGCGACGGTGCGGACGGGGGCGCCGATGGCGTCGCGCGGGCTGGCGGTGGGTGACTTGGACGGGGATGGGATGGAGGAGATTGTCGTCACGAGTTTGGGGGCGGCGCCGGTGGTGTACCGCGTGGAGGCAAAGCGGGGGAACGGACTGGGGCTGCGCCTCGAAGGGACGAAGTCGAACCGGAGCGCGATTGGGGCGCGGGTGCGGGTGACGGTGGGCGGAAAGACGTTGACGGAGGAGGTGCGGAGCGGGGGGAGCTATGCATCGCAGCATGACTTCGCGGTGTACTTCGGCTTGGGGGCGGCGGCGGAGGCGGAGCGCGTTGAGGTCCGGTGGCCGAACGGGGAGACGGAGCTGGTGGGGAAGTTGGCGGCGGGGGCGCTGTACCGGGTGAAAGAGGGGTCGGGCGTGGTGGGGAAGAAGGTATGGTGATGCTGCTGGCGCTGCTGCTGCAAGCGGGGGCGGAGGAGTGGCTCGCGAAGGGGGTGGAGGCGCTGAAGGCGGGCCATGCCCAGGAGGCGCGGATTGCGCTCGAAGAGGCGGTGCGGCAGGCGCCGGGGCAGCCGGTGATGTGGCTGGCGGTGGCGGAGGCGCGGCTGCGGACGGGGGAAGCGGCGGCGGCGGTGGCGGCGATGGAGCAGGCGGAGCGGTTGGCGCCGGGGTCGGCGATGGTGCAGCGGGGCAAGGCGATGTTTGCGCGGCGGATGGGGGAGACGGCGCAGGGGTTGCTCGACGCGCGGCAGGAGAAACGGGCGGAGGCGGTGCTGCGGGAGGCGGTGAAGGCGTATCCGGGCGAGGCGGAGCTGTGGCGGCTGCTGGGGTTGGCGGTGTATGCGCAGGGGAGGAACGCGGACGCGGTGGCGGCGTTTGTGAAGGCGATTGACCTGGCACCGGAGGAGGAGGTGCTGTACGCGGGCTTGGAGACGCTGTTGTCGGCGGGCGCGGAGGTGGAGCGAAGACTGGCGGCCTATGCTGCGCGGCACGCGGGGTCGGCGATGGGATGGTATTTGTTGGGGCTGGAGCGGGGCGACGCGGCGTTATTCGAGAAGGCCTGGGGGTTGGACGCGAAGTTCTGGCCGGCGGCGTTTGCGCTGCATCGGAGCGTCGCGCCGGGGCGGGCGGTGGCGCTGCTTGAGCGGGTGGTGGAGTTGAACCCGGAGTATGGTCCGGCGTACTATGCGCTGGCGCAGTTGTACGCGAAGGCGGGGGAGCGTGAGAAGGCGTTGGCGGCGCGGAAGCGTCACCATGCGTTGACGGGGAAGCCGTGAGCCGGGTTCGCTGCGACGACGGCACCGGCGTTGGCAGCGAAGGTTTTGCGCCTGGCGACTGGCTGCAGGGTGTAGGGCCCGCCGGGTTCCGGTTGGCTTCGGTCGTTGTCGGGCGGGGCAGTTTGCTTCGTGTTTGCAACAGGTTGCGGCAGGTTGGAAAAAGTGAGAAGGCCGGGGCGCCAAGGTGTCACCATGGGCTGACGGGGAATCCGTGAGCCGGATTGGCTTCGACGATGGGACCGGCGCCGGCAGCGAAGGTTTTGGGCTTGGCGATTGGCTGCAGGGTGTAGTTCCAGCCGGGTTCCGGTTGGCTTCGGTCGTTGGCTGCCGAGGCGACTTCCTTTGTGTTTGCAACAGGTTGCGGGTTGTTGGAGATTTCAGGTTCGGCCATGGCGCGATCGAGGATGCACTGCTTTTCGCCGGTGTATTCGAGGCGCGGCCGGACGGGCGGCGCCGGCGACGGGTTCAGCGTGCGGACGCTCTGTAGTTCGCGGTGGCTCGCGTTGATGAGGCGCATGAGCGAGGCTTCTTCGCGCTGCAGTTGGCGGATATACTTGGCGTCGATGCAGGTGCGGTTGGCCGCCACGGCTTGCATTTCGGCAACGGCAGCGGGCGGCAAGCCGGGATGTTCGTTTTCGCGGGCTTCTTCGAGGGCGGTTTCCATTTCGAGGCTTTGCAGGCGGGAGTTCCGGAGGAGGCGCCATTGGGCGTCGATGATGCGCTGGATGATGCCGGCTTCGAGGCGGTTTCTGGGGGCCAGGGTGCGCTGGTATTCGGCGACCATGGCTTGATACTCGGCGGTGTCGTCGTCGGTGAGCAGGGCGATGCCGGGCGCATGGCTGAGGTTGATGACGATGGCGCGGG
>JAIXQP010000001.1 GCA_027485675.1 Terriglobales bacterium | reverse complement strand
TGCCTATTGCCTGCCCCTGCCCGACGCCATTGCCATGAGAATCGGGTGACGCCTCCGGCGCTCACGCTGATCGATTTGCAGCGGGCCATTGAGGATCCGGCGTGGGCTACGAGGCGGAGGCCAACGTGGGCCGGCTGCTCGCCCACTGGCGAGCCGCGGCGTGGCCCATCGTGCCTATTGCCTGCCCCTGCTCGACGACATGGCCATGAGAATCGGGTGACGCCTCCGGCGCTCACGCTGATCGATTCGCAGCGGGCCATTGAGGATCCGGCGTGGGCTAACGACGGCGAACGAGGCGGAGGCCAACGTGGCCCATCGTGCCTATCCGCCACGACTCGCGGGAGCCCGGCTCTACTTACCGGCCCGGCGAGACCGTGCTCGGCAAGACCACCGGCAGCGCCTTTCTGAGCACGGACCGGGCCGCTCGCGTCCGCGGCTTGCCGCTGGTGACTGCCGGGGTGATCACCAATAACTCTGTGGAGTCCACGGTCCGCTCGGCGGGCGATTTGGGTTTCGCGGTGACGCTGGCCCACGATGCCTGCTACACCTTCGGCCGCCGCGATTGGCGCGGCGTGGCCAGGACCGCGAGCGAGGTCCACGCAAAGAGTCTGTCGAATTCGGACGGCGAATCATGTAGAGTCTTATCGACAAGCGAGATCCTATGCGACGCCGAGACCTCCTATCCCTTATCACCCTGCCCGCCTTAGGCTGGGCCCAAGAAAAGTCGAAACTGAAGATCACGGGCATCCGCCTCGTGAACGTGAAGCCGCGGAAACCCTACCCGGCCTTCACGCCCGCGCCGGGCGCGTGGTCGACACAGTACGTCGAAATCGCCAACCCGATGTCGATCTACCCGGAGTATAAAGCCCGCCGGGAACTGTTCTTCCCCAACCCGGGCAAGGTGCCCAGCTTTACCGTCGAGATCACGACCGACAAAGGCATCACCGGCTACGGCAACGGCGGTCCCGGCGGCGGCCCCGTCGTCGTCGATCACCTGGCCAAGCTGCTCGTGGGCCGCGACCCGTTCGACATTGAGCGCAATTGGGACATCTGCTGGCGCTCGACGATGAACTATGGCCGCATGGGCGTGACGATGAACGCCATCAGCGGCGTGGACCTGGCGCTGTGGGACATCGTCGGCAAGGCGCTGAACGTGCCGGTCTATAAGCTCCTGGGCGGCGAAGCCAAGGAGCGCATTCCGGCCTACTGCACCGGCAACGATATCGAACAGCACATCGAGTTCGGCTACACCAAGCTGAAGCTGGCCAGTCCGCACGGCCCGGCGGACGGGCGCGCGGGGATTAAGGCCAATGTCGCGCTGGTAGAACGCGCCCGCAAGGCGCTGGGACCGGACGGCGAGATCATGCTCGATTGCTGGATGGCGTGGACCGAGCGCTATACCGTGGAGATGGCCGAGATGATGGCGCCCCATCGCGTGTACTGGATGGAAGAGGTGCTGCAGCCGCACGACTACGCGGGCTTCGGCCGGTTGAACGCGCAGATCAAATCGACGCGCATCGCCACGGGCGAGCACGAGTACGGCCGCTACGGCTTCCGCTACCTGCTCGAACACAACGGCGCTTCCATTTGGCAGCCGGACATGAACTGGTGCGGCGGCCTGACGGAGATGCGGCGCATCGGCGCGCTGGCGGCGGCCTACGATATTCCGGTGATTCCGCACGGCGGCGGGCTGAACGGCTCTTCGCACTTCATCCTGTCGCAGGTGAACTCGCCCTGGGCCGAACTCTTCCTGCCGCCGCCCGGCGGTCCGAAGGAGGTCTACCAGTTGTTCGAGGAGAACTACAGCATTACGCGAGGACCCGAAGGGATCTACATGCGGCCGCCCGAACGCCCCGGCTTCGGCTGGGACTACGTCGTCAGCTAAGCCAAAGCCAGGCCCAGGCCGAACAGCACGTGCATCGCCACCGGCCCCGCCAGGCTCCCGGTCTCTTCCCGGAGCTTGGCGGCGGCCAGGCCGAGCGCCGTCGACCCGACCACCAGGGCCAGCACCATGGGGCCCGGCGCGCGCTGCTTCATCAGCGCGAGATACATCGACCCGGCGAAGAGTCCGCTCGCCAGCACGGGGAGGCTCCAATCGCCGAGCTTCTGCCGCACCGGCGCGAGCGCCGCCTGCAGCCAGCCGCGGATGAACACCTCGTCGGCAAAGCCGATGAACACCCAGAGCCACCACGGCCCCGGCACCGCGCCGGCCACGCCGACGCTGACGCCCAGCACGACGCTCACCGGCACCATCCAGATCCACGGCAGCTTCCCCGGCGCGCGCAGGCCGTAGTCGCCGGTTCCCGCGAAGTACATGCCGGTCGCGAACACAACGAGGATGGCGCGCGATAGCGCTAACTGTTGATCCACCGGCGTCACGGCCCATCGCGCGGCTTCAGACGCCACCAATAGCGCCATCCAGGCCGCCGCCACCCCAATTCCAACACTGCGAAACTGCATCTATTCGATAATAGAGGGATCTCGAACTCGCGAGCCTACTGGCAACTCACTCTCACCGCCCTCCTCTGGGGCACCTCCTGGATTTGCGGGCGGATCATCTCGGCAGAGGGGGTTCCGGCGGTATATGCTTCGCTGGGCCGATTCGGCTTCGGGTCGCTGGGCCTGCTGGGGGTGTTGTTGTTCTACCGCCCGTGGCCGGCGCTTTCGGCTTCGCTGCTCGGGCGGCTCGGCGCGATGGGCCTGTTCGGGGTTTTCCTTTACAACATCTGCTTCTTCAATGGACTGCAGACGGTGCCGGCGGGGCGCGCCTCGATGGTCGCCAGCATGCAGCCGATGTTTGTCTTTCTGTTCTCGGCGCTCGTGTGGGGCGAGAAGGTGACGCCGCTGAAGATTAGAGGCCTGCTGGTGAGTCTGGCCGGGGCGGTGCTGGTGCTCTCACAGGGTGAGCCGGGGCGGCTGTTCGCGCAGGGGCTGAACGCGGGCGACCTGTGGATCCTCGGCTGCGCCGTCTCCTGGGTGGTGTATACGCTGCTGGGCCGCACGGTGATGGGGAAGATTCCGGCGGTGGCGGCGACGGCGTACTCCACCTGGATCGGGACGGCGGCGCTGGTGGCGTACGCCGCGCTGCAGCCGGTTCCGGATACGCCGTGGAGCGGGAAGGTGTGGGCGGCCGCGGCGTTTCTGGGCCTCGGCGGCACGACGCTGGCGTTTTTGTTCTATTTGAAAGGGATCGGACAGATCGGCCCCAGCCGGGCGTCCATCTTTATCAACCTGGTGCCGGTGTTTGGGGTGATTCTAAGTTCGCTGTTCCTGGGCGAGTCGATTAGCGGGGCGACGCTGCTGGGCGGCGCTATCGTGATCGCCGGGGTGCGGATGCTGAACCGTTGAGCTGGTGGTAGATGGGGCAGTCCGCATCGTGGGCGCCGGGCAGGTAGCCGGTGCTCAGGAGGAACTCGTTCACGATTTCGCCGCCGGTGAAGACGAAGGTCTTTTTGAAGAGCTTGGTCCAGGCGGTGCGGTCGAGCGGATGGTGCGCGTCAAGGAAACTACGGAACGAACCCATTGCCTGAATCCGGCGGGCGTTTTCAATGGCGGCGTTGATCTTCAGCCGGTTGCGGATGATGCCGGGGTCGGCGAGCAGGCGGGCGCGGTCGGCGTCACTGTAGGCGGCGACGGTGGGGATGTGGAAGTTGTCATAGGCCCGGCGGAAGCCGTCGCGCTTTTTGAGGATGGTCAGCCAGGAGAGGCCGGCCTGGTTGATTTCGAGAACCAGCCGTTCGAAGAGCTCGTCTTCGGTGGCGAGGGGGAAGCCGTATTCGGTGTTGTGGTAGGCGGTGTTCCACTCGTCCATTCCCTGGCGGACGGCGGCGCAGTAGGATAGGCCCATGCTTCTGATTGTCGCGGCTTTGGTGATCGCCTTGCCGCCGTTGCCGGCGGAGGACCCCTACGACGGGGCGGCGATGCGGAACTGGGCGAAGGCCGCGCGCGCGGTTTTACGAAACGAAGCCAAGGTGGAGTACACCTGGACCGGCGCCACAGCCGGCCATTTGGAGCTGATTCGCCGGCTGCCGGACGAAGCGCCGGGGAAGCAGCAGTATGTGGAGTTTCTGAAAGAGACCTACGGCTACAACATTGAGCGGCTCAACGACGCCTACGGTCTGCAGGCGAGTTCGTTTACCGACCTATACTCGTTCGACTACCGGGCGCTCGACCGGGCCCGGGAGGCGGTGCGGCGGGACGATGCGGCGTTTCTGCGTGGGTTGAACGAGGTGCTGTTCGCCGAAGCGGCAAAAGTGACCGGCCGGCCCGTCCGATTTCCCGATTGATCCGTAACTCAAGTGAGGCCGTTCGCGAATCTGAATCAGGAGAGCCCACTATGAAACGCCGCTATTTTCTTGCCGCCGCTTTCGCCGCCCCCGCCTGGGGCGCCGCCGGCCGCAATGTCCGGATTACCAGCTTTGGCCGCAACGGGCAGCGGCAAACCACGGAGGTTGTTCCCATGATTACCAAAACCGAAGAGGAGTGGCGCAAGCAGTTGACGCCGCTTCAATATGACGTAACGCGCCGCAAGGGCACCGAGCGGGCGTTCACCGGCGAGTACAACGCCCACAAGGGCGATGGCGTTTACCGCTGCATCTGCTGCGGAACGGCGCTGTTCGACTCCCGGCATAAGTTTGACTCCGGCACCGGCTGGCCCAGTTTCTATCAGCCGATTGCGAAGGAGAATGTGGCCGAGCATGTCGACCGGGCGCTGTTCATGACGCGGACGGAAGTCGTCTGCGCCCGGTGCGACGCCCATCTGGGCCACGTGTTTGACGACGGGCCTCGCCCCACCGGCCTGCGCTACTGTATGAATTCAGCCTCGCTGCGCTTTGAAGCGCGGACGAGTGAGAAGTAGGAGAACCGCCATGTTACGCCAACTTGCTTTTGTTTCCCTGCTCGCGACGATGGGCTGCGCGGCGGCCCCGCGCATGCCTCTGCCGGACCCGGCCCACGATGTCGACCGGTCCCAATTGAAGGGCAAACAGAAGGCCGTGCTGGCCGGAGGCTGCTTCTGGTGTACGGAAGCCGTCTTCGAGGCGGTGGCCGGGGTGGAGAAGGTGGTCTCCGGGTATTCCGGAGGAGATCTGGCTTCGGCGACCTATGAGATGGTCGGCTCGGGCCGGACCAAACACGCCGAGGCGATTGAAGTGACGTATGATCCGGCCAAGATCTCCTACGGCCAGATTCTGAAGATCTTCTTCGCCGTGGCGCACGACCCGACGCAGTTGAACCGGCAGGGGCCCGACTACGGTCCGCAATACCGGTCGGCCATTTTCTTCGGGAATGAAGAAGAGAAGCGGGTGGCAACGGCTTATGTGGCACAGCTGGAACAAGCGAAGGCCTTCAGCGGCAAGATCGTCACGGAACTTGCCCCTCTGAAGGCCTTCTACCCGGCAGAAGAGTATCACCAGGATTTTGTGAAGCGGAATCCCGACCATCCCTACGTGGTGGTCAACTCGACTCCGAAGGTTGTGAAGTTAAAGAAGGAATTTCCCTCGTTGTTGAAGAAGTAGGTTTAGCGGTCCTGGACGACGAGGAAGTCGAACGGGGTGCCGCCGCCGGTGGCGTCGATGGCGATAACGGTCGCCGCGGCGCCCATCGGCAGGGAGAGCCGATCGCTCTGGATGGCGATGGTGCGGGTGCCGGTGGGGGTAACGCGGGCCATCAGGCCGGTGTTGGCGGCGACGGCGAGGTAGTTGGAGTTGATGCCGAAGGGAACGTTCGAGAGAGCGGCGGTGCGATTGCGCAACGTCTGGAAGGGAGCGCCGACATAGACGTCAACCGCCGGGGCGCTCGGGGCGCCGTGCACGACTCGGACGTAGGCCGAGTTCATGTCGACGGGGAGAATGTCCTGCAGGAGCAGCAGGCGGAGAGCGGGCGACTTCGACGGGGCGGCGAAGCCGGTGGCGATCACGGTGAAGCTGGCGCCGCCGGTGAGGCTAACGTTGACTTCGGCGACTCTCGTCTGGGTGCCGGCAACAAACACCTGGAAGATGCGCTGGCCGGCGGGGACGGGGACGTAGTCCGTGGCACTCTTAAAGGGGATGCCATCGAGGGCGACCGCACCGTCAACATAGATGTCCACGGCGGGAGCGTCGGGGCTGGCGTGGATGACGCGGACACGGGCGCTCGGCGCCTGTCCGAAGGAGAGGCCGGCTACGAGAAGCGCGGCGGCTGCGAGCTTGGCAATCGCTAATTTCATCTTTCGTTTCTCCAATTCCTTTTGGGGTTACGAAAGCGTCGCCGGAAACGAGAGGGAGGACGGGCGCACGCCTTCCTCCTCTCCGATGTTCTCTCTAGAAAATCAGCATTAAAATTGTTAGCGATTGGTACATGTGTTACAGGTGCCGTAGAGGAGGACTTCGTGGCCGGTGACCTCAAAGCCCGGGGGCGCCATGGCCTTGAAGCCGGACAGGCAACCCGTCAACTCGTAGACTTTCCCGCACTGCTTGCAGTGGAAGTGATGGTGGTGGGCCTTGCCGGCCAGCTCGTAGCGGGCCGATTCGCCGGGCAGTTCGACGGTGGTCAACCAGCCTTCCTCCACCAATGCCTTGATGTTGCGGTAGACGGTGGCGATCCCGATGCCTTCATGTCCGGCCGTGGCGAGTTCGAGGACCTCGTTGGGATTGAGGGGCCGGTCGGCGGACACGAAGGCGTCGCGGATGGCGCGCCGCTGGCGCGTGTTGCGATTCTGGGTGGGTTCCGGAGAGGGCATGCGGAAAGGCCTTACACCGTGACCAAGGGACCGTGGTCGTCGCAGTGGGCGCCGTGCGGGTGATGGAGATGGCCGTCGACGAGATAATCGACGTGGTCGCCGTGGGGTACGGCCTCGTGGCCGCAGCCGGCGCCGTGGACGTGGGCGGCATCATGGGCGCCGCAGGCGTGCTGCGGGGTGCAGGCGTCGGGGTTGGCCGCCGAGAGGGCGATGGAGTGTTCGTCGACGTGGCCATCGTGGAGATGGTGCAGGTGGCCATCGTGAAGATAGTCGATGTGATCGCCGTGTTGGACGGCGGTATGACCGCAGCCCGCCTGATGCTGATGAGTATGTTCCGGATGAGTGTTGCAGGATGACATGATGAGTTACTCCTTGTTAGTGGTTAAAGAGGGGAACCGGGATAAGTCGGCCCGGCCTTCGCTGGCGTGCGCAAGAGCGTTAAAAACAAGGTCGGCGACGTGCTGATCGGCCAGACCGTAGAGGATGTGTTTGCCGTTGCGGCGGCGGGAGACCAGGCCTTCGCTGCGGAGGACGCGGAGGCGCTGGGAGATGGTGGAGAGGTCTTCGCCTTCGGCCGTGGCGATCTCTGTCACACACGCTTCGCCCTGGCCGAGCAAGGTGAGGAGGCGCAGCCGCGGACCATCGCCCATGGCGCGGAAAATGCCCGCGGCGCGCTCAATAGCGCCGGGTTGGACCAGGGCCACCCGTTGGCGGTTGAGGTGTTCGTGAGGGGCGCAGGCTGGGTCGGTCACTTTCGGCATAGAACACTTGAGCAACTGTTCAAGTGATAGAGTACGGCAACCGGGGGCGCCGTGTCAACCCCGCGAATGCCTGTGTTACTCTTAGGAAGTTTTTCTTTTTTTCACTCACTATGAAACGCGCCCTCATCACCGGTGTAACTGGACAGGATGGTTCTTACCTCGCGGAGTTTCTCCTCCGTAAGGGGTATGAGGTACACGGCATCAAACGCCGTTCGAGCAGCTTCAACACGGGCCGGGTGGATGGGATCTACACCGATTTGCACGAACACGGCAACCGGTTCTTCCTGCACTTCGGGGATCTTTCCGATACGAGTAGCCTGTGGAAGCTGCTGCACGAGGTGAAGCCGGACGAGGTGTACAACCTGGCGGCGCAGAGCCACGTGCGGGTGAGCTTCGACATTCCGGAGAGCACCGGGGACATCACGGGCATGGGCGCGGCGCGGCTGCTCGAAGGCATCAAACAGGTCGGCCTGGCGGAGACCTGCCGGTTCTATCAGGCTTCGTCGAGCGAAATGTTTGGCGCGGCGGAGCCCCCGCAGCACGAAGGCACCGTGTTCCACCCCCGCAGCCCGTACGCCTGCGCGAAGCTGTTCGCGCACTGGCTGACGATCAACTACCGGGAAAGCTACAACATGTTCGCGGTGAGCGGCATTCTGTTCAACCACGAGTCGCCGCGCCGCGGCGAGACGTTCGTGACCCGGAAGATCGCCCGCGCGGTGGCGCACATCAAGAACAACCTGCAGGACAAGCTCTACCTCGGCAACCTGGACTCGAAGCGCGACTGGGGCTTTGCCAAGGAGTACGTCGAAGCCATGTGGCTGATGCTGCAGCAGGAGACGCCGGACGATTACGTGATTGGCACCGGCGAGACGCACACGGTCCGCGAGTTCGTCGAGGAAGCGTTTGGGCACGTGAACCTGGAGTGGGAGAAGTACGTGGAGTTCGATCCGCGCTACCTGCGTCCGGCCGAAGTCGACGCGCTGCTGGCCGACCCGTCGAAGGCGCGGCAGAAGATGGGCTGGGAGCACCAGACCGGATTCAAGGAACTCGTCAAGCTGATGGTGGACGCCGAGATGGAAGCGATCGCCGCGCGGCAAGCCGGGATGACACCCACCAACAGCATCCACGGTTAATTTTCCGGAGAAACGCTCATGCTGGACCTGACCAAGAAACGCATTGTGGTGACCGGCGGCGGGGGTTTTCTCGGCTCCTTTGTAGTGGAAGCCCTGAAGGCCCGCGGCTGCGAATCCGTTTTCGTGCCGCGCAAGCGCGACTACGATCTTACGCGGATGGATGGAATCGAGAAGATGTTCGCTGATGCCCGGCCGGAGGTGCTTTTCCATCTCGCCGCCGTGGTGGGCGGCATTGGCGCGAACCGGTTGAACCCGGGATCCTTCTTCTACGAGAACGCCATTATGGGTATCCAGCTGATTGAAGCCGCCCGGCTGCATCAGGTGGAAAAGACCCTGGTGGCCGGTTCGATCTGCGCCTATCCGAAGTTCACGCCGGTGCCATTCAAGGAAGACGACCTGTGGAACGGCTACCCGGAGGAGACCAATGCGCCCTACGGAATCGCCAAGAAGGCGCTTCTGGTGCAGCAACAGGCCTACCGGCAGCAGTACGGGCTGAACTCGATCTTCGTCATGCCGGTGAATCTGTATGGCCCGCGGGACAATTTCGACCTGCAGTCTTCCCATGTGATTCCGGCTTTGATCCGGAAGGCGCTTGAGGCCAAAGAGGCCGGCGTCGAGGAGCTGGTGGGCTGGGGCGACGGTTCGCCGACCCGGGAGTTCCTGTATGTGGAAGATGCCGCCGAGGGTTTGATTACGGCCATGGAAGGGTACGACGGCGAGGAACCGGTGAACCTGGGCAGCGGCTTTGAAATCAGCATTAAGGACCTGATGGAGCTGATCGCCCGTCTGTGCGGCTTTGAGGGGCGGCTGGTTTGGGATGCCTCGCAGCCGAACGGGCAGCCGCGGCGCGGACTGGATACGACCCGGGCGGAGAAGTATTTCGGCTTCCGGGCCCAGACCTCGCTCGAAGAAGGTTTACAAAAGACAATTGATTGGTACAAGGAAAACCGTTCGCGTCCTGTGGGAGTCTGAAAAGGGAACATCGTTGTTCTCCTGATCATGAGGCGGATCCGCTTAATTCAGATCAGTAACGGGGTGGGCTCTGGGAACATCGGCGATGAGCTGATGGCGCAAGAGTTCTGGAAGCTGCTGCCCGCCAGCGTGGTCTTGGATGTCCCCGTGCTGCCGGAGTCGGCCCGCTACCGGGGGGTGTATCCGCCGCCGCACCGGTACCTGCCGGAGACTTCGCCGGCTCCGGAGCTGTTGGATGTGCCGGGTCTGCTGGTGGGCGATACGCCGGTAGCCGAGTTTGAAGGCTTGCGGTATCCGCTGCAGACGGTGGGGCCCGCCATCAGCCGGGTTACCCGGCGGGGATTGCCCGTGGACGCGATCGCCGTGGGGGTGGACCGCCTGCATTCGCCCGAGGCGCGGCAGTTGTTCGCTACGCACTACGCGGCCATCCGGTCCTGGACCGTCCGGTCGGAAGCGTGCCGGGAGGCGCTGCTCGATCTCGGCGTGGCGCCGGAGCGCATTCGCGTGGCGGCCGATTTGGCCTGGCTCTTCACGCCGGGTACGGAGACGGACGATTGGGCGGCCGGGGTATGGGAAAGCCTTGGGGTGGTGCCGGACCGGCCGCTGCTGGTGGTGAACGCGGTCCACCATACGGACCCGACCGACCAGACTTCCAAACGAGTGCTGGCCGAGGCGCTGGACCGCTTGGCGAAAGAGCACGGCTACCAGGTCGCGTTTCTGGCCAACGAGAGCCGTAAGGGTCCGCACTTTGACACGGCGGCGGCGGCCGGAATTCGGGCCTTGATGCAGGAGTCCGCGGTTGAGGTTCCGGCGGAGTATTACACCCCGCAGGAGATGGTGAGTCTGCTGCGGCCGGCCGCCACGGTACTGACGCAGCGCTACCACATGGCCATTCAGGCGATTCTGGCGGGGACCATCCCGGTATGCCTGGCGCGGGGCCAGAAGGTGAGCGGTCTGGCGCGCGAATTCGACCTGCTCACGGCGGAGACCGAGGTGGGCGCGATCGTGGAACGAGTGAGGGAGTCGGCGGCCCGGCGGCCGGAACGGATTGCGGCGTTGGCCATTCGCCGGGCGGAGCACCGCGGGCGGGCCGGCGAGGCGTTGAGTTTTCTGCGGGAATACCTCCAGCAAGGGGCGGCGGCGCCACCGCGGCGGGCGGCAGTGAAGCAAGTGGCGGTGATCCATCTGGGCGGACTGGGCGATCTGGTGCTCGCTTCGTCGCTGGTGGCGGCGCTGCGGAGCCGGTACGGGAAGGCCAAGATCCATCTGCTGTGCCGGGCGCCGTTTGCGCGGGTGGCGGAACTGTTTCCCTCAGCTCCCGACGAAGTCCTGGCCGTAAACCTCGATCCGAACGCGCACCGGGAGCCGGGGCCGGCGCTGCGGGCAGCGCTAGGGGAGCTGGATAGCCAGATCAGCCAATTGCAGCCGGATATCGTGGTGAGCGCCGAACTGGAGCCGACGTGGCTTTCCTGGTACGCCGCAAGCCGCTGGCAGGCGCCAGTGAACGCGGCCTGCACCCGGTTGCAGGCGCCGCTTGGTTTGTTGCCGCTGATGCTGCGGGAGGCGGGGTTGGCGCCGATGGAGTTTGGCGGTCCGGCCTGGAACGCCGAAATGGTGGAAGGAGACCGGTATGCCGCGCTCGCCCGCGCGCTGGGCGCGGCGGAGTGCCCGGCGCCCCGGTGGCGGACGAACCCGGAGCAGGAACGCGAGACCGGGGCCTTCCTCGAGACCCATGGCATTCGGGGCAGCTACGCCGTCTGCTTTCCGTTGGGCGCGGCCTCGACGCTGGTGAAACGGTGGCCGCCGTCCTCCTTTGCCGCCGCGCTCGAGGTGGCGACAGAGCATTTCGCGATGCCGGTGCTGCTCACGGGAGAGGCCCATGAACGGGAGGCGCTCGAGGCGCAAGCGGCGGCGTTGCGGAGCCGGGGGGCGACGGTGGCCGTGCTGGCGGGCACGGCAGGGGAGCTGGGATTACTGGCGGGATTGCTCGCCCGGGCGTCCATTTTCCTGGGGAACGACACGGGGCCGGCGCACATCGCGCAGGCCTACGGCACTCCCGGCGCCATTGTTTTTGGCGGCGGAACGTGGCCGCACTACCGTCCCTGGGGGCCGGGAGCGGTGGGCGTGGTGCATCCGCTGCCGTGTTTCGGTTGCCGGTGGGATTGTGTTTTCGGCCAACCGGTCTGCATCGAAGGGGTAACGATCGAGGCGGTCGTGCGCGCGCTGACCCAAGCGAAGGCGAACCCGGCCGGAGCGCCGGAGGTGCTCACGATCCAGTCCGCGGTGGCGGATTCGGTAATTCAGTTGGCGGGGGAGTGGCGGACCGCGGCCCGGGAACGCCTCGTCAAACTCGAAGAGCTATCGCGGGTGCACGAGGCCGTGAGCGCGGCGGCGGCGAGCCGGGCGACCGCCATGGACGATTTGGACCGCCGGCTGCAGGGCGCGGAGACGAACTGGGAGGAGGTTCAGGCAGCGGCGGAGCACCGCCTGGAGCTGATTGGGGCGATCTCGGTGGAGTTGGCGGAGCTGCGAGGGGCCAACTCCGACCGGCTGCAGGCGCTCGAGAACGCGGATCGCCTGCTCCGGCGGCAGGACGAGGAGATTCAAGAGCTGCGGGCGGGGTATGCCGTGCGGCTGATTGCGATCGAAGAGGCCAACCAGCTGCTGCAGAAGCAGCAGGCCGAAATCGGGGAGCTGCGAGAGGGATATGCGGCGCGGCTGGTCGCTATTGAAGAGGCCAATGCTCTGCTGCGGAAGCAGGAGGCGGAGATTGCCGAGCTGCGGGAAGGCCATGCGGCGCGGCTCGTGGCTATTGAAGAGGCCAATGCTCTGCTGCGGAAGCACCACCGGGAGATTGCCGAACTGCGGGAAGGCTATGCGGCGCGGCTGGTGGCTATTGAAGAGGCCAATGCTCTCCTGCGGAAGCAGGAGACGGAGATCGCCGAGCTGCGGGAGGGCCATGCGGCGCGGCTGGTGGCTATTGAAGAGGCCAATGCTCTGCTGCGGAAGCAGGAGGCGGAGATTGCCGAGCTGCGGGAGGGCCATGCGGCGCGGCTTGTGGCCATTGAAGAGGCCAATGCTCTGTTGCGGAAGCAGCAGCAGGAGATCGCCGAGCTGCGCGAGGGTTATGCGGCGCGGCTGGTAGCCATTGAAAGCGCCAATGCTCTGCTGCGGAAGCAGGCGACGGAGATCGCCGAGCTCCGCGAGGGCCATGCAGCGCGGCTCATCGCCATTGAAGAGGCGAATGCTCTGCTACGGAAGCAGCAGCAGGAGATCGCCGAGCTGCGCGAGGGCCATGCGGCCCGGCTCGTCGCCATTGAAGAGGCCAATGCTCTGCTACGGAAGCAGCAGCAGGAGATCGCCGAACTGCGCGAGGGCCATGCGGCCCGGCTCGTGGCCATTGAAGAGGCCAATGCTCTGCTGCGGAAGCAGCAGCAGGAGATCGCCGAGCTGCGCGAGGGCCATGCGGCCCGGCTCGTGGCCATTGAAGAGGCCAACGCGCTGCTACACGCCCAACAGAGCGAACTGGCCAGCCTGCGGGGCGCGGTGGCTTCGCTCGACAGCGAGAATGCCCGGCGCGCCGCTCGCATCGAGGAGTTAGAGGTCGCCGCCAGCGAGCGGCTGACGGCTCTCGAGCACGCTAACCGGCTGCTGGCCGCGGCCCACACCGCCTACGGCGAACAGGCGGAGCGGCTCCGCGTTTTCGAGCAGGCCGCGGCGGAGCGGCTGGCCGGCCTGGAAGCCACGGCGGCGGCCCTGCGCGGCGAGACCGCCCGGCGCGCGCAATTGGCGGCCGACCTGGAGACGCTAGCGGCAGCGCAGGCCGAAGCCCGGGAGAAGCAGGCCGCGGAACGGGAAGGCTGGCAAACGACAGTGGCCAATTTGCGAGCCGAACTGAATCGGGAGCGGCTGGCCCGCATGGCCGCTGTCGAAGAGTTGGCTCTGCAGCGGGCGGAGCTCGACCGCCTGACGGCCGAGCGGGACCGCTATCGCCGTTCCACCGAGGAGCTGGCTTTGAGTGAGGCGAGTTTACGGCAGCAAATTCTTGCGGCTGAGTCGGAGACTTTGCTACAGTCAGTTTTCCGGAGAGCAACAGGAAAAAGCGATTGAAGTCTTGGGCAAACCTATGAAAATAGACGTCAATCTTCGCCAATATTACAAGGGCAAGATTGGCGGAATGGAAAACTATCTGCGCAACGTGCTGCGCGGGTTGTCCCATCATCAGCTCCGCATCTGGGTCCACGAGGAAGAGGTCGAACACGTCCGCGAGTTTGCCCCGACCGCGACGATTATGGGGATTACCCATGAGCGGGGGGAGGAGACCATCGCCGACGCCGTGCGGGCCGGCGGTTTCGACCTTTACTACTGCCCGTTGCTGGTGCTCGAACCGCTGGTGGTTGAGCAGCCGAGCGCCGTGATGATGCCGGACGTGCAGCACGAGTTCTTCCCGGAGTTTTTTGACGCCGGGGTGCTGCAGTGGCGGCGCCAAACCTATGGCCCCACGGCACTGAATTGCGACGTGCTCTTCACCCTGAGCGAACACGCCAAGGCGACGATTGTCGAGAAGTTCCGGGTGAACCCGGACAAGATCCGCGTGATCCACCTCGATGCGGACGCCGAGTTCAAACGGCCGCTGCCTGCGGCGCCGACCCCGGGGTTTGCGGCGCTCCGCCTGCCGGAGCGGTATCTGTACTTCCCGGCGAACTTCTGGCCGCATAAGAACCACTCCAACGTTTTGCGGGCCTTGCGGCAAGTGGTCGACGCGGGCGTGCGCGATCTGCAACTGGTACTGAGCGGCTCGCCGGCCGATTTCGGACGGGTGGAGAAGGAGATTCAGAGCCTTGGCCTGGGGGACTCCGTCCGGATGTTGGGTTACGTCGATAAGGCGTTGATTCCCGAGATCTACCAGCATGCTCTCGGGCTGTTGTTTGCGACGAAGTTCGAAGGATTCGGGATTCCGCTGCTGGAGGCGTTCTATTGCGGCTGCCCCGCCATTACCTCGAACGCGGGCAGTTGCGTGGAAGTGGCCGGGGACGCGGCCGTGCTGGTGGACCCGCTGAACCCGGCGAGCATCGCCGAAGGTGTCCTGCGGCTAGTTAGGGACCCGGCGCTGCGGCAGGAGCTGGTGGCCAAGGGCCGGGAGCGCGTGAAGCTGTTCTCCTGGGAGCAGGCGGTTCAACTGACCGAGCAGGCGTTTGCCGACATCACCAGCCCCGGCTACCGGAAGCATTCTTCGATTCAGGTGGAATCCTGGCCGGTGATCGGGATCGTGACGCCCACCTACAACATGGCGCACTTCCTCGAAGAGACGATTGAAAGCGTCCTTTCTCAGGATTATCCGCACGTGGATTACGTGGTGATGGACGCGGGGTCGAAGGATGGCTCGGTGGAGATCCTGCAGAAGTACGGCGACCGGTTCCGGTGGGCTTCCGAGAAGGACCGGGGCCAGGCGGACGCCGTGAATAAAGGGTTTCACGCCACCAAGGGCGAGATCTTCACGTTCCTCAATTCGGACGATACCTATTTGCCGGGCGCGCTGAGCACGATTGCCAAGCACTTCAAGGCAAACCCCGGGGTGGGGTTGATCTATGGCGAAGCGTACCATGTGAAGCTCGACGGCGAGATCATTGCGCCGTATCCGACCCAGCCGTTCGACCTGCGGACGCTGAATAACCAGTGCTACATCTGCCAGCCGGCGGCGTTCATGCTGCGGGAAGCGTTCGAGAACGCCGGCATGATGAACGTGGACATGCACTTCGCGCTCGACTACGAGTTGTGGATCCGGATTGCCAAGCGCTACGGGGTGCGGAAGGTCGACGAGTTTCTGGCGACGAGCCGGATGCACATGGACAACAAGACGTTGTCGAAGCGGCGCCTCGTTTACCAGGAGATCCTGAGCACGGTGAAGACGCAGTTCCGGTATGCGCCGTATGAGTGGATCAACGGCTACGCCTGCTATCTGCTGGACCGGAAAGATCAGTATTTTGACCGGTCGAAGCCGTCGATGACCTCCTACGCGCTGAGTCTGGCGTTGGGGCTCTATCACAACCCGGGGCAGCGGAAGCGCTTCCTGGCGGAATGGCAGGAGATGACCGGGTTCGGGCGGAAATTCGCCGGCCGGTGGGAGGACGGTTGGATTTCCGGCGCCTGGCAGTCGGAGCAGGCGGTTCCGGGGAATGCCACCAGTCTTCAGGTGAGCGGGAAACACTGGGCGCCGGGTGGGCCGTTGACGGTGACGGTGAAGCTGGACGGCAAGACCATCCAGCGGCAGGAGGTCGCCCCGGGCGAGTACGCCTTCGCGGCGCCGGTGGCGGCGGAGCACCGGGGCAAGACCTGTAAGCTGGAGATCAGCACCAGCCGGACCTGGCGGCCCAAAGAGAACGGGGACTACCGGCAGTTGGGGTGCGTAGTGGATGCGATCCGGTTTGAGCCGGTGAGAGCGGGGCAGTGACCGGGCCCCTTGTCACCATCGTTACCCCGTCGTACAACCAGGGGCATTTCATCCGGGCGACGATTGAGAGCGTTCTGAGCCAGGGTTACCCCAACGTCGAGTACATCATTATGGACGGGGGGTCGACGGACAGCACCGCGGCGGTAGCAGCCGAGTACAGCAGCCGGTTGACCTTCATTTCTGAAAAAGACCGTGGGCAGACCCATGCGATCAACAAGGGATTTCAGCGGGCGAAGGGCAGTATTGTCGCGTGGTTGAATTCGGACGACGTCTACCTGCCGGATGCGATTGTGCACGGGGTGGCGGGCTGCGAGGCGAACCCGGAGGTAGGGGCGATCTATGGCGAAGGCTTTCAGATCGACTACGACGGCAACGTGCGGCAGCAGTTCCCCTTCACCGAACCGTTCAACCTGTGGAAGCTGACGTTCGTTCTGGATTACATTCTGCAGCAGTCGGTCTTCTTCCGGCGCGATTGCGTGGAGGCGGTGGGCTGGGCGGACGAGTCGCTGCACTTTGGGATGGATTGGGATCTGCTGATCCGGCTGGGTAAGCGCTTTGGTTTGGCCTATGTGCCGGAGAAGTTCGGCTGCATCCGCGAGTATGAGGCCGCGAAATCGTTTGCCGGGGGAGAGAAGCGGTTCCGCGAGCTGGCCGCGATGCTCGAAAAGCACAGCGGGCAGAAGCGTCCGCCGGGCTGGTGGTTCTATGGCCTCGATACCTACGACAAGATCTGGGCGGAGCGGATTCGCAAGGTCGTTCCGGGGAGCTTGGGGGAGTATGTCGCCAAGCGGTTCGTCCACGTTTGCCGGGCGCAGATTGATGAGGTGGGTTTCCGTTCGCAGGGGTTGTACGCGGACCAGTGGGTGGCGACCCGCCTGCATTGGATGCTACCCGAATATGCCCGGGCGGCGGTGATCCACGGGACGATTCCGGGTTGGGCGCGGCCGTTGGATGATCAGGAGCTGCGGATCCGGGTGAACGGGCAGATGGCCGCGCGGGAGTATGCGCCGTTTGGCGATTTCGCGATTGAGGTGCCGCTGCGGCCAGGCCGGGCGTGCGTCCTGCAGATTGATGCCGAGAAGTATGTGGTCCCCGAAGAGCAGGGGTTGGGCCCGGACCGCCGGCGGCTCGCCTGGCAGATGCGGCGCATCGAACCGGTGCGGTAGGGGTTACTTGACGTTGAGGGTGGGACCGGCCGGGCTGGTTACGCCGCGAGTACGAATGGCTACCGGTACGGTTTTTCCCGGGGTGACGGTGGGCGGGATGCGGATGTTGATCTGGATGATGCCGACAAGGAGGCCGGGACTGGCTCCGGCGTAATGCACCTCCGCCGGCACCCCGCCGACGGTGACCGTAACCGGGCTATGCGGGTTGCTCGCCTGCCGGGCGATGACGCCATCCAGCCGGCCCGCCTCCGTCGACTGCACGGGCATCCCTTCCCCGGTCGCGTAGAGGACGGCGAAGCCACCCCGCAATGCCGGCGCCGCTTCGGTAACCAGAAAGTACTCCTTCTTTTCTTCGTCGTAGGCGTAGGCGGCGACCGGACCGGCGGCCGCCCCGGTCGTGGTAAACAGGCCGGGCGCGGCGGGGCTGAGGAAGAGCGGCCAGAGGTTGGACCGGCGGCCGGCGTAGGTGAGCTGGATCATGTACGGCCGCTGCACTTCGAGCCCGTAGGGAATGGCGATACAGATCTGGTCTTTCCAGGCATACAGGATGGGCGCGCCTTCGCCCTGCAGTTCCACGGCAACACCGCCCAACGTGGTGGGCACGCGGGGCAGGAGCGGGTCAAAGGTGACCAGCGTCTCCGGGCCAAGGTTCTGGCCGTAGATGACGAGCAGGGAACCGGGCGCGGCGGAGGCCGTCTGGGTGGCGGCGTGGCCGATGCCGCGGATGACGGGTCCCGGCAGGGTGGTGATGAAACTGCCGCTCGCCTCGCCGCCCCCGGCGCCGGGGTTGGTCACCGTGATGGGCAGGACGCGCGACTCCGTCATCATGCTCGCGGGAACCGTGATCTGCAGGGCGTTATCTCCCAGCACGACGGTTAACACCGGCTCGTTGTTCACCCGGGCGGTGGTTCCCGAAAAGAAGCGGACGCCCCGGACGGTGAGGAGGCTGGTGGGAGATTGGGCCGGCAGACTGGCGGGCCAGACGGAGCTGATCTGCGGATTCCCCGGCTGCACGGTGAGCCGGGCGTTGACCGTCGTGGTTTTCGTGACCGCCGTGGGGGTGTTGATGGTCACGGTGCCGGTATAGACGCCGGGGCTCAACCCGGCCGGGTTCACCGTCAGCGGTACCTCGGTGCGGAAGCCGGGGAAGACATTGCCGGTAACCGGGGTGGCCGTCAGCCATGCCGTGCCCCTGGTGGAGACACTGAAGGGGAGCAGGCCCCCAGTGGAGCTGAGGAACACCGGCTGGGGTGGTACGGCGGTGGGGTCGCCTAGGCGGGAGACGAAATCGAGCGACGCCGGCGAGACCACGATGTTGCTCGGCGGCGACTGCAGGGTTACGGTGACGGGAACGGTAACAGGCTCCCGGTTGGCGCCTTCCACCGGGGCGATGACCACCTGATCGCTATACGTGCCGACGATCATCGACGTGACGTTCACCGTCACCCGGATGACGAGCGTCGTCCGGCCGCTTTCCGGCGTGACCGTCAACCAGGGGCTGGAGACCGGCTGCACGGCGAAGGGGACGACCTGACCATTGGCCACCGCGGCTACCGAGAGTGTCTGCGAGGCAGTAGGGAGCCCGACCCCCTGCACGAAGCTGAACGATAAAGCGGCCGGGGTTACTTTGATGGTGGGAGCGCCCCACAGCACCGAAGCCAGCCAGAAGATCGAGAGCCACCGCACAGAGTGTCCATCGACGGTCGATGGCCCGAACGGGAGATCAGTTAATTCTTAAGCTCTTCAGGGAAAACCGCATACCCTTCGGGCGGCGGGAACTGCGCCCGGAGATATTCGAGCCGTTTCCGCAGGTGGCGGCTGGCGATCTGCCGCGGGCCGGGTTCGACGTCGATGTCGCAACAGAGGCCGTGGAGATAGAGCGTCAGGGTATCGAAGAAGGATTCGCGGGCGTATTCGCGGAACAGCTTGGTTTCGCCGCGGAAGGAGGCCTGTTTGTTGAGCAGGTTCTGCTTGGCGGCCCAGCTCAACTGGTCGACTTCGCCGTGGACGCGGGCCTTCAGTTCGGCGCGGAGGAGGTCCATGTAGCCGCTAAAGGCGGCTTCGGGCAGCCGGTCGAAGGCGGCGCGGGAGAGCGCGTTGAACAAATGAAAATGATACTCGCTCATGTCGATGTCCTTGACGCCGAAGGCGAGGATACCGGGCTGGCCGTCGGCAGTCGACGGGACATAGGCGAGGGTCAGGCGGACTTTTTCATCGGGCGGGTCGATGACGACGAGGGAATCCTGGGGCAGAAAGGTCTGCCGGGCGGTTTTGTGCTTCCCCGGGGCGGCGGGCCGTTCGAGGTAGGGCACGAGCAGCACGAGCAGCTTGGGGAGGGCGGTGCGGACGATGGCGGGGAGCGCTTCGACCGGCTCCTCCAGATACTCCCGCATATCTTCTTCGCCGACCGGTACCGCGGCGACGAAATAGCTGAAGGTATCACCCAGCGGCAGGCTCTCCGGGCGGAACCTTTCGGCGAACTCACCCAGGTGAAGTTTGGCCGCAGACTCTAGGGCCAGGTCGGAGGAAGACGGCATCGACTGAACCTTCAGTGTAACAGAGGCTCGCGCTAGACTGGGGTTTTGCCACCTGTGGACATTTTGATATCGGCGGGCGAGGCGTCTGGGGATATGTACGCCTCCCGGCTGGTGGAAGAGTTGCGGAAACTGGCGCCCGGGCTCCGGTTCTACGGCTGCGCGGGGCCGAAGATGCGCGCCGTGGGCGTGGAGCCGGTGGTGGATGCCGAGGCGCTGGCCGTGGTGGGGCTGGTGGAGGTGGTCGGGCATATTCCGCGCATCTATGGCGAATTCCGGAAACTGGTGGCCGCCGCGCGGGAGCGGAGGCCGGCGCTGGCGATCCTTACCGACAGCCCGGACTTTAACCTGCGCGTGGCCAAGAAGTTGAAACGGTTGGGGATTCCGGTGGTGTACCTGGTGGCGCCGCAGGTTTGGGCGTGGCGTTCGGGCCGGGTGAAGCAGATGCGGCGGGACCTGGCGAGCATTCTCTCGATTTTCCCGTTTGAGCAGGCGTGGTTCGCCGCGCGGGGCGTGGCCGTGGACTTTATCGGCCATCCGCTGGCGTGGAGCGCGGCGCCGCGCTGGTCCCGCGCCGAATACTGCGCCCGGCATCAGCTTGACGAAACGAAGCCAATTCTCGTGTTGCTGCCGGGCAGCCGGGTGGGCGAGGCGCGGCGGCATCTGCCGGCGGTGCTCGATGCGGTGGAGATTCTGCGTTCTCATGGGTATACGCAGTTCGTCTGGGCGACGCCCACGGGGTTTTTAACGCGGGGCAACAGTTCGTTTACAACTTTTAGGGAACGCATTTCCGCGCTGTCCATCCAAATCGTTGAGGGAGATACCTGGGATGCAATTGCCCACGCCGACCTCGCCTTGGCCGCCAGCGGTACGGTGACCATGGAAGCAGCCTTGCTGGGGACGGCAATGGTTACCTTCTACCGGGTCACCGAAGTCAGTTGGCTTCTGGGTAAATTGTTAGTGTCCGTTCCGTTCTACACCATGGTGAATTTGGTGGCGGAGCGCCAGGTGGTGCCTGAACTCATGCAGAGCGAGTTAACGGGTCCTAACTTGGCCCGCACCGCCCTGGATTTACTCGAAACCCCCGGAGCGCTCGCCAAGATGCGCGCCGAGCTCGCTACCATTCGCGAATCCCTTCGCCGGGAGAGCGACCCTCTTGCTGAAGCGGCCAAGATTCTGGCTGCCCGTTATTTGAAGGAAACCTGATCATGAAGATAGTTGGGACCATTCTCACCGCCAGTCTATTCGCCTCTCTCCTCTCCGGCCAGGAGGCGCGGGGACGGTCCCGAATCGACGTGGTCAACTATCAGATCAAGGCCGATGTCGACCCGCGCACGCAGACGCTGAAGGCGACTGCCCGCATTAAGTTTCAGCCGGTGGACGACCGCATCACGACGATTGCGTTCGACCTGCATAACAGTCTGAACGTGACGTCGGTGGTGGATGGGCAGGGCCGGGCGCTGACGCCGACGCGGAATCTGCAGGAGTTCCAACTGCGCATCGCCTTTCCCGATATCCTGGCCAAGGGCAGCGAGCAGGAGGTGGTGGTCAACTACGAGGGCCGGCTGAGCGGGCAGGAGGAGTCACCGGTGTACGGCGTGAAGTTTGCCGCCATTAAGCCGGAATACGCTTTCCTGCTCTATCCCGCGCGCTGGTTCCCGGTGAATGAGTATACGGCCGACCGCTACACGGCGGAGTTTGCGATTACGGTGCCCGAAGGCTTCAACGTGGTCGCCGGGGGCATTGAGACGTCCGGCCCCGCGCCGGCCGGCAAGAAGACGACCGTGTGCAGTTTCGCCAAGCCGAGCCTGGCCGGCTCCATCGCCGTGGTGCAGGGCGGACCGAAGACGGTGGCCGAGCAGGGCGTCACGGCGCTGACCTACTTCCGGAGCGGCGCGGCGGCGGCGCAGAGCTGGGGCGAGGAGACCGGCAAAGTGCTGTCCTTTCTCACGGGTATCTTCGGCCTGGCGCCGTACTCGGCGATCAGCCTGATTGAGACCGAGGACGGCGCGCCGAACGGCTACGCGGCTCCCGGCATGCTCTTTCTGAATCCCCGCGCGATCGGCAGCCAGGCGAATGCGCGCCTGCTGGTGAACCAGTTGGCCCGGCAGTGGTGGGGCATCCAGACTTCGCCGGCGACGCGGAACCACTTGTGGATCACGAACGGCATGGCGCGCTACGCCGAACTGCTCTGGGTGGAGCAGTCGCAGGGTCCGGGCGCGCTTGAAGGCGAGGTGCGGGATACCTATGTGGAGGCGATGACGGTGGACAATCCGCCGCTGATTCAAGCCGCGCGGTTTGAGGATTACTCGCCCGAGTATTGGGCGGCGACGGCCGGCAAGGGCGCGGCCGTCTACCACATGCTCCGCAGCGTGATGGGCGATGAGAAGTTCACTGAACTCGTGAAGACGGTGCCGGATAAGTTCGCCGGACGCAGCGTCTCCACCGAAGCGCTGAAGGACGTGGCGAGCCAATTGACCGGGCAGGATCTCGGTTACTTCTTCATCCAATGGATTGAATCGAGCGGCGCGCCGGAGTTCAAGCTGGAGTATACGGTGTACCGGACGCAGAAGGGCTTCCGGATTATGGGCAAGATCTCGCAGGATCTCGATACGTTCCGGATGCCGGTAACGTTGAAGATTGAAACCGAGGGCAACCCGGAGGAGAAGGTGGTGGACGTCTCCGGCACCTCGTCCGAGTTTCTCCTCGAAACCTTCGGCAAGCCGAAGCGGGTAGAGATCGACGTCAACAACAAGCTGCTGCGCATGAGCCGGACGATGCGGGTGGCGGTGTCCATTCGGAAGGGCGAAATGTTCGCCGAGATCGGCGAGTACGGCGAGGCGCTGAAAGAGTATACGAAGGCGCTCGAAGTGGCGCGGAACAGTTCGCTCGCGCACTATCGCGTGGGGGAAGTGTTCTTCCTGCAGAACAACTATCAGTCGGCGGCGAATGAGTTCCGCGAGTCGCTGAACGGCGATCTGGAGCCCAAGTGGACCGAGGTGTGGGGCCACATCAACCTGGGCAAGATCTTCGACATTACGGGGCAGCGGGAACGCGCCGTGAACGAGTACAACCTGGCGATCCGCACCAAGGACAACACCCAGAACGCGCAAGAAGAGGCCGCCAAGTATCTCAAGGAGCCCTTCAAGCGCGCCCGGCCGGCCTTCTAGTGGCCTTCTGATTCTAAGAACCGCTCGGCTTCAATCGCCGCCATGCAGCCGGCGCCCGCGGCGGTGATGGCCTGGCGGTAGACCCGGTCCTGCACGTCGCCGGCGTGGAAGACGCCGGGGATGTTGGTCCGCGCTCCGCCGTGCGAGAGGATGTAGCCCTCTTCGTCGGTATCGATCTGGCCGCGGAGAAACTTCGTGTTCGGGATGTGGCCGATGGCGACGAAGAAGCCGTCGACGGGCCGGTCCCAGGTTTCGCCGGTGACGATGTTGCGGAGCTTGGCGCCGGTGACGAAGCCTTTCTCGACGTCGTAGATGTCGTCGACGACGGTATTGGTGAGGATCTCGATCTTGGGATTGGCCCGGGTACGGTCCACCATGATCTTCGAGGCGCGGAACTCATCGCGCCGGTGCACCAGCGTCACGCGCTTGCCGAAGCGGGTGAGGAAGTTGGCTTCCTCCATGGCGGTATCGCCGCCGCCGATGACCATGATCTCCTTCTCGCGATAGAAGAAGCCGTCGCAGGTGGCGCAGGAGCTGACGCCGTGACCGATCAGCTTGTACTCGTTCGGCAGCCCCAGCCAGCGGGCGGAGGCGCCGGAGGCGATGATGAGCGTGCGGGTCTCCATCCACTCGCCATCGATCTTCAGCTTGAACGGGCGCTGGGAGAGATCGGCATCGTCGACGGTGCCGTGCATATACTCGGCGCCGAAGCGGATCGCCTGCTGCTTCATGTTTTCGACGAGCTGCGGACCCATGACGCCATCGGGGAAGCCGGGGAAGTTCTCCACCTCCGAGGTGATGGAGAGCTGTCCGCCGGGTTCGTGGCCGGAGACGACCAGCGGCGCCAGCGAAGCCCGGCCGGTATAGACAGCGGCTGTATTTCCGGCACAGCCCGAGCCGATGATGACAACGTTACGCATAAAAAGGGATGAGGGTCTGGAGCCGTGGAAGCTCCAAACCCTCAGGGTATCACTGAACCGCGATTTTCTAGCTTGCTTACGCGGCCCGGCGGCGCATGTAGCCGAGGGCCACGAGGCCAGCGCCGAGCAGAGCCCAGGTGCCGGGTTCCGGAATCTCGCTGCCCGGGATGGTGCCGGTGATAAGGTCGTTGCCGCAGGTGGCGGAGGCGAAGGAGAAGGTCGAGCCCTCGAAGCCGGCGATGAAGGCATCGTTGGCGACGAAGGAGAGGACCACTTTCAGGTTGGTCGGACCGCCCGTGGTGCTCGTGGTCACCGTGCCGGCGCCGATGGGCGTCGCGCGGGTGGTGTTCGCCCAGACCGGGGCGTTCGGCCGGTAGTTGGAGTCCTGGTCCGGACCCAAGCCGAGGACCTGCTGCGCGGTCTGCGTGCCGGTAACGCGGTAGAGGTCGCCGGCGTCGAGGCTGCCGCGGGTCACCAGCGGAACCGCGTAGATGTTGCTACCGCTGAAGAAGAACAGGTCGCCCACGTTCAGGTTCGTGAAAGCACCCCCGACGGAGAAGGCGCCGAGGCTGGTGCCGCCGCCGTAGTTCATCAGGATCTCAACGGTGAAGCGCTTGGCGCCGGCGTCAAAGGACGCAAACCGCAGGGAGGCGATATCAAACTGGTTGGGGTCGCCGATGACATCGGCGGGATCGGCTGAAGCTAGCGGATCCGTGTAGGTCAACGGGAAGGTCGGCAGCGCAAAAGCGGGGAGCGTGAGAGAGGCGGCAAGGAGGAAAAGAGTGGTAATCCGCATAGTGTTTCCGAGGTCAAATTTGACAGGCGGGAACACGGCATCGAATAGACCGTAAGGCGCAGGGGTTCCAGAACCCGGCATGGTACGGCTCTACGGCGGCCAACGGTACAGCAAGTCTAGGCGGCGAGACAAGCCACTGCCGGTCAATGAGTTACGTTGCCGGAGACGCTAGTACTTTAGCGAAGATAGAGCCACAGTTGATTGGTGGCCAAGGCGCCAAAATAGGCGAGCAAGCCCATATAAGCGAACTGGGCCGCGGGCCAAGCCCAACTGCCGAGTTCGCGCCGTACAATGGCAACCGTCGAGAAGCATTGCATGGCGAAGGCGAAGAAGATCATGAGGGCGTAAGCGCCGCCCGGGGTGAGATCCTTGCGGAGCGACTCGATCAGGGGCGGCGAATCCTGCTCGGCGTTCTCGATGCCGTAGATGGTGCCGAGCGTGCCAACGATGACCTCGCGAGCCGCGAGAGAGGTAATCAGCCCTATGCCGATCTTCCAGTTGAAGCCCAGCGGCTGAATGGCTGGCTCCACGGCCCGGCCGATCTGGCCGGCGATGCTCTCTTCAATCGGCGGCGCCTTGCCGTCCCTATAGGGAAGGTGCGCCAGGACCCAAAGCACAATGGTGACGAGCAGGATGACTGTTCCGGCGCGTTTGAGGAAGATAGCGGCGCGGTCGATGAGCCGGAGTAGCAGCGAACGCACCGACGGACGACGGTAGGCCGGCAACTCCATGACGAAGGTGGTCTTCTCGTGGCGGAGGACCGTTGAACGAAGGAGCAGGGCGGTGCCGACCGCGGCCGCGAAGCCCAACAGATAAAGACCGAGAAGAACGGCGGCCTGCAGGCCGAGGAACTGGCCCACGAGCGGAGTGTTGGGCACGAAGGCGGCGATGAGGAGGGTATAGACGGGCAGCCGCGCCGAACAGGTCATGAACGGGGCGATGAGGACCGTGGCCAAGCGGTCCCGCTTGTTCTCAATGGTGCGGGTGGCCATGATGGCCGGCACCGCGCAGGCGTAGGCGGAAAGCAGGGGGATGAAGGCCTTGCCCTGCAGACCGACGCGGGCCATGGTGCGATCGGCAATCACGGCCGCGCGGGCGAGATAGCCCGAGTCTTCGAGGACCCCAATGAAGAGGAATAGAAGCAGGATCTGCGGCAGGAAGACGACGACGCTGCCGACGCCGCCCCAGACGCCTTCGATCAGCAGACTGCGCAGCAGGCCTTCGGGAAGAAGCTGGCCCAGCCGGTCCCCGGACCAGGCGATGAGGCCCTCCACGCCGTCCATGGCCGGAGCAGCGCCCGTGAAGATGCCCTGGAAGACGGCGAGGACGACCACCAAGAAGATCAGGGGGCCGAGAATCGGATGGAGAAAGACGCGATCCAGGCGGCGGGTCCATTCCGGTGGCGCGGGAGCGGTGTAGCCGGCCTGCAGGCCAACCCGCCCCGCCCAGCGCCGGCGCGCGGGGAGGTTCGGCAGGACCGGCAGCTCCACCCGGGGTTGCGGCGCGACCGGGCGGGCGCCGGTGCCTTCAAGAAACTGCACGACCCGCTCCACACCTTGGCCGGTGGCGGCGGAGATGAGCGCCACCGGGGCGCCGATCTCCTTGGCGAGTGCGGCGGGATCCACCTTGCCCCCGCGAGCTTCGAGGTCGTCTGCCATGTTCAGAACGACCAGCGTGAGCAGGCCCAAGGCCAGAACGGGGGCCGCCAGAACCAGATGGCGGTGGAGATTGGTGGAATCCAGGATCAGAATGATGCCGTCGGGCAGTCCGAGCGACTCTTTGGCGCCGGTGAGGACATCGTAGGTCACCTGCTCGTCTTCCGAGCGGGGCGTCATGCTGTAGATGCCGGGCAGGTCGACGACGAACCGTTCCTGGCCGCCCGAGCCTTTCACCCGTCCCACGTGGTGTTCGACCGTGACGCCCGGGAAGTTGGCGACCTTCTGGCGGAGGCCGGTTAGCCGGTTGAACAGGGTGGACTTGCCGGCGTTCGGAGGGCCGACGAGAGCGACGTAGTGCCCAGCCTTCCGGTTCCCGGTTTGCGGTGCAGCCCCGTGGCAGCTCCCGCTATCGCTCATATCTGATCCAGATCGGGGATCGGTTGCGAGGAGATGTACAAACGGCAGGCGGTGTCGCGTCGCAAAGCGATTTCAGAACCATCGACGCGGAAAATGCGCGGATCGCCGCCCGGTGCGCTACCCGCCGCGACCACGGAGGTCCCGGGCAGGAAGCCTAACTCCATGAGACGCTGTGACATCTCTTCCGGCAGGTCCAGGCGTTCGAGGTATGCCTGCGAGCCGGTGGGGAGTTGGGCCAGGGTTTGCGCGGCGCCGTTCTTGAAACTGAGTTGCATCGCAATTTCAGGATAGGACCCTGTTGGTCCGGTGTCAACCGGCCCGTTTCGCCGCGGTTTCGAGGATTGAAACGAACCGCATCGATGCTACACTCAATTGGGCGAATCTTCCGGGTCCGTGGTTAGCCAAACGAGTATGACTCCAGAACTCCCCGCTGTAACGATCGTGACTCCGTGTCTCAACGCGGAGCGCTTTCTCGAGCGCACCCTCGAGAGTGTGTTACAGCAGGATTACCCGAACTTCGAGTATCTGGTTCTCGACGGGGGCTCCACCGACGGGACCGTAGCGCTGCTGGCGCGTTACGCGGCGGCCTATCCCGGTAAGATGCGGTACATTTCAGAGCCCGATAACGGCGCCTCGGACGCCATTGCGCGGGGATTTGCCATGGGCCGGGGCGAGATCTTCGCCTACCTGAACGCGGACGACACCTACTTTCCGGGCGCGATCCGGACGGCGGTTTCCTATCTGCGCGACGAGCCGGAGTTAGCCGGGGTGTACGGCAACGCTTACTGGATCGACGGAGAAGGCGGGGTGCTGGGGAGTTATCCCACGCGGCCGTTTGACCCGGAGGCGCTGGGCCGCGAGTGTTTCATCTGCCAGCCGGCGAGTTTTGTGCGTGCGGCGGCTATCCGCGAGGCGGGCGGTTTCGACGTCCGGCTGCAGACGGCGTTTGACTACGATCTCTGGCTACGGTTGGCGCAGCGGCATCAGCTGCGGCGGATCGACGTGCTGCTGGCCAACTCCCGTATGCATCTGGACAACAAGACGTTGAGCCGGCGAGGGACTGTGTTCCGCGAAGCCATCACCTGCGTGCAGCGGCACCAGGGCTATGTGCCGTTCCAGTGGATTCATGGCTACTGCTCCTACCTGATCGACGGGCGCGACCAGTTTTTTGAGCCGCTGCAGCCCTCCTTCACTAAGTTCGCCTTCAGCCTGGGACTCGGCGTGATTGTGAATTGGCGCCACCCGCTGCGCTATCTGCGGGAGTGGTGCAGTATCATGAGCCCAGATGCCTTTGTGCGCCGGTGGAACGCCACCTGGATTGCGCGGCGCACCGGCATACACATTCGCTAATGGCACAGAAGAAAGCCCTCATCACGGGCGTGAACGGTCAGGACGGCTCCTATCTCGCCGAGTTGCTGCTCCACAAAGGCTACGAGGTGCATGGATTGGTGCGCCGGGTGGGACTGGAAGCCCCGGAACGGCGTCTCGAACGCGTGGTCGCGCTACGCGATCAGATCAAGCTCCACGCGGCTTCGCTTGAAAACTACGCGGCTCTCTATCAGGCGATCGCCAAGATCCGCCCGGATGAGTGTTACCACCTGGCCGCCGCCAGCTTTGTGAGCTACGAGTTCGACGATGAGTTTTCGACGCTGACGACAAACATCAACGGCACCCATTATCTGCTGGCTTCCTTGAAGGACCTGGCGCCGCACTGCCGCTTCTATTTCGCGGGCACCTCGGAGATGTTCGGCGCCGCGGAGGCATCGCCGCAGGACGAGTCCACGCGGTTCCGCCCGCGGTCGATCTATGGCATCAGCAAGGTGGCTGGCTTCGAACTGACGCGAAACTACCGGGAACGGTACGGGATGCACGCTTCGAGCGGCATCCTGTTCAACCACGAATCGCCGCGGCGCGGCTTTGAGTTCGTCACCCGTAAGATCACCAGCACGGTGGCGCGGATCCTGGCCGGGCAGTCGACGGAGCTGCGGCTGGGCAACCTGGAGCCGCTGCGCGACTGGGGCGACGCCCGGCAGTACGTCGAGGCGATGTGGCGCATGCTGCAGCAGGAGCACGCCGACGACTACGTGATCGCCACCGGGCGGCTGCACTCCGTGAAGCAGTTCGTCGAGATCGCGTTCGCGAGCGTGGGGCTGGACTGGCAGCAGTACGTCGTGGTGGACCAGAACTACTACCGGCCGGCCGAGAAGATTCCGCTGTGCGGGAATCCGGCCAAGGCCAAGCGGGTGCTGGGCTGGGAGGCGACCACGGATTTTGCTATCCTCGTCCGCGAGATGGTCGCGGAGGATTGCCGGCTGCTCGGCCTTGAACTGCCCATCATCGAATCCACTGTCAGCTGAGGTTCCCCCCGATGATCTCCCGCCGTACTCTGTTGGCTGCGCCGGCCGCCGGCGCAGCATTCGCCGCCACTCCCGGACTCGGCGAGAAGCTGGCCGCCGCCATGAACGCCCCGGTGCTCAAGGCGGAGCTCATCCGCGAGCCGGTGAAGATTGCGGCGATCGAGCTGCTGAAGAACGGCGCCAGCTACGTGGTGCGGGTGCGTTCCACCTCCGGCGTCACCGGGTACGCGGACGCCCATAGCAACGTGATGAGCGCGGCTTATCCGATTCTGATCAAGAAGGTGGCGCCGTTCTTCGTGGGCAAGGACGCGCGGGAGCTGGAGCCGTTACTCACAGGGGTCTACCTCGCCAGTTCGAACTACAAGTGGCAGGGGCTGCCGTTCTGGGTGAGCGTCGCCGTGGTGGAGATCGCGATTCTCGATCTGCTCGGCAAGGTGGCGCAGCAGCCGCTGGGCGCGCTGATCGGCAAGCCGCAGCGGAAGAAGATCCCGGTGTATCGCGCCAGCGGCAACCGGGGCAATTCGCCGGAGGCGGAGATCGCCTATCTGCAGAAGATCGTGGGGGAGACCGGGGCCGGGGCCATCAAGTTCCGCCTGGGCGCGCGCATGACCTACAACGACGCCTCGACGCGCCGGGACCACGCGCTGATTCCCCTGACGCGCAAAACCTTCGGCGACCGGTTCGCGATCTACGCCGACGCCAATGGTTCTTACGACGTGCCGCAGGCCATCCGCATCGGCAAGCTGATGGAGGAGTACAAGCTCGCCTTCTATGAAGAGCCGGTGCCCTTCGACTACTACGACGAGACGAAGCAGATCGCCGATGCGCTGAAGATCCCGATCGCCCTCGGCGAGGAGGAGCCAAGCCTGCGCGGCATGCGGCGGATTATCGAGCATGGCATTGCGCGGGTGATCCAGCCCGACCTGCTGTACTTCGGCGGGTTGATCCGGTCGATGAAGGTGGCGCGCATGGCCGCCGTGGCCGGCCTGGATTGCACGGCGCACATGTCGGGCGGCGGCCTGGGGTTCCTCTACGTCGCTCACTTCGCCTCGGCGATTCCCAATCCCGGCGCCCATCAGGAGTACAAGGGCGAGGATGATCTGTTGCCGGTGCACTCGGCCACGAGTTCGCTCAAGAGCGAGGGCGGGATGTTGACCGTGCCCACCGGCCCGGGGCTGGGGGTCGAGATCGACCCCGCGTTTCTCGCCAAGGCCACGGTGGTTACCGCTTAGGTTTCTGCCACGCGCCGATGTACTCGACCAGGCGGCGGGCGCGGACCAGGCCTACCTCCTGATCGTTTTCCACCTGGCGGAAGAGCGGTCCCCAGACGGGCATCTCGCGACTACCGTGGGCGGTGCGCGGGTCGCCTTCGCCGAGGATCATCTTTTCGAGATCGGCCGAAGGAAACTTGCCGCCGCGGCGGAAGGAGAGGCTGGTCAGATCGGGCACTTTGTCCTTGAGGGCCGCGGCAACGGGGCCTTTGCCCTTGCCGTCCATGCCGTGGCAGGAGGCGCAGTAGGCAACATACAAGCTCTTGCCGTCCATCTCGGGAATGAGTTTGCGCGGCGAACGGTCCTGAGCCAACAGGGGCAGGCCGGCCGCGACCGCCAACAGGATCACTGCGATTCGCATGGAATTTTCCTCTGGCGTTAGTATATGCCTGGGCGGCTTACGCGTCGATGGTTTGCGGAGCCTCAGCTTGCAGGAAGCGCAGGACGCGATGGCCGAGGAATTGGCGGAACTCCGGGGTCAGCGGCGGACAGTGTTTGCTGCCGCGCAAGAGCTCCGTCTCGACCTGCGGCAGCCAGCTTCGGATGCGCCGCAGCAGCGGTTCGCCGGGAGAGTGAATGTCCTGTTCGGCGCCGAAGACCAGGACGGGGCAGCGCAGCTTCTCCCAGCCGTCGGTTGCGCGGAACCGGGGGACGTTGAAGTCAAGCCGGTAGGCCAGCAGCGCTTCGCCGAGGTACTGCGCCCACGCCGGATCGCGGGTGGTGAATTGCGTTCTCAGAATCGGTTCGAGACGGGCCGGGGTAGGTCTCCAACGATAGAGCATCAACGGCCAGGCGGCGTCGACGATCCCGGCCCAGGCCGAGCCCGACACAATGCCAACCGGCACCACGAGCACCAATTGGCGCAGCCGCTCCGGCATCCCAAGGGCGGCGCGCAGAGCCGTCATGCCGCCCCAGCTGGCGCCGAGCAGGGCGAACTGAGTGAGGCCAAGTCCGTCGGCGACTTCCCGCAGCCAGGCCGCCGGGTCTTGCAACCGCCGGTCGTCACTCCAGGGCGATTGGCCGAGCACATCGACGGCGTAGACGCGGCAATGATCGACGATGGGGCCGAGTTCGGGCAGGACATGCGCGGCGGAGGCCATGGCGCCATGGAGGACAATCATCGGGGGCCCGGCGGCCGGCCCGGTGACGAGGACGCGTGTGTGGCCCTGTTCTGTGTGGACGAAGCGCTCCTCCACTGGGCCGGGAAACCGCGCGAGGAACTCGGCGCTCGCTTGCTGCATCCGCTGCTTGGCGGCTTCATTCTGAAAGACGATGGACGCCATGGCTACTTCTCCGGTTTGAGGTGTTGGCTGAGCAGTTTGTGGAAGAGGCCCAGCGGTTCGGGGTGGCCACCCTGCAGCCAGGCCAGCAGGGCGAAATAGTAGAACGAGAAGAAGGCGGCGGCAAAGAGCGCCGCCTGCTGCGGGCTTGATTGACGGGACTGGCGGTGCAGGGCGGCGACGTGGTGATGGACGTCGGCCACTTGTGCGGCGAAGCGTTCGCTCCAGGGGGGGTCGGCGAAAAGCGATTCGCGGAGCAGCGCGCGGGAGAGCGCGGGGCGTTTGGCGTAGTAATCGAAGAAGGTGGCGGCGATGTGGGTGAGCTCCTGCTCGAGGGTGCGCTTCTTTTTGGTGAGGCGGGCGGTGGCCCAGGTGCGTTCAAGGTCTTCGAACAGGGCGGTGTGGAGCAGGTCCTGCTTGTCGCGGAAGTGTGCGAGGATGGCGCCGGTGGAGACGCCGGCCGCCTGCGCGACGGCGCGGAGGTTGGTCTTTTCGTAACCGGCGGCTTCGAGCGCGGCGCGGGCGGCATCCAGGATGCGGGCGCGGGTGGCGGCCTTCTGCGCGGCGCGGCTGGTTTCAGATAACATGTTCTGTGAACATGTTATCCCACTTCCGGCGGCACCAGCACTGGCTTTATCTCGCCGGGATCCTGTGGCTGAACGTCTATCTGGTGCGGCAGATCTTCTGGATTGAATTCTCAGCGCAGCCGCAGTCGATGCACGGCTTCTGGATGGCGATTGCGCGGTTGGCGGATGGGCATTGGTGGACGCCGCATTGGTGGCCGTATTGGTATGGCGGCATGCCGTTTGAGTTGACGTATGCGCCGCTGCTGCCTTGGCTCACGAAGCAGGTGGGACTCTATCGCGTCATCGGGCTTTCGCTGTGTCTGGTGCCGCTGGCGGTTTATGGGTTCGCGTGGCGGCTGACGGGGAAGGCGGGTTGGAGCTTCGTCGCGGCGATTGTGTATTCCGTGTCGGCGCCGACGGAGTTGCTGTTTCCCGATGGCTCGTTTGGCTGGGCGCATCTCGGGGACGCCCGCCGGATCTATCTGCAGATGGTGTGGGACGAGACGCCGCATTACCTGGCGTTGGGGTTTCTTTTGCTGGGGTGGCGGTGGTGGACCATCGCGTTGGCGGCGTTGGCGAATCCGTTCGGGGTGACCGGGGCGATTGTGTTCGGGCTCTGTTGGGTGCTGGCCTCGGGCGAATGGAAGAAGGTGGGTGTCGCGGGGGTACTCGGCTACTTGGTCGTTTGTCCGTTCTATCCGCCGTCGTTGCTGCCGTTGCTGCGGGCCAATGCGGCGCTGTTTTCGGAGAGCGCTTGGAGCGCGGCTTCGGCATGGGGTCTGACTGCGACGGCCGTTGGCTTGGCTGTACTTTGGGCGGTTAGCCGGAGGCTTCCGGGGTATGGCCGATTCTTCGTGATGCTGACCGGCTTGCTGGCGGCGATTCCGTGGCTCGAGCTTCGCTGGGGAAGTCACTTCTTGCTGCAGCCGATGCGGTACAAGATTGAGTTGGAAGTCGCGCTGGTGCTCAGCGCCGTGTTCGCCGTGGCGGCAGTCGTGGACCGGGCGCCGGTTTGGGGCCGCGTGCTTCTAGGCCTTGCTTTGCTTTGGCCGGTATCGGAACAAGTCATCCGGTTGCGGCGCTATAGCAAGGACATCGTCCGGCCGTCGGAGGCCAGCGGCATGGTGGAGTATCGCGCGGCGCGATGGATGGAAGAGAACATGCCGAACCGGCTTGTCTTCGCGCCGGGGTCGATTGCCTATTGGATGAACGCGTTTTCTAAGGTGAAGCAGTTCACTGGAGGGTCGTATCCCACGGCTCCTACAACCATGCAGCAGAAGCAACTGTACGCCATCTTCGGGGAGACCGATGCGGAGCGCGCCATAGCGCTCTTGCAACAGGTGGGGGTGGAGGCGCTGGTGGTCTCGGGCCGGAAGAGCGGCGAGTTCTGGAAGCCCTATGCGCAGCCAGAGATCTTCGCGGGCCGCCTGGATCTGCTTTGGGAGGAGCAGGACACGCGCATCTATGCCGTCCCGCGCCAAGGCATCATTCCGGTGGAATGGCGCGATGACAATCACGTCTTCGCGGCGGGGCCAGGAGTAACGCCGGTGAACTGGCACATCGGCTGGCGGGCGTTTCGCGCGGACGGTTCGGCTTCGCCGATCACGGCCAATGCCCAAGGGCAGATCGTCGTCAGCGAGCCCGTGCTGCTCGCCTACGACGGGGGCCTGGAGGCCAAGCTCTGCCGCGCGGTCAGCTTGCTGACGCTGCTCGGCTGCATCACTTGGCCCCTGTGGCGGCGGCGACTACCAATCAATCACTGAGCCATCATCCGGATCGAACTGCGTCAGGTACGGCCGCGGTTCGCCCACCTGCGCCTTCAGCTTGTCTTCGTCGATCTCGATGCCCAGACCCGGCCCGGTGGGCAGCGGCCGATAGCCACCCACGACCGGCGGCAGCGGCTTCTTCAACAGGTCAGAGTACTCGTTGTCGCCGCGCTCCTGAATCAGGAAGTTCGGCACGGAGCCGGCAATCTGCAGGCTGGCCGCCAGCGAACACGGGCCCTGCGGATTGTGCGGGGCGATGGGCAGATAGTAGGCCTCCGCCATGCCCGCGATTACCTTCAACTCCGTGATGCCACCGGCGTAGCAGATGTCCGGCTGCAGAATCATCGCGGCCTTCTTTTCGAGAATCTCGCGGAAGCCCCACTTCGTGAAGATGCGTTCGCCGGTGGCCAGCGGGACGCTGGTCTTCTTCGCGAGTTCGGCCATGACGTCGACGTTCAGCGCCTGCACGACCTCTTCATAGAACCAGGGGCCGTAGGGTTCGAGCGCCTTCATCATCACCATCGCCGTCGGCGGCTGCACTGCGCCGTGGAACTCGACGCCGATGTCGACGCCCTTGCCCACCTTCTCGCGCAACGCCTTGAAGCGCTCCACGACTTCGTCGACGAACATCTGGCCTTCGTTGTATTTGAACGCTGCCCGCTTGTTGCCGCGCAGGCCCACCTTCATCGCGTTCACGCCGGTCTTCTCGCTGAGCACACCGTAGACACGGACCTTATCGCGCGTCGGGCCGCCGAGCAACTTATACACGGGGACGCCGTAGACCTTGCCCTTGATGTCCCACAGCGCCTGGTCGATGCCGCTGGAGATCGCGGTCTTGATGGGGCCGCCGCGGTAGAACGCTCCGCGATGGATGGCTTGCCAATGGTGGACGACCCGGCACGGGTCCTGCCCGATGAGGTAGTTGCCCACTTCGAGCGCGCCGGCGGCGCAGGCCTTGGCGTCGTCCTTCAGCATCTCGCCCCAGCCGGTGACGCCGGCGTCGGTGGAGATCTTCACAAACACCCAGGAGTTCTTGAGGACGAAGGTTTCAATCTTCGTCACCTTGATCGTATCGTTCGGTCCTACGGCGGCAGCGTCGCTGCGCGCGGCGGTGAACATGGCGTCCATGCCCAGCACGCCCGCGCCTCGCAGTAGGGTTCGGCGGTCTATTGCCATTGTCGTTATCTCCTTTAAGCCAACAGGTCTTTCACTACGCGCCCATGCACGTCGGTCAGCCGGAAGTCCCGGCCCGCATAGCGATAGGTGAACTTTTCATGGTCGAAGCCAAGCAGGTGGAGCATGGTCGCGTGGAGGTCGTGCACATGCACCTTCTTCTCCGCGGCGGCGAAGCCGAACTCGTCGGTGGCGCCGTAGGCGAGGCCCTTCTTCACGCCGCCTCCGGCCAGCCACATGGAGAAGCCGTAGGGGTTGTGGTCGCGGCCATTCACCATGCCGGAGTTCGCGCCGAGGTCCGGAAGCTCGACCGTGGGCGTACGGCCGAACTCGCCGCCCCAGAGCACGAGCGTGTCTTCGAGCATGCCGCGCTGCTTCAGATCCTTGAGCAGGGCGGCGATGGGCTGATCGCATTCGCGGGCCAGGCGGCCATGATTGGTCTTGATGTCGTCGTGGCTGTCCCACGGTTGCCCGGCGCCGTGCCACACCTGCACGAAGCGGACGCCGCGTTCGAGCAGGCGGCGGGCGATCATCATCTGCCGCGCCTGCAATCCTTCGCCGTAGAGCTTGTGGATGTGCTCGGGTTCCTTGGTGAGGTCGAAGGCATCGTCGGCCTCCATCTGCATGCGGTAGGCGAGCTCGAACGATTGGACGCGGGCTTCAAGCAGGGCGTCGTTCTGGCGGCGCTCTTCAAAGCTGCGGTTCAACTGCTGGAGCAGGTCGAGCTGGCGGCGCTGTTCTTTCGTCGAGGTGGCCGTGTTGCGGATATTCTCGATCAGCTTCTCGATCTGCACTTCGCGCGTATCGATGTGCGTGGCCTGGTACGCGCCGGGCAGGAAGGCGCTGCGCCAGTTCTGATTGCCCTGCGTGGGCAGGCCGTCGGGACAGAGGACGATGAAGCCGGGGAGGTTTTCGTTTTCGGTGCCGAGGCCATACGTCACCCAGGAGCCGAAGCTGGGGCGGACCTGGCGGACGTCGCCGCAGTTGAGCATCATCAGCGAAGGCTCATGGTTCGGAATGTCCGTGTGCATCGAGCGGATGACGCAGAGGTCGTCGACGCAGCCGCCGACGTTCGAAAAGATCTCGCTGACTTCGATGCCGCTTTGGCCGTAGGGCTTGAAGGAGAAGGGCGAGCCGAAGGCCGCGCCGGTGCGGCGTTCCGTCTTGAGCGTAATGGGGATCGGCTTGCCGCTGTACTTGCTGAGGGCGGGCTTGGGGTCGAACGTATCGACGTGCGAGCAGCCGCCGTTCATGAACAGGTGCAGCACCCGCTTGGCTTTGAAGGGCAGCGGCGGGCGCTTGGCGCCTTGCAGCTCTGACGTGAGCGCGAGCGCGCCCATGCCCATTCCGCAGCGGGCGAGCATTTCACGGCGAGTGAGGAAAAGGTCTTTGGACTTCATTCGACAAAAGCAAATTCGTTGGTTTGAAAGAGGACGTGCGCGAGGCGGGCGAGCACGGGGGGCCGCGCCGGGGAGGGGCCGGCGAAATCTTCCTTCGCGTTCCAGGTTTGCGGACCGGCCTTGATTACCGGGGTCCAGTTGAAGTTGTCGTTCTCGGGATCCTGCCGGGGGTCAACGGCGAAGTCGAGGATTTCGCCCGGCTCGACTTTGAGGCCGTTGAGCCGGGTTTCGGCCGAGGAGCCGTTGGCCACCCAAGTGGCGAGTTCGCCCTGGCGGGAGGAGACGAGACGGCCGCGGACGCCGTCGCCATAGGGGACCGCGCCCTGGCCGTGGCGGAGGGTGCCTTCGATGTTGATGGCGCCGGTGACGGGGCTGACCCAGCGGCGGACGACGGCGATTTCGTCGCCGGGCTCGCCGCCGGCGGGGCGGAGGACCGCTTTGCTGAATGTTCCGGCGGGGACGGCGTAGCCGCCCTGCCAACGGTCGCCGTTGAAGACGGGGAAGGGTTGGAACTGGCCGTTGCGGAGTACGCCGTACTGCCAGGGGCTCGGGGCGGGCGTTGGCTTCGTTTCGTTATCCGTGCTCAGGAACTGTGTGGCGGCGGCGAGCTCGGCGGCCGACGGCTCCCGGCTCAGCACGCGGCGATAGAGTTCGCGGGTCTGTTCTTCGGGAGACTTCGCGGTGACGGCGGCCGCGGTGGCAATGGCTTGTTCCAGCACGAAGGGACTGTTCAAGAAGAAGAGCGCCTGCTGCGGCACGGTGGTTACGTAGCGCAGGGGGGCGTGCTGGTCCGGCGAGGCAAAATCGAACGCGTTCAACAATCCCGGCACCTTGCCACGTTCGACAAAGCCGTAGACCGTCCGGCGGGGGGAGGCGGGCTGGGCCGTGAGCGAGACGGGTAGGCCGCCGACCGTGCGGTCCAGCTTGCCGGCGGCGAGGAGCATGTTGTCCCGCAGGCTTTCGATTTCGATGCGGCGGCGGTTGGCTTTCCAGAGGAGCCGGTTTTCGGGATCGACGGCACGGGCGGTTGCGTTGTCCGCACTGCTCTGTTGATAGGCGGTGGAGAGGAGGATGCGGCGGTGCAGCTTCTTGAGCGACCAGCCGGATTCGACGAAGTCGACGGCGAGGGTATCGAGGAGTTCGGGATGGGAGGGCAGGTCGCCGCGGAAGCCGAAGTCGCTGGGCGTGGCGACGAGGCCGGTGCCGAAGTGGTGCATCCAGACGCGATTGACGAGGACGCGAGCGGTGAGCGGGTTGTTCGGATCGACGATGGACTTCGCGAAGTCGAGGCGGCCGGCGCCTTCCGTGAAGGGCTGGTCGTCGCTGCCGCCGAGGCAGCTGAGTGCGCGGGGCGGGGTGAGCGCGCCGGGGTTGTTCATGTTGCCGCGGATGAAGACATGGACGGGTTCGGGCGCGGGGACATCTTCGATGGCCATGGCGCGGGGCGGAGCGCCGTCGTAAGCGGCTTGCGCGAGCATCGTGTTGTAGCGGACGCGAAGGGCGCGCGTGTTGTTGCTGTCGCCTTCGGTGTAGATCTTTTCGAACTCGGCGAGCGGCACGGCGGCGGGGTCCGGCAGGCCCTGGCGCCAGCGGCGGAGGACATGCAGATTGAGCTGGCGTTCGCGGACGAGCTCTTCGAGTTCGGGGTTCGACATGGTCTTCGAGTCGGCCGTGGCCTTGCGATACTCGGCCTCCTGGGAACGGAAGAAGGCGACCATTTCGGCGTGGCGGCGTTGGCGATACTCGGCCTGCGCCTGGCGGATGCGGGCGAGGCGCTGCTCATACACAGGCTGGGGCGCGCCCTTGCCGAGGAGGGGTAACTCCTGCGGCTCGCGGAGATTCGAGAAGACGGAGTAGAGCGAGTAGTAGTCCTTTGTGGGGATGGGGTCGAACTTGTGATCGTGGCAACGGGCGCAGGCGACGGTCATGCCGAGCAGGCCGCGCGTAGCGGCGTCGATGCGATCGTCGATGGTTTCGGCGATGCTGTTGGGGAACTCGCGGCCGAGGCGGATGAAGCCGAGGGCGGCGAGATGTTTTTGGTCGAGATTGGGGATGCGGTCGGCGGCGAGTTGATAGAGGACGAACTGGTTATAGGGCAGGTCTTCGTTGAGAGAGGAGATGACCCAATCGCGATAGGTATAAGACCAGGCGTAGCGCTGGCCGGCGTTAACGGAGTCGTTGACGGAATCGGCGTAGCGGGCGACGTCGAGCCAATGGCGGCCCCAGCGCTCGCCGTAGTGGGGCGAGGCGAGGAGGCGATCGACGAGCTTTTCGTAGGCGTTGGGGGAGCGGTCCGCTTCGAAGGCGGCGATCTCGGCGGCGGTGGGGGCCAGGCCCGTGAGATCGAGGCTGGCGCGGCGGATGAGCGTGCGGCGGTCGGCGGGGGCGGAAAAGGCGAGACCCTTTTCGGCGAGGCGCTTCTCAAGGAAGCTGTCGATGGAGCCCGGGGTGCGGACCGGCTTCTGCAGGGACCAGAGCTGTTGCGCGGGTGCTTTCGGCGCGGCTTCCTTCGGCATGGGGGCGCCGTCTTTCACCCAGCGTTCGAAGTCGCCGACGACTTCCGGGGGCAGCGCGGGGCCGGGGGGCATTTGCAGGTTCTTGTCGGTGCGGCGGATGGACTGGATCAGCCGGCTGGCATCGGGATCGCCCGCGACGAGCACGGGGCCGGAGTTGCCGCCGGTGGCGATGGCCGCCGCCGAATCGAGGCGGAGGCCGCCCTGCGGCGCGGCTGCTTTGGCGCTATGGCAACCGTAGCAGCGAGCCGCCAGGACGGGTCGAACTTTGGTTTCAAAATGATCGAGGGCCGGGGTCTGGGCCATGGCCGCGCCCAGGCACAACAAGGCCGACAGACTGCCACGTGCCAACATGGCCTAGATCATTTCACAGTTTGCGGCGGGCGTGCTACCCGCTTCGGTTTGGCGGTTTCGCCGGTCATCTGCTCCGGCAGCTGCCAGACGGCGGTGCCTTCGCGATTGGTGAAGTAAAGCCGGGAGCCGGAGGGTTTCAGCGTGTCACCGTCGGCCCAGAGGGCGGCGAAGTCCGGATGGGCGTTGAGGGGGCGCTTGGCGTAGGTGTGGTTGCGGTCCGTTCCGGCGTTGAGGCGGCGGACGCGTTTCCAGGTGGCGCCTTGATCGCGGCTGGACCAGAGGACCATGTCGCCGCCGGTGGTGTAGGGCCGGGCGCCGGGGTCGGTGGGGGCAATGAGGCGCCAGGCGCCGTCGGCGTCGATCGAGAGTTCGCCGAAGTCGTAGTTGTGGTCGCTCATGGTGACGGGGCGGATCTGCCACTCGGCGCCGGTCCAGCGGGCGGTGTGCCATTGGCGGAGGCCGTGCTTGGGGCCGGACTCGTAGCCGTTGGCGGTGAGGTAGAGAAGCACAGGGTTCTGCGATTGATCGAAGGTGACGCTCTTGAGATAGACGACCTTCTTTTCGGCCTGATAGTTGTGGACGAGGGCGGGGTTGGCGGCGTTCGTGAGCGGGAGAGAGAGCGGCTGTCCGGTGATGGTTTGCCAGGTTTTGCCGTGGTCCCGGGTCTCCATGTAGTAGAGGTTGGTGCGAGCGTTGAGGCCGGCGGGGTCGGGATGGAAGTTGAAGACCGCGGCGGTGCGGCGGCCGGCGTGGGCGGTGATCTGGTAGTGGCCGAGTTCGATGCGGGAGAGGAGAGTGGGTTTGGTCCACTGCTGGCCATCGGCGCTGGACATCGTATAGGAGCTGCGGCCTCCGCGCTCGTAGAGCGTGTGCAGGAACAGGAAGCCGTCGTTGGGCTGATGCCAGATGTGGCCGTAGGAGAAGTTGCCGGTGTAGACGAGTTCGAAGTCGCGGATGTCGTAGGGCTTCTTGCTGCGGTGAATGTAGGAGGGGCGATTGACGCCGTGGGAGTTCGAGAAGACCCAGAGGTGGCCGGCGTCGTCGATCGAGAGCACGGGGTTATCGTGGGCATCGTCGGTGTGCTTGTTCAGCAGGACGGTGGGGCGGGGGACGGTGCCGGTGCGATGGTCGAAGTAGGAGACCATGTGGAGCAGGTCGGGCTTCGCGGCATTGGTGGCGCCGCCGTAGACGAAGAAGGTTTTGTGGGCAGCCGGGGCGTAGATGGCGATGGGCGATTGCTGCTGCGGATAGGTGGCGAAGCCGCCGCTGTACTTGTAGACGTATTCGTCGTTGGACGGTTGATTGAAATACCAGATGCCGCGGTAGCCGTCGGCGGTTTCGTTGAGCGTGACGAGCGAGTCCTTACCTTCGCTGAGCCATTCGAGATTGAAGCGGGCGAGGGCGAGGGTTCCGGTGCGTTCGTAGAGGAGCAGGATGTCGCCACTCGGGAGAACGGCGAGGTCGCTGTAGCCGGAGGGGCCGGCTTCGATGGTGCGTTTGATGGGCCAGGTTTGGCTTTCGTCGTAGCTGAGCTGGACGGTGACGTTGCGGCGGTCGCGGGTTTCGCTATCGGGGTTCGAGAAGAGGAGGCGGTCGCGGCCGTGGCTTCGTTTCGTAGAAAGGCGGGCCATGGAGCCCTGGCAGATGGGTTCGTGCAGCTGCGGGTGGAAGGCGGGGCGGGTCCATTGGGTGGCGCCGTCGGGGCTCGAGGCGAGCAGGCGTCGGCGGGCGGCGGATTCCGAGCGGGCGTTGAGGAGGACGCGGCCATCGGAGAGTTCAACGGCGGCGGTTTCGTTGGGGATCTTCCATTCGCCTTCGTTCGGCAGGGCGATGTCGCCGGCCTTCCAGGTGGCGCCGTCGTCGTCGGAGTAGATGGTGGCAGCGACGGAAGGCCGATGGGCGTGGCCGCCGGTGCCGGTGGAGATCCAGACAGGGATCAGCAGGCGGCCGGTGCTGAGGCGGATGCCGTGGCCGGGGCCAGTGGCGAGGACCTTCCAGTCGTAGCGGGGGCGGAAGCCTTCGAAGGTGCTGGTGATTTCGCGGGGAGTGGACCAGGTGACGCCGTCGTCGTTGGACTGGATATGGAAGGCGCGCATGTACTCGAGGCAGAAGACGAGATGCACGGTGCCACGGGCCTTGCCGGGCATGGCGACGGGGTTGTTGTAGGTGACTTCGCCGGGGGTCGCGAGGTTCTGCGCGAGGGCGACGGGGTTCTTGGTTTTGGGGCCGGGGACGGCGGCCACGATGCGTTGGGGCGACCACGTCTTGCCGCCATCAGTGGAGCGGCGGAGGACGATATCGATGGTGCCCCAATCGCCGCGTTTGCCTTGGCGGGCTTCGGCGTAGGCGAGGACGGAGCCTTGGTTGGTGACCGTGAGGCCGGGGATGCGATAGAGCGCGTAGCCGGCATCGCCGGCAGAGAAGACGTCCGCTTTTTCGAACAGCGGGGCCGCGGGCAAGAGGCTTGCCGCGAAAAGACCGAGCAAACTGCGGAACATTTGAACTACAGGATACTGCGCTTTTCGCGGACCGCCTCGCGGTAGCTATCGGCGAGTTGGCGGGTGATGGTGGCCATGTCCCAGTGGTTGACGACTTCGGCGCGGGCACGCTCGGCAAGGGCCGCGGCGTAGGCGGGGTCGGCGAGCAGGGCGAGCGTTCGTTCGGCGAAGGCGGCGGGCGTATCGGCGAGGGCGCAGGTGTCGCCGTCGCGGTCGGCGAGGCCTTCGGCGCCGACGGTGGTGGAGACGACGGGGATGCCGGCGGCGTAGGCTTCGAGGAGCTTTACGCGGACGCCGGAGCCGGTGAGAATCGGGCAGATGAAGACGGCATAGCGGGCGAGGGCGTCGCGGACATCATCGACGTAGCCGATGAGTTCGATGTCGCCGACGTTGGGCAGAGAGTGGCGCGGCGGCGGGTCGCTGCCGATGATGACGAGTTTGACGCCGGGGCGGCCGCCGGCGATCAGCGGCCAGGCGTGCTGGAGGAACCAGGTGAGCGCCTCGCGATTGGGGATATGACGAAACGAACCCAAGAAGAGCAGGGTGTCGGGTTCGCGGCCGGTTGTTTCGTAACGATACCGTGTCGTATCGATACCAGCCCTTAGGCCGGACTGCATCTTCGGGCGCAGCTCCGGGGCAAACTCGGCGAGGTAGGATTCGTTGGCGCGGCTGCACATCTGGATGCGGTCCATGTGCGGGAGCATGGTGAGTTCATAGCGCAGAGCGCGGAGATATTCGTAGGCCGCCGGGATCTTACCGAGCGGATTGCCGGGCTTAGCGAGAGCGCGGCCGATGGATTGGAAATAGACGTCGTGTTCGAAGAGGATGTTGACGATTTGGCCAAATTCCTCCGCATATTGGCCCATATTCGTATATTCGATCTGCAGGACGTCGATGCGGTGGAGCAGGATGGTGCGATGGATGGCCCAGCGGAGATCGTCGTTGGCGAACTCGCGGACGGCGTAGGGCGTGAGCGAGCCGAAGCCTTTGGGGCGGCCTTCCATGCGGACGAAATACTCGGTGGTGGCGCAGGTTTCGGCGAAGGGGGCGTGGGCTTCGCGCTGCCACTCTTCGTCGAGCAGGACGATAAGATGCACCGGCACGTGCTTGACGAGTTCGGCGAGCGTCTGTGACATGAACACGGCGCCGCCGTGGATGGGAGGGAGGATGGGATAGGGCGAGAGGAAGAGCGTTCGCGGCTGCGCGGGGTCCTTTTCGAGCTTCTCGAACCGGTCGAGGAAGTAGCCGGGCAGGGGACGGAGGAAGGCTTCGGTATCGGAGACGGCGGCCAGATCGAACGCGCGAGCGCGGGCGCGGATGGCTTCCGGCAGTTGGAGGAAGGCGCGCCAGAGGGCTAACGGATTGGGCCGTTCGAAGGCGTCGCCGAAGAGGACGCTGAGAATGGCGCCGGCCCAGGCGTAGGCGAGATGGCCGAAGAGGCGGCGGCTTTCATGGATGTTCTTCCAGCAGAAGAGCAGGAAGTTTTTCTTGAGGATGGACTGGATGTACTCGTCCGAAAACTTCTTGCCGATGGTGCCGCGATGTTCGTGGAAGACGCGGCTGGCCGGTTGATAGAGCACCTTCCAGCCCCGCTTCCAGGCCATCATGCCGAGGTCGGTGTCTTCGAGGTAGAAGGGCTTCAGCAGTTCATCGAAGCCGCCGAGCTCGAGGAACTTTCGGCGGTCAAAGGCACAGGAGCCGCCGCCGCCGTAGAAGCAGGGGAAGAGCCGGTCTACCTTTTCATCAATGCGGTGGCGCACGCGGAGGCCGCCATTCTCCCACCAGGCCTGCGTGAGGCCGGTCTCTTCGCGGACCTTGTTCGGATCGCTGAAGAAGATCTGGCAGGAGACGGCGAAGACCGTCTCGTCGGTGAATCCGGCGAGGAGCGGAGGGAGAAAATCGGGCTCGACGCGCATGTCGGAATTGAGCAGGACGACGATGTCGTTCTTCGCGGCGCGGAAGCCGGCGTTGGAGCCGCCCCCGAAACCGAGGTTCGCTTGATTGCGAATGACGCGGACGGTGGGGAAGCGTTGGGCCACGAAGTCGGCCGAGTCATCGGTGCTGGCGTCGTCGACGACGATGATCTCATCGTTCGGCCCGGCGGCGGCGAGGACGCTGGGCAGATACTTTTCGAGGAGGTCGCGGCCGTTCCAGTTGGGGATGACGATGCTGGCGGCGCTCGTGTCCGGCCGCGTGTCCGGGGGCAGCGGTTTGCGGCCGCGGAGGCGCAGCCAGAGGTCGGTACACGCCAGGGCGACGGCAGGGATGCCGATGAGCGCCGGGGAGACGGCCAGCAGAGGAAGATTGCGCCCGAGGCGCTGCCAGAAACCCATCGCTTAGACGGTCGGCCCGACCCCCAGGCGCCGGCCGAGCCGGATCCACTTTGAGGCGCCGACGGCGGCGAGTTGTTCGCGCAGGGCGACGATTTCGCGGTCCAGACCTTGGGCCCAGAGCGTCCGTTCTTCCACCAACGCTTCGGATTCGTGCAGTTTTTCGAGGCAGCGCTGCAGTTCGGCGTGGGCCGAGGCGACCGCCGCGCTCCACTCCTGATCCTTGCTTTCCGCCCAGGCAATCGCTTCGGCCTTTTCGGTTTCGAGGCGCTTGAGTTCCGCTTCGTAAGCCGCGACGACTTCGGCGGCGGCGGCCTGTTCTCGCTTTACTTCGTCCTGTAGTTCGGCCACGCGCTGCTGCGAAGCTTGCAGGCTTTCGTTGGTGGTTTGGGCCCACGTGTTGGAGGCCTTCAGTTCGGCGACGGTTTGATCGTGGACGCGGAGCAGCTCCTGATGCGCGGTCTGCTCTTTCTGCAGCCAGGCGTCCTTGGTCGCCAGTTCGGCGGTGAGCCGTTGGATGTGGCGTTCGCGCTCGCGGAGGACATTGGCGGAGGAGGGAACGTAGAGATAGGCCGGCGCGCCGGTTTGCATCTCGTTGGCGCAGACGGCGAGGAAAAAGTGGGATTCGGCGGCGGCGCCGGAACGGCCTTCGAGACGCACTTCGGCTCCGCCGGCGCCGGATTCGGGCTGAAAAATGATGCTTTCGGCGTGGTTTTCAAGGAACATCGAGACGTGGGGGAAGACGGCAGCCAGGGCGGCGCGGAACTCCTCGATCTCGAATTCGTGCGTGTGGAAGGGATTGGGGCCGGACTGTTCGCGGGATTCGGCGTAGTAGAGCTTATTGGGCGTCGAGACGACGAGTTGGCCGCCGGGGGCGAGGACGCGGCGGGCCTCCGTGAGCAGCTTGGACCACTCTTCGAGATGCTCGATGACTTCAAAGGCGACGACGAGATCGAAGGTCGCGTCGGGGAAGGGAAGTTCGGTGGCGGAGCCGAGTTCGTAGCGGAGATTGTCCCGGCGGTAGTGTTCGCGGGCGTAGCCCACGGCATCTTCGCTGACGTCAACGCCGGTGGCGGCGAGAGCGGTGAGCGCGAGTTCGTGCGTGCCGTAGCCGGCGCCGCAACCGACATCGAGAACCCGCTTGCGGCGCGCCAGGCGGGCGGCGAAGGTGTAGCGGGAGAAGTGCTCGTTCCACAGGTCGACATCGACCAGGCCGGGGATGACGCGTTCGCCGGTGAACTCAGCGCTCATGCGGGACGGCCTCCTTGGGGCCGAGGCGGGAATTGACTTCAACCTTGCAGGGGATGTGCAGGTAGCCGTAGATCTGGCCTTCGCCGTGGCCCATTTGGAGCGTGAGGGCGTTGTCGATCCAGTCGCACATCTTGTAGTGCGCCAGGTTGCCGTCGGCGATGGCGGGCGAGAAGGAGAACGAGGCGGGGTAGAGCTCCGGCAGGGTCAAATGGAAATCGACGGTGACGGTGTCGCCGGGCCAGAGTTCGGCCAGTTGGTGGCCTTCGCGGAGAGTATTGGTGCCGGCGAAATCGACCCCGAGGTGGTTGCGCATCATGAAGCCGATGTTGGGGTTCATGACGGCTTCCTTGGCGCGGGCGCTGATGCGGATGACGACCGGCTTGCCGGGTTCGAGCAGGTGGAGCTTCCGGCCGTTGTCGTCGAGGACGGCGATGCCGACGATTTCGGCGCGGCCATCGCCGTAGCGATGGTCAATATTCGGAATAGATTCAATGACTTGCGGGGCGACGTTGGCGGCCGTGGGCTTCTCTTGGGCGCGGGGGCCGAGTTCGAGGAAGCGCGAATCCTTCTCGACCATGTAGGCGAGATATTGCGAAACCACGTTCTCGGTTTCGCCGATGGCGCGGATGGTGCCGTTGTCGAGCCACATGGTGCGGTCGCCGACGGCCTTCACGTCGCCGATGGCGTGGGAGACGAAGAGGATCGTCACGCCTTTCTGGCGGAGTTCGTGGACTTTGCGCATGCAGCGCTGCCGGAAGTAGATGTCGCCGACGGCGAGGGCCTCGTCGACGAGGAGGATATCGGGGTCGACATGGATGGCGACGGAGAAGGCGAGGCGGACGGCCATGCCGCTCGAATAGGTTTTGACGGGCTGGTTGATGAAGTCGCCGATTTCGGCGAAGGCTTCGATTTCGGCGTAGCGGGCGTCGATCTGAGCGGTGGTGAGGCCGAGGATGGCGGCGTTGAGATAGACGTTTTCTTTCCCGGAAAATTCCGGGTTGAAGCCGGAGCCGAGTTCGAGCAGGGCGGAGACACGGCCTTCGACGGCTGCCTTGCCGGAGCTGGGCTGCAGGATGCCAGCGATGATTTGCAGGAGGGTGGACTTGCCGGAGCCGTTTTCGCCGATGACGCAGAAGGTTTCGCCGCGTTTGACGGAGAAGGAGATGTCCCGGAGGGCCCAAAAGTCGCGGTGGAAGGAGACGCGATTAAACGTGGCCAACTCTTTCAATCGCTGGCCGGGCGTTTCATAGATAGGGTAGCTCTTGGAAACCCCTTGAAAATCAATCACGTTCATGAGTTGCTATATAGCATTTTAGGGCGAGGGTCTATTGACATTAGCCTGCCGGTTTTCTACGCTAGGAAGGAATGCCGCTGTAGCTCAGGTGGTTAGAGCGACGGTCTCATAATCCGTAGGTCGTAGGTTCGAGTCCTACCGGCGGCACCAAATTCCTCAGTCGAAGCTTTCTCCTGTGATGACGGCGTAGATCCGGTCCAGGTCATCCTGCGAATGGTAGTCGATTTCGATTTTCCCTTTGCCGGGTGTTTTTTCGAGAATGCGGACGCGGGTTCCGAGTGAGGCTTCCAGTTCACTGATGGCCGCTTTGACGTTGGGGTCGACGGGCGGCGGTTCCTCGGCTTTTTTCGCTTCGGGAGCCTTGGTCAAGTTTTGGACCAGCTGCTCGACCTGACGAACGGAGAGACCCTGGGCGGCGGCCTTTTCGGCTACCTCGCGCTGCAGCTCTTCGGTGGGGAGACCGAGGATGGCCCGGGCGTGTCCCATGGAGAGGCGCTTTTCGGCAAGCAGGAGCTGCACTTCCCCAGGGAGCCGGAGGAGCCGCAGCATGTTGGTGATGGTGGTGCGATCCTTACCGGTGCGTTTGCCGATCTCTTCGTGGCTGAGGCCGAGGTCGGCGGATAACTTTTCAAAGGCGACGGCGACTTCAATGGGGTTGAGGTCTTCGCGCTGGATGTTTTCGATGAGGGCTACTTCGAGGAGGCGGTCGTCATGGATATTGGCGATGACGATGGGGACCTCTTTGAGTCCGGCCAGGCGGGAGGCGCGCCAGCGGCGTTCGCCGGCGATGAGGTGGTACTTGTCGCCGATCTTACGGACGATGAGCGGCTGGATAATGCCGTTAGCCTGAATGGAGGCGGCGAGTTCCTGGAGGCGGGCCGGATCGAAGACCGTGCGGGGCTGGTTGGGGTTGGGCTCGATCTGATCGATCGGCAGCTTGTTGACGGCTGGGGGCTCGACCGGGGCAGCGGGCGCCGGTGCGGGCGCGGGGGCGGCGGCGGCGGCGCGGCTGGGGAGGAGGGAGGAAAGTCCCTTACCCAGCGCTTTGCGTGAGCTGTTGTCTGGCGCGTTGGTCATTGGCCAGGATCTCCTTCGCGAGTTGGATGTAGCATTCGGCGCCTTTGGAGCGAATGTCGTAGAGCAGGATGGGTTTGCCGTGGCTGGGGGCTTCGGCGAGGCGGACGCTGCGGGGGATGACGGTTTTGAATACTTCGTCCTGGAAGAACTCTTTCAGGTCCTGGGCCACTTGCCGGGTGAGGTTGGTCCGGTCGTCGTACATGGTGAGCAGGATGCCTTCGGTCTTCAGGTTGTGCGAGAAGGACTCTTTGATGCCTTCGACGGTGTCCATCAACTGGGAGATGCCTTCGAGGGCGAAGAATTCGCACTGGATAGGGATGAGGACGGAATTGGCGGCGACGAGGGCGTTGAGGGTGAGGAGGTCGAGGGCCGGGGGGCAGTCGATGAGAATGTAGTCGAAGCGGTCCTGTACAGATTCGAGGGCCGTACGGAGGCAGAGTTCGCGGTTAGGCCGGTTGACGAGTTCGAGATTGACGCCGACGAGGTTGCGGTCGCCGGGCAGGAGTTCCAACCCTTCGCATTCGGTGGCGACGATGGCCTCGGCTGCGGGCTTGTCGCCGACGAGGACATGGTAGAGGGTTACAAAGTTGTCCGGATCTTTCGCTATGCCGAGGCCGGTGGTGGAGTTGCCCTGGGGATCGGCGTCCACGAGTAGCACTCTAAGTTCATTCGCGGCCAGTGATGCCGCAAGATTGATGGCGGTGGTGGTTTTCCCGACTCCGCCCTTCTGATTGGCTATCGCAATCGTTTTTGCCAATGATTCGGGCTCCTGGAGACATCCTAACACGCGGGGCAACGTTCCACGTGAAACAGTGGTCGGCGAGGTTCCACGTGGAACATTTCAGGAGAGGAAAATGTCCAGGACGGAGATCGCCGCTGGGGTAACGCCAGGAATGCGGGCCGCCTGACCGAGGGTGACGGGGCGGACGCGCTCGAACTTGTCGATCATTTCGCGGGAAAGGCCCGGAATACGGCGATAGTCGAGCGCCGTGGGGATCGTCCGGGACTCCGAGGCGTGTAGGCGCGCCACTTGGCGCTCCTCTTGGCGCAAATAGCCCGCGTATTTGAGATGGGTCTCCATCGCGCCGAGTAGGCCATGCTCCGGCTCACCCACCTGCTCCTCAATCCAGGCCCGAATCGCGTGAATCGACGCCTCCGGCCGCTTCAACCACGTCGCCAGATACGGATTCTCGGTTCCGGCGACCGAAATATGGGGAAACTGCCGGGTGGTGACGCGCACCTGCTCGAGCAACGGCAGGAGCGTCGAAAACTGGGTCTGCTTGCGCGAAAACCGCTCCCAGCGGACGTCATCGACCAATCCGACGGTGCGGCCGGCCGGAGTGAGCCGCGAATCGGCGTTATCAATCCGCAAATGGAGCCGGAACTCAGCGCGGGAGGTGAACATGCGGTAGGGCTCGTCGGCCCCTTTGCTGATTAAATCGTCGATCAGGATGCCAATGTAGCCGTCTGTGCGCCCCAATTGGAAGGGATCGAGGCCACCGCAGCTCCGCGCGGCGTTAATCCCGGCGATCAGACCCTGCGCCGCGGCCTCCTCGTAGCCCGAGGTGCCATTGATCTGGCCGGCGAGGTAAAGACCGCGAATCTGCTTGCACTCCAGGCCGTGAGTCAGCTCCCGGGCGTCAATCGCATCATATTCAATGGCGTAGCCGGGCCGGATCATCTCCGCATCTTCCAAACCGGGTACCGAGGCCAGCATGGCGACCTGGACATCCACGGGCATCGACGTGGACATGCCGTTGACGTAGACCTCGTAGGTATCCAGGCCCTCCGGCTCCAGAAAGAGCTGGTGACGCTCCCGGTCGGGGAATTTCACCACCTTATCCTCGATCGACGGGCAATAGCGGGGCCCAATGCCCTCAATCACACCAGAGTAGAGCGGCGAACGGTCGATGTTCTCCCGGAGCACCGCGTGGGTGGCCGCGGAGGTGTAGGCAATGTAGCAGCGGATCTGTTCTCGCTCAATCTTGCCGGACAGGAAGGAAAACGGCGTCGGTTCCAGGTCGCCATCCTGGGGTTCGAAGCGGGACCAATCGAGGCTCCGGCCGTCGAGCCGGGGCGGCGTGCCGGTTTTGAGCCGGGTCCAGCCCAAACCGAGCGTCCGCAACTGCAAACCCAGGAGGTTCGACGGGGCTTCGCCGTTGCGGCCACAGTCGGTCTTTGACTCGCCGACGTGCGCGAGCCCATTTAAGAAGGTCCCGGTGGTCACGACCACGGAGTCGCTCAAGGCGGTCCGTCCGTCGCGGAGGCGGACTCCGCGTACACGGCGCCGGTCGCCGTCGGCCTCAATCAGGAGCTCGGCCACTTCGGCCTGGACGAGGCGGAGATTCGGTTCCTGCTCCAGCAGTTCCCGCATCTTGATGCGGTACTGCTTCTTGTCGCATTGCGCGCGGGGAGACCACACCGCCGGCCCCCGGCTGGTGTTCAGCAGCCGGAACTGGATGCCGACCGCATCGGCCACCTGGCCCATCACGCCGCCGAGCGCATCGATCTCCCGGACGAGATGCCCTTTGGCGATACCGCCCACGGCCGGGTTGCAGGACAATTGCGCGATGAGGTCGATATTCATCGCCACCATCGCCGTCCGCAGCCCTAGGCGCGCACTCGCCCGGGCGGCTTCGCAGCCGGCATGGCCGGCGCCGATTACGATCACGTCATACTGCAACGGTTTTAGAACGACAGCCATTGGGGGGAGGTCTCGCGTGTTCTATTCTAACGTGAGGAGCATTTGCCTTGAAAATCCTTGTCATTGGCGGCGGTGGCCGCGAACACGCCCTCGCCTGGAAGCTCGCGCAGAGCGCGTTCGTCACCCGCGTCATTGCCACCCCGGGCAACCCCGGGATTGCCGAAGTCGCCCTGTGCGTCCCCGCCGCGGGAACCACCCCCGCCGACTACCTGGCTGTCGCCGAACAGCATAGCGCCGATCTCACCGTGGTCGGGCCCGAGGTCCCGCTCATCGCCGGGGTCGTCGATGCCTTCCAAGCCGCGGGCCGGAAGATCTTCGGACCCACCGCCGCCGCCGCCCAACTCGAAGGCTCTAAGGTGTTCGCCAAGAACTTCTTCGCCCGGCACAATATCCCCACCGCCCGCTACGCCACCGCCACCACCCTCGCCGAGGCCACGGCCGCCATCGACACCTTCGACGCGCCGTTCGTGCTGAAGGCCGACGGCCTCGCCGCCGGTAAGGGAGTCCTCATCGTCCCGACGAAGGAGGAGGCCCACGCCGCGGCCGCCCAACTGCTCGACGGCTCCCTAGTCGGCGACGCCGGCTCCCAACTCGTCATCGAAGAGTTCCTGGTGGGCGAGGAGGTCTCCTACATCGCCATCACCGACGGGACGACCATCCTCCCCCTGAAACCGGCGCAGGACCACAAGGCGATCTTTGACGGTGACCAGGGGCCGAACACCGGCGGCATGGGAGCCTATGTCGATGAGCGGATTCTCACCCCGGCCCAGCATGAACAGATCATGGCCGAAATCCTCCGGCCCACCGTCGAAGGAATGAAAGCGGAGGGTACCCCGTTCGTCGGCTTCCTGTATGCCGGATTGATGATGACAGCGAGCGGCCCGAAGATCCTCGAGTACAACGTCCGGCTGGGCGACCCGGAGACGCAGCCGCTGATGATGGCCCTGCAGTCGGACCTCGCCGAGGTGCTCGATCGAGCGACGAATGGGAAGCTTGGCACCACCACCTTACAGTGGAGGCCAGAGACTACTCTGTGCGTGATCCTGGCCGCCGCCGGCTACCCCGGTCCCCCGCGCTCCGGCGACCCCATCACCGGCGTGCGCGAAGCGGAGTCCACCGGCGCCAAGGTCTTCCAAGCCGGTACCAAACTCGCCGGCCGCCAACTGGTCACCGCCGGAGGCCGCGTCCTGGCGGTTACCGCCGCGGGGGACACGCTCCCGGCGGCCATTGAAAAGGCCTACGCCGCCGCTGCCCACATCCACTTTGACGGCATGCAACTCCGCAAAGATATTGGGCACAAAGGAATAAAGCGCTGGTAGAATCGAAAGCAAGGCGGGGACGTAGCTCAGTTGGATAGAGCGGCCGCCTCCTAAGCGGCAGGCCGGCAGTTCGAATCTGCCCGTTCCCACCACTTCTTGTTGTAGTTGTCACGATCGACCCTCTCACGGACACATACCGCAGTGGCCACACCCAACAATAACGAAGTAACGCAGTTGCTGGCAAACCTTCGCAGCGGCGAAAATCAAGCGCACGATCAGCTGTTTCCCATTGTTTACAATGAGTTACGGAAGATCGCAGCGAACTATATGCGCCGCGAGCGCACCGACCATACGCTGCAGGCCACGGCGCTCGTCCACGAAGCGTACATGCAACTCGTGGATCAGACCCGCGTCACGTGGCAGAGCCGGGCCCACTTTTTCGGCGTCGCCGCTCAGCTCATGCGCCGGATTCTTGTCGACCACGCCCGTTCCCAAAACGCTCTGAAGCGCGGGGGTGACGCGCAGAAGATCTCCCTCGATGACTCGGTCGGTCTCGCGGCGGGACCACCCGTAGCGTTCGACGAACTCGACGAGGCGTTGAACCGTCTCCACGAGCTCGATCCGAATCAGGCCAAGATTATCGAACTTCGCTTTTTCGGTGGCCTCACCGTCGAAGAGGTCTCCGAAGTCATTGGTTCCTCCACCGCCACCATTGAACGCGAGTGGCGCATGGCTAAGGCTTGGCTGCACAACCAACTCACCGCCGCCCGGCCCACAATAAATGGTTGATGGATTCCCACGCCCTTTTCCGCCTTACCTGATGAGGGTTCACCAAACCCTAACTTCGTCGGAGGACGGACAGCCGGATGTCGATCGCCATCGCATCCGGCTTCTCTATTTCCTGTTACCATTTTTTCGAGCCGCGTGACCCCCGAACGCTACACCCAGGTAAAGAGCCTCTTCCAATTGGTCCTCGACCAACCGGCGGACCAGCGCCAGGTCTTCCTCGAAAAGGCCTGCGGCGCTGACCGCGAACTTTACGTCGAAGTCCGCAACCTGATCACGGCAGACTCCTCGTCCGCGGATTTCCTCTCCCATCCGGCGATGACGCCGGTTTCGCAGATCCTCGAACAAGCGGCCCGCGAGCAGGAAGAGAGCGTCCCCAAGCAGATCGGGCCTTACGCCATCCAACGGCAAATCGGCGTCGGTGGCATGGGCGCGGTCTATCTGGCCTCCCGCGCCGACCAGCACTATTCGAAGTTAGTCGCCATCAAAGTCATCCGCCGGGGCATGGAGCAGGACCGGATTATTCAGCGCTTCCGCCGGGAACGCCAGATCGTCGCCTCGCTCGATCACCCTAACATAGCCCGCCTTCTCGATGGGGGCGCCGCCGAGGATGGCCGCCCTTACTTCGTCATGGAGTACGTCGAAGGTCACCCCATCGACACCTACTGCGACGAACGGAAGCTTTCGCTCGAAGAGCGCCTGCGTATCTTTTGCGACGTCTGCGCGGCCGTCCACTACGCTCATCAGAACTTAGTCGTCCACCGCGATCTGAAACCCGGCAACATACTCGTCAAACTCGACGGCGTCCCGAAGCTGCTCGATTTCGGCATCGCCAAGATCCTGACGCCGGATTCCACCGCCGCCTCCGAGAAAACCGCCACCTCCATGCGTCTGATGACGCCCCAATACGCGAGCCCCGAACAGGTGCGCGGCGAAGCAGTTACCACCGTTTCGGATGTCTACTTACTCGGCATCATTCTCTATGAGCTGCTCACCGGCCATCGCCCCTATCCCTTAAAAGACGGAGTTACTCTCGAACTGCTGCGCGCCATGACGCAGTCCGAGCCCGAACCTCCCTCCGCCGCCATCTCCCGGGTGGTGGACGTGCTGACGCGCGATGGCGGCCGCCAGATCATCAAAAACCCGACCATCGTCGCCTCCACCCGCGCCACGTCCCCCGCGGCCCTCCGGAAACAACTCACGGGCGACCTCGACGCCATCGTCCTCCGCTCGCTGCGCCGCGACGCCAAGGAGCGCTATCAGTCCGCTGCCCAACTGGCCGACGACATCCGCCGCTATCTCTCCCGCGAGCCGGTTTCGGCGGTGCCCGACAACGCCGTCTACCGCGTCCGCCTCTTTTTTGCCCGCAACCGCGCCTTAGCCACCACCATCTCGGCCGCGCTCGCGCTCATCCTCCTGTTCGCCGTCGTCGCCGGCTGGCAGGCCCGCTCCGCGCGGATCCAGCGAGATCTCGCCGCCCGCCGTTTCGAAGAGGTGCGCAAGGTAGCCAACTCCTTCCTGTTTGAAGTGCACGATGCGATTGCGCCCCTGCCTGGCACCACGCCGGCCCGCCGCCTGCTCGTCACCAAGGCGATTGAATACCTGAACAATCTCGCCAAGGAGTCGGGCAACGATACCGCGATTCAACGCGAGCTCGCCTCCGCCTGGCTCCGCGTCGGCCACCTGCAGGGCAACCCAAACCACGCCAACCTCGGCGATGCCGATAGCGCCCGCCGGAGCTACCAAACGGCTCTGCAGATCCTCCGTGCGCTGCCCCAGGCCCCGCCGCTCGACCTCGGTGCCGCCCTCGAAGGCATCGCCGACCTGGACGCCAATGCCGGCGACTCTCCCAAGGCGCAACAGAACTACCAGGAAGCCCGCCGCATCTTTGAACAAGCCGCCGCCCCCGCACCCATCCTCGCCGCCAACTACCAAAACCTCGCCTCGGTCCTGGCGGCCACCGGCCAAACGGCCGCGGCCCTCGAGCTCGCTCGCAAGTCCCACGACCTCGCCGACTCCGCCGGCGACGCCCGCCTGCTCGCCATCGCCAAGGCGCGCCTCGGCGGCATCGAGCATCAGGCCGGCCTGTTCCCCGAAGCGAAGAAGAATCTCGAAACCGCCCTGCAGTTCCTCGAAAAGCTCAACGACGGGCAGCCGAACGCCCTCCATCAACGGGACCTTTCGTTCGTTCTCGAAGACCTCGCCCGGTATGGACGCCGCAATAACGACCCCCAGGCGCCAATCCACCAGCAGCGCTCCCTGGCTCTCCGCCGAAGTCTCGCCCTCGCCGATCCGCAGAACTCCCAAGCCCAGCGCGACCTGGCCTACGCCTATCTCCGCCAGGGCGAACCCGCGGCGCTCCAACTCGCCCAGGAGATCTTCAGCACCCAACTCGCTCGCGATGGGCAAAACCCCATGGCCCGCCGCGACGCCGCCCTGGGTCACCAAAAGCTCGGCGACGCCCTACTCGCCAATAACCAGGTCCTGCAAGCGGTGGAACACTACCGCCGTTTCCTCCAGCTCGCCCAACAGTGGCAAGCCACCGACACGAGCAGTCTCTATGCCGTCCAGATGCTCGCCGCCGCCCACTTGAAGCTTGCCGAAGGCCTGCCGAAGCTGGCGGACCCGCAGGGCGGCCTCCAAAACGCGCGCCGTGCCGTCAGCCTGCTCGACGATCTCGTCCGCAAAGACCCGGCCTCCACCCTCTTCCGCCGGGATCACGCTCTGGCCAACTTCATCCTGGGCCGAACGCTGCTCGAAACCAAATCCCCCGCGGCGCAGAACCATCTCAACCAGGCGAAATCGGAATTCAACGCGCTGGTCGCCGAAAAGAAGCTGGCGGTTGAAGATCGGGTGATTCTCGAAGCACTCGAGCGAACGCTCGGTCTCGCTCGCTCCACGGCCTTCTAAACGCCACCCGCCCTTTGCGCCCGCGTCGCTCCGCCCATCGCCCGTCCCATCGGCTTCCGCTGCGGCAATCCGAGCACCGCGCGGATCGCTGAGTTCAGCCGGACACACAAATCGGCGTCGGCTCGTAACTCGGCCGCGCCACAGGCCTCCTCCTCGAACCGGATCGCGGAACCCGATTGCGTCAGCACCCCATGGCGCAGACCCATCTCCACGAGCTCCAACTCCGCCGACCAGCCCTCTCCCTCGACAAACGACAACTCGGCCTGTCCCGCCGGCGCCAATTGGTTCTTCACCACCTTCATCGCCACCCGGCGCACGTCCCGCCGCTGGCCCACCTCACGCAGATCGGCCCGCACCGCCGCATGCAGCTTCAGGCCCCAGCCGCCGGTCGAAGTCTCCGTGTAGCCGAAACCATGATAGGCGCGCAACTGGTTCAACAACAGCAAGCAAGCCGGCGACTGTGCCATCGCCCGCGCAATGCGCCGCAGGCCATTGGCAATCATCTCGCTGTGCGCGAAGGCCGGCGCTTCCAGCATCGAAGCCGCCAACTCCTCGCCCGGCGCCAGCGCCGCCACGGAGTCCACCACCACCAGATCCACGCCCTGGCTCGCCACCAGCCGCTCCACCATCCGCAGCGCCCGCTCGCCATCGTCGGCCCGCAGCAATACCAGCCGGTCAACATCCACGCCCAGGCGCATCGCATAGCCGGCGTCAAACGTACACTCCACATCCACCAACGCCGCCGTCTGCCCCTCGGCCTGCGCCGCCGCAATCACCTGCAACGCCAACGTCGATTTCCCCACGCCCGGCGGTCCAAACAGCTCCACCATGCGCCCCCGCGGTAGTCCGCCGATGCCCAAAGCGGCATCCACCGCGATCGACCCACTGGGGATCACGCCGGCGACCGCACGGCCGCGCACACCAAATGCGGCTGCTTGCCGCAGTTCCGTTTGAAGACGGTTATCCCACAGGCCAAGTTGGCCTGCCGGTACCCGCGCCGAATTGTGTTTCATACCAGAGCCCTTTCAGTGTCCGCTAAACACCCGAATTCGCGAACACAGAATTGCCCCAGCCCCTTCTCAGACTTGCCCGTCTGAGCTCCCCCTATCGGGGGGAGATCCTACCCGCCTGCACCGGCCGGAACTGGCCCATCAACAGATGCAGACAAAGTACGCCGGTCAGATGAAATAGCCCGAAAGTCAGAAAAATCGGCTTGTAGCCCACCAGCGGGATCAGAATTCCCGGTAGCCACGTCGCAAACATTACCCCCCCAAGGCTCCCCGCAAACCCCCCAATACCCGTTACGCTTGCCACCGCCGGCCGCGGGAACACATCGCTGACCACCGTATACAGATTCGCCGAGAACCCCTGATGCGCCGCAGTCGCCAGGCTCATCAACGCGATCGCCAGGATCGGACTATCCGCCAAAACGCTGCACACCGCCAACGGCATACACCCGGCGCAGATCAACATCGCCACCTTGCGCGCCTTGCCCACGGCCATGCCCCGCCGCATAAAGAACCCCGACAGCCAGCCGCCCCCCACGCTCCCAATGTCCGCCATCAGATAAATCACCGGCAGCACCCAACCGACCTTCTTCATGTCGAAGCCCCGTACGTCGTACAGATAAATCGGAAGCCAGTAGCTGTAGAAGCGCCAAACCGGATCGCTCAGGAATTTTCCGAGGGCGAATCCCCACGTTTCTTTCTGCCGCAGCGCCTCCATCCAGCCGATCACCGGCTCGTCCGCCGCGCTCGTCACGTCCGAGACGATGTACGCCCGCTCGGCTTCGTTGACCTTGGCGTGTTCCGCGGGCAACCGGTAGCTGAACCACCACACCACCAACCAGGCAAAGCCCAGAGATCCCGTCACCAGGAAACAGCCCTGCCAGCCGAATCCGGCGACCATGTAGGCGAACACCGGCGGGCCCACCATCGACGCCACGTTGGTCCCTGCGTTGAAGATCCCGGTCGCGAAGGCGCGGTCTTTCTTCGGAAACCACTCCGCCACGCTGCGGATGGCCGCCGGAAAGTTTCCGGCCTCACCCAGGCCCAGCATGCCCCGCCAGAATCCGAGTTCAAGCGGCGTCTTCGCCAACCCGTGCAGTAGCGCCGCCACCGACCACCACAGCACCGCCACCGCGTACCCGATCCGCGTCCCGTAACGCTCGACGAACTTGCCCATGATCAGGAACCCGATCATGTAGGTCATCTCGAAAGCCAGAGTCAGGCGTCCGTAAGTCGGATCGTCGATCACCATGTCCTTGCGGATCTCGGGAACGAGAATCCCGAAGGCGATCCGGTCAAGATAGTTAATCGTCGTAGCGAGAAACAGCAGACTAAGGATCCACCAGCGGACCCGGGTTGGGGGCATCAGGCAATCATACAATAGCGCCTAGCGCTCAGCCGCCCGGGCCAAACGGTCCCGCACCCCGTCCCACTCCCCAGCCGCCGGCACCGGCTCCACGACGATTTCGCAGAGTCCCGCCGCGTCCAGCAAGTGCAGCGCCT
>JAIXQP010000031.1 GCA_027485675.1 Terriglobales bacterium | reverse complement strand
CCGCCGCTGGCTGCAATCCCTCTCCCCCCCAGACACCGTCCGCTTCACTGACACCCGCGGCGCCCGCCGCACCCTCACCATCGTCGCCTCCGCCGGCAAAAACCGTTGGGCCGAATGCCGCAATACCGCCTATTTCGGCCCCGGCGTCGTGCTCCAAGCCACCTCCTCCGGCCTGCGCGCCCACGTCGGCGCACTCCCTCCACTGCTCCAATCTCTCTCCCTCCGCCCCGGCGACACCCTCATCCTCACCCGCGATCTCGCCCCCGCTCCCCTCACCACCCCCGCCCGCATCGGCGTCACCCTCCCCGAGTTCTTCTCCTGTGTCCGCCCCGGCGAACCCATTTGGCTCGACGACGGCCGCATCGGCGGCGTTATTCGTCAAGTCTCCGCCGACGAAGTCACCGTCGAAATCCAGCACGCCAAACCCACCGGCTCCAAACTCGGCGCCGAAAAAGGAATCAACCTTCCCGGCACGGACCTCACCATCCCCACCCTCACCCCGGACGACCTCGCCATTCTCCCCTTCCTCGCCCGCCACGCCGACATCCTCGGCTTCTCCTTCGTGCGCTCGGCGGAGGACGTCCGCCTCCTGCAGTCCCACCTCGCCGCCCTCGACGCCCCTCAACTCGGCATTCTCCTCAAGATCGAAACCCGCCAGGCGTTCGAAAATCTGCCTGCGCTCCTCCTCGCCGCCCTAGCGAGCCCCCACGTTGGCGTCATGATCGCCCGCGGCGATCTCGCCATCGAATGCGGTTACCAGCGCCTCGCCGAAGTGCAGGAAGAGATCCTCTGGATTGCCGAAGCCGCCCACCTCCCCGTCGTCTGGGCCACCCAAGTCCTGGAAACCCTCGTCAAAACCGGCACCCCCTCCCGTTCGGAGATTACGGACGCCGCCATGGGCGTCCGCGCCGAGTGCGTCATGCTGAACAAAGGGCCCTGCATCCTCGACGCCGTCGGCACCCTCGATAACATCCTCGAACGCATGCAGGATCATCAACTCAAAAAGCGCTCGATGCTCCGCAAACTCGGCGTCGCCGCCGATTTCGCCGCCGCCCCCTGAACCCGCGCCGCCCCGAGTCGCTATCATAGAGTCTCGGCTCCCTCATCCCCCCACCCCCGGCGCCGCCCCCCACTTTTACTCGAAATCTCTCAGGAGCAACAACTTACGAATGTTTGGACGTGGTAACTGGGCCATCTTCGGTCTCGACAAAGAGACCCTCGACGCCTTCTCAACGGCTCTCGCCGACCCCACCCGCATGGCGGTCTCCTCCCAACTCGCCGCCGCCGCCGTCGCCCGCCTCTACGGCACCGACGCCACCGGCCTCAACCCCTACAGCGCCCCCCGCCTCGACGAAGAGCAGGAACTCACCCCCGAACAGCAAACCGAACTCGCCCGCCACGCCGTCGCCGATCTCGAAGACGGCGCCACCCCTGCCCTCCCCGCCGAAATTCTCGAAGGCTCCGGCTTCGGCTGCACCGTCGAAGCCTTCCAGATCTCCCCCCAGCTCTCCCCCGCCCTGCCCTGGTTCGGCCTCTGGGCCGTCTCAAACGAATGGAAAAAGGCGAGCGACCTCCCCTCCCGCAAAGAGCAAAGCTCCTACGTCATCCTCGAACGCCCCTATAAGTTCCTCCAGGCCACCGACAAACGCACCATCGACGAAAAGACCGAAGACGCCAGCGCCGTCCACCGCACCCAGGTCGCCGTGCTCCTCGATTTCCACCACGGCCGCCTCTACATCGAAAGCACCAACAAAAAGCAGATCCAGGCCATCGTCGCCCTCCTCACCCGTCTCGGCGCCGCCATCATCCCCGTCGCCTGGAACTACCCCGCCGCCCACTGGACCCAGGCCATCCTCCGCCGCCTCCACGAAAACACCTCCTTCCGCGACGAATTTGCCCGCCGCGCCGACGAAGCCAAACGCTTCAAGGAAAGCGAAATCGAAAAACTCGACGACCGCGAAATGGAACTCATCGTTTCGAAGTTCTTCTCGATGACCGAACTCGCCAACGGCACCTGGGTCGGCATCTCCGGCCCCGCCCGCATCCGGCTCCACGACGCCGCCCCGCCCATCGCCGTCCGCAACCCCGCCATGGCCACCACCCTCCTCGCCATCACCCCGGACGCCGCCATCATGACCGGCGCCCTCACCTTCCAGGACTCCATCACCGTCACCACCAAAAGCGGCGCCGAACGCGCCATCCGCCGCGACATCGCCCGCTTCGATCTCAACGATCGCATCAATCTCAGCGAAATCGGCGCCGCCATGCTCCGCGGCTTCGATATGGCCTCGCATAAGAAGGATGTCCTCCGCGAAATCCGCCAAACCCGGCAGGTCCCCTCCATCCCCCAATTCTGGGGCCTCTGGCTCCTCCAACTGAGTAACGCCGTCCGGACCATCGAAGAAGCCTTCCGCGAAGTCCTCGACCTCGCCGGCGACGAGCAGGCCGGCATCGTCCCCATGCAGCTCTCCGGCGCCCCGGAAGACGTCCCCGCACCCTGAACGGGCTCAGCGCTCGCCTCGCCTTCACCCCTCCGCGTTTCGGCTACGGATGTAATCAGTGTTCGTTATAGCGGGAGGGTCATTGATAAATATCGGAAATCGTGGTAAGCTCCGGCAACCGGCGAGAAGAGTGGTTGCTCGGCGGATAGCGTAGTTGCTTACCCCTGCATGCCATCCCCACCCACGCCGGGAATCGTTCGTGCGACTATGGAAATGGAAGCCTATCTGCAAACGATTATCAAATCGGGACTGTTCTCGCCTACGCCGTGGGAACCGCAACCTGTCTCGTCCCTCAATCTAAGGAATAAGCGATAATGGATCTCTCCTATCAAGTCTTTATCGGATTCATCCCGTCAGGAGGACGATCAAGACTAGGATAAGGAGCCTGCAATGACGAAACAATGGTTCATCGCGGTGCACCTCGTGCTCTGCACCAACATCCTGGCCAATGAGTCGGCGACTCTTCAGTTGTTGGAGCGATCCACCCGCCAACTCCCCGCGGATTCCGAGATTCGTGATGCCCAGCGTACGGATGGCGACGCCCTTCTAACGGTAAAGCAGGTTCTGCGGCAGCCTGCGCGGAGAGCTCTTTGGCCATCGGCGCTGTATTCGCTCGTCGTGCTGACATCCCGTACCCCCGGCCCCGAAAGAGAGGCCACGGCGGCACTCCTCGCTGCCTTCTCCGCCTCGCGAGAGCCAGTCGTTTGTCTGGAACTAAAAGAGTACGCCGACGCCGAAGCCTGCGCCTTGGCGCGCACCGATTCGCACAACTTCGAATGGACGCTGCAAGCGATGTCCCGGGTCATGCCCCGCGCCATGGGCGTCTTTCTCAAAGAAGCCAAATCCCCGGTCGAAATGGTCACCGACTCGTTGCGCCTGCGGGTCCTCGATCGCAACATCGAGATGGAAGGCCGGCTCGAAGCGATCGCCGTACTAATGCGGGACGGTTCGAAAGCCGCTCGCGCCGCCTTGCGGATCATTGCGGACGACAAAGGCGTAGAGCCCATGTTGCGCGATCAGGCTGAATCGGCGCTCAGCCGCTTGGGCCGCCCGTAAGCCCCTTTATCTGCCCTTTTGCTTTCGCCGGCCTGCCCCGACCACATTGACCGGATTCGTTCGGATTTGCGGCCGCTCGCCCGGCCGGTAACTCTCGCAGCTGCTCCGTTCCCCCGCTTTGACCAGCGAGCGGCAGAGTTGGTCGCGGACCGTCGCCGATCCTGGCGGGTACGCACACACCACCTGACCCTCCGCCTTCGAGATCTCCGCTGCCCGCTGCTCACCGTCCGTCCCCATCAGCCGGGAAGGACGCGTCGCGCGGTCGAGGTCCCATAATCCCAGTAGATGTCCGAACTCGTGTGCCCAAAGATACTGGTCGCCCCGGGTCCATTCTCCTGGCTTGGGATAACTGATGTCCGAAAGCTCCGGACGGATTCCGATCACTGCGCTCGAACCGAGAATCGCGGCGCAGCCTCCCACGTGCACAAGCGGTGTTCCTGGGCATCCGTTCGAAATCTTTTGGACCACGAACACAGTAACCTCGGAGGGCAATCCCTTTTCTCCCCGGGTCGGTAAAGTGCCGTCGAGCAGAGCCGCCGTAGCGTTCACCGGAAAAATCCCGCTCCGGTTGGCATAGAGTACCTCATCGATCAGGCTGGGAATACCCGGCTTGAGTTCGAACGGCTTGAGCTTCTTTTGGACCTCGCTCACGAGAAGATCGGGAAAATCTTCCAGCGGCGCCGTTCTGTCGATCGTAATCTGGCAATCCAATCCTCGAAGCTTACAAGCTTGTGACAGGATCGCCGACACCCTCCCCAGGAGATCCTCGAACTGAGTATCGGTTAGTTCCCCAAGGGTGCGATGTTTCTGGATCTTGGCGCGAACCCGCACGATCTTGGCATGAGCCGCGGACTGGAACACAAGACACAGTAAGGCGGTGGCCAGAAGGTGGCAAACTCGGTGGATAGGGTGGGACACGTTTTCAGGTCCTTAGTTTACCGTGGTTTCGGACCCGGCAGCGCTGGCCCGAAACCGCCCGCGGATTCGCCGAAACCTTACTGGCGAACGCTCGGCCTCCGGCTGGCCACTTTACGACGCTTCAATGCCCTCCACCCCAAACCCCCGCTCCCGCCACCCCGCAAACCCTCCCGCCAGCAACTGTATCCGCTTCACGCCCCGCCGCTCCAGCGCCAGCGCCGCCGCCACGCTCGTCCGCTCATTCGGGCACGAGCAGTACAACACCACCTCCCCGTCCCGCGGCACCATCTGGTGCCGCCCCTCCCACTCCTCCACCGGAAAATGCACCGCCCCCGGAATCTTCGCCCGCCCCTCCGCCCACTCCTCCGCCCTCCGCAGATCCAACAACGTCACTGGCGTCCCCGCCCCCAGCCGCGCCGACAGCGCCTCCGGGCTGATCCGCGCCTCCCGCCAGCGGGCCACCACCCGCCGCCGCTGCCACCATTTCACCCCGCCAAAACCCACCAGCAACACCCCGCCCACCACCAAACTCCAGGTTCCAAACCGCTCCACCCGCTCCACAACCATCTCCACCTGGTCATGGAACACGTATCCCAACGTCAAAAATCCGCCCGTCCAAGCCGTCGCCCCCACCAGGTCCAGCCACAAAAACCGCCGCGCCCGCATCCCCTGCGTCCCCGCCATCGCCGCCGCCAGCGGGCTCAACGCCGGCACAAACTTCGCCACCACCACCGTCTGGTCCCCCAACCGGTGAAACCACCCGTTCGCCGACGCCAAAAACGCCTCCGGCTCGAGCGACATCCGGCAGATCTGCCGCAGCACCCCTTGCCCCTTCCGCCGCCCCACCCAGTACCAAACCGAGTCCGCCGAAAGACACGACACAATGGCGATCGCCACGCACGCCGCCAGCGAAAGCTTCCCCACCGCCGCCAACGCGCCCATCCCCAGCAGGACCGGCGTCGCCGGCATCGGCACCCCCACCTGCTCGGCAAAAACAGCGCCCACCAACACCCAATAGCCGTTCGCCGTCAACTGCTCCCGTAAAGAGTCCACTCGAACCATTCTACCGTCTCTCTTCCCCGCCCCCCTGCGAACACGCTGGGGCCGCTACACTGAGGCAAGATGCGTCAGGGATTCACGAGAAAGCCGCCCGCGGACACTGCCGCCCCGGTCAAGAACTACATCACCCCCGGCGGCCTCGCCCGCCTGAAGGACGAGTACCGCTTTCTCCTCAACCGCGAGCGCCCCGCCGTCAAGGAGGTCGTCGCCTGGGCCGCCAGCAATGGCGACCGCAGCGAGAACGCCGACTATCTCTACGGCAAGCGCCGTCTCCGTCAAATCGACTCCCGCCTGCGTTTCCTGCTCAAGCGCATCGAAGCCGCCGAACTGGTAGACCCGGAGGCCCCCCGCTCCGGCCGCGCCGCCGAGCGGATCTTCTTCGGCGCCACGGTCCGCTACGCCGAGCAGGACGGCGCCGAGCGCCTCGTCAGCATCGTTGGCGTCGACGAAGTGGACCTCCAGCGGAGCCACGTTAGTTGGGTCTCGCCTGTGGGCCGCGCCCTCCGCGGAGCGGAAGAGGGCGACCGCGTCGTGCTCGATGCCCCCGGCGGCAAAACCCACTTAACCATTCTCGAAGTCTCCTATGAGCGCATCGAAGTCGAGCCCTTCCGCGAACCCCTCGGCGCCGAGTCGACCAACAAACGCCAGCCTCGCCCGGCCGTCCCGCCGCCCAGCGAAACCTGAGGCCTGGCCACTGCCCCGCTTGGAGGGAAGCGGTTCAGCCGGGATCACCAGAATCTCGCCATTCCCAACCAAAAACCTCGAAAACCGCCTCGGTGGAGTTGCGGACTGTAACGTCCGTATTACACTAACCTCTGACCCACCGAATGACCCTGACAAACCCGATCGCCCAACTCATGGAATCCCGCCTTGGCCGCTACGTCGCCGCGGCTAGCGCCTTCGCCGCAGCGGGGGCGCCTACCCAGGCCGCGCCAATCACCGTCATTCTCCCCACGCCGGTGAATGTGACGCAGGGCTACGCAATGAACCTCGACGGGAACTTCCTCAACGATGTTTTCTTCTCCGGCTTTGGCACCGGTGGCGCCTTCCTCGCCAGTGCCGGATGGGGCGAGGTCGTTGGGCAACTCGGCACCGGGGCTCCCGGCGTCCTGAGTCTGCTCTCGGCGGGCACCGCCGTCGTTCTGGCGCACACCGATCCGATTTGGCGCGGTCTCGGCTCCGCTGCCATCCCTTCGACCACCTCTCCGGACTACTTCATCGGAATTCGTTTCGCCTCCAGCACCGGCCCTGGCGCCGCTGCCGGCGCCACGCGAATCGGTTTCGCGCAGTTCAATGGACCCATGCTCTACGGCTGGGCGTGGGATGAGGCCCCGAGCATTACGGTCTTCGACCTGCGGAGCGCAAACTCGGGCGGCAACCCCATCCCGGAACCCGCCACCGGCGCCCTCACGGCCCTAGCCCTCGGCGCGGCCGCTCTCGCTGCCCGCAAACGAAAGCAGTCCTGAAGGCGGACCCTCTCCCCGAACGCCGCCCAGAGCAAACGATCCTCCTCGAAGCCAACCGTGCACTCGCTGCCGGACGACGGACCGCGCCTTCTGCCAAAAGAACTGGCCGCCCCCAGCCACTCGCGGACGAGTAAGTGAGGCCCCGGAACGTCGGCAGTGAGTCTCCGCGTCACCGTCAAGGCATTCCCCCGATAGCGGCAGCCCCATCGCAACTGGCGCCGCGGATCGTAACGATGGTGCGAAGAAAGTTGTATCCGATCCTCAACGAATTGCGTCCACCATCCGTCTAAGTCAACACGTGAGGCGAAAAGTGAAGAACGCAACTCCGCTCTATCTGCTCGCCGTCGCCTGTTCCCTCTCTGCCTTGAGCTGCGGCTCGGGTCCTCGGTCGCCTGTTTCCCCTTCCGTCATCCAAGCCGCCAGCCCGGCCCCCTTGCCGCGAACCTTGCGTACCACCGGCACCGTCCAGGCGCTCCAGGCGCTCTCCGTTCGGGTGCCCCAAATTACCGGATTGAACAGCCGCGTAACATTGGCTTTTCTCGTTCCCAACGGATCGAAGGTGGAGGCCGACCAAGTACTCGCGGAGTTCGACCGGACCACCATCTTGGACGAGGTGCGCGAAACAGAAGCCAAGGTCGCCGAGTCCGGCCACCAATTAGAGGAGAAGCAGGCGCAGATCCGCAGCGACCGGGCCAAGCGCGAAGCTACCGCGCAGGAGGCCCGCGCCGAACTGCAAAAGGCTCAACTGCAACTCCGGAAAGGCCCGATCCTCAGCGAGATTGAACGATTGAAGAATGAGGCCAAGGCCGCGAGCGCCACAGCGCGGGTAAGTAGCTTGGAGAAGTCCAACGCCCTGCGCGGGAAAGCAGAAACCGCCACCCTGCAAGTGCAGCAACTCAAACTGGACCGCCTGAAGCTCACCCTCGAAAGGCTGCGGCGTAACCTGGACCGCTTGGTGATCCGCAGCCCCCACTCCGGAATGGTCGCGCTTGAAACGGTCTTCCGCAGCGGCTCCATGGGCCCACCCCAGGAAGGGGACCAGATGAACCCCGGCCAACCGGTGCTGCGGCTGTTCAGCCCGGACCAAATGGTCGTAGATGCCAGCGTGAACGAATCGGACGTCTCAGTCCTGCGCCCGGGAGTGTCGGCGAAGCTGTATCTCGACGCCTACCCCGGCGCGGAGTTCACCGCCGAACTGATGACGGCCAGCCCAATTGCGATTGCTGGTCTCGATTCCCCCGTACGCTCCTTCTCGGCCCGCTTCCGCATCCTCGGGCAGGATCCGCGCGTGCTGCCCGACCTGTCGGCGGCGCTCGAAATCCCCCGGTTCGCCCCCGCCCGGGAGGTCCCCCGGTGAAACCGCGCAGCGCTCTCCTTCTGCTGATCTTGCTGACCGTCCCGGTGGGCGGCGCCATCTGGTACGCCAAACGCCAACCCGCTGACGCCACGCTCGGTCTCCCGACGGCGTTGGCCCGTCAGGGCGAATTTCTGGTGATCACCACCTGCCGGGGCGACTTAGTCGCGGGCCGGTCGGTCTTAGTAACCGCTCCGCTGAATGTCCCCGACCTGCGCATCGTATGGCAGGCCCCCGCGGGCAGCGCCACGAAGGCGGGGGACGTGATCCTGAAGTTCGATACCAGCAGCGCCCAGCGCCAGTTTCAGGAAAAAGAGGCGAACCTGCGGCAAGCCGAGGCGCAACTCGCCGAGGCGGTCGCCCAGGCCCGTATTGCCGGAGAGCAGAGCCAACTCGAGATTGGCGCCCAGACCACGCAAGCGGAGCGGGCTCGTCTCGAAGTCTCTCGCAGCGCCATCCTCAGCGCTTTGCAGGCGGAGGAGAAAAAGATCGACCATCAACTCGCGCTCGACAAACTCCGGGTCAAGCAGGCCGACGCGCAGTTGGTGCAGGCGCAGAACGAATCGAAGGTGGCCGGATTCCGCGCGGCCGTCGCTAAGGTTCAGGCCGAGGTCGAACTAACTAAAAAGCGGATTACCCAGATGGAGGTGAAAGCACCCTCCACCGGTGTCGTGAACTATCTGATGAACTACTCGCAAGGATGGGTAAACGCCAAGCCGTTCAAAGTGGGCGACACGGTATGGCCGGGCAGTTCCATCGCCGAAATTCCCGATCTGGGCAGCCTGCAGATCAAAGGCAAAATTGAGGAGGTCGAGCGCGGCAGGCTCCGCGAAGGCCTCGCGGTGCGGATCATGCTCGATCCCTTCCCCGAAAAACCGTTCACCGGGAAACTTTCGGCCATCGCGCCCTTGGCCGAACAAAACTTCGAGTGGCCGCCCTCGCGGAACTTCCGCGCTTACGGGGCCTTTGATGAGATCGATCCCCGGCTCCGCCCTGGGATGAACGGGCGGATGGACATCGTCATCGACCGCCTGGCCAAGGCGATCAGTGTGCCCGCCAAAGCAATCTTCAATCGCGACGGCCGGCCTGTCGTTCTGGTCGCCGGACCCGCCGGATTCGAAACGACCCCGGTAGAGATTCTGGCCCGCAATCCGGATGAGGTCGCCATCGAAGGGATCACCGCCGGGGCGAAAGTGGCTCTGGTGGATGTCGAGCGCGAAGGGGCGCCGGGAGCCAAAAAGTGAAGGCCCTGCTTCGGTTGTCGATCGCCCTCGCCCTGCTCTCCGCGCTGGGCGTCGGCGCCTGGTCGGCATACCAGACGGTGGAACAGTGGAAGCGCGGGGAGGAACGGACGGTGCCGCTCGCGAAGGTGAGCCGCGGGGATGTGGCCTTCCCCATAACCACCAAGGGCAGCGTCCAGGGCGGGAACTCGAAGATGTTAGTCGCCCCCATGACGGGCAGCCGCGAACTGACCATTACGCAACTGTCTAAACCCGGCGAGTTAGTGAAAGAAGGCGACGTCGTCGCGCAGTTCGACACGACCGAAGAGTCGTTCAAGCTCCGCGAAGCCGAATTCGACCTCCGCGAAGCGGAGCAGCTCGTCGCCCAGGCCACCGCCGAATCGGAAGCCCGCGAAGAGGAGCTCAACGCGGAGCTGATCGTGGCCCGCGGCGAATGGGAACAGGCTCGTCTCGAATCCCGGCGCAATCCGCTGCTCGCCGCCATCGTGGTGCAGCAGAATCAACTCGTTCTCCGGGACGCGGCGGACCGCGTGGCGAAACTGGAAAAGGAATATCCCCAGCGCAAGGCAGCCGCCCGAGCCGCGGTGACCATCCAGGAAGCGGCCTTGAAGAAAGCCGGCGTAATGGCCGCCACGGCCAGGCGCAACATTGAAATGATGACGCTCAAGGCCCCCACGGCCGGCTACGTGAACATCGAGTCGAACACCTCCAGTAACTTCTTCTTCCCTGGAATGACCTTCCCCATGTTTCAGGTGGGCGATAACATCCGGGCCGGCATGGCCGTCGCCCAGATTCCGGACTTCAACAGTTGGGAGGCCAGCGTCGTCATCACCGAAGCCGACCGCGGTCTGCTGGCCATCGGCCAGCCCGCGCAAGTCCACGTCGTCGCCCTGCCCGGGAAACCCTTAGCGGCCAAGGTATCGAACCTCGGCGGCACCTCCGGCCCACCCTGGGAGCGCCGGTTTGAATGCAAACTCGCCGTCACGGAACCCGCCGCCGCGCTGCGCCCGGGCATGAGCGTCCGCGTCCAGATCCTCACCGAGACCATGAAAAATGCGCTCTGGGTCCCCACGCAAGCGGTATTCGAAAGCGATGGGCGAAGATTCGCCTACGTCTCGGAAGCCGGCTCCTTCGTCGCGCGCGACGTGAAGATCGTCCGCCGCGGCGAGAGCCAGGTGGTCATCGAAGGGCTGGCGGAAGGCACCGCCGTGGCCCTCGCCAGCCCCGACCAGCAAGACGCCGGGAAAGGAAAAGCGGCCGCCGGAAAGTCCGGGCCGGCCGCTAAGCCTTGAGGACCCCACCATGAACTCACGCCAAGGCATCCTTTCCGATATCAGCGAAGCGATCACCAATCTGCGCGCCCAGAAGGCGCGCACCGTGCTGACCGCGCTCGGCATCGTCTTCGGCGTAGGCAGCGTGATCGGCATGCTGTCAATCGGCGCCGGCGCCCGGGAGGAGTCGTTGCGGCTGATCGAAAAGCTCGGCGTTCGCAATATTCTGGTCGATTCAATTCCGGCCACAAGTGCCGAAGAGCTGCAGCAGCGGCGGCGGGCGTCGCAGGGTCTGAATGAGCGGGACATCCGCATTCTGGAGGCGAACCTGGCCGGGATCGACGCCGTCTCTCCCCGCCGTGCACTGCATCCGGGACGGATTCTCCCCAAACCGGCCACCGGCATGCCGATGCTGCAAGGGGTACGTCCCGCGTTCGCCGCGATTCATTCGCTGGAGGCCGTGGAGGGCCGTTTGCTGTCCGAGACCGATGAAGTTTCGAGCGCGGCGGTTTGCGTCCTGGGTCAAACGGCGAAGATCAGTTTGTTCGGCTTCGACCCCGCGTTGGGGAAGCAGGTGAAGGTCAACGATACCTGGCTGGAGGTGGTCGGGGTGTTGGCGGATCAGGTGGGCGACAGTGGAACGGGAGTGAAGATCCAGGATCGGAACAATGCGATTCTCATCCCGTTGACCACGTTCCAGTACCGCTTCTGGGATACCACCCGTTTCCTAAAGGACGAGCTTGATGGAGTCGATATCCGTCTCCGCGAAGGGATCGATAGCGTGCAGTCGGCCAAGGTGGTCAGCGCAATCCTGGCTTCCACGCATCGAAATACGGAAGACTATGTCGTGACGATTCCGGCGGCGCTGCTCGAACAACAGAAGCGAACGCAGGCGATCTTCACGTATGTGATGGTCGCCATCGCCGCGATCTCCCTGATTGTCGGCGGGATTGGGATTATGAACATTGTGCTGGCGACGGTCATGGAGCGGACGCGGGAGATCGGCATCCGGCGCGCGATCGGGGCGCGGCGCAGCGACATTGTCCGGCAGTTTCTGATTGAAAGTGTGCTGATCTCCGTAGGCGGCGGCTTGGCCGGAATTGCGTTCGGCATCGGTTTGAGTTGGATCATTGCGACGGTTGCCGAATGGAATACCATCGTCACGCCGCTCTCGGTGGGGGTGGCGTTTGGCGTGTCCGTGTGCGTGGGCGTGCTCTTCGGGATCTATCCCGCGATGAAAGCGGCGGAGATCGATCCCATCGAAGCTCTGCGCTACGAGTGAAGCGCTGCGGTACAAGTATCGGCCGGGCGCACCGTCCGGAGTGTTCCCAGGAAGCAAAGAGAGGCGGCAAGAAACCTGGAGAATGCCAAACAGACAAACTCTTTCCCCAAACCTGAGAACCGGATAGCTGACAAGCGTGAAGTTCGTCGATCGGGCCGCTTCCCGCCCAGCCCGCTCCGCACTCGTATCTTCAGGAATCGACAGTACATGAAGGCTCTGTTATCGTTCTGGCATGAGCATGACCTCCTTAAACATCTCTCTCCCCCAGACGTTGAAGGACTTCGTGGAAGAACAGGTTGAGGTCAGTGGGTTCAGCACCCCCAGCGAATACGTCCGGTCCCTGATTCGCGAAGATCAGAAACGGCGCGCGGAGGAGAGGCTGGAAGCGCTTCTGATCGAGGGGCTAAACTCCGGTGCGCCAATTGAGATCACCCCGGAGTACTGGGAGCGCAAGCGTACCCAACTGATCGAGCGACACGGCACGAAGTCGGGCGCCCGGTAATGTCTGCTTTCGTCGTCCGCCCGAGAGCGGACCGCCCGCGACATTGAGGAAATCGCAGACTACTTGACCGAACAGGCCTATGTAGACTCCGGCACTTCAGTTGAAGCTCCGCAGAAACTTCGAGTCCCGTGCGCCGTGCGAGTGGTGGTGGAGATGCCGGAATTCGAACTGGGTATGGATCGAACCGCACTGGTCGAGAACCAAAGAGTAATGGCACTCAAGCCGGGCAGTGCCGCCGAAAGAGCCGGGGCAAGGAACGGTGATGTCGTTGTCAGGACCGGGGTCCACTGGGACGACGTAACCAAACCGGTCCGGCTCACGATCAAGGGCGGCAAGAAGGTCGAGTACCTTCCGCTAGGATCGACTCGCCAGATTCCGCAATACCAATGTCCCTAGGAGGGGCCGAAGGGCAGGCTTGGCTTGGCGTTTGCTGCGATAGCTCGCGATCAGTCGCAAAGGGAACCGCGAACTAAATCTCGGCTTGCGGGCGTACCGGCTTTGGCGATTTGCCACGGCCGCCTCCGGTACGAAGCTGACGGCGGTCCCAGTCTCCACTACGCTGTGCCGTTAGTCAGGCTTTGGGGCGCAACGAGCGTACATGCGGTAGTCTGAATCAGTGCCGCTGAAGGTTCGGGAAGTTATTCGAAAGATCGAGGAAGCCGGTTGGCGGCTCGTGCGTACATCTGGCGATCATCGCGTTTTCCGAAGCCCCGATGGGCGCATCACCGTCGTGTCCGGCAGGCTTGGAGACGATGTCCGGCCGGGTACATACCGTGCGATCTTGAGGCAAACTGGTATAGAGGAAGATGAGACATGACCCGCAAGTATTCGCTGGTGATGGAGAGCGGCCCGAACGGTTTCAGTGGCTATGTACCCGAACTTCCCTCGATTCTGGTGACCGGCAGTTCCGTCGACGAGTTGACCAGGCGAGCGACAGAGGCAATCCAAGTCTATTGGGAAGTGCTGCGGGCGGAGCGTTCTCCGACGTCGGAGACTCGCGAGATCGAAGTCGAATTGCCGGTGTGATGATCCGGCGTTCCGGCGGTGTCAGTTCCTGCCAGGTCTTTCGATTCGCTCGATGACGAACACTGCTAACGGCCACGCCATTGCACCGTAGTCGATAAAGACCTGCGCGAACAACTGCTCATCCCGTAGCGAGGCAAGGACGCCCGTAAGTTCCTCCGGTCGCAGTTAAAACTGGCCCCTGTCAAGACGGATCACGGCTGAGAGGGGCTAGCGGTCGTTCGAAGCTCCCGAATCCGGATATTTCGAAATATCACGCGAGACTGGTGGTTTTGCAGATGGATCAAGCCTGCGGTCGGTGAAGCAAATCGAGAATCCCCACGAAACTTACTACGGTCCAACGCTTCGCGAAAAACTGGAGAATCCAACGAGTACTCAAGAATCAGGCGACCGTCGAGCCAGTGCTGGACTTGTTGGCCGACCAGTAAAATCCTGCTGGAGTGACGCCGAGGTCCGCTGCCCGGTGCTTGCCGGGCTTCGTTCTCGCCCGCGAGTATGCCGTAGAGGTCGCCCGTGCGACGGGTGGCGATCGCCCCTTCGGGATTCAAGGTGTCGTCCAGCATCTGGTACTCGAATCCGGCGGCGATGTTTCTGTAGTTCTGTATCTCTTTGTGCACAGACCTGCTCTGCCAGAAGCCAAAGAAGGACAAACAGACAAGAAGTATGCCCAAGACCTTGGCCGCTCGAGGAAATCGAAAGCGTCCGAAGTAGAAGACCAAAAGACCGACCGCGAGCAGCCCGGCCGCGGTAGCCCCGATTACCATCGGAAGATGTTCCGCTACTTTCACCGGGTGCGCAAGATACTTGACGCCTGAGTTCCCCGCTTTCTCGATTTCCCAGTCCCAACGCAGGTCAAAGTTGCGGTAGGTGCCGGCCAGGTGCAGTGAGTCCGCGGTTGCGGGATCAACCAACTCCAGGCAGTTGCCGAGGATTTCCCACCCCGCTGACGGAAGACTCTGATCTCGCGCCCGCCACTGACTAGCCGCGTCAGCATGGGAAAGCAAACGCCAACCTTGGCCAGTCTCAGCCGTATCTACAGCCGATTGTGCGCACCAATCTTCCATCGTCAACCTTAGTTGCAGAATTCGGCACGATCATAACACAGCGCAGCTTGCCGAACGCAACTGAGCGAAAGGGTAACGTCGACGGATTCCGCCTCTGCGATACCCGCAACCTGACCACGCTCGTCGACCTCCACAGCCACCTCCAGGAGTACCCAAAACACTTCTCCGACGACTTTACATTGCTACGCTAACCCCGAGAGGCTGGCCGGCGGATCTCTCTCGGCAACTCCCCCGAGTTGGCTAGCGGGTCGCTTGTTTCGGTCCTAATTTAGCGCCGATCGCCTCGGCAATGATCGCCGTTACCAAGCTGTTGATGCTCACTCCCTCGCGCTCCGCCTGTTTGGTCAACTTCGAGTAAAGAGTCCGGGGCAGACGCTGGCGCCACTGGGCTGCCGAAACCTCAGGTTTGGGAACTGTGCGCCCAGACTCGCTGAAAACCTCCAAGCAATCGCGCAGTGCCTCCCGGCCGTTGGCAATTGCCTCTTCGATCGTCTCACCATCGGACATACAGCCCGGAATGTCGGGGTACTCAACGAGATAGCCACCGCCTTCTTCCTTCGAAAGTGGGCGAACGGTGAACGGATAAGCATCAGGAGTTGGCTTCTTTTTGGCTTTCATTTTGCTTTACCTCGCTTGCCGCGTCGACCAGGGCAAGGAACTGCTTGATGTAGATGGGCTTGATGGGCCGCTTGGACGGTACAGATACGATCTCCCGCACACCGGGCGAACTGAAGATCACGTGGCTGCCACCGCGACCGGGCCGACGCCACTCCAAATGGTGGTCGCTGGCAACTGACTGCAATTCTTCGATACGCCAGCCCGTCTGCACCAAGCGCATTTTCGATAGCATCTTTTGCGTGGAGGCCACATGCCGATGGTACCGTATCCGGTATCGATCTGGCCAAGCTGATCGAGCTACGTCGGGCAAGTGTGTGCACAGTCTCACAGCGTAGAGCAGTTCTTCCTGAATCACGCGCGATCCGTCCATTGACGGATCGCCGACGATGCAGACACGGTCCGAAAACGCTCTGCCGTTCATCACGATCGATCAGCTCGCAAGGCGATAGAATTCGGAGCTGCGTAACGAATTCACGGCGGTAGTGGAGCAAAACGGTCCTTGCACATCGCCTACTGCGCAGAGGTTCCTGGCGCAAATGGGCAGGGTGCGACACGCGAGGAATCCCTCGAGAGTCTTCGCGAAGCCATAGCCATCATTCTCGATCACCCCCGGCAACCGTCGCTACGGACACTTCCGCCCGAGGCCAAGCAAGAACTCGTTGTCGTCGGATGAAGCACGACACTCTGCTTCACATCCGAGCCCGCTCCGATGAAGACGGTGACATACGCCTGGCCCGGATCCTCAGAGCGGCCCACCGACCGAGCCCGAGATAGCGTTACTCCCTTGCTCGCTGCGAACAACCAGCAGCCGCAGGCCGCATACCGCAGAGCAGCCAGTGCCTTGATTGCTTACCATCAGACTCCAAAGATTGAAAACGGTCTTCGCACGCTTTCGGGTAGTCTTGGTCTCCACCAAAGACGACCCATGCGACCTTCACTTCGGCGCTCGCGCCGGGGATGACCATCCGATACTAGCGCGGCCGCAGGATCTCCTCATCGGGCAGGGGGATCGCGCGGGTGAGCCATTCTTGAATCGGCTGCCCGAAGGCGGCGAGGCCAACCAGGCTTACGACAATTCAGATCAGCCAGTAAGCAGGTGCCAGGAACGAGTGAGGAACCCAACCGCCGAGGTGTTCATCGAAATCGAAGAGCTACCGCCCAGAACGTAGCCTAACCGAGGTCGAGCGCGAAGGCGAGGGCTCGCTTGACGTCGGCCATAACCGATTCGGAGAGCCGCCCAATCCTCCTCTCCAGCTACGTCGTGGGAATCGACGCCAAGCCCTGCACGTTCGCCACGGTTTCTTGATGAAGGAATGGGAGCCGAGGTAGCGGCACCTCGTAACGACTCTGGCGGTTCTGTGTCGTGAGGGGAGCGTATAGAGCCAGCGCGCGTGGCGCCTCCGGATCATGTCGCGAAACAATCACGACGGAACGGGTCTTCGCCGCAAGCCCGAGATCGGCCAGCCACACTTCACCGGGCTGGGGGTTCATCGAGCATGTCCAGGACAGCCTGCTCGCGGGTTCGCGAGCGCATCAGGTCGAGCACATCGGAGTCCGCTAGTGCGATAACCTCTCCGACCCGCGCACGAACTTCAGCCGCAGTCGCCGGCTTCCAAGAACGAAGTTTAGCATCGAGTGTTTCCGCGAGGGCGTCCATAACGGTCTCCTTGTCCTGAGTTTACAGGAGACGATGCGAATAGGGAACGATCAACGGCACAGCGTTGGGGAATCGTATCCGCATCGTCGGCAATCGGAACCACGGTGACGTATCGGTGGATATCCGAATAGCAGTTCGAGCACCAACCTCGCGCGTTTAGCGGTGGGATTTCCTGATCTGTGCATTTGCTTGCAACCGAGCCCGCTCCGATGAGGACGTGTTAGCTCTCGGTTCGACCAGTTCCTGATCCTCGATCGGCCTTATCGGTACGGCATCGTAATCCTTCGCGCACGCAACGGCGCCCAAGATTTGGACGGCCTGTTCGGACGCGATGGCACTCAGTCGTCCTTCAACGATGGGTAGATCCTCTCCTCCCGGCAGAAACCGACGGTTCTGGTGCGGGAGACGCAGATGTCATGGGCATGCCCTTGAGCATGCCGAAAGCTCCGGACTTGCGATCCTTTCGCGAGGTGTCAACGACGGGAACCTGACCAGCCGCGGCCAAACGAATCTGGTTGGCAGTCAAAAACCCGACCACATTCATCGGACCCTGGCAGCGAGGGCAATGCCGGCACTCGCCCGCTGGATTCGAAGAGCCGAAACCAACTGCGCCGCCTAGGACGGATCCCGGAGGCAGCCCCCGACCAAGCCCGCGAATGCAATGCTCTCTTGCTCGACGCGAGCAACGATGGGCCGCGGGACGGTCCAAAGGCGACTTCCTGCACTGGATCAGGAATCGCTATTCTCCACACCGGAAAAAGCGATTGGGCCAGCCGACTATGGACGAATACGATTGGGCGCTGGCCGATGCGTTGTCAGCGATGAAGGATGCGCTGAGACGACGGAGAGTGGATAGCCTATGAAAAGCAGGGCATGGTTCATTGGAAGCGAGGCATTACACTGACAGTCCCCTTATGAAGTCATTGTACAGGAGAATGCGATCACTTTGAGGGCTTCTGGCGCATAACGTCTTCATCTTCTCTTCGCAAGTGACCAACGAGATGTGTGGATTACACAGGTACATTAGTTGCTGGATATCTGTGAAATCGCCTCGATGCTTTTCGCCGTCGATATTGTATTGCCGATCTAGCGCCTTATTCCTCACTGCCTCATCCCACAATCGGGCCGCACTCAAACCATTGACTAAGAGTGCCGCATTGCGATCGTCAATATGTGGTGAAAGCTCATTGGCAAGTTCCCTTGCCCACTCCTGCGCCGAAGGCGATACCGGGTGCTTTCCCGATCTGATCGCCTTTAACATGTTCTTGTGTTCGTTGCGACTTCCAGTGCTCTTCTCTGTGATTCGCTCCAATGCCAACGCTGTTCGACAACGTCGCAGATCAAGTTTCACTCCGCTTTGCATTAACTCGCTTCTTGTCCTAGCTTTCAGTACGACCGTGAAGGCTTCCTGTAGTTCCTTGACGGCGGTTTCGTCGTTGGGGTAGTCCTTGCGGAGGATATATTTTAGAGCAAAGGAAGGGCCAGTAAGTAAGAACTTAGGCTTTCCCGAGCCGGACATCACACGAACTCTATCTTGGTACCGAGTTAGGCTCTCTTCTGAGCCATTAGTAATAGCATCAAGAAGTTCCCAGAACGTGTGAGGCGAGACTTTAATTTGGAACTGCCTCCCTATTGCCGACAACACAGACTGCCATCTGTCGGGGAAGCCAGCAATGATGTTCTGGCAGACATTGGTATCGAAGACAACGATCTTCCTAAGCACCGCAATAACCCCACTTATGGATCACACGCATAGTAATACTTCCATTCATATCACTCACATTCCGTATATAGAAGTGTCACACAATGGTGCGGCTATGTACAAATGTTCGATCTCGTCTCCCAATGATTGAACATTTGCCAGGCCCGCCGCTACCCATGTCGGCGGGTCTTTTTGTCTTTGCCAAGAAAAGTCCGCAAACATCATCAGAGGATAAATACATCTAACCTCCACTGACATTTCGGGGGATGCCCGCACCTTGGCAAATGGCTGAGCCGTCTCACCCAGAACCATTGAGAGCGCGCTGACCCGCATAAGCCGATGGTCAGGTGGTCACTCGATCCAGAGGCGTCTACGTGTTGGCCGAACCACCTGAGCAGCCGACGCCGACCAAGGCCCTCATCAGCGCATCATTCGTGAGGAAATGGCCCTCGTCGAACCTTTTTTCGAGGCCGACATTAAAGCCGCCGTCGTCAAAGCGATTGGTGGGAACGAAGCCAAGGCCATCATCGAGAAAGACGAGTGGCTCGGTTCATTGCCGGGTTTCATTGTGCGGTGTTTCGGAGTCTTCTTCAACGGAGTTTGCGGCAGCGTAGCGATTTACAGCAGCGAGTACGGCGAGAATTGAGGCGTTTGGGACAGGTACGTTTTCACAGAAGTCGCCTTCTACGATGCGCTTGCCACGAACGATAGCGCGAAGAGCGCGATGGGTGACGAAAAGCTGAAGGTGATCGCCGGTGAACTCGTTCGAAAAGTTCGCTCTAGTACGACGGTGGATTGGCAGTACCGCGAGGGAGCACACGCAAAGATCCGCGTGCTGGTGAAGCGAATTCTGAACAAACACGGCTCCCCGCCGGACCTACAAGACGAAGCGGTCAAGGTTGTATTGCAACAGACGGAACTGCTTTGCTCTGAGCGGATCTAGCAGAACAGTCGCCCCCCACTAAATGGAGGAGGGGGTGAGACAGTCGAGGATCAGAGAAAGACCCTATTCTGTTCCAGAGCGAGGAATGATATCGTCTCTCCATGTCTTTTTTTGTGAATGGATCTTACTCTATTTGTCGCGGTGCCCTACCAGATGAAGGCGATGGCCTAATCTACACCACGCTGGCTTGGGGCTACGACAGTGAAGAAGAGGCGATCGCGAACGCAAGACGGGTCGCTTTGGAGAACGATGTGCCAATCGAAGAGATCGTCATCGTCAAGTGCGTTTTCGCGGGCGACCTCGACAAGGAGGGTATCCTCCCGGCCGCGTCCGAGCCGGACCTCGCCGAAATTCACCGATACTTAAGCGAGCTCCAAGGATAGCAGTCCAGAAGAGGCGCGAGCAGGAGAGAATCGCCGAGGTCTGCCGCCAAACTCCAAGCAAGTGCCATAACGCTTCCCTTCCCCGCTCAGGCAATCGAGATCTCAGTATCGATGAAATCACCGCCCTTAGGCAGCAGCGGCTCGCGACCACGGTTGGCTAACGCGTAACTCGACAATCACCAAAGCTGAGTGCCGCCCGGCGCCGCCACTGCAGCGTCAGTTAATGCCGCAAATCTTGAAGTTTCGGGATGCTGCGGCGAAACCGCCTAGAACGCGAGGGGCCAGATTCAAACCGGCATACCGTCGTCTCCATAAAGCAGGTTGGCATGTGCAACCGAACTGCTCCCATCCGTCATCCCGGGAGCAAACTTGGCGGCAAACGCGAGGATCGCAGCGACTGTCCCGCCGCCCCTCTGCTCCGTCAATTCCCCGCCCAGTGCCCTCGCCGGGGCGTTTTCAAAGGCGGACATCAGCGTTTCACCGCTAATCGCGGCCAGTTCTGTCACCATCCCGTCGGCTTTCGGTTTCTTCACGTTTCGCACACGCAAGACTCTACCTTCCTTCGCTAAAGTACCACCACAACTAGATCGTGCGCGGTTCCAACCTCCACCCCACACAGCCCACCCGGCAGCGGCGGGGCGGGCCCTCGAAGCCTGCCCCACCGCGAAAATCTCGCCCCCCAAATCGGCGTTCACAACCGATTGAAATTTTTTCCCCCAATAACCACGGCCCTCCCGCGTCACCCCTCCCCGGATTCCCCTTCCCCGCCTGCCACCCTAAAAGCAGGAAGGAGAACCATTCCCATGACCCCGGAACAGCTCGAAAAGAAACGCGAAACCGCCCGCCAGAACGGCGCCAAAAGCCGCGGCCCCGTCACCGAAGCCGGCAAACAGGCCGCTAAACAGAACGCCCTCCGCCATGGCCGCTACGTCGATCGCAGCCTCATGCCGCCCAATTATGTCCTCCTGACGCAAGAGGTCCAGGAAGGCTTCGCCCAGGAACTCAAGGACAATACCCGCCAGTTTCAGGTCACCACCGAAACCCAGGCCAAAATCGTCCGCCAGCTCACCGCCGAACTCTGGATGTACAACCGCCTCGGCGACATGCTCTGCGCTCTCGATCAACAGAACTTCGACAAAGCCCATAAGGACTACCCCGACTACTCCAGCATCGTCAAAGCCGCCTACGCCGCGCACAACTCGGGCGAGATCGACAAAATCTACCGGCAGATCGAACGGCGTCGCGCCGGACATCTCAAAGCCTGGGCCACCTTCTGCAAAATGGTCACCCATCTGCAAAAACATCACAGCCAAGCCGTCCGGGATCCGGAAGTCCGCAATCTGGTCCAGGCCCAGGCCCAACTCGAAGTCGAAGCCGAACTCTGGAACGAACCAATCGAAGAAACAGCGCAACCTGTTGCAAACAGGAAAGATACAGCCAACTCGTCTCCGGCGTACCCAGCGGCCGAACTAGCCATTCTCCCTTGCCCCATCAGCCAGCCAAAACAGAAAACGCCGGCGCCGGTCGCCGGCTTAAGCCACCGGAAGAAGCCCGTTGCCGCGTAATCGCAATTTTTCTTTGCCCTGGAATCAACCACTTATGGGGATAGAGCGTCCATATCCCAGATTCCGGCCCGTAACCTCAAATCAAGGGAGGAAACACGGCTTTGGATCGATGGCTGAGTCAGGCACAAAGGACCGAAACAATCGGCTGGCCCGCAGTGTGTCCGTCCGTCCCGATTCTCGGCCAAACGGCGCCGGATAACCCGGCAGAAATCCCGTCGGTTTCCGCCTGGGCCGCCGAAGTCCTCGATTTTCATCCGGATCCATTCCAAAAGGAGGTGCTCGATTGCCCGGCCAAACGGGTCATTCTCAATGCCTGCCGCCAGTTCGGCAAAAGCCGCATGGCCGCCATCCGAATTGCCCACCAGGCCATCCACTATCCCGGCTCGGAGATCATCATTGCGTCTCCCGGCGAACGGCAGTCAGGCGAGCTGTTTAACAAGGTCAAGGCGCTTCTGCCCACGTTGGGGCTTCGCGCCCGGTCGGACGGTGTCAACAAACACTCGCTCGTTTTGCCCAACGGCAGCCGTGTCGTCGGCCTGCCCGATGCGCCTACCCGCATTCGTGGCTTCTCCGGCAGTGCCCTGCTCGTCATCGATGAAGCCGCCTATGCCACCGACGAACTGTACGTCGCCGTCATGCCGTTCCTGGCCACCTCGAATGGAACCATGTGGGTCATCTCCACGCCCAAAGGCCAGACCGGGCTGTTCTACGATCTCTGGCACAACGGCAAACTGTCCCACTGGCAACGCTTCCGGCTCACGGCCGAACAGTGCGCGCGAATTCCCGCCGAGTTCCTCGAGGAGATCAAAATCATCCATCCCGACCGGTACTGGGAAGAGTTCATGTGCGAGTTCCGGGCCGCTACCCACCAGGTGTTCGACCGCGATCTGCTCACTCGCTGCCAGGACGATGCCTATCAACCCTTCTTTGGAAATGGTGTATGACCCAGCTATATCCCAAATTCATCCTCGGTCTCGATCTCGGCCAAAGCCGGGACCATACGGCCCTCACCGCCGTCGATCTCGTTTACTCCGATCACGGCCTCGACCCGGCCACCATGGAGCGCAAACGCTGGCCGAAGCTCCGGCTCCTGTTCGCCGCCCGTTTGCCGCTCGGCACGGACTACGTTCTCGTGCCGTCCCATGTCAAACGGCTTATCGCCGAAGTCCAGCGCCGGCAACCTTTCGGCTCCGGCTCAAAAGTGGACCTCGACCTCTTTATTGACGCCGCCGGACCCGGACGGCCCATCGTCGATCTGCTGAACGCGCAGCGGCTGCCGGCCTCTGTCCGGTCCGTCCACCTGACCGGGGGCCATCAAGCCGTTCGCCACCCCGATGGAAAGCTTACGATTCCGCGCCGCGAACTCGTCGCCAACCTCCGCATGGTCTGCGAAGCCGGCAATCTCCGCATCCATCCGGGCCTGGCCGAGTGGCCCTCCCTGCGCGAAGAGCTGCTCCATCTCAGCCTCACCGGCGGCCAGTCCACCCATGATGACCTCGCCATTGCCCTCGGCCTGGCCGTCTGGCCCGCCGCCCGGGAGTTCCCCAAACTGCTCGAACCCCACCCGTATTAATTGCCCCTAGCGTTTTACTTTCAACGAATTAACATGGTACGCTGGGGTTCTAACATGCGTACCGTCGACCTGATCACCCGCAAAAGAGACGGCGAGGAACTCTCCTCCGAAGAGCTCGCCTACCTCGTGGAAGGGTACATGCGCGGAGAGATCCCGGACTATCAAATGTCCGCGTTCCTCATGGCCACCTTCTATTCGAGCATGACCGAGAAGGAAGTGGGGATCCTCACCGAACTGCTCCTCAAGAGCGGAGGCACCGTCGATTTCTCCGATATTCCGGGCCTGAAAGTGGATAAACACTCCACGGGCGGCGTCGGCGATAAGACCAGCCTCATCGCCGCGCCCATCGCCGCCGCTGCCGGCGTCACCGTACCCATGATCTCGGGCCGCGCCCTCGGCCACACCGGCGGCACCCTCGATAAGCTCGAGTCCATCCCCGGCTTCCGTACCAATCTCACCATCGAAGAGTTCAAGGCTCAGGTCGCCAAGCTCAAGCTCGCCTTCATCGGCCAGACCGCGGAAATCGCCCCCGCCGATGGCGCCCTGTACGCCCTCCGCGATGCCTCCGGCACCGTCGAATCCATCCCGCTGATCGCCAGCTCCATCATGTCGAAGAAGCTCGCCGTCGGCCTCGACGCGCTCGTCCTCGACGTCAAGGTCGGCTCCGGCGCCTTCATGAAGAAGCAGGTCGATGCTCGCCGCCTCGCCCAGCTAATGGTCGCCATCGGCCGCCGCCACGGCAAGCGCGTCCAGGCGCTCATTACCGACATGAACCAGCCGCTCGGCTACGCCATCGGCAACGCCCTCGAAATCATGGAGGTCTCCCAGACCCTCCAGAACGCTGGTCCCATCGACCTCACCCGCCTGTCCATCGAGCTCGCCGCGCGCATGATCCACCTGGGCAAAATCGTCCCCACCATCGACGAAGCCCGCGACATCGCCCAGCGCCGCCTCGTCGACGGCTCCGCCTACAAGAAGCTCAAAGAGGTCATCAAGGCCCAGGGCGGCGATCCCAACGTCCTCGATAAGTTCGAGCTCCTCCCGAACGCCACCGGCGCTCGCGATATCGTCACCACCCGCGGCGGCTACGTCTCCGCCGTCGATGCCCAGGTCATCGGCTCGGCCTCCACGCTCATCGGCGCCGGCCGCAACACCAAGGACGATGTCATCGATCACGCCGTCGGCGTCATCCTCGAAGTCAAAGTCGGTCAGAAGATCGATCCCGGCACCATCCTCTGCCGCCTCTACTACCGCGACGAAACCAACGTCGAAGAGGCTGCCGACCTCGTAGAGGATGCGTTCCGGATCTCGGCCTCCGCTCCCGACGAACGCGAGAACATCCTCGAAGTCGTCAGCTAACCGCCATGGGCGCCGTCGGGCTGGTCGTCATCCTCGCGGTGGCGTGGTTCTTCTCGACGAACCGCCGCGCCATTCGCCCCTCGCTCCTCGCCTGGGGCCTTGGCCTGCAAATCCTCTTCGCCCTGCTGGTTCTCAAAACCCCCATCCGGGGAGCCTTTGAAACCGCCAGCCGCGCCGTCGAAGCCCTCCTCCGCTACGCCGAAGAAGGCTGCTCGTTCCTCTTCGGCCCACTCGGCAAATCTACAGGACCCTACGGGGTCCTGTTCGCGTTCCAGGTCCTGCCCATCGTCATCTTCATCGCGGCCCTCTTCGGCATCCTGTACTATCTCGGCATCATGCAGGTCATCATCAAAGCGATGGCCCTGCTCATGCGCCGCGTCATGGGCGCCAGCGGCGCTGAGTCCACCTGCGTCGCCGCCAGCATCTTTATGGGGCAGACCGAAGCCCCGCTCACCATTCGTCCCTTCCTCGCCGGGCTCACGCAAAGTGAGCTCTTCACCATCATGACCTCCGGCATGGCGCACGTCTCCGGCGCCGTCATGGCCGCCTACGTCATGTTCGCCAAGGTCGAAATCGGCCACCTCCTCACCGCCGTCATCATGACCGCCCCGGCCACCATTCTCCTGGCCAAGATGTTCATCCCCGAAACCGAAGAGCCCGAAACCCTCGGCGGCATCAAGGTTGAGATCGAGAAGAACGGCGTCAACGTCATCGACGCCGCCGCCCGCGGCGCCGGCGACGGCCTCCAGCTCGCCCTCAACATCGGCGCCATGCTCATCGCCTTCGTCTCCCTCATCGCGCTCGTCAACGGCCTCTTCGGCTGGGGCCACTCGATGGCCGCGTGGTTCCCCGCCACCATGCAGGAGCTTTTCGGCTGGATCTTCGCTCCCGTGGCTTATCTCCTGGGCGTCACCTGGCAGGATGCCCCGCACGTCGGCAAACTCCTCGGCACCCGGCTCGTCCTCAACGAGTTCGTCGCCTTCATCGACCTCGGCAAACTCCCCGAACAAGGCGTCGTCCTCGACCCCCGCTCGAAGATCATCGCCACCTACGCCCTCTGCGGCTTCGCCAACATCTCTTCGATCGCCATCCAGGTCGGCGGCATCGGCGCTCTCGTGCCCTCCCGCAAATCCGACCTCGCCCGCCTCGGCCTCCGCGCCGTCGCTGCCGGTACGCTCGCCAACTTCATGTCCGCCTGCATCGCTGGGTTACTCGTATGATCACCGTCGAAGCCGCCGTCCTCGAACTCAAACACCGCCTGCCGTTTCTCCCCGAAATCGGCATCGTCCTCGGCAGCGGCCTCGGCGCGTTTGCGGACACGGTCGAAGACGCGACCGTCATCCCCTATAGCGAAATCCCGCACTGGCCCGCCTCTACCGCCGTCGGCCACGCCGGCAAACTGGTCGTCGGCCGCATCGCCGGGCAGCCCGTCGCGGTCCTCGCCGGCCGCGCGCATCTCTACGAAGGCTACACCCCGCAGCAGTCTACCTTTGGAGTTCGCGTCCTCGGCTCGCTCGGCGTCCGCTCCATGGTCTTCACCAACGCCGCCGGCGGCATCAACCCGGACTACCGGCCCGGCGATCTCGTTCTCATCACCGACCATATCAACCTGCAGGGATCCAATCCCCTCGTCGGCCACAACAACGATGCCTGGGGCGAACGCTTCCCCGGCATGACGTTCGCCTACACCCCCGCCTATCGCGAAATGGCCCAGCGCCGCGCCTCCGAACTGGGCTTCTTCCTGCCCAGCGGTGTCTACGCCGGCTTGTTGGGCCCCAGCTACGAAACACCCGCCGAGATCCGGTATCTCCGCGCCATCGGCGCGGACCTTGTGGGCATGTCCACCGTCGCCGAAGTCATCGTCGCGGTCCATATGCGGATGAAGGTCCTGGCTCTCTCCTGCGTCACCAACATGGCTGCCGGCATGTTGAATCAGGAACTCAACCACGAAGAGGTCCTCGAAACCGGCCGCCAGCAAGCCGACCGCTTCCAGAAGCTCTTGCGGTCCATCATTGCCAACCTGCATGACTGAGCTCGCCCAACGCGCGATCGCCGCTCGGGAGCAGGCCCTGGCCCCGTATTCGGGCTTCTTCGTCGGCGCCGCCGTCGAGACGCTGGACGGGACCATCTACACCGGCTGCAACATTGAGAACGCGAGCTACGGCCTCACGGTCTGCGCCGAGCGGGTCGCGCTGTGGAAGGCGATCAGCGAAGGCGTCCGGCCCGGCGAGTTCCGCGCGATTGCCGTCGCCGCCGATACCCCTCGTCCGACGCCTCCTTGCGGAGCGTGCCGCCAGCTCCTCGCCGAGTTCGCCCCGCAAGCCACCGTCACCCTCGTCAACCTGCATGGCGATACCCGCGAGTTCACCGTCGCCGAGCTCCTGCCGGAAGCCTTCAATGATTCCTTCCTCCGCTAGCCTCCCCGCGCCACTCGCCGCTCGAAGCCCCGAGCGGAACAGAACACGCACCGCCGGCCGAACCAAGCCCGCCGCTGTCTCCGTCACCTTCATCACCAAGATCAATTCTCGCCACCCCATCGCGAACGAGGCGCGTACTGCGGACCCCGCTCCGCCGTCTACCGTCACCTCGGAAAGCCTGCGTCGCGGCATCCTCAGCAGCGCCGCTCGAAGCCCCAAGCGGAACAGCGCACGCACCGCCGGCCGAACCAGGCCCGCCGCTGTCTCGGTCACCTTCATCACCAAGAGCAATTCTCGCCACCACATCGCGCACGAGGCGCGCCCCGCGGACCCCGCTCCGCCGTCTCCCGGCACCTCGGAAAGCCTGCGTCGTGGCATCCTCAGCAGCGCGGCTCGAAGCCCTGAGCAGAACAGAGCGCGCACCTCCAGCCGAACCCGGCCCGCCGCTCTCTCCGTCACCTTCATCACCAAGAGCAATTCTCGCCGCCACATCGCGCACGAGGCGCGCCCCGCGGACCCCGCTCCGCCGTCTCCCGGCACCTCGGAAAGCCTACGTCGCGGCATCCTCAGCAGCGCCGCTCGAAGCCCCGAGCGGAACAGCGCGCGCACCGCCAGCCGAACCAGGCCCGCCGCTGTCTCCGTCACCTTCATCACCAAGAGCAATTCTCGCCACCCCATCGCGGACGAGGCGCGCCCCGCAGACCCCGCTCTGCATTCTACGTGCACCTCGGAAAGCCCACGTCACGGCATCCTCAGCAGCGCGGCTCGAGGCCCCATGCAGAACAAAGCGCCCGTGGCCGGCTTCGCCGCCTCACCCCTCGTCATCCGTAGTCGGGATCCCCGATAATCAACCTGGGCAGAACCCATGCCGGAGTCCATCCATGATCCGTTTCTTCGCTAGTCTCCTCTGCGTCACCGCGCTCAGCGCCGCCGACCTCGTCATCACCGCCCGCTACGTCGTCACCATGGACGCCAATCGCCGCGTCATCGAAAACGGCGCCGTCGCCATCGAAGAGGACCGCATCGTCGCCGTCGGCCCCGCCGCCGAAATCCTCAAAGCCCACCGCTCCAAGCAACGCATCAACCGCCCCGACGCCATCCTCGCCCCCGGTCTCATCAACACCCACACCCACGCGCCCATGACGCTGCTCCGCGGCATCGCCGACGATCTCCGCCTCCAGGACTGGCTCGAACGCTACATCTTCCCCGCCGAAGCCAAAAACGTCAACCCGGAATTCGTCCGCGTCGGCACCGACCTCGCCGTCCTCGAAATGCTCCTCTCCGGCACCACGACCTACACCGACATGTACTACTTCGAAGAGGTCATCGCCGAAGCCACCCGCAAAGCCGGCATGCGCGCCGTCCTCGGCCAAACCATCATCGGCTTCCCCGTCCCCGACGCGAAGACTCCTGCCGATGCCTTGAAGCGCGCCGAAGCCTTCCTCAAGCAGTTCGCCGGCGACCCCCTTATCACCGCCGCCGTCGCCCCCCACGCCATCTATACGAACTCGGACGAAACCCTCCAAGCCTCCCGCGCCCTCGCCAACAAGTACGGCGCCCCGCTCGTTATCCATCTCTCCGAGACCAAGAAGGAGAACGACGATACCCAAAAGCAGCGCGGCCTCTCCCCCACGCAAGCCCTCGAAAAGCTGGGCGTCTTAAATGGCAGAACCGTCGCCGCCCACGGCGTCTGGCTTGACGACGCGGACATCGCCACCCTCGCCAAACGCAACGTCGGCGTCGCCCATTGCCCCAGCAGCAATATGAAACTGGCGAGCGGCATCGCCCCCGTGCTCAAACTTCTCCGCCTGGACGTCGCCCTCGGCTTAGGTCCCGACGGACCCGCCGGATCCAACAACGATCTCAATCTCTTCGAAGAGATGGACCTCGCCGGCAAACTCGCCAAAGTCACCGCCAACGATCCCACCGCGCTGCCCGCCGCCAAGCTCTTCGCCATGGCCACCATCGACGGCGCCCGTGTGCTCGGCCTGCAGAAGGAGATCGGCTCTATCGAATCCGGCAAGCGCGCCGACCTCATCACTGTCGCGATGACCGAGCCGCAAGCCGTGCCGCTCTTCAATGTCTACTCGGCGCTCGTCTACGCCCTCAAAGGCTCCGACGTACAGGACGTCGTCATCAACGGCCGCGTCGTCGTCCGCCAGCGCATACCGCAAACCCTCGCCCGCGCCCGCGTCCTCGCCGCCGCCCGCGCCTACGCCCAGCGGATTTCGAAGTCGCTGAACTAGCGCTTCTTCCAGACCGCCCGGAATCGCCGCGTCCCCACCTTCACGGGATCTGCGACATCCTCAAACGCCGCCAACTCCAGTCCCGTGAGCCCGTTCTCTATCTCCGCTTTCGTCAGCCGCCACGGCAAGCCGCCCGGGTCATCCGCCTCATCTCGTCCGCGGCAGATCACCAGCAGCTCTCCCTTCACGGCCGCCGCCAACTTCGCGTAAGCCAGCGCGCGCACCTCCGGAGGCATCGCTTGCAGCGTGTAGATCTCCACGACCAAATCGAAGCCTTCGCCCCACTCCGCCTCCAGCAGATTCGCCTGCACATAGCGCACCGCCGAATCCGGCCACCGCTTCTGGCACCACGCAATCGCCGTCGCCGACAAATCGAACGCCGTCACCGCCGCGCCTCGGCCCGCCAGGTACTCCGCGTCATCCCCCAATCCGCAACCCACCACCAACACGCGTTCGCCGCGCCGCGGCCGGCCTTCCCTCTCGCACCAGATCACCAGATTCGGGTTGGGCTCACCATCTCCCCACGGAATCTCCCCCATCTGGCCATCGGCTTTCTGATACAACGCCTCAAACCAATCGAGCGGCCGCTCCGGATCGTACAGGTCCCGCCCTTCGATCATTGCGGAACCGCCACCAACTCAATCGCCAGCGAAGCATCCATGCTCGGCAACCCTTCAAACACCAGCGCTGTACTCGCTGGCGGTTTTGCCGCATCAAAGAACTCAAACCGCACCTTGCGCGCCGTCTCCAGAATCCGGTTCGAGATCGGATAGAGATTCGAAAACACTACCTGCTTCATACCCGACTTCTGCCCTTCAAGGACCTTCGCCATCCGCTGAAACGCCAGCCGCACATCGTTCTCCTCGAAGTTGAACGCCACCTGCGTTCCTGTCAGCACCAACCGCGGAGCGTTCACCAGCACAAACTTCGAGAAGCGCGGCGAAGGCTGCATATCCTCGGGATTCAGAAACGCAACCGGCTGTGCCGGCGCCTTCGTCAACCGGACCACCCCTTCACATTCCGCCAACGAAACCCCGTGCCCGCGCTGCGCCTGAAACGCCGTAAAGATCGCCGAAGGAAACGCCGTCGCCACCCGGGTCCGCACCTCCGCGATCTGCGCGAGGGACGACAACATACACGTCACCTTCAGCACATCGCTCTTGTAGCTGCCGGCCACTTGTGACGCCTTCGCCAAATCCGCCAACGCGCGGTCGAGCATCGGCAACACCTGATCCGGCTCCTCTTTGCCATAGCCGCCCATTCCCGAGAGCAAGCCCAGGCCATGCGCATTCACCGGCTTCTTCGCCACCACCACGGCTTCCATCACCACCTGCGCGCCTTCCATCGGCAACAGGCCCACCTGAATCGTCGACAGCGTCGGAATCGGCAGCTTCTTCTCGCTGAACTCCTCGCTGACAATCGCCTGCACGCGCCGCAAATCGCCCGTGCCCGCCACAAACGCGCGCAGCTTCACAATCTGCCCGCCCTTCGTCTGCGACTTCAACGCCTTGATCGCGTCCCGCACCTGCGCCGAAAGCAGCCCCTTGCCCGACATCGGCGAAACGATGAACTCCAATCGGTCCGTCTCCACGGTCACCGCCGCTGGTGGATCCGGCGGCACCTCGTGCACCTGCGTGATCTCTTCTTTCTTCTCTTTCTTGCTCTTCTTCTTCTGAGCGGGCAAGACAATCGCGGTTGCCAGAAGCAAGGCGCAGCATAGGGGGATTGCGCGGCTAAACATCTGACCAAAATTTTATCAGCTTACCCCGCCAGAGGGATCAACCTTTCGGGAGCTATTTCTAACAACCACGGCTGCGGCCTCGCTTCGAGCGCGCGCCACTCCTCCTTGGCCATCTGCATCTCCAAATGCGGCTCACCGGCTCCCTCCCTCAACTGTAGGTATAGCGTCATCTCGTGCGGCGACTCGCGGGTCTCCCGCAGCCAGCACCGAAACACGTTCGCCTTCCCACTCTCCGCCTCCAGCAGACGCAAATGACGAGCCCGAATCCCCACATGGGTCACGTCTGTTCTCATCTCATCCGCCGCCGTCAACGAGATGCCGAACTGCGGCAAGTGGATCCGTCCGCTCGCTTCGACCACCGCCGCCAGGATGTTCTTACACCCCGTCAGTCTCGCCGCCGCCGTCGTGCCCGGTCGTTCGAACAGGTTCCGCTTCGGCCCCGCCGCAATCACCTCACCCCCTTCAAGCACCACCAACTCCTCGCAGAATCGGAACGCCTCCTCCATATCGTGCGTGACGAAGACCACCACGCCCTCGTACTCCCGTAAAGCCTCCCGCAGCTGATTCTCTAACTGCCTCCGCAAATGCGGATCGAGCGCCGAAAATGGCTCGTCCAGCAGCAACGCATCCGGATGCGTCGCCAGCGCCCGCGCCAACGCGGCTCGCTGCCGCTGCCCGCCCGACAGCTCCGCCGGATAGCGTTCGCGCAGCCCCTCCAGACGAACCAACCGGAGCGCTTCGGCAACGCGCGCGTCCTGCTCCCCCTCCGCCATGCCGTGCAATCCGAACGCGACGTTCTCCGCCACCGTGATATGCGGAAACAATGCGTAGTCCTGAAACAGATAACCAATCCGGCGCTCAGCCGGCGGCAAATCGATTCCCGCGCCGCGGTCAAACAACACCCGCCCGTTCAAAACAATCCGGCCTCTCTCCGGCGTCTCGATTCCCGCGATGCAACGAAGCGACAGGCTCTTTCCCGACCCCGACGCGCCCAGCAACCCCAGCGGACCGCCGCGCACCGAATACGTAGCGGCGAGCGAAAACCCGCCCAGCTGCTTTTCCGCCGAGAACTGCAACTCCTTGCTGCTCGCCGCCGGCGAAGTGCGTCCCAACTGAAACCCGCTCCCCGCGGTACTTTCCTCCGCCTCAGCCAACGCGCTGGCAGACCCTCTCGCAGGCCGTTGCCGCGACCAGTATCCCAGCCCCGTCACCACCACCAAGGAAACCGCCACAATCAGCAAGACCCAACCCAGCGCCCGATTCATCTCACCGCCCTCGGCCGCGAAGAAAATCGCCACCGGCATCGTCTGCGTCTGGCCGGGAATGTTCCCCGCCAGCATCAGCGTGGCGCCAAACTCCCCCAGCGCCCGCGCAAACGCCAGCACCGTTCCTGCCAGAATCCCCGGCCAGGCCAACGGAAACGTGACGCGTTGAAAAACCCGCCATTCGGAGGCGCCCAGCGTCCGCGCCGCCTGCAACAAGGTTGGCGTCACCTGTTCGAGCGCTCCCAGCGACGCGCGATACATCATCGGAAAGGCCACCACCGTCGCTGCAATCACCGTCGCCGGCCAGGAAAACGCGATCGTTACGCCGAGCCCCTGCAGCAGTTGCCCCAACCCACTATTCCGGCCGAAAAGCAGAAGAAGAAAAAAACCAATCACCGTCGGAGGCAACACCAGCGGCAAGATAAAAACCCCGTCGATGAAACTCCGCGCCCTCCCGCGGTACCGGTTCATCCCGTAGGCCGCGGCTAATCCCAGCACGAACGTCAGCGCCGTGGCGACCAGCGAAGTCCGCAGCGAAATCCAGAGCGGCGAAAGGTCCAACGGTTTCTCCCCGGACACCGGTGCAGCCGTCTCCGTCCTCCCGCCCGGCAAGAACCCGAACCGTCGAAACACCCTCTCGGCGGCGCTGCGCGAAAGAAATTCCACAAACGCCCGGGCCAGTGCCGGCGCCTTTGCCGCTGCGGTCACCGCCACCGGATAGACGATCGGCGTATGGCTTCCCGCGGGCGCGGTGGCCACTACGCGCACGCGACCCGATCCGCGAGCATCGCTGGCATAGACAATGCCCGCCTCCGCCTCCCCGGACTCCACATAGGTCAGAACCTGCCGGACGTCCTTCGCCATCACCACCCGTGGCTCAACCCGCTCCCACAACCCGAGCGAACGAAGCACCTGCTGCCCGTACTCTCCCGCCGGCACGCTCGCCGGATCACCCAGCGCGAGCAAACGCACCTCCCCGCTCAGCAACCCCGCGAAATCGCGCGGCTGAGCGGAGCCGGCCGGCGCGATCAGCACCACTTCGTTCCCCAGCAGGTCCCGCCGCGTTCCCGCTGCCACCAATCCTTTCCGCTCCAACTCGTCCATCTGCCGCGACGCTGCCGGCAAGAAAACGTCCACCGGGGCCCCCTGCTCAATCTGCTGCCGCAGCGCGCCCGAAGCCCCAAAGTTCAAAACAACGTTCGCGCCGGGATGCTCCGCTTCGAATGCCCGGGCGATCTCCTCCATCGCCGGCCGTAAGCTCGACGCCACCGAGACCGTCAGGCTCTGTCCCTGCGCCGCCGGTAGCGCGGCCACGAGCCAAAACGCTACCAGCACCGCCCGCAACTTCCCCATGCTCTCGCCCACCTATTTGGACTCGCGGATGCGCTCGATCTCCTCGGCCAAAAACTTCATATCCTCAAACGGAGCCCCACCCATCCGCGACCACCGCACCTTTCCCTCTTTATCGATCAGGATCGTTGCGTGAATCTCCATCTCTTCAAAATCGTCGTAAGCCAAAAACCGTTTCGCATTCGCCCGCGTGACATCCGACAAAAAACGAATCGACTGGTAGGCCGCTTCTTTCCCCAACGCCTTATTCGCCTCCGGCGCATTCGGGCTCACGGCGAACACATCCGTGTCGAGCCGCTTCCACTCTCCCGCCTTGCCTTGTAAATCGCGCAGCTGCTTCAGACAATGCGGACACTCCTTCCCCAGATAGAAGACGAGAATTGTGTTCCGGCCCTTCTGCGTCGCTAGCGTCTGCGTCTTTCCGTCCGCATCCACCACCTCGAGCGCCGGCGCCGCGAATGGCGACCAGTGGTCCGGCCCGAACTCCCGCAACGCCTCCGTCCGGTATTCCCGCTGCGGCTTCGCCAAGGTCACCGTCCGCGGCTTCCCTGCCCGCTCCAGTCCCGCCAGCGCAAACCGGTCGTTCCGCGTCAGCACCAAGGCCTTCTCAAACGCCCCAACCGCCAAATCCTTCGCCCCGGCGTTGAGATACGCCTGGCCTAGCGCATTGAACAGCACTTCCGGATAGGAGGGCGGATCGTTGTCTCCCATCTGCATGGTGTACTGCTTCTCCGCCGCTTCACTCAGAAGACCCAGCCCCAGCAGCGTCTCTCCCTTCGCAAACGCTAGACGCGCCTTCAGATCCATCGCCATCAAGGGGTACAACCGCTCCACCTCCTTCTCTTTGGCGAACTTCTCGAGCGCCTCCATCGCCTTCTCCCCCTCTTCCCGCTGCCCCAGCGCGAAATGCGCGCGCGCCTGCACATACGCCTTCAATAACTGATCCGCCGGCAACTTCCGCCACGGAATCGTCTTCTCATCGAGCAACTCCTTCCAGCGCTCGTACTTCACGAGCGTCCTCGCCAGCGAGCGGATGCCTTGCGAATGCGGGCTATACGGCGCCTCGCCATTCGACTTCGGATCCTGCGGAGCATTCACCAACTCCCGCCCTCCCGCGATGGCCAAATCCGGCAGGCCAAGCTGCTCCTGGATGTAACTCAAGTAGTGGCGGTTGTGCCCCCAGTTCCAGTAGTTGAACGGAAACACCTGCTGCGCGTGCATGTTCTTCACTTCCGTCCGCGTCGCCGCGTCCATCGCGATCGCGGCCTCCTGCCACATCCCCACCTGGGCGTACACATGCCCCGGCATATGGAGCGCGTGGCCGACGTTCGGCGCAATCGCCCCGTAACGCTGGCAGCTCTCGAGCGCGGCCTCCGGCTCATGATAGTTCCAGTTATGGATCCGGTAATGGTGGACGCCCGGATGATTCGGTTGCCGCTTCTCCACTTCGCGCAGAATCAGCTCGGTTCCGTAGCGCGCATCGCCCATGTTCGCCAGCGCCAACAGCAGCCGGGCCTCATCGTCCTCCGGATACTTCAGACACAGCGTCTCGAGAATCTTCTTGTAACGTACATTCCGCTCGCGATAATCGTCGTTCCGGTCGCGCAACCGGTCCGTCCGCTCCCGCGCTTCGAGCGCTTCGATGTAGAGCCGTTCCCTCTCCGTCACCCCGGCTTTGCGTTTAGCGGCTTCTTGAATAAACGGCACGCTCCGTTCGTCCCCGGCCGCGCGCGCCAAGCCCCAGTAGCACATCGCATTCTCCGGTTCGAGCTTCACGCACCAGCGGAACGCCCGTTCGGCTTCAAAGTCCGAAAAGGAGTGCAGCAAGGTGTTCCCTTGGTTAAACCATTGCTGCACCTCCGGGTTCTTGTGGGTGATCGGAAAGTGCACCTTCCCAATCTGGCTCATCACCTGCGGACGGGTTCTCGGCCCGGAGTCAAACGCTTCGCCTTTATGCGAATGACCGGCCCGGATCTCCGCCGCTGGAAGCAGCACGGGGACCATCGACAGAGCCCAAACGAGGAGACAAGCCTTGTTTTGCATAACGCCCTCCAGTGTACCCGTTGGGCGCTAACCGTAAACCTCCATCAGTAACTCCTTCGGCTCCTTGCCGTTCACGACGGAGGGCGACGAACAGGCGGTCACCACGACACACACATTCTCAAGGGCCCGCAACACGACGTAGTCCCCCGCCTTGGCGATCGGCTCCCGCACCTCAATATTCCCATCCAGATCAATCACGGGAGAGTTCTGGAACAGATTATGCGGATGGACGATCTCCGGATGGTTCGGCACCGGAAAATTGATCGCGCGCAGCGCCGCCTGCATGTTGTCCCGGCAGTTGGGAATACTGGCCGGAATGCCGGGCTTCTGCGCGCCGGAGCAAGCCGGATAGAGCAGGTCGTTGCGGCCCGACGTGTCCTCTTCGAGCACCAGCAGCGGATTGCCGTAATTGCTCATCAACCCCTTGCCCACTTGCAGGTAGATGTTCCGATTCCGTGTCATCGTGAACGCCGGCGCAATGAACTCCTCGGCCGAATACTGCGCAAAGGCAAACAGGTCGCCCACCTGCTTCCCCCTCGGGTTGATCACCTTGACGCGCTGATTCCGCAGCACGATCACCCCGCGTCCGGATTGCTTCGGAATCGGAATCGTCTGCAGCAGCTTCTGCTCCCGCATCGCCACCGGTGCCGGCGGAATGATAATGGGCGCCCGGGTCCCCGGAGCGGGAGTCTGCGCGGAAAGCACGCTTCCTCCCGCAAGAAGCGCCGGAGCGCTGTGTAACAAACGGCGCCGGGACCATCCCGGCTTCTGGCTGGACATTTCGATCGTCTCCTGGTTTTCGGTCCTGGCAGACAGAGACAGGAATGACGAGGGTAACACGGCCCGAGGGCCGCCGAATCAGTTGGGCCTATCCCCCGCGGGACGCTGCAAATGAAACTGCAAGAACTCGGTATCCAGGGTTTCCATGTTCTCGATAACGGACATCATCCCCTGTTCGACGTCGTCGAAGTAGAGGATCGAGCAAAGCTTGCCGCCAATCGAAAGGACGCCATAGACAAGCCCAAACTCTCGAATCTCCGTCAGATTCGCCTGGATCGCCACCAGCTTCTTGGGCGGCCCCCCCAGGTAGAGTTCCAGACACACGCGCGCAAAGTGCCGCGCCAGGGGCGCACTCAGCGGTCGCCCCATGCTTCGAAACCCGGCGTTTTCGAAATAATTAGCCACGTAATAGTGATGGAATTCGGAATAGTCGGTCGCCGCCACCATTCTCCGGCGCAGCTCAGAGATCTCTTCTGCCCTCATAAATTTTCCTCGGGATAAGAAATCTATCAGACAAAGAAAGAATCTTCCAGTGAAATAATTTGAAATAAAAGCCGCCATTGAAAAACACCGTTTTCGCTCCCGGCCGCCGCCCTCGGCAGCCTCCCGGCAAATGCTTGAGAATGGTTGCTTGGTACCCGCCCCTCTCGCCTCCGCCACGCGGCGCGCCATGCTGCTGCTCTGCGTCGCGCTCCTCGCCGCCGCCCTCGCCTATTCCGACGCCCTGCACGGCCTCCTCTTCGAACTCTTCTCCCAGGCCGAAGCCATCATCCGAAACCGCCCCGTCCTCGGCCCAATCGTCTTCGTCCTTCTCGCCGCCGCCTCCGCCATGCTCGCCTTCGTCTCCAGCGCCGCGTTCGTGCCGGTTGCCATCCTCGCCTGGGGCCAAGCTGCGAGTGTCCTCCTGCTCTGGCTCGGTTGGACGCTCGGTGGGGTCCTCTCTTACGGCATCAGCCTGCTGCTGGGCCGCCAGGTGGTCTACGCCATCGCCTCCCGGCCTCTGCTCGAACGCTACGAAGGCCTGCTCTCCCACCGTCCCCCCTTCGGCCTCGTCCTGCTCCTCCAACTCGCCCTCCCCTCGGAAGTACCGGGCTACCTGCTGGGTCTGCTCCGCTATCCGTTCGGCAAGTACCTCGCGGCCCTCCTGATCGCCGAGTTCCCCTATGCCGTAGCCACGGTGTACCTCGGCTCCACCTTCCTCGAACGCCGCACCGTCCCCTTCCTCCTCCTCGCCCTGTTCCTGGCCGCCGCCAGCGTCTGGGCCTTCGCCGCCCTCCATCGCCGCTTCCGTACCCCCTGACGCCACCTACCCCCGCAACAACCGCAGCGCGTTGAAGATCACCAACAGCGACATCCCCATGTCCGCCCCAATCGCGGCCCACAACGACCCATGCCCGCCAAACGTCAGCACCACGAACAGAGCCTTCACCCCCAACGCCAGCCCGATGTTCGTCCGGATCACCCCCATCATCCGCCGCCCGTGCCGCACCAACCACGGCAGCTTGCCCAAGTCATCCGCCAGCAGCGCCACATCCGCGGCCTCCATCGCCGTATCGCTCCCCGCTACCCCCATCGCAATCCCCACACTCGCCCGCCCCAAAGCCGGCGCATCGTTGATGCCGTCCCCCACCATCGCCACGCACCCGTACCGCCCCACCAGCTCTTCCACCAGCCGCACCTTATCGGCTGGCAGTAACTCCGCCGCCACCTCGCCGATTCCCGCCTCCCGCCCCACCGCCTCCGCCGTCCCCCGGTTATCCCCCGTAAGCATCACCACCCGTTCCATCCCCAACCCGAGCAACTCCCGCACCGCCGCCCCCGCCTCCGGCCGCACCGTATCCGCCAGCGCCAGAAATCCGCAAACATGGCTCTCATTGCCCACCACCACCACCGTCCGCCCGCTCCGCCCCAAAGCCTCGAGCCGCTCATGAATCTCCGGCGTCTCCTGCCCAAGCTCCTCCAGATAGCGATGGGAGCCCAACCAGAATCGCCTCCCCTGCCAGCTCCCCACGGCCCCCTTCCCGGGCAAAATCGTGAACTCCGACGCCGGCAACGGCTCGATCCGCCGCGCTAACCCATACGCCACAATCGCCCGCGCCATCGGATGGTCGCTATGCGCCTCCAAGGCCACGGCTCGTTCCAGTAACTCCTCCTCCGTATGCCCGGCTAACGCCACCACCTCCACCACCTCCGGTTGCCCCGTCGTCAACGTCCCCGTCTTATCGAACGCCACCGCCTTCACCCGCGCCAGCGTCTCCAAATGCACCCCACCCTTCACCAGCACCCCCGCCCGCGCCGCTGCCGTCAACGCCGCCACCACCCCCACCGGCGTCGCAATCACCAGCGCGCACGGACACGCAATCACCAGCAGCACCAGCGCCTGATAGAACCACTCCGCCGCCCCCAACCCCATCCCCACCACCGGTACCAGAAACACCAACACGGCCAACCCCAGCACCGCCGGCGTATACACCGCCGCAAACCGATCCACCCACCGCTTCGCCGGAGCCCTCTTCTGCTGCGCCTCCCCCACCAACCGCACAATGTGCGCCAGCGCCGTATCCCCACTCGGCTTCGTCGACCGCACCACCAGCGCTCCCCCGCCGTTCACCGTCCCCGCATACACCACCGCCCCCGCCTCCTTCCGCACCGCCATACTCTCCCCCGTAATCGGCGCCTGATTCACCTCGCTGATCCCACTCTCCACCTCCCCATCCAACGCAATCCGCTCCCCCGGCCGCACCTGAAACCGGCTCCCCACCGCCACCGCCTCCGCCGCCAACTCCTCCCCGCCCACCAGCCGCACCATCCGCGGCGCCAGGTCCAACAACTCCCCAATCGCCCGCCGCGCCCGGCCCACGCTCCAAGCCTCCAGCGTCAACGACAGCGCAAACAGAAACGCCACCGACGCCCCCTCCAACCAATCCCCAATCCCCACCGCGCCGCCAATGGCCACCACCATCAGCAGATTCATATCCGGCCTGCCCCGCCGCAGCGCCAGCCATGCCTTCGGCAATACCAACGCCGTCCCCAACACAATGGCCGCCCCATAGCCCCACCTGCCATCCGCCCCCATCCACTCTAGGCCAAACCCCGCCGCCGCGCTTACCCCGCTCGCCACCATCAAAACGGTGCGCCAATCCCGCCCCTCCGGCGCCTCCTCCCGCGCCCCTCCCTCGAGCGTCGCCACCATTCCCGCCTTCCGCCCGGCCGCCACCACCACCGCCACCGGAACCCCCTCGCCCAGCACGGTCATCCTGCCACCCAGCACGTCAAACGCCAGCCGCTCCGCACCCCCCACCAGCGGCCCCACCTCCCGCCGCAGCACGGCCACCTCCTCCGCGCAATCGAGCCCCTGAATCCGGAACGTCACCCCCTACACCAACTCCAAGCCCCGCAGCGCCCCGCTGCTGCTCCCAAACGACTCCCCTTCCACCCCCATGCGCCGCATCATCGAAACAAACAAGTTACACAACGGCGCATTGTTCTCCCGCGAAAACACTAAGTGCTGCCCATGCCGGAACCCGCCTCCCGCCAGCAAAATCGGCAGGTTCGTATTGTCGTGTATATTCGCGTCCCCCATGTTACTCCCGTAGAACACCATCGTTCGCTCGAGCAGCCCCTTCCCCCGCAGCCGGCCCAGCGTCTTCGCCAATAACTTCATCTGCTGCCGGTCAATCTCCCCCAACTGCCGCACCTTACCCTCGTCCTGCCCGTGATGCGATAACCCGTGGTAACTCTGCGTCGATAACTCGCTCTCGTTCAGCTTCAACACCGGCGTCACAAACGCATCCGCCATCAACGTCACAATCCGCGTCGAATCCGACTCCAGCGCCAACTCCCCCATCGCCAGCATCAACCCGAACTTCTCAAAAAACAGCTTCTTGTCCTGAATATCCTCCGGCATCGGCCCCGGCGCCGCCGGCTTCGGCCGCTCCTCCCACAGCCGCGCCGCCGCCATCCGTTCCTCCACCTCCCGCACCGAAGTCACATACTGCTCCAGCCGCACCCGGTCCTCCCGGCCGATCTCCCCGCTGAAGCGCCGCGTCTCCTCCCGCAGCGTATCGAGGATGCTGCCCCGGCTCTCGAGGCGGTGCCTCTGCCGCGCCACCGCCTCGGCATCCCCCTGCAAAAACAGCCGTTCGTACAGCTTCGGCGCGCTATCCTCCGCCGGCAACAGCACCCCGTCCCGCGTCCACGACAAGCTCCGGTTCCCCTTGTCGATGTTCACCCCCAGGTTCAACGACGAAAACCGCGTCACCGGCCCCAGCTTCTCCGCCACAAACTGGTCAAACGAAATCGAATTTCGAAACCCGCTCTTAAACGCCCCCCGCGCCGCCGTCAACAAGCAGTTGTCCGCGCTATGTCCCCCCGATACGCCCGGATGCGATAACCCGCTAAACACCGTGAACTCCTCCCGGAACTCCCGCAACTCCTCGAGGTATGGCGACAACGCATATCCCCGCCCCGCCCCCTCCGGAAAGAACGGCTTCGGCAGCACCCCCAGGTTGTTCGCCACCAACAGCATCCGCCGGGGCGCTTCCCCGCCCTGCCCCCGGCACTCGAGCCACGGCAGCCCCAGCGCCACCCCCGCTCCGCGCAATACCGTCCGCCGTGTCCAACGCTTCATCTCAGTAACTCTCCAGAAAGATCTTACTCCCCACCAGCCCCACCAATAAGTCCCGCACGCGGAATCCCTCCGCCGCGCTGGCGTCCAATATCCGTTCCACCTCCGCCCGGTCCGCAAACCGTACCGGCGTCCCCGTCGCGTACACCGTCCACTGCCGCAGCAGGTTCCGTGCCAGCCGCCGCGGCTCGGCCGCCAGCAGCGCCTTGAACTCCTTCACGTCCCGAAAGCTCCGCCCATCGAGCAGCTTCCCGCTCGCATCCACCGCCCCCGCCACCGTATAAGCGAAGTCGTGCCCCGTATGGTCAATCCCCGTCACCTTCTCCCCCTCCGCCGTTCCCCGGTAGTGGCTCCGCCACCGCCCCATCACGTCGAAGCTCTCAAGCGCCAGCCCCGCCGGATCAAACCGCGCATGGCACCCCGCGCACGCCGCCTGCTTCGTATGCAGCGCCAACTGCTCCCGAATCGTCTTCGCCCCCCGGATGTCCGGCTCCACCGCCGGCACCCCCGGCGGCGGCGGGGGCGGCGGCTCCCCCAGAATCCGGTCCATCACCCACGCCCCTCGCAACACCGGCGAAGTCCCCGTCCCGTTCGCCGTCACTTTCAATACCGCCCCCTGCGTCAACAGCCCACCCCGCACGCTCCCCGCCGGCAACCCCACCCGGCGCACCGCCGCCCCCTCCACACCCGGCAGCCCATAGTGCCGCGCCAACCGCTCATTCACATAGGCATAGTCCGCCTGCACCAACTCCGTCACCGGCCGGTTCTCCCGCACCAGCGCCGTCAACGTCGCCAGCGTCTCCCGCTCCATCGACTCCACCAGATGCTCATCCAACTGATACTCCGGATACAACCGCTTATCCGCATCGTCCCGCCGCAGATGCCGCAACTGCAGCCACGAATCCGCGAACGTCTTCACGAAACGCTCAAATCCAGCCCCCGCCACCAACCGCTCCGTCTCCCGGCGCAACACCGCCCGGTCCTCCAACCGGCTCCCCGCCAACTCCCCATCCGGCCGCGAATTCGTCAGAAAATGCGCCAGCCGGTCCGCCACCGCAAATCGCTCCCGCGGCGTCCGCAGATATAGAAACAGGTCCGAACACAGCACCGCCTGGTAGCCCGTCAACATCGCCTCGGCAAAGCGCTCGCCCTGGGCCAGCCGCCCCTGCACCAATGCCATAAACCGTTCGAGCGCCGCCTCCGGCGCCGGTCCCCGTCCGGCCCGTTCCACAAACCGCCGCAACAACCGCCGTGCCTCTCCCTTAGCGTCCTGCGGCCGCGGATCCACCCCCAGCTCATCAAACAACACCCGGTGGCTCGCCGGCGGCCAGCTCTCCGGCGCCAACGGTCCCGTAATCTCCAGCCAGTGAAACGCCACCCCCGGCGCCCCGCCCGGCGGAAACGGCGGAAAGCGGTAACTCCCCGTCTTCCCCTCCGCGTCCACCTGCGGCACCGGCAGCCCCAGCAGGCCCCATTCAATCGTCTGCCCCACGCCCAGCGGCACCGTCACTTCATACACGTGCGGCCCCGGCGTAATCTCCAGCGTGCCGCCCACGTTCACCACATCCTCGGCGATGTCGTGGTTCGTCGGCCGCCTTCGCCGCAACGTCATCGGCACCGGCTTCGTCGCCGCCGTCACCCGGTAGCCCTCCTGCTGCAGCACGGCCCGCGCCGAAAACCGCACCCGGTACTCCCCCGCCGCCCGCGCCGCAAAGCCCACCGGAAACGCCCCGTACGGCCACCCCGGCGATCGGAACAGCCCCATCTCGAGCGACGGGTCCTCCTCGAAAACCTTCGGCAGCGGCGTCCCCCACTCCTTCTCGACGTGTACCCCCTGGTCGCCTTGGATAAAGAACATTGATTTCAACGTCCCCGTGCTCCGCACCCCCGGAAACAGGTTGCGCCCGCGCGCCCGGTAGGTCGTCACCGGCGGCGGCCCCGCTGTGGTCACCATCGCCTGCCGCAGCGCCGCCTCCGCCGCATCCAGGTACGCCGTCAACTGCACCCGCGAAATGTCCAGCGCGGCGGCCGTTTTCGTAAAGTGGTGCGCCTCCCGGTCCTCCGGCAACATCTCCCGGATCGCCAATCCCGGCAGCGCCAGCACATCCCGCAGATTCTGTTCGTACTCCTCCCGGTTCAGCCGCCGCATCGGTCCCCGCCCGTGCGCCCGCACGTCCGCCCGGTCCGCCGCCTCCAGCGGCGGCGCCAGCGCGCTGAGAAACGCCTGCCGCTCTGCGGCCGGCAGTCCCCCGCCCCGCGGCGGCATCTCGCCCCGTTCCACGCGGTCGTAGACGCGCACCCAGCGCTCCCGCACGGCAGTCTGGTCGAGCGTAAACGGCAGCGCCCGCAGATCCAGGCCGCCCTGCGCCGCAGCTCCCGCGTGGCATCCCACACACGCCGCCTCTACCCGCGAGCGCACCGCCGCGGGCACTTCCGCCCAGGCTGGCGTCATTAGGCCAAGCGCAACCAGAATCCATCGCATAGCACTAAGATCTTACTAGCTTCGCGCCGCCGCGATATCATGTCTCGGACATGCGCCCCCTCCTTCTACCCTTTGCCGCGCTCCTGCTCGCCTCCTGCGCCCCGGCGCCTGAGCCGGCGGCGAAACTCGAAGCCACCCCCGCCACCATCACCTCCTTCACGGAAGGCCCCACGGCCGATGCGGCCGGGAACATCTACTTCACGGAGACCATCAACCAGCGCATCATGAAGCTCTCTCCGGAAGGCAAACTGTCGGTCTTCCGCGAGAACAGCAACTCGGCCAACGGCCTGCTCCACCATCCCGACGGCCACCTCGTCGCCTGCGAAGGCGCCTCGCTCAAAGGTCCCCAGTTCGGCGGCTCTCCCCATGCCGCCGAAGAGATGAAGCCGCGCCTCACCCGCACCAACCTCCAGACCGGCCAAGTCGAAGTGCTGACGGATAACTTTGAGGGCCAACCCTTCACCGGCCCCAACGACGTCACCCACGACTCCCAAAACCGCCTTTACTTCACCGACCTCCCCGGCGGCGCCGTCTATCGCCTCGACCCCGATAAGAAACTCACCCGTCTGCTCACCAAACCCGAAATCCAGCGCCCCAACGGCATCGCCATCGCCCCGGACGATAAGACGCTCTATCTCGTCGAAGCCAACAATCAGGAGGGTGGCGCGCGCATGATCCGCGCTTATGATCTCTCTTCTGCCGGCACGCTGTCTAACATGCGCGTCTTCCATAACTTCTATCCCGGCCGCAGCGCGGACGGCCTCTGCATGGATACGCAGGCGAACCTCTACGCCGTCGCCGGTCTCCATCAAAAGCGCGGCACCAGCGAAACCCTCGATACCAAGCCCGGCGTCCACGTCTTCTCCCCCGCCGGCCAGCTCCTCAAGTTCGTCTCCGTGCCGGAGGACACCGTCACCAACTGCACCTTCGCCGGACCCGACAACAAAACCCTCTACATCACCGCCGGAAAAGGCCTCTACCGGTTCGCCAACGACATCCCGGGCACCCGCCGCTAACTGGCTAATCTCGGCGCGGCGGCTTTTTCAAGATCGGAGAGCCGCCCCACCCTCATCCCGCTAACTCCTTTCCTTCCCTGCCCGCGATCTTCGGTATCGCCGGTCTCCTCCCGTTCCTCTGGCTCCTCTACGAACAACTCTTCTAAGTGAATCGGGCCGCAGTTCAAGTCGTTCAGATCCCGGTTCGAGCCCCCCCTACGGGGCCAAGCTCGTCACATTCTCAAATCGCCCGCCATGCCGACCGGTTTCGCGGCGTCGCCTTGCTGCGCGTATGGAGATTCGGGTCCGGCGTCAGCCCGAGGTCCCGGAATACACCGCGCCATTCCCCGTCCGCTGCCCCTGGCCCAGGTGCGGGCCCACCGCCCGACGGTTCGCCGGAGAACGTAGAAAATCTCGCCCACCTGCTCACGGTCCACCAGGTTCCGCGTCCAACTCTCTGCCCGCACCCCGCGCTCATTCGGCCCAATCGGCGAATCACACAGCGCGTTCGAACGCAGGATATGGTGCGCCAAAAGCCCCAGCAACTGCTTGTCTGACTTCCGGTTCCGCTACGTCCGGAAGCTGTCGTTCTGCTCCTGCGCCTCCCCGTCCTCATCGCCCAACCCCTTGGCCCGCTGTCGATCCTCCACCGGCATCGAATGGTAGTTGGAACTCGATAGGTTCCCCAACCGCCGCGCCGAAGCAATTTGCGGATTCGCCATCAGAAAGTCAGCCCGTTCCGAGAAAACCCGTCGTTCGGTCCCGTCAGATACCAGTTGTTACTGCGGAACGACGCCGGCGAGCCCACTGCCCCCGGCGCAAAGTTCCCAGCTATAGCCGCACCCCCTTTGCCGCGCGCCAACCGAGCAAACGGATCAATCGGCCCGTCCCGCCACTTACTTTCCCGGCCGCCCCACGCGCGTCTCTTCCCGCACAATCGCCGCCATCGCCCCGTGCCGCGCCGCCTGCGGCATCGTCGGCCCGCTCAGCACCGTATAGAGCGCCAGCGCCTCCGCCCGCTTTCCGTCCGCCAAAAACCGCTCCGCGCAAACCAGCGCCGCGTCCGCCGCCACCATCTTCCGCCGTCCCGTCGCCCTTCCCAGCGCCGCCTGCAGCGCCTTCGCCCCCTCGGCTGTCCCTAAGCTCCCCACCGCGGCCGCCGCCGCCTCCGCCACGGCCGCGTCCGCACTCCCCATCAGCCCCAGCAACGCCGCCAACGCCTTCGCGTCCCGCCGTTTCCCCACCGAGGCCACCACCCCCACCAGCAGATTCCCCTGCAGCCGTCCCAGCGCTGCCCGCAGCGCCTCGTCCGCCGCCGGCCCCGGTATCGGCTCCAACCCGTACCGGGCATAGGTCCCCAGCCGCGCATCACTCAGCAGCGCGGCCAGCGCCGGCACCGTCTCCGTCGCCCCCGTCTCGCCCGCCCGTTGGCAGGCCTTCGCCTTCTGAAACTCGCTCGCCGCCGGGTCGGTCAGAATCTTCTGCAGCCCCGCGCCATCCAGCGTGCCAATCGCGCCCTCCCGCAGAGCCGCGGGCGGCGTCGGCGGAGCCGGCTTGGCCGCCGTCACGGCCGGTGTCGTCTGTGGTGTCTGTGCCATCGCTTCCCCTCTCCTCAACTCCTCAAATCCGCCACGGCTCGCGGATCGCCCGCGACCGCATCCGGTTCGCCACCTCATCGTTGGTGAACTCGCGCTTCTCCACGCTCCAGGTCAGCTTCCGTCCCCGTTGGAACGCGATAAACGCGGCGTGGCAGGTCACGTGCGAATTCGCCGCCGCCGCCGCATTCGCGCTCGGTGTCTTCCGCGTCCGCACGCAGGTGACAAACTCCCGCATATGGTTCTCGAGCGCCATCGGCGCCGGCTCGGTCGGCCGCAGCAACGGCTTGATGTTCTCGGAAGCCTCGATCTTAGTCTTATCCCCCGTCTCCACCCAGCCCAGTTCGCCCTCAATCCGGAAGCTGCAGCTCCCCGTATTGAGCGCTCCGTCCCAGGCGTTATCCCGCATCACTAACTCAACGCCGTTGGCGTACTTACAGTTCACGCTATACGGACCGGTATTCCCGCCCACCGGTTCGTACTCCACCGGCTGCGTATCATCCAGGTCTGCCGCCCAGTGGCACAGGTCCACCGTGTGCGAGCCCCACTCCAAAATCCCGCCGCCATGAAAATCATAGTAATTCCGCCACCCGCCCTGCACATAACTCGGATGATATGGCCGCCAGGGCGCCGGTCCTAGCCAGCGTTCCCAGTCGAGTACCTGCGGTGGGGGCAAGGGCTGTCCTTCCAGCCAGTCGCGGCTGGGCAGCGGCGGCCAGTTCACGGAAGGCCCGACGTTGGCATAAAGCGTCTTCAACTTCCCGAGCGCTCCCGATCGCAGCAGTTCGCGGCACAGTTGGAAGTTGGCCCCGTTACGCCTCTGGCACCCGGCCTGGTAAAGGCGGTTATAGCGTTGAAAGGCGGCGGCCAGGGCCCAGCTCTCTTCGATGGACATCGAACACGGCTTCTCGCAATAGACGTCTTTGCCGTGCTGCGCGGCGATCATGGAGAGCGGCGTGTGCCACCGGTCGCCGGTAGCGATCAGGACGGCGTCGATATCGGAGCGGGCGAGCAGTTCGAACTGGTCGGCGTAGGTTTTGCAGTCGCGGTTGCCGTAGGCTTGGTCGACGGTGGACTTAATGGTTTCGCGTCGTTCGTTGCGGACGTCGCAAACGGCGACAAACCGGGCATCGGGAAACTTGAGAATCTTGCTCAGATCGTGAGCCCCGCGAGCCCCGATGCCAATGCCGGCCATGACGACCTGGTCGCTGGGCGCCACGCGCCCGCTGCGTTGGCCGAGGACATAGCTGGGAACGATGAGCGGACCAACGGAGGCCTTGAGAATGCTGCGACGATTCTGCATACGAAGTTACTCTACCGCATGACTAATCCACCGGGAAACCCAGGCCCCGGGGCCGCGTTGTGGCAGCGCCCGCCTACTTGCATCGAAGCTCCGGGGCAGGGCCCGGAGGTAAGAAACGGGATCATCAGGACCATTCGCCCGACGAAGCCCCCGTGATATCGCGCGATCTACCAGAAGCGCTGGGGGCCGGTGTCGGGATCGAGGAACGTTTGGCCAACCCGGAACATCATTGGCCGTGCTGGGAACTCTCTCCCCCTCTCTGATGAACACAATCACTGCTCTTGCCATCTGCCCCGGTGGCAGGACCCGCTCCGCCCCGCCATGCTGGATCGCGGCCGCGGGCATCCCGAACCCCACACAACCCGCCTCGTCTTCGGCCAGTGTGGTCGCTTCCGCCGCCTTCATCGCTAACATCCCTCGGGCGCTATCGTCGCCCATCCCCGTCAGCATCACCCCCACCGTGACCGCGCAAAGACCATCCAGCCGCTTGGGAAATCGGGCCGTCAAGGTCTCCGGCATCTGCTGCGCCATCACTGCGCCGGAGGGGAATCCCCTCGCATCGGCAAAGAACTCCTACGCCCCAATTGACGGCTCGGCGGTTACCGCCACCGCCCCTGTCCCCAGACGAGCAGCGCCATCTCCGAGACCGGCGCCGTTACGGTCGAACCCACCTCGCCGCGGCATCGGCCGATCGCGGGTGGTCACATCCGGTCTCCGTCCCAATTCCTTCGATTTCCGGATCGGAGCCGAGCCTTTTGCACCATCGCTTGCCGTATAGACGCGGAACCATGAACAATCAGGGCGCTAACCTTGGCTCTTGCAGGCTTCTATGACTACTCCTCTGCAATACGGAGATAACAGGAACGTCCAATCGACACGAGCGGAAGTTGGTTGTCCACCAGCGACTCGGAATGGCCGATAAACAGATAGCCGCCAGGGCGCAGATAACGGCAGAGCTTCGCCGCGACGGCGGCTTGCGTCGGACGATCAAAGTAGATAAACACATTCCGGCAAAAGATGACATCGAATGGCTCGGCGAGCGGGTAGTCGGTGTCCATGAGATTCAGCGGGTGGAACACCACCTGCCTCCGCAACTCCGGGACGATCCGCACCAGGGGGGTGTCCTTGGCCTGCAGCAGGTACTTGCTCCGCAGTTCGCGCGGCATTCGTTCCGTCTGGCGCCGTTCGTAGATGCCGCTGCGTGCCTTTTGGAGCGCCGTCTTCGAGATGTCCGTGGCCAGTATGCGGTAGCAAAAGCCCGGCAAGGCGGCCCCAAACTCCGCCAACACCATCGCTAGCGTGTAGGGTTCCTGACCGGACGAACACGCCGCCGACCAAAGGGTCATCCGGTCTCCGGGCCCGGACCGTTGGCGCCATTCCGGCAGAATCTTCTGCCGCAGCAGATCAAAGTGCTCCGGCTCGCGAAAGAATTCGGTGGTGTTCGTGGTTACGGCGTCAATCAGGTCCGTGCGGTCCTGCGCCTTGGCGCCTTCGCTCAAAACCAGCTCACAATACTCCTCAATCGAGTTCAGCCCGAGTGCGCGGGTTCGCCGCTGCAAACGCCCGCTCACCATCATCCGCTTCCCCTCGGGCAACTGAATGCCGGTTTCGGCGGTGATTCGCCGGGCGAGTTTCCGATAGTTCGCAGTCGATAGAACCACCGCCTCGCCTTTAGGTACGGGGCGGTCTGCAGTGTTGAGAGAAGACCTCGCGCCACTCGGGACCGCCGCCGTGTTTCGGGTATTCGGCACGACCGTTTCGATCCTTTCTGCCTGATTCTGCTTCAGCCGGCGGCCAGAGCGGCCCCTGGCTCCGCAAGGGCTAACTGTTCGGAGGCAAACACGGCATTCACGTCGAGAATAATCAGAAAATCCTCGCCCCGGCGGCCCATGCCCACAATGAACTCCGACCGCCAGCGCATGGCGATCGTCGGCGGAGGATTGATCGCCCCCTGGCCGAGTTCGATGACCTCATGGACACTGTCGGCAATCGCACCCAGCACCGTCGCTTCGCCGTCCAGCAGGAGTTCGAGCACCAGGATCCGGCTGCTCACGGTGCCCGGCCCCGCCGGCAAGCCAAACCGGAGCCGCAGGTCCACGACCGGGATCGCTTTGCCCCGCACGTTGACCACGCCCCGCATGTAAGGCGGAGCGGTCGGCACCCGGGTCAGCGCCCCCAACTCGAGCACCTCGCGTACCTGTTTCACCGGAACGGCGAAGAGCTCGTTGCCCAGTTTGAAGGTAATGTACTGATTGACGGCGTGCATGGTGCTTCCCTCCTAGTCCCGGTACTGCTCGAATCCGGCGTCCTGCGAATCAAACACATCCCCTTCGGCGTCAAGATCGATGACTGCCCGTGACGACGGCTTCGTGGCGTTGTGCATATTGACCAAGCTCGCCGAACCCCCCGGCCTGGCCGGTCCCGCCGGGCGGCGCCGGGCGGCCGGACGCACCAGGGGCGCTCCTAACGATGCCCCCGCCTGATGGCTCAACCGGAAAAAGCTCGTGGCCCGCTGCAACTGCTCGGCCTGGCTCGACAACTCCTCGGCCGTCGCCGCCACCTCTTCGGCGGCCGCTGAGTTCTGTTGAATCACCTGGTCCAACTGCTGGATGGCCTTGTTCACCTGGTGAGCGCCGGTGCTCTGTTCGGCGCTGGCGGCCGCAATCTCCCGGACCAGCTCAGCGGTTTTGCGAATGTCGGGAACCAGCCGGGACAGCAACTCGCCCGCCCCCACCGAGGTCTTGACCCCGTCCCCCGTCAAACGGCTGATCTCGGCCGCCGCCGTCTGGCTGCGTTCGGCCAGCTTCCGCACCTCGGAGGCCACCACCGCGAAGCCCTTGCCGTGCTCCCCGGCCCGCGCGGCTTCCACCGCCGCGTTGAGCGCCAGCAGATCCGTCTTGCGCGAAATCTCCTCAATGATGCTGATCTTCTCAGCGATCTCCCGCATCGCCTCGACCGTCCGGTTCACCGCCTCGCCGCTGGTCTTGGCGTCAGTGGCCGCCGCCACGGCGATCTTGTCGGTTTGCCGGGAGTTGTCCGCATTCTGTTGAATACCCGCGGTCATCTCCTCCATCGAAGCCGTCGTCTCCTCGGCCGCAGCGGCCTGCTCGGTGGCCCCCTGCGCCAACTGCTGCGCCGTCGAACTCATCTGTGCGCTGCCGGAAGCCACGTTGGCGGAGGCCGCGACGACCGCCTGTACCGTCGACCGCAGATTCGACAACATCAGCACGAACGATTTACCCAGCGTGTCCCGGTCAGAAACGGACTTCAGCTCGACTGTAAGGTCTCCCTTCGCGATACTCTCGGCCACCACCGCCTTCTCCCGTAGACTGCTCACCATCTGCAAAAACGAGTTCCCCAGCACGTCGCGATCGGAAATCGCCTTCAACTCGACGGTCAGATCACCCTTCGCAATACTGTCGGCGGCCGCCGCCTTGTCCCGCAGACTAGCTACCATTTGCACGAGCGAGTGCCCCAGGGTATCCCGGTCCGAGGTGGGCCGTGGCTGCACCGCCAAATCGCCAGCAGAGATCTTCTCGGCCACTTCGGCCTTCTCCCGCAAACTGTTCACCATGCGGTTGAGCGCCTCCAGCATCTGGCCGAACTCATCCTTTGAGGCCGCCACCACCTTCTGGCTCAGGTCGCCATCGGCCACGGAAGCCACCAAACCCATCGCTGCAGCCAGGGGCTGCAGGATACTCCGCAGCACAAGCCAAGCGATCAACGAAGCAATCGCCACCGCCGCCAGCAAACCGCAAATCAACCCCAAGCGCGCCTGATTGCTCGCGTCGGTCAAGCTCTCCGTGGCAGACGCCGCATAGTCCTGATTGAATTTCACCACCGCGTCGGCCGCCTTCTGGTAACTCACGAACGAGTCCTTTAAAACCGTAGTGGCCATGGCAATCGCCTTGCGGTTCGCCTCTGGCGTCCCCAGACGGCTCGTGCGCAGCATCTCCTCCTGCAGGCTCCAAAAGGTGTTGCCGGCTGTCCGCATGGCCGCAAACAGCCGCCGGTCCTCATCATTGCTGTAGAGCGCCTCGTATCCAGTGTCCATCTTGGCGAACCTCTCCTTCGCAACGGCAATCTCTCGATCGATCCGCGCCATGTCCTGCGGGTCGTTGGAGATCGCATGTTCCATCGCGAGGATATACAGGCCTTGCGCCTCCGCCTTGAGCGCCCCGATCAGGTAGACGCTCGGCAGCGAGTTCCGGCTGATTTCAAACGCATTCCGGGTCACTTCTCCCAATTGCGTGTAGAAGAATGCACTCAAAGTGATCGCCACCGCAATCACCGTGGCAAAACCGCCCACTAAACGCTTCCCAATACTCCAGCTATTCATTGGTATCCCCTCAATTAGACTGCTGAATTCGTTCCGCGGCGAGCCCGCGCGAAGCTTATGCCGCCAAGCGGCGCCGTTCTGTCTCCGGCCCGTTCGCCGCGCGGACGAGCCCCGCAATATCCAACACCAGAGCCACCCGGCCATCCCCCATCACCGTACAGCCGGAGATCACCTGGATCGTCCGGAAGAAGCGGCCCAGCGCCTGAATTACTGTCTGGTGCGTGCCCATCACGCGGTCCACCACCAGTCCAACCCGCTGATCCTCATACCGCACCAGCACGATCTTGCTCAACTCCGGGGGCTCCCCCGCTATGCCGAAGCTCTCCCGCAGGTCGACAAAGGGGACCAACTCTCCCCGCACCGCAATCAAATTGCGACCATTCCGCAGGCAGCGCTCGGCGGCCGGGAGTTCAACGTTCTCGGTCACCGCCGTCATGGGAATGATGTACTGGCTGTCTCCGCTCTCCACCAACAGACCGTCGATAATCGCCAGCGTCAGCGGCAAGGCGATCAGGACCGTCGTGCCCTTCCCGCGTTCACTCTCCAGAGTCAAGGTCCCCCGCAAGGCATCAATCTGGCGCTTCACCACGTCCATGCCCACCCCGCGGCCGGAAACATCGGTGATCGTTGCCGCGGTTGAAAAACCAGGCAGCAGAATCAGCTGCCACAGATCTTTGTCGCTCAGTTGCGCATCGGCGGCAATCAAGCCCTTGGCTACCGCCTTGGCGCGGATCGCATCCCGGTTGAGCCCGGCGCCATCGTCCTCGATCATCACCAAAACATCGGAACCGCGAGGCGTGGCGCTCAGCCGTACCGTCCCCCGGCGCGGCTTGCCCTGCGCCTCCCGCACCCCGGCATCTTCAATACCGTGGTCGATGCTATTGCGCAACAGATGCACGAGCGGCTCGCCCAACTGATCCAGGATGCTTTTGTCGAGTTCCGTCTCCTCGCCCTCCGTCAGCAGCTCTATCTCCTTGCCGAGTTGGCGCGAGAGATCGTGGACCAGTCGCCGAAAGCGGCCGAAGATGGAGCCGATGGGCATCATCCGGATCTGCAGGACGTCATCTCGCAGTTCGCCCACCAGGCGCTCGATCTCCTCCACCGGACCCGCCAACTCCGGCGAGCGGAACTGGGCCGCGGCCGAAGCGAGCCGGGACTGATTCATCACCAACTCACCCACCAGATTCACGAGTCGGTCCAGCCGCGAGGCCGGCACCCGCACCGTTGCCTCCCGGCTGGGCAAAGCTTTCGTATCCTGCGCTGCCTGCGTATCCTGCGCTGCCTTCGCAGCCGCACTGCCTTCCCGGCCGGACTCTTCCCCGCCCTCCGCTCCCCTCGCCAGGGGGCCTGGCGAGGGGTTCTCCTCGGGAGCGAGCGGTTCAATCACTAAATGCGCGCCATCTTCGACGAAGAGGAAAACATCCCGGAGCTGCGGCAGAGAAGCTGTTGTCCGTAAGCGAATCGACCACCAGAAATAGCAGGATTCCGCATCCAGCTCTTCGAGCACCGGCACCTCATCCCTGTGACCAGTAACCACACACTCGCCCAACTCTCGCAGTTCGCGCCACAACAGCTCCGGGTTGCCCCCCTGCCGTAGGATGGACGGCTCGGGACGGAACTCAATGCTCCACTCTGCCGCCCCCGCCGCCCCCGCCGGTGCCGCCATGGCCGGGGTCGAGGGCATCGGCGCCGCCGCTTGTAAGGCCCGGATTCTCTCGAGCAGCGACTTCTCCACCGTTTCGTCGGCGGCTAACCCGCCTTGGTCGGCCTCGAGCAGGCTACGGATGTGGTCGCCCGCCGCCAGCATCAGGCCCGCCAGCTCCGCGGTGACCGGCACCTTTCCCCCGCGCACCTCATCGAGTAACGTCTCCACTTCGTGGGCAAATGCCGCCACCGCCGAGAAGCCGCACATCGCGCCTGAACCTTTGAGCGTATGCAAAGCCCGAAAGAGTTGGTCGATCGCTTCGCGCTCTCCTCCTGTCCCGCCGTGCAGGTGCAACGCCGCCGTCTCAATCGAGGCCAGTAACTCCCCACTCTCTTCGAGAAACGTCTCGATAAAGCGGTTAGGCTCCATGGGCGTCTCCTTCGAAGGAGATGCCCAAGTCCTCGGCGAACTGGCTGACCACGGCGGGAATCGCGACGCATCGCATCGTCTTGCCCATTCGCTCTGCGGATTTACGTGCTGCCACCAACACTTGCAAGCCGGCGGTGTCGCACGAGGTGACGCGGCCTAAGTTGACCGTTAGTTCCCCGGCGCGGAGCAGCGCCGCCAGCAACTCCTCGCGGATCGCCCCGACGGTTACAATCCGTAGTTCCGCCGGCAATTCCAGCCGCTCGACCGCCTCCGACGGGCAGGCGTGGCTGGAGTGTACCGAGTGTGGTGTTGCTGTCTCCACAGTAAATCGTTTCGACGGAGAAGGATAATTCTTTAGAAGCCCGTAGCTAAATCGTTAATTCCGGGAAGGTCACCGGATAACTCCCGTCGCCGGATGTTAGGCTACCCGCGCCGCACTCACGCCAGCAGACTAACCATCCAAGCGCAGCTAACGCTCTTCCATCCCCGGAACTCTCTCGACGGCCCACCGCAAACATCCCCCGTAACGCCCAGCACCGATCGAACGCACTGGCGTGAATCCAGATCCGCTTTCCGACTTTATCCCGTCTGCGGAAGCGCGTCCGCTGCCTCGCTCCGTCTTCTGCTCCGCCGTCGCACCCGATCCCACACCGGACGGAAACGTCGCACGCCGCTCTTTTCTGGCTTCTGCAGCACCGCGTTGTGGGGATCGCCATTGTCCGCTACAAGTCCCCCGGTTTCTCCGCTCGTCGTCAGCGCCCGGTGACGTCACCGCCGCGGTCGCGCCGGTTTCCAAGGATCCGGCTCTATGCTTTAGGTGCGGCGGGCCCTCCTTCTTCTTCGCGATACCCGCAATCGAGTCACGCGGGTGCCCCCAAGCTTCGTTCGGCATGCGCTTGTTGGGCTTGCGGTCCCATTGAGCGAACGGCTCCCGCGTCGGGGTTGCGATCCCCGGCTCGTTGGCCGACCCGGCCCGGAACTCCTGGGAGTTGTCCCCGGTGTCTCGGCGGCCGATGCTCTGCGTCGCTGCGTTGGCTTCCTGGGTAGTCGCCTCCACGCCCACGGTTCTTCCTTTCAGCAAACCCCGTGCCGCGAGAATGCGGAGGAAAAGCCGAATACTGACTCATGGGTACCGGGTGCGATCAGACGTCGGCTTCGGCGAACCCTTCAGACGTTTTGGCTTCGAGCCGCTACTTGAGTTTCGCGTTAGTCGGATGCGTTGCCCAAGACCGTAACTCTTGATTCGCGATCCCCAGGGTCTCGTGCCCGACTCTCTGCTTGCCTGTTCCCAGCGCCATCCCCGGCTTTACGGGGAAGCATTTCCGCCGTTAGTTGCTTTTAGCAGGAGCCCGACAGTTCAGCGAGGAGAAACGACTATGAGTATGGTGCAAGTCGCCGGACGGGCCAGGGTCCCATTGGGTTGTCGATCTGTTCGGACTATGGCGTCCACCAGGTCCATTCGTCGGAATCAAACAACCCCACCGCAATCCGTCCCCCCACCGCCAGCAACGCCCGCGGTCCCTTCCCCGCGTAACTACGCGATCGCGCCTCCCCAAACCCCTGCCCGAACCCCACCCTCCCCGTGCCCCGCCACATAATCACCTTGTGGGACACATGTCCGGCCGCCAATAGATCCAGCTTCCCGTCACCATCCACGTCGTGTAACAGAACATCGCGCAACTCGTCCGCCGTCGACTCGCCCGCCTGCCGCGTATCCGTTGCCCAGGAACCATCGAATCGGAATCGGCCCTTCTCATTCCGAAACAGCGCCACATTATCCGATGGACCCCGATTGCCCACCACCAGTTCCGGGTAACCATCTCCATCGAGATCGCCCGCCTTCAGATGGTACGGAATGTGACCCTGCGCATGAAACTGCTGTGCCCGGCGAAACCGCCCATCCTTCTCGCCCAGCCAGACCTCCACCAGGTTCGACGAATAGATCGTGAACGCCAAATCCGTCAACCCGTCCCGGTTGAAGTCCGCCGCCGCCACGTCCCGCGGCCCCGGAGGCAGCGGGTAAATCTGCTGTGTGAAACGGCGCTGCCCCTGGTTCCGCAAAATCGCGAAGAAGTCGCTCGACCACGCCACCACCGCCAAATCCGCACGCCGATCGCGATCCGCATCCAACACCGCAATCGAGGTCAGACCTGGCGTCGGGTAGATCGGGTCCCCCGTTGCCGTTCGTTGCTTATCGTAGCCATGCTCCCCGGTCATCGGGATCGCCACCGCGGCCGACAGGTAGGGCGCCTGCGCCTGCCCCCAAAGGATCGAAAGATGCCGCCCATCATTCGCTTGAAAGTTGACCACCGCGACATCCTGGAAGCCATCGCCATCCAAATCCTGAACTACCGCCGTATACGGCCCAAAGCCCACCCCGAAGTCCTGCCGGTTGACGGGCTCCGCCGTACCCGCCGTAAAGTACACAGTAATCGTGTCGTTGGCCGGACGCTTCTCCTTCGGGCTCAGCAGTTCGCCGCGGCAGACGATGACGAGATCCGCGAAACCATCACGGTTCAGGTCGCCACTGGCGAGATGGTACGGCCCCGGCGCGGTGGCCTGCGGGGCCGGCGGCGGCGTCAGCAAGAGGAAGGCAAAGAGAAAGGGCATGGCAGAAACACCTCATCAAAACTGGATTCGCAAGCCGAGTTGGATCTGTCGCGCTGGCCGCGAACTCAGGATCCGGCCGAAGTTCGGATTTCCCAGTATGTTATTCGGCGCGGCAAAGTTCACGGTATTCGTCAGATTGAAGAACTCAGTCCGCAATTGAAAGGATAGTCGGTCGCGCACGGTGAACCGCTTGGCGATCGTCGCGTCGAGGTTAAAAAAACCCGGCGCCGTTACCGGGTTCCGCCCGGAGTTTCCCAGCCGGAAATCGGCCGGGTTCACGAACGCCGCGGTATCAAACCACCGGTCCACCGTGCGCTGTACCTCCGGCAAATTGCCGTTCGCAATGCGGTCTGGACGGTTCTGGTTGTTAAAGCTGAACGTGCGCGTGGTCTGGGTCCGGACATCAATCGGCAGTCCGGTTTGCGTCGACACAATGCTTGAAACGTCCCATCCGCCCAGTAGCAGATTCGAAACGCCGCCCTGGGTCAGCCAACGCTTGCCCACCCCGAACGGGAGTTCGTACAGCGTCGACACCACCATCCGGTGCCGCGTGTCGAATCCCGATAGCCCATACTCCCGGGAGATGTCGTAGCTGTCAATCGGAGCGGTGGAAATTCCCAGGTTGCCGACGGCAAAATCGCCGGGGGCGTCGTCGTGCGACTTCGCGAAAGTGTAGGAACCCAGCACCGCTAAACCCGCACTGAAGCGCTTTTCGGCCCGGAACGTTGCGGCGTGATACCGCGATTTCGCGCCGCTGCCCCATCCCCAAATGTTGCCGAACACCGGCACCGGCCGCGCCGCCTGGCCCTTACCGTAGTCCGCCGGGTTCCTGATCTGATTCTCGAGCAGGAAAAGCGTCAGGTTCCGGCCAAACGAGGCCACGTATCCGGCCTCCAACACGAAATCCCGGGCCATCTCGCGCTGCACGTTGAAGTTCCACTGGAACGTCAGTTGGTTCCGGTTATCGTCTTCGAACAGATGGCGTGGGCTTAGGCCTTCAATGCGGCCCGTCCCCTGCTGGAACGACGGAACCCCCGCCTGCAGCCGTGCAATCGGCGTCACGGCGTTCGGCGCAATGAAGAAGGTCTCAATGAAGTTCGGTGGATTGAAGCCGAGCCGGACAAAGGTGCCGCCGCCCGTTAGTGAGCGGTAAACCCCCATGCCGGTGCGGACGACGGTCCGTGGATCGAGTTGGTACGCCACTCCGAAACGGGGAGAGAAATCGAGCTTGTTTGTCCGGGTCAGTCCGCGCGAGTTGCCCGGCTGGAACAGGCGCCCCCGCTCCGCCGCCGGAATAGGCAGTTGGTTGATCTCGTTCTGGACGTAGTCCGGTATCTGGCCATCCCTCGTGGCCAGCCGGAACTCGCCGAGCGGGTTCGCGATATTGGGATTGGCTTGGCGGTCGAACTTGTCCACCACGGGCGTAAACAGCTCGTAGCGCATCCCGAGGTTCAGAGTCAGCTTGCGGTTTACGCGCCACTCATCCTGCACGAACGCGCCGAACAAAGTCTGTCGGTTATACAGCGGGCTGAACTGGACGTTCAATTGGATCGACTGGGGATACCCCAGCAGCAGGTCAGCCATCACGTCGCCCGTGTTCGGCTGCGAGGGGTTGCTCGAAAAGATCGATCCGAAACGCAGTTGACCAAAAGGAACGAACGAACCGAACACGTTCGCCTGCAGGGCGCGCAGGTCGAAACCCGCCTTCACGGTATGCCGGCCCGCGGACCAGGTCAGTGTGTCCGACGCCTGATAGGTCGTCTCTGCCGACACGACGAAGTTACTGCCCGAGCCGAACTCGGAGTAACCGGTTTGGATCGACGGAAACGAGGATACTGCGGCGCTGGGATTGGTGCCGCGCAGCCCGATCGCCCCGGCTGGGTCGGTGCCGAAATTTTGCGGCTTCTGATCGACGACAAAGCGGTTGAAGCCCAGCCGGGCATCGTTCAGCAGCCGGGGCGAGAGCGTGAAGGTGTGGCTGGCTAGGGCGTTGTGGCCCACGTTAATCGGGTTGGCCGCCCCGGAATAAGCCGTCGAAAACCCATCGTTCGCAGCCGTAAACGTGTCATAGGTGGTGTAGCGAAGGGCGACAAACTGCCGATCGCTCAGCCGCAGGTCGCCGCGCAGGTTCCACTGGTTCTCGTCGAAATTGCGCGGCACCTGCACGCGGTGGGTATTGGCGCCTAGGTTCGCCTCAGGCCACGCCTCGGCGGCGATGCGCCGGCCCACCGGATCCATCGCCGACGCCGGAATCCGGTTACCGGCGAACGGGTCCCGCAGGAATTGACCGGGAGCGGCGGGATTAGGCCGGGTCGTGGCCGGGTCGAAGATGAGCCGGCTCGCGGGAAACACCCCCACCCGAAGGTCGGCCGCGGGCACATTCAGGTTGGCAACCCCGGACTCCCGCTGCAGCAGCTTTTCAAAGTTCCCAAAGAAAAAGGCGCGGTTGCGTACCACCGGCCCGCCCAGCGACGCGCCAAACTGGTTGCGCACAAAGAAAGGGCTCGCCTGCGAGGAAAACGCATTGCGCGCGTTGAGTTGGTTGTTTCGATGGAATTCGAACAGGCTGCCGTGGAACTGGTTCCCCCCGGATTTGGTCTCCACCGTCAGAACACCGCCCATGTTCCGCCCGTATTCCGCACTCGGCGAGTTGGTGATCACCCGGAACTCCTGAATGCTTTCCACCGACGGACGAACCGAATCCCGGTTGAAGAAGATTGTATTGTTGTCGATTCCGTCCACCATCAAGTTATTCGAGTTGAAGCGGCTGCCCCCCAGCACAAAGCCCGTCCCCTGACGGGTTCCCGTCGCGAAGGGAACTGCGTTCGGCGCGAGCGGAGCCAGTTCCAGGTAGCTGCGCCCGTTCAGCGGAAGCTCAATCACCCTCCGGTTGTCGATCGTCTGGCCCACCTCCTGCGAAGCAGTATCTAACAAGGAAGCGTCGCCGGAGACCGTCACGCTCTCCGCGCTGGCCCCCACCGATAGCGTCAGGTCAACGCGAACACTCTTGGCCGTCACCGCGGCGATGCCCGACTGCGAAAAGGTCCGGAATCCGGCTTTGCTCACCTCGAGGCGATACAGGCCGGGCAAGAGATTGGAGACGGAGTAGAAGCCGTCCGGCTGGGTCTCCGCGCGGTGCGTGAAGCCCCGGGCCTCCGAGGAAAGGACGATTTGTGCGCCCACCACGGCCGCTCCCGAAGCGTCTGCCACGGTTCCGAGAATCTGAGTGGGCGCCGTCTGCGCGCCCAGGGCGGCGCAGACCGCCAAAGCAGCGAGGGCAAGGCGCCAGCCGGAAGTCGAGTAGAAGAGGGGATTCGAATACATAGAGATCTCCAAGGCGAGGCCGGCGAATAGCCGGATCAAGAATCAGTGCGAAGCTTGCGCGCGGCGGAGTGCCGGAAGCAAATGCCCAAACGATGGGGAAACGGCGCCGGATTCGGCGGGCAGTCCGTCCAGCGCCCGCGTCATGTGGGCCGCGGCGTCCAACAGCAGGCGGATCTGCACTTGCCGCGTTTCCTGGGTGGCGCGGAACACCGGCGTGCTGATGCCGACGGAACCCAAGACGGGTCCGCCTTCGCCGGCGAAGATCGGCGCGCCCACGCAGACCGCCCCGGCCACGGTCTCTCCTTCATTCACGGCGTAGCCCCGGTCGCGGCACTGCTGCAGGCGCGACTGAAACACAGCCCAGTCCGTATTGGTTTGGGCCGTGATGGGCTTCAACCCCCCCGTCGGGAGAATTTGCGCGAGATACTCAGGATTCAGGTGTGCCGCCACCGCCAGACCTTGGGCAGAGGCGTGCAGATAGCATTGTTCCCCCAGGTCGACGACCACGCGCAGCGCGTGGCTGCTCTCCACCGCATCCACCAGCACGACGGCGCCGGCCCGGTAGATGCCCAGATAGACGCTTTCCCCGCAGTGTTGTTGGAGGTCGCGCAGGATGGTGTGGCAAATCTCGACGGGGCGATTCCGCCGCGCGACCCGCCGCGACAGTTCGATCGCGCGAAGGCCCAGGACATAGGCGCCGCTGGCCTGCTTGGCGACGTATCCGAGCCCAATCCAGGACAGCAGCAACCGATGGGCGGACGTCTTGGGGATCTGCGCGTACTCCACGATTTGAGTAAGCGGGAGCCCTTGCGGGTGATCGGCGAGTAGCTCAAGCAGCGCAATCGCTTTGTCGAGAACTTCGGTGCGAGCGAGACCGTCACGATGTTCCATAGGGTGGACTGAATTCCACTCGATGGTAGGAGACGGGAATGGCGATGGAATGAAATGAGCGTGAAGATCCCGCTACAGTTTCGGAGGCGCTCCCTCCACCTCGGTCGGGTAACGGCACTGCGAAGCGCTTTCGGCCGGGCAGGGGTTCCAGCCATGCCCGGCCGAAAGGCGATGGGAGCAGCCAGTTAGGTACCTTGCCGCTTCCCCTAACCGAGCGGTCCCCTCAGAACCGCAACTTCAACACCATCTCCAAATTCCGCGGGTCATACGTCCCCATCCCCCGCGTCCCAAAGTTCGCCGACTGCCCATACCCCGGCAACTGCCCCCGGCTCGGGTTATTCAAAATCTCCGTCGCCCCCAACCCCATGTTATACGCCGGCGCAAACTGCGTATGGTTAAACAAATTCTGCGCATGCACTTGCAGATCCATCCGCAGCCGCTCCGTCAGGACCACCGTCCGCTGCAAACTCATCGTCCAGTTATTCAACGCATCGTTCCGCAGATCATTGTAAGTGAAGGCCGCGTTCCCCCACCAAAACAGGTCCCGCTGCGTCGACCCGTTCGCCACCGTCACCGTCTGGCCCACAAACGCGTCCGGGTTGTACTTCAAGAACGTGAACGCCGCCGGCGTCACCACCCGCCCGCTCGGCAACGTCACCGGCGTACGGCCGTCGTACCAGCCCTGCAGGTTCGCCGGCAGCACCCGGCTCTGCCCCGGATTCACATTCGGACGCCCATTCAACGCATTCGTGTTCGCCCCACCCACCACCACCGGCGTCCCCTTCTGGAACGTATACACCCCACTCACCTGCCAACCACTTACCACCGCGCTCACCACCCGGTTCCCCGGCTGCAACGCCTTGCCCTTCCCCACCGGCAGATCCCAAACGTAGGTCAACACCGCCCGGTGCGGCACATCGTTGGCCGCCAGCCGCCGGTTCTGCTGTAAGTCGATCAGGTTACCCGCCTGCGTCCCAAATCCCTCGCCGTTGAAGTTATTCTGCGCCTCGGCGTTCGCCACCTCCAGCGCCCGGCTCCACGTATAGTTCGCACTCACCAGCAGCCCTTTCCGCAGCGACCGCGTCACTTGAAATTGCAGCGCGTTGTAGTCCGAGAAGCCCTCCTGCCGCTGCACCCCCATCGTTCCGAAATACGGATGCGGCAGCAACGTCTCCCGCAGCGGAATCGTCGCGTTGCCCAGCGAACCCGAAAACGGAATCCGCGGCCCATTGGCCGGCTGGAACGGATTCGGCACCACGTCCGTGCCTAAATGGCCCGTCCCGTTCCGGGAGATGTAATTCGTTCGCCACGCCTGCCGCGTCGCATCCGGCAGAAACTGGTCGCTGTTGTTCACCGCCAGCGAACTCAGCGATAACTGCCGCCCGTACGCCCCGCTCCAGCCGCCCGCAAACAGCCAGTCTCCCTTCTTCCACTCCACGAACAGGTTGGCCTGCGAAACCAGCGGCGTCACGTATCCTTCGCGCGGGAACCGCGGCGTCGGCCCCCCTCCGTACAGCGCCGGAGCCGTCGCGTCGCTGCCCGTGCCCTGCACCAGCCGCGTCACCTGCGCGAAGTCTCCCACAATGAACCCCGCCGGGTTCACCCCATAAAGATTCGGATCCGTGAACGGCGCAAACGACTGCATCCCATAATTGAACGGTCCGTTGAAGAATCCCGTGTTCGATGGCAGATAGATCACGCCCAGGCCGCCCCGCACCACCAGATTCTCCCGCAACTTATACGCCGCTCCCAGCCGCGGGCCAAAGTTATTCTTGTCTCCGGCCCACAGGTTCCGGTCCTCGCCCGTCACCCCTGGGAAGTAATAGGCCCCCCGCCCGCCGAACGGATTCGTCGCGTTCCGGTCGAAGGAAGTAATCCGGTTGAAACGGTCCGTCACGCCCGGCTGATAGTCCCACCGCAAGCCCAAGTTCAACGTCAACCGGCTCGTCGGCCGCCAGTCATTCTGGGAGTACAACGCAAAGTACTGCTGCAAGAATGCCGGCTTCACATTGAAGCCCCGGCCAATCGTCAGGTTCCCCGCCCCCATCAAAAAGCTCGCATAAGCATGACCATTCTGGTCCGCCGTCGGCGGAACCGTCAGTCCGCCCGTTGCGTTCACCGCCGGGCCCGCCGTCGCCGCTTGGACCAGTTGATAACTGATCGCCTCCTGCGCGTCAGTGTAGTTGGAGTGGTTCTGCCGCATCTCCCCCCCAAACTTAAACGTCCATTTCCCCGCCGTCTTCGTCGCCGACCCCGCCAGAACATGATTCGTCTGCCGTTCGTCCTTGTGCATATAAGCGTTGTTGTTCAGCACGGACCAGTTCGTCGAGCCAAAGAAGTTCGGCACCCGCCGCACGGCCATCGCCGCCTGAATGTTCGCCGGAATCCCCGCCGCCGTATAGTCAAAGTCCGGCGTATCGTCGGCCAGCGAGCCCGTCCGGATCCGATTCAAGCCATACCGGATGTCCAGCACCAAAGTCGGCGACAGCACCCACGTATCCCCCGCCGAAAGGTACGGGTTCCGGTCCGTCACCAGCGGGGCGAACTGCTCGCCCGTCGCGCTGTTGTACAGGTTCCCCTCCCCCCAGGTCAACGGGCTCTTCACGTCGCCAAAGGTAAACCCGCCGGTGAAGTAGAGCGAGTTCCGCTCGTTCAGCCGGTAGTCCACGCGCGAGTTCAACAGGTTCCGCCGGTAGGTCCGCACCCCGGAACGCTGGAAGTTGTTGTTGTTGAAGATGTCGTCCGGCGTCCGGTTCGGGTCGGGATAGTTCTGCACCTGCCCCAGCGCCGCCCGGTTCAGCCGGGAAGCCGGAATCACCGAATTCGGCAACGGGTTCCGCGCGAACACGTTCGGAGAGGTCTGCGTCACATTGAACGGGTCAAACAGTTGCAGCGGTACACCCCGGCCGCCCACGTTGGCCAGGGTCTCCGAAAAGTTCCCCTGCTTTTCGAGCGGCGTCGGCACCGTCCGCAAAAACACCAGGCCCTCGTTGAACCGCAGTCCCTCCCAACTCGTGAAGAAAAACGCCTTGTTCTTCACAATTGGCCCGCCGATCGTCCCGCCGTAGGTATGCACCTTCGAAGGCTGCCGGGCGATGCCCCGCGCGTTGTTGCCAAACGTATTCGCGTTGAAGGCCTCATTCCGGTGCCGCCAGAACGCCGAGCCGTGAAACTCGTTTCCGCCCGATTTCGTCGTCATCGAAATCACGCCCTGGCCCCGCCCGTACTCCGCCGAATAGTTATTCACCGTCGTCCGGACCTCCTGCAGCCCCTCGGTCCCGGGCATCACCGCCGCTTCGTTCCACGCCGAACCCACCACGCTCACCCCGTCCACCTGGAAGTCGTTCTGAAACGCCCCGCCGCCGTTCACCCCAATCGCCGACAGCGCCCGCCGGCCGTTGATCCCAATGCCGAATGAGTTCTGCCCCGTCGATACCTGCGCCGACGCCCGCGGCGTCACGCCCATCTGCAGGCCGACGTAGAACAGTGGATTGTGGTTAATGTTCGGAATGCTCTGAATCACCTTTTCACTGGTCACCCCCTGCAGCGTCGCGTTCTCCGTCTGCACGCTCACCGCATCGGCCACAATCTCAATCCGCCCCTCCACGGACTGCACCGTCAGCCGGATCTCCACGCGCAACTGCTGACCGGTCGATAGTTCAAATCCTTTCTGTAGGAACGGGTTGAACCCGCTCCGCTCGGCCGCAACCTGGTAGCTCCCCGGCGGCAGATAGGGCACGGCAAACTCGCCCGCCTCGTTTGTCTCCACCACGTAACTCTGGTTCGTCGCCGCCTCGCGCACCTCCACCCGGGTGCCTGGCATCGCCGCCCCGGAAGGATCCGTCACACTCCCCGTAATGCGGGAGGACCGAATCTGCGCCAACAGAGGCAGGATGATCAACATGGTCAACAAAAAGATACGAAGTTTCACTCGGGAATCCACCTTGTCCTCGCAGCTTAGGGAAAATCGCTCCCCCCGCCTGGGCGCAGTACGGCTCTTAACCGGTTAAGATCCCCTGGAAGTCTATGAACACAAGTGATATATTCGTCGAGATCATGTCCGTCGGTGGTTCCCCTTCCGTCCTCCCAATCGACAAAGATCTGGTGCTCCGGGAACTCCAGCGGATTCTCGAAAGCCCCTCCTTCCGGCAAAGTAAGCGCTGTGCCAGCCTCCTCCGCCACATCGTCGAACTCACCTTAGCCGAGCGTTGGGATCACCTGCGCGAGCGGAGTGTCGGCGTCGAACTCTTCGGCCGCAGCGCGGACTATGGCACTGCCGAAGACGCCGTCGTCCGCGTCGCCGCGGTCGAAGTCCGCAAGCGCCTCGCTCATTACTATGACTGCTATGGCGCCGTGGAGGGCCTACGCATCGACGTACCGCCCGGTGCCTACGTCGCCGAATTCCGGCAAAAGGTCGAAACGGCGATCGTCGCCCCGCCGGAGGCGCCCGCTGTCTCACCGGCTGCGCCGGCCAGCGCCGCCCCGTCCCTCCCGCCCCGCCGCTGGCCCTACGCCGCCGCCTTGGCAGCATTGATTCTCGGCCTTGCCGGAGCGGTTTACCTCGCCCGGCCTACGCCGTTCGCCCAGTTCTGGTCACCCATCCTCGATAACCGCGCTTCGGTCCTCGTCGGCCTCGGGTTGGTCGACGGGGTGCACTCCGCGGTCAATATCGCCGAATTCCGCAGCCGCGGCCTCGAAGCCTGCAAAACCCCCGCCGGTTGTGACGCATTCTTAGGCCGAGTGCAGCCGATTGCCCGCGGCACCGTCCCCGCCGGAGATGTCATTGGACTCGCGCAGGTCATGCGGCTGCTCGGCGCGGCCGGAAAGCCGTTCCGGGTCCGCGGCGTTTCGGATATCAACTATTCCGACGTCAAGGAAGGCGACGCCATCTTAATTGCCTACTTCTCGAATCCCTGGACGGTAGAAGCCTTCCGCTCGACGCGCTTTCAACTGCGGAGCAAAGGCGGCCATCATGTGTACGACGAAGCGGCGCCGGATGACTCCCGTTGGCGGATCCCGGGCGGCTGGCCGACCCTGAAGAACGAAGAGGATTTCGCCATCATCGCCCGCATCCGGGATGACAAAACCGGACGCACCCAAATCATCGCCGGAGGCTTCACCCCGTACGGAACGGAAGCGGCCGCCACCGTCGTGGCCGACGAGGCCTGGATGAACGATGCCTTAAGCGGCTTTCCCCCGGGATGGGAGAACCAGAACCTCCAAATCGTCCTCCGCACCCGGGTGAAGGCGATGATCCCCGGCCCCCCGGAAGTCCTCGCCCGCCACGCCTGGTAGACCTCGCTTCGCACGCCAATGTGTAACAATACGGGCATTCATTCCATCGGCCCATAGGTCGCCGTTCTCTTGCCGATACAGTACTCCAAGGCGTGGCACAGATGAATCGACTTGCCGCCGCCGCATTGCTCTTTGCCGCGGTAACCCTCGCCGCCCCCAGAAACATTCTCGTCCTCCATTCCTACCGCGTCGGCTACGATTGGACCGACGAACTCTCCCGCGCCCTCCGCACCACCTTCGAAGACGCCGGCGACTACCAGCTCTGGTTCGAGTTCCTCGACGCCCGCCGCAACGACTATCCCGCCAACGCCGCCAGCTTCCGCGATCGCCTCGCCCAAACCCACGCCAATCGCAACTTCGATCTCATCATCGCCTCCGACGACGAAGCCCTCGACTTCATCGCCACCCACGGCCGCGCTCTCTTCGGCGCCCCGCCCGTCGTCTTCTGCGGCTTGAGCGAAATCCCCGCCCACCTCTCCCTGCCCCGCTCCCGCTTCACCGGCCTCATCGAAACCGTCGAAGCCGATAAACTCGTTCGCGTTGCCATCCATCTCCGCCCCCAGGCCCGCCATCTCTACTTCGTCGCCGACAACAGCCAGTTCGGCGCCTCCATGACTAACCTCCTCCGCTCCGCCACCGAACGCTACCCCGGCCTCCAATTCCACTTACTCGACGGCCACCAGCTCACCATCGACGCCATCACCCAGGCAGTAACGAAGATACCCCCCGACAGTATCTTTTTCCTCACCCCCTTCCGCCACGACGCCGCTCGTTACGTCGGCCCCGCCGCCGGCGAACAAGCCCTCGCCCGCGCCTCCCCCGTCCCCGTCGTCGGCGCCTATGTCAGCCGCCCCGGCAACGGCTTCCTCGTCGGTACCTCCAACCTCGGCTTCGAACACGGCCGCCAAACCGCCGCACTCGCCCTCCAGGTCCTCAACCGCGTCCCACCCGCCTCCCTCCCCGTCCGCCTCTCCGGCGGCTTCCATCTCCTCTTCGACTACCGCGAACTCCAACGCTGGGGCATCGCCGAAAGCCAACTGCCCCCCGGCGCCGAGGTCCTCAATCGTCCCCCCTCCTTCTGGTACGCCTACCGCCCCTGGATCCTCGGCGGCGCCGCCTTCGCATTGCTCCAACTCCTCGTCATCTCCGCCCTCGTCGTCAGTATCGTCCGCCGCCGCAAAGTCCAGGCCGCCCTCGAAGTCGCCCTCCAAAAGGCTAAGGATGCCGACGCCCTCAAAGGCCGCTTCCTCGCCAACACCAGCCACGAACTCCGCACCCCCATGAACGGTGTCCTCGGCCTCCTCCAGGTCCTCCAGTCCACCCCCCTCGATCCCCAACAGAAAGAATACGTCTCCCTCGCCACCACCTCCGCCCGCTCCCTCCTCACCCTCCTCAACGACATCCTCGACCTCTCCCAAATCGAAGCCGGCCACCTCCGTCTCGCCGCCCAACCCTTCTCCCTCCACGACGTCCTCCCCCGCATCGCCCAGACCTTCCGCCCCGCCGCCCAAGCCGCCGGCCTCTCCCTCGACTACAGCATTGACCCCGCCCTCCCCGCCCTCCTCACCGGCGACGCCGACCGCCTCCGCCAGATTCTCATCAATCTCACCGGCAACGCCCTCAAATTCACTCAGCAAGGCTCCGTCCGCCTCGAAGCCGTCCAACTCGCCCGCGACGAACACACCGCCACCGTCCGCTTCGCCGTCCACGATACCGGCATCGGCATCCCGGTCGAGGAGATGCAGCGCATCTTCCAGCCCTTCGTCCAGGCCGATGCCACCGCCACCCGCCGGTTCGGCGGCGCCGGCCTCGGCCTCGCCATCTCGAAAGAGCTCGTCCAAGCCATGGGCGGCCAGATCGGCGGCCGCAGCACCCCCGGCCAAGGCAGCACCTTCTGGCTCGAAATCCCGTTCCCTTACCCGCCCGCCCCCACCCCGGACGCCGCCCTGCCCCCGCCCCCCCTCCCCCGCTTCGACGGCCGATCCGTCCTCCTCGTCGAAGATAACCCCGTCAACCGCCTCGTCGCCCAGCGCCTCCTCGAACGCTCCGGCTGCCGCGTCCACCTCGCCGAAGACGCCGAATCCTGCCTCGCCCTCCTCCTCACCCAACCCGTCGACCTCATCCTCATGGACGTCCAGATGCCCGGCCTGTCCGGCATCGACGCCGCCCGCCGCATCCGCCTCCTCGACGGTCCCCTGCAACGCATCCCCATCGTCGCCCTCACCGCCAGCTCCATGGGCGGCGACCGCGAAGAGTGCCTCGCCGCCGGCATGAACGCGTACCTCAGCAAGCCCATCGTCGCCGAAACCCTCCTCGCCACCCTCGCCCAATGGATGCCGCCCCCCAACTAGTGACATAATCCCCCCATGCCCCCCTCGGGCCCCCCGCCCTACTCTCTCATCGAGGCCAACCACCGCCTCGCCTCCCACTTCTACGCCCACTCCGGCCACGCCGCCTCCCTCCCCGGCGCCCTCGCCATCTACTCCGGCGCCGACTCCACCGCCTTCAACATCGCCTCCCTCACCGCACCCGCCACCCACCTCCCCACCGTCCTCCATCACCTCACCACCCACTACGACCAACTCGCCACCGGCTCCGCCCTCTGGCTCTGCGAACAACTCGCCCCCCAACCCGACCCCGCCCTCTTCCACCAATACCGCTACCGCTTCCAACAGTCCGCCCCCGGCCTCCTCGCCGGACCCTTCCCCGCCCCCCGCCACGCCCTCACCCCCGGACTCACCGTCCGCCCCGTCCTCACCGCCCACGACGCCCTCACCTTCGCCCATCTCGTCTCCGTCATCTTCCACGTCGCCTTCCCCCTCTGCCAGCGCATCTACGCCGACCCCGCCGCCTGGCGCCCCCCCACCTACGGCTGGCTCGTCTACCGCTTCGAAGAACCCGTCTCCTGCGCCATGGTCACCGCCGCCCACGGCGTCGCCGGCTTCTACTCCGTCGGCACCCTCCCCCACTACCAGGGTCGCGGCTATGGGGAAAAATTAATGCGCCACGCCGCTCAGTACAATGCAACAAATCTCGACTGTCCTCAATCGGTGTTACAATCGTCTCCCGCTGGCCGAAAACTGTACGATCGCCTCGGCTTCCGCGAGTTCACGAGATTCTCAATCTACAACCGTCCATTTGCGGACCAATAGGAGTACTAACCATGGGAATGGTTTCAGAATTTAAAGAGTTCATTAACAAGGGCAATGTCATGGATCTCGCCGTCGGCGTGATCATCGGCGGAGCCTTCGGGAAAATTGTCGACTCTCTCGTCGGCGACCTCATCATGCCCGTCATCGGCGCGGCCACCGGTGGTCTCGACTTCTCGAACTACTTCACCGCCCTCGACGGCAAGACTTACGCCAGCCTCGCCGAAGCCAAGAAAGCCGGCGCCGCCACGCTCGCCTACGGCAGCTTCCTCACCGTCGTCATCAACTTCGTCCTCCTCGCCTTCTGCGTCTTCCTCCTCGTCAAAGCCGTCAACGCCACCAAGCGCCCACCCGCCCCCGCCCCCGCTCCCGCCGCCCCGGCCATCCCGGACGACGTCAAGCTCCTCACCGAAATCCGCGACCTGCTGAAGAAGTAACCCCGAGTGGACCGTCTCCCCTTCGCCGCCACCCCCCTCTCCGCCGCCTACGACGGCATCACGCGCCTCCCGGTGACGGTCCTTCTCGATAACGTCCGCAGCATGTACAACATCGGCAGTTTCTTCCGCACGGCCGACGCCTGTGCTGCTGAGGCCATCCTCCTCGCCGGCATCGCCTCCACCCCCGAGCGCAACCCCAAACAAATCGCGAAAACCGCCCTCGGCGCCGAACTCACCGTCCCCTGGCGTTACGCCGCCAACCCCCTCGACCTCCTCCCCGAAAACACCGAAATCGCCGCCATCGAAACCACCCCCCGCGCCGTCGATCTCTTTGACTGGCAGCCCCGTTTCCCCGTCTGCGTCATCTTTGGCCACGAAGTCGACGGCATCCAACCCGCCCTCTCCGCCCGCGCCGACGTCCACGTCCGCCTCCCCATGCTCGGCGTCAAACACTCCCTTAACGTCGCCACCGCCGGCGGCATCGTCCTCTACGAACTCCTCCGCAAATACCGCCAACTCATCCGATAAACTAAGTCATGTGATCTACTATCTCGTCTTATTCCTCGGGTCACTAACCGCCCTCGCCCAAACCGTCCCGCCCCCCACTAACCCACCCTACGATCCCAGCGACCCCGAAGGCCTCGTCGCTTACCCGAATAAGTCCGGCCGCTATGTCTGGAAACGCCAGGGCCCCTGGACCGTCACCCCCCTCCGCCCCCGCCCTGGCTTCCCCGCCGTCACCCCCGCCGCCCTCCAGGCCATGAACCAAACCCTCAACCAACTCTCCGCCCTCCTCCGCGCCACCCCCGAAGGCTCCAGCCTCCGCGGTTGGTTCATGAAAGAACCACGCGCCTACTATCTCGCCAACCCCTACGACCTCCCCCCGCCCCTCACCCCCAACGCCCTCCCCATCCACTTTGAAGCCGGTTTCTATCCCTTCTATCTCGCCGACGACCTCCGCAACGGGAAGTACGTCCAGGTCACCGGCGGCGAAACCGAAGGCATCTACTTCCTCTTCAACCGCCTCCCCGGTCCTCAAAAACAATCCATCATCGCTCAGGAAAAAGCCGGCGACCGCGCCCCCATCCCCTTCTTCACCCGCCCCAGCGCCCGCACCGCCTTCGGCGGCTACCCCGTCCTCGACGCCCAGGAACTCGTCATCACCCGCCCCGGCCGCGACCCCTACGCCCCCGTCCCCTACGGCCGCGCCCTCCGCGCCGCCCTCCCCGAACTGCTAAAGGACAAAACCACCGCCGAACAACGCCTCGCCTCCCTCAAAGCCAAAGAGGCCGAAACCCTCACCCCCGCCTACGAACAAGCCATGCGCGACCACTTCGAAAAGCAGTCCGGTCCCCTCCGCTCCACCAACCCCCAACGCTACAGCAACCGCCTCCAAAACATGGAACGCGAACTCGCCTACAACCGCGACAAAGCCCGCCAGGACGCCAACCCCCAACGCGACCCCTCCGGCAACTGGTACTGGCACCCCCTCGCCGCCCACGCCGACGCCCAACAGCGCCTCGCCGCCCTCACCCCCGCCGAAGCCGCCGCCCCCGCCTGCTTCCTCCCCGCCCCCCAGGAACAGGGCCGCTACGCCCTCCGCGGCCGCATCCTACCCCTCGGCAGCAGCCCCGACTGCCAACCTCTCGTCATGCAAAACTTCGCCTACTTCGACCCCAAACTCCCCCGCCACCTCCCCCAAATCCTCGTCGTCAGCCAATTCGGCCGCTGCTTCGACGTCCAGGACGACCAACTCCTCCCCCGCCGCCTACCCGCCCAATCCCTCGCCCCACCCCAGGGCTGCTACCGCCACGTCCCCATCTGGCAAGCCCTCGATTGGAAGCAAATCGCCGCCCTCCTCGCCCCCTAATGCACCATCTTGCTCTTCCGCGTCATATAGTCCATCAGTAAGTACTGCCCCAGCGTCTCCGGCCGCGTAAAATAAGCCTTCCCCTTGCACATCTCACTAATCTTCTTCACGAAACTGATCAACCCGTAATCCTGCGCCAGCATAAACGTATTAATCAGAATCCCCGCCCGCTTACACCGGCTCACCTCCTCTAACGTCCGCGTAATCACCAACGGATCCAACCCAAACGGATTCTTATAAATCTGCCCGTCCTCCAGCGTCAACGCCGAAGGCTTCCCGTCCGTAATCATGATGATCTGCTTCATGTCCTTCTTCTCCTGCTGCAGCAGTTTCTGCGCCAGAATCAGACCATCCCGCGTATTCGTATAGTACGGTCCCACCTGCACCCGCGCCAGATCCTGCAGCCGTAACTCCTCCGCCGAATCATGAAACAACACACACCGCAGCGAATCCCCCGGATACTGCGTCTTAATCAAATGCGCCAGCGCCAGCGCCACCCGCTTCGCCGGCGTAAACCGGTCCTCCCCGTACAAAATCATCGAGTGCGAACAATCCAGCATCAACACCGTCGCGCAACTGCTCTGGTACTCGCTCTGGTGCACATGCAGGTCTTCATACTCCAACCCCAGCGGCACCTTCACGCCCTCCCGCTGCATCGCATGAAACAACGTCGCATTCACGTCCAAATTCAACGTATCCCCAAACTCATACAACTTACTCGACCCGCTCGTCTCCACCCCCGTCGACAACTCCCGCGTATCATGCGCCCCAAAACTAGCCTTCCCGAGCGACCCCATCAAATCTTTTAACGTCTTATACCCCAAAAAATCCAGCGCCTTGTCTGTCGCCTCCACGCGGATCTCCTGCCGCTCCCCCTCCCGCCCCGGCCCCGCCGGCGGCTCCGTCACGTACCCCTCCGTCTGCAGCTTCTCCACCAGCCGCTCCACCAGCTCCTCAAACTGCTCTTCCGATAGCTTCTGCAGCTCCTCCAGCGGCACCAGCTCCCCGCTCAATAGCGCCCGCCGCACCGCCTCCTTCAACGCCTCCAGCGAATTCTCATCAAACGGAAACTGCCCGTACGGATCCTGAAACCCGCTCTGCAGAAAGAAATCCGCCAGCGCCTTCATCAGGTCCTCCGCCGTCAGGCCAAAGTCCTCTTCCGTAAATTTCGAATACCGTATGCTGCGCATAAGCTAATTGAACTGCTGCCGCTTCTTCCGCGGCTGCGGGTTCTCCTCCGTCTCCGCCTCGCCCCGTCCCGTCCGCCGCTCCTCGCCCATAAACCCCAACTCCTCACTCCGGCTAATCCGCCGGTGCGCGTACAACCCCTCCAACACAAACTCCGCCGCCGCCGCCCGCATCGCGTCGCTCTCCCCCACCCCAATCCCCAACGCCGCCGTCTTCTCCATCAACCCCTCCACCGGCATCATCGCCAGCAACATATCCGCCGGCGACGTCCCCTCGTCCACCTTCAACGCCCCGCCCCGCTCAAAGTACTTCACAATCATCCCCACGTTCACGCCATCAAAATAATGCGTAAACACCCGCCCCACCGCGGCCTTAATCAGCTCCCGCGCCACCGCCTCCCCGCCCTTCAACTCCCCCTCGTACTCCAGCTCCATCTTCCCCGTCATCGAAGGCAGCGCCGCGTACAAATCCACCACCCGCGGCACCGCCTCCACCTCCATGCCCACCAGCGCCCGCCGCTCCGCGTTCGAAATCACACTCTCCATCACCGAAATCGGCAACCTTTGCGAAACCCCGCTCCGCTTATCAATCCGTTTATCCTCCCGCGCCAGAAACGCCACCGCCTCCACCGTCTCCCGAATAAACCGCGGCACCGTCAGCGCCAGGCCCCCCTGCCGCCTCGTCCACGCCTCCTGCGCCGTAATCTCCATGCCCTGCTCCATCGTGTGCGGATAGTGCGTCCGAATCTCGCTCCCAATCCGGTCCTTCAACGGCGTGATAATCTTCCCGCGCGCCGTATAATCCTCCGGGTTCGCCGTAAACAGCAGCACCACATCCAGCGGCAGCCGCACCGGATACCCCTTAATCTGAATATCCCCCTCCTGCATGATGTTGAACAGCCCCACCTGAATCTTCCCCGCCAAATCCGGCAGCTCGTTAATCGCGAAGATCCCCCGGTTCGCCCGCGGCAGCAACCCATAATGCACCGTCAGCTCGCTCCCCATCTCCCGCCCCAGCTTCGCCGCCTTAATCGGATCAATATCCCCGATCATGTCCGCAATCGTCACGTCCGGTGTCGCCAGCTTCTCCACGTACCGCTCCTCCCGGTGCATCCAAGCCACGGGAGTTGCTTCGCCCAGCGCCGCCACCTGCTCTTTCCCAAACAGCGACAGCGGAGCCAGCGGATTATCCCGAATTTCGCTCCCCGCCACGTACGGCATCCACTCATCCAGCAGCGTCGTCAGCATGCGAATCAGCCGTGTCTTCGCCTGTCCCCGCGTCCCCAACAAGATAAAATTGTGCTTCGCCAAAACGGCGTTCACCACCTGCGGCACGACGGTATCCTCGTAGCCCACCACGCCGGGAAACAGCTTCTCGCCGGCCCGGATCTTGGCGATCAGGTTTTCCCGCATTTCGTCTTTCACGCTGCGGTCCGGCGAGCACCGCCGCACCCACTCGCTCTGTTTCAATTCGCCCAACGTGGCCGGTAGCTGATTCATATCTCCTATTGATGCACGAAACCTCACCGGGGCCGGGAATAGTTTGATAATGTGGAAAGGTCGATGCCAAATGAATTGCCGGATGCGGAATACGCGAGATTCTGGAAACGGTTGCAACAAATAGGGTTAAACGCATACGAAGCCCGTTCCTACCTGGTCCTCGTCGGTCATCCCCGCTTTAAAGCTCTCGAACTCGCCGCCCGCGCCCACGTCCCGCGTCAGAAGATCTACGAAGTCCTCGACTCCCTCGTCGAGAAGGGCTTTGCCCAGGTCGTCCAGGAGCGCACCAAGCTCTTCTCCGCCGTCGAGCCCTCGCTCGCGATCCCCAGCTACTTCGCCCGCCGCGCCCAGGCGCTCCAGCAGGAGCTCACGGAGCAGTCCCGCCACGCCACGGACCTCGTCGAGGACCTGAACACCTCCTACTCCGAAGGTCAGGGCGGCCGCGGCACGCTCGATTTCCTCCGCATCGTCTCCGAGCCCCTCCAGACGGCCACCGAGTACCGCCGCATGATGGGCGAGGTGCAGACCGAGTACTGCGAATTCTCCCGCCCGCCCTACGCCATCGACCCGGTCGACGACCAGATGGTCCGCGAAGCGCTCTCCCGCGGGGTCCGCTGCCGCCTGCTCATTGAAATGGGCACGTTAGACGACATCCACCGCCGCCGCCTCATCGAGTTCATGGAGGCCGGCGTCGAGGTCCACCAGGTCCCCTCCCTGCCCCTGAAGCTAACCCTCTGCGACGGTCGCCGAGGCCTCCTCGCCCTTCTCGATCCGGTGATCACCAAACCCACCTGGACCGCGGTTGTCTTTGACCACAACGGTTTAGGCGAAGCGATGCGCGGCCTCTTCGAGCAGTACTGGCAGCGCAGCGTCGCCATGCCCATGCCCGGCCGTTAGCGGCCGAAAACGCCCCAGGCCGCCGGCCTCGCTGCGAACGAGCTATCCTTCAAAAGAGAGCGTCCCATGCGATCCGAGATCCTCATTCCGCCCCAGCGCCTCAGCGAGTTCTGCGCAAAGTGGAAGATCGCCGAATTGCGCCTCTTCGGCTCCGCCCTGCGGGACGACTTCCGTCCGGACAGTGACCTGGACCTCCTCGTCACCTTCACCCCGGAAGCCGATTGGAGTCTGCTGGATCACGTGGCCATGGAGAGCGAACTCGCCGAACTCGCCGGCCGCCCCGTCGACTTAGTATCCCAGAAGGCGATTGAGCGCAGCTCCAACTGGATTCGCCGCAAGGCCATTCTGGAATCCGCGGAGCCCTACTTTGTCGCGCGATGAAGCGCACCTGTTAGACATTCTGAAGGCCGCCCGGCTGGCCATCGAGTTTGCCGGGCCCGCCCGCGCCGGCTTCGTTGAAGATGCCAAGTCCCAATCCGCCGCCATCCATCAGCTCATGGTCATCGGGGAGGCGGTCAAACGCTTGTCGCCAGATTTCCGGCAAGCGCATCCGGAAATTCCTTGGAAGCTGATCGCGGGCACCCGGGACAAACTCATCCATTTCTACGAGGGCGTGGATCTCGACGAGGTTTGGAAGATGATCACGGCGGATCTGCCGCAATTGCTCCGCTGGATCGAGCTGCACGCAAAGCCCGACCCTCGATAACCGGATCTTCAGGCACCAGCACCTGCGCCCGCGAACATCATGCGTCCAGCCCGCTGCGAACCCCAATGACACCCCTGCAGTTGCCGCGTGTTACCGTGTGAAAATGAGCGAGACAGTCAACCTCCCGGATAAACTCCCGCTCAACGCTCGCGCCTCCCGCGAGCCACTCGAACCATCCATCGCCCGGCAGCCCAACTCCCTCTCCGCGTGCCTGGAGGCCATCGACACCCCCGCAGGCCGCGAGCGTCTACAAGCCGTCCTTGCGTAACAACCCTATCCGCACTTCCAAGCCGTTCCCGGAAGCCCAAACCTTCTTCAGCGCATCGATGCCGACGGCACCCGGACCGTCGGCCAGTTCGTCAATCGGCAGTTCCGCGCCTCCACAGCATAAGTCACGGTCGCTCCCGAAAACCTTGCCTGGCGCAGACTGACGAGCGCAAATTGTACTCGCCGGCCCAGTGCAGAGAGAACGGAACTAATCGAATTCCTCAGCGAGATGGAGCACCCACGCCGGAAGCGACTCCGCCCGCCACACCATCCGTCCGGCCTGCAACAGGAGCATCCGTTCCGGACGCGGTCCGGAATTGTCCAACACAATAGCCTCATCGGCCAGCCGCATCGCTTCGGGAGCATGCCGTAGGCTGCGCGTGTATCGCCGCCGAATGTCCGCAGCCGGGATGTCATGGCCCCCTTGCGTCACCCGAAGCCGGACCCGTTCGATGTGCAACTCCGGGTCGCCCAAAGCTACATAAACCACCAGGGTCCGGTATCCCGCTTTGCGAACTTCTCGCAGCAGCGAGAGTGCGCCATGACCCGCCAGAGTGCTCTCCAAAACACAGCTTTCCCGGCGGTCCAGGAATCTCCGGCTGCGCAGGATGGCCTGCCGCGCGGCGGCAAATGCAACGCGAGACGGTCGCGCAGGGTCCAGCCCCGCCGCGATGGCGTCTGGATCAACCACTCCGGCAGCGCCATCGAAGGAGATCGCAGCGGTCAGGGTGCTCTTCCCGGAACCGTTTCGCCCCGCCATCAAAGCCCGCCACCAAAGTATGACTAGGCACTCTTGGTTACGTTCGAGAGGAGTTCGCGCACCACCACCCGGTGCGACTCGCGCGGTTGCGACGCATCCAACCGAACCTCGAAGCACCTTCCGTCCGGCCACTCTTCGACGTACCGGCCCGCCGCGTCCAGAAATACCACCGGTTGACCAGCGGCGAGCCCCGCCCGGCGGGCCCGACATCCAGCGTCGGCGGCGGCCTTGGCAAACTCCTCCGTCAAGACGCTAGCGTGAACCATACTTCTCATCATCGCATTTCCAGCAACAGAGAGCCCCGAGCCAGGAAGTGGGCCCCTTCCCGCCTCGGGGGACACCCCACAGAGCCGTCATTAAAGGTCACCGAAAAGGCCGCCATTTCTGAGCGGCCAAGTCCAATAGAGGTTTACCTTGCCGAAAACTCCACATCGGCGGCTCCAGCTGTCTCCTGATTCCGCTATCGATCCGGAGCCGTCAGCCCCGCTGCGTCGATCGGCACGCCTCTAGATCCATCGGCGTTAAACCCGGATAGTTCACCAAAAGCTCCTGCTCGGATACTCCCGCCTCCAGCAACTCCAGCAGGAACTCGATGGCCAGCCGGGTCCCCCGAATCACCGGTTTCCCCCCAAGAATGCCAGGATCCCTAACGATCCGTTCTGCCAGCTCCATATTCGCCAGTGTACTCTGCCCGCCTCCCGATCCCATGTTGCCAAAGCTATTCTGAAGAGGATGGCGAAATCCGACCAGCCTCCCGAAGACGTTGTCCAGCGAGCCCGCAAACCGGAACACGCGCCCGGCTCTATGGTTGCCGCAACACGAGAGCGCTGGGCCCGCTTCGGTCAATTGGCCGACAACGCTCTCTCCGCTCCTCCAAACTCCCGGGCCCGTCTCCGCCCACTCACGTAGCGATCTGCCATGCCGCCCAAGTCCAACACCCTAACCTACTCCTTTCACGAAATCATTGCCGCCCGCGTCCGCCGCGACCCCGCCTTCCGCCGGGCATTGCGGCAAGCCGCAAAAGAGTGTCGGCAGTCCGGCGACGCCGCCACCGCTCAGGCCGTATTGCGCTTGCTCACCCCACATTCCCGCCGCCGGACTCCTTCCGATGGCCAAGCGATTTCCACCCCTCCGACTAGCGGCTTACACTAAGGGCATCCCCTCCTCATGCTGGATTATCTGCATCTGAAGAATGTTGGCCTCGCCCCGGACCTGCGCGTCGATTGGGCAGTGCGAATCAATGTGATCGCCGGCGACAACGGACTCGGCAAGTCATTCTTGCTCGATTTGTCATGGTGGGCTCTCACGCGCACTTGGGTCGGTCTGCCCGCGCTCCCGCCCAATCCCTCGCAGTTAGCCACCATCGAGTATGGCGTTCGGGGTCGGGATGGCACGGTCCCCCCCGTCCTGTTTCAGTTCAGCCGCGAAGAGCAGTCCTGGCTGCCGGTCCATGAAGGGTTTACGAATGCAGGAATCGTCATCTACGCTCGCGTCGATGGCGGCTTCTCGATATGGGATCCGGTTCGCAACCTCTGGCGTCGCGATCCTGCCCGCCCTGACGCCTTCCACTTCCAAGCCGCCGACGTCTGGGATGGTCTGGACCTGCCCTCTCCTACCTCGGACTCCAAGCCACTGCGTATTTGCGAAGGCTTGGAACGGGATTGGGTCAGTTGGCAGGAAGGCCGCAAGCCCCAATTTCAGGCCCTTGAAGCCGTGCTCGAAAAGCTCTCGCCGCAGGGCGAACCAATCCGGGTCGGCCCGCCCCGGCGCGTCTTCCTAGGCGAAGGCCGTGACCGGCCCACCCTGCTGGTTGGTGGCCAATCCGTTCCGGTCGCGCTGGCCTCGGCTGGCATCCGCCGCATTCTTGCCTTGGCCTATCTTATGGTCTGGGCTTGGCACGAACACCGCATGGCCGCGGAACTCTTGGGCCGAAAGCCGGAGGACCGTTTCGTTATCCTGTTTGACGAGCCCGAGACCCACCTGCACCCCCGCTGGCAGCGCACCATCATTCCCAGTCTCCTGGCGGCGCTATGTGTCCTTCGCGGCGACGCTGGCCGGGATCCGCAACTCCTCCTGGCCACCCACGCCCCGCTCATCGCGGCCTCCCTCGAACCCTACTTCGATTCGAGTAAAGACGATCTCATTCACCTGACCGAGTGCGATGGCCAAGTCATCGCGGACCAGGGCGGCTGGGCCACCCACGGCGACGCGACCAACTGGCTCGTGTCGGAAACCTTCGGCCTGGAACAGGCTCGCTCTCTCCAGGCCGAACAAGCCATCGAAGCCGCCGAGGCCTTCATGCTGGGAAAACCAGATTTGCCGCATGGCCTCGATACCAAAGAAGAAATCCACGGTCGCCTGCAAAGGCTGCTGGCTCCAGGTGACAGATTTTGGCCTCGATGGATTGTGAATACCACTTCACTCAATGACCTAAAGGGAAGAAAAACATGATCCCAGTTAATGGCGTACCACTGCCGGCGGATTTCGAGGCAAAAGTCACAATCCCAGGGAACCAGTGGCTGGCGAAGCATCCTAAGCCGAAGCGGGTCCCAGATCTGTGGTCACCATTCAAACATCATCTCGCCGACGGCTTCAGCCGTCGCTGCGGTTATGCTGGCATGCACGACCCTACAGGTACTGTAGACCACTACCGTGGCGTCAAGAATTTTCGGCATCTTGCCTACGAATGGCACAACTATCGATTCGTCTCAGGGCCGATCAATTCGTCAAAGAGGGACCTGGACGACAAGGTTCTGGATCCGTACCAAGTGGGTCCTGGATGGTTCGAAATCATCCTGCCATCGCTGCAACTGCGAGCAACCGACGCGGTACCCCCAGAACTGAAGGCGAAGGCGGAATACACTCTCGAACGGCTGAAGCTACAAGACGGAGAAGCCATGATTCGGTGGCGCCAAAATTGGTACGAGGCCTATCGTGAAGGTCTTGTTACGTTGGACGGATTGCGATACTTCGCGCCTCTGATTGCCGAAGCAATCGAAAAGCAGTCGTCATAGCGTCTCTCCGCAGCCCCTGCCAGCGATTCAATCTTGGTAGGTCCCTCTCGCGCGGCGACGAATCCGCCGCCGAAGTCCGAATCGCAACAGGAACCTTCGCTTCGCGCACACCACTGGTGTCCAAATTAGCCGGAGACCGGTTGGGTCTGAATTGATAGCAAAGGACTTGTGGCGGTGATTTCTGTGGTCTGGAGTTGAGGTTGCCCTTGTGCCGCCGAGGTGCCGGTT
>JAIXQP010000027.1 GCA_027485675.1 Terriglobales bacterium | reverse complement strand
TCGTTCCAAGTAGAAGGCTTGGCTGAATATGTCTTCCGGCTGGTTACCGTAGATTGAACCAGAGCACGGCCAACAAGGCCAGGCAGACTCAAGGAGGCACCGTGCGAGCTGAACCAGCCTGCGCGCCAGGACAGTTGTGCGCAGGCCGGCGGGAGCTGGTGGCTCGTTCCAAGTAGAAGGCTAGGCTGAATATGTCTTCCGGATGGTTACCGTAGATTGAACCAGAGCACGGCCAACAAGGCCAGGCAGACTCAAGGAGGCACCGTGCGAGCTGAACCAAGGGAGAGGAGTTGGCCGACTCTGTCTTCCGGGTAGTTACCGTAGATTGACCCAGAGCACCGCCAGCACGGCGGAGAGCATCAACAACGCGAGGCAGGCCGTGGGCACCCATGGAGGTAGTGTGCGGAGCATGGGATTAACCGGCCAGCGCGTTGAGATAGTTATAGATGCGCACGGTGAGGCTCGCGCGAACGCCAGCGCCGACCGGCTCCGCCGCCGGCTCCTCCGTCCCGTCCAGCCGCCGATTGAAGCAGAGAACCAGTCGGCCGCGCACCGCCTTGACGGACAAGGGACCCTCCGGCGCACCGGGGAAATGCAGGGCGCCGCCGGGAGCGGTTTCCAGGAACAGCGTCGCCGTCGCCAGCAGTTGCGGGCCTTCGGTGGCGGACGCCGGATCGGGCAGGCCGCCCGTGCGGAACTGCATGGTCGCCCCGCGCAGATTGGCAATGCCGAAGGCTTCTTCGATGGCCGCGGCGAGCGAGGCCAACACCGCATCGCCTTCGACGAGCAGATCGGCATCCCCTTGAGCGAGCGTCAGCAGATGGTCGATTTCGTCTTCGGCGGCGAACGAGTTGGCGACGAGAACGATGGGGCGGCCGCTCACGAGCCGGAGAGCCGGACGCACCGGCGAGGGCGTGGCCGCGAGAAGTTCAGTAATCTGCTGGTCGAGGGTTAGCGTTTCCATACTCAGATAGGCGCAGGGCAAACGCCAATCCGATCACGCGTAAAAGGAAAAGTGAGACGCCCACCGGGCGCCGGATTAGTTCGCTCACGAAAAGCCGGAGCCGGCCGGAGCGTTGCACCCGCCGCCGGCGGCGAAACAGGACAGTTGCCGCTCCGTCTGCGGGGCGCCGCACTGGGGGCAGGGAAGCGGGGCATCGGCGTCCGCCATGCGGCGAATCCGCTCGAAGCGGGCGTCACAGTGCGGGCAGCGGTATTCGTAGATGGGCACAACTCTATAATAAAGGCTGATGAAGCTTCGGATCCATGGCAACGCATTGCGCCTGCGGGTGAAACAGGGAGAGGTGGCGGCGCTGGCGGCCGGCGAAGCGGTGGAAGGCCGCTGCGAACTGCCCGGTCAGGCGCTGGTCTACCGGCTGGCCCCCGGCGGGGCCACCGTGGGCGTGACCTTTGCCGAGGGCGTGCTGGCGGTGGCCGTGCCGGAGGAGACCGTGGCGGCGTGGGCCGGCGGGGAGCAGGTGGGCATGGCGGGCACGGCGGGGGCCGTCGAGGTGCTAGTGGAGAAAGATTGGCAGTGCCTGGACTCCAAAGACCCGCGCGACAACGAAGACACGTTTCCCCATCCGGCGCCGGTTTGTTGATGGCCCGGCAGACCTACAGCAGCCCGGCGGAGGTGCCGCCCGAACTGCGGCGACAACTGAACCGGGGCGAGATTGAGTCGGCAACGCTGGGCGAAGGGTTGGCCGTGGACTTCACGACGCTGCTGCGGACGCTGGGCGTCGACGCCGACATCGACCACGGCTTGGGCATCACCAAACGGATGACGCTGGCCGCCGAAGCGCTGCTGGCATTCGACGGCGACCTGGAGCGGCATCCGTCCGATACCGTCCGCGGCTGGGCGGCTTTCCGCGCCGGTCTGCAGCCGGGGTGGACGCTCGAACAGCGCCTCGAGGCCGTGCGGCCGCTGGCGCAGGACGCGCACTTCGGCGTCCGCGAATGGGCGTGGCTGGGGGTGCGGCCGGCGATTGCGGCAGAGATTGAACGGGCCATCGGCCTGCTGACGGAGTGGGCCAAGGGCGAAGCGTATCTGCGGCGCTTTGCGAGCGAGGCGACGCGGCCGCGGGGCGTTTGGTGCGCCCACATTCCGCTGCTCAAGAAGAACCCGGCGCTCGGGCTGCCGGTGCTGGACCGCTGCGTCGGCGACCCGAGCAAGTACGTGCAGGACTCCGTGGCGAACTGGATGAACGATGCGGCCAAAACGCGGCCGGAGTTTGTGCGCGAAACCTGCGCGCGGTGGAACGTCGAGTACGTGACGCGGCGGGCGCTGCGGAGCCTCGCATGAGCATCCGGGCGGCGGGATTGGTGAAGCGGTTTGGCGACTTCACGGCCGTGGCGGGGGTCGATCTGACCGTGGAGCCGGGCAGTATCCACGGCTTTCTGGGGCCGAACGGTTCGGGCAAGTCGACGACCGTGAAGATGCTCACCGGGCTGCGGATCCCGACAGCTGGAACAGTAGAGATCAATGGCATTTCGCTCGCGGCGGACCCGGTGGCGGTGAAGCGGACGATCGGGGTGCTGCCGGAGGACCTGGCGCTGTTCGATGCGCTGACGCTGTGGGAGCATCTCACGCTGGCCGGGCCGCTGTACGGCCTGACGGCCGCCGAAACCGAGCAGCGCGCCGGGCAGTTGCTCCGCTATCTCGACCTGTTCGACGAGCGGCATACCGAAGCCGGCCAGGCCTCCTACGGCATGCGGAAGAAGACCGCCTTCGCCCTGGCGCTGCTGCATAACCCGAAGACGCTCTTTCTTGATGAGCCGTTTGAAGGCATTGACCCGTCGTCGGCCGAAAACATGCGGGAGCTGCTCGTCGGCCTGGCGGCCAAAGGCGCGGCGGTGTTCATTACTTCGCACATTCTGGATGTGGTCGAGAAGTTAGTCGGCACGTACTCGATTCTTTCGGGCGGCAAGGTGGTGGCGAGCGGACGGACCGGCGACCGGCCGCTCAAAGACGTCTATTTCGAACACATCCCGCGGCCGGCCGGGGAGGACTTCACGTGGCTCGGCTAGGGCCGCTGCTGCTGAGCCTCGTGAAGATCCGCTGGCGGACGCTGCTGGGGCGGGGCAACGCGGAGATTACCGGCGAAGTGCTGCTGCTGCTCGGGGCGGCGATCCTGGCCGAACGGGTGGTGGCGTACCTGCCGCAGTTGCCGATGCCGGGGGTGGTAGCCGGATTGGCCGTGGCCTGGCTGGGGCTGAGTTGGGGGCCGGAGGGCGTGCCGGGGCAGTTTCCGCTGACGCGCGCAGACCGGATGCTGGTGCGGCTGACGGAGGTCGCCGTGAACCCGCTGAGTTGGGTGGTGCTCTATGTCTCAGTGCGGGTATCGCCGTGGGCGCCGCTGGTGGCGGTACTGGCGCTCTTCGAATGGCCGGTGGTGAAGCGCGGCAAGCGGCTTTCGGCCGGGCCGTCGCGATGGCCGGCGCTGCTGCGGAAAGACGTCCGGGCGGCGGTGCGCCTGTTCGACACGATGATGGCCGGCGGCATCGCCCTGATGTTCGTGGCCTACGCCGTGCGGGAGCCGAAGATGGCCGTCGAGGCGGCATGGATTGTTCCGGTCGTGCTGGCGCTCAGCAACTCGAACCTGGCGCTGAACGCCTTCGGCACCGACCAGGGCACGGGGTTTGACCGGTATCTGCTGCTGCCGATGACAGGCGCCGAGATCGTGCGCAGCAAGACGCAGTCACTGCTGGTGCTGCTGGGCGCGCCGATGGCGCTCGTGAGCCTGGCGGTCTTCTGGCGGCTGGGTGGGGCGATGGGCGGGACGATTGTGGTGGAGTGCTTGAGCCTGCTGCTGCTGCTGGCCGGCTGGGGCGCCTGGACGAGTGTCCATTCGCCGTACCCGATGCGGGCATACCGGTTCAGCGATGGCGGCTCGGTGTTCTACGGGCTGGCCGCGTTCGCCCTTTGCCTGGCGCCGGGGTTCGCGGCGGCGAGCGGGCAGTGGTGGGTTCGTTTCGTTGTGTTGGGGTTGGCGGCGGCGCTGGCGTGGCAGTTGACGGGCGCCGCGGGGCGGCGCCTGGAAAGCCGCCGGGAGCTAATCCGCGCCCGTTTGCCGTAGAGCTAACAGGAAGAAGGCGTAGTAGAGCGCCGTCTCGCGCAAGGCATCGTAGCGGCCGGACTTGCCGAAGTGCCCGGCGCCCATGTTGGTCTTAAGCAACAGCAGGTTGTCGTTGGTGCGGAGCTCGTTCAGCCGGGCGACCCACTTCGTCGGCTCCCAATACTGCACGCGCGGATCGTTCAGGCCGCTCGTCACCAGCAGGTGCGGATAGGCCTGCGCCGTGACGTTGTCGTAGGGCGAGTATGACTTCATGTAGTGGTAGTAGGTCTCGTCGTTGGGGTCGCCCCACTCCTCGTATTCGCCGACGGTGAGCGGCAGCGTCTCATCGAGCATCGTGGTCAACACGTCGACGAACGGCACCCCGGCCATGGCGGCGCCGAATAGGTCGGGCCGCATGTTCAGCACAGCGCCGATCAACATGCCGCCGGCGCTGCGCCCTTCAATGGCGAGCTTCTTCGGGTTCGTGTACTGGTTCGCGATCAGGTGCTCGGCGGCGGCGATGAAGTCCGTGAAGGTGTTCTTCTTTTCAAGGAACTTGCCGTGGTCGTACCAGGGACGGCCCATTTCGCTGCCGCCGCGGATGTTGGCGATGGCATAGACGAAGCCGCGGTCGAGCAGGCTGAGGCGGTCGCTGTGGAAGGTGGCTTCCATGTTGAGGCCGTAGGAGCCGTAGCCGTAGAGCAGCATGGGCGATTGGCCGTCTTTGCGGAAGAGCTCGGTCTTATAGACGAGGGCGATGGGGACGGCGGTGCCGTCGGGCGCGGTGGCCCAGAGGCGTTCGGTCGTATAGAGCGCGGGGTCGTAGCCGCCGAGCACCGGCTCCTGCTTGCGCATCGTGCGTTCACGGGTGCGCATGTCGTAGTCGTAGACGGTGAAGGGCGTCGTGAGTGACGTGTAGCCGTAGCGGAAGACGTGCGTTTCAAAGGTGGGGTTCGACAGCGACGTCAGGTGATAGACGGGCTCCGGCACGGCGATCAGATGGTTCTGGTCGATGTTGATCTGCCGCAGGCCGTTCGTGCGTTCGTAGAGCACCAGATGCTCGGCGAACTCGGCGAAGCCTTCGAGATAGACCTCCGGCCGGTGCGGCACCAACTCCTCCCAATCGGCCGGGGCGATGACCGGAGCCTGCATCAGGCGGAAGTTGGTGGCTTCGAGGTTCGTGTGGATGAGGAAGTAGCCGTGCTTGTGGCCGACAGAGTACTCGACTTTGGGCCGGCGCGGGGCGATCACCGTGAAGTCGGCGAGCGGGGCTTCGGCGGGCAGGTAGTGGATCTCGGAGCTCGTCGAGGAGTGGATGCAGAGCAGCAGGTACTCGTGGTCACGGGTCTTATCGAGGCCGATGAGGAAGCGTTCGTCAGGCTCTTCGTAGACGAGGGTGTCTTCGGCCTCGCCGAGCTTGTGCCGCCAGATCTGGTACGGGCGCAGGGTGACGTCGTCGAGCTTGGTGTAGAAGACGGTCTGGTTGTCGTTGGCCCAGACGAGGTCGGCGTGGGTGTTGGGGATGGAGTCCGGCAGGAGCTGGTTGGTGCGGAGGTCGAGGAAGACGAGGGTGTACTTCTCGTCGCCGGCGTAGTCGGTGGAGTAGGCGAGCAGGTGCTGGTCGGTGCTGGGTTCGAAGACGCCGAGGCGGAAGTAGTCTTTGCCTTCGGCGAGTTGGTTGGCGTCGAGCAGGACGACCTCGTCGGTCTGCTTGCGGCAGTAGATGGGATAGGCGAGGCCTTGGACGGTGCGGGTGTAGTATTCCCATTCGCCGCGGCGGACGGGGACGGAGGTGTCGGTCTCCTGGATGCGGCCGAGGATTTCGGTGTAGAGCTGCTCCTGCAGATCCTTGGTGGGGGCGAGGGCGGCCTCCGTGCGGGCGTTCTCGGCTTCGAGGTGGGCGAGGACGTCCGGGCTGGTCTTCTCGCGGAACCAGAAGTAGGGGTCAATCCGGCGGTCGCCGTGCTTCTCGTGGATGACAGGGGCAGGAGGCATGCCTCTTCATGATAGGCTAGAGACATAGCGAACAAAAGGCGAACATGAAGGGATTGCCAGAGTTGCGGGTCCGGTCGGCGTTCAGCTTTCTCGAGGGGGCGAGTTTGCCGGAGGCGTTGATGGCGCGAGCGGCGGAGTTGGAGATTCCGGCGGTGGCGTTGCTCGATCGGGATGGGTTTTCGGGGGCGGTACGGTTTCATAAGGCGGGGGTGAAGCGGGGGATCCGGGCGCTCTTGGGGGCGGAGGTGACGGAGGCGGGGGGACGGTTCCGGTATCCGCTGCTGTGTGCTTCAAGAAAGGGATATCAGAATCTCTGTGGCTTGTTGACACGAATCAAATTAGAATGCAGAGCAGGCGCTACGCTGGCCGATTTGGAGGAGTACGCCGAAGGGCTGGTGCTGTTGGCGGGGGATCCGCTGGCGGCGCAGGGATTCGACCGGGGCGCTGCAGACCGCCTCATGCATCTGTTCAGTAAAACAAATGTATATGCTGATTTGAAAAGAACTTATTTGCGCGGGACAGAGGTCCGCAACCGGGCGCTGCTCGACCTCGGCCTGCCCGCCGTCGTCACCGGCGGGGTGAACCACGCCGTAGCCGAGGAGCGACCGCTGATGGACATTCTCACCTGCATCCGCCAGCACACGCCCATTCAAGCCGCCGGCCGGCTGCTCGCGCAGAACTCGGAACGCTACCTCAAAAGCACCGCCGACCGGCTCGCGCTCTTCCGCGATCTGCCCGATGCCGTGGCGCGGACCCACGATCTCGCCGACCGCCTGGAGTTCACGCTCGAAGACCTCGGCTACCAGTTCCCGCTCTACCCTGTGCCGGAGGGCGATACGATCGACAGCTTTCTCGCCAAGCGGACGGACGAGGGCGCGCGGCGGCGCTATCAGCCGTACGGCGAGAAGCCGCGCCGGCAGATTGAGCGCGAACTCCGGTTGATTGAAAAGCTGGGGCTGGCCGGGTACTTTCTGATCGTCTGGGACATCGTCGAGTTCTGCCGCCGGAATGGGATTCTAGTCCAGGGCCGGGGATCGGCGGCGAACTCGGCGGTTTGCTACTCGCTGGGGATCACGGCCGTCGACCCGGTGGGCATGGAGCTTTTGTTTGAACGCTTTCTGTCTGAAGAACGGGGCGAGTGGCCCGACATCGACCTCGACCTGCCGAGCGGCGACGATCGGGAGCGGGCGATCCAATACGTCTACGCGCGCTACGGGCAACTGGGCGCCGCGATGACGGCCAACGTCATCACCTACCGCGGCCGCAGCGCCCGGCGGGACGTGGGCAAGGCGCTGGGCATGAACGAAGAGGCGCTACGCGACGAGAAGCATCCGCTGGCGCCGCAGTTGGCCCGCTTCACGGAGGCGATTCAGGATCTGCCGCGGCACCTGGGCCAGCACTCGGGCGGCATGGTGATCTGCCAGGGGCAGCTCGACCGCATCGTCCCGCTGCAGCCGGCGACCATGCCGGGGCGGGTGATCGTGCAGTGGGACAAGGAAGACTGCGCCGACATGGGCATCATCAAGGTGGACCTGCTCGGCCTGGGGATGATGGCGGCGCTGCGGGATACGATTGTGCTGATCAAGCGGCACTATCACGAAGACGTGGATCTCGCTCATTTGCCAGCAGATGATCCGCTGGTCTACGCCACGCTCCAGCGCGCCGATACGGTCGGCATGTTCCAGGTAGAGAGCCGGGCACAGATGTCCTGCCTGCCGCGGCTGCGGCCGGAGAAGTTCTACGACCTGGTGGTGCAGGTGGCGATCATCCGCCCGGGCCCGATTGTCGGCAACATGCTCCATCCGTACCTCCGGCGGCGGCAGGGTCTCGAAAAAGCCGATTGTTTGCATCCGAAACTGGAGAGTGTTTTACGGAGAACTTTAGGGGTACCGCTCTTCCAGGAGCAACTACTTCGGATGGCGATGCTGGTGGCCAACTTCTCCGGCGGCGAGGCGGAGGAGCTGCGCCTGGCGTTGGGTTTCAAGCGGTCGCAGCAGCGGATGGCCGAGATTGAGACCAAACTGCGGGCGGGCATGGCGGCGAACGGGATTGAGGGCCCGGTGCAGGATACGATCGTGCAGTCGATTACGGCCTTTGCGCTGTACGGCTTCCCGGAGAGCCACGCGGCGAGTTTCGCGCTGCTGAGCTACGCGAGCGCTTATCTCAAAGTCCATTATCTGGCTGCATTTACGGCAGCTTTGTTAAACAATCAGCCGATGGGGTTCTACAATCCCCTGACACTGGTGAAGGACGCGCAGCGGCACGGCTTGCGCTTTGAGCCGGTGGATGTCGAGGTCTCCGATTGGCTCTGCACGCTCGATGAGCAGTTGCATCTCCGGCTCGGCATGAACTACGTGAAGGGGCTGCGGCAGACGACGGCGGAGGCGATCGTGGCGGCGCGGCCGTTCCGCAGCATCGACGACTTGAAGCGCCGGGTGCCGCAGATCTCGGCCGAGGAGTTGAACCGGCTGGCCGAGATTGGCGCGTTGAACCGGATCGGGGATTCGAAGCAACGGCACCGGCGGGAGGCGCTGTGGCAGGCGAGTTTGGCGGTGCGTCCGGCGGGAGCGCTGTTCGCCGGGACGAGTGAAGAGGGGCCGGCGCCGCTCGCGCCGATGGCGGCGATGGACCGGTTGCGGGCCGATTTCCGGACGAGCGGGTTGACGATTGGCGCCCATCCGATGCGCTACTTTCGGGAGGCGTTGACGGCGGCGGGCGTTTGGCGGGCGGGGGAGCTGGCGGGGTTGGGCAACGGGCGAATGGTGGAAGTCGCGGGGCTGGTGATCTGCCGGCAGCAGCCAAGTACGGCGAAGGGTTTCGTCTTCCTGAGCCTCGAAGACGAAACCGGCATCGCCAACATCATCCTGACGCCGCAGGTGTACGCCGACTTCCGGCCCGTGATTCTGCGAGAGGGGTATCTGCGAGTCGCCGGACGGCTGCAGAATCAGTCCGGCGTAGTTTCGGTGAAGGGGGAGGCGGTGTATCCTGTCAACTTGCCCGCGGAGGCGCCGCTGGTGGCTTCGCATGATTTCTGTTGAGCCAACTTCTGCTGAGCCAACCGGGCTCGGCGATTGCGCGTTGGGATGCGGAGGTTCGAAATGAACAGAGTGGTCAAAGGGTTGTGTTTGGGCGTGGGCAGTCTGGCGCTGGCGGCGGGATATTTCATCGTGCGTCCCCCGAAGATGGCGCCGCCGAAGGAGATCCGCGTGGCGATGACGCCGGAGACGGTAGCGCGGGGCAAGTATCTTTATGAAGTGGTGGCCGATTGTGACGGCTGCCACGGCGAGCGGAACTGGGGCAAACAGTTGGCGCCGGTGGTCCGCAGCGGCGCTGGCTTTACCTTTCCTGCCGAAATGGGGCTGCCGGGCAAAGTGACCGCGCCGAATATCAGCTCCGACCCGGTCGCCGGCATCGGCGCCTGGAGCGATGGCGAAAAGCTGCGGGCGATTCGCGAAGGGATTGGCCGGGATGGCCGCGCGTTGTTTCCCATGATGCCCTACCAGAGCTACCGGCAGATGAGCGACCGGGACGCCGAGGCGCTCGTCGCCTACCTGAACACCCTGCCGGCGGCGGCGGACCAGCATCCGCGCACCGAGATCGATTTTCCGGTCTCCGTGCTGATCAAGGGCGCGCCGGCGCCCGTGGAGAATCCGGTGCCGGAGCCGGCCGATCGGGGCGAGTATCTCGTGAAGATGGGCGGCTGCGCCGACTGCCACACGCCGAAGGACAAAGGCGCCCCGATTGCCGGCAAGGAGCTCGCGGGCGGCGAGGTGTTCCGGGTGGGGAAGTTCACGGTGGTTTCGGCCAACATCTCACCGGACGTTGAGACCGGCATCGGCCGGATGACCGAAGCGGCATTCATCAAGCGGTTTCACGACTACCGGGAGTATCAGCAGACGCCCTTGCCGGAGGCCACGCAGCGGAACTTCACCATCATGCCGTGGCTGCAGTTTTCCCGCTATTCGGCCGAGGAGCTCGGGGCGATCTACCGCTACCTGCGGAAACAGAAGGCGATCGCCAATAAGGTAACCGTGCACCCGGAGAGCTAGACCATCAGCCGTTCCGTGCGGCCTTCGGCGAGAGCGGCCAACTCCGGCTCGCTCAACCGAAGCCGCCCCGCGGCGCTGCGGAAGGTTTCTACCACCATCGGGATCTGTTCGGGATCGAGCGACACGGCTTCGAGCCAGCGGCAGGCTTCCCGCAGCGCATCGGCGGCGTAGGCGAGTTCGCCCCGCTGCGCGAAGTAAGCCGCATAGACGCCCAGTTCCGTGACGGCGCGGGAGCCGCACTCCCGGCGGATGGAGCGGGCGGTGAGGAGTTCCGCCAGCTCCAACGCCAATCCATGCAAAACCCGCGGCGTGACCAGTTCGCCGCAGTACCACGCCACCTGCTGCAGACCGCGCGCGTAGGCCTGCAGCACCTCGGCGCTATCCGAATTCTGCCGGGAGAGGGCCCGCAGGTCGTCCAACTGCTCGTGGGCGGCGGGGACCTCCTGTAACTGGGCGTAAGCCGCGGCGGCGTTGGCCAGCGCCATGGCGTAGAGGGCAGAGAAGGGGGCGCGGTCGCGCCACGTCCGGCTCAAGGTCCGGAGATTGTCGAGATAGATGGGGATGGACTTGGGGTAACCGCGCTGGGCGAGCACAGTAACCATCTCGAAGTTGGACTGCGCGTTCCAATATTGCACGCCCTCGGAGTGCGGGAACCGGGCGGCCACGGCTTCGCGCTCCTCCTGGCAGCGGAAGGTCTCCTGGAGTAAGTCGTGGGAGCCGTAGGCCGTCGTGAGCAGGCAAAGGGTATGGGTCCAGGCCGTGGCGATGGGTTCGTGATTCGGATAGGCTTCCCAGGCCATGCGGCCGGCCTGCCAGCACAGGGTGAGCAGGGGCGGCGTCGCGTCCTGACGATGCAGTTGCAGCAGAGCCCCGGCGCCTTCCGCGCAGGCCAAGGCAGATGGCAGGCTGCTGATCTCCTGCATCAACTCGCACAAAGCGGTGCGAGCCGCGAACGATTCGGATGGGTCAGTCGGCTGGCTCATGCGCTGCGCTAGCCTATCACAGCCAACAAACAGATTCACTCTAGGGTTTCTCATGGAGGGACTCGGGCGCGGCGATTCGCTTAGGATGCGGTTATGGGATTGCTCGCCTTCTATCTCGCCGCGGTTCTGCTCACCGTCCGGGAAGACCAGACGGCGCTCCGGACCGGTTGCGAGGAGGGCAACGAGGTGGTGGCGCGGGTAGCCGCGGGCACACCGTTGACCATCCGCTTCGCCGTGAACGGCTGCTACGCGGTGCAGGCCGGCGAACAAAAGGGATACCTGCCCGGGGCGGCCGTGGCGGGCATCGAAGGATGGGAGGCGGAACGCCGGAATGCCCGTGCGCTTGATACGCCGGTGGGCGCGGCGGCCGTAACCAGGCCGGCCGGCGCCGATCCCTTGACCTTGGCCTCGCAGTTGATCGCGCAGGGGCGGCCGGGCGAGGCGCTGCAACTGCTCGAAGGCGAGTTGCGGAAGGATCCGCGCAACCCGATCCTGCTGGCCGTTGCCGGCATGGCGGCCTACCGCGCCGGCGCCACGGCGCGGGCCGTTGGGTATTTAAAGGACGCCGAGGCGATTCGTTCCGACCCGTCCGTCGCCGCCCTGCTCGCCCGAGCCCAGCGGGAGGCCACCGCCGACCAGGGCGTCCAAACCCTGGAGACCACCCGCTTCTCGCTCCACTACGATCCGCAAGTGATGCCGGCCGATGTCGCGCGCCAGTTGGCCGCGGTGCTCGAGCAGGAGTATACGCGCATCTCCTTTGAACTGGGTTGCCAGACGGCCGAGCGCCTGTCGGCCACCGCGCAGAGCCGGGAAGCCTATTTGCGAGCGACTGGCGCGGCGGAATGGAGCGGCGGCCAGTTCGATGGGCGCATCCGCGTAGCGGTGCTCGAACCGGCCGAGATGCGCAAGACCTTCGCCCACGAACTGGTGCACGCCTGTCTTGCCGCCACGGGGCGGTGGCCCGCGTGGCTGCACGAGGGGTTGGCGCAGCGATTAAGTGGAGAGACCCTGACGCCCGCCCTGCGCGAAACGGTCCGCGAGGCCGCCAAGTCCGGCCAGTTGCCGCCGCTGCAGAAGATGAGCCAGACGTGGGCCCGGCTGACTCCGGAACACGCCCGGCTCGCTTACGGCGTGGCGCTCTACGCCGCCGAACTCTTCTTCGCCCACCATCAGGACTTCGGGATTCGGACGCTCGTCCGGAACCCCGAATACCTGGACCGCATCGCCGAAGATATCGACCGGCGGATGCGGCAGTAGCTAACCCGGCTTCCGCATCGCTTTGTGGATCTTCTTCCAGCGCTCCTTTTCCGCGCGGGCGGCCGCGGGATCCTCCTTGCGCTCGGCGTAGGCCTGTTCCCGGCGCAGCTTCCGGTAACTCGACAGGCGCGCCGGGTCGACGTGATCGCGAACCGCGCAGCCGGGTTCGTCCTCGTGGCGGCAATCCCGATAGCGGCACGCCTGCGCCGTGATCTCGGCGAACGCCTCGCTGACGGCCCCGGCCGAGGCGTCAAGCGCCAGCTCCCGCAGCCCCGGCATATCGAGCAGCCACCAGCCCGCCGGCAGCAGAAACAACTGCCGCGCGGTGGTGACATGCTTTCCCGGCACGGCGCCGATGGCCTGCCGTTGGGCGCCGAGCAGGCGGTTGACGATGGTGGACTTGCCCACGCCGGAGGAGCCGAACAGCGCGGCCGTTTCGCCCGGCTGCACCTGCTCGGTGAGCCCGGCGAGCGAGCCGGTCAAGGCGCTGATGGCCGTCACCGGAGCATCGACGGAGAGCCGGGGCAGCTCCGGCCGGAGGTCGGCTTTATTCAGGACCACCACCGGGCGGGCGCCCGATTGGCGCGCCTGGACCAGATAGCGGTCTAGGCGGTTGGGGTTGAAGTCCGCATCGAGGCCGCAGACGAGAAAGGCGACGTCGATGTTCGCCGCCAGAACCTGCCGGCCGCCGCCGGGACTCCGGCGGGTGAAGCAACTGGTTCGGGGCTCGATGGCCGCAATCAGCGGCGGGTCGGTGGTCGTGAGGCTCACCCAATCGCCCACGGCGGGCAGATCATCGAGAAAGCGAAGCCGGCCGGTTACGGCGGCCAGCCGTTCGCCCCGCGGGGTGAGGACGGAATACAGTTCATGGGCCTGCGATACAACGCGGGCGCGCTCCAGACAAGACATGGGGGTTCGTTCCTTCTCAGGGTTCGAAGGCTGCGGGGCGAAGGCCGCAATTAACGAAGAACAATCGGAGCGACGAGTACCAAACCGGTAGTATACGATAAACTCGAAATGATGCTTACTCGCGCCGCGGCGGCGGACAGTGGCCTTAGCCTGACACGACTCGATTTGCTGCACGCCCTGCGGCTCATGCAGACCTCGCGCCGCATTGATGACTGCGAAGAGCGGATGAAGCGGCAGAACCGGATCTATTTTCAGATCTCCGGCGCTGGCCACGAAGCCATTCAGATCGCCGCCGGTATGGCGATGCGCCCCGGCCACGACTGGTTCTATCCCTACTACCGCGACCGCGCCCTGGCTCTCACCCTCGGCATCTCCCCCCATATGATGATGCTGCAGGCCGTGGGTTCGGCCGAGGACACACAAAGCGGCGGCCGGCAGATGCCTTCGCACTGGTCCTCCCGCGAGTTGCATATCGTCTCCGGCTCCTCCTGCACCGGTTCGCAGTTCGTGCAGGCCATCGGCTGTGCCCAGGCGGGCCGGCTGCTCCATCCGGATTCCGATGAGGTCACCCTGGTCACCTCCGGCGAAGGCGCCACCAGCGAGGGCGAATTCTGGGAAGCGTTGAACGGAGCCTGCCTCGGCAAGCTGCCGGTGATCTTTCTGATCGAGGATAACCACTACGCCATCTCCGTCCCGGTTGAGGTGCAAACGCCCGGCGGCAACCTCTCTCGCCTGCTCGCCGGCTTCGCGGACCATCTGCGGATTGTCGAAGTCGACGGCACCAACTTCCCGCTCAGCTATCGCACCATGGCCGAGGCCGTGGCCTACTGCCGCGCCGGCCACGGTCCCGTGCTCATCCACGCCCATTGCATCCGGCCCTACTCCCACTCGCTCTCGGACGACGAACGGCTTTATAAGACCGTCGCCGAACGGGCGGCCGAGGCCGAACGGGACCCGCTGCTCACCTTTCCCCGCTATCTGCTCGCCGAAGGCCTCATCTCGGACGCCGAACTCTCCGAGCTGATGCAGGAGGTGGACCGGGAGGTGCAGGAGGCCGCCGACTACGCGCTGCAGGCGCCGGCTCCGGCCAAGAACACGGCGCTTCGGTATCTCTACTCCCCCACCGTGGACCCGACGGCCACAGCCTTCGTTCGCGAACCCGAATTCACGGGCGAGCCCCGGACGATGGTCGATGCCATCAACCTGACGCTCGTCGAAGAGCTGGCGGCCAATCCGCGCGTCGTCGTCTTCGGCGAAGACGTGGCCGATTGCTCCCGCGAAGCCAGCCTGCCGGAGGTGAAGGGCAAAGGCGGCGTCTTCAAAACCACCCAGGGGCTGCAGCGGCGCTTCGGCTCCGACCGCGTCTTCAATACCCCCATCGCCGAAGCCGGCATCGTCGGCCGGGCGATTGGCCTGGCGACCCGGGGCATGAAGCCGGTGGCCGAGATTCAGTTTTTCGACTACATCTGGCCCGCCATGATGCAGATCCGCGACGAAATGGCCGTGCTCCGCTGGCGTTCGAACAACGGGTTCGCCTGCCCGGCCGTCATCCGGGTGCCGATTGGCGGCTATCTCACCGGCGGATCGATCTATCACAGCCAGAGCGGGGAAGTGCTCTTCACGCATATCCCGGGCCTGCGGGTAATCTTCCCCTCGAACGCGCTCGACGCCGTCGGCCTGCTGCGGACAGCGCTCCGGTGCGACGACCCGGTGCTCTTTCTCGAACATAAGAAGTTGTACCGCGAACCCTATAACCGGTCGCCGCATCCGGGGCCGGAGTATACGATTCCCTTCGGCCAGGCCAAGGTCGTCCGCGAGGGCGAACGCTTGACCGTGATCACCTACGGCGCGGTGGTCGAAAAGGCGCTCCGCGCCGCCAACGAGGTCGGCGAATCGATTGAAGTCATCGACTTGCGTTCGCTGGCGCCCTACGATTGGGCGGCGATTGCCGAGTCGGTGAAGAAGACGAGCCGCGTCCTGATCGCGCACGAAGATACCCTTAGTTGGGGATACGGCGCGGAGATCGCCGCGCGCATCGCCGAAGAGTTATTCGGCTATCTCGATGCGCCCGTCAAACGCGTCGGGGCGCTCGATACCTGGGTGGGCTATAACCCGGACCTGGAAGACGCCATCCTGCCGCAGGTCGACGATTTAGCCCGAGCGATGCGCCACTTACTCGCTTATTAGTCACAGTGCCCCCGGTGCCGCAGGAGGAAGCAACACCGAGACGCTCAGAACTCGAGATTCAGTGAGAACCGGAACGTCCGGCCGTCGTTCAACGTGTTCACGATCTTCCCGAACGCCGGGTTCGATAAGTCGCCCACCGGCTCGGCGAACTGCGGCGTATTGAGCGCGTTGATGGACTCCGCCCGGAACGAGATGGCCCGTTCGTGCGGCATCAGGAACCGCCGCTCCACGCTCGCGTTTAGGTTGCGGTAGCCGGCGCGCCGGAACACGTTACTGCCGAGGTTGCCGCGCGGGTCGGTCGGGTTCGGAAACCCAAAGGAACTGCGGGGCAGCAGCGCGGAGGCCACGTCCGGATGGCTTATCGTCCGGCCGAGAATCTGCGGAGTCAGGATGTTCGGACGGTCGCCCGGAGCGCCATCAACGTTGCCGAAGCCGGGCGAATCCGCTCCCGTAATGATCTTGAATGGGATGCCGGACTTCGCGACGAAAATCGAAGAGATCCGCCACGACCGGAACCAGCGCTGCCGCACCGGCAGCTCGTAAGTCAGCCGCATCAGCAGCGCGTGGGTCTGGTCGAAGTCACTGACGCCCCTGAGATCGGCGGCAATATTGGTGGGCGTTTGTGCCTGACCTTGCGAAGCATCATCGCCGGCGGCGATATTGACATAGGTGGCCCCAGTATCAATCGCTTTCGAAAACCAGTAAGAGGACTCGAGCGTCAGGCCCCGTTTCGTATTCAAGGAATGGGTCAGCTTCGCCGCGTCGTAGTAAGCACGCGGAGAGTTAGTGAGAACTCGCAGATCGAAGTAACGCGGATCCGGCCGGCGGTCGTTAATGGTGGCCGTCGTCTGCGGCACCCCGGCCGTGGGAATGGCACGGTTCAGATACATCATGTAGAGCAGTTTCCAGGTCCGGCTGCCGATATAGGCGCCTTCGAGCTTGCCCAGGGCGGCGAAGAACGGCAACTGCACCGTGAGACTGTACTGGTGCGCATAGGGTGTCTGCAGGTTCTCCGGATAGGTGAAGAAGATAGCCCGGCCATTCGGATCGAGGGTAATTCCCTGCAACAGGTTCAGCAGCGGCGGCGCCTGATTCTCAATCTTCTGAAACTCCGGCGGATTCCAGCGTAACTGCTGCAACGTGGCCGGAAAGATCTCGCCGAACTGCGTGGAGTAAGAAAGGCGCACCCGGCGCCAGGCCACGCCAAAGTTCGGCGCCACGTTGTTGCAGTCGCAGCGAAACGGAATCGGGGTAATCTGATTCACTTCCGCAATGCCGGTCTGCGGTTGATAGCGGAGGCCGAAGCTGATCGCCAGGCGGCTCGACGGGCGCCACACATCCTGCAGGAACAGTGTGGGTTCGTTGCGGCGAAAGCCACGGTCGAGCGGCCCCACCGCGAACGAGTACCGGCTGACGGCGCCGAGCCGGAAGTTCGTAATGGCGTCGCGGCCGAAATCGTTCCGGAAGTAGATGTTCCCCCGGTTGGACGACGCTTCGCGCCCGTTAAAGCGTAGCCGGGCGAACTCCCCACCCACCGAAAAGGTATGGCGCGAGAACTGGTGCTGCAGCCGCAGCGAGTAGCGGAAGCGGTTCTGCACCCGGTCGAGCGGAATCGACGAGCCGGGGCCGAGCTTCTCGAACGCCGTGCCGATCTGCACCTGCGGGCCCACGGCGTTGGCCTCCGGCACCAGCAGAGTGCGGTTCCGGCTGAAGGCGGCGGTGGCGTCCAGGGTGGTCCGGGCGTTGCGCACATAGGTCCAAGTCAGCCGGGCATCGTGGGATTTCGTTGTCGTAATCGGGTTCTGGCCGGCCACGAGTTGGAAGGCGTCCACCTGCTGGTTGGTCCAGGTGTGGCGGGCCGAGAAGCGATGGTTCCGGAGCGTCTGGTCCAGGCGCGCCGTCGTGGATGAAGTGGCCAGCGACTGCGAGGCGTTGGTGTTCAGCGAGCGGGCGCTGATGTCCTTGCGATTCGGCTCGAGCGCCGGCCAGGCCCGGAAGAACCGGTCAATCACGGCGCAGATGGCCGCATCAGAGGAGAGGCAGGAGCGTTCGGCCGCCAGGGGCACCAGCACGTTCCCGTTCACGTAGCCGGAGCGGTTGTCCTGCGCCGCGTCGAGCACCAGCGTCGAGTCCTTCCACAGCGGCGCCGTCATCCGCCCGGCCACGATGTTCTGCCGGGCCGGCAGGACGTCGCCGACCTGAAAAAAGCTGCGCGCGGCCACCACGGAGTTTGCGTGCGTCCACTGCACGTTCCCATGGACGGCCTTGGCCGCGCGCCCCGGCGTCAGGTGCACGAGCCCCGAAGGCGCCAGACCGAACTCCGCACCGTAGTAGCGGGTGGCCGCGTTGAACTCCGTAATCGCCGTGGCCGTCGTGCCCAGGCGCACGTTCGACTCTCTCTGGGTATTGTTATCGAGCGCCGTGATGAAGATGTTCTCGTTACGGCGCGCTTCGCCCTTCTGGACATCGACGCGGCCGAGAATGTTGGGCTGCTGCGCATAGACCGCCACGGCCCAGAGCACGAGAACAAACCGCATTTATCCAAGGCCCTTCACTTTCCAGCCCGGGCGATAGCGCCGCTTCAGGTACTGGTTCGCGGCTTTCTCATTGCGGAACTTCAGCCGGGCCGAGTCCCACTCAAGCGTCGTCTTGGGGAAGCGTGTCGCCAGGCTGCCCAGCAGAACGGTCTCGCTCAACGGGCCCGAGTAGTTGAAGGCCGTGGAAGTCTTCGTCTTGCCCTGAATCGCCTCGACAAACTCATGGTAGTGGTCTTTCGTCCGCAGATCCGGCATCTTGAAATCCGCAAAGGCAGCCTTGGGATAGAGCGACGGCATTTCGACGTGCGGCACCAGCAGAACCCCCTTGGTGCCGATGATGATCGATCCCTGGCTCGGCAGCTTCGTGCCTTCAATCAGCGCTTGCACCGCCTGGGGCGGCTTTTCGTCGCCGTCGTACCAGGTGACAGCGACGGTCTTATCCGCGCTGTAGGGCGTGGCCGGGAAGACGTACTTCACAATGGCGTTGGTCGCATAGCTATGCTGGTTCGGCGCCGGACCCTCCGCCCGCACCGTTAACGGAGCCGTCAAACCCAGGGCGCCGAACACGGGATCGTAGATATGGCAACCCATATCGCCGAACGTGCCGGTGCCGAACTCCAGACGCTTGCGCCAGTTGCCCGGATGGCAATAGTTCTTGATGAACGGCTCCGGCCGCGCCACGCCAATCCAGCCTTCCCAATCGAGCGTATCCGGCACCGGATCGGTCTGCGTGGGCCGCGGCGCCTCATCGCCCCACTTCTTGTTCGACCACGCGTGAACCTCTTTCACCTTGCCAATCGTGCCCTGATGCACCAGCGCCACGGCAATCTGATACTCGGCGTTCGAGTGGATCTGGATGCCCATCTGCGTCACCAGCCCCTTCGCCGCGGCGTACTTGGTCAGTTGGCGCGCCTCGTGCACGTGGGAGGTCAACGGCTTCTGACAATACGCGTGCAGGCCGCGCCGCATGGCGGCCATCGCCTGCGGGGCGTGCATATGGTCCGGCGTACCCACGCACACCGCATCGAGCTCTTTGGCGTGAGCGTCGAGCATCTTGCGCCAGTCCTGATGCAGGGTCGCCTTCGGGTAGGTGGATTGCACACGGCCCGTGCGCGTTGTGTCCACGTCCGCCACGCAGATCAGGTCCACATTCGGGTGCGTGGAGATGGCATTCAGTGTCGCCCAGGCCATCCCGCCTCCGCCAAAGGAGGCCAAACGCACCCGGTCGCTGGGCGGAGCCGAGAGCAGGTTCTTCAAAAAAAACGGGGCCGCAAGGGCCGTACGGCGGGTCAAGGTGAACATTCCTTCGTCTACTGTAACGTGACCGTTACACGGATGGGTAGTACTTGCGTTAGTCTGAAGAGGAATGCGGCGTCTGGCCCACATGGTCGCGGCCCTGCTGCTCTGCCTGCTGGCGGGGCAACCGCTGGCGGCTGCCTGGATCGCCACCGCCGAACCCGGAATGGCTTGTTGCCGCAAGGGCAAGGGTACCCACGGCTGCTGCAAGCGCAAGACGCTCCGGACCTCCGGCGCCACGCTCACCGCCGGCTCCGATTGCGGCGCCAAGTGCTGCTGCCAGCTCGTTCCGTCCACCGATAAGCCTTTCGCGCAGGCCTCGGCGGCACACGCGGCTTGGCCCCTGCTTTCGGCTCCGCTCAGCAGCGTCGACCGGCGCACCGAACCCGCCACCGGCCTCGACCGCACCCAATGGCAGCGGCCGCCCCCATCGCTCCTCCTGCTCTAACGGTCCGCCACCGGCGTGCTACGGCACGCCAAGAACGTGCTACCTGGAGGAGTTATGCGGAGACGAGATCTCTATCTATTGCTGGGCACGGCGCTGCCCGCTGCGGCCAATCTGGCCCACAACGACCCGCGCCTCGAAAAGCTGTATTCCACCTACATCGCGCCCTGTTGCTGGCGAGAGAACCTGATGGTGCATCATTCGCCCAAGGCCGATGAGCTCCGCGCCTCCATCGCCGCGGCGGTGAAAGCGGGCAAGACGGACGACGAGATTCGCGCCAGCCTCATCGGCGAATACACCGTGCGCATCTTGGCGCTGCCCGCAGGCGCCAAAGGCCAGTGGCTCTGGTGGACGCCCGTCGCTGCCACCGCCGTCGGGTTCGCGGCTTTGGCCCTCGCTCTGCGGAAGATGAAGCAGAAGGCCCCGGAAGCGGAGCCAACGAACCTGCCGGAGCTGCCGGAAACCGAATGGAGCCATCGATGAGGGTGGCCGCTTTCGGAGTACTGACAGCGTTAGCCATGTTGGCCCAGCCCCCGGTGGGTCCGGAGAGCGGTATGCCATATCTGGCCGCCGGCGCCAAGGGCGAGGTCTATCTCTCCTGGATCGACCCGGTGCCGCCCGCCGGCCACGCGCTGCGCTGGTCGAAGTGGACCGGCTCGTCCTGGACGCCCGCCGAAGAGGTCGCCCGCGGCCAGCGCTGGTTCGTCAATTGGGCCGATTTTCCCGCCATCGCCATCCGGCCGGACGGCACGATGCTGGCGCATTGGCTGGCCCGCCCGGACGATGCCAAGAAGTACGGCTACGGCATTCGCGTCGCCCGGCGCGAGGCGGCCACCGGGAAGTGGAGCGAGATCTACGGCATGAGCCTGGACGAAAAAGAGGACTATGCCGGATTCCTCAGCTTCGTGCCCGACGGCAGCGGCGCCGTCTATCTGGCGCCACCGGCCAGCGGCGGGGGCGGCGAGGGTCATCGCAAGACGCTACGCTACGTCCGGTTCGATCAGTCCGGCCAACCGGGCGGCGATCGCGAAGTCGACGCCGACGTCTGCTCCTGCTGCCAGACGGCGGTGGTCGCCACCGAGAACGGTCTGCTGGCCGCTTACCGCGACCATCAACCCGGCGAAATCCGCGACATTGCCGTAGTCCGCTGGCGGGACGGCGCGTGGACCCCGCCGCAGGCCGTACACGCCGATGGCTGGAAGATCAACGGCTGCCCCACCGATGGGCCGTCGCTCGCCACCAGCGGCCGCCACGTCGGCGTGGCTTGGCTCACCCGGGCCAACGACGTCGCGCGGGTGCAGGCCGCGGTCTCGGCCGATGGCGGGGCGACGTTCCAAAAGCCACTTCGCCTCGACGACGGCAATCCGCTCGGGCGGCCGGCGTTAACTGTCCTCGATGCCAACAACGACGTGGCCGTGTGGCTCGAAAGGACCGGGGAAGGGAAGGCGGAGGTTCGCATCCGCCGCATCGGTCACGATGGCCGCCTCGGCAAAAGCCGCGTGGTGGCCGCCGTCGCCGCGGCCCGTTCCGCGGGCTTTCCGAAAGTCGCCGTCTCGGGTGACCAGGTCTGGGTCGCCTGGCGCGACGGCAAGGTCCGCGTCATCACTGTAGCTAAGCAAACGTTGTAGTCCGCACCATCTTCCAGGGAACAACCGAATCGCGATAACCCGTTGACGAAAGCCGCCACAGAAGCGGCGCGGCGGGTGACCTTTCCAACTGGAGAAGATTAATGAAACACCTCTTCTGGGGGTTCGTCTGCGCAGCCGCCGCCTGGGCGCAAGCTGCCGAACCGGTGACCATCCGCTTCCGTGCGGTCGTGGGCGCCGAAGACCTTGTCTGCGGGAAATCGTACGCGGGAATTGGAACGACCAAGTCGACCATCACCCCGCGCGACTTCCGCTTCTACGTTCACAACCTGCGGCTCGTCGACGCCGCCGGCCACGAAGTGCCCGTCCAACTCGATCAGGACGAAAAATGGCAGCTCGACGATGTCGGCCTGCTCGACTTTGAAGACGCCACCGGCTCCTGCGGCAACGGCACGCCAGACCGCAACGACCTGTTGAAAGGCACCGCCCCCCGCGGGGACTACCGCGGCCTCCGCTTCACCCTCGGCGTGCCGTTTGCCAAGAACCACACCGACCTCACCAAGATGCCGTCGCCGCTGAACCTCACGGCCTTGGCCTGGGTGTGGAACGCGGGCCGCAAGTTCGCCCGGCTCGACTTTTCGAGCACCGGCGCCCCGCGCGGCTACGCCATCCACCTCGGCAGCACCGGCTGCACGCCCAACGAGACGAAGACCACCATCCCCACGTCGTGCAGTGCGCCCAACCGGGCCGAGGTCTACCTGCCCGCCTTCGACCCGGCGCAGGACACGGTCGTCGCCGACCTCGCCGCCCTTCTCGCCGATTCGAACGTCGACCTCGCCGGGAAGATGATGTCCGGCTGCATGTCGGGCCCGCAGACCGAAGCCTGCCGCCCGCTGTTCGCCAACCTCGGCCTGCCCCTCGGCGACGCCCCGGCCGGCCAGCAGAAACTGTTCCGGCGGCAAGCCGGAGCCACGCCGGCGAGTTCGGCCCGGAGATAACCATGCGCTGGCTCTGTCTAGCCGGCCTGCTGACATCGTGGTCCCTCTGGGGCCACGATGCCCATGGCCGTTTGAATGCACCTCCCGAAGCGCGGCGGCTGCGCAATCCGGCCGTCCGCCCGGCCACGGAAGCGGACTTTAACCGCTATATAGCACTGTGCGGAAACTGCCACGGCCCCGATGGCCGCTCGCGCACAAAGGCCGCTGGCGCCATGGCGACACGCCCCACGGACCTCACCAACTACTTGATGGAGTCAATGAAGGATGGCGAGATCTACTGGGTGGTCGCCCACGGCATCGAAACCCGCATGCCCGCTTTCGCCGCCCAATTGAACGAGGCGGATCGCTGGCAGATGGTCATGGTGGTCCGCGAACTCCGCGCCCGCCAGCGGGCTAAGGAAAAGGCGCAGTTGGGGCCCTACGAGTGGCAACTGCCTCCAGGCTTCCCCTTTCCGAACGTACCCGCGGACAACCCGATGACGGCGGAGAAGGTAGCGCTGGGCCGCCACCTGTTCTACGACAAGCGACTCTCGCTGAACCAGACCCAGTCGTGCGCCACCTGCCACCGGCAGGACAAAGCCTTCGCGGACCCCCGCGGCCGCGGCCTCGGCTCAACGGGCGAACTCCATCCGCGCGGCCCGATGAGCCTCGTCAACGTCGCCTACGCCCCGGTCCTCACCTGGGCCAATCCCAACATGCGCCAGCTCGAGCAGCAAGCCCTGGTGCCGCTGTTCGGCGATCACCCGGTGGAGATGGGCATGGCCGGTAAAGAGGACCTGCTGCTGCAACGGCTGCAGGCGCAGCCGCTGTATCGCAAGCTCTTCGCCGCGGCCTTTCCCGCCGAAGCCAAACCCTTCACGATCGCCCACGTCACCAAAGCCATCGCCAGCTTTCAACGGACCATCCTCTCCGGCGATTCGCCCTACGACGAGTACCAGCGCGGCGACGACCCCAACGCCATCTCCGCCGCCGCCAAGCGGGGCGAAGCGCTGTTCTTCAGTGAGCGCCTCGAGTGCTTCCACTGCCACGGCGGCTTCAACTTCACCGGCACGGTGGACTACCTCGGCAAGGGGATGACCGAGGTGGAGTTCCACAATACGAGCCTCTATGCCGACTACAAAGAACCCAACGTCGGGCTCTACGAGTTCACGCAGGAGGAATCCGACAAAGGCAAGTTCAAGGCCCCCACCCTGCGCAACATCGCCTTGACAGCGCCTTACATGCACGATGGCAGCGTAAAGACTCTCGCCGAGGCGATCGACCACTACGCCAAGGGCGGCCGCGCCAGCCATCCCAACCGCAGCGAGTTCGTCAAGCAGATCGATCTGACGGCCGCGGAGCGCGAAGACCTCGTGCAGTTCCTGCTCAGCCTCACGGACCGCAAGCTGCTGACCAACCCGCAACTGGCCAACCCCTGGGCTCCGCCCGTGGTCACGGCGATTCCACCGCCGAAGTACGTTCTCCGCGGCGAAGTGGTGCGGGTGTTTCCCGAAGATGGCGCCGTGGCCGTCTATCACGAATCGGTGCCCGGGTTCATGGAAGCTATGCCGCCGCCCAACGCCATGGAGTTCCTGGTAGCAGATAAGCAGTTCCTGGCATCTCTAAAGCCAGGGACGAAGTTCACCGCCGGCGTGCGCAAGCGCGGCGCGGATTATTTTTTGGAACCAATCAGAAAAGGAGTAGTGAAAAAATGACGAGACGATCCTGGATCCTGAGCGGCGCCAGCGCCGCCCTCTCGCTCCGGCCGATGATGGCCGCCGCGGCGACCCTGCCCAAACTGCCCTATGCCTTCGACGCACTCGAACCGCATATCGACGCCCGCACCATGGAGATCCACTACGCCAAGCACCATCAGACGTACGTCGACAATCTCAACAAGGCCCTGGCCGGCTATCCGCAGGTAGCCGCCCATCCCGTCGAGCACTTGGTCGGCGACTTGAACATGGTGCCCGAACCCATCCGCATGGCCGTGCGCAACAACGGCGGCGGCCACATGAACCATTCGCTCTTCTGGCAGATTCTGGGCAAGCCCAAGGGCGGCCCCAAGGGCAAGCTCGCCGCGGCCATCACCAAGAGCTTCGGCTCGCAAACCGCGTTTGAAGACAAGCTGAAGGCCGCCGGGCTTAGCCAGTTCGGCAGCGGCTGGGTTTGGGTGACGGCCAAAGACGAAACCACCTTGCAGATTGAGACCTCCCCCAATCAGGACAGCCCCTGGATGAAAGGCGCCACGCCCGCGCTGGGCATCGACGTTTGGGAGCACGCCTACTACTTGAAGTATCAGAATCGCCGCGCCGACTATCTCACCGCCGTCTTGCAGGTGATCAACTGGGACTTCGTCACCACACGCCACGAGGAGCTGGTGTAAGTGAAGTGGCTTGCGGCCGCCGTGCTGCTGTTGAGCGCCTGCGCGGGGCGGCGGCCCCTGGAATCGGAACCGGTGAGCCGCTACCCGCTCGAAGGCAAAGTGGTGCGTGTCGACGCCGAACGCAAGGTGGCCATGATCCAGCATGGCCCCTTGGCCGATGCCCAGGGCGAGGTGTGGATGCCGCCGATGACGATGGAGTTCCTGGTGAAGGATCCGGTGGACCTGGTGAAGTTGCGCAAAGGCGAAACCATCCGGGGCACCGTATTCCGGCCCGCCTCCGGGTATGGCTACTGGTTAGGGGAGGTTAAGGCGCCCTAACTCTGCCAGCGGCGCAGACCGGTGGCCGCAAGGCGGATCGGGATCGATTGAAACCTCGAGTTCTCCTGCGCAATCGTGCGAAGCAGGCTCCGTTGCGCGGCCCGGTCGGCGCCGTGCAACAGCGTCACCGATCCGCCGCTGCCGCCCGCTCCGTTCACCTTCCAACCCAACGCGCCGTGTTCGCTCGCCATCTCGATAATCCGCTGGTGCGCCGGGCCCACCAACTCGGCGTGCAAGCCGCGCTGCGCCTCCGTATTGGCCTTCATCGCGCGGCCAAAGCCTTCCCAATCGGCCGCCACCAAAGCATCCCGCGACGCCGCGGCCGTCTCGCGCAGCGGCGCCAGGCGCCGGTCCTCCGGCGAGAGACTCGCAATCACCTTTTCGTGCACCGCTGTCGAGCAGTGCGAATCGCCCACGTAGATCAGCGAGAGCCTCGCTTCGAGCTCCCAAGCCGTCTCCGCGGGCAGCACCACCGGATGGACCGTGGCATGCGGATAGGCGTCCATCTCGATGAAGTTGATGCCCCCCAAGGCGCTCGCCAACTGGTCCTGAATCCCGCACTGCTGGCCGAGCAGCCGGGTCTCAATCTGCTGGGCGATCAGGGCCACCTCCTGCGCCGGCAGCCGCCCCGGAGTCAGGCAGTCGAGGGCGCCAATCAGGGCAACGCTCACGGCCGCCGAAGTCCCCGTGGAGCAGCCCGCGGGCGCGTCGCAATAGATGGAAGCTTCAATGGCGAGGTCGTCCGGAATCGCCATCGCGTCAAAGGCCGCTTCGAGCAGCGGATGCTTCGAATACTGCCCGCGCGGCGTATCGAGCGAATACCGCTCGCCGTAGTTCTCGGCGTGGATGGTGATCCGCGGCCCATCGAGCGGCCGCACTTCGACCTGCACCTCCGCGCACGGGTATACCGCGATGTTGAAGATGCGACCGTGGCGGGCGAACCAGGTGTCCGTCCACCCGCCGTTGTCGCAAACCCGAATGGGCGCCGTGCTATGGATTCGCAAAGCGCCACCGGCTATCGAAGTAGCCCGACAGCTTCACGGCGCCGGAGGCCTTTTCGATCACGGCATAGTCGCCGTAGCGGGGATAGAGCAGGGCATTCGTCCCTTCAAAGTCCTTCGTGCCGAAGGTGTGGCCGGAGTTGAGCACGACATACTTCGCAGGGTTCAGTGGGTTCGGATAGATCATCGCGAGGGCGTGCGTGGCGGCGTCGAACGTCTGCCCGTTCACCGTCAGCTTTCCCGCCGCCCATTGGATGGGCAGCTTCGGCAAAACCTTCTTCAGCGTTGGGTTCGTTTCGGGGGTTCCCCACAGCACCAGATGCGCGTCGTTCACCGGGCCTTCGGCGCGGAGCAGTTCGCCGTTCATGTGCCGCTTCCAGTTGGCCGCGAAGGTCGCGTCGGGTTCGCCAATCGAAACGAACCGGTCCATAAAGGCATCGTCGATCGGCCCCTGCAGGCCCGCCCGCTTGATCAGGCCCTTCGGCTCGCCCTTCCTCCAGCGGCCATCCGCCTTGTGGAACACCGTGCCGGTCTGCTTCTGCCCGTCGATCGTATAGCTGCCCGCCGGCAGCCGCAGCATGGCGACATTCTTCGTCGTCACGGTGGAGCCGGTCTGCTCAATTGTCGCGGACTGATACATCGTCTCGAGCGCCTCAATGCGGCCATCGCCGAAGCGCGGCGTAAAGGTCACAAAGCGGTACGGGTCGTTCGCCTTCCGCGGCAGATGCTGCGCGAGAAACGCTTCCGACGCCGCCTTACTCTCCGGATGCCACTTGTGTTCCGTCTTCGGCCCCACCAGCCAGAGCGCGCGCAGACCCGTCAAATCCGCCACGGCCTCTTTGATATTCTGCGAGGCCTTCAACTGCGGATCCAACTCCCCGCCATAACCAACCGCCGGCACCAGTTGAATATTCGGCGCATAGTCGACGGCATCGTAAATCCGCAGCCCCGCGCGTTCCACCGGCGTCAATTGGGTTCGTTTCGCATAGACGATCGTCTCCGTAAAGCCGGCGCCCGCTTCAATCGCCGCCCACAGCGACGGATGATGCAGGCCCAGGTGCCACGTGCCGGCGCCGCCCATCGAAAAGCCGCGCAGCACAATCCGGTCCGGGTCGATTTTGTACTTGGCGCGCACCGCCCCGATGGCCTCCATCACGTCGGTTTCGCCGGCCCACCGGTAAGCGTTGTTGCCCCGGCCATAGACTTCGAGTTCAATCCGGTCCGTCACCACGTGCGGCTTGGCGGCCAGAAAGCTCTCGGGCGTGATCTTGGCGTTGCGGCCGTGCAGAATCACGTCGAGCCGCATGGGCTTCGCCGCGTCATAGTTCGCGGGGAGATGGACGCGATACGGTTGCGTCGATCCATCCACCCGCGAAACATAGGTCTCCCCGTACCCGGCAACCGCGGCGGCCAGCAGCAGCAGAACCCTAGCGCTGCACACGGCCGGAGCCTCCGCCCTTGATCAGCCCGTGCACCTCATCGGCCGAGAAGCGGTTGAAATCGCCCGGAATCGAGTGTTTCAAGCAGGACGAAGCCACGGCGAACTCAAGCGCCTCCTGATGGCTGCCGAGCGCGTTCAGGCCGTACACCAAGCCGCCTGCAAAGCAGTCGCCGCCGCCCACGCGGTCCACGATGTTGCGGATCTCGTAGTGCTGCGAATGCAGGAACTCCTTGCGGTTGTTCAAGCACGCCGACCAGCCGTTATGGCTCGCGCTATGCGATTCGCGCAGCGTGATGGCAATCAGTTCGAGCTGCGGATAGGCCTCGAGCACGGCGTTCGAAAGCTTCTCGTATTGGGCCAGATCGAGTTCGCCCGAATGAACATCGGCGTCGTTCTTGATGCCGAGCGTCATCTGACAATCCTCTTCGTTGGCGATGCCGACGTCGACATACTGGAACAGCTCCGGCATGAACTCAGCGGCCGTCTTGCCCCACTTCCAAAGGTTCTTGCGGAAGTTCAGGTCGCAGGAGACCTTCAATCCCGCGGCCCGGGCGGCCTTTACGCTCTCAATCGCCAGCGCCGCGGCCGACTCCGAAATCGCCGGGGTAATGCCCGTGATGTGGAACCAGGTGCCACCCCCCAGCGCCGTCGACCAGTCAATGGCGCCCGGCTTGGCCAGCGCGATCGCCGAGCCTTCGCGGTCATACAGAACCTTCGAAGGACGCTGATTGGCGCCCGTCTCAACAAAGTAGATGCCGAAACGGCCTTTGCCGCGGACGATGTGGTTGGCATCCACGTTGAAGCGGCGCATTTCGCCGATAAAGGCATCCGTCAGAGCGTTGTTCCCCGGCAGGACAGTCAAGTAACGCGCCGGCAGTCCGAAGCCGGAGACCGCGACGGCCACATTGGCCTCCCCGCCGCCAAAGGTGGCCAGGAACTGCGGAGACTGCAGGAACCGCTCAAAATTCGGGGGGGCGAGGCGGAGCATGATCTCGCCGAAGGTGATGATGAGTTTCGACATGTGCGACGGGCCTATTGTATCTAAGAGATCTCGACCCGATCCATGGCGAGGAACTCTTTGATGTGCGGATGGTCCGATTTCTCGAGGTCCTGCACCGGCCCGAAGTAGATGATCCGGCTGTCATGCAGGAAGATCACCGCATCGGCCACCTTCCGCATCAGATCCAGATCATGCGTCACCACCGCCGAGGTGAGCCGCAGTTGGGACTTCAGCCGCAGCATCAGATTGCCGAGATGGTCCGACATAATCGGGTCCACCATCGTGGTCGGCTCATCGTAGAGGATGCACTCGGGTTGCGCGGCCAGAGCGCGGGCAATGGCGACGGCGCGGCGATGGCCGGTCGATAGGTCAGAAGGAAACGAGTCGCGGTAGTCGCACAGGTCCACCAGATCGAGCAGACCCATTACGACGTCTTCTTTGTTCTTCGCGTCGTAATCGTCGCGCAGTTCCAGCGAGAACTCGATGTTTTCCCCCACCGTCAGCGAGTCAAACAGCGCGCCGGACTGGAACACCATCGTGACTTTCTTCCGGATGCGGCGCAGATCCGCCTCGCCGAAGTTGGTCGTGTCCTCATGGGCGACAATCACCTGGCCGGAGTCCGGCTTGAGAAAGCCCATGATGTGGCCCAGGCTCACGCTCTTGCCGACGCCCGAGCGGCCGACAATCGCCACGGTCTGCCCGGAATCAATGTAAAAATTGAAATCGGCTAAAACGGGGCGGTCGAACGTCTTATAGACGTGACGAAATTCGATGTAGTGGGGGAACTCGCCGCGCGGCATTTAGTTTTCGAGCGCCTCCGCGTATTCGGCGGGCGTATTCATCGAACGAAACTCCTCCGGCCCGGCGTCCCACCAGCGGACGTCAAGAGCCGCGAGCGCATCGACGACGCGCCGGGTGCCCTGCGCAAAAGCCGCAGCCAGCTTGGGCTGCGCCGAAGCGCGATAGAGCGCCGCCAGCGGCTGCACCTTGCCGTCCGGATTCCTAGGAATCACGGCATCGCCGCCGGGTTGGCCCAGCAGTTCGGCCAATGCGTAAGCGGAGACCAGCGGCATATCCACGGCCAGGATCAGCGCCGCCGGGCTCTCCGCCAGAGCTGTCAGGATAGCGCCCAAAGGACCTTGGCCGGGATGAGCATCGGGCAGCGACGGCAGGCCCAGATCGTCATAAGCGCCCCCGACAATCAGCGCCGGCGGAGCCAACTGTTCGAGGCGCTGCCACTGATAGCGGACGAGCGGTTGCCCTTGCCAGTCCAGCCTGCCTTTATCCTCGCCCATGCGGCGGCTGCGGCCTCCGGCAAGGACGAATCCACGGCAGATTTCCATGAGAGAATCATAGCATCGGGGTTATCCTCGATTGCACTTCGCGTTGGAGTGTACGATCATTGCGGACAAGATTTGTTTTGAACAAGATCACCTTATTCTGTATTTTGCTGTCCGGCGCGGGCCTTCTTTGTGCGGCCGATGCGGGCGGGGTGCGTTATGAGGTGAAGGCGGATCGCCGGACGGGTCAACTGATTCGCCGGGCTGTGGTGGTCACGCCCCGGATCATCTCCCCCGTGGAGGTGAAGCCCGGCGCCCCGGCCGAACCCGCCGAACTCAAGGCGGACCGCAAGATCGATCAGATGGTGCGCGATGCGGCCAAGCACTATCAAGTGGACCCCTTATTGGTGCACGCCGTGATCGCGGTGGAGTCCAACTACAACCCCCATGCCGTGTCGCCCGTCGGCGCCCAGGGCCTGATGCAGCTGATGCCGGGCACCGCCCGCCAGCTCGGCGTCCGCAACGCCTTCGATGCCGAAGAAAATATTCGCGCCGGCGTGAAACATTTACGCGATTTGCAGGACCAGTACAAAGACGATCGTCTGGCCTTGGCCGCCTATAACGCCGGAGCCGGCGCCGTGAAAAAGTATGGCTGGATCCCGCCCTACCGGGAAACCCAGGACTATGTGTACAAAGTAGGGAAGAAGTACGGCGACGCCCGCAAAGCGTTAGCCGCCAACCCAGTTCAGACCGCCGCTGCCTCCCCCCAGCCGGAAGTCCCTCGACCGCCGGAACACCGGCCGATTGAGGTCTTTACGGATAGTGAGGGGAGAGTCCACATGCGAACCAAGTGATCCGCTCTCTTGCCAAATCGGTGCTGGGTGTCGCCCTTCTGGGCGGCCACTGTTTTGCGCAAACTGTTCTCAGCGATATCCGCTTCTGGTCGCAGGGAGAGGTCACCCGGGTGGCCGTCGAGTTATCGGCCCTACCCGAGTTCCATGAGAACCGGCTGAGCAACCCGGACCGGATCTTCTTCGATTTCCTCGATACCCGGGCCCGCGTCAACGGACGCCTCGCCGCCACGATCACCGTGAACGACCGGCAACTGCGGCAGATCCGCGTCGGCGAAGCGAAGCCTGGCGTCGCCCGCATGGTGCTGGACCTCGCCGCGAACGTCACCATCACGAAAGAGACCCTCACGAACCCGACCCGCCTGATCTTCGAACTGCGGCAGCCGGGATCGGTCGCCAAGCCCGCGGCCCCGGCGCCGCCCGCCCCCGAGCCCACCGTGATTTCGCAGCAGAGCCCGAAGCGGTCTTGGCGTCCGGCCCGGTTCGTGCCGCCGGCTCCGCTGCCGCTCGCCGAACCGCCGGAGTTGGCCAGCCCGCTGCCTCCGGCTCTGATCGCCCTGGCAACGCCGCAGTTTCCGGCGTTCCGTTCACCACTGGCTAAACCGGCGCCCGTAACCGTGGCGCGCACTCCGGTGGAACCGCCGCGCCGGGCCGCGCCGGCTGAACGCCAGGCCAAACCGGCCACGGAGGCCGCCGCCTCCATGACCCGCGCCCTCGGGCTCAAGATTCGCCGCATCGTGCTCGACCCCGGGCACGGCGGACACGATCAAGGCACCGCCGGCGCCTCCGGATTGACCGAGAAGGAGGTGGTGCTCGATATTGCGCTGCGCCTCGGCCAGTTGTTGACCGACGAACTCGGCGCCGAAGTCATCTACACCCGCCGCGACGACCGGTTCATCCCGCTCGAAGAGCGCACCAAGATCGCCAACGAGAGCCGGGCCGATCTGTTTCTTTCGATCCACGCCAATAGTTCGCCGATCAAGTCGGTCTCCGGCGTCGAGACGTTCTTCCTGAGTTTCACGACGGCGAAAGACGCCCTCGAAACCGCGGCGCGCGAGAACGCCTCCTCCGATCTCGGTGTATTTGAGTTGCGGGATCTCCTGCAAAAGATCGCGCTCAAGGAGAAGGTAAACGAGTCTCGCGAGTTTGCCACCCGCATCAACACGGCCCTCTACCGCGGCTGGTACAACCAGGCGGCCAACGTCCGCAACCGGGGCGTGAAGCGCGCGCCGTTCGTCGTCTTGATCGGGGCAAATATGCCGAGCGTGCTGGCCGAAATCGGCTTTCTAAGTAACGCCCGCGACGAGCGCGAACTGCGGAAGCCGGAAGTCCGGCAGAAGATGGCCGAGGCGCTCGCCAAGGGCATCACGCAATACGCGGACTCGCTGAGCCACTTCCAGGTAGCCCGCGGCGGCGGTGAAGAATGAGTTTTCTCGATAGTCTCGAAAACAACCTAAAAGCACTGGAGAGCAGGGAAGAGAAGGACCCCGAAAAGCTGCGCCGCGAACACGAACAGCGCGAGGCGGACCGTGCGGCGGCGCTCCTGCGCGCCCCCCACGCCGAAGCGTTGAAGAAGTCACCGTTCACCTCGGAGTTATTGACCCAATGCCGCGTGATCGGCCACGGGATGCGGGTGCTGGTGCAGTTCACCTGGATCGGGGACACGCTGCGGCTCGACGCCAAAGCCAAGCGGTTGGAGTTAGTCCCGACGGCGGACGGCATTGAAGCGCAGTACTCCGTCGATGGCGTGCGGACGGCAAGCGAATTGATTACCTTGACCGGCGGGGCGGAGGAGTTCGCCCGGCGTTGGTTGACCCAGGAGTAACTGCAGTGGCTGATGCGGTGGGACAGGTCTTGCGGGCCGCGCATTTTGCGGCGGGGAAGCATTCGGCGCAGCGGCGGAAGGGCGAGGCGGCCGAACCCTATGTGAACCATGTGCTGGAGGTCGCCCATCTGGTAGCGGAGGCGGGCCTCGATCCCACCACGGTAACGGCGGCTCTGTTGCACGACACCGTCGAAGACACCGCCACGACCCGCGAGGAGCTAGTGGCCGAGTTCGGCGAGGCGGTCGCCGCCATGGTCATGGAGTTGACCGATGATAAGTCGCTGCCGAAGGCCGAGCGCAAGCGGCTGCAAGTGGAGCGGGCGCCGCATAAGTCGGCCGGGGCGCAGGCCATCAAAGCGGCAGACAAAATTTCGAACCTGCGATCGATCCTGAACAGCCCGCCGGCGGACTGGGACGAGCAGCGCAAGCGGGAGTATTTCGCCTTTGCCAAGGCTGTTGTCGATGGCCTCGACCGGGCGCCAGCGCAGTTACTCGCCGAGTTTGCGGCGACCTTTCAGCGGTTATAAGAGCAGATTGTTACGATAGCCGGAAGTGAAACCGGAAAACGTGCTTCCGTGCTCGGCATATGCTCTGGATGAGTCCGGCAAGTGGAAACGGACCGCTTGGGTTTCTGGGCTCTACTTCGGGCTGGTTATGCTCCTCATTGAGTTGTCATCTGACCGGAGGAGTATTGAAGGCGACGTGATCCAGTATGTGCGTCTAGCCTTAATTTTTCTATTCTATAGTCTTGGATTCGGTGTTTTTCTCTCGCTAGCATTACGAGAGTACACTATCAGGATCTACGCTGGCCTCTACAACGGAGAGGACTGGATCTTCGAGCGGCCAGAAGGCGAAGAGTGTTTCCGCTACCGCCTGCCCGCCGCACTCGTCATCGGTTCCAAACGTCCCGTCAGCGGCGTTCTCCACCTCGGCCAACCCGGTCTCTTCTTCGTTCCCAGCCGAAAATCCAGCGCGAAACAACAGCCCGTCGAGATGGCCCCCTCGACCGCATCGCCCTCCGCGTCGTCGATCCGCCACCGCAAACCCTCCGGCAGAAGCTGCTCATCCCCCATCCCCAAAGGCTGCTCGATTTCACCGCCGGCGGCAAGTCCGCCCGCTTCGAAGTCCCGCTCGTCGACTATACAGCCGAACGCCTCACCGGCTTCCTCCGCGCCCTGCAGGCCGGCGAAGCCGAATCGGGATCCTAAGTTGGTGGAGGCGGCGGGAGTCGAACCCGCGTCCGAGAACGCTCAAAGTAAAGAGCCTACGTGTGTATCTGATTCGTGTGTCTCAGAAAGGAGCAGTTAAACCAGCAAGACGCCCCAATCCCAGTCCGATTGATCTCAACCCTGGGCTCCGAACAGAAGCTTGCGGTCCAGTCCACCGAGTGACGCTTGCTTCAGCCGTGGCAGACACCAACTGAAGAGCGACGCTGTTAATTAAGCAGCGTAAGCAAACTGCTGATTGGCAGTTATGGTTTTCCGATCGTTTTACGGGAGCTCGGAACCCGACACGCCTCTCTACGATGACTCGATCCCGTCGAAGCCGTTTCGCCCCCAACGTTTCGATCCAATTTCAGTGTACCATCGCTCATGACCGTCTCTCGCCGCCTTTTCCTCTCCTCCTCCCTCGCCGCCGCCACGTCCCTGCGCGCCGCCCCCACAGACCTCACCCAACTCACGCTCCTCGGCGCCGCCGAAGCCCTGCGCCTCAAACGCGCCTCCTCCGTCGAACTCACCCAGGCCTGCCTCGACCGCATCGCCAAGTTCGACCGCGGCCTGAATAGCTTCATCACCGTTACCCCCGAGTTCGCCCTCGACGCCGCCCGCCGCGCCGACGCCGAACGCGCCGCCGGTAAGGCCCGCGGCACCCTGCACGGCATCCCCATCGCCCTCAAGGACAACATCGATACCAAAGGCATCCGCACCACCGCCGCCAGCGCCCTCTTTGCCGACCGCGTCCCCACCGAAGACGCCGAAGTCTGGCGGCGCCTGCAGGCCTCCGGCGCCATCCTCCTCGGCAAGCTGAACCTCCACGAGTTCGCCGCCGGCGGCACCACCGCCGTTTCCTTCTTCGGCCCCGTCCGCAACCCCTACTCGCCGGACCGCAACTGCGGCGGCTCCTCCGGCGGCTCGGCCGTCGCCGCGGCAGCCGATTTCGCCTACGGCACCCTGGGCACCGACACCGGCGGCTCCATCCGCACCCCGGCCTCCTTCTGCGGCGTCGTCGGCTTCAAGCCCACCCACGGCCGCGCCTCCATCCGCGGCATCATCCCCCTCGTCTGGTCGCTCGATCACGTCGGCCCGTTGACGAGAACCGTCGCCGACGCCGCCGCCATGATGCAGGTCATCGCCGGCTATGACGAACTCGATATCGACTCGGTCGACCGCTCCGTCCCCGACTTCACCCGCGCCATCGGAGCGCCCGTGAAAGGCTTCCGCCTCGGCGTTCCCCGGGCGAGCTTCTTCGATAAACTCGACCCCGAAGTGGCCACCGCCGTCGAAGCCGCCTTGGGTGTGCTGAGCAAGCTGACCGCCGGAGCCAAGAACGCAATCCTCCCCGCGGTCGCCTACGGTCCCAGCGCCGGGGGCGCCGAGACCGCGGCGTACCATCTGCCTTACTATCCCAAGTCGCAGGCCGCCTATATGCCGTCGACCCGCAAAGGGCTCAGCCGGTCCGCTGCCATGCCCGCCACCACTTACGTTGAGTCCATGCGCGCCGTTCGCCTGCTCCGCCGCGAGGTCGTCAAGGTCTTCGAAACCTGCGACCTGCTCATCACCCCCACCACCAAGATCAAGCCCTACCCGATCCAGGAAGCCATCCAACGCGTCGAAACCGATAAGCCGCTCCCCCCCACGCTCGCCAATACCTCGCAGTTCAATATCTTCGGTCTGCCCACCATCTCCATCCCCGGCGGCCGCTTCGCCGACGGCATCCCCATCGGCCTGCAGATCACCGGCGCCCCGTGGGCCGAAGAGAAGGTCCTCGCGCTCGCGCACGCCTTTGAACAAGCTACTGAATGGCACAAGATGCGGCCCACGCTCGATGCGGCCTGGAAACCGTTCGAAGTGAAAACGGTATTGTAGAGGCATGGACGAACTGGCACGGTTTCTGCGCGCGGCCAAGCAGGCGGGGGCCTCGGACTCGTTCCTGGTGGAGCTCCTAAAGCAGCAGGGCTGGCCGGCGCGGACCGTCTATGAGGCGCTCGGGGCGTGGTACGCCGAAACCACCGGCGTCCCCATGCCCACGCCCCGCAGCACCCTCGAAGCCGCGCGGGAGGCCTTCTATCATCTGCTCGCCTTCGGCACGCTAGGCGGCTGGATCTGCGCTATCGGTTCCATCTGGTTCACCATGATCGACTACTGGGTACCCGATGCGCTCGACCGCCCCACCAAAGCCTGGGCGCTCCGCCAGGTAAGCTGGCAGATTGCCGCCATCGTCGTGGCCTTCCCGGTCTTCGTCGTCGCCACGCGCAGCATCCTCGGCGACCTCTCGGCCAACCCGGACAAGACCGCGTCTCCCGTCCGCCGCTGGCTCACCAACATCGCCCTGCTCATCACGGCGACGGTCTTCATCGGCGACCTGGTGGCCGTCCTCGCCGTCTTTCTCGAAGGCGAACTCACCCGCCGCTTCCTGGCCAAATCGTTAGTAGTTCTCGGCCTCGCCGGCGCGGTGTTCGCCTATTACACCCGCGGTATGGGCAAGGAAAACGCGCTCGCCAAAACCTGGCACACTCGCTTTGCCGCCCTCGCCGCCACGCTCATCGTAGCTACCCTTGTCGCCGGCTTCTCCTACACCGGCTCGCCCGACCGCCAACGCATCCTCGCCGAAGACCGCCGCCGCAGTCAGGACATCAACTCCCTGGCCCGCCGCATCTATGAGGATTACACCGCGTGGCCGCTGGTCGCCGATCGCAAACTCCCGGCCGACCTCAGCGCACTCCGCGAAAACTCCGCCGGCCGCATCGTGCGCTCCACGGACCCGGTTACGAACGAACCCTACGGCTACGAACCCGAGCCCACCGGCAGCAAGTACAAGCTCTGCGCCACCTTTGGCGCGCCCAGCCTCAGCGGCCAGCGCCCCATGGGCCGGCACTGTTTCTCCTTCGATGCGACCAAGGCGCCCGCCTACGATGAGTTTGAGTAAGCTCGCTCTCGCCCTCGGCTGGGTAGCGGTATCCGCCTGGGCCCACGCCCCCGTTCTCCCGCCCGTCGCTGGCCCCCTCACGGTGCAGGGAACCCGTCTGCTCGACCGCGGCACCCCCATCACGCTGCGTGCCATGAACGTCCCGCCCGAAGGGCTCGGCCAACCCCGCGAAACCTTCGGCATCCTGCGCGTCCGCTGGAACCTCAACGCCGTCCGCCTACCCGCCGCGCTCGGCGTCACAGCCATACAAGCCGCCCTCGATAGCCAACTCGCCGTCATCCTCGCCGGCAGCCGCGAGGCCGACTGGCGACAATGGGGAGCCAATCCCCGCGTGCTGCTCGAGATCGACGCCAACGCCGATGCCGCCGCCGTCCGCAGCGCCGGCGCCCGCCATCCGCTGGTTCGCCTCGGCCCCGCCGTCAACGATCCGCAGGTGGTCTACGCCGCCCGGCTCACCGTCGGCCCGAACCTCCTCGATCCCTTGCGTCCCCACCTCGGCCGCGCCCCCGTCCTGGCCGCCGACTGGGGTGCTCCCACGGGCTGCGTCGACGAATCGGCGTTTCTCGCCCTCCTCGAGTTTGAGAATCAGGGCATCTCCTGGGCCGCCGCCGCCCTGCCCAGCTATGAGCCGCCCACCGCCGAAAGCGCCTGCGCCGATCTCAAACAGACCGTCCTCCAATGGACCACCGGCGATCCCTTCGGGTTCGGTTTCCTACGCCCGGACGCCATCGCCAATGCCGCCGGCGGCCCCGCCGCGCCCCTCGTCCCCGGCGCGTTGATGACGCTGTTTGTCGAGCAGTTGGGACCGGAGCGGCCCGCCGCCGGCCGCTTGGACGCCCGCGGGCAACTGCCTCGCGAGCTCGAAGGAACCCGGGTGCTCGTCAACGGCGAACCCGTGCCTCTGCTCTACACCGACGCCTATCAGATCAACATCCAGGTGCCCTATGAACTCCGTCCGGGCACGCCGGCTGCGGTCCAGGTCTTCGGCTCGGCGGTGCCTTCGAACCGCGTCAACGTCCCCGTCGCCGAAGCCGCGCCCGAACTGTTTCAGGACTTCGCCACGCGGCACGCCATCGCGGTGAACCAGGATGGCAGCCGCAACGGCCCCGGCTCTCCGGCCCTGCCCGGCAGCGTGCTGCTCCTGTTCGGCGCCGGGGCGGGCGACGTGGCCGCACCGCGCCAAACGGGCGCCCCCATTGGTCCGGCCCACGCCGTCACGCTGCTCCCGTCCCGCGTCGAAGTCGGCGGCGTCCCGGCCGAAGTCCTCTTCGCGGGCGAAGTGCCGGGCTTCATTGGCCTGACCCAACTCAACGTCCGGCTACCCAGCCGGACGCCCCGCGAACCCCGGGCCGAACCGGTGGTCTGGACCGTCGGAAGCCACGCCAGCCGCAGCCCCGTCACGGTCTGGATCCGCTAAGCGGCTTTCCACAACGCCCCCGTCGGGCCGGCCCACGCGCTTTCGCTGCTCCCGTCCCGGCCGAACTCCTCTTCGCCGGATCAGCCCATCCGGATACCCAGCCGGGCACCACGCGAACCCCACCGCCGGAAGCCACGCCAGCCGCAGCCCCGTCACAGTCTGGATCCGCTAAGCGGCCTTCTGGAAGGGCTTCCAAGCCGGATCGAGCTTCCACCACAGCAGCGCCGCCGCGTGGGTCTCCTTCGCCTTTTCAATACAGCAGTCCACCCACTCCGCCAGCCCTTGGCCCGCGTAAGGCAGCGCCAGTTCCATCATCGAGACGTAGCGCTTTTGCGCAATGGCCCCCAGGTCGTCCGCCAGGCGGTTGGCTTCCTTGGGTTGTCCGGACAGCGCATGGGTATAGCTGGTCGCGGCGAGCAGCCGCGCATCCTCCGGCGCCATCAACTGGCCGCGGCCCAGCGCTATCAGCGCTTCCCGATGCTGACCCTGAGCGGCGTAGGCGCGGCCGAGCAACAGGTAGATCTCCGCTGAGTTCGAGTCGATCTTGAACGCCCGCCGGCATTGGTTCACCGTCTCTTCAAAACGGCCCTGCCAGAAGTAGATCCAACCCAAGCCCAGGGCGAGTTCGAGCGAGGGATTGGGGTCGCCCTCAAGCAACGCCTCGGCGCTCGAAAGTTCGCCACGGGGCGCCAGCACATAAAGCGCCATACCGGCCCGCGCATCCGTCCGTTCCGGATTCAATTGCAGCGCCTTGAGGAATGCCTGCTCCGCCGCCATCCCATTGCCCAGCACGGCATGCGCGTAGCCCAGAGAAACGAAGGCGTCGAGCGAATCCGGCCGGACGTCCAGAACCCGCTGCGCAGCCTTGAGCGCCTCCCGCATCGTCTCCTCGGGATTGCGCAGGCCCTTGGCCGCGCTCAGCACGTCATCCAGATTCAGATCCGGCACCGCGAAGGCCGTGGCAAACTGGCCCGTCAAACCCGTGGGCGGCGGGGTGGGCGTGCTGACCAGCGGTTCGCCGAGCACCTTGGCCCGCAGGATCCGCGTGACGGAAGCGGCAATGTCGTCCTGCGCCTCCAACATCTTCCGCAGGTCCCGGTCATAGCGTTCGGACCACAGCTGATAGCCCGTCTCCGCATCGGTCAGTTTCACGATCAACCGCACGTTCGAGCCCGCGGCCCGCGCCGTGCCTTCGAGCAACAGATTGACGTTCAGATGCGCGCCCACCTTCCGCAGGTCCTCCGTCTTGCCGCGGAATCGCGCGGCGGAGGTGGACGCCGCCACGCGGAGCCCCTCCACTTGCTGCAGCTGATACGAGAGCTCCTCGGTCAGCCCGTCGCAGAACTCGTTCAACACGGGATCGGTGGCCAGGGTTGCAAAGGGCAGCACGGCCACGGCGGGCTCGTCCGGCAACGGCTCGGTCTGCTGCATGCCTTCGCGGGCTTCGGCGCGGAGATCCTCGATGAACGCCTCCATCGTCGGGTGGCGGTCTTCCGGCTTCTTCGCCATGCCGCGCTCGACCAGCCGCTGGAGCCCGTTCGAAATCCCCGGCCGCAGATCCTGCATATTGGGCACGGGGTTGTAGAGAATCTCGTGCAGGCGGGCGGCGGCGTTCCTGGACTTGAAGGCGGGTTCCCCCGTCAGCAGTTCGAACAGCAGCGAAGCCAGGCCGTAGATGTCGCAGCGGTGATCCACCCCGGCGCCCTGCAGCTGTTCGGGCACGAAAGCGCCAAACGAACTCGTCAGCGCCCGGCCACCGGCGGCAAACGTCGGCGCGTCGCCCATCTTCGCTTTCCCGAAGTTGGTGATCTTCACGGCGTGGGTCGGGGTAACGATCACGTTTTCAGCGCAGACATCCCGATGGACAATGCCGTGGCGATGGGCCTCGGCCAATCCCTGAGCCACGGCCAGCATGTAGTCGAGCACTCGGTCAATCGGCAACAACTCCCCGGTCTCGGTCGCCCGTTCGATCCGCTCCCGCAGCGAACTCCCCGCCAGGTACTCATAGATTAGGAACCGCCCCTCTTTCTGATCAATCACGTCGAAAATCGACGAGATATTGGGGTGGTTGAGCGACACTCCCGCCTTGGCTTCCTTCTGAAAGGAGGCCAGCGCATCGGCATCGTTGGGTGGCACGTCAATCGCCTTCAGCATCACCAGGCGATCCAGCTTCAGGTCGCGCGCCTTGTAGACAACGCTCAGATCGGACGTACTGATCTGCTCGAGGACATAGTAATGCTCAATCGTTTTGCCGATCATACGAAGGTTCCTTCTAGTCTACGGTGTATGGCACGAGGGAGGGGGGAATCACCGGCCGCCCGGCCGCCAACTTCGCGGCCACCAGCGGCGCCCGCACCCGCCCGGCGGCGCACGTGTAATCGCCCGTGAAGGACCACGCCAGGGACATCACCTGGAAGTAGGCGTCCGGACGGGACTCCGAACGGATCACCAGGGACGACTCGCAATCGAGGTAACTCCAAAGCTGTTCCATGGGCTTGTCGCCGGACGCGGCGGGAAAGGAGATCTCCGGCGTGAGCCCTGTCTCTACCCGCAATGAGCTCCCGCTACTGGCCACCATCGCCGAGAGCGGTTCCACCGCCGGAGCACTGCGGCCCACCGTCACCCCACCCTTGTACCGCGCGCCCGTATTGTCCGAACTCACCCGGTGCGCCCACCCCGCCAAGAATCCGCCCACGCCCCGCTCGCCGGACGGCCCGCCGCCCACCAGCCGAATCGTCGCCCGCAGTTGCACGGGCGCCTCCTGGCTGGCATCGCGGACACTCGTCAAGACGAACTGCTTCGACACCGGATCCACGGCGCAACGGGCGAACCTTCCGTTGACGGTGCTCTCGTTGCTTTCGAGCGCAGCCCGGACCATCACCACCTCGCAGGAGCCCTGCGGACCGCCCCATCCGGCCGACCCCGCCGCGCTGGCGGACACGACAAACGTGCCCACAGCATCCGCCGAAACAGCCACGCTGGCGCCGTCCACCGCCATCGTCGGCAAGGCCCGCGGCGACGCCGCCACGACGGCCTCCCCGTCATCCGCCGCCCGCGCCAAGGACCACTGCACCGGAACCCCGGCCGGAGTCGTCTCCGCCGTAACCACCACCGGCGCCGACGCCCCCCACAGCAGCGCCCCGTCGCCCGCCCCGGGGGCCTGCACCGCAATCGACACCGCCGTCACCAGGCACCAATCGCCGATGCCTTCCACGCCCTCAATCCCCAACTGCAACATCGCATCGCCGGCCTTGGCGCTGGCCGACTCCGCCTGCAGCCAGAACGACAGCGGCTCATTCGGTGCGGGAAACGTAACCCCCTCGTGCAAGGACTCGCCCTCGCCGCCCTCCGCCTCCCGGAACAAGAGCAGCTTCGGACCGCCGGCCGACCGCAAGGTCATCTGGCCGCGAAAGGTCTCTGGCGTCGCAGGTCGCACCACCACGCGGGTACGGCCCGCGAGGCCCACCTGGATTCCCTCGCTATACTGCGCCGCTCCGGCGCCGGTCTCGAGCGTCACCGCGACGACGGTTAAGGCAGCGCTCGCCGCCCCATGCTTGCCCAGTTCAAGCGTCAACGTCTCAACGCCGGCCCCGGTCCCTTCGGCGTAAACCGTCAGGTCCGGATCTAGGTTCGCGACCGGAAGATCCACCCGGTTATCGAAGAACGCGATCGGCTCGCCCAAGGTGGACGTCCGGTAGAGCCGCAGCAATCCGTTCGATCGCAGCAGTTGCCCGCCCAAACCGGCGGACTGCAGCACGATCGGGAGCCGCAGCAGAGCCGGACGTCCCCGCTGCACCAGAACCACGGGCGCCTGCGGCAGGATGGCCGCCGGCAGATCCTCCTCTTCGGAGATGAAGGCGGCCCGCGAAGTTACTATCTTATGGTTGGCGACTTCAAGCCCCAGACGGCCACGCCGGAACTCAATCACTTGGCCGGGTTCCGGGGACTCGGCCCAGTAGGTCTTGATTGGTCCGTACATCTGCTCTAACTCCGCCGTGTCGCAAGTCGGCAGAAACACGCGCAGGACACGCGGATCGTAGTAACGGAACAGGAGCTTGCGCCCGCGCGGATCTCTTACCGTCAAAAGCTTACGCAAATGATGGCGAACCGTCTTCATCGCCCCGTCGCACTGAAAAAACACGCCTACACTGTTACCCACCTGCGCGGCCAGAAAGTCCGTGAACTCATCCTCGGGGTCAAGTTGCACCAGATGCGGCGCGACCTGTTCTAAGGCATCCGGTAACCGGCCCGCATACAGGCAGCTGTAATTGAGATGGGAGTTGACTAACGTCCAATACGCGTTCGGATCCCGCGCCGGATCGAGAATGGCCCACACATCGGAGCGGGGTCCCTTCGGCCAAAGGACGCTGCGCAGGTCGGTTGCCATAAGGACTAAGCCGCTTCCGCCCGGGCGCACTCTTCACAGAACGGCACGCCGGAGCGGGCGGCGGCAATCAGTGTCGCTGCCTGTGCCTGGCCATCGCTTTGGGCGGCAAAGGTGGCCTCCTCCTCCTCGGCTTCCGGCTCCGCAACCCGCTGCGGCGGCGCGGCGGGCGCATCTTCCTGGTGGATCTTCAGGCTGAGATGGTTATGATCCACCAAGCCCCGCTGCTCGACAACGAGTAACTGGCCCGAGACCATCATCCGGGCAATCTCATCCAGCACGCCCTGCTCGTTCCGCGCCTTCGGAACCATCTTACGGAACCCAGCCATTGCGGTCGGATCGTTCTTGAAACGGCCAAGAAAGCGAAGAGCGTTCTCTTTAGTCCAGCGGGAACGCATCTCTTCCCGCCGGAGAATCTGGTACTCGTGAGTGGCGCCGAATCGAATCGTGCTCATAGGGGTCGTGTACCGCTGAGCCTCCATGATAGTACAGCCTCGACAACCGTTTGGAAGGGCCGGTATAGTGATCCGATGGCTCTCTCCCGGCGTGCTTTTCTGGCCTCCCTCCCCGCGGCGGCTCTCGGCGCCCAGCAACCGGCCAAGCGGCCCAACGTCCTCGTGATTCTCACCGACGACCAGGGTTGGGGAGACCTGAGCTGGCACGGCAACAGCAACCTGGCCACGCCGCGAATCGACTCCCTCGCTCGCGAGGGCGCCCAGTTCGATCGCTTTTATGTCTGTCCCGTCTGCTCGCCCACGCGCGCCGAGTTTCTCACCGGCCGCTACCATCTCCGCACCGGCGTCCGCGGCGTCAGCACCGGCCAGGAGCGGCTGAACCTCGACGAACACACCATCGCCCAATCCTTCCGCGCGGCCGGCTACGCGACCGGCGCCTTCGGCAAGTGGCACAACGGCTCGCAGGCGCCCTACCACCCCAACTCCCGCGGCTTCGACGAATACTACGGCTTCACCTCCGGTCATTGGGCCCACTATTTGGACACCGAAATGGACCACAACGGCCAACTCGTCAAAGGCAAGGGTTACATCACCGACGATCTGACCAATCGCGCCATCGCCTTCATCAGCCCAAAACGAACCCAGCCGTTCTTCTGCTATCTCCCTCTGAATACCCCGCACTCGCCCATGCAGGTGCCGGACTCCTTCTACGCCAAATTCGCCCGGTTTGAGCCCAAACTGAAAGCCACCGACCCGGCCCAGGAGGACGTCGCCATGACCCGCGCCGCCCTCGCCATGGTCGAGAACATCGACTGGAACATCGGCCGCCTCCTCGACCGCCTCCGCGAACTCCGCCTCGAGCAGGACACCATCGTCGTCTTCTTCTGTGACAACGGCCCAAACAGTTGGCGGTGGAACGGCGGCATGAAGGGGCGGAAAGGCTCAGTGGATGAAGGGGGCGTCCGCTCCCCACTCTTCATCCGCTGGCCAGGCCGAGTCTGGGCAGGCCGGCTCATTTCGGAAATCGCCGCCGCCATCGACCTGTTCCCCACGCTGGCTGCGTTAGCCGGCATCCCCGTGGGCAGCACCAAACCGCTCGACGGCCGCAACTTTGCTCCCCGGCTTACCGGCAGAGCGACAGTATGGGAAGACCGCATGATCTTTTCCCATTGGAACAAACGCATCAGCGTCCGGACGCAGCGCTTCCGCCTCGACGCCGAAGGGCGCTTGTTTGACATGACGAATGACCCCGGCCAAACCCGAGACGTCGCCGCCGAGTTCCCGGCTGAGGCCGAACGCCTCCGCGCCGCCGCTGCCGCGTGGGGCAGGGAACTCCTCCCCCTGGCCGGCCCGGATGACCGCCCTTTTCCCGTCGGACATACCCGCCTGACCTACCTCCCCGCCCGCGATGGCAACGCCACCGGAGCCGTCCGCCGCAGCAATACGGCGCCCAACAGCTCCTACTTCACCAACTGGACGCAAACCACCGACCGGATCTACTGGGACGTCGAAGTCGCCCAGGCCGGCGCTTATGAAGCCGTCCTCCACTACACGGCGCCCGCCGCCGGCTCCCTCGTCGTCCTGAGTTGCGGCCCCGCCCGCCTCGAATCCATCGTACCCGCCGCCCATAATCCGCCGCCGTTCGGCGCCAACGAAGACCGGCACGACCGGGGTCCGGAGTCCTACGCCAAGGACTTCCGGCCCTGGAATCTCGGCGTGATCCAACTGCCCGCCGGCCGAAACCAGCTCGCGCTCCGGGCGCTACGGGTCACCGGCGAGTCCGTCGCCGAGGTGCGCTACCTGATCCTCACCCGCCGCGGCAACTGAATCCCTTACCAGGTATGCAGCGCGACAAACTGGGCGCGCCCAGGGGTGTTCCCCATCACCGCCACCCGCAGCAGGATCTGAATACTCTTCCCAGGCCAATCGGAGGGCGCCTGCGCCAGAGCCTTTTCCATGTCTGGCTCCGAGCTGAAGAACTCCGCCGCGGCCTGCGTGCCGTACTGCGTCACCCCCGCCACCATCATCAGCGGCTCCCCTGTGCTCCCATCGAAAGTCCGCACCACCATCGCGTAGTCCTCCGGCGTGCGCCCGTTCGGCTGCAACTCGTGCAGGAACCACTCCCGCCGCTCTCCCACCGTCTCGCGAATTCCCCGGCGCGAATTCTCCTGCACAAACCGGAACGGAAACCGCTCCTGCACGTGCAGCGACCAGGCGTTCGAAAACGCTCCCACCAGCAGCACCGGATAGTTCTTCAAGTCGAAGGCGGAGAACTCGTTCCCAATCCGCAATTGGCTTCGTTTCGCAAAACGGGCTAACACGTTCCCGGCCGCCATCGCCGCAGCCGCCGACCCCGCGCCGACATATTGATCGGGCACCGGCAAAACATCCTGCGCGGTAAACTCGAGCTCCGCCAGTGGCAACACATAAGGTCCTCGCGCCTTCGGCTGCGGCGACCGCGCCGTGTACTGCTCATGGACCCGCTTCGAAAACGTATAAACCACCGGCTGGCCCAGGCAAACGACCACCGGATGCGAACTCGCCACCATCGGTTGCCAGAACTGTTCAAAACGCGACGGAGCAGGACGCATCGCCCAACCCGCCAGCAGGGCCGCCAGAGGCACCGACAAGGCCGCCCCCAGCCACCACCACCGCCAGGAACGCTCCGCGACGGGCGGTGCCGGCGGCGCCACCGGCTCGCTGGCCATCCAACGAAACTCCGGCACGTACGATCCCAAGGGCAGCTCAATCCGGACCACTCGCGGACGTTCCCCCTGTTCGTAGTGTTGGCTCAATCGCCGGCGCACCTCCGACGCCCGCACCCGGACGATCGCGTCGGAGGACGGATCATAATCCGCCCCCCGCCCGAAGAGCTCCATCCCGACGATCCGCTCCTTCAGCCGATCCCCGCGCCCGGCCACCGTCTCTGCCACCACGTGCCGGAGGAACTCCTGGCATCGTTTACTACTTCGGAAAGTCGCACCGGCGAGGACCGTTTCTAACTCCGCGAGAATCTGCTGCGAAGCGGAATCCTCAATGGGCTGCGCGGCGGTAGCGGTGGATCGATCCGGGATATTCACCTTCCTTTAAAGAAAAGCCTATCACATAGAGTTGTACTTAAACCTTAACGGTTAGGAGGCCGTTAAAAACAGAAAATCCGGCGCAATGTTACGAGTATCCCGTCCGGAATTCCCTCATACTGGGCTCAAGTTCACTCATTTCATCGGGAACGATGACCTAGTCAGTCAGGGAGGAATCCATGTTGTTTCGCAATGGTCTTGCACACCAGGCGTGTGCCCTGTTCTTGCTCGCCGGTCTGGCGCTCGGCCAGATCCGCTCCGGCACCATCCTCGGATCGGTGATCGATCCGTCCGGCGCGGCGGTCGTCGACGCCGAAGTGGTCGTGAAAGAAACGAGCACGAACGCCGTCCTGACGGTGCGGACGAACGCCGCGGGTGAGTACACGGCTCCGTACCTCGGCTTCGGTTCCTACCAGGTCACCGTCCGCAAGACGGGGTTCAAGTCCGCCACGCGGAGTGAGTTAGCCCTGACCACGAACCAAACCCTCCGGGTGGACCTCCGGCTGGAGGTCGGATCCGTCGAAAACTCGGTCGTCGTCACGGGCAGCGCGGTCGAACTCCAAACCGAATCGAGCCGGGTGGTCAACACGGTCTCGGAAGAGGTGATCAAGTCGATCCCCAACATCAATAACAACCCGCTGAACTACGCGACCCTGACGCAAGGCGTAGTCGCGCGCCAGTCGATGAACAGCACGCAGACGGCCAACTCCTTCGGCATCGGCACGGAAGGCCGCCGGGCCATGAGCAACTTCTCCGTTAACGGCGGCAACTCGTTCACGAACGACATTCAATTGGATGGCGTCTCCATCCAGGCCTCGGCGTGGAACGAAGTGGCCATCATGCCGAACACCGAAGGCATTCAAGAGGTGAAGACCAACGTCAATAACATGAGCGCCGAGTACGGCCGTAGCCAGGGCACGGTGGTCTTCACGACGAAGTCCGGCACCAACGAGTATCACGGCTCCGGCCAATTCCGGCTCCGCAATGAGGCGTTGAACGCCAATTCGTTCGGCAGCAACGCCCAAGGCATCGCCCGGGCGCCTTTCAAGGTACAGAACTACTCCGCCACCTTCGGCGGGCCGATCATTATTCCGAAGCTTTACAACGGCAAGGACAAGACCTTCTTCTTCGTCTCCTACGAAGGGCTCCGGTTCAACAACGCCCTCGACTACCTGCGCACAATCCCCACCGCGGCCGAACGCAACGGCGACTTTTCGAACACCCGCGCCAATGTGGCCGGCCAATTCCTTCCCGTGCAGGTGTTTGACCCCTTCAGCGTCACGAGCGTCGGCGTGAATCAGTGGCAGCGTGTGCCGTTCCCCAACGCCATCATTCCGGCCAACCGCATCAACCCCTTCACCCGCCGCTTCGTCAATGAATTCCCGGCCCCCAACCGGCCGCCGCAGGACCCCGTCCTCAACACCAACAACTACTTCAACCGCGCCGTCCGCAGCTTCGAACGCAATTCGACCAACGCCCGGTTCGACCAGCGCTTCACGAAACATAACTTCTACTTCACCGGCGGCGCCAATCTCGCCTCCATCAGTTCGCCCAACGGTTGGGGCGACGGCACCCGCGCCTTCATCCAGCAGGGCGGCTTCATCGGCGCCGTGAACGGCGACCGGAACTACTACGCCTCGCTCGGCGATACCTGGGTGATCACCCCCTCGCTCGTGGCGGATATCCGCGTCGGCGTCACCCGCGTCGCCGCCGACAACCGCGCCGCCACCTTCGCCGATATGGACTACAGCGCCTTTGGCATCCCCGGCGAGTGGAGTTCGGCCATCGGCCTCGCCGGCGCCTATCCCGAAATCACCTCCTTCGGCGGCGGCTGGAGTCAGATTTCGGCCCTCAACCAAACCGCCTATCTCGCCAAAATCGAACGGCAGACAAACTGGAACCTGGTCTACTCCGTCACCAAGACGGCTGGCCGCTGGACGCACAAGTGGGGCGGCGAGTTCCGCAACTACCTTTCGAACTACTCCGACGCGCGCGGCAGTTACGCCATCAATACCGGCGCCAACTTTACTTCCGGCAACATCCTGGGCCCGACGGCCAACAACGTCAACAACGTCACGGCCCAGTTGGCCGGTTCGGGCTTGGCCAGCTACCTGCTGGGCGCCGGCTCCGTCGCCGCCGGGGAAAACGCGGTGCTGATGGCGCTTTCGGCCAAGTACCTCGCCTTCTACCAACAGAGCGACTGGCGCGTAAACAAGCGGCTGACCATGAACCTCGGCCTGCGTTGGGATATTCAGCCCTCCCCCTCGGAGCGCTACAACCGCCTGAGCAGTTTCAGCTACCGCGGGCAGACCGCCGGGACGCCCGGCCAACTCTACTTCCCGGGCGTCTCCGGCGACCGCGGGCTCTATGAAACCCAAATGCGCGACTTCGGCCCCCGCGTCGGCCTGGCCTACCGGCTCAATGACCAGATGGTGCTGCGCACCGGCTTCGGCCTGAACTTCCTGCCCACCAACACCGGCTACTACGGCGGCCCCTACTACTACGGCAACCAGAACTTCGCCCCCGTGCTCAGCGCGCCGAACGCGCTGCAGTTTGGACCCACCCCGCAGGCCGCCGTCCTGCAGCCGTTCAACCGGGTCAACACCCTGATTCCGGTCATCGGCGCCGACCCCACCGCGCCCCAATACTACGGCGCCGGCGGCAACGAACCCCGCTTCGACCGGAACGATTTCACCAACTCCCGGGTCTACCAGTGGAATCTCTTCATCGAGCGGAAACTGGGCAACAATTACGTCCTGAGCGCCGGCTACGCCGGTTCAAAAGGGAGCCGCCTGCTCATGGCCCGCTTCAACATCAACAACGATCAGTTGCTGCCGCAGGCCCTGCTCGACTCCTGGCGTTCGGCCTATATCGCCACCAACGGAAACAACCCGGCCACCCAACTGGTGCCCAATCCGTTCAACCCGCAGGGCACCATCCAGTACAACGGCAACCTCCGGAATCCGAATATCCCGCTGCGCGAAACGCTGATTCCCTATCCCCTGTTCACCGGCAACCTCGTGGGCACCTTCGTGGGCTTCTCCACTTACAACGCCCTGATGGTCAGCCTCAACCGGAGCTACTCGAGCGGCCTGCTCTTCAACATTCACTACACCTGGTCCAAGGCCATCGACATGAGCGCCCCCGAACTGCAGAACAATAACTTCGGCGAGAACGGCGGCTTCATTCAAGGCAATGTGGACCGCCGAAACTACAAGAACTCCTACAACCTGTCCACGAACGACATCCCCCATCGCCTCGTCGCCACCGTCGTCTACAATCTGCCCTTCGGCAAGGGCCGGAAATACGACCTGAGCAACCCGGTGTTGAATGCGTTGGCCGGCGGCTGGAACCTCGGCAACGTGCTTTCGCTCCAGAGCGGGCAACCCCAGAATGGCTTCGGCGGCTGCAACTCGCTCAACGGGCTCTGCGACCGCGTCGAAGGCGTTGATATTGAGGTCCCGGCCAATCTGCAGCGCTGGTACGACTCGCCGAACCCGGCCGACCGCACCGTTACGCTGCCCTCCGGCCGGCAGATCACCCCCGCCCGGTTCACCTTCCTCCGCTACAACCCCGACGCCTTCCGCGGCCGCACCGTCACCCTCCCCAACGGCAACACGGCGCCGGATATTTACTGGTTCGGCACCTCGGCGCTGCGATACGCCGATATCCGCGGAGCCGCTTACTATAACCACAATGTCAGCCTGCAAAAGGACTTCGCCATCACCGAGCGAATTCGCGCTACCTTCTCGGCCGAAGCGACGAATTTATGGAACCGGGCGCAGTTCACCGGTACGGTCAACGCCGGAACCGGGAACATCTTCACCGCGGCCAACCCCGCCCGCGGCATCGCGCCGGGCATGATCCAGAACGAGAGCTTCGGTACGTGGGGCCTCGGAACCCTCGACCCGCGGCAGGTGGAGATGCGGATTCGCATCCGCTTCTAGCCGATTGGCGAGGGAAACACCTCGGGGAGCCAACCCAGTTGGCTCCCCGTTTTTCCTTTTTAAGGTTTAGCACTTAGGACGATTTGGTACCTGTCTCCTATGCGCAAATGAACCTGTAGATTCATGGTCCTATTACCTGGGTTATGGTTCGATCAGGTATGGTCCAGAGTAGCGTTCGGGGAGGCGTAGCCGCACAGGCACATCTGCAACTGGTTCTCCCGTTGCTGGGGCTGGTCTATCTGGTCTATCTGGTAAGCGCCACACCCCTACCGGGGATACCGCCCCTGCATCACCTGATCGAAGCGTTCCTAAGCGTTTGCCTTCTGGGCGTGGGAATCGGACTACGGAACAACCGGATTCCTTGCAACTATGTGTCGCTCATCCTCCGCACCGCCGCGACGCTGCTGGCCCTCCATATCAATCTGGAGTGGTGGTCGGGCCAGTCGGTATCCATCCTCCGTCCGGTTTTGGTCCTGCTCGCCGGAGCGTGCATGGCGATGCCCTGGAAGGAGTGGTTCTCGTTGTTGGTTTGCCCGGTTTTCCTCGGCTGGATCCTGTACGCCACCACGACTCTCTCGGCCAACGAGCGGACGGAAGGAATCCTCGCCCTTGGGGTAACAACCATCGCGACGGCGGCCCTGCAGTGGGGCCGCGCCCGCACCACGCCGGCGGCCCCGACGGTAGTCGCTTTGAAGGATGCACTTGCGGCGGAACTGGAACGCGAACGATTCCTGGTGGCCGGAGAGGCGACGCAGGATGGACTCTGGTTCTGGGACCTGACCAGCGGTTCGTTCAGCTACAACGCGTCCTGGGCCCGCCTACTGGGCCACCGGCCGGGCGAACTGCGGGACGACGTCGACGAGTGGCTTAACCGCGTTCATCCCGGCTATATCGAGCATCTCCGTTCGGACATCGGGGAGCATCTGGGCGGCCAGGTGCCACTGTTTTCCAACGAACATCGCCTGTTGCGCAAGGATGGCACTTACGTCTGGGTGTCCGCGCGCGGCAGTTGCCAGCGCAATACGAAGGGCAAACCCGTCTCGCTCTCCGGATCCCTGCGCGACATGACGTCGGTGATCGATACAAGCCGCACCACGCTGCACGACTCCTTCCACGACAAACTCACCAACCTGCCGAACCGCGGGTTCCTGATGGCCCGGCTGAATCAGCTCACCACGCGCAAAGCCACCGAAGGCCGCGCCGCGCCCTTGTTCGCCCTCCTGTTCCTGGACCTGGACCGGTTCAAAGTCATTAACGATAGCCTGGGCCATCTGGCCGGCGACCAACTCCTGCTCGGCGTCGCCGACCGCCTGCGCCGCTGTGTCCGGCCGATGGACATGGTCAGCCGTTTCGCCGGCGATGAGTTCGCCGTACTGCTCGAACAGGTGGTCGATACCGACGAAGCGATCCGGATTGCGATGCGCATCCGGGACGCCTTGGCCGTGCCGCACGATCTCGGCGGGAAAGAGGTAATCAGCGGCGCCAGCATCGGCATCGTCATGGGGCACGACCGGGGCGATTCGGCGGATGATCTGCTCCACGCCGCCGATACCGCCATGTATCACGCTAAGACACAGCGCCGCGGCCAGGTGCAGCTTTACGACGAAAGCCTCCGCGCGGCCAACTCCCGCGTCCTGGACCTGCAGAACGATCTCGCCCGCGCCATTGAACGCGAACAACTGGTGCTCCACTATCAGCCCTTCGTATCGCTTTCCACCGGACAGATTCAGGGCGTCGAAGCCCTCATCCGGTGGCAGCGGCGGCCAGACGAACTCATCGGACCCACGGAGTTCATTCCGCTGGCTGAGGATATGGGGGTAATCCACGAAATCGGCGACTGGGTGCTCCGCGGCGCCTGCGCCCAAAGCGTCGCTTGGGCTCGCCAAGGCCTGCCGCCCGTTCGCATGTCGGTCAACATCTCCGCTCGCCAATTGCAGGATTCCGAGTTTGTCTCCCGGCTGCGGGCCACCCTGCGCGAAACCGGCATGGCCGCGCAGATGCTGGAACTGGAACTGACCGAGACCACGTTGATCCACACCCTCGATCGAGCTCCCCATACGCTGCAACAGCTGTCCGGGTTGGGCATCCGCACCTCCGTTGACGACTTCGGCACGGGGTACTCCTCGCTGAACTACCTGCGCCAATTCACCTTCCAGACCCTGAAGATGGACCGGTGTTTCGTCGCCGATCTGGCCACCGACAGCCGCACCCGCGCCATCGCCAAAGGGCTCATCACCCTGGCGCACGATCTGAAACTGCGGGTAATCGCCGAAGGAGTCGAACGCCGCGAACAACTGCAGTCCCTCACAGCGCTGCAGTGCGACGATGTCCAAGGCTTCCTCATCAGCCCGCCGTTGCCGTCAAACCTGCTCACGCCCGGCCTGCGCGCCTCGCGCCTGCCCCGGGTGGTCGAGTGGGCGCAAGCCACCCCCGGGGACGTCAAGCGACTCGGCGAGACGCTAACGGCAGACCGCCTCCGCACCGCACCCGCGGGGACGCCGGCCATTGCGCCCTGCATCCCCCCGGTCGATGTGGCCTAGCCCAGCGCCCTACTGCGCCACCGGAAGATAGGTCAAAGCCGATGGAATGTTGTTGATGGAGATCCGCAACTCAAACTCGCCATCCGCCTGATCCCCCGGCACTTGGAATCCCACCAGATACACCCCGGCAAAGCTGGATAAGCCCGTATAGAGCGGCGTGATCGTCCGGGTGCCCAGCGTCAACCGCACCTGCCCCGTCACCGGATAGCCGCCATCCCGCGGCGCCGGGATGCGTCCCGTCGGCACCGCCGGATTCGTCGCCCCTAAGCCCATCGCGTAGGCGATGACGAACTCGCCCGGCCGCGCCGGACGCACCGCCAGACCGTTCACCGTATTCACCCCGAACAGATCGCGCGGAGCAATGTAGGCCGAGTTGTCCGCCGCCAGGGTCGCCGCGAACCGCCGGTTCCGCTGGTCATAGGTGAAGAATGCGGGGTTCAGCGCCCCCACCTGCACCGTCACCGGAGCGCTGCGGACGCCGTCCCGCTCCACCACCACCGAGATCGGGCCAGCCGCCAGACCCTCCGGCGCAATGCCGTTCACCTGGCCGGGACTCGTGAACACCAGCACAGCCTCCTGGCTCCCCAGGAAGACCCGCGTCCCGTTCAACGACCGCGGCCCGTTGCCGTCCACAAACGCCTGGCTCCAATCGCCGGTTCCTGCGCTCAGGCTCGCCCCGAAGATCGAGAAGAACGCCCCCGGCGCCAGCGGCGTCGTCTCCGCGAACGAGGCCCCGTTCCGCACGCCGGACGCCGTAAACGACGGCGCCGTCGCTCCCACGTTAGCCGAGAAGGGATCCCGCGCCAGTTGGGTCACCTCGGAAGCCGAGAGTTCGTTCGTATAGGCCCGCAGCAGCGCAATCCTTCCCGAGGCGTAGTCCTGCCGGCTCTGATCGGCCAGGTTATCGAGGAAGAAGTGAACCACCCGGTTGGGGGTTTCGAGGTTCATCGAATTCGTCCCCAGGTTGATGTCCAACTGCCCGTTGACGTACAACCGCGCCCGGTTTCCGGTAACGGTCAGCACCACGTGCTGATACTGGCCGGTGGTCTGGGTCGCCGTACCGGTGGCCAGGGCCGCAAAGTTATACCGGTTCTGCGCATTCAGATACAGACCCCGGTCCGACGTCCGGTCCAACACGTCGAACACCCGCCGGAAGGTTCCCGCCCGCTCCGTGAACGCGAACACCATCTCGAAGGAGTACGAGAGCGGGTTCACCACATTCACCGTCGATAGCGAGAGCCCGGCCTGTTCCGTTGGTAAGCCGGAAAACTGGTAAACCGTCCGCTGCGTCCCCAGGACGGTATCGGTCACGTACGTTCCGCGATTCAGCGGATCCACGGCCACCAGCGCCGCGGAGCCCACCACCGGGTTCAACGTATTCTGAAACGTCCAGGCCGCCGTCAAGGAAGCCGATTGCGCAAAGGCTGCCGCATGGGCCGCCCCGAGCAGAATTGCGAAACGAAGCCAAGGTGCACACATAATACAGACACGCGGAAGCCGTCCGCGGATTAGCTCACTCCCTATCCAATTATTCTCCTATGGCCGCCAAGCGAACCATCATTTTTGACCTCGGCAAGGTGATTATCCCCTTCGATTTCGAACGCGGCTACCGCGCCATCGCCGCCGATTGCGGCTTGCCCCCCGCCGAGATCCGTTCCCGCATCGCCGCTACGGGCCTGGTGGTCCAACTGGAAACCGGCCTCATCGAGCCGCGGGATTTCGTGGGCGAGATCAGCCGTCTCATTGACTTTCCAGGTACTTACGCCGACTTCTGCCGCCATTGGAGCTCCATCTTCCTGCCGGAGACGCTGATCCCGGAGGAGTTGATCCTCCAGCTCAAGGGGCACTACCGGCTGCTGGTGCTCTCAAACACCAACGCCATCCACATCGACATGGTCCGCGAGCACTACGGCATCCTCCGCCACTTCGACCATCTCGTCCTCTCCCACGAAGTCAAGGCCATGAAGCCCGATCCGAAGATCTACGCCGCCGCCCTCGCCCACGCCCAGGCCGACCCGGCCGAGTGCTTCTTCACCGACGATATCCCCGAGTATGTCGAAGGCGCCCGCCGGGCCGGCATCGACGCCGAACCGTTTACCGGCTACGCCAACCTGCTCGAACATCTCACGGCCCGCGGCGTGCTGCCTATTCCCCCGTCAACCCGAACGCGATAACCGTATTCCCCGCCGCAATGGCGACAAACTGCTGGCCGTCAGCCAGATACGTCATCGGACCGGCCCGCCACCGATGCCCGCTGTTGAAGTGCCACAGCGGTTTCCCATTCGCCGCATCGGCCCCCACAAACGCGCCGCGCCCGTCGCCATAGAACAGCACCCCGCCCGCCGTCGCCAGCAATCCGCTTCCAAGAATGGATCCCCCAATATCCGGGATCTCCCACGCCACCCTCCCCGTCCGCACATCAACCGCCTTCAAGAACTTCGCCTGGCCATCCGCCGCCGAGTTCCGCGTGCCGCCCCCGTAAAAGGACTGGCCCGCCTGCCACTCCTCCGCCCGCTTGGAGTAAATCGTGCACGACTCATGCGCGAAGAAGTAGTACAACCCCGTCCGCGCATCAAACGCCGTCGACGTCCAATTCGCCGCCCCCGCCACCGAAGGACACGTCCGCTGCCCCGCCGCGTTCGGCTCATTCCCCGGCAACAGCACCGGCCGCCCATCGGCGCCAATCCCGCTCGCCCACGTCAACTTCTTCACAAACGGCTCGGCCCGCACCACCTTGCCGGTCACCCGGTCCAACACGTAGAAGAACCCGTTCCGGTTCGCCTGCACGAGTAACTTCCGGCCGTCTAGATCGGCTAACACGGGCGGCTCCGTCGCGTCCCAGTCATGCACATCGTGCGGCGTGAACTGATAGTGCCAGCGTAACTTGCCAGTCGCCGGATCTAAGGCGACAACCGAGTCCGTGTATAAGTTATCCCCCACGCGCTCGTCCCCGTTATAGTCCGGACACGGGTTGCCCGTCGGCCAATAGAGCAGCCCGGCTTCGGGGTCATAAGTGCCCGTCAACCAGGTCGTCCCGCAGCCGTGCTCCAGCGCGTTCCCCTTCCAGGTTTCGGCCTCCTTCTCACCCCGCGCGGGAATCGTCCAGAACCGCCACACGCGCTCGCCCGTCGACGCCCTATAGGCATCCAGGAACCCGCGTACCCCTTCGTCGCCCCCCGAAATCCCCGCAATCACGAGATCGTTCACCACCAGCGGCGCCCCCGTCGCTCCGTAGTTCTGCCGGTAATCCGCCATCTCGACCTCCCAGATCACCTGCCCCGTCGCCCGCTGCAACGCCAGCAGATGCGCATGGTCGGTCGCGACAAAAACCCGGTCGCCCAGCACCGCCACGCCCCGGTTGATGCCGCTCGCCGCGTCCCCGGCCAGGCCCTGCGTCCGCGGCCGCTTGAAATTCCAGATCTCCCGCCCCGTACCCGCGTCCAGCGCATATACCTCATTCACACTGGTGACATACATCACCCCGTCCACCACCACCGGCGTCGTCTGTAAGCCAGCCGGCGCCCCCGCCAGCGGAAACATCCACCGCGGCGCCAGCTTCCCGATGTTACTCCCGCGGATCTGTTCCAAAGCACTGAACCGGCTCCCGCTGAGTAACCCGTTGTAACTGGGCCAGTCGCCGTGCCGCGGCCGGGCGATCTCGGCGAAGGAGATTCCCGCGCCCACCCCCGCGCCCGCCGCCACCCCCACCGGCTCCCGCAGGGTCTTCAAGTAAGCCACCAGGTCCCCGATCTCCCCGCGCACCGGCGCCATCAGCGAAGGGCCCGCCACGGCCGACTGCACCTCCGCCGCCCGCAACAGATGCAGCTTCCCGTCCACCCCCAGCAACTGCAGGTCAAACGGGCTCTGATTCTTGGCCATTCCCTGGATAACCCGCCCGTCCCGCAGCGTCACCGTCATCGAACCACCCTTGCCGCCGCGCAGCGCCGCCGCCATCTGGGCCGGCGTCCGGTCCCGGCCGACGGTGGTCAGGTCCGGCCCCAAAACGCCCCCGCGGCCCCGCACCATATGGCAACCCGTGCATTGCGCCCCAAACTGCCGCGCCCCGGCCGCGGCATCGCCATCGGCGACCACGGTCCTATCCGCCGCGGCGTTCTTCAACCCCCACGTATAATCGGCAATCGCCTCCAACTCCGCCGCCGGCAGGGCAAACGCCGGCATCCCGCCCCCCGGAATGCCGTTCCGGATCACCTCGCTCACCTGCGCCCGCGTCGTCGCCCGCGGCGTCCGCACGTTCAGGAACCCCGGACCGTGGCCGCCGCCGCTCCCGTCCTCGCCATGGCAGCCCACACACCGCGCCTGGTATCCGTTCTTCCCCGGCTGCGCCCACAGGCTCATTCCCGTCAGCACGACCAACGCCGCAGCGCGAAATCTCATCCCCCAACTCTAACCGTCTAGGCCAAAGTCGGCAAATACGCCCGGGCGTAGTCGATGCATTCCTGGTTCAACTTATCCTCCAGCGCCAGCACGCCCTCCGGCGACAGACCCGCGGTCTGCGGCAGCGGCCGTTTCGGCGGATGGTTCCGCACCCAAGCCAGCAGCATCGCCAGATCGCGCGGCGGCACCGGGCTCTTATCGTCGTAAACCTTCCAATACTGCTCGGTGAACAGCGGCACCTTCAACGGGTCCCGCGTCAACATCTCCAACTGGAACAGCATCTTCGGGTCTTTCTTCTGAAAGCGCGCCACGATTCCGGCCAGATCCAGATGTCCCTCCCCGAACGCCACCTCGGACAGCAGAATGCCCTCCGGATAGAAGTCGACGCCCACATCTTTAAAGCTGACGAAGATCGTGTACGGCGCCAGCGTATCGATCGTCTGCTGCGGCGTTTCAATCAAGGACACGTTGTTCACGAGATCCAGGCAAACCCCGACGTACTCGCTCCCAGTGGACTTCACCCACGCCGCCAACTCGTCGCTGCGCCAGCCCTTATGGTTCTCAATCGCCAGCCGCATCTTGTATTTCCGCAGAATCGGCTCCACGCGCTGCACGGCCGCCTTGCACACCGCATCGAAGGCGTGGAACTCGGCCGCCGACTTGAACTGTTCGTACCGCCGCCCCGAAAACGGGTCGTGCACGCACTCCACGCGCCCCCCCATCTCGGCGCACGCCTTCACCGCCGCCTCGTACTTCGGCAGATCCGCGTCAGACTTCGCCGTCCGCAGCCCCACGGTCAGCCGCATGTCGTACTTCTCAATCTGCCGCCGGATCTTCGCGATTCCCTCCGGATTCAGATCCAGCGGCAGCGACGTATGCGCCGCGCCCAGGCCCTTTTCGTGCGCGTATTCGACGATGTCCCACTCCTTGCCCATCTTGCGAATCCGCGCCGTCAAACCCGGTCCGGCGGTCCCCATGTAGCGCAGAACCTTCGGCCCCGCCGCCATCATGCCGGCTGCCGCCGCACTCGCCCCGATCATTGTTCTCCGTGTCATGCAGAACAGACAATATCACTTCTCCCGCCCGAATTCCTGCCTGCCGGGCGCCCTCCCGAACGAAAACAATCGAAACCAAAACAAAAGTAGCTCCCTTGCGCCACTGGCCGCCGTGCAGTAGAATTGAGCACGTGAGACGTTATCCGTACTCGTTTGCATTGCTTGCGTTTTCTTTGTGCCCGGCCTGGGCCCAGAACCAATCGTTTGGCGAAGGGGCCTTCCAGGTGCTCGAAAAAGCGGCCTGCCGCTCCTGCCACAATCCGGACGGCGTCGCCTCGGTCACCCGCCTGCTCTTTCCGGAAACCGACGCCACGCCCGACAAAATCGAGCGTTTCGGCCAGTCGCTGGTAGTGCTGGTGGACCGGCAGAAGCCGGAAGAATCGCTGCTGCTGAAGAAACCAACTAACAAAATCCCGCACGCCGGCGGCGCGCGTCTCACCGCCGGCAGCAACGATGAACGGATGCTCACCGCCTGGGTCCGCCAACTCGCCACCATTTCGGGCAACGACCTCGCCCGGGCGCTCAAGTATCGCGAGGAAGAGGCCGCCGGCCAAGGCCAGGCCGCTCCCAAAGTGGCCCTGCGCCGCTTGACCCACAGCCAGTACAACAACACCGTCCGCGACCTGCTCGGCGACCAGACCTCTCCCGCCAACCAGTTCCCCCCGGAAGACTTCGTCAACGGCTTCAAGAATCAGTATCAGGCCCAGAATCTCTCCCCGCTCCTGCTCGAATCCTACGGCGCCGCCGCCGAAAAGCTCGCCCGCAACGCTTTCCGCGGGGGCGACACCCGCGGCCTGATCCCCTGCAAGCCCTCGGCCGTCTGCCGCACGCAGTTCGTGCGCGAGTTCGGCTTAAAGGCGTTCCGCCGCCCGCTCGAAGCCGAGGAACAGCAGCGCTACGAAACCCTGATGCGCAAGGGAACGGACTTCTATAACGGCGCCCAACTCGCCGTCGAAGCCATGCTCCAGTCGCCCCACTTCCTCTTCCGCCTCGAAGAGACCGCCAACCCCAAGTGGAAACCGTTCGCCACCGCCGCCCGGCTCTCCTACACGCTCTGGGATAGCATGCCCGACGCGACCCTCCTCGACGCGGCCGCGAAGAATCAACTGGCCACTCCGGAAGCCGTCGAAAAGGCCGCCCGCCGCATGCTGGACCACACCAAAGCCCGCGACGCCTTCGACGAGTTCATCTCCCAGTGGATGCGCTTTGACCGCATCCTCACCGCCAGCAAGGACCGCCGCCGCTACCCGCAATTCACCCGCGAAACCGCCGTCGCCATGACCGAAGAGGCCCGCGTCTTCCTCGGCGATCTCGTCTGGAACGACCGCAACTTCATGGACTTCGTCCGCGCCGACTATAGCTTCATCAACGGCGACCTCGCCGGCATCTACGGCGTCGCCGCGCCGGCGCGCGAGTTCTCCCGCGTCCAGTTTCCGCCGAACTCCGAACGGGCAGGCCTCCTGGGCCAGGCTCTGTTTTTGGCGCTGACCGCCAAGCCCGACGAAACGGCCCCCACCGCCCGCGGCTTGTTCGTCCGCGAGCAGTTCCTCTGCCAGCACGTCGCCGAACCGCCGCCCGGTATCAACACCAACCTGCCCGAGCCCACCGAAGCCAAGCCGATGACCAACCGCGACCGCTTGAGCGGCCACGTCACCAACCCCAGCTGCTTCACCTGCCACAACCTGATCGACCCCATCGGTTTCGGCTTCGAGAAGTTCGACGCCATCGGCGCCCGGCGCGATCGCTTCAAGCTCCTGTTCGCTCCCACCGGCAAGGGCGCCAACCGCCGCACGCCGCCCAAAGTCGTCGAACTCGACATCGATACCAACGGTCACGTGGCCGGCGTCGCCAACTCGACCTTTTCCTCCCCCATGGAGTTGGGCAAGGTGCTGTACGAAAGCGCCCAATGCCAGGAATGCGTCGTCAAACAGTATTTCCGCTATGCTACCGGTAGGATGGAAACCTCCGGTGACCGGCCCCTCATCCGCAAGGTGTTGGCTGACTTCCGCTCTTCCCAATTTCGCTTCAAAGAGTTGATGGTTTCGTTCATCAAGTCTAAAGAGTTCCTCAACCCTGGAGAAACCGTTCATGTCGCAAATCATCACCAAGCGCGCTAGGCTGTCCCGCCGCACGATTCTCAAAGGCTTCACGGCCGCCGGCTCCGGCATCACCGTCGGGCTGCCGCCGCTCGTGTCCATGTTCAACTCGCACGGCACGGCCTACGCCGCCGCGGCCAAGCCGATTGAAACCCGCTTCGTCCTTTGGTTCAACGGCAACGGCATTCCCGAGCGCTACTGGATCCCCTCGGAAGAGGGTCGCGACTACCGGATGACCTCCTGCCTGTCGCCCCTGGCGCCCTACCGCCAGGACGTCCACGTCATCTCGGGGTTGGACAACTCGGCCGCCGCCGCCCCGGGGCCTGGCAACGGCCATCACAAGTCGATGAGCGGCCTGATGAGCTGCACCCCCTTCAGCGGGCGCGGCGCCAGCGGCCCGTCGATTGATCAGGCCATCGCCTCCAAAATCGGCGGCGATTCCCGCTTCCGTTCGCTGCAGATCGGCGTCTCCCAGGAGTCGTTCGGCGAAAGCATTCAGCGCAACATGAGCTGGTCCGGCTACGAGCGCGCCCTGCCGCCAGAGATGATCCCCCACAAGCTCTTCGACCGTCTGTTCGGCGAACGCGAAGAGGGCTGGGTCAACCGGAAGCGCAGCATCCTCGACGCCGTCCGCAGCGACGCGAATCTGCTGAAGAAGTACATCCCGAAAGACGACCAGACCCGCATGGACGAGCACCTTTCGGGCATCCGCGACCTCGAACGCGCCATCGAAGCGCTGCCGCCCGAGTACCGCCGCGTCGATGCGCCCGATTTCGACGGCGACATGAAGGATTGGCCGCGCATCGCCAAGCTGCAGAGCGATCTGCTGGCCGCGGCGCTCTCCACGCGGCAAACCCGCGTGGCGTCCTACATGCTCACCAAGTGCCAGGGTCTCGCCCGCTTCCCGTGGCTCGGCTTCACCGCAGCCCGCCACCACGACTACACGCACGCCGACGGCAAAGCGCCCGGTTCAGACGGCGTGGAAGGGCAGCGCATTCTCCGCGATATCTGTAAGTGGCACGTCGAGGAGTTCGCCTATCTCATCGCCAAGCTCAAGTCGATTCCCGAAGGCGACGGCACGGTGTTCGATAACACCTGTCTCGTCTACACCCACGAACACGCCGAAGCCAATCCGCATAAGAACAGCGGCATGGCGCTGCTGATCGCCGGACGCCCCGGACGCCTCGCCACCGGCATGCACACCAAGATGACCGGTACCATCGGCGATCTCTATCTCACCCTCGCCGACGAAATCATGAAGGCGGAGCTGGGTAAGTTCCCGACGGCCAGCCGCAAACTGACGCAACTGCTCGCCTAACCCGCGCAACCAGAAATAGAAAAGGCCAACCCGAAAGGGTTGGCCTTTCTTATTCCGGCCGCATCAATCCAGGGTTCTGCCACTTACCCGCAAACACCTTCAAGGCCGGCTTCGCCTGCCGCAGCCCCGCCAATCCCTGCTCCGTCATCGCCGTGCCCGTCACATCGACGGTCTGCAACGCCGGCCACGAGGCGATCACCGTCGCCGCATCGTCGCCCACCCGCAGACACCCCTGCAGCGAAAGCCGCTGCAACTTCGTCAACCCCTTCAAACGCTCCAACCACCGCGCCGAAACCGGCAGCCCGTCCAGCTTCAACTGCTGCAACTGCTTCAGCGTCGCAATGGCGCCCACGCCCAGGTCCGTCAAGCTCACGGACCAAAGCCCGGAGTCTGTCCGCTGCATTCCGGTCAAATCCAGATGCGTCAACGCGGTCAGATACCGCAGCGACTGCAAGCCGGCATCCGTCAACTTATTCCCGCCGATCGACAGCTCCTTCAATCCGGGCAGGGAAGCCAGGTGGTCCAAACCCACATCCGTCACCTGCGCATAGCCGGCGTCGAGCGCCAGCAGCGTCGGCACGGAGGCCGCGTGTTCGAGCGTCGAATCGGTAATCCGCGTTCCCCGCACGTTCAGCCGCTGCAGCTTCTTCCAACCCTTAATCGCCGACATGCCTTCGTCCGTGATCTGCTCGGCGTAGTAGAGGTTCAGTTCGACAATCCCCGGCGCGGACTTCAACTGTTGCATGCCGCGATCCGTAATCCGCGTCAACGATAGGTCCAGCTTCGCCAGATGCGGCATCCGGGCCAACAACGGCATATCCGCATCCGTCACCCAACTAGACCGCAAATCGACTTCCGTAATGCGGCCCGCTGCGTCGCGAGTTACCACGCCGCCAGCCGCAGTAATCCAATCCGCCGGGTCCGCCGCCAGTAACATCCCGGCGGAGCCCAATAAGAAAAGAAAGCGGGTCATCACTTACGTCCTCCTCCGCACCGGCAAGGACGAATCCCGGTCGAAGATAATCTTACACTCCGGCAGCGTCCGCTGCAGTTGCTGCACGCCCTGCTCGGTCACCGTCGTGTGATACAGATTCACCACCTTCAACGCCGTCATCGTCTGTAGCGTCGCAATGCCGGCATCGGAGACGCCGGTCGTGTCGAGTTTCAGCTCCCGCAACGTCGGGTGATCTTTGAAAGCCGCCAGGCCCTTATCGTCCACCGACGTGTAGTCCAGGCCCAGCACCGCCAGCTTCGGCAAGCTCGCCAGGGCCGCCATGCTCGCGTTCGACGTCCGCGTCCGCAGCAGTTCGAGCCGCTCCAGGTTCCCCAGCGGCCGCAACAACTCGAGCCCCTTATCGGTAAACCGCCCGTGGTTCAGGTTCAACTCCCGCAGGCTCGCAATCTGCGCCAGATGCTGCAAACCGTCGTCTCCCGCGTCCGCCCCGGCCAGGTCCAATACCTGCAACTTCGCCAACTTGGTCAGTGCCGCCAGGCCCGCGTTGGTAATGTCCGTATTCGCCAGCAGCAACCGCTCCATGGCCGGCATCCCCGCCAACTGGCGCAGCCCTTCGTCGCCCAGCACAGAACCCGTAAAGTCGATCTCCTGCAGATTCGGCAACACCTGCAACGCCGCCAACCCTTCGCCGCGCACCTGCGTGCCGCCCAAGCCCAACACGCGCAGCTTCGTCAAACCCGCCAATTGCGCCAGGCCTTTATCCGTAATCGTCGTGTGGCCCAGATTCAACCGGCGCAGGTTCACCATCCCTTTCAGCGATGCCAAGCCCAGGTCGCCCGCCTCGGTCGCCTCCAGATTCAACTCCTCAATCGCCGTCGCGGAGGCCAGATACGCTAACTGCGCATCGCCAATCCCGGTCGAAGCCAGCGAAACGACCTTCAGCCGCCCACCCGGCATCTCCGCCTTCCCGCCCAGCGCCTGAATCCAATCCGCCAGGGCCTTCTCCGTCGTTCCGGCCGGTTTCGCCGCCGCCGGCTTCCCGCTCGCCGCCGCCGCGCCCACGAAGTCTACTTTGCAGTTTGGAACCTTGGCTTTAAACGCCGCCAAGGCCGTCGGCGTCACGCGGCTGTAGCGCAGGTCGAGTCCCGTCAGGCCCTTCAAATTCTCGAGCTTCGCCAGCCCCGCGTTCGTAATCCGGCTCCGGTACAGAATCAGCTCCGTCATGTTCGGCATGCCCGCCAACACCGGAATCGACTCGTCCGTAATCGCCGCGCCCAGCAGATTCAACTTCCGCAGCTTCGTCAGGTTTTTGAGGTGCGCCATGCCCGCATCCGTCACGCGCGTGCCGCCCAGGTCGAGATCTTCAAGCGAGGTCAGCCCGGCCAGCGACCGCAGCCCCTCATCGGTCACCAACGTATCGCGCAGGCTCAGCCGCTTCAGCCCATTCAACTGCTCCAGTCCCTTCATCGCCTCATCGCTGAACTCCGAGTTACTCAGGTCGAGCGAGTGCAGATTCTCAAACGGGGCCAGACTCAGCTTCTCGAGCTTGCACTGCGAACACCGGAACTCCTTCAGCGCGGCCAATCGCGTCAACAGCGCCACGCCCTTATCCTGCACGTTCACGTGCGTCAGAAAGTGCAGGCTAAACGTCAGCCGCTCCAGCTTCTGCAACCCACCCAGAAACTTCAACTGCGCGTTCGCATCAAGACGGCTCCCCGACGCCGGATTGAACATCGGACCCGGCAGATACAGCTCCTTCAACTCCGTCAACCCGCTCAGCTTCTCGAGTTCGGTCGCGCTGATCAAGCTGCCAAACAGGTCCACGCCAGTAATCCGGAACTCCCCCGCCGGCAGCCCCAGCAGGTCCCCGTACGGCGCCCGCTTGCCGTTCAACATCACCCGGCCGCCATTGCGAATCACCCACTCGGCGGTCTCTCGCTCGGTCGCCGCCCAGCCGGCCGTCGCCATCAATAGGAACAATGCAGTGTGTCGGATCATAGCTATCCCCCCTGAATTGTATCGCAAAGCAATCGAAAGCAAAAGAAGTGAAATCGCAGTCAGGATCGGATAAGCTCTTAGGATGCTCCGTCGCCACTTTCTCCTCGCCACCGCCGCTACGGCCGCCGCCGCCGCACCGGCCCGCAACTATCTGGTCTACTGGGGCACTTACACCGCCGGAGGCGCCCGCTACGGCACCGGCCTCAGCAAGGGGATCTACGTCTCCCGCCTGGACACCACCACCGGCCAACTCACCCCCCCACAACTGGCAGCCGAAGCCGCCAACCCCTCCTATCTCGCCGTTCACCCGAACCGCAAACTCCTCTACGCCGTCAACGAACACATCGAGATGGACGGCAAGACCCCGGGCGAAGTCAGCGCCTTTTCGATCAACGCCGCTTCCGGTCAACTCACGCTGCTCAACCGCGTCAGTTCCCGCGGCGGCATGCCGTGCCACTTAGCCGTCGACGCCTCCGGCCGTGCGCTAGGCGTCGCCAACTGGGCGACGGGCAGCCTGGCCAGCTTTCCGGTCCGCCCCGATGGTTCGCTGGGCGAATCCTCCGGCTTCTATCAGCACGTGGCGGAAGGCACGGCGAAGGTCCACAGCCACGCCGTCGTCTTCTCGCCGGACAATCGCTTTCTGATTGAGACCGACACGAGCCTTAACACCATCTTTGTCCACCGTCTCAACGCCGCCACCGCGGCCATCGCCCCCCACCGTCCGCCCGCGCTCCGGCTGCAGGACCCCGCGAGCCCGCGCCACCTGGTCTTCCATCCCAACGGCCGCTGGGCCTACGTCGCCAACGAGTCCGGCCCCGGCTGCACCATGCTCGAATACGACCGGCGCCGCGGCACGTTCCGGGAGGGCGCAGTGACGCGTACCGTTCCGGAGGACTATAAAGGGCGCGCCACCCCCGCCGAAGCCGTTATGCACCCGAGCGGCAACTTCGTCCTGATTTCGAACCGGGGCCATGAATCCATTGCCGCCCTCCGCATCAACCCCAAGGACGGGTCGCTGACCCTGGTGGAAGCCTTCGCCCCCGGCGGCGTCGGCGCCCGCAGCTTCAACGTCGATCCCACCGGCCAATGGCTGTTCGCCCTCATGCAACGCTCGAACCAGATCTTCCCGCTCCGCTTCGATACGGCCACCGGCAAACTGAGCCGGCACAGCGAAGCCGTCTCCCTGCCGGCGCCGGTGTGCGCCAAGTTCGTCGAACTCTAACCCCCAAACAAATGGCCTCCCGCCTTGAGAGCGGGAGGCACTGGTAGGTAGGGAGATTTGCGGATAGGTGCGGATTAGAACTGAATCCGCGCCGTCAACTGCACTACACGCGCCGGGCTACCCGAGTTCCGCGTCGTCAGAATGCCGTCGGAGGCTACCGCGATCGGATTGTTCGGGTTGTTCAGCACGTTAAAGAAATCGATGTTCAAGCGCAGCGCCACCTTCTCGGTCAGGTTGGTGAACTTGAACAGCGAAGCATCGAGAAACCACTGGTTCGGAGCCCGCAGATACTGGTTGCGCCAGGGCACCAGATTATCGTTGAAGTTCAGCCGCTGCACGGTATTGTTGTTCAGCGGAACCCAGACGTTGTTCGTGTCCCAGAACTGGCTCATCTGGGTATTGGCCGGAGCATTGGCCGGAATCGTCGTCGAGCCCCACGGAATCAGAGGCGCCACCGCCGGCTTATAGTTGGCCGGTACGCCCATCACGCCGTTCGGGCGGCCCTGCGCGTTGGTGCTGTTGATCTGGTTGGCCGGAATGTACCCGTTAAAGTACAGGAAACCCGGGAAACAAACGCCGCTGCGGCAATCTTCAATCGGATACTGCTCGCCGTACCGCTCCAGTTGGTTGTTGGTCGGATAGAAGTTAGTCGGCAGAGTGAAGTGGTTGGAGCGGAAGTTACCCGTGCCAGCCATCTGCCATCCGCCGAAGACTTTGTCCATGAAGCCGCGCATGTTGCCGCCGATGGCTTTGCCTTTGCCCACCGGGATATCCGCAATCCAGTTCCAGCGCACCTGATGCTGCGGAGTGTTAATGTCCCGCTGGAAGTTCAGGAACCGGTTCCGGTCCCGCTCGTCGGTCGGAATCGCGTTGGGCAGGAAGTTATCCGCCTGCTGGATCACGCCGGTCGTCCCCAGCGTATTGCCGGAAACCCAGAACAACTGGAAGCCGAAGCCCTTGCTGAAGCGGCGCTCGAGTTCAGCCTGGAAACCGTTCCAGGCGGCGTAGCCAGGGCTGCTGAGCCGGTTGACGCTACCGTAAACCTGCTGATCGTACGGACGCCGGGCGACGTTGGCGAAGGGGCCGGTCGGCAACGGGGTCCGCCGCGTCGTAAACCAGATATAGTCCGGGATGCTCTCGTTCAGGTTCACCGTCTGCAGAATATTCGTCGTCCGGTTGCCGACATAGGCCAACCGCATCACCATGTTGTCAAAGATCTCCTTTTCCACCGTCAGGTTCATATCCTGAACTTTCGGATCGCGGAGCAACGGATCAATTTGAATGGCCGTAAAGCCACGGGCGATCGTCCGGGTATCGTTGATGTCGATGATGCTGTTGTTCGACGTATTCACCCCGGCGAATAACGTCTGCGGGGTGCGCAGGCCGTAGTTCGGCAGGCCGTCCGGAGAAAGCGCCGTATTCGTCACACTGTTCTGGAAACTCGCCGAAACGATCTGCTGGTTCTGCTGGCTGCCGAACCAGTCCGCGATCGGCTGCGTGTAGTAAGAGATGCGGTAACCGCCCCGGATGACGAATGCGCTCTTGCCCGAAAGCGCTTTAAAAGCGAAGCCCAGCCGCGGCCCGAACTGCCGCCAGTTATTGGTTACCAGGCTGCTTGATAGACCCGCCTGCTCGGCCGTGATCACCTTGCCCCCGAAACCCGTCAAAGCATTCAGATTGGCGGGCAACGTGGCTTGCCGGTTCAGGAAGTTATCGACGCTGGAACCCACGACGTAGGCGCGCTGCTCGGGGCTGAAGCTGGTCAACAACCCGTTGCGGTCATTGAGCGGCGTCCGGTACTCATACCGCAGGCCCAGGTTCAGGGTCAGACGCTGAGTTACTTTCCAGTTGTCCTGAATGTAGGGCGCGTACTCCTGCCGCCGCAGGAAGGCCCACGGCCGGCGGAACGTCGCGTTGTAGTTCATGCTGCCGAGGTACAGATTCGCCATCGGGTGGCCCGAAAAGGGCACCGAAATCGGGTTCTGCGGAGTCGACACCGTGTCATATAGGCTGGTCGCCAGCGTACCGGTGTTGAAGTTACCCGATGCCGAGACGATCGACTTCGGCACATCCTCCCAGCGGAACTGGAAGCCGAAACTAAACTCATGCTTGCCGACAACTTTCGTCGCGTTGTCCTGCGCCGTAATCAGGTTGCTCACGAGGAAGAACGGCTGCTCGCCACCCCAGACATAAGGATCAGCATTCCCCAGCGACATGCCATCAATCGTGGGGAAGTTCACCGCGCCAAACGGATTCGGCAGTCCCAGCAGGGCCGCGTAATTGGTCTTGTTGTCGCCCGCGCCCCGGTTATGCCAGTCGCGCATACCCGAGATCAGGACCTCGTTGTTCAACGTCGGTGAGAACGTGTGGATCCACGTGCCGGAAAGAGCATGGTTCGGCCACCAACGCGTCGTCTGGTTAATCGTCCGGAAGTCGTTCACCGGAAGAAACGGCGCCGCCGTCGCGCCGTAGCGTTCGAAATGCTGGTTGTAGGCATAGCGGAAGTACACGAGATTCTTGTCCGAGAACCGGTGGTCCACCCGGATGTTGCGGGTATCCTGCTCGAGCGGCCGCGAGAACACGCCAAGCCAGTTGGCGTCCACCAGCGGATTCACCCCCGGCAGATTCGGCAGCGCTGTCCGGTCGAACATAAACTTCGCCACCGGGCTCAGCCGCGCCGGGTTGATCATGTTCGTCACCCCGTTGTGGGTCATCGGTAGCCGGGACCAGTTGGCCGCCGTCGTCAGCGGATCATACAGGACAAACTGCCGGCCCTGCGCATCGCGCAGCCCGCGGAAATCGCCGTTGCGCATCTCCGCCGTCGGCACCGACATGCGGGTGGTCGTATTGGCCAGAAACCGCGTCGATTCCCAGTTCCAGAAGAAGAACGTCCGGTTGGACCCCTTATACAGTTTCGGAATGTTCACCGGTCCACCCAGCGAGATCCCGAACTCGTTGCGGTTCACATAGGGCGGCTTCGTGAAGTTATCCTCGCGCCGCCGGGCCACGCCGTAGCCGCTGTTTCGGTTGGTGTAGAACACGACACCGTGATACTGATTCGTGCCGGACCGCGTCGACATAATCACGGACGTCGGCCGCGAGAACTTCGCCGAGGCGTTGTTGACCTCGACGCGAATCTCCTCGACGGCGTCCAAACTCGGCGTCCGCGCCACGTCCCACCCTTCCCAAACCTCGTTCTGCGCCGAACCGTCCACCACCAGCGTGTTCGAACCACTACGCAGACCATTGCCGCGCACCATGCCGCCGATGCCATGGCCATGGGAGGACCACTGAATGCCCGGAACCATTACCAGCAGGTTTTGATATCCGCGTCCATTCACCGGTAGCTGTTCAATCCGCTGCCGCTCGAGCGACGAACCCAACGAAGGGGAGTCCACCTTCAGCAGCGGCGTAACATCCTGCACTTCGACGATCGTATTGGCCGTCGCCACCTGCAGGACGATATCCACGGTCGCATCCTGCTGCACCTGCACCGTCAAAGTCCCTTCAAAAGTCTGCAATCCTGGCATCTCAACCCGGAGACGATACGGGCCAGGAATCGTGGTCGGGAAAACATATAGTCCCGCGCTGTTAGTAATGGATTCGCGAGCCACGCCAGTGGCCGTGTTCAGCAAAGTTACCTTCGCGTTCGGAATCATGGCCTGCTGTGAGTCCGTCACGGTTCCGCGCACCGTGGCATTGGAAGCCTGGGACCAAGCCATGGGCGCAGTCAAAAGCACAGCAAAGAATAGAGTCAATCGAGAGAGAGTCATGTGTGAGAAACCCCGGGCAAACGGAAAGACTTTCGCAATAGTGTACGGGTCGTTACAACCAGATGCAAGAGTCCATCTTGCTTTTCTTTCATTTTCTTTCCGGGATCACACTCCACGATTCGTCGAAGATCCCGGCCATCGCCACATCCGGATCCTCCTTCGCACCCACGCGCAGGATCGCGTAGTCGCCATACTGCGGGGTAGGGAAGTCGCCCGCCCAGTCCTCCCACAGCGCCGTCAATCCGCTGTTCAACACCACATACTTCTTTGGGTTCAACGGGTTCGGATAGATCATCGCCGGCAGCACCTCTCCGGCCGCGAACCGCTGCCCGCCCATCTGCACCGTCTCCCGTCCCCAACGCAAAGGCAGTTTCGCCGCCACCCGCTCAATCCAACGGTTGCTCCCCGGATCGCCGAAAAGCACCACGTGATATTTGTCCAGATCCGCGGACGTCACGTCCCGGTCGTCCTTCACCCGCAGCCGCCCCCGGTAGGCCAACTGATACTGCCGGTCGAACCGCGCCAGAATCGCCAACGCCTGCTCCTGCGCCGCCGCGTTCCATGGCGTCCCCGTCGGCTTCACAATCAGGAACGGTTCGAGAAACGCATCGTCAATCGGGCCCTGCAACCCATGACGCTTCCGCAGCCCCGCCTCAGCCCCCGGCGCCACCTGCCACCGGCCACCCGCCTTCGCCAACACTAGTTGCGCCCCGCCGCTCACCGTCAGGCTCTGCCCGTCAATCACCACCGCCGCCGCCCGCTCCGTCTCGCGCAGCGTCAGCCGGTTCAGGTTCTTGGTCTTGATCTCGTACCGGCTCCGGTTCGCCAACCGACGCGCCTCAATCTCCGCCCGCTCGTAGTGCTTCTCCAGGCCATCGAGCGTCGCCCAATGGCTCTTGTTGTAGCGCGTCGTATAGGTCACGAACCGCAGATGGTCCGGCGACACCCGGCCCTTTTTCAAGTTCTCGAGATGCATCGCATCCATCCGCTTCCGGAACTCCGGGTCCGTCGCATGCGGCGTATTCGGCGCCACCAGGAACACAATCGAAGGCACCTCCTTCACCCGCAAGCCCGTCGTAAACGACTCGCCCTCAAAGTGGAAACCCTCCTGCGCCAACTGCCGCCGCGCCGCCACGTGCTTGGCGAAACTCCCGTCAATCTCGCCCACGTAACCAATAAATGGCATATTGAACGCGTTCAACATCCATTCGTACGTGTTGTCGAAAATCCGGCACATCGCCTGCTGATGCGGCGCCAAATCCGTCACCAGGCGCATCCGGTGCGACTCCGTATCGCCCGCCCCCGCCTCCACCGTCGCCCACTCCCCTGGATGGTGCAGCGCCGTGTGCCACACGCCCGCCCCGCCCATCGAAAATCCGCGCAGCGCCACCCGGTCCTTGTCTACCTTGTAGGCCTTCGAAACCGCCGCGATCCCTTCAAACACGTCCGCCTCGCCCGGCCAATGGAACGCGTTATTGCCCCGGCCGTGCAGTTCGATCTGGATCGTCCCCGGCAGATAAGGCCGGTCCGCCCCCCGCCGCTCAAACGCGTGAATGAACTCCACTTCGTACCGCGTCACATACCGCCCGTGCTCAATCACATCCAGCGGAAACGCCCGCGTGCCATCGTACTCCTCCGGCACCGTCAACCGGTACGGCTGCACCGAACCATCCACCGCCGAACGGTACCCGCGAATCAACCGCCCCTTCTGCGTCGTCCACGGCGACTCCCCCTTCGCAAGCAGCGCCGCCCGCGCCGACCCCATCTCCATCACCGCCAGCGTCGACGCCACACTCTCCTTCCGAAAGAACTCCTCGGGAAACCGCAGGATCCACCGCGCCGCCTCCGCGAAAACCTCGACATCCACCAGCAGCGCATCACTCACGCCCCGGTCCCGCAACGCGGCAATCTCCCCGTCTAACGCAGCCAGTTTCGCCGCAATCGCCTGCTTCTCCTCCGCCGTCGGCTCATATGGCGCCGTCCGCGGCCGAAACCGAGTCGTCGGCAATATCTCGCCCGCCCGCCCCTGCTTAGGCGAAGGAACCTGCACCGTCTGGCTCAGCACCAGCCCGGCGCAAAGCAAACTCAACAAAATCACGAGTGTCTTCATCGGCAGTATCTTATCAGCGCTTTGCGCTTTCAACTGCACGAAATCCCGCGGCCCCCCTGAAAAGCATCCGAAAGAAACGCAAAGCCCCCTCCGGCACCCGGACAACGGCCTACTGACCCGCCCGGTGCCACAGCACCCGGTTCAAATTCCCGCGGCCCGGATCCGACAGCACCTCCCCCTTCCGGACCGCGTCCACCGAATGCAGCCCCGGCGACTCGACATATCCCAACACCTTCCCCGTCTTCCGGTCCACGTTCACGAGCCAACCCGGCGCCTCGTTCACCACATTCCGCGCGTGCGTCCCAATCCACAAGTTCCCGTCCGGCCCCGCCGTAATTGAAAACGTCTTGCCCAGATGGTTCCACTCGCCCAGATACTTCCCATCTAAATCGAACCGCTGAATCCGCCCGTTCTGCCGGTCCGCCACATAGATCACCCCGTCCCGCAACGCCAGCCCGTGCGGCAGGTTGAACTGCCCCGGCCCCGTACCCGCCGTCCCCCACTGCTTCACCCGCTCGCCCGCCGCGTTGTACTCCAAAATCCGCGCATTTCCATATCCATCGGCGATAAAAATCCGCCCCCCCGGCCCGAACGCAATATCCGCCGTACCCCGCGCCCCGCGCCGCCCCGGCGGCAGCTCGCCCACCTCAATCCGCCGCAGCAGCTTCCCCTGCGGCGAAAACTGCAACACCACCGAACTCCCCGAATCCACCGTCCACACATTGCCCTGCGGATCCAGCCGGATGCTGTGCGGAATCGTATATAACCCCTTACCCCAACTCCGCAGTATCTTCCCCTTGGCGTCGATCACGACCACCGCATCCTCCCCCAGATTCCGATGGATCAGATACGTCTCCCCCTTTGGCCCCACCGCCACCGACGAGATGTAATCTGTATTCCAACCCTCCGTCTGCGCTTGAATCGCCAGCGGCGAGGACTGCCACGGCAGCTTCGGCGAACTCTGAATCAGAGCCGTCAAACGCGCCGCCTCCTCGGCCGTCGGCGGCACCGGCGGCGCCTGCGCGCTGCAAACAAAAGCAAAGAGGCAAAGCAAACAAGGGGTTCTCATCGCTCGGCAGAATATCACGCCCAAAGACTATAAAATAGGCGCCATGGCCTGGCCTCTCCTTCTGCTCCTCCTCGCCGGCCAATCCGGCCCCGCGGCCGAGTGGCGCCAGCTTGGCCTCGCCCACATCTCCGCCAACCGTCTCACCGACGCCGAACCCGCCCTCCTCCGCGCCTGCCAGCTCGAACAGCCGCCCGTCGATAGCTGTTACTTCTTGGGCCGCAACCGCCAGGCCCTCGGCCAATACGAACTCGCCCGCCAGGCCTTTGACCTCGCCCTCGCCGGCGCCCCCTCGGCCCGCGTCCACCGCGCCGCCGGCCTCAACTGTATCGCCCTCGGCCGCGACGCCGACGCCGAACGTCACCTCCGCCAGGCCGTCGCCCTCCCGCCGCAGCCACCCGAGGACCCCCGCGTCGATCTCGGCGCCTTTCTCTTCCGCCAGGGCCGCCTCCCCGAAGCCGCCGCCATCCTCGAACAGGCCGCCCAGGCCGACTCCCCCCGCGCCCATCTCGAATTCGGCCGCGTCCTCCTCCAGCAAGGCAAACTCGAACCCGCCGCCCAGCAGCTCGAACAAGCCACCCGCCGCAACCCCGCCGACCCCAACGGCCACCTCCTCCTCGCCCGCGCCTACCAGCGCCTCGGCCGCGACGCCGATGCCGCCCGCGCCCTCGCCCGCGGCGAAGAGCTCCGCCGCCGCAAACAGCCCTGACCCCTACCGCTCCCCAATCTCCACCACCCGGTCCACCCCCACATCCCGCACCACCTGCCTCCCCCCACCCGGCCACGTCACCTCCACCTCCACCACCCGCCCATCCCCCCCCAACCCAAAATGCGCCACCCGGTCGCTCCCCGACCCATACCCCACCGCCGTCGTCACCCGGTTCCACTGCTCCCCGCTCGCCGCCCCCTTCACTCGTATCATCGCCCCCAACCCGTCCCGGTTCGCCTGCCGCCCCCGCAGCCGAATCCCCAGCCAATGCCCCGTTCCCGCCGAAGTATTCCGCAGCAGCGCCACCCGCTCGCCAATCCGCGTCACCGCCACGTCCATCCGCCCATCCCCATCAAAATCCGCAAACGCCGCCCCCCGGTGCATCGCCTCTCCCCCCGCCACCGCCGCACTCTCGAAAACACCCCCACCCGCGTTCACCAACACCCGATTCGCCTGCTTCGACCGCCGGTGCGAAAACTGCTCCGTATTCCCATCAATCGACCCGCACGCCCCAAACAGATCCTTCCTTCCATCGTTGTTGAAGTCGAAAATCCCGTTGCTCCATCCCGTCAACGCCATCGTCGCCCGCCCAATCGTGCTCGGATACGTCTCATCGCCAAACAGCCCCCGCCCCAGATTCACAAACAGCGGAAACGTCTCGTTGGCGTTCGCGGTCACCCACAAATCCTCCCGCCCGTCGTTGTTCACGTCCCGCGCATCCGCCCCCATCGAACTCAGCGCCCGTCCGTCCTCGTTCAGACCCACCCCCGCCCGCATCCCCACCTCGCGAAACCGTCCCTCCCCTTCGTTGCGGAACAGAAAGTTCGGCACCGTATCGTTCGCCACAAACACATCCAACCGCCCGTCTCCATCGAAATCCAAAAACGCGAGCCCCATCCCTTTCCCCACCGCGGCGCCGATCCCCGACTCCGCCGAAACGTCCCGAAACGTCCCGTCGCCATTGTTCCGGTAGAGTTGATTCGGCAGTCCGGCGTAATGCCGCGGATGGCAATACGTCCTCACCCCACCCGTCTTGCACGGCGGATCCGCCCCCGGCTTCCACGCCACATAGTTCACGACAAACAGGTCCAGGTGCCCATCGGCGTCATAGTCAAACCACCCCGCCGACACCGCCCAACCCTTCCCGCTCCCGAACCCCGCCCGCGCCGTCGCGTCCTCAAACGTGCCGTCCCCCCGGTTCCGGTACAGGATGTTCCGCTCCACGCCCACCACAAACAGGTCCTGGTCCCCATCGTTATCGAAATCCGCCGCCGTCCCGCCAATCCCGAACCCTGCGCCGGCCACCCCCGCCTTCGCCGTCACATCCGCAAACGTGCCGTCCCCCCGGTTCCGATACAGCCGATTGCCTTCGCCCGGCCGCGCCGCGCCGTTCACGAAGTAAAGGTCCGGCCGCCGGTCGCCGTCATAGTCGAACGCCACCGCCCCGGCCACCATCGTTTCAATCTGCCGCCACTCGCCCGCCGCCCCGTTCCGCAGCACGAAGTCCACCCCGGCCTGCTCCGCCACATCCGCGAACGTCACCGGCACACTCCCCGCCCAACCCCACACCCCCAGCCCCACCACCACGAAAAAGGCGGCGAGGCGCCCCAACTTCACCCCACCTCTCCCGCCGAACCCGGAACCACGACTACCGACACGCCCTTCTCCTCCAAAACCGCCTTATGCAACGCCGAAATGCCGCTATCGGTAATCACCCGGTTCACGCTCGTAATCGGCGCAATCATCGACAGGCTCGACCGCCCAATCTTGCTCGAATCCGCCACCACCGTCACCTCTTTGGCCGACCGGATCATCGCCGCGTTCAGTTCCGCCTCCAGAATATCCGGCGTCGAAGGGCCCATCTCCGGCTCCAACCCGTCCACGCCCAGAAACAGGTGGTCCACCCGCAAATCCGCCAGCATCTTCTGCGCCTGCGGCCCCGCGAACGATCGCGAAATGTGCCGGTGCATCCCGCCCACCAGGATCATGTTGATCTCCGCCACCGGGCTCAACTCCCATGCCACCGTCAACGAATTCGTGACCACCGTCACCCGCGCCAGCTTCCGCCGCCGGATCGCCCGCGCCACTTCCAGCGTCGTCGTTCCCGAATCGAGCAACACCGTCTGCCCCTCGCGCACCAGCGCCGCCGCCGCTTCGCCGATGCTGACCTTTTCATCGTGGTGCTGCGACTCTTTTACTTCGAGCGGCGCATCCGCCGCCAGGTCGTGCTTCCGGATCGCCCCGCCGTGCGAACGCACCAGCATGTCCCGTTCCGCCAAGGCGTTTATGTCCGCCCGCGCCGTCACCGCGGAAATGTCGAAGTGGCGGGAGACCTCGGAAATCACCACCCGCCCCTGCCGTTCGATCATCTCGAGGATCGCCCTCCGCCGCTCTTCCGTCAGAAGCCGGGGCTTTCTTCCACCAATCTTGGCACTGTCTTTGTTCTTCGCGGATAACATCAATCGTTATTCTCTATTACTCATTGTGGCGTAACTCGCCCGGCCGCGCAGGGTGCGCTCGAGCCAGCCCTCCACCTCCTGCCAATCCGCCTGCCCGCCGCACCCGCCCAGCCTCCGCGTCGAAAGCCCGCCGCAGATCGAACCACACGCCAAACACTGCTCGAGCGGCTCCTGCCGCAGCCACGACCGCAAAAAGCCCGCGTTGAAGGAATCGCCCGCACCCGTCGTATCCACGACGTCCACCGTAATCGCGCTGGCTTCGTAAAGCTGACCGTCCCACCACGCCGCGCACCCCCGCGCCCCCAGCTTCACCACCGTCAGCCGCGCCCCCCCGCCCAGCGCCCGCAGCCCCGCCACCACGTCCGGGGTCCCCGCCAATCCCGCCAACTCCAGTTCGTTCAGCAGGAAGACGTCACAGTACCGCAACACCGCAAGAATCCCCTGGCTCCACTCCCCCGCCGGATCATAGCCCGGATCCAGCGATACCGTCAGCCCCATCGCCTTCGCCCGCTCAAACAAACCCGCCAACCCGGACTGCAGACCGCTCTGCAAATAGTAGGAGCTCACGTGCAAATGCTGAAACTGCGCCAGCGTCTCCGCCGGAATCTCCGCCGCTGTCAATTGCGCAATCGCCCCCGGATAGGTCACCAGCGCCCGGTCCTCGGCACTGAAGGAAGCCGTAATTCCCGTCTGCAACGCCGCATCCGCCTGCACCAGGCTGACGTCCACCCCCGCCGCCGCCAAAGCCCGCACGCAGAAGGCCCCCATGTCGTCCGCCCCCACCTTGCCAAGAAACGAAACCGACTCTCCTAACTTCGCCAACCCCGCCGCGCAAATCGCCGACGAGCTCCCCAGCTCCAGCGAAAAGTCACTCGCCAAGACCTCTTGACCTGGTTGCGGCAAGGAGCGAAGACCGCCAAACACCAAATCGGCGTTCAGCTCCCCGACCACCAGGATTTTCATTAAATCTCTCCCGCCGCCGTCCTGTGAAGATTAAAGCCCTGCACCACGCGCGTAATGGAATTCTCCACCGAAGGCTCATCCGGTCGCAACCCCTCCGCCCGGCACCGCCGGAACGCGAGCAGTTGCCCCACCACCACACTCGCCACCGCCACCCATTCGTCCGGCAACCCTTCGAGCGCCGGCACCTCCACCAGCAAGTCCTCCGGCCGCGTTTCCAATCCATCGAGCCGCGCGCCGACCAGTACCTTCCAGCCCGCCAAACCCTTCCGGTCGATCTCGGCCAGCAGATCCTCCAGATAAGCGCGCGGCACCTCCTGCGAAGGAACCGGCACAAACAGCAGACTCCTGTCCCGCAGCGAGCACATCGGACCATGCCGCAAACCCAGGCTCGTCTCCGCCCGGGTCAACACCCGCCCATCGGTCATCTCCAGCATCTTCAGCGCGGTCTCGAGCGCCGCCCCCTGCAAGGACCCGCTGCCCACCGCCACCATCCGCTCCGCCTGCTCCACCGGAAACTCCTCGATGGCCTCCAACGGTCCCTCCAACAGGGCGCTCACCCCCGCCGCCACCCGGTCCACCTGGGACAGATACTCCAACTCCGGGCCCCCCATCGCCAACGCCGCCACCACCAGGCTCGTAAAGCTGCTGGTCATTACTAGACTCCGGTCGCAGCACCGTTCGTCCAGCACCACCACCCCAACCCTAGGATCCACGCCGGCCGCCTTCGCCTGCCGGCCCTCCGGATTGCAGGTGATCACCAAATGGCGAACCTCCGGTTCCTCCTCGAGCAGCCGATCCACCACCGCCGAACTCTCCGGGCTATCTCCCGACCGGGAGAACGAGACCACCAACAACGGCCGGATCGCCGGTAAGGCGCCCGCCCCCACCACCAGCAACTCGCCCGCCTCTACCGCCACCACCGGCTTGCCCATCCGCCGCTGTAATGGCGCCTCGACGCACTTGCCGACGTAGTAAGAACTCCCCGAACCGGTCAGCACAATCGCCGCCGCCTGGGCCACCAACTCCTGCCAGTCCTCGCTCGCATCGCCCATCCGGCGAGCCGCGTCCCGCCACATCTCGGGCTGCTGGAAAATCTCGGCCAGCGTATGGCCGTACCCGTCCGCCCGTTGCCCCCCCTCCCCGCAGCTTCGCAACTCGCTGAAGGATACCGGCGCGGCTACAGAGCGGAGCGCTGTTGAACAGGAAAATTCGACCACTAAAACAAAGGATAGCAAACTTTGCGAAGGGCAGATCTTAACAAGTTTGTATAGATTCTTTCATTCTTCGGACCCACCCGGTCCGCCCCCCTCCGGCAGCACCTTTCCCGGGTTCAAAATTCCCCGCGGATCGAAGAGCGCTTTAATTCCTCGCATGACGCCCACGGCCTCCGCCCCGTGCTCCGCCTCGAGAAACTGGCGCTTCCCCAGGCCCACCCCGTGCTCGCCCGACGCCGTCCCGCCCAGCTCCAGGCTTTTTTGCACCGCCGCCCGCTGAAAGGCGGCCACGGCCTCCCACTCCTCGGCGCTCCGCCACGGCAGAATCACGTGCAGATTCCCATCGCCGGCATGGCCGAGCAGGTATCCTGTGAGCCGCCGGCCCGCCAACTCGCTTTGCAGGAAGGCAACCATCTCAGCGAAGGCGCCCACTGGCACGGCGGTGTCGGTGGTCAAAAGGCGCGCCCCGGGGTTGGCTTCCTGCGAGGCGGTGTAGGCGCGCAGCCGCGCCGCCCACAGCTCCGCCCCAGCCCGTTCCACGCTCACGGCGCCGCCGGCGCGGCAGATGGTTTCGGCCACGGCGCCGTGTCCGGCCGTATGAAACTCGCAGAAGAGGGTATCGGCCGCGATCTCGCCCAGAAATCCCATGTAGGCGTGGTCGAGAAACTCGATCGCCCCCGCATCGAGCCCTCGCATCGCCGCCACGCAGCCCAGCGCCTCGCGGACGCTCCCGAAGCGGGCGAGCACCACTTCGCGCACCGCCGGCTCCGCCGTGAGGCGCACGATCGCTTCGGTGATCACCCCGAGTGTCCCTTCGCTTCCGGCGAACAACTGGGTCAGGTTGTAGCCGCAGCTTTGTTTCGCGGACCGGCCTCCCGTCCGCAGCAATCGGCCATCGGTGAGGGCGACCTCCAGTCCGAGGATATGGGCTCTGGTGGAGCCGTATTTGACGGCTTTGGGTCCGGCGGCGTTATTGGCGATCATGCCGCCGAGGGTAGCGTCTCCGCCGATTTCGACGGCGAACTGCCAGCCTGAGCGTGCCAGTTGTTGGTTGAGAGTTCGGTATTTGGTTCCGGCCTCGACGACGGCCAGGCGGTCTGGGAGGGAGATCTCTTTGATCCGGTTCATGCGTTCGAGGCTGAGGGAGATGCCCTGGCGGATGGGAATGGGATTTCCTTCGACGCTGGTACCGGCGCCCCATGGGGTAACGGGGATATGTCTTTGATTGGCCCAGGCGAGGACATTGGCGACCTGTTGGGCATTTTCCGGCAGGGCGACGGCGTCCGGCCAGACGCCGGCATGGCCGCTGACATCGCGGGAGTGGAGTTCCCGTACTGTCGCCGAACGTTCGATGGTGACGAGGCTCGCCAGCTCTTCAACCCAGCTCATGCCGCCAGTCTACCGTTGCCCAGCGTTGGGGCGGTAGGGGCCGGCCGCCACGTGCCCGCCCCTCGACGTTTGCCAACAAACCCGAAGCCATCCCCACCTTCCTCCCCACCGTCCTCGAAAGCGCCCGCCACCCACCTCATAACCTCGGCCACCGCCTTCCCAACCAAACCCGAAGTCGTCCCCACCTTTCCCCCACCCTCCATATAACCTCGGCCACCGCAAACCCTCCGCCATCGTCAACCAGACCGAACCCCTCTCCACTCGTCCCCCATCGTCCTCGAAATCGCCCCCACCCTCACCCATCCACCTTCGTCCACACGACCCAAGTCGTCCCCACCCGTCCCCCAACCTCCATATACCCTTGGCCACCGCCCACCCTCCGCCTTCGTTATCCAGACCGAAGCCATCCCCACCCGTCCCCCACCGTCCTCGAAATCGCCCCCACCCTCACCCATCCACCTTCGTCCACACGACCCAAGTCG
>JAIXQP010000036.1 GCA_027485675.1 Terriglobales bacterium | reverse complement strand
GTACCCGTCTCGTCGATCTGCGGGGCGCCGGGTTGCTGGCGACTGAAGCCGGGGCGGGCGTTGCCGCTGGATGGCGAAGCGATGGGAGGTCTATTCGTCGCATGAGGGTACTGTTCCAGTGCGATGTGGCGGCGGGGGCTGCACCCGTGGGTAATGGTTCGGTGGATGGGCGCGGCGCCGGGTTGCTGGCGACTGAAGCCGGGGCGGGCGTTGCTGTTGGCTAGCAAAGAGATGGAGGTTGGTTCCTTAGCATGAGTAAACTTTCTCACTACGATTCGGCGGGACAGGCGCGGATGGTGGACGTGACGGCGAAGGCCGTCACGCAACGTTCGGCGCGGGCGCACGCCTTTGTGAAAATGAGCCGGCGGGTGATCGAGGAGTTGAAGACCAACCCGAAAGGCGATCCGCTGGAGGTGGCGCGGATTGCCGGGATTCTGGCGGCCAAGAAGACCGGCGAACTGATCCCGATGTGCCATCCGCTGGCGCTCACCAACGTGGACGTAGAGTTGACGCTGCAAGCGACAGGCATCCGGATCACCACCCTCGCCGTGACAGCAGGGCAGACGGGCGTCGAAATGGAGGCGCTGACGGCGGCAAGCGTGGCCGCACTGACGGTTTACGACATGACCAAGGCGCTCGATAAGGGGATCGAAATCCAGGACGTTTACCTGCTCGAGAAGACGGGCGGGAAGTCCGGCATCTGGAGACGAGTGAAACCGAAAGCAAAGCGGTAACATCGAAGAAGATATGAGCCTGACCCGCCGGACCTTTTCGTCGCTCGCCCTTGGCGTACCTTTGCTGGGGCAGGATCAGCCCCCCACACCGGAACAAGAGGGGTTGGCGACCATCCGGACGTTTGTCCGCTTTGTGGTGGCACCGACGACGGTGACCGACCGGGACGGGAACTACGTCAGCGACATTCAGCCGCATGAGTTCCGGCTGGTGGACCGCGGGCGGGAGCAGAAGCTGCGGGTGGACCTGGCTTTTCAACCGCTGGAGATCGTGGTCTGCATCCAGGCGAACAATACCGTGGAGCCGGTGCTCGATAAGATCAAACAGATTGGCCCGCTGCTCGAGAATCTGGTGCTCGGCGAAAAGGGACAGGCGGCGATCATCGCCTTTGACCATCGCATCCGCACCATGCAGGACTTCACGAACGACGGCGCGTTGTTTAAGAAAGCCCTCGCCAAGATCAACGCCGGGTCGACGACTTCGGCGATGAACGATGCGGTGGTGACGGCGGCCCGGATGCTGCGGAACCGGCCGAGCGATCACCGGAAGGTGATTCTGCTGATCTCGGAGACGCGGGATAAGGGCAGCGAGGCGAAGACGCGGCAGGCGCTGCTCGACTTGCAGTTCGGCAACATTGTCCTTTACTCGGTGAACATCAACCGGCTGGTCACTTCCCTGCTGACGAAGGCGCAGCCGCCGCGGCCGGATCCGCTGCCGGCGGGGGCGCGGCATATGCCGGCCGGGTCGCTGGTGACCCCGGAGACGATCAGCCAGCAGACCGGCATCTACAACGGCAACGTGGTGCCGCTGGCGGTGGAGATTCTGCGGCAGGCGAAGAGCATCTTCGTGGACAACCAGTTGGAGGTGTTCACGAAGTTCACGGGCGGGTCGGAGCGGTCGTTCCTGACCTACAAGGACCTGGAACGGGTGGTAGCCGACATCGGCCAGGAGCTGCATAGCCAGTACATGATCAGCTACTCGCCGAACAACACGGAAGAGGGCGGGTTCCACCCGATCACCGTGGACGTGGCGCGCACGGGGCTTACGGTGCGGACGCGCCCGGGCTATTGGATGGCGGCCATTCCGCAGTAGCCAGCACAAAGGTGATGAGCGTTTCGCCGGGGTCGAGGGTGTTCTGCTCGACGGCTGCGAGCGGGACGTGGACGCGGGACTGTTCGATGTCTTCGGGGGTGGCGCCGCGGAAGCAGTAGTGGCAGATGGTCTGCGGCTCTTCGCCGATTTGGATGAGGTGGCCGTAGAGGCGGCAGGCGACCGGGCGGTGTTCATAGAGGCGGCAGGCGCCGGTGGCGGGATCGACCACGGGGCAGGGGTGGCCTTTGTGGCGGGTGAGGAACCACTCCTGCCATTCGTCGTTGGAGCGGAAGAGGCCGGAGGCGGTGTCGCCGGGGAAATCGGCTGCGATGCGCTGCCAGAGTTGGCGGGCGCGTTGGTGGATATCCTCGCGAATGGCGGGCGGGGCGGCGAGCCAGCCGCGGTGGAGGCGGGCGGCGTCCTGCAGGGTGATGGGGAAGAGGACGGAGCAGCACTCGCTGCAGCCGGCGCGGCAGGCGATCCATTTGCCGGCCTTGGCGTGGGACTCGGCGGTGGCGGCGGCTACGGTTTGGAGGATCACGAGATCGGTGACTTCGTCGAAAGGCATTGCCTTACCCAGTATCATCAGAAAATGTATCTAGGCCGCACACAGCCGACGCCACTGGAGCCGATTTGTTGGGGAGACGGGCCCACGATCTGGTGCAAGCTCGAGTTTTTGAATCCGAGCGGATCGACGAAAGACCGGATTGCGCGGTTCATTCTGGAGAAGGCGTTCCGCGAGGGGAAGGTGCGCGAGGGCGACCTGGTGGCCGAGGCGTCGAGCGGGTCCACTTCGATTGCGATGGCGCTGGTGAGCGCGCAGTTGGGGCTCCGGTTCACGGCGGTGATGCCGGAGGGGGTGAGCGCGGAGCGGACGATGATGATCCGGGGCTATGGCGGGGAGATTACGTTGACGCCGAAGGCGGAGGGCATCCGCGGGGCGCTGGCGGAGGTGGAGCGATTGGGCCGGGAGGAGGGGGCGTTTCTGCCGCGGCAGTTCGAGAATTTGGACAATGCGCTGGCGCACCGGATGGGTACAGCGCGGGAGATTCTCGATCAGATTCCGGGCGGGAACGTGGCGGCGGTGGTGAGCGGCGTGGGGACGGGCGGGACGCTGGTGGGCCTGTTCGAAGGCCTGCGGGAGGCGGGGTGCGCCGTCAAGCCGGTGTTGGCCAAGCCGGTGACGCGGGAGGCGGTGGGGGACCTGGAATGCTGCAGTTTCAGCGCGCGGATTCCGGGGGTGGTGGATGAGCTTTCGAAGATCTTTAGCCCGGCGCGGATGCCGGGGCTCGAGATGATTGAGGTGCAGGACGGCGAGGCGATCCGGATGACGCGGGAGCTGATCCGGCGCGGGTTTCCGGTGGGGCCGAGTTCGGGGTTGAACTATTGCGCGGCGCAGGAGGTCGCGCGGCGGGTGAGCGGGCCGGTGGTGACGGTGTTTCCGGACCGGATGGAGCGCTACTTCACGACGGAGTTGTTCAGTCCGTTCCGTTAAACGGCCGAGGCGATGACTTCGATTTCGATGTGGGCGCGGGAGGAGAGGCGGCGGACTTCGACGCCGGTTTTGGCCGGGGCGTGGGGGAAGTATTCGGCGTAGATGGCGTTGAGTTCGGCGAGGTCGTCGACGTTGGTCATATAGACAGTGGTCTTGGCGACCTGGGCGAGGCTGCTGCCGGCGGCTTCGAGGATGGTCTTGATGTTGGCGAGGGCCTGGCGGTATTCGGCGACCTGGCCGCCGGGGACGACTTCGCCGGTGGCGGGGTCGATGCCGAGTTGGCCGGAGACGAAGAGGAGGTCGCCGAGGCGGGTGGCTTGGTGATAAGTGTGATTCCCGGTGGGGACGGCGGGAACGTGGATGGGCTCTGGCAGTTTCACGTTCGTCAGCTTATCGCGTTCGCGGGTCAGCCGGCGAAGCGGTAACCTTCGCCGCGGATGGTGAGGATGTGCTTGGGCGTTTGCGGCTCTTCTTCGAGTTTTTGGCGGAGCCAGGCGATGTGGACATCGACGGTGCGGGGGGTAATGAAGGGCTGCTGGCTCCAGACTTGCGTGAGCAGCCATTCGCGCGTGAGGACCTGGCCGCGATGGGCGATGAGGCAGCGGAGGAGCTGCAGTTCCTTCGAGGCGAGATTGACCGGGGCACCGTGGCGGGTGACGGAGGGGACGGAGAAATCGACGGTGACGGCGCCGAACTGGAAGCGGGTGACGGGGGTGAGCTGCTCCTTGCCGACGCGGCGGAGGAGGGCGGTGACGCGGGCGAGGAGTTCGTTGGGATCGAAGGGCTTGGCGAGATAGTCGTCGGCGCCGATCTGCAGACCCTGCACGCGGTCGGCGACCTGGTTGCGGGCGGTGAGCATGAGGATGCCGCCGTCGAAGCCTTGCTGGCGCATGGTTTGGCAGAGGGTGAAACCGTCCATGCCGGGGAGCATGACGTCGAGGATGAGGAGGTCGAAGCGCTTGTCGGTGGCGGCGCGGTGGCCTTCGGGGCCGGTGGCGGCGAGGGCGACTTCGTGACCTTGGGCGGTGAGGAGGTCGGCGATGATGAGGGCGATGTCCGGTTCGTCTTCAACGAGCAGGATTTGCGAATTCGTCATATTGCTCCGGGAGGGCCGCGGGGAGGCGGAGAGTAAATTCGGCGCCGCCTTCGGGCAAATTTTGGGCGGTCACGCTGCCGCCGTGCGCTTGGGCGATGGTGGAGACGAGGCTGAGGCCGAGGCCGGTGCCGCGGATCTGATCGGCCTTGGCACGTTCGCCGCGATAGAAGGGTTCGAAGAGATGATCGAGATCTTCGACGGGGATGCCCGGGCCGCGGTCGCGGACGCGGACGAGGACATGCGGGCGGGGGCCGGAGGAGTCGACTTCGACGGTGAGGCCGATCCAGCCGCCTTCGCCGGCGTGCTTGGCGGCGTTGCTGAGCAGGTTCTGGAAGACGCGGCGGAGGGCGACGGGGTCGCCGAGGACGGGGGGAATTTCGGGGGGCGCCTGGATATCGACTTCGCAGCGGGCGGCTTCGATATCGCCGGCGGCGGCTTCGAGACCTTCGTTGATGGCGTCGAGAATCCAGACGGGTTGCTCGGTGGTTTTGGCGCGGCCGCCGCGGACGCCCGCGAAACCGAGCACCTGCTCCACCATGTCCGTGAGGCTTTCGGCGTGCTGGACGATCAGGCGGAGGTAGCGCTCTTTTTGAGCGGGATCCCGGACGACGCCGCTGAGCAAATTGTGTCCGGCGCCGCGGATGACCGTGAGCGGGGTGCGGAACTCATGGGTGACGCCGGCGACGAAGTCGAACTCGAGTTGGGCGAGGCGGCGGGCTTTGTTGGTGTTGTGGACGAGGGCTCCGCCGGCGGCGGCGATGAGGAGGAGGAGGCCGCCGGCGACGGCGAGGTTGCGCCAGCGGTTGGCGCGGACGGCGGCGGCGAGAGAGCCCTGGCGGTGCTGGGCGGCCAGGGTCCAGCGGCCGCCGGGGGGGCCGCCCTTGGCGCGATTGGGAGGGCCACGGCGGACACCGTTAAGCAACTGGACGCGGGCATCGGGGAAATCGAGGCGGGCGTTCTGGGGGAGCGTCGAGAACAGGAGCCGGTCTTCGCGGCCGGCGGTGATGGAGACGTCGAAGTCCGGCTGATCGCCGGGGTTGAGATGGGTGCGGATCTGGGCGGGCCAGTAGACCTTCCAGAGTTGGCCGGGATCGAACTCGAAGAGCATCCAGCCGATTTCGTTGCGGGTGCCAGGGTCGAACAGGGGGAATTCGTGGAGGAGAGACTCGGGAGCGAGACGGGGCGGGCGGGCGCCGCCTTGGCGGCGGGCGGTGAGGCTGTTGCGGAGAGGCTGCCATTCGGCGGGCCAGGGGATGGGGCTGGTGGCGCCGGTTTCCTGATCGAGAAGGGCCAGGGCAAGCCCGTCCGGGGAGGGCGTGGCGAGGGCGATGCGGCGGAAGAGTTGGGGGCGGGGGTCAAGCCGCTGCCAGCGGCGGAAAGCGAGGGCCTGCGCGGCGGCGAGGCCGGAATCGGCCACGTCGCGTTCGTCGGGCAGCAGCGTTTCAAAGGCTTCGCGCACCTGCTGATCGAAAGCGCGGGCCATGCGGCGGAGCTGCTCTTCGAGGCCGGAGCCGAGGCGGGACTGTTCGGCGCGGCTGAGTTCGCCGGTCCAGCGGTATTGCAGAATGGCGAGTACAGCGCAGAGCGTGGCCATGACGGCCAGCCATCCCCACTGCTTCCAAGTCTGCCGCACGCGATTCCTCCGAACCCCTATTAGACCGTTTTCGGTGGCGGGATCCCAGTTAAGCGATGTTAAGCCGTGGGGCGCAGGCCATAACATCGCTTAACGTGACTTAGCAGGGAAATCATCGTTTGCTGGTAGCAGGAGCAACCATGCAAACGAAAACATTCCTACCGATTCTGTTGGCGATTGGCGAAGCGGCATTCGCCCAACGGCCTGGTGGTCCTCCGCTCACTTCGCTGAAGGCCGTGCCGGTGCCCACGGTCCCCGGCTTGGAACAGTATGTCCGGGACGAGAAGGCGCTGGTGGTGCTGGGCAAGGCGTTGTTCTGGGATATGCAGGCGGGCAGCGATGGCAAAACGGCTTGCGCGTCCTGCCATTTTCACGCGGGAGCGGACCACCGCGTGCAGAATCAACTGGCGCCGCCGCATACCTCGACGGCCGGGATTACGCCGAACCGGACGTTGACGGCGGCCGACTTTCCGTTTCACCGGCCGGGCAACCTGGGCGCGCCGCGGGAAGTGGCGGGGTCGGCGGGGACGTTTCAACGGACCTTCTTCGACGTGGTGACGGGCGCGGCGGAGGAGGACGGGGCGGACCTGTTTTCGAACCGGTTTAACTTGAACGGGCGGCAGACGCGGCAGGTGACGTCGCGGAATACGCCGAGCGTGATCAACGCCGTTTTCAACGTGCGGAACTTTTGGGACGGGCGGGCGAGCAACATCTTCAACGGGGTGTCGCCGGGCGGAGACGAGGATTCGGCGGCGCGCGTATTGGCGTGGCGGGATGGCCAATTGGCGCCGGAGCGGGTGCGGCTCGTGAACTCGAGCCTGGCTTCGCAGGCCGTGGGGCCGGTGTTGAACGAGATCGAGATGTCCTATACCGGACGGAACTTCACGAAAGTGGCCGAGAAGCTGCTGGCACTGCGGCCGTTGGGGCGGCAGGCGGTTTCGGCCGAGGACAGCGTGCTGGGCGATTACGCGGACCCTTCGGGCGTGGGCCTGGCGGCGGAGCACTCCTACCGGCGGCTGATTGAGACGGCGTTCGACCCGGCCTACTGGGCGGCGCCGGAGGGCAACCAGATGGTGGCGAACTTCAGCCTCTACTGGGGGCTGGCGATTCAAGCTTATGAGGCGACGCTGATCTCGAATGATTCGCGGTTGGACCAGTTTCTCGAAGGCAACACGCAGGCGCTGACGACGCTCGAGCAGCAGGGCATGCGGGAGTTTTTGGGCGGTGGTTCGCAGTGTACGCAGTGCCATCAGGGCGCGGAGTTCACGGGGGCTTCGTTCAGCAATACGCGGCGGCCGGGATTCAATCCGGCGAATCCGCGGGACGCGGGCTTCTTCCGGACGGCGGTGACGCCGATTGAGGACGACCCGGGGTTCGGCAACGGCGCGTTCAAATCGCCGGGGTTGCGGAACGTGGAGTTCACGGGGCCGTACTTCCACGACGGGGGGCAGGCGACGCTCGAACAGGTGATGGACTTCTATGCGCGCAACGGTGACTTCCGGGCGGGCGGGAACCTGGGCCCGGGGATTGGGCAGATCCGGCTGAACCCGCAGGAGCGGACGGCGGTGGTGGCGTTTATGAAGGCCTTGACGGATGACCGCGTACGGTATCAGCGGGCGCCGTTTGACCATCCTTCGCTGTGCATTCCCACGGGCCATGAGGAGGCGGCCGAGGGGATACTGGCCGCCGATACAACGGACGGGCGGTTCGCTTCGAGCGCGCTGGACCGGTGGGCGCTGATTCCGGCGGTGGGGCGAAACGGAGACACAGCGCCACTGCAGACGTTCGATGAGTTGCTGCGCGGGATTGGCAACGATGGCTCGCGGGCGCACAACCTGACGCAGGCTTGCGCGCCTTAGTCGAGCATCGCTTTCCAGGCGGCTTCGTCCTGGCCGATGCTGATCTTCTTTTCGCAACGCACAAACGGGAGCCGCAGCAGGAGCGGCTCCCGTTCGATTTTGGCGAGCAGTTCGGCGTCGGTTTGCTTGAGGTACTTGAGGCCGGCCTTTTCAAAGGCCTTGCCTTCGCGGTCGAGGAGGGCGGGGAGGGTGAACCGTTCGATGAAGCGCTTGATTTCGCCGGGGGACATGGGCTTGAGCTTCAGGTCGACGTAGTGGATGGCGATGCTCCGCTCCTTGAAAAACCGTTCGGCGGCCCGGGTGGCCTGGGAGCTTTTCACTCCGAAGATCTGTACGCTGCGCATGACCCTTTCAGTTTCGCCCGTCCGGGTTGCGTTACGCTGGCAGTCGCATGTTGTTGAACCTGATTTCGAATCAATGGACGCCGAGCGGTTCGCCGGAATCGACGCCGGTTTTTAATCCGTCGCGGGGCGTGGAGATTGCCCGTTGCCCGGTAGGGACGGCGGGCGATGTGGACGCCGCGGTGGCGGCGGCACGGGCCGCACTGCCGGAATGGTCGCAGACGCCGCCGGGGGACCGGGCGCGGATTTTGTTTCGCTATAAGGCTCTGCTCGAAGAGAAGTTTCAGGAGATTGCTCTGCTGATCTGCCGGGAGCACGGCAAGACGCTGGTAGAGGCGCAGGGGGATTTGCGGCGGGGCCTCGACGTGGTCGACATGGCGTGCGGGATTCCTTCGCTGCTGATGGGGCAGAAGTTGGGACAGGTGGCACGGAACATTGACGGCGAGGCGGAGCGGTTTCCGGTGGGGGTTTGCGCGGGGATTACGCCGTACAACTTTCCGGCGATGATTCCGCTGTGGATGTTTCCGATGGCGCTGGCTTGCGGGAACACGTTCTTGTTCAAGCCATCGCCGAAGGTGCCGCTGACGGCGGCGCGATTGGTGGAGCTGTTTGTCGAGGCCGGGTTGCCGCCGGGGGTGTTGAACCTGGTGCATGGGGGCGTGGAGACGGTGCACGCGATTCTGGATCATCCGGGGATTCAGGCGGTGAGCTTTGTGGGATCGACGCCGGTGGCGCGCGAGGTGTACCGGCGGGGGACGGCGAACGGGAAGCGGGTGCAGGCGGCGGGCGGGGCGAAGAACTTCATGATCGTGATGCCGGATGCGGATATGGAGCTGGCGGCGGATGCGATTCTGTCGTCGTCGTTTGGCTGCTCGGGGCAGCGGTGCATGGCGGGGAGCGTGGCGGTGGTCGCGGGGCGGGCCGCGGAGCCGATTACGGAGAAGCTGCGGGAGTTGGCGCAGACCATGTCGGTGGGGGCGACGGACGAGGGCGCGCCGGTGGGGATGGGGCCCGTGATCGACGCAGTGGCGCTCGACCGGGTGCAGCGGTATCTTTCGCTGGGCGATCAGCAACGGGTGGAGATGCTGGTGGATGGGCGGCGGCATGCGCGGCCGGACGAGGGGTATTTCGTGGGACCGAGTATTGTGGCGGGCGTGGCGGCGGATTCGGGGTTGTTGCGGGATGAGGTGTTCGGGCCGGTGTTGACGCTGCTGCGGGAAGAGGATCTGGACGCGGCGATTGCGCTGGCGAACACGTCACCGTATGGGAACGGGGCGGTGATCTACACGCGGTCCGGCGGGGCGGCGCGGAAGTTTGCGCGGAACGTGAACTGCGGGATGATCGGCGTGAATATCGGGGTGCCGGCGCCGATGGCGCTGTTCCCGTTTGCGGGTTGGAACGAGAGCTTCTTTGGGGATCTGCATGTGCAGGGGAATGAGGGGATTCAGTTTTATACGCGGACGAAGGTGACGCTGACGCGATGGTCGTAAAGCTGCAGTTGCCTCCGACGATTCAGATTGGCGCGGGCGCGTCGATGGCCGCGGCGGCGGAGTGTGCGCGGTTGGGGATTCGGCGGCCTTTGCTGGTGGTGGACCCGTATCTGCGCGAGAGCGCACCGGCGGCGGCGTTGCGAGGGGCGTTGCCAACGGCGGTGTTCGATGGGGTGACACCGGACCCGGACCTGGACGTGGTGGCGGCGGGGTTAGCGGCGCTGCGGGCGCATGAGGGGGATGGGGTGGTGGCGCTGGGGGGCGGGTCCGCGATTGACGCGGCGAAGGCGATTGCCGTGCTGGCGACGAACGCGGGGCCGCTGTCCGAGTACATGGGGTATCACAAGATTCCGGCGCCGGGGCTGCCGTTGATTGCGATTCCTTCGACGGCGGGGACAGGGAGCGAGGCGACGCGGATTACCATTATCACGGACCGGGCGCGGAACGTGAAGATGATGATTCTTGATGGGCATCTGCTGCCGACGGTGGCGCTGGTGGATTATGAGCTTTCGTTGTCGATGCCGCCGGGGTTGACGGCGGCGGTGGGGATCGACTCGTTGACGCATGCGCTGGAGGCGTATGTTTCGCGGAAGGCGAGCGCGTTCTCCGATGCGATTGCGTTGCAGGCCGGGGCGCTGATTGTGCCGCATCTGCGGCGGGCGTATGCGGATGCGACGGACGTGGCTGCGAAAGAGGCGATGATGACCGGGGCGATGCTGGGCGGCATGGCGTTTTCGAACGCGAGCGTGGCGCTGGTGCACGGGATGTCGCGGCCGTTAGGGGCGTTCTTCCACATTCCGCATGGGTTGTCGAACGCGATGCTGTTGCCGGCGATCACGCGGTTCAGTTTGCCGGGGGCGCCGGAGCGGTACGCGGCGTTTGCGGCGCATACGGGACTGGGGGGCGATGTGGTGGCGGCGCTCGAGGCGTTCAACCGCGATTTGCGGGTGCCGACGCTGCGGGAGTACGGGGTTCCGGAGGCGGCGTTTCGAGCGGCGATTCCACAGATGGCCGCAGACGCGTTGGCGTCGGGTTCGCCGGGGAATAATCCGCGGGTGCCGACGCATGGCGAGATTGTGACGCTTTACGAGGAAGTTTTCGGATAGTGGGCTTCGGCGGCGGCGCGGAGAGCGCGGGCTTCGGCGAGGAGTTCCTGGGCGGATTGTTCGGGAGAGAGTTCGGGCTCGTCCTGGTCGCCGAGGCCGGCGTCGCGGTACTTTTTGAGGCGATCGATGATGAGGTCGCGGATGGCTTCGGCGTTGTCGACGCCGCTGAAGCGGGCGAGGTGGCTGGTGCTGGCTCCGGGCTCCTTGGCGCCGGCGCCACCGGCGCTGCTGACTTCGAGATCGGCGAGGCCGAGGTAGCTTTGCAGGGGGCCGGCGGTGATGCGGAGATCCTGGATGTTGGCGAAGGTCATGGTGGTTTCGGCGACGCTCCAGATGCCGGAGCGGATGCGGAGACTGCGGTCCGTGACGATGTACCAGCGGAGTTCATAGTCGAGGCGCTGGGCGTGGTAGGTGAGGAAGAGAGCGATGAGGTAGGCCAGGAGGAGAGCCGCTTCGGTGGCCAGCAAAGCGGAGAGGGCGAAGCCGGCGAGCGGGGTTTTCCGCGTGAACAGCGGCAGCAGGGGGAAGAGGACGAGCAGGAGAATGCCGAATTGCGCGAGGGCCCAGCAGAGGATGCGCCAGCGCCAATAGTTGCGGCCGGCGCGAAATACGAGCACGGAGCCGGGAGTGCCTTCGGGCGGGGCCGGTTCCGGCGGGACGCGGAGCCAGCGGAGGAGTTTGGACTCGACAGCCTTAACCACGAGGCGCCCCAGGTTCGATGGCGAGGCGAATGGCTCGCATTTCGGCGGCGACTTCGTGGAGGATGGAGGCGAGATCGGCGCCGGACTTGGCCGTGGGGTTGGTGGCGCCGCGCATTTGGGAGTACAGGAAATCCCGCATGGCGCTGGGGTCGGGGATGCCTTCGAGGGTCATTTCCGCATTGCTCGAGCCGCTGGCGGTTTGGATTTCAATGCGGGCGAGGCCGAGCCAGCGCTCGATGGCGTTGGAGCGGAGATGGATGTCTTGAATGCGGGCGTAGTTGAGGACGACCTCGTTGCGGAAGATGATGCCCCAACTCATACGGATGCCCTCTTCGCTGAACTCGTACCGCATGGTGTGGTAGCGGAAGTAGAGGACAGTCAGGGTGATGGGAAAGGCCAGCAGGGTAGTGAGGGCGCGCAGGAGGTAGTAAGTGAAGAGCTGCTCGCGGGGACGCGTGATAGCAGCGATATCCGGCGGAATGGCGGGCATGTTCACATTGTGCCAGCAAAACATTCGGTATCATAAGAGCTAGCGCTGCACATTCATACTCCGGCGGCAGACCCGGACGGTTTCCTGCATGCTCCTTTCGTACAGGCAGCCCCAGCGCACCCACTCTTTTCACTGGATCGAAAAACCATGGCACAACGCGAATTTCAAACGGAAGTCAGCCAGCTACTGCAGCTGATTATCCACTCTCTCTACTCGCACCAGGAGATTTTCCTCCGGGAGTTAGTTTCGAACGCTTCGGATGCGCTCGACAAGCTGAAGTACTTGTCGCTGACCGAGGAGCCGTATAAGTCGATGCCGTTCGAACCGCGCATCGACCTGGAGTTGGACGAGGCGGCGGGGACGCTGAGCATCGCCGACACTGGCATCGGCATGAATGATGAGGATCTGGTCTCGCACCTGGGCACGATTGCACGGTCTGGCACGAAGAACTTCCTGGCTAACCTGTCGGGCGATGCGAAGAAGGACTCGAACCTGATTGGCCAGTTCGGCGTGGGCTTTTATAGCGCGTTCATCGTCGCCGATAAGGTGGAGGTGATTTCGCGCAAGGCCGGCGAAGAGAGCGCCTGGCGCTGGACGAGCGATGGCAAGTCCGGCTATGAGCTCGAACCGGCCGAGCGGGAGAAGTCCGGCACGACGGTGATCCTGCACTTCCATGAAGAGGGCAAGGAGTACGCCAATAGCTGGAAGCTGCGCGAAATCGTCAAGAAGTATTCGAACCATATCGCCTTCCCGATCTTCCTGACGGCGGAGGAGAACGAGTGGGACGAGACCGAGAAGAAGTCCGTGAAGAAGCGGACGACCAAACAGGTGAACGCGGCGAGCGCGTTGTGGAAGCGGCCGAAGAACGAGTTGAAGGACGAGGACTACAAGGAGCTGTACAAGTCCATCTCCGGCGATTGGGAGGATCCGCTGTTCTGGTTCCACACGAAAGCCGAAGGGACGATGGAGTACACGACGCTCTTCTACATCCCGTCGAAAGCCCCGTTTGATTTGTATCAGGCCGACTATCGGCCCGGGGTGAAGCTCTATGTGCGGCGCGTCTTCATCATGGACGATTCGAAGGAGCTGCTGCCGACCTATCTGCGCTTCGTGCGCGGCATCATCGATAGCGAAGACCTGCCGCTGAACGTCAGCCGGGAGATTCTGCAACAGAATCGCGTACTGACGGCCATTCGCACGGCCAGCGTGAAGAAGATTCTGTCCGAGCTGAAGTCGATGGCGGCGGAGAACGCCGAGCAGTACACGAAGTTCATTGAGGAGTTCAACCGGCCGCTGAAGGAAGGGCTCTACAGCGACCACGCCAACGAAGAGACGCTGCTCGATCTGATTCGCGTGAAGACGACGAAGAGCGAATCCTGGACGAGCTTGGCCGAGGTGAAGGGCCGGATGAAAGAGGGCCAGAAGGGCATCTACTTCATCACCGGCCAGAACGCGGCGCAGTTGCGGAATTCGCCGCTGCTCGAGATCTACAAGAAGAAAGACATTGAAGTGGTGATCCTTTCGGATGAGATTGACGAGTTTGTCTTCTCGCGGATTGAGAAGTATCAGGACGTAGAGCTGAAGTCGGTGAACAAGGCCTCTTCGGGCGACGACCTGAAGGACGAGACGTCGGAAGAGAAGCGCGAGGCGCTGACGCCGCTGCTCGAGAAGCTGAAGAAGGTTCTCGGCGAGAAGGTGAAGGACGTGCGGCAGTCGGCGCGTCTGGCCGACAGCCCCTCCTGCATCGTGTCCGATGAGGAGGAGCCGTCGTTGCAGATGCGGCAGATGCTGCGGGCGATGGGCCAGAAGGAGATGCCGGAGGGCAAGCCGATTCTGGAGATCAACCCGGACCACGACATCGTAAAGAAGCTGCTGGCGGTGACCGACGATTCGCTGGTGGACGACGCGGCGTTTCTGCTGCTGGACCAGGCGCTGCTAGTGGAAGGCATTGCGCTTGAAGATCCGGGGCTGTTTGTGCAGCGGTTGAACCGGGTGCTGACACGGGCGGTGTAGCGGTGGAGGGCGGACGGGTTCCTAATGCTTTCGGAACTTGTCCGCCGCTTCCTCGAAAGCCGTCGAGAGGGAGCCCCAGGCCGATTCGAGGCCGCCTTGAACAGAGTGCCAGGCGTCTTCGCTGGTATCGGCCAACCCGGCCAGCTTCTGCTTCCCGGCTTCGAGCTTGGATTCGAGAGTGACGAGTTGGACATCCAGTTCGAGCCGGGCTTCCTCCGTCGTTTCGGCGGCCTTGGCCTTCAGCTTTTCGAGGTCGATGCCCCACTCGTCTAACCGAGCTTGGAGCGTTTCCAGAGATTCTTGTTTGTGGCGTGTCTCGTTTTCCATGTTCCCACTCTCGCAGAGTTGTGAGGCGCTTGACTGTGGGTTAGCGAGGGAGGGCACGGGTGCGGAGCATTTCGAGGGCGCGGACGATCTCCACATCGCCGGGCTTCCATTCGCGGGCACGGCGGAGGGAGGCTTCGGCCTGCTCGAAATCGCCGGATCGGGCTTGGGTCAGGCCGAGGTTTTTGTAAAGGTCGGCACGGGCACGGCAGTCCCCGCACAGGGTGATGGCTTCGTTGAGCCGCTCGATGGCCCGGGGCCAATCGCGGGACTGTGCAGCGCTGAGGCCGAAGTTTGCCATGGCTTCGGCCTGTTCAGCCACTTGGCGGGATTGCTGCAGGCTGGCGAGTTTTTGGCGATACTCCGCGGCCCGCGCCGGGCTGGTGGGTTGAAGCAGCCGTGAGAGCGCATAGAGCGCCTCATGATGTTCCGCGTTTAGCTGCAGCAGCTTCTCCCAGGCTCGCGCGGCGCGGGGCCGGTCTCCCGCCTGGACGCAGGATTGGCCGAGGAGGAAGAGAGCATCCTGGTCGTTGGGTTGCCGGCTGAGGAGACGATCAAGAAGCGCGATGGCTTCTTGGGGACGTTCGAGGTGCTTGTGCGTAAAGGCGAGAAGATAAGTTGCCGGATCGGACTGGGGATCCAGTTTCAAGGCCAACTCCAAGTGGGTCTGAGCCGCATCGTACTCGCGCAGATCGAACATGGCTCGGCCGAGGTTGTACTGCGCGGCGGAGCTTTGCGGGGCGAGCCGGACCGCCTCGGCGAACGACTTGCGCGCAGCACTCAAATCGAACTGATCGGCGCGGGCGATGCCGAGATTGAGATGCGCTTCGGCGGACTGCGGCTCCAGCTCCACCACCTTCTCAAAGAGGCCCAGGGCCTCCTTCCAACGGTTCAGGCGGGCGGCGACCATGCCCAGGGAGCTGAGCACGCGCGGGTTGCCGGGCAGGAGACGCTGTGCTTGGCTAATGTCGCGAAAGGCCTCGGCGAAGCGCTGCTGGCTGGCGCGGGTGAGCCCCAGGTTAAGAAAGGCGAACCCAGAAGTAGGGTCCAGCTCGGTGCTGCTGCGGAAGTGCTGTTCGGCCTCGGCAAAGCGGGACTGGCGGCCGAGCAGCACGCCGAGGTCGGTGTGGGCTTCCGCAAACTGCGGATCGAATGCGATGGCCTTGCGGAAGCTGGCTTCGGCGCGGGCCCATTCACTGGCGTCGAGTGAGTTGCGGCCCAGCCGGTGGTGGGCGGCGGCGAAGCGCGGGTCGAGAGCCAAGGCCTGTTCGAGAGACCGCCGCTCGGCCGGACGATCGTTCAGGCGGGCATGAGCCAGGGCGATATTGAAGTGGGTCTTCGGGTTTTGGGGATCGAGACGCAAGGACTCCTGATAGGTGGCGAGCGCGCGGCGGGGATCTCCGGTGAGCAGTTCGCCGCTGGCCCGGTCCGCCACGGTACCGGCGACCGCGACGCTGGCGCTTTTGGCTTTCTGTTCCTGGAATACCTTGAGTTCCGCTGACGCCATGCCAGGCTCATTGAGTTGCCGGAAGGCGGCAGCCAACTGGAAGCGAACTTCCGAAGACTCCGGATTCAAGGCCTTCGCCTTTTCGAGAACCGTTCGCGCCTCGGCGGCTTTGCGCTGGCGCAGGAGGACCAGGCCGAGTTGGTAGTTGGCGTCCGGATGTTGTGGGGTGGCGGCGATGGCCCGCCGGAAAGAGGCCTCGGCCTCGGGCAAGCGATCGAGCGCCCGGAGGGCAAGCCCGGAGAGATAGGCCGGTTCAAATGGATCCGGACCGCGATAGGCCTGGAGTTCGGCGAGGGCACGATCATAACCACGGTGGGCGACGAGGGCCTTGGCCAGGGAGAGGCGGGCGTCGAAGTTGCCAGGGTTCTTCCGCAGTACCTGATCAAAAGAGGCGATGGCCTCTTCGTAGCGCTGCTGCCGGGCCAGAGCCTGTCCCAGGTGGAAGTCGACCTGTTCGACACCGGGATGAGCCTGCCGGGCGCGTTCCAGAATTTGGACAGCTTGGGCGGATTTCCCGGTTTCGCCGTAGGCGTAGCCGAGGGCAAGATAGTGCCCCAACTCGCGCGGTTCCAGCGCCAGCGCCTGTTCGAGGTACGGGATTGCAGCGGCCAACTTCGCGCCGAGGATCAGCGCGCGCGCCATACCGCGTAAGGCTCGCGGCTCCTTCGGCTGGGATGTGAGAACGGCCCGGAACTGTTCCTGCGCCGCGGCGAGGTTGTTCTTCTCGATCAGCAATTCGCCCAGGGCCAGGCGGGCGGACCGGTTCGCCGGGTCCAGGCGGATCGCCTCGCGGTAGGCCGATAGGGCACAGTCCACCTGTTGGCGAGAAAGAAAGAACCCGCCGAGAGCGTTGAACGTGCTCGCGGCGGGTTTGGTCTTTCGTTGCTGCTCCAGTTCGGCAGGCCCCTGGCAGACGCTTTGCGCGAAGGCGGAGGAGGCTATCAGGAGCAAACAGAAACGCATCAGAATACGAATCTACCACCCAGTTGGAGTTGGCGCGGCTGGTTGGCCGTACCGGTCACCCGTCCAAACAGCTGCGCGTTCGAAAGGTTCGCATTGGGCGGCGCGTAAATGGCATGGTTGAACATATTGAAGCCTTCCACGCGGAACTCAAACCGGCGTCCTTCGCCAAGGAAAGGCAGGGCGAACTCACGGAAGAGCGAGAGATCGAAGTTCTCCCAACCGTCAGAGCGCATCCGGAAGCGGCCCGAGTTTCCGAAGGTGAAGAGCGCGGGGGCGGCGACTTTGGTGGTGTCGAACCACTGGCCGGTGGTTGGATTCTCAAGTTCGGGGTTGCCGAGGAAGTTGAGACGCAGATAGTTGGAGTTCCCGGTATTGGCCAAGTCTCCATTGATCTGCAGGTTGTAGGGTTGGCCGGAACTGAGCCGGATGATCCCGTTGACGCGCCATCCGCCAAGGATGTAGTCGGCGGCGCCGCTGCCGGTCTGAAACCGTTTCCCTCGGCCGAAGGGGACGTCGTAGACGAAGTTCATGGTCGCCACATGTGTGAGGTCGAAGCCGGAGACGCTGCGATCGTTGTTGAACTTATACGGATCCTGAATCGAGCAACCTTCGACGCCATACCAGCCGGAGCAGCCGATGTCGATGGATTTCGAATAGGTGTAGTTGATCATGTAGGCGAAGCCGTTTTTGAACTTCTTGTCGAGTAGGAGTTGGAGGCTCTGATAGTTGCCGCGGCCCCAGCTGCGATCGTAGTAAGTGGGCCGAATATAGGGGAACGGCGCTCTTTGCCGGAAGTCGCCCGGCCCAGGGGTGGTGGCGACATTATAGAATCCGCCGATATCGAGCCTGCGGGACCCGGAGCCGACGTAGTTGACAGTGACGACCGTATCCGAGCTGATCTGGTGCTGGATTCCGAAGTTCCACTGCAAGGAGTAGGGATTCTTCGCGCGGGGGTCCATGTACCACTGGACCTGATTGAAGGGGGTCGCTTGCGGCAAGGCTCCGGAAGGGAAAGGGTTGCGTCCGCTGAAAGTTGGCGTGGTCTGTGTGGCGGTGGGATTGTTCAGATTCTCCTGGAGCTGTTCGCCAACGCTCGGCCATTGCGCCGAGTAGTTCTGCGCGGTCTGAACGACAGCGGCATAGTTATCGAAGAAGATGCCGAAGGAGGAGCGGATGGCGGTACGTTGGCCAAGGCGATAGGCCAAGCCGACGCGGGGCTGCCAGTTGTCATTTACGTTGTGATAGAGCTTGCCTCGTGGATCGACTTCAACGTTCGCGGGCAACACCCCGCCGGGGACGCAGGGCGCCTTCTTGAGCTCTTCACAGGAGCCCGGCTGCTTCTGGATGATGTAGACGCCGCGTTGCAGGTCGTAGCCGCCGGTGAAGATGTTCTCGTTGCCTTCCTGGCCGAGCGGCGGGATGAAGGTCTTGTCGTACCGGAAGCCGAGGTTGATCGTGAGATTCTGCGAGAACTTCCATTGATCCTGGAAGTAGAAGGCCATGTGGCCGCCGCGGCGGACGGTGGTGGACCGGTTCCGGAATCCGGCGGCATCCGGAACGTCCAACAGGAAGCTGGCCAACTGGCTGCCCGTGGTTCCCGGGTTGAGCGGATTCGCCGTCTGCAGCGGACGGAACGTAGCGCTGGCGTTCCGGGGCGAACCCAGGAAGTCCATGTTGTTCCACTCGGCGCCCATTTTCAGCTGATGGTTACCCTTGATCTTGGTGAGCGAACCCTTGTACTGCCAAACATCGGAAGGCCGATTGAAGGAGACGCTTTCGGCACCGCCGACCCAGCCGTCGATGTTTAGCGCCGGGACGAGAGTCTGACCGTCCAAAAAGCTACAGCAGAAGGCCGGGTTGTAGCCCACGTCGCGGACGAAGTTAGCCGGCAGGCTGCGGAACCGGTTACCGCTATTGTCCACGTTCTCGAGGCGGCCGAACTGCGCCTGAAGTACGGTGGAGGGGCTGAAGGTATGCACCCAGCTTGTGCCGATATTGATGGCATTGAACTCGCGGAAGCTGGCCAGCAGGGGACGGCCGCCGGACGAGGTCTGGTCGAGCATGGACTGGCTGATGCGGAAGAAAACGTTGTCTCTCGGCCCGAGCACGCGATCGACGCGAATTGAATACTCTTCCTGATCCTGGCTGAAGGGCGAAGGGTCGATGGCATTACGGTCGGCCGTGATAGGCGCGCCCCCTGCGGGGAAGGTTTCCCGGGCGTAGAGGAGGTTGCCGGAGCTGATGCGGCTGGTGGGGATCCGGTTGCCGGGGAAGGGGTCGCGGACGTAACCAGGACCATTCGGATTGGCGCGTGTGCTGAAAGGATCGAAGATTTGGCGGGCTTCATCGCTGAGGTCGCCCGCGAGATTGGCGGCGGTGGGGACCCGGAAGAGGGTGTTGTTCGCGCGCCGGAAGCGCCAGCCCTGATAGGAGCCGTGGATGAAGGTTGTGTTCTTTCCGTTGAAGAGTTTGGGGATGACCACGGGAGCACCGACGGCGAAACCAAACTGATTCTGGCGGAAGGGCGTGACCTCGGGAAGGAACGTATTGCGAGCGTCGAAGGCACTGTTGCGGACGTACTCCCAGGCCGAACCGTGAAGCTGGTTGGTTCCGCTCTGCGTGGCTACGTTGATCACGCCGCCAAGCACGCCACCGAACTCCGCCTGATCGTTATGCGACTGAACCTTGAATTCGGCGATGGCGTCGACGATAGGATTAACGGCGGGGGTGGAGAGCATCAGTCCTTGATTGGTGATGCCGTCGAGCGTCCAGAAGTTGGAGCGGTTGGTCTGGCCGTTGATGGCCGGAAAGATGAACGCTCCAATACCGGGGTGGGCGAAGCCGGAGCCGGTATTTTGCGAGACGCTGACTGGCGCCACGCCAGGGGTGAGCGAAAGCAGTTGCGTAAAGTTCCTGCCGTTCAGCGGGAGGTCAACAACTTGCTGCCGGGAGACGACGGCGCCGATTTCCGAAGTGGAGGCCTGCACCTCAGCGCCAACCGCTTCGACGTTCACAGACTGCTCGACGGAGCCGACTTCCATGACGACGTCGATAGTGGCGGTCTGGTTCACCGACAAGGCGAACTGGCTAAGACGGTTGGTTCGGAAGCCTTCCTTCGAAATCTGGAGAGTGTACTGGCCGGGCTGGATGTTGAGGAAGGCGTAGTAGCCGGCCTCATTGGTCTGGGTTCTGGACTCGACCGACGTGGCGGCATTCCGCAATACCAGTTCCGCGGCGGGAATGACGCTTCCCGAGGAGTCGCGGAGCGTACCGTTAATGGTGGCGGTCGATGCTTGCGGGAAGGCCGCGGCCGCTCCGAGAATTCCAATGATTAAAACCTGAATTGCGCGTTGCAACATCGCCGAACCTCCGAACTCCTGGTGTGGTGTGCTAACCCGGCGATGCAAACAACGAAGCCATCGCGGAAAGCAGGGGCAAGTATACATAAAGTTTCGGCCGATGCCAATCGTATGAAATAGTATTCGCAGGAGTGCGAATTTGGCGGTGTGAAATATCTCTTCCCCTTCTTCCTTTTCTTCGCGCAAGAGCTCGACGTTGCAGGAGGCAATGGATACGGAGATGCCCGCTCGGTGCTTGACCAAGTGGACGATCCCCTGGAGCGGCGTGCATTTGAAGAGTTATACCGCGAAGGGGATCTGGTGGTCCGGCGGACAAAAGTGAGCGCGTTCCTGCGGCGATTTCCCTCCTCCTGGCTCCTGGCCCAGGTGTATGAGGCCGGGGCGCGCGCGAGCTTTGAACTCGATGACCAAGCCACCGGCATGTATTACGCGGAGGAATCGATGAAGCTTTATCCGGAAAATCCGCTGCTGACCGGCACGATGGCCGCGGTGCTGGCAAATCGAGGGGACCGCTCCAGAGCGCGAGAGTTGGCGAGCAAGACGCTGCAGCACCTGGATCGATTTCGGCCTCCGGCGGGCGGTAACGCCCGGCAATGGCGATCTGCCGAAGAGCGGCTTCGCGAAACGGCCCATCGAGTATTGGGGCAAGCCCCGAAGCCACTGACGGCGAATCCCACGAACCGGACGGACGAGTTCGCCGGCAGTGCCGCCTGCCAGCGTTGTCACAGAGAACAATGGGATGCGTGGCGATCGACCGGGATGGCGAACATGCTTCGTCCGGTGGAAGCGGGTCGCGTGATGGGTGATTTTGTTCGATTGGGGGAGTATCGCGAGGACGGGGCCATCGCCGCGAAGGGCAGCCACAGCGAGGGAAAGTTCTTCGTGGACCTGCGGCGCCGGGACGGCCGAACCGATCGCTTCCCGGTGGACTACACCATTGGATCGAAGTGGCAGCAAGCCTATGCCACGAAGGCACCCAATGGAGAACTGCATGTGCTGCCGCTCCAGTTCAATCGTTTGACGTCAACGTGGATTAACTATTGGCGGATGATCGACCCGCCCAACTCCCCTCGGAGCGAGTCCGGCGACTTCCATCGTCTGCGGGAAGTGACGTCCTACCAGAAGAACTGCGCCGCTTGCCACACGAGCCAAAGCAGCGAGAAGGGCTTTCTCGAACCCGGCGTGAACTGCGAGATGTGTCATGGCCCGGGAGCGGCCCATGCGAAGGGCGAGCCGGCAAGGTGGAGCTTCCCGAAGGTGAATCACCGGGACTATGTCGAAGTGTGCGCACAGTGCCATGCCCAGTCCGCCGTCCGCGAACCGCAGGGGTTTCCGCCGCGCTACCAGCGGCGGCCATACAGCGAATTCTCGCGCAAGGCGTTTTATCGCGACGGACGTTTTCGGGAGACGACATTCATTGTCGAAGCGTTCGAGCGGTCAGCGTGTTTTCAAAAGGGAGAAGCGCACTGCGGCCATTGCCACAACCCTCACCCGCGGGACGCCAGCAGGAACCCCACCTCGCTAAAGTTCGCCCCGGACTCGGACCAGATGTGCCTGCAGTGTCACCCGAACCGCTATCAGGAGGAGAGTCACACGCGCCACACCGCCGGAGAAGCCAGCCGCTGCGTGAACTGCCACATGCCAAAGATCATGAACAGTCTGTTGTTCCTGGCTCGGACCCATGAGATCGACGACCGGCCGCAAGCGGCTCCGGTGCAGCGGTTCGGACGGCAGGAGAGTCCGAACGCGTGCCTGGGTTGTCATGCGGACCGGGACGACCGCTGGCTCGCCCGGAGCCTGCAGGCTTGGCGCCGCCCGGCCGGTTCATCCTTGCGAAAACCCTAGGGGTGGGATAAACATGATGTCCATGAGAGTTTTGTTGGCCGCAATGTTCGGCGTGGTGGCCGGTCTGGCTGACGACGAGGCCGCGCAGCGGATTCTAGTTACCCACTGTGCCTCCTGCCACGGCGCAGCAAAGATGGGCGGCCTGGACCTGCGCCAGCGCGAGGCGATGCTGCAGGGCGGCGCACACGGGGCCGTGGTGGTGCCCGGCAAGGCCGCGGAGAGCCGGCTGTACCAGGCAGTGCTGCGCAATGGGCCGCTGTCAATGCCACCCGGCAAGAAGGGCCTGTCGGCGGAGGAGATCGCGGTCCTGCGGACTTGGATCGACAGCGGCGCCAATTGGACGAAGCAGGCGGCGCCGACGCAACCGTCCTGGTGGTCTTTTCAGAAATTGAAACGGCCGGGGTTGCCCGCCGTGGGCGCTACGAATCCGGTGGACGCCTTCATTTTGTCCAAACTGCGGGAGCAGAAGCTGCAGCCGGTAGGAAGAGCGGATCGGCGAACGTTGTTGCGCCGGGTGACGTTCGATCTGCTGGGGCTGCCACCGACGGCGGAGGAGCTGGCGGCCTTCGCTGGCGATACAGCGCCCAACGCATTTGAAAGAGTAGTCGACCGGCTGCTTGCCTCTCCGCACTATGGCGAGCGTTGGGGCCGCCATTGGCTGGACGTCGTGCGCTACGCCGATACGGGAGGATTCGAGACCGACATCTATTTCCCGAACGCGTGGCGTTATCGCGACTACGTCATTCAAAGCTTCAACGAAGACAAGCCCTACAACCGTTTCGTGCAGGAACAGATTGCTGGAGACGAATTGTTCCCTGATGATCTCGACCTCGACGGCGGTTTCAAAGTCGCTCCCAGCAAGCTGCAAAACCTCAATGCGCGCATAGCGACGGGGATGTACACGGTGGGGCCGGTGTATCACGAAGCGGCACTATTCGGCGGACAGATTCGCTACGAGTGGCTGACCGACGTCGTCGACACGACGGGCGAAGCGTTCCTGGGGCTGACCCTGGGTTGCTCCCGCTGCCACAACCATAAGTTCGACCCGATCACGCAGCGGGATTACCACAGCATGATGGCGGTTTTCGCGGGCAGCGAGGAGAAAGAGATTCCGGTCGTAAGCCAGTTCTCGACGTTCGGATTTAAGTCGGGCTATCCGAATTGGATCCGTGTCGAGGAGATTAAGGGAGCGATCCAGCGAATCGACCAGGGGGCGAAGAAGCGCGTGGTGGATACGGTGCGGCAGCGCTTCTCCGCCGCTGTTCTGGCAGCGTACGACACCCCGACAGACCAGCGGACGCCAGCCCAACGGCAGTTGGCCGCCCAGTTAGAGGCAGCGATGACGCAGGCCGGCCTGCAGGAGAACGCGGAGGGGAAGGAGGCAGACATCCCGCTGACTCCGTCAGAAAGCGCAGAACGGGACCGTCTGGTGCTGGAACTGGGGAAGGCGGCGCTGAAAGCCAATCCCGTGCCCCAGACGGCCACGGTGCTGGGCCATGCGGCAGTGACCCCCGTCGTACGGATGACGCATCGCGGTGATTGGCGCGCGACGGGAGAACCGGTCCCCCCGGCGATGCCGGCCATCCTGGCCGAGGGGAAGGTCATCACCGAGGAACCAGGGCAGAAACTGCGGCGCCGTTCCGCCTTGGCCCAGTGGCTGACGGAGCCGGACCATCCACTGACAGCACGCGTGATGGTGAACCGCGTGTGGCATTGGCACTTCGGCCGGGGCATTGTCGCCACACCCAGCGACTTTGGACGGCAGGGCGAGGAGCCCACGCATCCGGAGTTGCTGGAGTGGTTGGCGAGCGAGTTTGTGGCGCAAGGATGGAGCCTCAAGAAGCTCCACCGGATGATTCTGCTCTCGGACGCCTATCAGCGTTCTAGCGAGTTCAAGGAGGCCAACGCCGGCATCGATGCCAACAACCGGTTCCTCTGGCGCATGAACCGGCAACGGCTGGATGCCGAGACGCTGCGCGATGCCGTTTTGAAGGTCAGCGGTGAGTTGAACGGGAAGATGGGCGGCCGTCCGGTAGTTCCCAAATTGAGCCAGGAAGAGTACACCGTGATGTGGTCGCGCAGTCAGTGGCCGGAGGCGATGGACCCTCGTGAGCATGCCCGCCGTAGCGTCTACCTCTACGTGAAGCGGACGTTCCCGCTGCCGATGTTGTCGACATTCGATGCGCCCGACACGTCGCTCAGCTGCGCCCGCCGGGATAATACGACCGTCGCTCCGCAGGCGCTGACATTGATGAACGGGGAGTTCATGGTGCAGCAGGCCAAGCAACTGGCGGCGCTTGCCCGCCGACAGGCCGCGGAAAACAATGATCGTATCGCGTTCATTTGGCGCCAGGCGCTAGGCCGATCGCCGACCGTGGCGGAGCAGAACAAGGCGCTGAATACTTTGCGGGACGATGCTGGGCTGGACCGTTTGTGCCTGGTCTTGTTGAACACCAACGAATTTCTTTACGTCGATTAGGAGAAGGCCATGCCAGGATATTGCCCCAAAACAATTCGCGCGCTCTCCCGGCGGAATTTCCTTGAAGCGAGTGGACTTGGGTTCGGCGCCTTGGCGGCGTCCTCGCTCCTGGGCGCTCCGGCGGCCAACCCGAGTGCCAACCCGTTCGCGCCGAAGCCCCGCCACTTCGAAGCCAAGGGCAAGAGCGTGATCTTCCTCTTCATGCATGGGGGACCGAGCCACATCGATACGTTCGACCCTAAGCCGGAGTTGAACCGCATGCATGGCCAACCGATTCCAGCCAGTTTCGGCAAGGTGGACTTTCAGTTTTCCAACATGGCGAAGACGCCGTTGATGGGCTCGCCTCGAAAGTTCAGCCGGCGCGGGCAGTCCGGTATTGAAATCTCGGATCTGTTCGAGAGTGTGGCGGCGCATGCGGACGATCTGGCCGTGATCCGGTCCTGCCACCACGATGGTTTCACGCACGTTACCGGACAGACATGGCTCAACACCGGGTGGGCTCGCGTTGGCCGTCCGAGCGTGGGCTCCTGGGTTGTTTACGGTCTCGGGAACGAGAGTGAGAATCTGCCAGCGTACGTGGTAATGCTCGATGGGGGCATCAAGGCTGGGGCTCCGGCCTATGGCTCCGGGTTCCTTCCCGCCGCCTATCAGGGAACTGTGCTGCGCAGTGAAGGTCCGCCGATTCTGAACATCCGCCGGCCGGACGGCATTACCGACGGCGACCAAAGGCAGATGCTCGATCTGCTGCGCGACTACAACGAGGCCCACCGGCAAACCCGCAGCGAGGATTCCGAACTGGCGGCGCGCATGGCGTCCTACGAACTCGCCTTCAAGATGCAGATGTCCGTCCCGGAGGTCACCGACCTGGCGAAGGAGTCCGCGGCAACCCGGACCCTCTACGGGATGGACGACCCGATGTCGCGGGAGTTCGGCACGCAATGCCTGATGGCCAGGCGCCTGGTGGAGAAGGGAGTCCGGTTCGTGCAACTCTACTCGGGCGGCAAGAAGGGGGCCGAGGTGGGCTGGGATGGCCATAACGAATGCGACCAGAATCATGAATACATGGCGCGCAAGGTGGACCGGCCGATCGCCGGGTTGCTGTCGGACCTGAAAGCTCGCGGCCTGCTCGAAAGCACGGTGGTCCTGTGGGGAGGCGATTTTGGCCGGACTCCCTTCACCGATGGGGCCGAGGGGGGAGGCGGCAATCGCAATGGCCGCGACCACAATCCGTATGGATTCACGGTATGGATGGCGGGCGGAGGAGTGCGGGGCGGCCAGGTGATTGGCGGCACGGATGAGATCGGGCTGAAGGCCGTGGCCGATCCGGTGACAATGCACGACCTGCACGGGTCGATGCTGGGACTGCTGGGGCTGGACCACAAAAAACTGACGTACTTCTTCCAGGGCCGGGAGTTCCGGCTGACCGATGTCGGAGGAGGGGGCGGTCTGCTGCAAAAATTGACTCATGGATAAACCCACTCGACGCAGTTTGTTCGCTCTGCTCGCGGCGGGCTACGGCGCGATGGGACAGGGCGTTGTTTCGCGGGTGGTGCAACCGCAACGGCGCGGAAAGCCTTCGGGTCTGCCTTTTCTGGCGAAGTTTACTGACATTGCCAAGCAGGCGGGTTTGCTGGAGCCGTGCACCTACGGCGGCCGTGAGGCCAAGCAGTATCTGCTCGAAACGATTGGTTGCGGGGTGGCCTTCGTCGACTACGATAACGACGGCTGGCTCGATATCTTCCTTTTGAACGGCACGTTGCTCGAAGGCTCGAAGGCGTCAAACCGCCTTTACAAGAACAACCGCGATGGGACCTTCACCGACGTGACCGAGCAAGCGGGACTGACGCGGACGGGTTGGGCGTCGGCCGTTTGCGCCGGAGACTACAACAACGATGGCTGGGACGACCTCTTCGTCACTTACTGGGGCCAGAACGTTCTCTATCGCAACAACGGACCAAACGCGAAAGGCGTGGTGACCTTCACGGACGTGACCGAGCAGGCGGGCCTCGTCGACAAGCAGCGGCGCTGGGGCGCCGGGTGCACATTCGTCGACTATGATCGCGATGGCCGCCTGGACTTGTTTGTATCGAACTACGTCGACTTCGACCCCGAGAAGGTTCCCCGTCCCGGCCAGAACTCGTTCTGCAACTGGAAGGGAATCCCGGTGAACTGCGGGCCCAGGGGGTTGCCGCCGGGATACCATTCGCTTTATCACAACAACGGCGACGGCACCTTCACCGATGTGAGTGAACGGTCCGGCATCGCCAAGGCCAAAGGGAGCTATGGAATGACCGCGGTGGCAGCAGACTTCGATAACGACGGCTGGCCCGATATCTACGTCGCCTGCGACTCCACCTCCAGTTTTCTGTTTCGCAACAACCACGACGGCACTTTCACAGAGACCGGCCTTGAACGCGGGGTGGCCCTGAACGAGGATGGGATGGAGCAGGCTGGAATGGGCGTTGGGGTGGGCGACTTTGACCTGGATGGGCATCTGGACATCTTCAAGACGCACTTCGCTGACGACTCAAACATCCTCTACCGGAACGATGGGAAGGGCATGTTTGAAGATGTGACGGCGCGCAGCGGCGTGGCCGTGGAGACCCGCTATGTGAACTGGGGCGCGGGCATTGTGGACCTGGATAACGACGGCCTGCCCGATTTGTTCTACGTAACCGGGAATGTTTACCCGGAGATTGAAGCGAAGCTGCCCGCCTATCCGTTTCAGACTCCCCGCGTACTATTCCGCAATCTCGGCGGAGGGAAGATGGAGGAGATCTTCGATCTGGCCGGCCCCGGTATCGGCGCGGCCCACTCGAGCCGCGGCTGCGCCTTCGGAGACTTCGACAACGATGGTGACATCGACATCCTGATCCTGAATCTGCATGAGCCGCCGTCGTTACTGCGGAACGACCTCGGCGGTAATCCTCACTGGTTGAAAGTGAAACTTGAAGGTGTGAAGTCCAACCGGAGCGCGATCGGCGGTCGGGTCACCGCCCACTACGGCGGCCGCAAGCAGGTCCAAGAGGTGTTGAGCCAATCGAGCTTCTATTCGGTGAACGACTTCCGTCTTCATTTCGGCTTGGGCGCGGCCGCCGAGGCGGACCTGGATATCCGCTGGCCGAACGGAGCGACCGAGACGCTGCGCAGGGTGGCTGCCAATCAGTTGGTGACCATTCGCGAGGGCTCCGGGATCGTGAAGGCGACCCCGTTTCCGCCGAAGAAGGGATGAGGGCCTGCACCAAAGCACTGTGGTTGGGCGCGTTCGGATGGATCGCCGGACTGGCGGCGCAGGAGTACGTCGGCTCCCAGGCTTGCTCGACCTGTCACAAGGCGATCTATGACCACTGGACGCGGTCGGCCATGGGCCGCTCAATGAGCCCGGCGGCGAGCCACTTGGAGAAAGCCGCCAACCAAGCTACCGTGCGTAGCGAGAAACTGCGGCGCGACTTTGCCGTGTTTGCCGAAGGCGGCGCACTGAAGCAGCGGGAATCCGGCGATGGCTTCAGGAACGAACATACGCTTTCCTGGGCGATCGGCTCTGGCATGAACGGCCTCAGCTTCGTGCTGCAACGCGGCGACCACTTGTTTCAAGCTCCGCTTTCCTACTACTCGAAGATCGGGAAATGGGAGCTTTCCCCGGGCTATGAGTTCGCCGACTATGGGTTCAATCGGACGATCCCGGCAGCGTGCATCAGTTGCCATAGCGGCCGGCCCCGGCCCGTGGCTGGCGCCAACGGCAAGTATGCGAACCCGCCTTTCACGGAGCTGGCGATCGGGTGCGAAAACTGTCATGGACCTGGGCAACGGCACATCGCTCAGAAAGGGGCACGCGCGGCCATCGTGAACCCCGCACGCCTACCGGCTGCGCGCGCCGATGAGATCTGCATGAACTGCCATCAAGCTGGCGATACCAGAATCCTACAGCCTGGCAAGACCGAGCAGGACTTTCGTCCCGGCATGAGGCTCAACGATATCGTCGCCATCTTCCGTCTTCCGCGCAGCCGCGAGAACGCAAAGGATACCGACCTGCTGGAACACCACGAGTCCATGCGCCTCAGCCAGTGTTTCTCGAAAAGCGGGGCCATGTCGTGCCAGACCTGCCACAACCCACATGCCAGCCAGATCGACTACCGGGCCAAATGCCTCATCTGTCATGACAAGAAGATTGGGGCCGCCACGCACCCTGGCCGTTCCAGCGATTGCGTCGGCTGCCACATGCCCAAACGGAACGTCGACGTCATAGCGCACTCCGCGCTCACCAATCACCGGATCATTCGCGAGCCCAATCAGCCGCTGCCCGCTTCGGCCTTCTCCGGACCCGACCTGGTGCACAGCAATCGAATTGCGGGGCAGGCGCTGCCGTTGCTGACCGAACTGCAGGCCTATGGCGAGATGGCGGACCGCCAACCCGGCTATCTGGACCGATTCAACCGGCTGCTCGATCAAGCGGCCACGACGGAGCCCGCACATCCGTTGGTGCTGGCCACGCTGGGGCGGCGGGCGCTTCGCGCCAACCAACTCCCGGAAGCGGTAACGCATCTGCAGGCGGCGCTCAAGGCCGGTTCGAAAAGCTCGACGACATTCGAAGATCTTGGCGATGCGCTGGGCCGTTCCGGGCGGCTGGAGGACTCCGCCGCCGTGCTGCAACAGGGGATTCAAACGGCTCCGTTCACTCCTGTTCTCTATAAGGCGCTCGCCCTTCGTTACATCCAACTCAAACGCTATGAGCAGGCGAAGACCGCGCTCGAACAATATGTGGAGCGGTTCCCGGAAGACGACTTCGTCCGGAAGTTGCTCCAGCAAGTTTCAGGGCCGCGTTAACTCTCGCAGCGCCTCGCGGCCGATCAGGCTTCTGGGGAACAGGAGGAGCAGTCGCTCCAAGGTACGCCGCCGCGCCGCTTGGTCTGGCTGCGTTTCCGCGAGAAAGAAGTAGGGACTCTGTCTGCCGGGATCCAGCGCGATGGAACGCTCCAGGCTTTCGATGGCCCCCGCCTTGTCCCCCGCGGCCCGGCGGAGCAGGGCGAACTTTTCATGTAGGACCGCATCGCCCGGCCTTTGCGCCACGGCGGCCCGCAGTAGTTTCACGGCGTCCGGCTGCTGGTCCTTGAGGAACAGCACCATGCCCAAACCGGCCAAGACGTCGGGGTCGCGCGGCCATCGGCTGAAGACCGCGGAGAGCCGGCGGTAGCCTTCGTTGATCAGCGCGGTGGATCCGTCGCGCTCGCCCACGAGGATGGAGGCGAGTCCCAGATGCCGCTCTCGCAAGCCGGGGTCCGCGACGTCCCGCCAAAGCCGCAATCGGGATGCGCTGCCACCGGCGGGCGTGGCGGCGCTTCGTTGGATCCGGTGGTCGGTAAACGCCGTATGCCCACCGTCCACGGCGTCCCGCTTGGGCATGTGGCAGGACGTGCATTCCGTTTGGGCGCGGTGCGAGTCCGGCAGACCGCTGGCGTGACAGTTCCGGCACTGCGTGTTGACATCAATAGCCGCGCCGTGCGGCTGATGGCAACTGCCACACCAAAGCTTCTCCCTGCTTTGACGGGCGCAGGCGCTGAGGGCCAATTGCTCCACGTGGCTCACCACGCGCAAATCGTTGCCGGGCCGGTCGTACACCACGACCGCGGCCGGTCCGCCGCTCTTGTCTGGTTGGGAGATGCGCGCCTCCCCGTTCAAGTGGCATTGTTCGCAGATGGCGTTGCGCGCCGCGGAGGGAAAGCGGGAAGGATTCAGAATGTTCCCGCGGGACGGGGCTTGGAGATGAGGAGCCGGCGAACCGTGACACGCCGCGCACCCGATCGGCTCCGGCGCTGCCGCACTGCCGCTGGCGTGGCAGTTCAGGCAATCGGCCTCCACGCGCCGGTTGAAATCGGGACGCTGCATTTTTTCGTACCCCGGCGCCATAGCCCACATCCCTTGGCGCCGATACGAGGCGATCGGCGACTGGAACAGCCACTGCCCTATACGCACGAGATAGCCGGTGGCATGATTGCCACTACCGATGCGGTACTCCACTGGGTGTTCCGCCGCGAGACCGTTCCGGGATATCTCCTGGACGAGACGTCCGTCACGACTCAAAACCCGAAACCGGGTCTGCGATTCCACATGAGTAAAGGCAACGGGTGGTACGGGCACGGCCGGCCCAAACGAATTTCCCATCGGCGTTCGCGCGTAAGCCTCCACCTGCTTTGCATGGCAGGGCAGACACGGAGACTCCGCACCAGCCGCGGTGGCGGCCATGCAGAAGAGCAGCAGATGTTGCTTCCAGATGATAGGCCTCCTCCGCAGCCGTGGCAACTAGTCGCGCAAGGCGAACGAGAGAACATTGCCCCCAGCGGCGATCGCAACATACTGCTTGCCGTTGACGGTGTAGGTCATCGGCGAGGCTTTCCACACCTGGCCGGTGTTGAAGTGCCAAAGGGTCTTGCCGGTTTTGGCATCGGCGGCGGCGAAGGTGCCGCCGGACTCGCCGTAGAACAGCAGGCCGCCGGCGGTGGAGAGGACGCCGGAGTAGTTGCCTTCCGGTGCGCCGACCTGCGGCACTTCCCAGGCGATTTTGCCGGTTTCGATGTCGATGGCCCGGAGAAGCTTCACGGGCGGATTGGCGGGATCGTTGTACGGGACGAACCAGCTTCCGGCCTGACGGTAGAGATTGCAGTCTTCGACGGCCATGACGTAGAAGAGTTTGGTGTCCGGGTTGTAGGCGGTGGCGTACCAGTTCGTCGCGCCGCGGACGGCCGGGCAGGTTTTTGTGCCACCGGGGGTGGGTTTGCTGTTGGCCGTGAGAATCGGCCGGCCCTTGGCGTCGAGGCCGCTCGACCAGGTGAGCCGCTCGACAAAGGGCTTGCCGAGGAGGAACTCACCGGTAAGGCGATCGAGGACATAGAAGTAGCCGTTGCGGTTGGCTTGCAGGAGCAGCTTGCGATCGCGGCCTTGGAACTTGGCATCGACGAGGAGGAGCGGTTCAGTGGCGTCCCAGTCCCACAGGTCATGCGGGGTGAATTGGAAGTGCCATTTCAGTTTGCCGGTCTTGGCGTCGAGGGCGACGACGCAATCGGTGTAGAGATTGTCGCCGGTGCGGTCGGTGCCGTCGGTATCGGGGTAGGGGTTGCCGGTGGGCCAGTAGAGGGTATCGGTCTCGGGGTCGTAGGAGCCGGTGAGCCAGGTGGCGCCGCCGCCGTACTCGACGGCCTTGCCGCCCCAGGTTTCGGAGCCCTTTTCGCCGCGCTGGGGGATGGTGCGGAAGCGCCACACCTCTTCGCCCGTGGTGGCGCGGTAGGCGGCGATGAAGCCGAGCAGCGGGGCATCGCCGCCGCCGACGCCGCCAATGACGAGGTCGCCGACGACGAGCGGGGCGGCGGTGGCGCCATAGGCGCCGGGGGCTCCGGGGGCGGGCATGTAGACCTGCCAGAGCAGAGCGCCGGTGAGCCGGTGGAGGGCGATCATGTGGGCGTCGTCGGTGAGGAAGAAGACACGGTCGCCGAGCATGGCCACGCCGCGTTGGGCGCCCTTGGCGGCGTCGCCCGAGATTTTAGTGGCCTGCGCGCGGGGGCGGACGTAGCACCAGATTTCGCGGCCAGTGCGGGCATCGAGGGCGCAGACCTGGTTGGGCGCGGTGACGTACAGGATGCCGTCCATGACGAGAGGAGTGGTCTGCAGGCCGAGGTGGGGCAGTGAGTAACTCCAGGCGGGCTGGAGGTTGGTGGCGTTGCCGGTGTGGATCTGTTTCAACGCGCTGTGGCGGTTCCCGCTGGGGAGGCCGTGATAGCCGGGCCACTCGCCGGAGGCTGGACGCTGGACGCGGGTGATCTCGGCCGGGGTGGCCGAGGGGACGGGGCCGCGGACGGGGCCGGCGGCGACGCCGCCGAGGGAGCTGAGATACGCAATCAGGTCCTGGCGTTGCTGCGGAGTGCCTTCGAAGCGAGGCATCAGGGATGCCTTTTCGAACTCGAGCCGGACGTACTCGGTTGCCGTGAGCGAGACCATTTTGCCGTCGAGGGTTTGGAGTTGCAGATCGTGCTGGCCGCGGCTGCGGGCGAATCCGCGAAGCTTCCGGCCGTCGCGGAGATGGGCGGTGACGACGGCCCAGGGATCATCGGGGCAGAAGGCCCAACTGGGACAACTGGCGCCGCTGCGCTGCCCTTTGCGGGAGCTGGGGTTGATGAGAGTCTGGTCCAGTTCCTTGAGGGTCAGTTCGCGTCCGGCGGCGGAGAGGTCCGGGCCGTTGGCGCCGCCGCGACCGTTGGCGGTATGGCAGTTTTGGCACTGTTGGGCGAAGATCTTCGCACCGGCGGCCTGGTCGCCGGGCGGGTGGGCGTCGAAGGCGGAGGCGTTCCAGGAGTGGACAGCGGCGGCGAGTTCGTCGAGTTCCTTGTCGGGGAGGGCGAAGGGTGGCATGCCACCCTGGGTGCCGTTGCGGATGACATCGCGAATCTGTTTGGCGGACCGGGAGCGCAGGGAGCGCGTATCGACCAGCCCCGGACCGCGATCGGTGCCCGTGGCGGAATCCGCATGGCAAGCGGCACAGTACTTCTTGTAGCTGGCGGGCATTTCCTGGGCGAGCAGGCTGCTAAGGCACCCGAGAGCGAGGAAATAGATCAGACGGCTTGTCATGGCCGCTTGATTTTATCGCAACCGGAGGACGACCTCCTCTTTTTCGCTTCTAATACCCCGTCGCAAGTGGCCGATATAGGCAATGTGCGAAGAGCGCATCAGTTTCGCGACTGCGTCCGCGCGTGCGTCCTCGTGTGCACACTCTGGTCGTCCGCTATCTATGGACTCGATCCTACTTTGCCGACCAGCCAGTACGTGATCGACCACTGGAACTGGACGCACGGCATGCCCGAGGAGACGATCACGGGGATGGTACAGGCGCCGGACGGCCATCTGTGGATCGCCCACGCGGATGGGTTGGTGCGGTTCAACGGGACGCGGGCGATTCCATCGGTTTGGCCGGAGCGCCGGGCGATGGACCGCAGCCTGCGTACTCTCACGATCGACGCGAGCGGTGTGATCTGGGCGATGACGGTAACAGGGACGCTCATTCGCGTAAACCCGTCGAGCCTGTCGCCCGCCGGAACACCCGTGGAGGTGGTCTGGGGGGCCGATCCCAAATCGCGGGTACTCCCCTCGAAGGCATCGGTGCTGGCGGTGGGGGATGTGATTCGGGTAAGTGGTCCGCAGGGGATCGTCGATCATACGGGATCCGGCGGAGCGCCGCAGTTGCAACACGCCTGGCCGGCCGAGTGGGGACCCGCAACGTTTAGCCCGGACGGGGCGGCCTGGAGGATTTCGGCGGACGGTTGGTTGGGCAAATGGGAGCCCGGTAAGGGTTATCGTCCTCTCGCGCGCGACGAGTCAACGGTGGAGCCCACCGCCTGGCCCTTCGCTGGTTGGCTCCATGTGGGGCCCAAAGGTAAGGTTTGGTTTCGTTCGGTGAAAGCACTGGTGGGCTGGCACAACGGCAAATCGGAGAGTTGGCCCCTGCCGGAGGATCACTACTCTTCAAGCTCATACAATCCGCTGGTGGAGGACCGCCATGGGGTGGTCTGGATGGGCGGGCGAGGCAGGCTTCTCCGGCTGCATCGGGGAAAAGTGGAAACCGTTCCATTGCCGGACAAGTTCGAGAGCAAGGCGGTGACGTCGGTATTTGAAGACCGGGAGGGCGCGCTCTGGATCGGGACGTTGACAGGCGATCTCCTCCGCTTTCGCGACTCTCCGGCCTCGACCCTGGGGGCGCTCGACGAGTTCAACCTGAGCTCCGTGAACTCGCTGCTTGAGGAAGAGAACGGAGACATTTGGACCCACTCCATGAATTCCGGTCTCGCGCGCTGGCGGAGCGGCGAACGGGTCATCTATCCGGCGGCCGAGGGCAATCTCTGGTATCTGGCGCGCGACCCACAATCCCGCAATATCGTATTCGGCAATGGCTCCCGCACTTTCGAATTGCGCGATGGCCGGCCGGTGCCGCTGCCCGACGCCGACGCGGAGGCGCTCGGCTTCCGCACGGGGTGGTGGGTCGACCGCGCCGGGAACCGCATGTTAGTAGCCAGGAAGTCGGGACTCTACTCGCAGCCCTCCCTGCACAGCGCGAGTGCGGCCCGGAAGCTGAGCGCGGTCGGCAACCTGACATTGCTGGCGCTCGGCCCGCAGAGCATTGTCTGGGCGTCGGATGGCGAAGGTCTGTGGCAATGGGACGGGCATGGCGAAAAGGCGCTGGCGCCGCCCGAGCGCCAGACCGACCAACAGATCCACACCATTTTTTGGGACGGTTCGTCCCAGGTGCTGTGGGTGGGCACCAATCGCGGACTGCTGACCTGGAACTTTAAGCTCGGGCAGTGGGGCGCCTGGGGACTCAAGGAGGATTCGATCTTCTCGATCACGCGGGACCTCGAGGGGAACATATGGGCCGGAACGCGCCAAGGAATCCTGCGGATTCGGCCGGGCCAATGGATGGCGGGCGCTCCGGGTGCGGACCTGCGCCTGACCCACGCCGATGGCCTGCAGAACCTGAATTTTGGCATGGTGCGCGGCCAAGGCGCGATCACCTTGGCCGACGGACGGCTGCTGTTTGCGTCGCTCGAAGGGGTGGTGGCCGTCAATCCGCGGCGCATTCCAGCACCCGTATTCGGCCCGACGCCAGTGATCGCCGCGCTGCAGAGTAACGGCGTCTCCGTGGCCATCGAAGGGACCCCCGTCTTGGGCGCGGGGACGTCCCATGTCGAGGTCGATTTCGATGCCTTCTCGATCTCTACCCCTCGTTCCATCCGAGTCGAATACCGCCTGGAAGGGGTCGACGAGGAATGGCAATCGGCCGAATCCCGTCGATCGATCCTGTACAACAATCTGGCGCCGGGATCGTATCGATTTCATCTCCGGTCGTCGTGGGCGGACGGCTCCAGCCAGCGGGAGACGACGCTCGCCTGGAGCATCCCGCCGCACTTCTATCAGACCATCTGGTTCCGGGGAATTTCGTTGGCGCTCGTGCCGTCAATTCTCCTCTGGGGGCTGCGACGCCGGGCTCAAAAGATCGCCTACCGCACGGCGGAACTCGAATCTCGCGTGGCAGAGCGAACGCGCGAGCTCGAGGCGGCCAAGGCCGCGGCCGAGGCAGCGGCCCGGGTGAAATCGGAGTTTCTGGCCACCATGAGCCACGAACTCCGAACGCCGATGAATGGGGTGCTCGGGATCGCCGAACTGCTCGCCGGCACCCGGCTTGACGAGACCCAGCAAGAACTTCTGGCCACGTTGCGGACCTCTGGCGAATCGCTGCTCGCCGTCGTGAATGACATTCTCGACCTTTCAAAGATCGACTCCGGCCGCCTGCTGATCGAACGGATCCCGATAGCCCTCCCAGAACTGATGGCGGACCTCTGCCAGGTGGTCAAGCCGATGGCCGATAAGAAGGGGCTAGCACTCGTACAGTCCTCGGCGGGAGAGGCGATCGACTGGATCGAAGGCGACCCGGCGCGGATCCGGCAGATTCTTTTCAATTTGCTCAGCAATGCAATCAAGTTCACGCCAACGGGCCAGGTCGCTCTCCACGCGGAGTGGCGGCCCGGGGAGGTGGTCCTGTCCGTGCGGGACAGCGGTATCGGCATCCCGGCAGAGAAGCTTCCGCTCCTATTCGAAAACTTTGTCCAGGTCGATTCTTCGACCACCCGCCTCTACGGCGGGACCGGGTTGGGGTTGGCGATCTGCCGCCGTCTGGCCGAAGCGATGGGTGGGACCATCGGCTGCTCCAGCACCCCCGGCCTCGGCTCCACGTTCACGGTGCGCCTGCCCATCTCGGCCGCTCCGCGACCGGCCGCTCCAGCTCTGTCCACCGGTCCAGTCACCCCGCGCGGACTGCGGGTGCTGGTCGCCGAAGACAACTTGACCAACCAGCGCGTCATTTTGGGATTACTCCGCAAGATCGGGATTGAGGCCACCTTGGTGAGTAATGGTATGGAGGCCGTGGACGCCTGTCAGCGCGAGCGTTTCGATCTCGTGCTCATGGACTGCCAGATGCCGATGCTCGACGGCTACGGCGCCACACGCCACATCCGGCAGAACCTGGGAGACGCGGCTCCGCCTATCATTGCGCTCACCGCGCACGCTCTTGAATCCGACCGCGCCGATTGCCTCGCCGCGGGCATGTGCGACTACCTGACCAAGCCGATCGTCCTCGATCAGCTCCGGCAAGTCGTCTACGACCATTGTTCCGCGCCGGCGCAGCCGTAGCCGCTCGTCATGGACGGGACATCGGCCGGAGCTTTCCCGCTAAGTTGGCCCACGTCCAAAGCACCGCCGTCAACGCGGTCATCCCCCCGGCCACCAGTCCCACCAAACGGATCGGATAGCGGTCCACGGCCAACGCCGCCACCGTCATAGACAACATCATCGAGACATTCAGCAGCATTTCCACGGTCGCGAACACCCGCCCGCGATAGGCCTCCGGCACATGGTGCAACAGCATGCTGCGGTTCAGCACATTGTTCGCGCCCATCGCGACGCGGGACAGCGTAATGAAAAATACCGCAGCCCCCATCGACTCCATTTGCGTGAAGGCCATGTACGCTCCGCCAATCACGAAGAAGCATACGGCAATCGCCCACTTGTACTGGTTGAAGCTCAACTCGCGCCCGGCGCGCAGGCCAACGAATCCCCCCAGCACGAGCCCCACCCCGGCAAAACCCCAGATGATCCCCACGCCAGCCGGACCCGCCTTAAAGACCACTTCGCCGAACAGGGTGAAGAGAATTTGCGCCGCACCGCCTCCCGAGGCCCAGCCGACCCCCGCCAGTGCGATCGCCAGCAACAGGGGCGTCCGCCACAGGAGTTGCAACCCTTCGAGAAACTCACGCACTCCCTGGTCCCGCTCCACCTCATGGACCACCCGAAACGAACCCACCAGACGCGAAATCGACCAGGCGCTGAACAGAAAGGCGCACGCGTTGAACACGAACGCCGGCCCGTAGCCAAAGGCCGCCACGGCCGCGCCACCCAGCATGGTGCCGAGCGAGAGCGTCAGCCAGGATGTCGTCTGCGTCATCGCGTTCGCTGTGTGCAACTCCTCGCCTTCGGCCAGATCCGGAAGAATCGAGGATCTGCCCGCCGTGAAGAAAGGCGTCGCCACCATCAACATGGCGCTCAAGCCGTACAGGAGGGCCGTCACGGGCCAGTACAACAGCAGCAGAAATCCCAGCGCAATCAGGGCCCGGAACAGCTCACTCGCCATCATCACGCGCCGCCGGTCCAAGCGGTCGAGGTACACCCCGGCCATCGGCGCCACCAGAATCGCGGGCAGCATCCGCGCGATCATCACAGCGCCAACTGTGGAGCCGGAACCCGTCAGATGGAGCGAGAAGGAGAGCGCCGCGATCGAATTAAAGTGGTAGCCCGTTTCGCTCACCAACTGGCCCACCCAGAGCGAGCGATAATTTGGGTTCTGCCGTAGCAGCGCCAAAAATTGCACTTCTGTTAATCATATGCAAATCCTCTCTGACTGGTTCCTGTGGGCCATTCTCGGCATGGTCACGCTGGCCAGCCTGTTCCCCCACTGGGCCGCCGCCATTCACGCCAACACGCTGTCGGACTACGGCATCTTCGCCATCTTCTTTCTATACGGGGTGAATCTCTCCGTCGAAAGCCTCCGCACAGGCCTCGTCAACTGGCGGCTGCATCTGCTCGTGCAGTTGTCCACCTTCGTCCTGTTTCCGCTGCTCTTTCTCCCCTTTCGCGCCGTGGCGGGACCCTATCTGCCGGCGGAACTGATGCTGGGTTTCTTCTATCTCTGCGCGCTGCCGTCCACCATCTCTTCTTCCGTGGCGATGACGGCCATCGCCCGTGGCAACGTTCCCGCCGCCATCTTCAACGCCACGCTGTCCAGCCTGCTCGGCGTGTTCCTCACGCCCGCGCTGGTCAGCCTGGTGGCGCAGACCACCGGCCAGGCGCCGCCGCTCAGCCAGACCGTGACGAAGGTGGCCACGCTGCTCCTGCTCCCGTTCGCTCTCGGCCAACTGCTGCGGCCGTTCGCCGGGCACTTCTTCGGCCGCTATAAAAAGTACACGGCGATCTCGGACAAGTGCATCATCCTCTTGCTGGTGTTCGCCGCCTTTTCGGACTCGGTGAACGCCGGGCTCTGGACCACCTATGGTCCCGGCGTTCTCGCGCTGACCTTCGTGGCCACCACAGCCCTGCTGGCTTTCGTGCTGGCGCTCACGACGACGCTCGCGCGGCTGCTGCGCTTCAACGTGCCCGACGAGATTGTCGCCGTGCTGTGTGGTTCGAAGAAGACGCTCGCTTCCGGCGCGCCCATGGCCAAACTGATCTTCGCCGGATCCGTGAGCCTGGGCCCCATCCTGCTGCCCATCATCGTCTACCACCAGATTCAGCTATTCGTTTGCAGCGTGCTGGCCCGCCGGTACGCCGGCCGCCCACAACTCCCGTAGCAACTCGAGCGCCGCTGCAACGACAATGTCTTCCGTGTCCGGCCCGTAGAGCGCCGTATCGACTTCGTAGCCGCCCTCGGCAAATGCGGCCCGCGTGGGCATGTAGCCGAAGGTGCCGTTCGAATAGCCCGACACGAGGGTGTGCCGGAAGGGGCTCCCGGCCACGATGCGCGCCCCAATCTCATCGAACGGCTCGTCCTGCATCGAGACCAGAACAACGTCGCCCACGCGGATCGCCTGCATTTGGCGCTCGACGAACGCCTGGCCGCGCACCATCCGCGCCCGCTCCTCTTTCATCGTGGCGCGGGTCAAGGCAGCCGTCGCCTCGCGCACGCCGGCGCCGCGGGCCCGCGCGGCGTCCAAGGCCTCCCGGAGTTGGGCCACCGCCGCCACCAGATCCGCGTGCGGCGGGAACTCGTTGGCGGGCAGTTGCAGCGTCCGGCTTCGCATCGTGAACGCCACGGGCCCATCCGGCGCCGGGACGTCCTCGTACAGCGCGATTGGCGCGCCGGATTCCATCACGCCGACGAACTGCTCCGCGCGTCGGCGCGTATCGATCGACAGCGCGACCTTCGCGGCCTCGAGGCCCAGAATGCGGCCCAGGCGCCGGTACACAGCGCGGTCCCCCGTGAAGCCTTCCACCGGCCCCACCGATCCCGCGGCGCCCTGCAGAAACAGGCAATGGCCGCCCATTTCGCGTTCCACGACCTCCCGCACCACACCCGGAAAGTCCGGCGTGAACCACTCGTTCTCCCACGCCATAATCGTCGGATGGCAAGCGTAGTGGACGATCACGGCGACAGGCCGCTCCTCGAGATCGTCCACCCGGATAACGCGTACCGCTTGATCGACCGGCACGTCCCAATTGCGCCCGACCAGGACGCGGCCGCCTTCCCCCATCACCCGCCGGTTCAGATTGATCGCGCAACTGCCCTGCCCTGCCGCGACGCGCACCGGACGGAGATTCTGCAACGCCTGCCAACCCGCGCCGGCGATCCGCCGCGGCAGCGTCTCCAGATATTCGAGGCCCATGTCCAGACCTTCCGATACCACCTCCAGGCGAAGCGTCTTGGGTCCCGAATGCGTATGGGACGCGGCCACGCGAATCGACTCGGGCGGCAAGCCGGTCAACTCCGCGACGGCAGCCATCACGCGCTTGGCCCACTCTTCGTTAAAGCCGATCACGTCGACGTCGATCACGAGGGCCGTCGTCTCGCCATCGCTGAGGGCCAGTGCGGTGGCATAGAGCGGCATGTCCGCGCCGACGCCGCGCTGATGCAACTGCGCGCCCCAGATGCCCTGCGGCGTGCCCGGAGCCGGGGTGATATCGCTGCGGCCAGTCCCTGCTTGTAGCTGTGGCATCTCCTCAGACTACTGCACCGGACCAGCGACGCAGGAGAAGTTGCTACGGTTGGAGTATGCGCCAGACCGTTTTTGCTGCCTGCCTTCTGCACGCTGTCCTGTTCGCTCAGGTCCCCGATCAAGAGCATCATAAGCACATGCACGCCGACACCTACGCCAAGGTGCTCGAAGATCCTTCGCGGGACGCCTGGCAGAAGCCGCACGATGTAATCATGGCGCTGGCCCTGCAGAGCAAGGAGGTGGTGGCGGACATCGGCGCCGGCACGGGATACTTCAGCCGCCGCCTGGCCCGCCACGCCGCCACGGTCTTTGCCGTCGACATCGACCCCAAGCTGCTGGAGATCGCCGCGAAGAACAAGCTGGCAAACTTGAAACTTGTCCACGCTAAGATGGATGACCCGGCGCTTCCGTCCGCCAGCGTCGATACGATTTTCATTTGCGACGTCTGGCACCACATCGACGGCCGGCCGGCGTATCTGCAGAAACTGAAGCAGGCATTGAAGCCCGGCGGGCGGATCGTCGTCATCGACTTCAAGGAGGGCAAGCTGCCGGTGGGCCCGCCGCCCTCCATGAAAATCACCGAAAAAGCGCTGACCGCTGAGTTTGCCGCCGCCGGCTTGCAAGTGAGCCGCCGTCACGACATCCTGCCTCATCAGTACTTCCTAGAGTTCCGCTAGCGTTACCAGCGGCGCCGGTCGCCGTCCCGCATCTGCCGGCTGATCTCGAAATCGAGTTGTGCGGAGAGGCGGGCGATGCGTTCGCGCTCGCCACGGGAGAAGCCGAAGCGGGAGGCGCGTCCAATCTCGCGCTGCAGGTGGCGCTCCATATCCCACAGGCGGCGTGCCTCTCGCGGAGTCAGGCGGCCGGTGCGTTCGCCGAAGGCAATCCGGGCGGCGAAGTTGTCGCGGGCGCCGGAAAAAGAAGGGCCATAGCCGTTGGGACCGGCGCCGCGTCCCGCGTAGGGTTGCGCGCTGAGAGCGATGCCGAAGACGAGGCCGAGGAGAAGGGTTTTCATGGTTGTGTACCTCGCTTTCCTGATCTGCAAATTTGGGGCCACGGGCCCATAGCGCACTTTCGGCCGGTCTTTTGGTGCATTTGCACCACCCAGGTGATTCCAATGCACCGACTGCAATAGACTATGGACACTATGCGCGTTCTCGCCCTTGTCCTGTTCGCCATTCCATTGCTGGCCCAGCATGGCCGCTACCTCAGCGATTCGAAGAATGCAGCCATTGGCGATCCCCAGGCGATTGCCGCCGGAACCAAGCTCTTCATGGGATCCTGCGCCGGCTGCCACGGACCCGACGGCGGCGGCGGGGCGCGCGGCCCCAACCTCGTCCGCCGCTCTCTATGGCATCCCCTCAGCGATGACGCTATCTTTTCGGTAATCCGCAACGGCGTGGCGGACATGCCGCCCACGAAACTATCCGACGAGCAGACCTGGAGCCTGGTCGCCTTCATCCACGCGCTCACCGGCCCCGCCAGCACGAACCCCGTTCCCGGCGACCCCACGGCCGGCAAGGCCATCTACTGGGGAGCGAAGGCCGGCTGTTCCAATTGCCACGCCGTCCGCGGCCAAGGCGGCAGCATGGGCCCGGACCTATCCAACATCGGCGGCAGCCGTCCGCTGGCGGTGATCCGGGAAGCCATCGTCGAACCGGCCAAGGATCTCTACTACCTCGGCAACGAGGCCGCCACCGTCGAACTCAAGAACGGCCAAACCCTGCAGGGCGTAGCCAAGAACCGCAGCAACTACTCCTTACAACTCATCGACACCAAGGGAACGCTCCATCTCATCGAGATGCGCAACGTCAAGAAGTTGACCGTCTCCGACACCACACCCATGCCCACTGATTTCGCCAAGCGCCTTTCCCGCGCCGAGTTGCGCGACCTGCTCGCCTATCTCGCCCAGCAGGACGTTCGTAGTAAGGAGTCCGCGCAATGATCCGGATCGCCACCCTCTCGCTACTGCTCATCGGCAGCGCCTTGGCACAAGTCCGCCACGAGGATATCGCTCAGGGCGCCGGGCAAAACTGGCTGACCTATGCCGGCACCTACTCCGGCTGGCGCTATAGTCCGCTGAATCAGATCAACGCCGAAAACACCCGCAACGTGGTGCCCAAGTGGGTCTATCACGTCCCCGGAGCGCGAGGTCTGCAGAGCTCGCCCATCGTTTATCAGGGCGTCCTGTACGTCACGGCCCCGAACTCGGTCTATGCCCTCGATGGCCGCTCCGGCCGCCTCATCTGGCGTTACGCCGATCCGCGCGCGAAATCCCAAGGCCCCAACCGCGGCGCCGCCATCTGGGGAGACAAGATCTACTTCACCACCACGGACAACTATCTGGTCGCGCTGAATCGCCACACCGGCGCGTTGATCTTCAACAAGCAGTACGCGGACGTCGCCAAAGGCACCACCTCGACTTCGGCGCCCGTCATCGCTAAGGGGAAAGTGATCGTCGGCAGTTCCGGCGGCGATAGCGGCATGCGCGGCTTTCTGATGGCCCTTTCGGCCGACACCGGCGAAGAGCTGTGGAAGACCTATACGATCCCGGCCAAGGGCGAGAAGGGCTCGGAGACCTGGGGCGATCTGATCGACTGGGGCGGCGGCGCCACCTGGCTCTCCGGCACCTACGACCCCGCTCTCAACACCCTCTATTGGACCACCGGCAACCCCTGGCCGGACTACAACGGCAGTGTTCGCCCCGGCGACAACCTCTACTCCTGCTCGCTGCTGGCGCTCGATCTCGACACCGGCAAGATGAAGTGGTACTTCCAGTTCACGCCGCACGATACCCACGATTGGGATGCCCAGAGCTGGCCGGTGCTCGTCGATACCGAGATCGCGGGCAAGCCGCGGAAGATCGTGCTCCACGCCAATCGCAATGGCTTCTTCTATGCGCTGGACCGCGTTACCGGCGAGTTCCTCCGCGCGACCCAGTTGATCGACAAGGTCACCTGGGCCAAAGGCATTGACGCGAAGGGACGGCCGATGGAACTGCCCAACATTGAACCGAACGCCGAAGGCAATTGGATCTGCCCCAGTGTGAAGGGCGCCACGAATTGGATGGGCCAATCCTATAACCCCGGCACCGGCCTGCTCTATGTGTTGACCCTGGAGCAGTGCGGCATGTTCTACCGCTCCGCGCAGCAGCCCCAGCCGATGAAGAACTTCTCCGGCGGCGGCGCCACCGAAGAGGGCGGCCAGGTGATCCTCCGCGCTCTCGACCCCAAGACCGGCAAGCGCGCCTGGGAGTATCCGATGACGGGCCTCGGCCGCATGTGGACCGGCACCGTCTCGACGGCTGGCGGCGTGATCTTCAGCGGCGACGACGACGGCAACCTGCTCGCGCTCAACGCGAAAAACGGCAAGCACCTGTGGCATTTCAACGTCGGGGAGATGTTGACGGCCTCTCCCATCACCTATTCGATCGATGGCAAGCAGTACGTGGCCATCGCCTCGGCCAGCGCCGTCTTCGCATTCGGGCTGTTCGAACCGGCGGTGCCGATTGAACAACCCGTCATCGAAATCAAAAAGAAGTAAGCCGTTTAGCGGAACAGCAGCGGCACAAACTCCGCCAGATACTGACGCCAGACGCTGTAGGTGTGCGGCCCCTCCGTCTCGCGGTAGACGTGCTTTACTTTACGCTCCGTCAACAATTTATCGAAGCCGCGGTTGCGGTCGAGCAGGAAGTCCTGCCGGCCGCAGGCGAACCAGAAGAGCTTCGGCGGCGCCGCGTTCAACAGCGCCCCGGCGTTCTCCGGCACCGCGGCGCTGAAGGCGCCGAGCGCCGAGAACATCTCCGGATGCCGCAGGCCAATGTGGATCGACTGCCCGCCGCCCATCGATAGACCCGCAATCGCACGGTCCTTCGTCACGCGATACTTCCCCTCCACCGCCGGCATCACGTCCCGCAGAATGTAGTCCTCAAAGACGGTGACGTTCTTGGCCTGCACCTCTCGCGGAGAACCGAACGGCACGGCGTGGCCAAATGGCATGACGACAATCATGGGCGTGGCCTTGCCCGCGGCAATCAGATTGTCGAGGATGAAGTTGGCGTGCCCCACCAGCACCCAGCCGCCGGCGGTATCGTTCGAGCCGTGGAATAGGTACAGCACGGGATATTTCTTCTTCGACTGTGCATACCCTGGGGGGGTATAGACCCAGAACGCCCGCGCCTCCCCGCCAATCGCCTTGGCGTGCTGCCAGTTGATCTCGACGGCCCCGTGCGGCACGTCCCGCGCTTGCCACGGCAACTCCGTATCGGCCGGTACCTCGACGAGGCTCGCCGAAGTCCGCGCCCGCAGCTTCATCCGGGGATTCACCGGATCAGCAATCGTCACGCCATCCACGGTGAACGAGTAGATGTAGATATTGGGCTCGAGCGGCCCCACGGTCACTCGCCAGACGCCCTTGGCGTCCTTCGTCATCGGCTCCTTGGCGCCGGCCTTCATCCAATCGCCAAAGAAACTCACCTCCTTGGCCTGCGGGGCCTCCAGCGAAAAGGTCACCCGCCGGTCCGGATGGATCTCCTGCGCGGCAGCCGTGAGGGCGATGAGGAAGAGGGTGTTTTTGAGCAAGGCGCATTGTATCGACTGCGCCGGAGAGATAATAGGGCCATGCGTCGTATCGTATTGGCACTGTTCGCCGCCGCTTTGGCCTCCGCTCAGGAGCATATCCCCGAGAACGAGAAGAACCCCCTCGCCGGAAAACCGGAAGCGATCGCCACCGGCAAACGCCTTTACGAACAGACCTGCCAAGCCTGCCACGGAGGTAACGCGGCCGGTAGCGAACGCGGCCCCGCCCTGTCCACCGGAGTCTTCAAGCACGGCGGCAAGGACGGCGAACTCTTCCTCAATATCCGCAACGGCCTCAAGGGTACCCAGATGCCACCGTTCGCGGGCTTGAAGGCAGAGCAGATCTGGTCTATGGTGAGCTACCTCCGCAGTCTCGCCGATGCCGGCGTCCGCTCCGCCGAAACCGTCCCCGGGAATCCCGCCGCCGGCGAAGCCCTCTTCTTCGGCAAAGCCGGCTGCTCGAACTGCCACGCCGTCCATGCCCGGGGTGGCGTCTTCGCGCCCGATCTCTCCGCGGCTGCCGCGCTCTCGGCGGAAACCATTCGCCAGAAGCTTGCCGACCCCGCCTCCGTCGGCCGGGCCCGTGGCCGCCGCATGGTTGGCCCCTCCATCACCACCGTCAAATTCGCCGACGGCCGCACCGTTCGCGGCATCGCCCGCAACCAGGACACCTTCACCCTGCACCTCGCCGAGCCCAGCGGCAAGCTCCATCTGCTCGATAAGCGCAAGGTTACAGCCACCACCGCCCCCGGCTCCTTCATGCCCCCGGCCAAGCTCACCCCCGGTGAAACCACCGATGTCATCGCCTTTCTGAAATCGAACTCCGCCCGCGATCTCAACAAGACCCGCCAGGCGCCGCTGGCCGGCGGCCTCACCTTTGAACGCCTGCGCAACTCCACCGCCGAGCCGCACAACTGGCTCACCTACTGGGGCGACTACCAGGGCACGCACTTTACCACGCTCTCCCAGATCACCCCGCTCAACGTCAAAAACCTGCAGACCAAGTGGGCCGCCCAAATGCCTGGCGATACGCTTCTGCAGTCCACCCCCATCGTCATCGACGGCGTCATGTACACCGCCGGTATGCCGGGCCAGGTGTTCGCGCTCGACGCCCGCACCGGCATGGAGATCTGGAAGTACGAGCGCAAACAGAAGGTTGTCAATCCCTTTGAGAGCAACCGGTTCAATCGGGGCGTCGCCGTCCTGGGCAACCGCGTCTTCGTCGGCACGCTCGACGCCGTCCTCATTTGCCTCGACGCCCGCACCGGCCTGCCCCTCTGGGAGACGCAGGTCGCCGACACCATGGAAGGCTACTCCGTCACCGCCGCCCCGCTCGCCGTGAAGGACAAGATCATCGTCGGCGTGGCCGGCGGGGAACACGGCATCCGCGGCTTCCTCGACGCCTATGACCCCCAAACCGGCCGCCGCCTCTGGCGGTTCAATACGACCCCCGGGCCCGGCGAGTTCGGCAACGACACCTGGAAAGACGACACCTGGAAGCGCGGCGGCAGCGGCACCTGGCTCACCGGTTCCTACGACCCTGAACTCGACACCCTCTACTGGGCCACCGGCAACCCCGGCCCCGACATGGACGCCGAGGTCCGCAAAGGCGACAACCTCTTCTCCTGCTCCGTGGTCGCCCTCAACCCTGATACCGGGGCCCGCAAGTGGCACTACCAGTTCACCCCGAACGATAGCCACGACTGGGACGCCAACCAGGACCTGATTCTCCTCAACCGCGGCACGCAGAAGCTTCTCGTCCAAACCAACCGCAATGGCATCTTCTACGTTCTGGACCGCTCGAACGGCAAGCTTCTCCTCGGCAAGCCCTACGTCTCGCAGACCTGGAACGACGGATTCCATCCCGACGGCCGGCCCATCGTCCGCCCCGGCTCGGACTCCACGCCCGAAGGCCGCGTCGTCGCCCCCAGCCTGGTTGGCGGCACCAATTGGCAGTCGCCCTCCTACGATCCCAAGACCGGCTGGATGTACGTCGTCTACGCGGATGCTCCGCAGCGCTACCTGCGCGAGCCCTCCGTCTATGAGCCCGGCAAGGCCTTCTGGGGCGGCCGTTCCCTCCCCACCGGCGACCCGGTCCTGACCGGCATCAAGGCCATTGACACGGTCACCGGCGACGTCAAATGGGACTACAAGCTCTCCCGCGGTTCGCTCGCCGCCGGTGTGCTCGCCACCTCCACCGGCGTCCTGTTCGCTGCCACGGCCGAAGGCAATCTCATCGCCCTCAACTCCAAAACCGCCCAGCCGCTGTGGACCATGCAGACCGGAGGCCCCATCGCCTCGTCGCCGATGAGCTACGCCGTCGACGGCAAACAGTTCGTCGCGGTCTCGGCTTCCGGCGTCCTCTTTAGCTTTGGTCTTCCGGAGTAGCAGCGACCCAGTCAGCCCGGCGTAAACCACTCGCACAGCCCCACCCAAGACACCAACTTTTTCGTCTAACGAGAGTTCCGTTGTCATTCCATCGATTCATGTTCTTGTATCTGGCGGGGGCTTTTGCCCTCGCGCAGCCGCCTGAAGTGCGGGTTGGCGTCACGCAACGGCCGCCCAAGCTCGATGGGAAAATCAACCCGCAGGAGTGGGCGGGGGCGGGAATCATCACCGACTTGACGCAAGCCGACCCGAAGCCCGGGCAGCCGCATGCGTTCCGCACCCGCGTCTATCTGCTGGCGGATCGCGACCATCTCTACATCGGGTTTCACTGTGTGGACCCGGAGCCGGGACGCATCGCCGTGCATACCAGAGCGCGCGATGGCGAGTTTTCCGGCGATGACCACGTGGGCATCTTCCTCGACACCTACGGCGACCGCCGCACCGGCTATGGGTTCCGCGTAAACGCCGCAGGTGCGCGGCAAGACGCCTTGATCGCGGGCGCCACCGACGAGCTCTCCACCGACTGGAACGGCATTTGGGATGCCCACACGGCGCGCCATGCCGATGGCTGGTCGGCCGAGGTCGTGATTCCGGCGCGAACGCTGAACTTCCGGCACGACGGCGGCGCCTGGGGGCTGAACTTCGTGCGCTGGATTGCGCGGGAGCGGGTGCGGCTCACGTGGTCCTCCCCAGTGCTCGATGCGATGGCCTGGGATATGAGTCGCGCGGGGACGCTAACCGGAGTGGAGGGCCTGCAGCAGGGGCGAGGGCTGGAGTTAACGCCGTACTTGCTGGGCCGTGCCCCGGTAGCGTTCGGCCAGGGCCGGCGGGCTTATCAGATGGCGGGCGGGGCGGATTTCGGCTGGCGCATCACGCCGCAGTTGAGCGCGGTGATCACGGGCAACACCGACTTCGCCGACACAGAAGCGGACCTGCGGCAGGTGAACACCACTCGCTTCCCGCTGTTCTTTCCCGAGCGGCGCCAGTTCTTTCTCGAAGGTTCCAATCAGTTCGAATTCGGCTTGGGACTCGGCCAAAACTTCATTCCGTTCTTCAGCCGGCGCGTGGGTTTAGTGGACGGACAGCAGGTGCCGATCGATGTCGGCGCGCGGCTGCTGGGCCGTGCGGGCAATTGGAATGTCGCCTTGCTCAATGTGCAGACCCGGGCGATTGCGAACGTCGCGGCGACTAACTTAACGGCGGGTCGCGTTTCCTATGATGTGACGCCGGAGTTTCGCGTCGGCGGCCTCTTCACGCACGGGGACCCCGCCGAAGCCAGTGACCGCAATGACTCGCTGTATGGCACGGATGCCGTGTACCGGACGTCGAAGTTTCGCGGCAATAAGAACCTGCAGGTGGGCGCGTGGGTGGCGCAATCGGGCCGGTCGCGAGGGCAGAGCGGCTGGGGAGCCTCGGTCGAGTATCCGAATGACCGTTGGTTCGGCTATGCGCGCGTCAGCCATTTCGGAGACAATCTTGAGCCGAAGATGGGCTTTCTGCCGCGTGCGGGTGTCACCCGTTACGAGGGCGCCGGCTTTTGGCAGCCGCGGCCCCGGCGGGGTCGGTGGGGGCGTTGGGTGCGGCAGAGCTACCACGGGGCGGAGAGCGAGTTTGTGGTGAACACGGCGGGCAAGCTGGAGACCCTGGTGATTCGGCCCTCGTTGATCGACATGGAGTTTCAGTCGGGCGATTCGTTGACGGTCAGCCTATCTCCCCGCTATGAGTTTCTGCCGGTGCCGTTTGCGATCGCCGATGGCGTGGTGTTGGCGCCGGGGTCGTATCCGTTTTTACGGCAGTTTGCCGGCTGGGAGAGTTCGCGGTTTCGGGCGGTGCGGGTGCAGGCTTCCGTGGAGCGGGGCTCGTTCTACAACGGCCATCTGGACCAGTATTTGGCCGATGTGAATTGGACCGACCCGCATGGCCGATTGCAGTTGAGCGTCTCCGCGGAGATCAACTCCGGCCGGTTGAATGGGGACCAGGCGATTGTGCAGCGGGTGTGGCAGACACGGAACGTTTGGTCGTTAAACGCAAACCTTTCGATGGTGAGCCTGTTTCAGTATGATTCGGTGTCGCGCCAATTGGGTGGCAATACGCGGCTGCAGTGGTTCCAACGGCCGAACGTAGAGTGGAGTGCGGTGTGGAACCGTGGCTGGCGGCAGATGTTGCGCACGCGGGATTTGACGCTGGCGCCGGATGCGGAGACGTTTGTGGTGAAGCTGCGGTATACCCTACGCCGGTAGGCGGCGCGCCAATGGCTGAAGGTGGTGACGACCGTCGGATCCACCAGACGCCACAGGACCGGCCATCGAACCGTGGCACCGCCGCAGAACGGTTGCCGCCAGGGTCGAAGGCAGTCCAGTGTCAAAAGCGCGCAGTGCCTCCTTACCTCATGGGCTACGCCGTCAACGGCATGCCGTTCCCTGTCGTCTTGGCCTCGGGTGTCCTGTTCAGCTTTGGACTGCCGGAATCGAAACGTTCCTTGCATCCAGACATACGCGGCGCCCCAGGACGCCCAACACCTGCGCCACCAGTTCCAGGGATAGTTGTTCCATGCTTTCAGACCCGCTGCGGCAGGCACGCGAGGTACGTCCGCTTTGCCCGTCTACTACCCACAGGACCGCCTCGAATCCGCTTTCGGAGCGCCACGACGATCCCTCCAGCACATAGTCGGCGCCGCATTGCGAAGCAAACTCGCGGACATCGCCGGGATGATTGGCATAGCGTCGCGCGGTAGTGGGGGAAACCAGTTCCAATTGGCTATCCCGCGTCAGCCGGAACTGAATCTCCTCCTGCAGCTTCCGGCCTTCGGTCACACTCATTCCGTCCGCCATCATGGGCAGGACCAGCAAGCATTGCGCCCCCCGCGAAGGCGGCTCCAGCGTCGATCCCGGATGACGCTCCTGGCATCGCAGCAAGTAACCACCACCAGTAACGATCTGCACGGCGTCCCGGGCGCCTTCTCCCTGGTAGTACCGGCTCAGTTTCTCCCGCAGGCGGCTCATCTCCTTACGCACCAGCGAATCCGTTTGCGGATCGAAGTCCACCCGTCCCAGCACACTCGCGGCAACCTCCTGTTCGGTGGGAACGTTCGGATGCTCAACGAATGAGCGTTCCCCCAGCCAATGCAACAGCCGCCGCAGTTGTTCGGACCGGGCGAAGGTATCACTGCGCAAGACCTTCACCAGATACTGTGCCTGCACGAGAATTGGGATGGAGTTATGGTTCAGCAACGCAAGTTCACCTTGTTCGCGCCAGGTCAGCCACGGGAGCAGCCGCCCGTCGATCTCTGTTGATATCGGATGTTCCCTATTATTCGCCGATTGTGACAAGATAGGTCATCCCATTCTTCACGTTCGGGCAGTCTTGAGGATAATGCGCGAATTAACCCCTGCAACCGTTGCACCGGAAGAGCACGAAGTTACTCACGCGTTGGACGAGATTCGCCGCCAATCCCGGCTGCCTCCGTCCGAAATGCGGCTCCTTGCCTATGTGGTGGAACAGGCCCTGGCCGGCAGAGGTTCGGAACTCAACCAGAAGACCATTGCCGCCGATGTCTTTGCCCGCGACCTGGTTCATTTCGACCCCAAGGCCGACTCGATCGTCCGCACCACCACGGCAAATTTGCGCACCAACCTCATGGCCTACTACTCGCGCGAAGGCCAGGCGGATCATCTGCTGATCGAACTTCCGAAAGGGTCCTATGTGCCCCGGTTCACCTATCGGGACCAACTCTCGCCGGCCGCCAACAGTCATCTTTGGAGTGCCCGCGTTGCCGCCGAGTCCCGGACGACCTCGGGCTTCCGCACCGCGATCGCGCACCTCGACCGCGTGCTCGCGGAAGCGCCCCGCCTGTCTCTTGCCCTCGCCCTGAAGGCCGAAGCCCTGGCCAGTTCGGCCGCGCACGGCTCGCCGCCATTGCCGGCCTTGACGGAGTGCCGAGCCTTGGCCGAGCAGGCTCTTAGTGCTCCCTCTCCCGCCTGGCAGGGTTGGATTGCGATGGGTGCGGCTCATGTAGCGCTCGATCGAAACTGGCAGGCTGCTGAGGTCGATTTCGCCAACGCGTTACGGCTCAGTGACCAGGAGGCGGCGACGCACGCCTGGCACACCGCCTTTCTCGTGGCCCGGGGCAGAGCCCGTATCGCGGTGGGCCACCTGCGCCGCGCCGTGAATCAGTACGGCTACTTCAACCCGACTCATCTCGCCGACCTCGGCATGATCGAGATGCTTGCGCGAGACTATGACTCGGCCGAGATCACGATCAACGGCGCCCTCGAAGCCGCGCCCGGCTATTATCTCCACCACATCAACAAAGCGACGCTGCTCGAAGCCCGCGGGGACAACGCCGGGGCGATCCGCGTGCTCGATCAAGCCCCGGCCCGGCTGATGGACCGTCCCGTCTCCTGGGGGCTCCGCGCCCTCTTTGCCGGACGCGCGGGGCAGAAGCGGGTCGCCCAGCGCCGGCAACTCTGGCTCACCGCCATTCGCCGCGCTGGCCAGCATGTACCCAGCAGCCAGTTCGCCGCCTGTGCCCTCGGGCTCGGCGACCTTCCGGCCGCCGCCCGGCATCTGCGCGCCGGCGCCGAGGAACGCGATCCGCTGGCCATCTGGTTCCATGCCTATCCGTTTTTTCGCCACCTCGACGAGGAGCCGGAGTATCAGGAGCTCATCGAGTCCCTGGGCCTGATCCGCTCTTCGCCAAGACCGTAGCCCCGCCACGAAGCGGGCCAGAACTGGCCGGCCCGCCGTTGATACTCCCGGTAGCGTTTGCCCACGGGCCCTTCCCGCAAGGCGTCCTCTTCGGCTCGCGCTGCTCGCCAATAGATGTGGCACATCGCCGCGGCGGTCAACAGCGTAGGCCACCACAGTGTAGCCAGTACGCCCGCCAGCCAGGCCAGTCCGTAGGCGGCATAGAAGGGATGGCGGATCCATCGGTATGGCCCGGCGAGAACCAGTTCCGTCTCACCGCCGCCGCAGAAACAGGCCTGGAGGCGCTGCCGGGAAACCGTTACCGCCCACCAGAACAGCACCGCGCTGCCGCAATAGAGCGGAACGCTGAGACCCGGCCAACCTTCGCCGTGCGTCGCTACCCCGTACAGGTGAACGGCCGCGCTGAGCGACCCCAACGCGGCCGTCCGCCTGGCTCCCGGACTCAACTGACCGGGGCGGCGGAAGTGCCAGACCATTCCCCAGGCAAAGCTCAGCAAGACGGCTGCCGCCGCCACAATCACGATCAGATTCGCGTTCATGACCAAGGCAGCGGATTACCATCCCGCAATTGGTCACGGTTCTTGCAAGGAAGCGAAACCCCGGTATAGACAGAGCGCCATTTCGAGATTGAACGGATTCGGCGGCAGCAGCGCGGGGAAGACCTCGAACTGGAGACCCAGGTCGCGGCAATGGCGGCGGTTCAGAACGGTCTGCCCCCGCGGACATACCGTGAAGGCCAGCGCAATCTCCCGGCGGGCCGCCGTCTTGGCCATCGCCGCGGCTAGGCCGCGGGATACCAGGGCGCCGAACTCCGGCTCCACCGCATGGCGGCAGAACTCGCAGATCAGTTGTTCCCCGAGGCGCCGTTCCGGAAACAGGCGCGGCAGTTCGAACAGATCGGATTCGAGCGGTAGCCGTCGTGACATACCCGGCCCCGCATAGGAAATCCGCGCCCCGCCCACCACGCGCTCTCCCATCGTGGCCACCACGATGTCCGCCACGCGGTCGGCCTCCTCCTCCTCGCCGAACCACTCCGGCAACGTGGGGAAATGGCGGTGATACTGCCTCCGGCGCAGGGCGAAGTACTGGCCAAGGAGGTCTCGATCCTCCGTCACTCCAAAAGCAACAACGGTTTCTGCTGACATACCCGCGGCAGCGGGTTAGCGCAGTCATTTTGGTCAAGATACCGGGCGGTGCGGGCGAAAATCAGTCACAGTTCACATTGGCGGGCCGGCGTGAACTCACTTCTGCTCACTTCTTTTTGAACCATCTCCCGAAGATACTAGGCTTTCTCAACAAAACCGCCCGGCCTTCTGGAGACCTGTTCGTGAATCATTCGCGCCCTGCAGAGCCCCAACTGATTACCGATTTGCTGCGTGAATTTCAGCGTGGAAACGCCGCTGTCGAAAGCGAACTGTTCGCGGCGGTCTATGCGGACCTGCGCGCGAGAGCCCGGCAGTGCATGGCCTCCGAACGCGCCTCCCACACGCTCCAACCCACCGCGCTCGTCCATGAAGCGTTTCTCCGCATCTTTCATGGTGCAGGCATCGAATGGCAGAACCGGACACACTTCCTGGCGATTGCCGCTCGCCAGATGCGCCGGGTGCTCATTGACCATGGCCGCGAACACCGTGCCGCCAAGCGTGGCTTCGGCTGGAAGGTATCGCTCACCGACCATGATGCGCCCAACCCGGAGATCGGCGTCGACCCGGAGGCGCTCGAAGCGCTCCTTGACCGGCTGCAACGCGCCGATCCCGCCGCCTGCCAGGTGGTGGAGTTGAAGTTCTTTTCGGGCCTGACGGATCAGGAGGTCGCCCATGCCCTTGGCGTCTCTCACTCCACCGTCCGCCGCCACTGGAAGTTCGCTCGCGCCTGGTTGCGCGAGCGGCTCGACGTAGCCTCGCCGAAACATTGACCAATTCCCTCTCCGCTCTCCGCTGCACGGGGAGAGAGGATGCCCCTTCTCTCAAAACGCCTACTCCGGATGAATGTCATGAACTCTCGATACCTGCTCCTGGTCTCTCTCTCGGCCCTGCCGCTCCTCGCCCAGACTCCGGCCGCACCGGTCACCCCGAAGCCTTCCGCGATTGCCCCGGCAAAGCCGGCTGCGCCGAAACCCGCGGTCACTCCCCCCTCGGCCCCCAAGCGTCCTGCGGCGGCGGCCGCGGGTACCACGATGGATACGATCATCGAACTCGTCAAAGGCGGAATGTCCGAGACGATGATCATCCAAACCCTGCGACGCGAAGGAAAGGTGTTTACCTTCTCGGCTCTCGATGCGCTCAAACTGCAGAAGGCCGGCGTTTCGGAAAACATCCTCCGCGTCATGCTGGACCCCAAATCCGCCGTCGCCGCCGAAGCGCCCCCGCCGCCTCCTGCCCCGGCGCCGGCCCCGGAAGCGTCTGCCGCCGCCGTCGTTCCCGCTTCCTCCACCCCGGCGACGCCTCCCGCTCCAGTCAAGCGCAGGCTGGCCGTCTCCCCGTTCGACTACTCCGCCGTTCGTTCCGCCGTCACCTTCTGGTTCAAGAACGACGTCAACATCGGCCAGGGCATCCGCGCCATGCTGACCGATCGGCTCAGCCGCGCCGGCAAGATCCGGATCCTCGAACGCGAAAAAGTCGACAAAATCATGGGTGAGCAGGACTTCGGCGCTAGCAACCGGGTGGCGCAGGGAACCAAGGCACGCATCGGCAAAATCATCGGAGCCGACGCCCTTCTGATGGGCGACATCGTTACCTTCGGCCGTGATGATGTGAAGAAGCAGCAAGGCATCGGCGGCGCGCTATTCGGCCATTTCGCGGGTGGTTGGGCCCAACTGAAGAAGGAAGAAAAGGCGGTGGTCGTCATCAACTTCCGCATCGTCGATGCCGAAACCAGCGAAGTCATCGAGACCGGCGAAGCGCGGGGCGAATCCTCCCGAAAGAGTAAGAACTGGGGCGCGGTGCTCGGTACCCCTGGTGCTGTCGGCGGGGCCGGAGCGTCCATGGAGAGCTCCAACTTCGCGGAGACCATCATCGGCGAAGCCACCAAGGATGCTGTCGACAAACTGGCCGAAGAGTTGAACCGCCGCATCCCGGCCCTTCCGGCCAAGCAGATGGACATCGAAGGCCGGGTCGCCAAGATCGTTGGCGATGGCACGCTCTACCTCAGCGTGGGCTCCGTCGATGGGGTGCTGCCGTCCGACCGCTTCGAGATTCACCAGATTCTGGAGACCGTGCAAGATCCCGTCACCAAGGAGGTCCTGGACCAACGCACGCAGAAGGTCGGCGAACTCGCCATAACCAACGTACGCGACCGGGTCACCGTCGGCCGCTATAGCGGCGGCGGGCTCGACCCGAACTACGCCAAGGGCTACACCGCACGGAAGGTGAACTAACTCATGCGCACTCTGATCCTTTTCCTACTGGCCGCTTCCACGGTGTTCGCGCAGAAGCGCTCCGTCATGGTGGAAGCCTTTGACTACTCCGCCGTGCTCACCGCCACGCAGGCCATCTTCGGCACCCAGGTGCCGCTCGGCGAAGGCATCCGCGCCCTCATGGTGCAGCGGATCGCGGCCGGCGGACGGCTCACCGTCGTCGAACGCAAGAAGGTCGACACCCTCATGAAGGAGCAGGACTTCGGCGCCAGCGGCCGCGTGGCCCGCGGATCGGCCGCCCGCATCGGCCGCATCCGCGGCGCCGACCTCACCCTGATGGGCGACATCGTCGTCTTCGGCCGCGATGACCGGCGCCGCGCCGGGGTCGCCGGCGCGGGCGTCCTCGGCGTCGGAGGAGCCATCGGCGGGTATAAGCAGGAGGACAAAGCGGTCGTCGTCCTCAACTTCCGTCTGGCGGACACGGAGACCAGCGAGATCGTCCTCACCGGGGAAGCACGTGGCGAATCGAAGCGCGTGAGCAAGGGCGCCGGCGGCTTCTTCTTCGGGGGCGCGTTTGGGGCGGGTGGCGCAGTCGACATGCGCTCGTCCAACTTCGCCGAAACCATCATCGGCGAAGCCACCATCGACGCTGTCAACCAGCTCTGCGCCCAACTCAATGGCCAGGCCAACCCCGGCGGCGTCGCCACCAGCCGCACGGACGACCTCGACGCCCGCGTGGCCAGCTTTTCGAACGGTTCGATCATCATCAACGCCGGCGCCAACGCCGGACTCTCGCCCGGCCAGACCTTCACCGTCTATCGCAAAGGCCAGGAGGTGAAGGACCCCGTCACCGGCGAAGTGCTCGATGTCCAGACCGACCGCATCGGCACCATGACCATCACCACAGTCCGCGAACGCATCGCCATCGGCACCTACCAGGGCGCTCAACCGCCCCGGGCCGGCGACGTCGTCCGCAAGTAGCCACCGAGGAAGCCATCCATGCGACTCGCTACTTACTTTCTGTTCGCCGCCTGCCTCGAAGCGCAACCCGCCCTTCCGCTGGAACGCGTCCTCCAACAGAGACGCACCGCCAACACGTTTGAAGCCCGGGACCTGCGGAATTTCCGCCAGGCCCTATCGAGCAGCCGGCCGCAACTCGAACGCGGCTCTTCCCAGATCGTGTGGGACGATGCCATCGGATACCTCGGCGGTTTCGAGGCCGGAGCAACCAGCCCGGACCATCGTCTCGAACTCGCCAACACCTACCGCGACCTCGGCGACATGCTCGGCGGCCCATATGGGCGGAACCTGGGGCAGTCCGCCGCCGCCGTCCGCTGCTATCAACGAGCCATGTTTCTGCTCGGCGGGGCCGGGCCTTTCGTCGGCCAGTCCCAGTCCGCTTCCTTCGGGGGCGGTTTCGGCTCACGCCGCAACCCTCGCGGTTTTGACGAAAGCCTGGAGTCGCTCGCCATGCGCCTCACGCTGCTCAACGCTCCCTTTCTGCTCGGTGGCGGAGGCCTCTTCAGCGATCCCAACCCCGCGCCGCCGCCGCGCCCGCCTGTATCCTTCCAACCGTCGCCGCCCCTCGCCGGACTTCCCGTGCCGCCGCGCGGCACCTCGCCGGAAGGCGTCGAACTCGTCGAGCAGTTCGCCAACGTCTCCGCCCGGGGCCAGGCGCTGCTGAGCAGTGTCGATGATCTCCGCCAGTCCCTGGCCGCCCGGGGACTCACTATCCACGGGGACATTGCCAGCTCCCTGAGCCGCCTCCGGCTCTATCTCGAACTCGCCGCTACGAGCCTCGAACAGGAGTCCTGGGCCAACGCCCGCCGCCAATTGGAAAAGGCCCAATACGAAGCCGGCAAGCTCGCTCGCCACTTGGGCCAATAGCCCGCCACCAACTGCGATGACCTGCCTCCACTGCTCCGCCCCACTCAACCTCCACACCGTCGCCTGCCCCCGGTGTGGCGCCCCCGCGCAGGGCGTGGACCTGTCGAACATCCAAACGGACCGCTTCCAACTCCTGCGCCAGCTCTTTGAGGCCGCCCTGCGTGTCCCCACGGAACATCGCCCGGCGTGGGCCCGTGCCGCCTGCTCGAACGACGCCATCCTGATCAGTCAACTGCAGGAACTTCTCCGCCGCAACGAACTCCAAGCCACGGAGGCTTCAACGCCTCCTCCCACCGGCGCGTCGGCCCGCTACATCGGCCCCTACCGCATCCTCCGCGAACTCGGCCACGGCGGCATGGGGGTGGTCTATCTCGCCCTCCGCGACGATGGCGCCTTTGAAAAACAGGTCGCCCTCAAGGTTCTCCTGCGGGATCAGGTCTCACCGGATTTCATCCTCCGTTTCCGCAACGAACGCCAGGTCCTAGCCGCCCTCGACCACCCGCAGATCGCCCGCATCCTCGACGGCGGCGATACTCCCGACGGCATGCCCTACTACGTCATGGAGTTTGTCGAAGGGCTGCCCCTCGATAGCTACTGCGAAAAGAACCGCCTGGCCCTCGCCGCCCGGATCCGGCTGCTCCAGCAGGTCTGCCTCGCGGTCGATTATCTCCACCGTTCTCAGATCATCCATCGCGATCTCAAACCGGCCAACATCCTGGTCACCAACGATGGCTCTGTCAAGCTCCTCGACTTCGGCATCGCCAAGCAGCTCACGCCGCTACCCGTCGGCGCCGTCGAACTCACCTCCGTGCAGGGCGCGCCGATGACCCCGCTCTACGCCAGCCCCGAACAGATGGCCGGCGTCACCACGCTGCAACCCGCTTCCGACATCTATGCCCTCGGCGTTATCGCCTACAAGCTCCTCACCGGCCGCACCCCCTTCGACAACTCGCAGGAGAAGCTCGCCCAGATCCATCTGGGTACCGACCCGCCGCTGCCCAGTTCCCGGCTCTCTGAAGATCTGCTCAACATCCCGGAAACCACCAGCCAATTCCGCCGCCGTCTCATCGGCGACCTCGATCAGATCATCCTCATGGCGCTGCGCCGCCGCCCGGAAGGTCGCTATGCGACCGCCGCCGGCATGGCCGATGACCTGCAACGGTTCCTGAACGGGGAGACGGTGCTCGCCCGGCCCGGTTCCCTGCCCTCGCGAGTATTGAAGTTTGTCGTGCGCAAACGGGTCGCCGTCGGGATCGCCGCCTGCTTCGTGGTGCTGCTCGGCATCGGCTCCTGGCAAACGTATCGGGTCTATGCCCAGGGCCGCGAAGCCGATCTCCGCTTCGCCGCCATGCAGCAGATGCTGGACTCTCTTGAAAAAGCGAAACCCGTAAAGGCCGAGTCGCAAGTGGCCTCCGTGGCCAAACTGCGGCAAACCCTCGAGACCGATCTGACCCGAGCCGCGGCCCTGAAGCCGAAGGCCGTGGCCGAGCGCCAGGAGATTCTCGTCCGCAGTTCCCGCTATCTCGCCAAACTCGCGCAGGACGCCGCCGGCAACCCCGCGCTCGCCGAAGAGGTCGCCGCCGCCTATCAGCAGATCGGGACGTTTCAGGAAGGCGTCACCGGCAGAGAGAGCGCCATGGCGAGCTACCAGGCAGCCGCCGCGCTCCTTCGCGTCCTTCCGCCGGACCGGCTCCGCCTCACCGCCGTCGAACAACGGATCCACTTCCTGGAGCAGCGCCTTGGTCCCTGGAAGCCGCTCGATTCGGTTCCCTCCCCGCCCGCTCCCAGCGTGGCCGCCGCGCCTGCGGCTGCGCCGAAGGCCGCCGCGCTGGTTGCCGCGACCCATGCCACCCCGGCGCCGACCGGACCCGCGGAGATCCTGCGGCCGGCCACCACACGCTACTCGACTCAGGAGGTTGAAGAGGTCGAGTCGCGGCTCGTCGGCGTCTCCACCAAGGCGCAAAATGCCGAGCAGAACCTGGAACCCTTGCGCCTCCAACTGGAGCAGAAGGGGCTCACGCTCAGCCCCGTCATCCTCGCCGACTTGAGTCAGATGCGGAACGCCTTGCTCCGCGCCCGGCAGCAGTTCGGGGAGGGTCGGATCGACGCCGCCCGGGACAGCCTCGATGCCGCCGACGCCTTCGCCACCCGTGTGCTCCGCGCCGCCGGGCGGTGAAGAAACAGTTTGAACACTTCCGCTAGCCGGATTCGCTTACAGGATACCTATGAAAAACACCCCTCTTTTATCTCTCGCCCTCTTTGCTCTCGCCGCACCAGGGCTCGCCCAGGAGCTGGACGGCGGCAGTATCGATAAGGCCATCCCAATCTTCTTCGGGCAAACCGTGACCGATATCGGCGACCGCCAGCAGGTCCCAAACAAGGTCTACAAGGTCGTTCTGGCTCGCGGCCAACAGTTCAGTGTCACCGCGAACTCGACCGCCCCGAACAAGCGTTGGTGGCTGGCGTTGCTTCCCCCGAACACCCGTACTCTTGGCCAAGCTGCGGAAAACCAGGTCGTCGCTCGCCATAGCAGCAATTGGTCAAGTGAGAATGGCCTGACCTTTACCTATCAGGTACCCGCTGCCGGAACCTACTTCGTATGGCTCCAGTTCGACAGTCCCGGCGTCAACTACTCCCTCCGCGTCACCGCCCAAGGCACCCCCATCGCCGTACCCAATCCCACCACCGCCGGCTGCCTCACCGGCCGCGTCGACTCCATCACCTACTCCCTCCAACTCATCGCCGCCGGCCTCCCCGACGAAATCTCCATCGGCGGCGTCCGCGCCTGCCCCGCCTGCACCGTCAAGCCGCCCCTCTACCCCGAAATCACCAACCGCCTCGAAAGCGCCCTCCTCTCCGGAGCCAATGTCGAAGCCTGCCACGATTCGACCGGCAATATCTTCCAGCTCAAACTCGTCCGCCCGTAGGAGCCGCCATGCGTACCCCACTCCTGCTGCTCCTCTTCGCGGCCACCCTGGCCGCCCAACCCCGCGTCACCGGCGTCGGCAACGCCGCCGACTACGCTCCCACGGTAGCCCCCGGTTCGCTCGCCACCGTCGTCGGCACCGGACTCGCCCCCGCCACCGCGTCGGCCGCGAGCCTCCCGCTACCCACCACGCTCAACGGCGTCTCCGTCACCCTCGGTGGACGCCCGGCGCGCCTCTCCTACATCTCCGCCACCCAGATCAACTTCCAGGTCCCCATCGCCGCCCCGCCGGGACCCGCCACCCTTGCCGTCACCGTCAACGGCACGGCCAGCAACTCCTTCCTCGTCACCGTCGCCGCCGCCGCTCCCGGCGTCTTCCAGTATGGGGCCAATCGCGGCGTCGTCCAGAACCAGGACTACTCGCTGAACGCCGCCGCCAACCCCGCCGCGGCCGGCTCCTCCCTCATCGTCTACCTCACCGGCATCGGCGCCACCAACCCCGCCGTTGCCGATGGCGTGGCCGCCCCGGGTTCTCCTCTCGCCACACCTCTCCTCGCCGGCACCGCGACCATCGGCGGCGTCAACGCCCCCATCCAGTTCCTCGGCCTCACCCCCGGCAGCGTCGGCCTCGCCCAAGCCAACCTCCAAGTGCCCGCGCTGCCCTCCGGCGATCACCCTCTGATCCTCCGCATGAACAACCGCGCCAGCCAACCCGTCCAGATCTCCGTCCGCGCCAGCACCTCGGCGCCTCCCGCGGGCGGCGGCGGCAATACCCAGCAGCCGCTCCCCACGGACCTCACCTGCCTCTCCGGACCCGTCACCGAAATCATCTTCTCTCTCGCGCCTGTCCCCCAAGGCCTCGCCGACGAAGTGACCATCGGCGACACCCGCCTCTGCGCCACCTGTCCCGTCAAGCCTCCGCTCTACGTCCAGTTCGTCCAAAAGCTGAACGCCGCCCGCCGGGCCGGCCGCTCCGTCGACGCCTGCCACGATGCCGCCGGCACCTTCACTTATCTCCGCCTCCACCAATAAGGAACCGCTTCATGCTCAAGATCCTGCTATCGATCGCCCTCCTGGCCGCTTCCGCCGCGGCCCAATCCGACTTCGGCGAACTCTTCCACCGGGTCCGCGAACTCAAGCGGCAAACGCCCGCCTGTGCCGGCGGCGAGTGCCTGAAAGGCCTCGTGACCACCGTCTCCGAGGCCTCCGCCAAGTCCCGCGTGGTCTCCGCCCCAGTCCTCCCGCTCAACCGCCCCACCTCGGCCTTCTCCCGCTTTCGCGAGGCCTCCATCCCCGGCGCCCGCATGTCCCGCCAAACTCTCAGCGCGGTCTGGTTCGCCATGAACTACCTCGGCGAAACCATCGCCTATAGCCTCTGCCTCGGCGCCAATCGGGCCGACGAAACCGGCGCCAACTTCCTCCGCGCCACCCTCGAACGCGCCCGCCCGCACCTGCAAACCATCAACCGCACCGGTATCGTCAACCTCGACCTCGGCGCCTTCCAAGGCATCGCCGACCGCATGCTCCAGCGCTCCGGCGAGAGCATCGGCGAAGATCTCGCCGCCCTCTTCAGCGTCTATCAAGCGCAGCTCACGAGCGCCAATCTCGCCTGCTGCCAGCTTAACGATGGCCCCGTCCTCCCCTCCCCCATCATTCCCAACCTCGCCTCCGTCGCCGCCTCCACCGGTATCGCCGGCGGCATCTTCGCCTGCTTCACCTGCTCCGACACCGTCGACCAGGCCGTCTCCAATCTCTACAACGAACTCATCGTCTCCAACCGCCGGGATCTCGAAGCCGTCCAAGGCTGCCTCACCGGCGTCGATGTCAACAACCTCCTCCAACCCGTCAGCCGCACCGCCCAGTATCAGAGCGCCTTCCTCGGCTATAACCTCACCGTGCGCGACGTCAGCCAGACCCTCCTGTCGAACGACTGCGTCTGCGACGAAGCCTCCCGCGTCGACGCCCCTCCGCCACCCGCCACCCTCTCCGGCGTCTTCTTCGGCCGCGTTCTCAACGCCGCCAACCAAGCCCCCATCGCCGGAGCCACCGTCGCCCTCGGCAACAGCTCCCTCTCCGTTCGCACCGCCGCTGACGGCACCTATCGCCTCAGCGGCGTCCCCCCCGGCAATGTCGCCCTCACCGCCTCCGCCTCCGGCTTCCTCTCCGCAAACCGCTCGATTGAGATGACCGCCTCCGGGGAAATCCAGGTTAACTTCACCCTCACCGCCGCCCCCGTCGCCACCGGCACCCTCACCGGCTTTGTCCGTAACGCCGCCACCGGCACCGCCATCAGTGGCGTCCGCGTGTCGCTCAGCAACTCCACCCTCTTCGACATCAGCGCCGTCAACGGCGCCTTCCGGATCCCCGGCGTCCCGGTCGGCAACACCGTCATCACCACCTCGCTAGCTGGCTTCGCCCCCTCCACCCTGAACGCCACCGTCCGGGCCAACGAAACCACCACGGTCAGCCTCTCGGTCTCCCCCATCCTCGAAGAGGGCCAGGTCCGCATCACCATCAACTGGCTCCGCAACCCCAGCGGCCAACCGCGCGACCTCGACCTCCATCTTTACGGCCCCCGGGAAGGCAGTACCTCCTGCTTCCGCGTCTACTTCGGCGCCACCGGGTTCCTCAACTCCAACCCGTTCGCCCAACTCGAAGTCGACAACATCGCGACCCCCGATGTCCCGCCCACCGAGACCATCCGCATCGCCCGCCTCTTCCCCGGCACCTACACCCTGTTTGTCGACAACTACTCCGGCGGCGCGAATCTTCTTTCCCAAAGCCAGGCCCAGATCGCCGTCTTCCGCGGAGACCGCCAGGTCAGCTCCTTCACGGTTCCCAGCGGTCCCGAAGAGATCTGGAACGTCTTCACCATCGATGGCGCCACCGGCCAGGTCCGCCCCGTCAACCAGATGCGCACTACCTTCCCGGAGTTCGTCTGCCGCTAACCCCAACGCCATCCCAAGGACACTACCATGAACTGCACGCAATGCGGCCTCGCCGCCAGCCCCGCTAGCCCCTACTGTCTCCAATGCGGCGCCCCGGTTCCCCAACCGGCGGCGCCCATCCCGGCGCCACACGTTCCCGCCGCTTACTACCCCTACCACGCCCCTGCCCCCGCCGCGTACATTCCCCAGCCCGCTATCCCCCACGCCAACTTCGGCCTCCGCTTCGTCGCCCTTCTCATCGACGAGTTCTTCGCCTTCGGGGCTGCGGGCCTCGCCGGAGGACTCGTCGTCGGCGCTGGCGTGATCTTCGCCCTCCTCGGCCTCGCCACCAAAACCGAAGGCGGCGCCGCCGGTGGCATTGTCTCCGGCTTGGCCTCCTACTTCATCGCCGTCCCCATCGCCTTCCTGGCCTACCTGCTCTACTTCGTCAAACTCGAATCGGGCCCCCAGCAAGCCACCATCGGCAAACTCATCCTCGGCATCAAGCTCGTCGACGCCCAAACCGGCCAGCGTATCTCCGGCGGCCAAAGCCTCGGCCGCTTCTTCGTCAAGCACCTCTTCTCCGGCTGGTTCTTTTCGATCGGCTTCCTCATGGCCCTGTTCACGGACAAAAAGCAAGCCCTGCACGACCTCGCCGCCGGTACCCTCGTCGTCCGCAAATAGCCGCCCGGGTCATCGCGAAGGGGACCATCGACCGCATTCGGCTGGGGAGGGGCATCTTTGGAGGCCGGAGTGCAACTCGTGGTCCCGCCCGTTCGAGGCGCCTACTGCTGGGGTCCGTCCTCCGTGACGACACTCTGTTTCCAATTGCCCAACACACCGTCCAAGTCCATCACCACGGCCTCGGGACCCTGCGGCGACCACGCGACTAATTGCAAACCGCGCTGAAAGCTGCACTCCAATTCGAACTCCCCAAATTCATTCGCCGGAGCTTCGGCCAGAGTCAACTGGCCGTCGGTCAAGGCCACGCGCATGCCCTTCGCAAGCAGTTCGTCGCTCGCCGGGGTGGACAACTGCCCGGTCACCGCCAAAATCCGCTTCGGCGCCCGCACTTCCAGCTGCACTTCGCTCTGCAGGACACTCGACCGAAAGACCACGTGACGCACCTGGGGGTCCATCTTGCGGACTCCCGCGAGCAGCGGCTGGTGCCTGCTGTCGAAGACGATCTCGGCAAGAACGCGGGGGAGATCGAAAAAGGACACCCTCGGCGCAGGACGAAAGATCGCCATGGCCCGCGCAATCGCCGCGGTAGGTACCGGAAGCGCACGGTCCTGGAAGGCAGTCCGCTCCACCACGCTCAGGGAATCGACCAGCGCCTGACAATCGGCGCAGTTTGAACCCAGGTGCGTCTGCATCTCGCGGGCCGCCGCTGTTTCCGTCAGCCCCCGCACGAAATCAATCCATTGTCCTTCGCTATAGTGCACGTTTTTGCCTTCCACCTCCTCAGGGGAGGCACCCTGTATGAAAAATATACCTAGCCGGGAAAAAAAGTATGGAAAATTTTCCTACTCTCGAGACCCTCGCCTTCGTTTCGCCATCGCCTAGCTCGGGCCCAGGCCCCGTTCCTCCAGCGCCTGCTGCAGCTTCCGGATACATCGGCCTCTTACAAACCCAATTGACCCGGTAGCCAGACCAAAATGAGCCGCCGCTTCCGTGTACGAGATCGGCGGGTCCTTGAAGAACAGAAGCTCCACCAACTCCCGGCAACGCGGCGGCAGCCCCGCAATCGCCTCGCGAACCGTTTGGTCCCGTTCCACCTCGGCCATCGCCTCCGGCGGCAAGGGATCGGCGTTCTCGGGCTCGTCCCGGTCCTCGTCGGGAAGATCTACTTCGCCGCGCCGCTGCAGACTGCGCTTCCAGCGCAGCGAACGCCGTCCCGCCACCGTCGCCAACCACGACCGTAACGCCTCGGCATTCCGCAGGTGCGGCAGTTCCTGATACAGGTCCATCCACACCCCCTGGAAAATGTCGGCCGCATCGTCCGCGGTCGCGCCGTAGCGGTACGGGATCGAATACACCATGCTCTGGTACTTCGCAATAAGGGCTTCCCAAGCCCGCTGATCTCCATTCCGGCACGCCGTCAATAGACGCTCATCCGGCCAGGAACGGTCGGGCGCACCATGGAGAGCTTCGCTGATCGTAGACGCCAAGTCGGTCATGCCCCACCGTCCTCCGCTGCCCCAGTATTGTCTTCGCGTCGCACTATTCGAAGCCTGGACTCACTAGCTGCACCCACCACCGGCTTGTCTTGAACCGAGGATAGCATCGCGGTCAAACATAACGCGGTGCGCAGCGTGCTGCCCAAGCAGAAATCAGGATACGCCAATTACCCGCCCCCAATAAACCATATTTTTCCTTACGCCCCTATATTTTCTCCCAGTTGGGTGTCCCTAAAGAGTTGTAGGCCGTTGGGAGGTAGCGCCACGGAAGGCGCAGACGCCGCCAGCGGGGGAATCGCCCCGCACCGGCGCCACCTCAAACCCAAAGACAGGCCCATTACCCCCAAGGAGATACTATGTCACCAGCCATCGTCCTCAATCCCATTCTGCCCATCCCCAGCATCGCTCTACCTACCCTGTCCCTGCCGAATACCCAACTCAGCACCCTGACCACCGAAGCCACCCTTCCCCGCTGGTCCTGGGCCTGCCGGATCATGGATCCCGGCGCCACGCAACTGATTTCGCGCCCCATGGGCTACGTGCCCGCCGCTGGCGACCTCGCGGTCGTGCAAGTGGAGGAGATGGGGTATCACGAGCGCATCACCACGCAGGACAATCTTCGCCTCCGCATCTATCCCGGAGACTGCATCGTCGGCGTCTTCGGCAATCGCTATGCGACCGACGCCTACGAAGGCGAAGTCGATGGCCTCGACAACCTGAGCCTGCTTACCGCCGGCGGCATGATCGGCACCGTCCGCTCCCGCCACCGCTCCGTCAAGCGCCCTACTCGCGTTCGGTTCCTCGGCTACGTCGCCAACTCAGCCGGGCAAGTCATCAACTTGAAGGCAGCCGCATTCGAGAAAGTGGCGCCCATCCAGTCACCCCGGAATCTCGTCGCCGTCGTCGGCACCGGAATGAATGCGGGCAAGACCACCTCTTGCGTCAAGCTCATCAAGGCCCTCTCGCAGCAAGGTTTGCGCGTGGCCGCCTGCAAACTCACGGGCAGCGTGTCCAACCGGGACCAGGACGAAATGCGCTCCGCCTCCGCCGCTCAGGTCCTGGACTTCAGCGACTTCGGGTTTCCGTCCACCTATCTGTGCGGCAAGCAGGAGTTGCTCGATCTGTACCGCTCCATGATGGCGGGGCTTGAGACGGCCAACGCCGACGTCACCGTAATGGAAATCGCCGACGGCATCTTGCAGCGCGAAACGGCCATGCTCCTCGAAGACGAAAACCTCCGGCAGCAACTGTCCGGGGTCGTGCTTGCCGCCGACAATGCGCTATCCGCCCGCTACGCCGTTAGCCGTCTCGAGAGCCTCGGCCACCGCGTCCTCGCCGTCACCGGCGTTCTGACCTCTTCCCCGCTCTGCATGCGCGAGTTCGCCGAAATCGCCGCTACGCCGGTCGCTACCTCCGCCGGCGATGCCACCGAACTGGGCGAAACGGTCGCCGCCACGCTGAATCTCCGACGGCAGTCCGCCGTCAATGTTGCGTAGTTTGCCCTCCTCGGAGTCGGTTATGGCGATGCCCAGCAACAAAGCACCACGAGTAACGGCCACGGCTTGGCGCACCCTCCTGCGCCAACTCCAGCCGTACCGTCGCCAGCTTGCCATCGCCGCCTCCTGGCGCATTCTCTTCCGTCTGCTCCCCGTCCAGGTCCCCTTGCTGGCCGGGGTCCTGGTCGATGGCCTCAGCGGACGGCCCACCCACCTCTGGGGACTCGACCTCTCCGGTCCCCACCCTTATGCCCTGGTCGAACGCTTGGGTCTCGCGCTCACCGCCATCGCCATCCTCACCGGAATCGCCGCCTATGCCAGCGCGCGGTCGGCCGGCTTGCTCCATCGACTCGTCGTCCGCAACTTCCGGCTGCAGGTCCTCACCGCCTGGGCGTACGCCTCCCCCTCGTTCCATCGGCGTCACGGCGCCTCAGCCCTCTCCGACCACACCCTCTCCGATACCCGCAGCATCGGTCATCTCGCCCGCACCTCGGTCGTCGAAGGGGGCGCCGAAATCATCCGGTTCCTCTACCCGGCCGCCGTCCTGGTCGCCATCGATCCCTGGATGGCCGTATTTCCTATCGCCTCGCTGCCGGTCCAATTCCTTCTGATTCAACTGGCCGAGCGCTGCGAGGAGGACTACACCGGCTCCTGGCAACAACGCAAGGCGCACTTCAAGAGAGGCATCCGCGAGCGCCTCGACGGCATCGACACCATCCAGGCCCTCGGGGCGCAGTCCGTCGTTCTGTCCCGCATCAACGCGGAGTCCGATAGCCTGCTCGAGGAGTCCGGCAAAACAGGAGTCTACAGCTCCCTGCTCACCGCCTCCGTATGGAGCCTTTCGATTCTGGCCCTCGGCGGCTCCTGGTGGGCCGGCGGCCATCGCGTCCTGGCCGGTGAGATCTCCTCCGGATCCCTGGTCGCCTTCGTCGGCTTCGTCGGCTATCTCAACGTTCCCCTCCGCCGCCTCGGTGGCGCCGCTAAGGAAACCCGCCGCCAATTGACCCGCCTCCAGCGGCTTCTCCACCTGGTCGATACCGCCAACGGCCAAAACGAGCAGGGAACCGAGGAACTCGATCCCATCGCCGGTCATATCTCCATTCGGGATCTCCGGATGGTGCTCCAAGGCCACACGATTCTCGATGGCGCCTCCGCAACCTTCCCCCCGGGAAACATGATCTGGATCAAGGGCCGTAGTGGATCAGGAAAAACCACCCTGTTGCGCTTACTCGCCGGCTTCGAGCCGCCCCACGGCGGACACATCTTCGTCGACGGCCAGGATCTCGCCGAATGTAAGGTCGCATCCGTCCGGCGCCATATCGTTCTCGTCCCGCAACAGGCGGCCATCTTCACGGGCACCGTCGCCGAAAATCTCTCTCTTGGCCGGGAGAACGCCACGGAGGCCGAAATGATCAGCGCCTGCGAAATCGCTGGTCTCGGCGCCACGCTGCGCTCCCTTCCCGACGGCCTCGCCTCCACCCTTGGCGACGGTGGCGTCCGGCTCTCGAATGGACAGCTCCAACGCCTGGCCATCGCCCGCGCACTGCTGCGCCGGCCGAAGGTGCTGCTCCTCGATGAGCCCACCGCCGCCCTCGATCCCGATGCGGAGACCCATCTTCTCGACAGCTTGGCCGCCCTCACGCCCAACCTGACCATCGTGATCGCCGCCAACTCTCTGCGATCCCAAAGCACGCTCCATCACGTGATGGAACTCGAAGCCGGCATCATCCGGCAAACGCTCCTCTCCGCCGCCGCAATGCAGCGTCGCCGGTAACCCCTGGCAATCCCAACTCCGGAAGAACCAACGCCATGACTGACTCCACCATCCTCCCCGTCTATACCCCACGCCCGAGCAAACTCGGCCCGGCCCTGGTCATCGTCGCCACGCTCCTCACGGTGCTCTCCCCCATCGTCCAGAACTTTGAGCGGCGGCCCAACGACAACTTCCCCCTCTCCCACTACCCCATGTTCTCCGCCAAGCGAAGCGCTCACTTCTCGGGCCAAACCCTCGTCGGCATCGATGCCGAAGGCAACCGACACCGCATCCGCCACACCTTCGCCGGCACCGGCGGCTTCAACCAGGTCCGCCGTCAAATCTACGCCGCCGTGAAGGAAGATCGGGCGCTCGAAACCTGCAACGCCGTCGCCAAGCGCCTGTCGCGCTCCAAACGATATACCGGCCCCCGCCTCACCTCCGTCCAGGTCATCACCGCCACCCATCACGTCGATTCCTTCTTCGCCGGCGACCAAACCCCGGTAGCCGAAAAGCTCCACGCCGCCTGCCCCGTCCCCGAACCCAAAAAGTCGAAAAGAGAGGTTAAATAACCATGCCCCGCCTATCCGAATGGCTCAATCAACTCTGGTTCCCCGCCATGCCGGCCACCCGTCTGGCCCTGATTCGCATCGCTGTCGGTCTGTTCGCCTTCGTCTACATCGCCCAGCGCCTCACGATGTTCCTCGAGATGAACGCCAACGACCCGTTCTATTTCAAACCCCTCGGCGCCGTCTGGTGGCTCGTCGCCCCCCTCCCCTTGAGCGCCCTGAAAGCCCTGCTCACGGCTACCCTCCTCGCCAACGTGGCCTTCATCGCCGGATGGCGATTCCGCCTCACCGGTCCGCTCTTTAGCCTCCTCCTCCTCGCCCTCCTGTGCTACCGCAACTCCTGGACCATGATCTACCACAGCGACAACGCCATGGTCCTGCAGATCCTCATCCTCGGCTTCACCGCTGCCGCCGACGCCTGGTCAGTCGACTCCTGGCTCCGCGCCCATACCCGCTCCCACTTCCGCTCCCGCTACACCCTACCCGCCATCCACTGGCGCTACGGTTGGCCCATCCAACTCCTCTGCGCCGTCACCCTCTCCACCTACTTCCTCTCCGGCGCCGCCAAACTCGCCGGGGAACTCGGCTGGGGATGGGTCAGTGGCGACGCCCTCCGCAGCCAGGTCGCCGTCGACGCCATTCGCAAGGCCCTCCTCGGCGAAGCCCCGCCCGAACTCGCCTTCGCTCTCTACGAGCACCTCTGGCTCTTCACCATCATCGGCGTGCTCTCCATGGTCACCGAACTGCTCGCCCCCGCCGCTTTTCTCAGCCGCCGCCTCGGCATGTTCTGGGCGCTGAACGCTTTCGCCATGCACTGGGGAATTCTCTTCGTCATGGGCATCACCTTCCGTTACCAGCTCCTGGGCTTCGTCTTCCTGTGCTTCTTCCCTGTGGAACGGATCGCCGAACCCATCGAACGCCTCCTCGCCTCCCTCCGCCGCAGTCGCCACCAGAACGCGCCGCCGACGCCCATTCAAGAGGCCCTATGAGCCAGACCCCTCCCCAGAGCCAAGGGCTGCCCGGCCTCGTCGAACGGCCCCACGCCCAGATCATCGTCTACGACGGACGCTGCCGCTTCTGCATCGCCCAAATGCGCATCCTGGCCAAATTGGATTGCAGCGGCAGTCTCGCCTTCCTCTCGCTCCACGACTGCCTGGCCGATCTCGTCCTGCCCGACGTTTCCTTCGAGCAGCGCATGAAGGCCATCATTCTCATCGACCAGAACTATCATCGGCACACGGGCGCCGATGCCTTTCGCCATCTCTCCAAACTCCTGCCGCTTCTCTGACCGGTCGCTCCCCTGCTCCATATTCCCGGGTCCCGTCCCGTCTGGCAATGGCTCTATAACCGCGTCGCCCAGGTCCGCTACCGCTTCGGCCGTGTCCAATGCGACGGCGGTACCTGCCACCTCCACTAGCCGCCCCATGCCGAATCCCACCCCATCTCCCACCCGTATCGAGGCCATCGGCCACTCCAGCCTCGGACGCCCCCTCCTCGTCTACCATCACGGCTCCCCCCAAGCCCCCCTGCGCCTGTTCTTCCTCTGCGGACAACACGGCGACGAACGGGCCGTCCAGCGCGCCGCCGAACGCTTCTCCCTCGCCCTCGAAGCCTCCCCCGAACTCCTCGGCCACCAACTCCAAGTCGCCATCCTCCCATCCGCCAACCCCGACGGCACCGCCCTCCGCACCCGCCACAACGCCCAGGGCCTCGACCTCAATCGCGACCACCTCCACCTCCTCACCCCGGAAACCCAAGCCATCCACCGCTTTGTCGCCCAGTGGCGTCCCCACCTCACCGTCGACATGCACAACTTCCCCTCCCGCCGCCTCCATCTCCTCAACCGCGGCGTCCGCCTCGCCTGGGACCTCTGCCTCGACTTCCCCACCAATCCCGCCGTCCCCCTCCGCGACGGCCACCCCCTCTTCGCCTCGCTCTCGGAAACCCTCGACCAGCGGCTCTCCGCCGCCGGCTTCCGCTTCGGCCGCTACACCATGGTCGAACCCAACGGCAGCTCCCGCCACGGCACCCCCCAACGCCTCGACGCCCGCAACGTCCTGGCTCTCCGCTACGGCGCCCCCGTTGTCCTCCTCGAAGCCCGCAACCCCTCCGCGCGCAACGCTCCCCACGACCCGCGCCACATCCGCCGCGCCACCCTCCTCGCCTGCCACGAACTCCTCCGCTGGGCCACCGCCCACGCCGCCTCCCTCCTCGCTCCTCCCCCCGCCCCCACCCGCGTCCCGCTCCGCTCCCGCCGCCGCAAAGCCGCTTCGCCCCTTCCCATCCCCGTCATCCAACTCGCCACCGGCCAGCCCGAGCTCCTCCTCTCCGCCCCATACCGCCCCTCCGTCCAGGGCCGCCGCTCCGTCTCCCTACCCCTCGCCTACGCCGTCCCGCGCACCGAAACCACCATCCTCGCCCTCCTCCGCCGCCACGGCATCTTCCCCACCGCCCCCAGCCCCATCCCCGGCTGCCAACTCATCCCCGTCACCCCCGCCACCGGCCCCCTCCTCGCCCTCCTCCTCGAAGCCGAATCCTCCTTCGGCCTCCACCAGAATCATTCCGTCCGCCGCATCACCAACCTGACCGAAACGTCCTATATCGAGGCCTTATCATGAACAACCACCACCCCTACACCACCCTGGAAGTCGCCGTCGTCTCCGACGCCGCGCATCACGCCCTCCAGGTCCCCCCGCCCACCATCATCATCCAGCAATCGCTCCCCAAGCGCTTCCTCGCCGCCACGGTCGCCGCCGTCCTCCTCGCCTCGAGCCTCTTCCTTTACGGTCTCAACGCCTGGTACGACACCCTCCGCGACTCCCAAACCGCCCTCCAACAGGAGATCCACTCCCTCCGCGAACAGTCCGTCGCCGAAGCCGGCCGCACCACCCAACTCGTCAACCTCTGGCAGGAAAACCTTCGCCACAAAGACGAAAACATCGCCGCCCTCCAACAGGAAAAATCCGCTCTGGAGGTCGAACTCGCCGCCACCCGCGCCGCCCTCGCCGAACGCGCTCGCCTCTCCCGCCGCGTCGCCTCAACGCCCGCTCAGCGCCCCGCCGCTCCCCCCGCCCCGGCCACCCAGGCGCAAAACGAACCCGCTACCGCCACCGCCCCCGTAGCCCCCGTCCCATCACCCGAACCCCCACCCGCCCCCACCGTCACCGCGAAACTCGACCCCCCGCCGCCCCCCAAGCGGAACCGTTTCCTCAAGGCCCTCCGCCATCCCATCTTCCTGGACTCCGCCGTCCTCGCCACCTCCCTCTTCGTCCCTCCCACCCTGCCCCTCACCCTCGCCCAGTCCCGCCTCGGACGCAACCTCACCCGCCGCGTCCTCAAGAAAACCGACACCGACAAAACCGTCGCCGGACGCGTCGCCTCCAGCGTCACCGACATGCCCATCACCCAACGGAGGAGAAGGTAACCCCTTCTCCCCCCCTAACTCACCGGAAACTCCCGCGGAATCAGCTCCATCGCCTTCAACTCCGCCCATACCGGAGCCGGCACCTCCGCCTCCCGAATCAACTTCACCGTCTCCACCAACCGCCCCGGCGTCATCGTCGACGTCACAATCTGCGTCACCACGCCGGGGAAGTTCACCACCAACAACCCCGCCACCGCCGCCGCCAAATGCAACAACGGCGTCGACCCGCAAGCCCGATAAAACCGGCTCATCAACTCCCGCTCCCCCGCATTCGCCACCGCATAGTTATACAAAAACGGCCCCGCCCCCGCCGGATCCTCCGTCAACGTAAACGCCTGCCCATAGTTGATCCCCATCAACGTCACCTGATACCTCTCCCGCTCCGCCTCCGCAAACACCCCCATCATCTCGTGCAATATCGCCGGGCAAAACGTCACCCCCGCATAATCCAGCACCCCCGGCTCCTCCTTCACAAACCGCCCCACAAACCCCGGAACCTTCACCCCCAACCCAATCCGCTCCACAAACCCCTGCCGCTTCGCCCGCTGCAACATCCGCACCGCCGGCCGTATATCTTTCTCCCAATCGAGCCCCACCTGCGCTTCTTTATCCGGCCCATCATGCAGCGCCACCCCGTACAACGTCCCACCCCCCAACTCAATCCGCTCCCTACAAATCTGCTCCTCCGTCCCCTCCTCACTCCCGGCCCACTTATCCGTCAACCCCTGATACCGCTTCGGAATCCCCGTCAACAACGCCTCCGGCTGATGCTCCTTCGCATCCTCCCCCGCCAACCCCAAATACCGCAAACACTTCGTCTGAAACCGGATCTCCTCCGGCGCCACCCCCAAAATCTCCAACGCCCGCCCCAACTGCAACGTCGCCCGGTACAACACCGCCGAATCAAACGTCCGGATCCCCAAATCCAGCGCCGCCTTCACCATCGGCACCACATGCCGCTCCGTATCCACCGGCCCGCCCCCCGGCGCCGGCCCAAACCCAAACCGGTGACATCCGAACGCAAACTTATCCGCCCCAATCTCTCTCATCACGCCTTCCCCATCTCCCGCACAATATAATCACAAGCCCGCACCGTCAGCGCCATCATCGTCAACGTCGGATTCTGACACCCCGAACTCACCCACGCCGCCCCATCCGTCACAAACAAGTTATTCACCTCATGCGCCTGGCACCACTTATTCAACACGCTCTTCTTCTTATCCGTACCCATCCGCGCCGTCCCCGTCTCATGAATACAGAACCCCGGAATCGAATACTGCCCCGTCTGCCGCACATTCTTCGCCCCCGCCGCTTCTAACATCTCGGCCGCCTGCTCCCTGCCGTCCTGCCACAGCTTCTTCTCGTTCTCCCCCCACTCCGCCGAAATCTTCAAAATCGGAATCCCCCACGCATCCACCCGGTTCGGGTCAATCGAAACATGGTTCTCCGGCCGCGCCAAGCACTCCCCCCACAAGTTAATACTGATCCCAAAGATCCCCTTCCGCACGGCCTCTTTGTACTCCTTCCCAAATCCCGGAGCCCCAAAGTCAAACGCCGGCGCGCTCCCCCCCTGGTACCCATACCCCCGAATGAACCCCTTCGTCTCCCGCTCCTTCAAATTCCGGAACCGCGGAATATACACCCCATTCGGCCGCCGCGGCATCCCCGCCCACGGCTTCGCCTCCACCTGCGGCATCACCCCCGACGCCCCCCCCTGATAGATGTGGTCCATCAGGTTCTTCCCCAACGCATCGTTATCCCCGCAAATCCCCGAATTCATCAGCAACCGCGTCGATTCGAGCGTCGACGCGCACAACACAAACACCTTCGCCTTAACCTCCCGCACCTCCCGCGTCACCCGGTCGATATACATCAGCCGGTCCGCCTTCCCATCCTTCGTCAACACCTTCGCCGCCACCGCATCCGTCACCAACGTCAACCGCCCCGTCTTCTGCGCATCCGCCACCGTCGTAAACGGGCTCGAAAAATACGAAAACGTCGAACACCCCTGCTCGCACGGCCCACAGTAATGGCAAGCCTGCCGCCCGTTATGCGGCTTCGTCAAAATCGCCGTCCGCCCAATCGTCAACGTCCGCCCGAAATTCTTCTTCATCGAATCCCGCAGAATCGTCTCCCCGCACGTCAACTCCATCGGCGGCTGAAAAATCCCATCCGGCAAATGCTCCAACCCCTCCGCCCGCCCCGAAATCCCCACATACCGCTCCACCAACTCGTAATAAGGAACCAACTCCTCATACGTCACCGGCCAGTCATCCCCATACCCGTCATGACTCTTCCCCGTCAAGTCCAACTTCGACATCCGGTAACTCTGCCGCCCCCAACTCAGGCTCCGCCCCCCCAGCACCCGCATCCGGATCCAATTAAACGGCTTCTCCTGCACATAAGGGTTCTCTTTGTCACTGACAAACCACTTATGGTTCCCCTCCCGGCACGCGTAACATAGCCCCTGAATCGGCCGGTCTTCCATCACCTTCGGCGACATCCCCAAAAACTGGTACTGCGACGGCTGGTTATGCTCCGTAAACTCCTTCGGAGTCACCTTCGCCCCCGCCTCCACCATCGCCACCCGCAGCCCCGCCTCAGTCAACCGTTTCGCCGCCCAACCCCCCGTCGCCCCACTCCCCACCACCACCGCGTCATAAACCGTAGTCTGCATACGCGCAGTATATCCCAACTACCCCCGCCACGCCGCTTCCTGATCCCGCTCCCCTGACACCACCCGCAGCACCCTCACCACACCTTGCCCAATCTCGTAATAGACCAAATACTTACCCGCCGGAAACACCCGTATCCCCGCACCCCAGCGCTCCACTAACCGCCCCGCCTCCTCCTGCTGCACCAGAAGCGGAAGACTCTCCCGTATCCGGCCCACCTGTCCCTCCGCCACCTCCGCCGAACTCCGCCCCGCCCAGTACCGCCAAATGCCATCCAGATCCCGCTTCGCCCGCTTCGAAACCACCAACCGCTTCATTCCGCTGGCCGTCCGCCCCGTTCCCGCACCCCGGCCCAGAACTTCGCTCCCCCATCCGAAAAGTCATACTCTTCATACTCTCCCCGGTCTATCTCCGCCGCCGCCTCCTCTAACGACAACCGAAACGCCTCCTCCCCCGCCCACGCCCGCAGCGCCGCCTCCACCACCTCCCCACTATCCGCGTACCCCCCCTCCTTCACCCGCCCCTCCACAAACCCTACCCACTCCTCCGACAACCGAATCCGCAGCTCAGCCATAACAAAACTCCTTCTCCCCCTATCCTACTACCCCTCCACCACCTTCTCCCCCAGCCTCTGCATCCGCCCAATCTCCCACTTCGCCACCGCCGGCAACCCCTCCCCCATCCCCAACACCCACGCCGCCACCATCGCATTCGCCGGAAAATACAAGTTAAAATCCACCAACGAATGCAACCCCAACGCCACCATCGCCCCCATACACCCCACCCCCAAATACCACGCCCCCCCCTCGCTCCGCTGCGTCACCCACCACAACCGCCCCACCACCCGCCCCACTAACCCCATCCCCACCGCAAACCCCACCCATCCCATCTCCAACAACACCTGCAAATAATCGTTATGCGCATAATCCGCCGTACTATCCGGAGCCACTTTCTTAAACGCATAAAAACAGCTCTCGTACCCCCCCAACCCGCACCCCTTCCACCCATACGCCACAATCGCCGGCCACGTCTCCTTCCATAACTGCACCCTTGTCTCGCTACTCACATCCTCCGTCACCGCCAACCCCGCAAACCGCGCAATCCACTCATCCGTCGGCAAAAACACAAACGCCGCCACCCCCACCCCCACCGCCATCAGCGCCGGCCAAACCCGCTTCCCCCCGCGCCCCCCCGCCGCCACCACCCCCGTCGCCACCATCCCGCTCAACGCCGCCAAAAACCCCATTCGACTCAAACTAATCACCGTCCCCACCAACATCGCCGCCCCCATCGCAAACAACGCGCTCGCCCCCAAACTCTCCCTCACCCCCGTCTCCCCCCGCTTCCTCTCCCGCACATACACCCACACCCCCGCCCACACCGCCAGCGGCAGCGTCATCTCCAACAGCCCCGCATAGCTATTCCGCGAGTTATAACTCCCCACCGCCATCGGGCTCTGCCCCGCCGCCCGCTGCAACCACCACTGCACCAACCCCAACCCCGCCTGCACCGTCCCAATCCCAATCACCGGCGCCGCCACCCACCACAAGTTCCGCCGGAAACTCCAAACCAGCTCCCGCGCCACCGCAAACGCCACCACATATCCCCCCACCTCCATCACCGCCTCCGCCGTCCGTACCGGCACCTGCGTCACCCCCGCCGCCCACTGCCACGCCCCCACCCCCCAAAACCCCGCCGCCAACCCCACGCCCCACCATCCCCCCGGATGCAGCTCCCTTCTCCCAAACGCCGCCACCCCCGCCAGCCCCATCCCCAGCACCGCCCACGCCGAGTCCGCCACATAAACGCCCCCCTGCGCCAGCGTCACCCCCCACAGGCACACCCCCAGCATCCCCAGCGCCACCCAGCTCAATCCCATCGCCCCTTCCCCCCTTCTCTCCCGAAACGCAAAAAGACCCGGAAGCGTCACCGCCTCCGGGCCTTTGATTCTAACTGTTCCCGGCCTACCGGCGCCGCGACAAAGGAGGCAGCGGCACCACCGCTCTCTGCGGAGTCTGCGCGCTCACTTTCGGCGTCGCCGCCGCGTCCAGGCCCACCGTACCCGTCGCCCCGGGCGTCACCACCAGCGGTTGGTTGTTCACCACCAGCTGCGTCTTCGCCTCGTTGGACATTTGGTACTGCATCCCGCCGCTCACCAACCGCAGGCTTTCTGCGCCCGCCGCCGTCGTTTCCAGTTTGGCCGCGCTATTCGCGCCCAGCATAATCTTCGATCCATCCCGCAGCGTCAACACCGTGGGTGCGCCCGCCGTCCGAATCTCGTCCCCGGCCATCACGGGCCAGGCCTTCGCGCCGGTCTGCGGAACCGCCGCGCCGTTCACTTGCAATCCCGCCGTTGCCGCCGCCGTGCCGCGTTGTTCCGCGCTCGCCGCCAACATCGTTCCCCCGACCATCACTGCCAACAGAGCTGTTTTCATTTTTGCTTAGGCTGCTCCTCATCATCAGTTATAGGCTAAAAGGCCTACTCCCTGCAAGTCGTAAGCCGTTCGTTAACAACTTTTTCCGTATGACATCGCCCTACAGCGAGGCCCCTCGAGCCCACCCGAACCACCTAACCCGCTTCGTTCTCCGCCATCTCCCGCTCCCTCTCGTCCCGAGTATCGCGCGCATACGCCCAAACCGCAGCCCAATCTCCCTCCCGCCAGCTTGGGTAAGCCGCGAGCCGTTCCGTTTCCGCCGTCCCCAACCGCCTCGCCTGCTCCAACAGCCAAACCGGAATCCGCGTTCCCGCCACCCGCGCCGATCCCCCGCAAACCTCCGGCAACTTTTCAATTCCCGCAAACCCTTCCGTAGCAATAACCCCAGGGGGTCGCCATCTTCACCATCCGAACCCGGCTGAATGCCGGCATCGCCCCGTCTCTTTCAGCCACAGGCTATTGCCGCACCCATTTCAGCCCTCTCAAGCCCAGCCCTCTCAAGCCCAGCCCTCTCAAGCCCAGCCCTCTCAAGGTAAGCCACGTCCCACTCGCGGCGCTACCGTCCGAGAACCGCCTGTTTCTGGTCCCTCTCTCCTGCCACCACGGGAACCACCCAAATCTGCGTCCCCCTTGGAACATAATCAATTGGGTACTTACCAACCGAAAAGACACGGAAGTCGTTCGCAATCTCATCGGCGGACCGCCCCGCTTGAGGTTGTTCGTGTAGCACCCCCAACCCCGCCCATATTCGATCCACCTGCCGGGTCGCCACCGCCTCGGATACCCGTTCCGCCCAATACAACCAGATCTCAGCGATCTCCCGTTGCGCCTTCTCCGATTAGGATCACTCGCTTCATCGTAAACGTCCGGCCGTCACCGTCTTGCGCCACCCACCGTTTTTGAGCTAGCTCTTCCGCAGGTGTCCACCTCATCCCGAAGTGGACACCTGACGACGGATCACTCTTCGCCCCTACT
>JAIXQP010000022.1 GCA_027485675.1 Terriglobales bacterium | reverse complement strand
CCGGGGTGATGACCCCGGGAGACCTCGATATGTGGAGTTTTGAGGCCAACGCCGGCGACACGCTGACGCTCACCGTGGCCGAGACCGGCGCGACCACCGACTTTGCTCCCCTCATCCGCCTGCGCGGACCAAACGGCGCACCGGTCACCTCAAGCTGGAACTGGGCAGCTGCTGAAATCAACCATGTGGCGGCAGTCTCCGGCACCTACACGGTCGTGATCTCCAGCAATGACTCCGGCAACGTCGGTTCCGGCGCCTATATCTTGCGAATGGCCCACTCCCCGGCACCCTACATCGTGCCCACCGGCGATGAGGGCGGTGGTCTGGCGGTCGGCGCCAACGCCGGGGTCATTGTCCCTGGCGATCTGGACCAATGGACCCTCCAGGCCACCGCGGGCCAAACCATCACCTTAAGCGTCGGCGAGACCGGCGCCACCAATAACTTTGCTCCCGCCCTCCGCCTCCGCGCGCCAAACGGGTCGCAGGTCATCTCCGACTGGGGCGCCGCCGCCGCCCAAGTGCAGCACGTCGCCCAACAGACCGGCTCCTACACCGTAATCATCTCGAGTAACGACTCGAGCAACTTCGGCTCCGGCGCTTACGTTCTGACCAGTTCCCACGCCGGCCGCCGCGTTCCCACGGTCTCCGGCACCCCTCCCCTCTCCGGCTCGGGCGCCACCCATACGTTCACCTTCCGGTTCACCGATCCCGGCGGAGTCGCCAATCTGAACGTAACCAACGTGCTCATCAACCGGGCCCTCGACGGCGGCAACGCCTGCTATATTGCCTATGTCGCCACGGCGGGCCTCCTGTTTCTCGTGCCCGACGCCGGGCCCGACGCCGGACTCCTCGGTCCGCTCGTCCTGGGTTCCAGTGGAACCGTGAGTAACAACCAATGCACCATCTCCGGCACCGGCTCGTCGGCCACCACGGAGGGCAACACCCTGACGCTCGTCCTGAATATCACCTTTCAAGCAGCCTTTAACGGCAATCGCGTCATCTATCTCGCGGCTCGCAACGTGGCGGGGGAAAACTCCGGCTGGTCCACCATGGGCTTCCATTCCATCCCCGGCGCCCCTGTCACGTATCCCAATCCCATCCGGATGACGCCCGCCGCCGGCACCACCACCAACGCCACCCTCACCTTCGAATACGAGGATGCCGCCGCCGCCTCAAACCTGCAGACCGTCTGGGCGCTCATCAACACCGCGCTCGACGCCCGCCAGGCCTGCTACATCGCTTACTTCGTGCCAGGTAACCTGCTCCTGCTCTTCCCCGACAACGGCGACGGCGGGGCGGTCACGGTGATGCCGCTCACCGGCACCGGTTCCATCGAGAATTCGCAGTGCCGAATCGACGCGGCGGGATCGTCCGCGGTGCAATCCGGCGCCAGGCTAACGCTGAATCTCAACACAACCCTCAAGAGCGGATTTGCCGGCAACAAGGCGGTCTGGATGGCCCTGCAAACCCTCACCGCCATTACCTCTCCCTGGAGGGTCAACGGAGCATGGTCGGTGCCGCAATAAAGGGCCCCGACCCTCCGGGCCGCTACAATGAGGGCCATGCAGCCAGAGCCCGCTTCGCTTCCCATCCGGACCATCCGCCTGCAGTCCACCGACGAGCAAACGGCCCGCGAACTCTTCCTCCTCCTCGCCGCCATCTTCGAAAACGAAGCCGTTCCGCTCTCCACCCCCTACCTCCAGCAGCTCGTCACCCGCCCTGACTTCTGGGCCATCGCCGCCTTCTCCGGAGACCGGCTCGCCGGCGGCCTCACGGCCTTCACCCTCCCGCGCATCACCACCGAATCGGCCGAAATCTTCCTCTACGACATCGCTGTCCATCCCGACCTCCAGCGCCAGGGCATCGGGCGCCGTCTCGTCAGCCATCTCCGCGATGCCGCTGCCGCCGAAGGCATCGAAACGCTCTGGGTCCCGGCCGACAACGAAGACGAGCACGCCCTCGAGTTCTATCGCGCCCTGGGCGGAAACGCCGCTCCGGTCACCATCTTTACGCTCTAAAGTTGCCCAGTTCCGGCGATTGCGAATTTTATCTGCCCTGAAATCAAGCACTTGCCGATGTGCCGTTCCGGCTCCACGGCCCGCCCGCTGCTACGGTGAAGGTATCTCCTGGTGTGGCTTTCGAACGCCCTGCTTTTACCGGCAGGGCGTTCGCTTTTTTTTGAGCCAACCCGCGAGAATTGGCTTGCATTGGCTGGCTCTATGGTATGCTTTGGATGGTGCTGGACGCTCTCCCCAAGCCGGAACTGGATGCCAATTCCACCGAGCCGCTTTACCGGCAGCTTGCCGCCTGGCTCCGCGCCGGCATCGCCTCCGGACGCCTGAAGTCCGGCGAACGCCTCCCCGCCACCCGCGAACTCGCCCAATATCTTGGGGTCAACCGCGCCACGGTCTCCGCCGCCTATGCGCTGCTCGATGAAGATCACCTCCTCTCCGGCCACGTCGGCAAAGGCAGCTTCGTCCGGGCCAATCTTCCCGAGCCAATCCAAGCCAATCCGGGACCGTATCCCGCCGCCGCCATCAGCTTCACCACCTCCCGGCCCGCCGCCAATCTATTCCCCGTCGAGGCGTTCCGCCAGTCCTGCCTCGAAGTCCTCGACTCCCCCCAGGTCTCGCAGATCCTGCAACTCGGCTCCCCGCAAGGCTATACGCCGCTCCGCCAATACCTCCTCGAACAGGCCCGCCAGTCCGGCATGGCCGCCCCCGGCGACGATATCCTCATCACCTCCGGCTGCCAGCAGGCCCTCGACCTCGTCCAACGGCTCATCGCCGCCGATCGCCCCGGCCCCGTCGCCATCGAAGATCCCGTCTACGCCGGCATCCGCAACGTCTTCCCGCAGCCGGTCCTCGCCGTACCCGTCACGGATTCTGGCGTTGATCTCGACGCGCTCGAACACCTGCTCGCCACCCGTCGCCCGCGAGCCCTCGTTCTCACCCCGTCCTTCCAGAACCCCACCGGCACCACCATGCCCCTGGCCGCCCGGCGCCGCGTCATCGACCTCGCCCAGCAGTCCGGCTGCCTGCTCATTGAGAACGACATCTACTCCGATCTCCGCTACACCGGCGAACCCCTCCCGGCCCTGAAGCAGCTCGATCCCCACGCGAATGTTCTCGTGCTGAAGAGCTTTTCGAAGGCTGCCTTCCCCGGCCTCCGCGTCGGTTGGATCATCGGCCCCCGCCCGGCCATCGCGCGGTTGATCGAAATCCGCCAGTGGTGCGACCTGCATACCGACCAGCTCTCGCAAGCGGTGCTCCTGCGCTTCGCCCAGTCGGGCCGTCTCGAAGCCCACCGCCGCCAGATCTGCGCCTCCGGCGCCGCCCGGCTCGCCGCCGTGCTGCGGGCCTGCGCGGCGCACTTGCCCCCCGGCTCCCGGTTCACCCGGCCCGAAGGCGGCATGAACCTCTGGGTGGAACTGCCCGCCCCGCTCGATGCCGCCGCCCTGCTTGAGGAAGCGGTCCGCCGCGGCGTCAGCTATCTGCCGGGCAGCGTCTTCGCCGTCAACACCCCGGCGCCCCATGCGCTGCGTCTCAGCTTTGCGGGCCTCGAGCCCCGCGATATCGAAGAGGGCCTGCGGCTTCTCGGCCGCGTCTTCGCCGAACCCCGAATTCCCATTTATGAGCCGGAAACGGCATTAGTCTAAGCAAGGAGCAACCCCATGATTCTCAACGAACAGTATCGCCTCAAGGTAGGCCTGGCCGAAATGCTGAAAGGCGGCGTCATCATGGACGTCGTCACCCCCGAACAGGCCATCATCGCCGAACGCGCCGGCGCCTGTGCCGTCATGGCGCTCGAACGCGTCCCCTCCGATATCCGCCGCGACGGCGGCGTCGCCCGCATGTCCCACATCAGCCTCATCCGCGGCATCATGGAAGCCGTCTCCATCCCCGTCATGGCTAAGGCCCGCATCGGCCACTTTGTGGAGGCGCGCGTTCTCGAGGCCCTCGAAGTCGACTACATCGACGAGTCGGAGGTTCTCACCCCGGCCGATGAGGAGAACCACATCGACAAGCGCGACTTCAAAGTCCCCTTCGTTTGCGGCGCCCGGAACCTCGGCGAAGCGCTCCGCCGCATCGGCGAAGGCGCGGCCATGATCCGCACCAAGGGCGAAGCCGGCTCCGGCAATATCGTCGAAGCCGTCCGTCACATGCGCACGATCGTCAAGGAGATGCGCCAGCTCACGGTGCTCGGCCCGGAAGAGCTCATGGCCGAAGCCAAGAAGCACCAGGCCCCGTTTGAACTCATCGAGTGGGTCGCCAAGCACGGCAAACTGCCGGTGCCGAACTTCTCCGCCGGTGGCGTGGCGACTCCCGCCGACGCGGCCCTCGTCATGCAGTTGGGCGCCGAAGCGGTCTTCGTCGGTTCCGGCATCTTCAAGTCCGAGAACCCCGAACTCTTCGCCAAGGCCGTGGTCAAGGCCACGACCTACTACAAGGACCCGATGAAGGTCATGGAAGCGTGTGAAGAGATTGGCGAGTCCAAAGCCATGGTGGGCCTTGAGATCTCGAAGATCGCCGAAGGCGAGTTGATGCAGACCCGTGGCTGGTAAAACCGTCGGCGTTCTCGCCCTGCAAGGGGACTACGAACGGCATATGCGCGCCCTCGAAGCGGTGGGCGCGCATGCCGTCGAGGTCCGTACCGCCGCCGAAATGGCGGCGGCCGATGCGCTGGTTCTTCCCGGCGGCGAAAGCACCACCATGCTCAAGCTGCTCCATCGCGAAGGCCTGTTTGAACCGCTCAAAGCTTTCGGTGAGAGCAAGCCGATCTTCGGCACCTGCGCCGGAGCGATTCTGCTGGCAACCCACGTCACGTCGCCGGAACAGGAGTCCCTCGGCCTGATGGATATCGGGGTGCAGCGCAACGCCTATGGCCGCCAGTTGGATTCCCGCGTCGTCTCTCTGCCCTCGGAACTGGGAGACCTCGAAGCCGTCTTCATCCGCGCGCCCATCATCCGCTCGGTTGGGCCGGGAGTGAAGGTCCTGGCGACCTACAATAACGACCCCGTTCTCGCCGAACAGGGCCGTCACCTGGTTGCCACGTTCCACCCGGAACTCACGAGCGATTCCCGGGTGCACGCCTACTTCTTGAGCAAGCTCTAAGGCTGCACCTCAATCGTCACCGTTCCGGCGCTGCCGAAACCACCGCTCCGCACCACCACCGGCAACGCGCCGCTGCGCACCCCGGTGGGGATGCGGGCGTTGATCTGCGTCAGGCCGAGCACCTGCCCGGGAGCTTGGCCGGCGTAGAGAATCTCGGCTGCCTGCCCGTCGATCTCCACCTGAATCGGGAAGACCAGGCTGGTTCCGTTCTCTGCCACGGCGCCCGCGCCGGACACGTAGAAGACGATGACCGAACCCGGATTAGCGGGAGAGAACGCCGTGTTCAACTCGCCGGTCTGATTCAGCGCCGCCGCCTGGCCGCGGCCGCTGGCGTCCATGGTGAAGATGGCCGGCGCTGCCGCCACCACCGAAATCGGCACGGCCGCGCCCAGAACGCCGTTCACCTCCGGCTGCAGGCTCACCCTGGGTTGGCTGCCGATCGACGCGGGAGCAACGCCGGTCCATTGGTTATCGCTGGTAGCGAGCAGTTGCGCGGGAGAGCCGTCGATCAACAGGCGTCCCCCAGCCGCGTTGAGATTCTCCCCGAAGATCGTGAAGATCATCAGCGGCGAGAGGTTGGTGATCAGGAAGCTGGCGGCGTTGGTGACGGCCCGAATCTCCGGAATCCGCGGGGCCGGGACCACCGTGTAGGTCACCGGTACCAGGATGGGGACGTTGCCCGGTTCCGACGTCGTCACGCGGATCTCGCCCCGGTAGGTGCCGGCCGTTAAGCCCGCCGGCAAGAGCGTGATCAGCGGACTGCCGGGCGTCGTGCCGCCGGTCTGCGACAGGCCCAGCCACGGTTGATTCGTTTGCAGCGTGTACGGGATCGGGGTCGTCGAAGAGTTGATCTGCAGACTCTGGGCCGCCGGCGCTACGCCCTCATTGGCGGTAAACGTCAGCGCCGCAGGGGCCACCCGCAGCTGTGCATTCGAAGTCAGGGTCAAGGTAACCGGAATGGTCAGAGTCTGGGCGCCGGTGATCGTCGGGCTAACCTGGACGTTGCCCTGGTAGGTGCCCGGTCCCAGCCCTTGCGGATTCACGGCAATGCCCAGCGTCGCCGGGGCGCTGCCGCCCCCAGGGCTTACGGTGAGCCACGTGCTCGAAGAGGTGGCGACGAAGCCCAGCGGCGGGCTCAACGCCGTCAACTGCACCGAGCTGGTTTGCGGCGCGCTGCCAATGGCGCCCGTAAAGCTGAGCGAATTGGGGGTGGCCGTGAACGAGAACTGCCGGGAGACGGTTAACGTCACCGGCACCGTCTGCGGGTTGTTGCCCGCGCCCTCCGCCTGTACCACGATCGTCGCGTTGTACGTCCCCTCGCTCAAATTCTGCGTATTCAGGCCGACGCTGAAGAAGCCCGGCGTCGTGCCGCTGGTCGAACTGATGCGCAGCCAGGAAGCGCCCGTGGCGGAACTGATCGCCGCGGTGAACGCCAGCGGGGCGTCCGGACGCGATGTGTTGACGGCGATCGTCTGCTCCTGCGGAGCCCCGCCGCCAATCTGGAAGTTGAAGTTAAGTGTCGGCGGACTCAGTACCAGGTTCGATACGGCCGTGGTGATCGTGAACGTCACCGGAATCTGCACGGCGCCGCCGCCGCCCACCGGCGTCACCGTCACAAAGGCGTTGCGTGTGCCCGGCTGCAGTCCTACCGGGTTCACGGCGATCACCACTTGGCCCGGCGTCTGTGCGGCGGCATTCGCCACCACCAGCCACGGCGTGTTCGGCGATTGCGTGGTGGTGAACTGTAGCCCCGGAGTGTTGCTGGTCACGTTGAACGACTGTGCCTGCGGCGAAGGACTACCGGTGGCCCAATTAAATGCCAACTGCGTCGGGAATACCTGCAGCGTACTTTGGACGTTCGGGTTGATGGTCACCGGAACGTTGATGGGCGAATTGGTCGCGTTCGCCGTGATCTGCACCATGCCGTTTGTAATGCCAAGCGGCAAGCCCGTAATGTTCAGCGAGACGGTGACCACCGCCGGCGTCCGGTCGCTGCTCTGGCTCACCAGCACGTAAGGCAAGCCGGAGATGGCCGTGGCGCTGAACGGTACCTCGCTCGGTCCGCTGCTCGATACGGTGAACGTCTGCGCCGGCGGGGTTTGGCCGGGCCCGGGCAGCGTGAAGTTCAACTGCGACGCCGAGACGGAGAGCGTCACCTGCCCCACGGCGTTCAAGGTGACCGGGATGGTCACCGAAGGTGTTGCGTTTCCGCTGATAGTAACGCTGCCCTGAAACGTGCCGGCCGTCGTGACGAAGGTGGGGTCTACGAAAACCTGAATCGAGGCGGGTGTGGTGCTGGTATTGAGGTTCGTCACGCGAAGCCAGTTGCCGCCGGGGCTGACCACCGCGACGGACAACCCCGTGATGATGCCGCCGCCGCCCGAATTGATGCTGACGCCGACCGTGTTCGACGCGCACTGTCCGCCCACCTGGCAGGTGAAAGCGATCTGCGTCGGCGTGACGACGATGGGGCCAGTCGTCAGAACCGAAAACGTATACTGCCGCTGCGCCACCTGGCCGGCCGTGTCGTTCACTTGCAGCGTGAAGTTGAACGAGCCCACGGCCGTCGGGATGCCGGTCAACTCGCCGCCGCGGTTGCCCAGCGGGCCGCAGTTCGGCGACTGATTCACGAGCGTCAGCCCGGGGGGCAGGGAACCGGCCACGACGTTCCAGGTCCCGTTTGAAGCCCCATCGACAACTGTGCCGCCTTGCGCCGAAAGGCACTGGCTGAAGTTGGCACCAAACGGCGTCGCAGGAAATCCCACGGTGACAATGCTGAGCTGGCTGAACACGCGCAGCGTAAACGTCCGGGTGGAACTCGCGTTGGCCGCATCGCGGACCGTGACGCTGAACGACCCGTTAAAAGCCGTCGACGGGGTGCCACTCAGAAGGCCCCCGGCGGCAAGGGTCATCCCGCCGGGCAGGCTGCCACCCACTACCTGGAAGGTGTAGGGCGCTGAGCCGCCCGTCGCGCCGAACGCATAGGAATAGGCCTGGCCCGTGATGCCATTCGGCAACGCGGAGGCGGCGGGCGTGATTGCCGGTTGTGCGACGGCGAGCAGCGCGCCGCCAACCAGCAGGGGGAGAAGTCGTAGAACCAATGCCATAATGAAAGGCCGAAGCCCTCAGTATATCGACCCGAGGCCCTATGCTCCCTGATCATTCCTCCGACGAGTTCAATCCGTGGCGTAATGCCGAGATCCGATTCAACGACGCCGCCGAGCGTCTCGCGCTCGACCCGGGCATCCGGAAAGTCCTCAAGGCCCCCGCGAAAGAGTTGACCGTCTCCATCCCCGTCGTCCTTGACGATGGCCAGATTGAAGTCTTCACCGGTTACCGGGTGCAGCACTCCATCGCGCGCGGACCCGCCAAAGGCGGCATTCGCTACGCCCCCGATGTGACCCTCGACGAGGTCCGGGCCCTCGCTTCGTGGATGACCTGGAAGTGCGCGGTCGTCAATCTGCCTTACGGCGGCGGCAAGGGCGGAGTCATCTGCAACCCGTCCATCATGTCCGAGATTGAACTCGAGCGCGTCACCCGGCGCTACACCTCCGCCATCATCGACATCATCGGACCGGAGAAGGACGTCCCGGCCCCGGACATGAACACGAACGAGCGGACCATGGCCTGGATCATGGACACCTACTCCATGCACCGCCGCGAGACCACCACGGCCGTCGTCACCGGCAAGCCGCTCAACCTCGGCGGCTCCCGCGGCCGCACCGAAGCCACCGGCCGCGGCTGCCTCTTCGTTTCGAAGGAAGCGCTGAAAAAGTTCCAGATTCCGCCCACCAAAGCCCGCGTCGTCGTCCAGGGCTTCGGCAACGTCGGCGGCATGGCGGCGCGCCTGATGGCCAAAGAAGGCATCAAGGTCATCGCCGTCATCGAAACCGACGGCGCCGTCCACAACGAAAATGGCCTCGATATCGAAGGGCTGCTGAAGCATAAGCGTTCCACCGGCTCCATCCTCGACTTCCCGGAAGCCACCAACCTCACCTCCGCCGAAGCCCTCTACCTCGATTGCGATATCCTCCTCCCGGCCGCGAAAGAGAACGTGATCACGCAGGAAACCGCTCCCAAAATCAACTGCAAGATCCTCTGCGAAGGCGCCAACGGCCCCACCACCGCGCTCGCCGATGCTGTGCTCCGCGACCGGAATATCTTCGTCATCCCGGACATCCTCGCCAACGCCGGCGGCGTTACGGTCTCCTACTTTGAATGGGTCCAGGACCGCCAAGGCTACTTCTGGAACGAGCAACTCGTCAACGATCGCTTGGAAGAGATCATGGTCGAAAGCTTCCGCGATGTCTCGAAGTACTCGCGCGACCACAACGTCGACAACCGCGCCGCGGCCTACATGCTGGCGCTCGACCGCGTCGCCTTCGCCATCAAGCTGCGGGGTATCTACGCCTAAGCATGGCCGCTGAAACCACGCCGCTCATGCGGCAGTATCACAGCGTGAAGGAGCAGGTGCCCGGGGCCCTGCTCTTCTTCCGCATGGGCGACTTCTATGAGCTGTTCATGGACGACGCTGTCATTGCCGCGCGCGAACTTGAGATCACGCTCACCTCCCGGAACAAAGACGCCGAACAGCCCATTCCCATGGCCGGCGTCCCCTATCACGCCGCCGACGGTTATCTCGCCCGCCTGATCGCCAAAGGCTATCGCGTCGCCATCTGTGAGCAGATGGAGGCCCCTAGCCCCGGCAAAAAGATCGTCCGCCGCGAAATCACCCGCATCGTCACCCCCGGCACGGCCACCGATTCGAACATGCTGCGGAGCCGGGAGAACAACTACCTGGCCGCCGTCGTGAAGAAGGCCAACCGCGTGGGTCTCGCCTACGTCGACGTCTCCACCGGCGAGTTCCGGTCCACTGAGTTGCCGCTCGAAGAGGTCGCCCCGCAGCTTGAAAGCCTGAACGTCCGCGAGGTGCTCGCCCCCGCCGGCGTCGAGTGGCCCGGTCTCCGCGGACGCACCGACATCGACGCCTGGGTCTTCGATACCGACTACTCGACGCGCACCCTGCGCGAGCACTTCGGCCTGCTTTCGCTCGATGGCTGCGGCCTCGCCGAAAAGCCGCTCGCCACCGGCGCCGCCGGGGCCGTCCTGCACTATCTCCGCGATACCCAGCGCGCGGCGCTGACCCATCTCGACCGCCCCGCGTTCTTTGACCGAAACGAAGCCATGGTGCTCGACGCCGTCACCGTGCGCAACCTCGAACTCGTCGAGCCGCTCTTCGCGGGCGAAGCCAAGGAATCCACCCTGGTCCACGTCCTCGATGAGACCATGACCGGCATGGGCGGCCGCCTGCTCCGCCGCCGCCTGCTCCGGCCTTCCGTGCAGCGGCGCGAAATTGAAGAGCGTCTCGACGCCGTCGAAAAGCTCCTTCTCGACACGATCCTCCGCACCGGTCTCCGCCAGGTGCTGGGCACCATTCTGGATCTCGAGCGCCTCCTCGCCAAGGTCACGCTGGGCACCGCCAGCCCGCGCGAAATGTACGCCCTCGGCGCCTCGCTCAACAAGATTCCGGCCCTGAACCAGCTACTCGGCGAGCCCCGTTTCGACGAGGTGGCCGACGTCCGGGACCGCATTCTAACCACCATCTCCGAAGAGCCGCCGCTCAATCTCACCGACGGCGGAACCATCCGCGACGGCGTCTCCGCCGACCTCGATCAACTGCGCGACATCAGCCGCAACTCGAAACAATACATCGCCGGCATCGAGACCCGCGAACGCGCCCGCACCGGCATCTCCTCGCTGAAAGTTCGCTTCAACAACGTCTTCGGCTACTACATCGAAATCTCGAAGGCGAACATGGACCGCGTCCCTTCCGACTACGACCGGAAGCAGACCCTCGTTAACGCCGAGCGGTTCACGACGCCGGAGTTGAAGGAGCTCGAAAGCAAGATCCTCGACGCCGAAGACAAGATCCTGACCATCGAACGCGAGCTGTTCACCGCGGTCCGCACCTTCGCCGCCACGCAGGCCGAGCGCATCCGGCTCGCCGCCAACGCCATCGCCGAACTCGATCTCACGGCGGGACTCGCCCAGGTGGCGGCCCAGAACCGCTACGTCCGCCCGCAGTTCACCGATAGCGGCGAACTCCGCATCGTCGCCGGCCGCCATCCCGTCATCGAAAAACTCGCCGAACGCGACGCCCAGCGCTTCATCCCCAACGATGTCTCGCTCAACACCCAGAGCGAATTCCTCGGCATCATCACCGGCCCGAACATGGGCGGAAAGTCGACCTACTTGCGCCAGACCGCGCTCATCTCCATCCTCGCGCAGCTTGGCTCCTTCGTCCCCGCGCAGTCGGCCACGCTCCCCGTCGTCGACCGCGTCTTCACGCGCATCGGCGCCGCTGACAATCTGGCACGCGGCCGCAGCACGTTCATGGTGGAGATGACGGAAACCGCCGTCATCCTCAACACCGCCACCAAAAACAGCCTCATCATTCTCGACGAAATCGGCCGCGGCACGGCCACCTACGATGGCCTCGCTCTCGCCTGGGCCGTCGTCGAGCACGTCCACGAACGCATCGGCGCGCGGACGCTGTTCGCCACCCACTACCACGAACTCACCGTGCTCGCCGACCGTCTCCGCGGCGTCTGCAACCTTCACGTGTCCGTCAAGGAAGCTGGCGACCAGATCATCTTCCTCCGCCGGGTGGAGCCCGGCGCGGCTGACAAAAGCTACGGCATTGAAGTGGCCCGCCTCGCCGCCCTGCCCGCCACGGTCATTGAACGGGCCCGCGAAATTCTCGCCCTGCACGAACAGACCGAAGAGACCGTCGTCTCCCCGCCGCGCCAGGCGCCGCTGCAGATTCGCCTCTTCGAACCCGTCACCGGCGACCTCGCCGCGCGCATCCGCGCCCTGAAGCTCGATGAACTCCGGCCCATCGAAGCCTTGCAGATCCTGGCCACTCTGCAAAAGGAGCTCGGCTGATGCGCGTCTGCGGCATCATGAGCGGCACCTCCCTCGATGGCATCAGCCTCGCCGTCGTCGAGTTCTCGAAGTCCGGCTGGGCTCTGCGCGAGCATCGCGAAGTGCTCTATAGCAAAGCAACTCGCGAGGGCCTGCTCGCCATCTCGAACGCCCCCACCCACACCGCCGAAATCGCCCGCTGGAACTTCCGCCTGGCCGAACTGTACGCGAAGGCCGTCGCCAAGCTCACGACGCCCCTCGACCTCATCGGCTGCCACGGGCAGACCGTCTTCCACGAAGTGGGCTGTACGCTCCAACTGGGCGAAGCGCAGGTGCTGGCCGAACGGACCGGCGTGCCTGTCGTATCGAACTTCCGGCCGCGCGACATCGCCGCCGGGGGCCAGGGCGCCCCGCTGGTGCCCTTCGTCGACGACCTCCTCTTCCGCCACAAGAAACTCACGCGCGTGGCGCTCAACATCGGGGGCATCGCCAACATCACCGTCCTCCGGCCCGGCGCCGACGCCATCGCCTTCGATACCGGCCCCGGCAACATGGTCATCGACCAGTTGGCCTGGGTCGCCTCGCGGGGCAAGCTCACTTACGACCGCGGCGCGAAGCTGGCCGCCCAGGGCAAGGTCCACCGCGGCCTTTTGGCCGATCTCCTGCAGGCCCCCTACTTCGCCAAGAAACCGCCCAAAAGCTGCGGCCGCGAGCAGTATGGGCGCGAGTTTGTCGCCGGCCTGCTCGCCACCCAGCTCCCGCTCGAGGATCTTCTCGCCACGGCCACGGTCTTTACCGCCGCCTCCATCGCGCAAGCCATCCCCGCGGGAACGGACGAACTGATCGCCGCCGGCGGCGGGACGCTGAACCCCATGATCATGGCCCATCTGGCGGCGCTGCTGCCCGGCGCCCGCGTCACGACCACGGCCGAGTGGGGCATTCCCGTGATGGCCAAAGAAGCGGTGGCCTTCGCCATGCTCGCGCGCCAGACCTGGCTGCGCAAGCCGGGCAATCTGCCTACGGCCACCGGTGCCCGGCGCGCTGTCGTACTCGGGCAAATCACGCCATAATGCCCGTATGCGAATTTTTCTAGCTACGTTGCTGTTGGCCGCCGCGGCATGGGCGGGCGTTGAGGAAGATGTGAAAAAGGCCGAGCAGGATTGGGCCGCCGGAATCACAAAAAACGATTTCGCCCTCCTGGGCAAGGTCCTCGCCGACGACCTCCACTATCTTCATTCCACCGGCCTGGTCGACACCAAGGCCGCCTACATCGAGTCGATGCGCAGCGGCAAGCAGAAGTACGCTTCGCTGAAGTACGGAAACATCAAGGTCCGGGTTTACGGTGTCGCTGCGGTCGTGAATGCCGATGCCCACGTCGAGTTCGTCACCGATGGCAAGCCCGGTAAGGCCCACTTGGCCTTCACCCACGTGTTTGCCAAAAAGGGCGCCCAGTGGCAGCTCGTCAGTCACCAGTCGTTGCGGCTACCCGAGTAGGTCCGGCGCGATCCAATCCCGGCGCGCTGCCGTGGACTTAACGACGTCGAAGCTGTAGTACCGGCGAAACAGGCCACTCTCGGAGCCGTACCGTGCCACCGTCTCGCGGACGGCCTCCAGCCTGTCGGCACCGGCCGGCATGGTTTCGGTGATCCGCTCCACCCAGAAGCGGGTCAGGGTTTCGTGATAGCCGGAGGTCTCGGTATTCTGCCCGCCGGTAGCGGCGTTGTATTCGCGAATGGCGGGGCGGAGCCGGTCGAGCGCAGTGGCCGAATCTTCGTAAATCCAGGCCGCGGCCACCGTCACATGCGCCGCGTGCGTCCATTCCGCTATCGGCAGGGTGCGGTCAGAAAACGCGGCAAGAAAGTAGTCCAGGGAAGACTCCGATTCGAGAGCCGGAAGCATCTTTGTATTATGTAGCCATCGCCCAAGGAGCGAGCATCCATGAATTTTATGCGGGCGTTAATTCAGCAGGTGCACATCTATCTGAGCCTTCTCAGCTTCTCCAGTTTGTGCGTCTTCGGCGTCATCGGCGTCTATGCGACGATGGCCCCCAAATGGGAGGAGCGGGACAAGCCGGAAACGAAACGCTGGGACGTCCCCTTCGCCGCGCCCAAGGATCTTGACGATGAGGCGCTGGCCGTAAAGATCCGCCGCGAGTTCGCGCCCCCGCTCGCCAACCCCATCGCCAAGCAGTTCCTCCGCCACACCCCCGAAGGCAAACTGCTCCTGGACTTCTATCAGGTCAACGGACTCACCCGCGTCGTGGTGCACGAAGACCGGTTGAGTTTTGAAGAGTCCCGCAGCAACGTGCTCGAATACTTGAACCGTATCCACGCGACGACCACCCGCAACCCCTCGCCCGATTGGCGTGTCCGCGCCTGGGTCTGGTACAACGAACTCGCCGTCTGGAGCCTCCTCGGCATGACGCTTACCGGCATCCTCCTCTGGTGGACCCTGAGGTTGCGGCACAAAGGCGCTCTCGTCGCGGCCATCCTCGGCACCGCGGCCTTTCTCACGATCTACTGGAGGCTCCAATGAAGCGGAAGCTCTATCCGATTCTCCGGGACGTCCACCTGACGACCGGCCTGTTCTCAATGCTCTTCGTGCTGATGTACGGCTGGAGTTCCGTGCAGTTTGCCCATCCCACGTGGGCCGAGACGAAACCGGTCTCGGTCGAATGGCAAACCCAATTGGCCCCCGGCCTCGCTCCCCGCGATGCGGCCCAGGCGTTGCGGACAGGGCTGAAACTCGAAGGCGATCTCGCTCAAATTCGACAAGCGAATGGGGTAACCCAGTTCCGCCTCGTCAAGCCCGGCGTCGTGCAGGAGGTGCGCTACGACGTCGCCACCGGCTCCGCTCAAATGAAGACCAACCGTTGGGGGTTCGCCGGCATGATGAACCGCCTGCATACCGCCGCCGGACTATGGCACGAAGATGGATGGGTGAACCTCTACGGCTGGCTCGTCGGCCTCGTCTCCTTCGGGCTGCTCCTGCTTGGCGGGACGGGTCTCTATCTCTGGTTTGTCCGTAAGAAGGAGCGGAAGCTCGGCATCGTAATGTTGGCCATCAGCCTGATCTGGGGTCTTGGCACGATGGTGGCGATGCGTGTAGCTTAGGCGGATGCGCTTCGTTGTTTGGTTTAGCTTTGTTTGGCTTAGCTTTGCGGGCCTGCTGGCCGCCCATCCCTTTCCCGGCACCGCCCCGCTCGAACGAACCGGCGATTTGAGCCACGCGATGCTCGATGGCATCGACCAGTATCTCGTTCGCGCCGGCCAATCCCGCTCCGTCGCGCCGCCCGATCGCATGCGCGCCCTGATCGGCGCCGTCGACCCGCGCATCCCCTTCGCCGAACCGCGGTTGGGGGCAGGGAAGCGCACGAGCGGCCACACCGTCTCGCCCGCTTCCTGGCCGGTGCTCGATGGCATGGACGCCGAAGGCTTGATCTGGCAGCCCACGGTCCCGGCCACCCGCTGCCGCATCGCGCTCGACGAGGTCGCCGCCGCGCGCGAGGGCGAGATGGTTTGGCAGCCCGCGCTTCTGGGGCTCGAACCCGTAGGGAGGGGCCGGCACGCCCGCCGCGAACACCTCTACCGGATGGCCTATCCGCTCGGCCGGCACATCCTCGGCTTCGAAGTGCAGATGGTGCTCGCCGCCGTCGATTACTGCGCCGCCCGCCGCCTCCCCGTCACCGTCACCGGGCAGGGCGAAGGGGCGGTGGTAGCGCTATATAGCACTTATGTCGACGAACGCATCCAGGAAGCCCGCATCGGGCCGCTGCCGGATCCGGCGCCCGTCTGGCGCAACATCTGGAAGGGCGCCGGCGAAGTCTCGAGCCCCCGCCTTCAGCGAGTCGCCTCCGCACCAGCATCGAATGTCGCGGCCTCCGAAGCCCACTTTCAGCAGATGGTGGAGTACTGCCAGAAGCTCCTCCGCGGCGCCGAACGCCGTCGGCGCGAATGGTGGGCCCAGGCCGACCTCTCCTCGCCCGCGGCCTGGGAGAAGAGCAAGCAGCGATATCTCGACCACTACGTGCAGAAAGGGATCGGCGCCATTGCCACCAACCCCGCCGGGCGCGTCGAATCCCGCCGCCTCTATGACGCTGTCGACTACACCGGTTGGGAGATCACCATCCCCGTCGCTGGCGAGGTGTTCGGCTATGGCATTCTGCTCGTGCCCAAAAATCTAAAGCCCGGCGAGCGGCGCCCGCTGGTCGTCGCCCAGCATGGTCTCGAAGGGCGGCCCCAGGATCTGATTCAGCCGCCCGACGCCAAGGCCGCCCAGGTCTACGGCCGGTTCGCGGCCCGCCTCGTCGAGCGGGGCTTCGTTGTCTACGCACCGCAGAATCCCTACATCCACGGCGACAAGTTCCGCCGCTTACAACGAAAGGCCAATCCCCTGGGCTTAACCCTCTACTCCTTCATCGTCGCGCAGCACAAGGCGACGCTCGACTGGCTCGAGAAGCTGCCGATGGTGGACCCCGAGCGCATCGGCTTCTACGGCCTCAGCTATGGCGGCCGCACCGCCATGCTCGTCCCTCCCGTTGAGCCCCGCTACAAGGTCGTCATCTGCTCCGGGAACTTCAACGAATGGACGTGGAAGATCGCCTCAAACGAGGTCCCGTTCAGTTACCTCTTCACGCAGGAGTACGAAATGTTCGACTTCAACCAGGGCAACACCTTCGGCCACTACGAACTGGCGGCCCTCATGGCGCCGCGGGCGTTCATGGTGGAGCGGGGTCATGCCGACGGCGTCGGCATCGACGAATGGGTGAGCTATGAGTACGCCAAGGTGCGCCGGCTCTACGCCAATTGGAACCTCGGCGAGAAGACGGCCATCGAGTACTTCCAGGGACCCCACCAGATCTGGGGCGTGGGCACGTTCGCCTTCCTGCATCAGCAGTTGCGTTGGCCCTAAGCGTCGATTGAGTATTGCGAGGCGCGGAGATCCACCTCGACGCGCCGCCGGTAGGCGTATTCAAAGCTCTGAATCGTGTCGAGCGAGGAGGATGCCTTCGGCGGGGCGGCTGCCGCTTCTTTGGGTTGCGCCAACTGGCCGATCAGATCCTTGATGTCTTTCAATTCGGCGTCGGATAGGTTCCCCTCGATCTTCACCCCGACTTCCGTCTTCTGCGACGAACTGGCCCGGACGCCCGTCGCCCGGCCATTCGGACCGTAGGCGGCCCCAGCCGAAAAACTCGCCCGCGTGTCCTGCTTGAAGGAAAGCGTCACCTTGTCGCCTTCGGCGGTGGTCACGGTGAGTTTCGCGGCCGTCGATTCCCGGCTGCGGGCGGAGAACTGAGTGGCGCCGAAAGAGGAGCGTGAGAGGCCGGAGACTGGTAACATAAGCGACTTCCTGGGAATCTCATCGACGGAGATTCGGAGATCTTTTGCGTTTGTTGGTTTCCATCATTACCACGGCCCATAACGTCGCACCGTTCATCGGGGCTGCTCTACACTCCGCGCTCTCGCAAACTGTGTCGGATTTTGAACTCCTCGTCGTGGACGATGCCTCCACCGACCATACCCTGGCCGAGGTGGCGAAGCTGTCCGACCCGCGCATCCGAGTCCACCCCTGCACCCACCGCGGCGCTGCCGGGGCGGCCAACTACGGGTTGTCCCAGGCGCGTGGAGAGTTCGTCGCCTTTCTCAATGGCGATGACCTGTGGCAGCCTCACAATCTGGACCGGCAATTGGCCATCATGCGCGCACATCCTGACTGTGAGATGACCTTCGGCCTCTCGCGCATGGTGGATGAGGCCGGCGCCGACCTCGGTCCCACCTCGCGAGTTCCGCCCGGACCGCTCGGCGAAGCGGAACTGCTGATCGAAAACTACTGCGCCAACGGATCGTCGGTCGTGTTACGCCGGTCTACCGTCGAGCGGGTGGGAGAGTTCGCGACCTCGATTGGCGAAGCCCAGGACTACGACTACTGGCTGCGCGTCGCCCACGGTCGCGGACGCAATGTGCGGTGTGTGCCGGAAGTCCTGGTGCTTTACCGCCGCCGCCCCGGCCAGATTACCGGGAATTGGCGCACCATGCAGGCCAGTTGGGAGTGCGTGTTGCGCCGAGTCGAGCAACGCTCTCCGGAAGTGGGGCAGCGGGCTGGGCGGATCGGCGAAATGAACATGCATCGCTATTTCGCCTATCTGGCGATGGAGGCCGGAGAGTGGGAAACCGCCTGCCGTCTCTTGGGGCAAGGGTTCGCCAAGGCTCCCGGTTCGTTCCTCACGGAAAAGCGGAACTATCTGTTGGCGGGGGGCCTCATGGCGAAAGCGGCTCTGCCGCAGGCCTGGTATGCCGCCTTGGAACAACGGGTGAGAAGGCGGTGAAATCGGTGCGTGTCGGAATCGCTCTCCGCCTCGCGCTTCCGCATCCCCCTCTCGGCGCCCGGCAGGAAGTCCCGACGAAGGCCTACCGCAGGAACCCCGCTCGCCGCCGCTCTGGTCAAGCTCCGGACGGACTCACCGCGTCGGCATCGTCATATTGCGCTTGGCCGTACCCGCCAGCGCCTGCAGCCGGCGGACCACTTGCGTTGCGTTCCGCTGCACCTTCGGATTCGGGTCCTTCATCATCTCCAACGCGACGTCCATGCCCTCAATCCAGCCCACCGTGCCGATCACCCAAGCCGCCGAAGCCCGCACGTTGGGCGACTCGTCCCGGCAAAGTCTCCGCAGGACGTCGATGGCACGCGGGTCCCCCAAATGGAACAGGCCCACGACCGCATTGCCCGCCACCCGTCCATTCGGACTGCCAGACGCCGCCCAGAAAAACTCCCGCAGGTCGGGCGTCGACTTGGCGCCCCAGAGCGCCTCCACCACGTTCGCCGTGAAACGGGTATCCTGGTGGCCCAGAAACTGCATGGCCCATTGAGCGTCGCCCGTGGCGCAGGCATACAGCTTCAGCGCCTTCGAACGCACCCGCGAGTTGTCCGAGTTCACATAAGGCTGCAGAACATCGTGAACCCGCTCCGCTGGCGTTACGGCACCCAGGAGTTCGAGAAGACGGTCCACTACCCCCGGTTCGGACTCTACACGCAATCGAGTCAGTAGCACATCAACCACCTCCGGGTGGGAACGTGCCGCGAGCAGGGCCTGTGCCACGGCCGCGCCCAACGTCATCTCCGCCGGGTCGCAGATCCGATTCAGCCAAGAACCATTCAGGGAATCCATTTCTCTCTTCTACCTCTTGTCTCGCTTTATCGGCCCGCATTTGCCTTTCTTGAGCGGTAAACTAGAAATTAGGCCGACTCTGCCATTCGGCGTCCGGCCCTCCATCTGTCTTTCCTATGATTAACGCCCTGCTAGCGAAGATTTTCGGCACGAAATCCGAGCGCGAGCTCAAACAGCTCAAACCCGTGATCGCTGCCATCAACGAATTCGCCCCCTCTTTTGAAAAACTTTCCGACGCCGAGCTTTCGGGCAAAACCGCCGAATTCAAACACAAACTCGAGCAGGGCGCCACGCTCGACGACATTCTCGTAGAAGCCTTCGCCACCGTCCGCGAAGCCGGCCGCCGCGTTCTCAACATGCGCCACTACGACGTCCAGTTGATCGGTGGCATCATGTTGCACCAGGGCAAAATCGCCGAAATGCGCACCGGGGAAGGCAAAACCCTCGTCGCCACCCTCGCCTGCTACCTGAACGCCCTCGAAGGAAAAGGCGTTCACGTCGTCACCGTCAACGATTACCTCGCCCGCCGCGACTCGGAATGGATGGGCCGCGTCTACAAGTTCCTCGGCCTCACCGTCGGCTGTATCGTCCACGACCTCGACGACGCCGAACGCAAAGCCGCCTACGCCTGCGACATCACCTACGGCACCAACAACGAGTTCGGCTTCGACTACCTGCGCGACAACATGAAGTTCCGCATCACGGACTGCGTGCAGCGCCCCCACCACTACGCCATCGTAGACGAAGTCGACTCCATCCTGATCGACGAAGCGCGTACCCCGCTCATCATCTCCGGGCCCTCGGAAGAGTCCACCGACAAGTACTACCGCATCAATCAGATCATCCCGAAACTCATTCGCGGCGAAGTGATTGAAGGCAAAGAGCCCGGCGAAAAATACTTCACCGGCGACTACACCGTCGACGAGAAGCACCGCGGCGTAGCCCTCACCGAAGAAGGCGTCTTAAAGGTCGAGCGCCTGCTCAACTGCGGCAACCTCTACGATCCCTCCAACATCGAAGTCAACCACCACGTCCAGCAAGGCCTCAAAGCCCACGTCCTCTTCCACCGCGACAAGGACTATCTCGTCCGTCCCGGCGATGATGGCGAAATGGAAGTGGTCATCGTCGACGAGTTCACCGGTCGCATCATGCCCGGCCGCCGCTGGAGCGACGGTCTCCATCAGGCCATCGAAGCCAAGGAAGGCGTCAAGATCCAGCGCGAAACCCAAACCCTCGCCTCCATCACCTTCCAGAACTACTTCCGCATGTACAAGAAGCTCTCGGGCATGACCGGTACCGCGGATACCGAAGCGGCCGAATTCGGCAAAACCTACAAGCTCGACGTCTCTCCCGTGCCCCCGAACCGGCCCATGCGCCGGATCGAGTTCAATGACATCGTCTACCGCACCGAGGAAGAGAAGTTCCGCAACGCCGCTAAAGAGATTCAGGAGTGCCACGCCAAGGGCCAGCCCGTCCTCGTCGGCACCATCTCCGTCACCAAGTCCGAGCGCCTGTCCACCATCCTCACCCGGCTCGGCGTCAAACACGAAGTGCTGAACGCGAAAAACCACGAGCGCGAAGCCTTCATCATCGCCCAGGCCGGACGCTACGGCGCTGTCACTGTCTCCACCAACATGGCCGGCCGCGGCACGGACATCCTCCTCGGCGGCAATCCGGACTTCCTCGCCCAGGAAGAGTGCCTCAAAAAGGGGTATCTCGAATCGATGCCCGAAGGCGCCGGCGGCCTGGTCGCCGACCGCGATTTCTACTACTTCCAGCGCGGCGCCCGCAACTACCGTGTGCCCATGCCGCAATGGTCCGAAATCTTCGCCAAACATAAAGCCGTCTGCGACGAAGAGCACGATAAAGTGGTCACCGCCGGCGGCTTGATCGTCGTCGGCACCGAACGCCACGAGTCGCGCCGCATCGATAACCAGCTCCGCGGCCGCGCCGGCCGCCAGGGCGACCCCGGCGCCTCGAAGTTTTTCCTCTCGCTGCAGGACGATCTACTCCGGATCTTCGGCGGCGAGCGCATGCAGAATCTCATGCTGCGCCTCGGCATGGAAGAAGACGTGCCGATCGAGTCCAAACTCATCACCCGCCGGATCGCCGCGGCGCAGAAAGCCGTCGAAGCGCAGAACTTCGCCAGCCGCAAACACGTCCTCGAATACGACGACATCATGAACAAGCAGCGCAACGCCGTCTATGGCATGCGCCGCAACCTGCTCGAAGGCGTCGAACAGCGCGAACGGGTCTTTGAAATGTCGAAGGGGCTGGTTGAAACCCTCGTCGAATCCCGGATCCCGGAAAAGGCGCGCGTCGATGAGTGGGAGCTCTCTGAACTCGAGTCCGACATCCTCACCCGGTTTGGCGTCACCATCGACAGCTCCGGCTATCCCCAGATGAGCCGCGAAGAGATCGAAGACGAGATCTTCGACGCCGTCAAGGCGCGCTACGAGCAGAAAGAAGCGATGATCGGCGCCGAGTACATCCGGGAAGCCGAACGCATCATCATGCTGAACGTCATCGACAATCAGTGGAAAGACCACCTGTTGTCGATGGACCACCTCAAGGAAGGCATCGGCATGCGGGCCTACGGCCAGAAGGACCCGCTGCTCGAATACAAGAAGGAGTCCTTCACCCTCTTCCAGGACATGATGGACCGCATCGAAGACGAGACCCTCCGCTATCTCTACTTCATGCAGGTCGCCGACAGCGACGAAGGGATGCCCTCGCCCTTTGGCAACGCCCCCGAGGATCCGGAAGGCGACAGCGGCGAAATGGTCGCCGCCGGCACCCCCGAACCCACCCCGGTCGACCAGAAGGCAGCCCGCGCCTCCATCACCGAGTTCACCCGGAAGATCGAAAAGAAAAAGGAAAAAGAGCTCGCCGACCTCCAATTCCTCGGTGGATCCGCTCCTTCGGCACCACAAACCCCTGTCGTGGCGTCTAAGAAAGTGGGCCGCAACGATCCGTGCTTCTGCGGAAGCGGCAAAAAGTATAAAAAATGTCACGGTATCAACGAGTAGCGGCACTGTTCTTGCTGGTGATGCCCTTGTCGGCGGCCTTGCTGCCGGAGGGCATCGAACTCCACGCCCGGAAATCGGCCACCCCCCTCACGGCTCCGGACCCGGCGCTGTGGAAGGAGTACGGTTTCCAGGCCGGCGAAACGGCGGTTTACGAAGGCAAAGGGCGCCCCAACGAAAAGGGCGTCACTGGACCCGTCAAGAGCTTCTCGGTCTCCGCCTGGAGGCTCCGGGACTCCACCGCCGCCCTCGCCGCCTGGCAGATCCTCCGCCCCGCCGACGCGCAGCCCAGTCCGAAGGCCGCCACGAAAGTGGCCGTCCAGTCCGGCGCCCAGACCCTGCTCGCCTACGGCAACTACGTCCTGCGCTTTGAGGGCTATCTCCCGGAGGAAGAGACCGTCCATCAACTCGTCCTCAGCCTCCCCCGCTTTGAAAACGCGGCCCTTCCGGCGCTCATGGGGTTCCTCCCCACCGAAGCCCGCGCCCTCAACTCGGAACGCTACATCACCGGCCCGGTCAGCCTCGAAAAGTTCGCCCCCCAGGTGCCCCCGTCGGTCGTCGCCTTCCAGTTCGATACCGAAGGCATCACCGGACGCTTCACCGACCGCGACGGCCCTGTCGACCTCGTCATCTTCTCCTATCCCAATCACCAGATCGCCCAGAAGCAGATCGAAGCTTTCCAAGCGATTCCCGGACTCACCGCCTCCCGCAGCGGCCCCCTCATCAGCGTCGTCACCAAAGCCCCGAACGCCGACGCGGCCCAGCGCGTCGTCGCCCAGGTCCGTTACGAAGCCACCGTTACCCTGAATTCCAACGCCGCCCCCGCCCCGCAGCAGAACATCGGCGACATGATCCTGGCCATCGTGAAGCTCATCGGCATCCTCATCGGCATGGCCACCGTTGCCGGATTGGTCTTCGCCGGGGTCCGCATGCTCACCGGCGGCGGCTTCGGCGGCATGCGGTCCCGGGATGAAGCGTTCGTCTCGCTTTCGCTGGACGACGAGGGCCCGAAACAGCCGTAACTGGTCCTAGTTTCTTCAGTTTGTACGGATCGAAGCCAATTTTTCACTGGATATCAACAAGATTTCCACAGAAATTCGTCATCGCGATAAGGCCTGTAACTAATTGATTTTAAGCCAGTTATTGGCCGCAAAATTCGTTGGATTTTTTACTTGACTCTGGAGTCGCCACGCCGTAACATCCAATCAAACACAGGATTCGCGGCATTGCGATGCCATCGAGCCTGATTCTCCCCAAAACATCACGGTGGCAATCCCGCCGGTAATGTCCAGCGGCCCCGGGTGATAGCGGGGCCCTTGGTTTTTCTGCCCGGCTATTTCTGGATCTCGAACCGGTCGAGCTCCAGCCCCTTGCCGTCCAGTTGACGGAACAGCAGATTCTTCCCGTTCAAGTCCAAAATCGAGAAGCTATGGGTCCGCGATACGAAGAGCTTCGTAAACGGCTGCCACGTCGCCCGGTCCTGGTCCTGCTCGGGGTTATACAGGCCCGCCCCGCCGGCCCCCGTCACGATGTAGATCACGCCCTTCGGCTTGCCCTTCCCGGGGTAGCTCTGGTCCAGGGTCAATGTCCCCTCCACTTCGCCCTTCTTCGCCCCCGTTCCGGTCGGGGCAAATGTCAACGGATACGTCCGTTGGTAGTTGTGGACGTGGCCGCTGAAAACCACATCCACGCCGCCCTTCTCAAAGACCGGAGCCAGCCAGCGGAGCTGCTGCTGCGAAAAATGGGCCTTGGAGGAGTTGAAGCCGGGCTGATGGAACCCGACGAACCGCCACGTCGCCTTCTTCGCCCGGGCCAGGTCGTCCGCCACCCATTTCTGTAGCGCCGGGTCCTGCCAATCCACGTAGTCGTTTCCATCGAGCATGGTCCAGTGGGCGTTCCCGTAGTCGAACGAGTAGTTCGCCGCGTTTGGAAACGCATCGCCGGCGCTGCTCCGGATCGCGGCGGCGAAGTCGCCCTGCAGCTGGGGCTGATGCTTGGCGCCCAGCGCCGGCCCGTTCCGCGGCTGCTTCCAATAGAAGTAGTAGGCTTGGGCGTCGGGATACTTGTTGGTATCGGTGGTCACCGTATCGTGGTTGCCGGCCACCCCGGTGAACAACCGGCGCCGCAGCAGCCCTACGCCATTCGGGGTGTCGCTGTCAGCGTTGTAAATGGGGAAAAACTTCTTCCGGTACTCGGAAACCAGCCCCCGGCTATAGACGATATCGCCGACGATAAACACCATATCCGGCTTCGCCTGCGCCGTTTGCCAGGCGATCTCGCGCTGCGGCGCATTGTCCTGGCCGCTATCGCCGAAAATCACCGTCCGGGTGGGTTGCCCCGCGCTCTTCCGCGCCAATCCCTTGGCCTCGAAGATGGTCTTCCCGTCGAGCGCCACCGTGTAGGCGAACTCCGCGCCCGGCTTTAGACCAGAGAGCTCCGCCGAATAGACAAAGTGTTCGGGCGCCGAGGTGGCGGCGATCTTCTGCGCCACGGCCACCACCGGTTTCCCCTTCGGCCCCTGCACCGTAAACCGGCCCGAACTCGGAGCATGAAAGACCACGGTCATTCGTTTGGCGTCCTTCGGCTGATTGCCGAGTTGCAGGTAGGGGGAGACCAGCAGCGGGGTTTGCCCGAAGACAAGGCTGCTGAGCGCCAGGAAAAGAAATAGTCGCATGATGTTTTTCCAGCGTATCAGGCGATAGGATAGGGCCATGAGAAGGCGAACCCTCCTGGCCCTCCTAGCCGGCTCCTCCGCCGGCTGCGGCCCCAAGTTTCAGCCTGTACCGGTCGAGCAGGAAACCGGCCCCCGCAAAATCCACGTGCCACGGGCCACGACCGCCGAGCCCCTCGACTCCGCCCCCGCCGGCGGCGACAAAGGCTTCGCCGAGATCACCTGGGCCATGCTCCGCGGCCTCGATACCCGCACCGGCCAGGCCAGCCCGCTCCTCGAGCTCGCCGCCGGCACCGACGTCAAAATCGCCGGCTACATGGTCCCCTTCGACGACGGCTTCGACGAAGCCATCGAGTTCCTGGTCGTACCCACGGCGGGAGCCTGCATCCATACCCCCGCCCCCCGGCCAACCAGATTGTCTACGCCACTATGGCCACCGGCCGCCCCGCCAAGGTCGAACAGATCTACAGCGTCTGGGTCTGCGGCCGTCTCGAAATCGGCTCCACCGACAGCCCCTACGGCCAGGCCGGCTTCAAAATGGCGACGGCCAAGGTCGAGCGGCGCGGTTAACCCTTCAACCAGCGGTCAAACCATTCGAAGGCGTCCTTCTGCATCGGCCGGTCGAACTTGTGCGGCCCCGGGTAGAAATTGGCCTTGTACCGGTCCGCCGCCCCGGCCTTCCGGTAGACGTCGGTCAGAATCTGATCGGCCCGCTTCATCTCCGGCAACGTAAACAGCGCATCTTCGTTGTTATTCAGCACTAACACCGGATTCGGCGCTCCCAAACCGAGGATCTCGGGATAGTCCAGATCCTTCGGCAGGCCGGGAACATAGCACATCCACGTATGCGTGTAGCACTTATTCAGAATGTAATCCCGCCAAGTAGTCATCATGCCGACGCAGCACGAACAGCGAATCCGCTCATCGGCGCCCGTCAACATCACCGTCCGCAGCCCACCGCCCGAAAGCCCCGCGCAGCCAATCCGCGTCGCGTCCACGTCCGGCCGGGAGGCCAGATAGTCGAGCGCCCGCTGGTCATCGTAGACAAACGCCCCCGGCCAGGTCAGCCCCGCCGAAAACAGGCTCTTGGCGACTAAGTGCTCATGGCCGCCCGCCCAGGCGTTATATTTCACAATCTCTTCTTCGGACTCCGGATTCGCCTCCACCATGTTATTCCGGATGTTACCTGGAACATCAGCCCACCGGACCCGCCGCGAGCCGAACGTGAACGTATCATGAATTACGACCACATACCCGCGCCGCGCCAACTCGTTCGCCCACGCCAATCCGCCGTAGTAATGATCCTGATGCCGGATCATCAGCGGATGCGGATCCTTCGAGATCCGCGTGATCTTCCGCAGACCGAAATACTTGTTCCCGCCGTGATCATGCAGGCCCACAATGCCCGGCAGCTTCCCCGTCGCCTTGGCCGGCTTCATCACCAGCGCCTCCGTGGGCGGCCCGTACGGCAGTTGCCACTTCAGGTGCTCAATTTGCAGGCCGTCGAACTCCATCTGGTGTTCGACAATCGGCCGCGGCGAAGCCGGCGGAGCCGGGGCGACGATCGCTTCGTGGTACCGGGCGCGGGCCACAGCACGCCACGCGTTCACATCCTTGAACATCGGTTGACGAAAGGAGAGGCGCGGCGGGTCCGGAACCGTCGAAGCGGCCCATTCGCCGTAGGCGCCGAGCATATTGAGTGCCATGCGATGGATCATACCGTAACTCGGCATGAGAGAATAACGAAGGATCTTCATGCGCTCTCTGTGGCTTTTCCTGCTCGCTGCCTCCCTCTGGGGTCAGACTCCGAATCCCGTCCAGTGGACCGTCACCGCCACCGCCGCCAAGGCCGAACCCGGAGCCGCCATCCGCCTGAAAGCAGTCGCCGCCATTGAACCCGGTTGGCACCTCTATTCGGTCACCTCACCCGTCACGGCCACCGCCACCAAGTTCACCGCGCCCTTCGAACTCAAGCAGACCCTGCAGCAGAAAGTGGAAGCCAAGTACGACGCCGTCGCCGCCGCCACCACCGAAAGCTACGAAGGCACCGCCACGTTCTACCTCGATGGCGTCCTCGGTGAGCAGACCAAGGACCTCGAACTCTCGATCCGGTCCAGCGCCTGCAACGACAAACTCTGCCTCCCGCCCCGCCGCCGCACTTTCCCCATCGCCCTCACCGTCGGCGCGGTCGACACGGCCACCCCCGATGGCTTCGTTTCGGCAACGGCGCCCGCGCCCGCGGCCTCCTCAGCCCCGGCCACCCCTCCGGCCGCCCCGGCGCAACAGGATCTGTCGAGCTTCCTCCTCATCGCCTTCGGCCTCGGCCTGGCCGCCGTTTTCACCCCCTGCGTCTTCCCGATGATCCCGTTCACGCTCTCCTACTTCATCGGCCAGGGCGACAAGAAAGGCTCCTTCGCGCAAGCCGTCGTCTTCTGCCTCGGCATCATCGTTCTCTTCACAAGCCTCGGCTTCCTGCTCTCCGCCGCGCTCGGCCCGTTCGCCGTCGTGCAGCTCAGCGCCAACCCCTACGTCAACCTCGGCATCGCGGCCGTCTTCTTCGCCTTCGCCCTCTCCATGCTCGGCGCCTTTGAGATCATGCTGCCCTCGAGCCTGTTGACCAAGCTCAACCAAGCCTCCGAAGGCGGCGGCTACCTCGGTTCGCTCCTCATGGGCTTAACCTTCTCGCTCACCTCCTTCGCCTGCGTCGGCCCCTTCGTCGGCACGCTGCTCGCCGCCTCCGTCCAGGGCGATAAGCTCCAGCCCATCCTCGGCATGGCCTTCTTCGCCACTGGCCTCGCCACGCCGTTCTTCCTGCTGGCGCTCTTCCCCTCCTACCTCAAAAAACTCCCTCGCAGCGGCGTCTGGATGATGCGCGTCAAGGTCGTCATGGCCTTCCTGATCCTGGCGGCGATGCTCAAATATCTCTCGAATGTCGACGCCGTCTGGCAGTTGGACATCCTTACCCGCGAGCGCTTCCTCGCCGGCTGGATGATCCTCTTCGCCGCCCCGGCCGCCTACCTGCTCGGCTGGCTGCGCCTCGAAGGCATCAAGGCGGACCAGGATGTCACCATCCCCCGCCTCCTCCTCGGCCTCTTCCTCCTCAGCTTCTCCTTGAGCCTCTGGCCCGGCATGTCCGGCGCCTCCCTCGGCGAACTCGATGCCTATGTCCCGCTCGCCAAGCGATCCGCCGGCGGCGGCGGGGGCGGCGCCTATGCGGCCCTCCCCTGGAAGAAGAACGATCTCGCCGGCGCGCTCGCCCAGGCCAAGGCCGAAGGCAAACAGGTGTTCGTCAACTTCACCGGCTACGCCTGCACCAACTGCCACTGGATGAAAGCCAACATGTTCCCGCTGCCCGAAATCGCCGCGGCGCTCGGCAAGTACATCCTGGTGGAACTCTATACCGACGGCACCGACGCGGCCTCCGAAGCCAATCAGAAGGTGCAGGAGTCCCGCTTCTCCACCGTCGCCATCCCGTACTACGTCATCCTCGACGCTGACGAAAAGACGGTCCGCGCCTTCCCCGGTCTCACGAAGGATCCGAAAGAATTCCTGAAATTCCTGGCCCCATGAAACTTACTCTCGCCTTGCTGTTTGCCGCCGCTGCCTTTGCGCAGGGGCCGATTCGCGGTTTCTCTGAGGAGGCGGCCGCCAAACAGCGGGCCCTCGAAGCCAAGCTGCTCGCCGTCCCCGATGCCCGCCGCATCGAAGCCCACATGAAGGCGATGGCCAGCGAACCCCACCACGCCGGCTCGCCCGCCTCCCGCAAGGTGGCCGAGTACGCGCTCAGCCAGCTCCGCGCCGCCGGCCTCGAAGCCAAAATCGAGACCTTCGAAGCGCTCCTGCCCTATCCCAAAGACCGCCTGCTCACCATGGGCAAGTTCACCGCCCGTCTCTCGGAGCCTAACTTCGCCGAGGATCCCGACTCCTCGGACAAAAACCAACTGCCGACTTACAACGCCTACTCGGCCGATGGCGACGTCACCGCCCCGGTCGTCTATGTCAATTACGGCGTCCCGGAAGACTACGAGTATCTCAAGAAGCAGGGCGTCGACGTCCGCGGCAAAATCGTCCTCGCCCGGTACGGCCAATCCTGGCGCGGCGTCAAACCCAAGGTCGCCGCGGAGAACGGCGCCATCGCCTGCCTCATCTACTCCGACCCCAAAGACGACGGCTACTTCCGTGGCGACGTCTACCCGGCCGGCGCCTACCGCTGCGAATACGGCGTCCAACGTGGCAGCGTCATGGATATGTCGATCCACGTCGGCGACCCCCTCTCGCCCGGCTTCGCCTCCGAGCCCGGCGGAGCCAAACGGCTGACGCTCAAAGAAGCCAAAACGCTGATGCCCATCCCCGTCATGCCGATCTCCTACGGCGACGCCAAGCCCCTGCTCGAAGCGATGACCGGCCCCCTAGCCCCCGAAAACTGGCGCGGCGCCCTGCCCATCCCCTACAAGCTCGGCCCCGGCACGACGCCCGTTCGTTTGAAGCTCACCCACGATTGGGGCATCCGCCCCGTCCACAACGTCATCGCCACCATTCGCGGCAGCGTCTATCCCGACGAGTGGGTCCTCTACGGCAACCATCATGATGCGTGGGTAAACGGCGCCAACGACCCCATCTCCGGCACCGCGGCCGTCCTTGAAACCGCTCGCGCCTTCGGCGAACTCTACAAAACCGGCTGGCGCCCGCAACGCACCATCGTCTTCGCCCTCTGGGACGCCGAAGAGTTCGGCCTCGTCGGCTCCACCGAGTGGGTCGAAAAGTACCTTCCCGAACTCAAGGACAAAGCCGTCGCCTACTTCAACAGCGACACCAACGGCAAGGGCGTCCTCGGCCTCGGCGCCACGCCGTCGCTGAACCTCTTCCTCGAACAGGTCGCCCGGGACTCGAAAGACCCGGCCAGCGGCGACTCCGTCCTGAACCAGATGTTGAAGGTGCAGCGGCCCTTCCAGCCCGGTCCCCTGGGTTCCGGCTCGGACTACGTCGGCTTCGTCCACCACGGCGGCATCGCCGGGGTAAACTTCGGCTTCTCGGGCGGCACCGGCGGCGTCTATCACTCCATCTACGACTCCTTCGCCTGGTACAAGCGCTTCTCGGACGGCGAGTTTGTCTACGGTAAGGCCCTCGCCCAGGTGGCGGCCATGTCGATGGCCCGCATGAGCGAAGCGGCCATCATCCCCTTTGAATTTACCCGCGCCGCGGCCACCATCCGGACTTACTGGAGCGAAGTCGATAAGTTAGCTGCCGATAAGAACGTCGGCCTGCCGAATGTCCTCGCGAGCCTCGATAAGTTAGACGCCGCGGCCAGGCAGTTTGAAGCCCAGTATGCCACCGCCAAGAGCGGCACGCGCGAAGTCTATCTCACCGAACGCGCCCTACTGCTGCCCGAAGGCCTGCCGGGCCGGCCCTGGTACAAGTACTCCGTCTCCGCCCCCGGCCAGTACACGGGCTACGGCGCCAAGACCATCGCCGGGGTCCGGGAAAGCCTCGAACTCGGCCAGCGCGCCCAAGCCGTCGCCCAGGCGCGCATCTTCGCGCAAGTCATCGAGAACTACGCCGCCGCCATCAACGCCGCGGCGGCGAAGTTGAAGCGCTAACCGAGCAGCGCGGCAATCGCGTCCGCGTCGTTCGGAACCACCGTGGGCTTGTTCCCAAAAGTGGACGTGAGGGGCTCGCCATGCGGGCCCTTCAGCACGCCGGTGTGATAGTGGTAGATGTAGTCCGGGTCCTTCAAAACGTTCCCGGTCAGCACCGCCACCACGTCCGCGTCGGCCCGCATCGTCCCGGCCGCCACCAGCTTCTTGATCCCCGCCAGCGTCGCCGCTGAAGCCGGCTCGCAGCCGATGCCGCAAGCGCCGATCACCGCCTTGGCGTCCGCAATCTCCTGTTCGTTCGCCCGCTCCACCACCCCGCCCGAGGTCTCAATCTCCAGCAGCGCCTTCGGGTAGCTCACCGGGTCGCCGATCTTGATCGCCGTCGCCAGCGTCTCCGGCTTCGTCACGGTCGGGAAGTGCGCCTTATCGTCCTGCCGGACGTAGTCATAAAACGGCGCCGAACCCGCCGCCTGCACGACAGCCAGCCGCGGCAGCTTATCAATCAAGCCTAAGTCGAGTAACTCGCGCAGCCCCTTACCAAACGCGCTGACGTTGCCTAAGTTCCCGCCCGGCAGCACTACCCAATCCGGCACCTTCCAATCCCGCTGATCGAGCATCTCAATCACAATCGACTTCTGCCCCTCAATCCGGAACGGGTTCACGGAGTTGAGCAGATAGATGCCCAAGCGGTCCGCCAACTCCCGCACCAGCGCCAGAATCTGGTCGAAATTCGCCTCCACCTGCAGCGTCTTCGCCCCATAATCGAGCGCCTGCGAAAGCTTGCCAAACGCGATGTTGCCGTTCGGAATGAAGATGATCGGATCGAGGCCGGAGGTAGCGGCGTAAGCCGCCATCGAAGCCGACGTATTGCCAGTCGAAACACAAGCCACCCGCTTAAGCCCCAGCCGCTTGGCCTGGGTCGCCCCGCAGGTCATCCCGTTGTCTTTGAAACTGCCGGTGGGATTGAACCCCTGGTGCTTGAACACCACATGGTCCAACCCTCCGTAGGCCGCCGCCTTCGCGCCCGGTAGCAGCGGCGTATTGCCTTCACGCAGCGTCACTACGTGTTCAAAGCCGTCGAACAGGTCGAGCATCTCCCGGTAACGCCAGACGCCGGAGGCATCAAGCGGCGCGTTCGACATCCGCCGTTCCCGCCAAAGCTGCTTCCAGCCGGCAGCGGCGGCGCGGTCATAGTCGATCCGGGCTTCGAGTAATCCGCCGCACTTGGTGCACGCATAGAGGACTTCCGTGGAGGCGTATTCAGCGCGGCAATCGGGGTTGAAGCAAACGAGGCGGGAAGACATGAGTGGCAATCCTAGAGCATTTTTCGAAGGTCGTCGAGCGCGATCCGGCCGGTATAAATGGCCATGCCCAACGCAGCATGAACGTTCATGGCCTGCAGGGCGCGGACGTCGTCGAGCGTGGTCACCCCGCCGGCGGCGGTCAACTCGTGCGAGGGGCTCATCTCCTGGCGGAGCCGGCGGAACCAATCAAGGTCCGTCCCCTGCATCATGCCCTCTTTATCCACATAGGTGCACAGGAAGCCGCTGCAGTAAGGCTCGAGCTGCGTCACTAACTCCTCGGCCGTGAAGTTAATGGACTCGGTCCAGCCTTTGACGGTAATCTTGCCGCCCTTGGAATCCATGGCGATCAGAATCTTCTCCGGACCCACCGCCGCCACCATATCCGACAGCAGCGCGTAGTTGGGGCCGTCGGCGCGGAACGCTGACGTGCCGATAATCACCCGGTGCGCCCCTTGTTCCACCAACTTCTCCGCCCGTTCCGGCGTGCGGACCCCGCCGCCCACCCGGCAGCGCGCCTTGGCGCAGAGCGCTTCGACGATTGCATCGTTCTCGCCCTTGCCCAGCGCCGCGTCCAGGTCAATCACTTGGATCTCCGGGAAACCGGCAAACTTCTGGAGCATCACCTCCGGGGCATCCCCTTCGAGGGCCTTCTCTTTGCCTTGCACGAGTTGGACGACCTTGCCGTCCATCAAATCTATACAGGGTAGAATCACTTGGTTCTCCGCACGACAATACCGCGTTTGTCGAGATACTCTTTCAGGTCATCCACGGTGTAAGTGCCGAAGTGAAAGATACTGGCGGCGAGCGCGGCGTCGGCCTCTCCTTCGGTCAACACCTTCAGAAAATGTTCGGGTTTGCCGGCCCCACCGCTCGCGATCACCGGGATGCGCGTGGCGCGCGAAACGGCTGCCGTTAACTCGCAGTCGAAGCCGTCCTGCACCCCATCGGTATCCATCGACGTCAGCAGAATCTCGCCCGCGCCCAACTCCATCCCCTTGGCGGCCCAGGCGACGGCGTCCATCCCCTCGTCCACGCGGCCACCCTTGGTAAAAACGTTCCAGCCACCCCCGCCTGGCCGCCGCCGCGCGTCAATCGCCAGCACCACCGCCTGCGCGCCGAACTCGTTCGAAAGCAGGGTAATCAGGCCCGGATCGCGCACCGCCGCCGTGTTGACGCTGACCTTGTCCGCGCCCGCCATCAGGATCTTGCGCGCATCGACGACGGACCGCAAACCGCCGCCCACCGTCAACGGAATGAACACCTTCTGCGCCGTCCGCGCCACCACGTCCACCATCGTGTTCCGTTCGTCCGAAGAGGCCGTGATGTCGAGAAAGACCAGCTCATCGGCGCCCTGCGTGTTATACCGCTCAGAAAGCTCCACGGGGTCGCCGGCGTCCTTGAGATTGACAAAGTTGACGCCCTTGACGACCCGGCCGGCCGTCACGTCAAGGCAGGGAATAATGCGTTTCGCCAGCATAGTGTCAAAGGTCCACGAAGTTTTTAACAATTTGTAACCCCAGCGCGCCGGATTTTTCAGGGTGGAACTGCACCCCATAAACATTCTCGTGTTCGAGAACCGCGGTGAACGGTTCGGAATAGATACAAGTCGCCGCGGCGTACTCATGCGCCGGGACATAGTAACTATGCGCGAAGTACAGATACGGCCGCTCCGGCAGATTCCGCAACAGCCGCGACCCCGCCCGCACCTCCAGCTCATTCCAACCCATATGCGGCACCCGCGCATCGTCCGGAAAGCGCTTCACCTTCCCGGCAAACAGGCCCAATCCCTGCAACTCCGGCGCCTCTTCGCTCTCTTCAAACAGCGCCTGCAATCCCAGGCAAATGCCGAGGAAGGGAACTCCGTCCGCAATCCGCATCAGCAGCGGCTTGCGCACCCGCATCGCATCGAGCGTCCGCACCATCTGCCCGAAGTGGCCTACCCCCGGCAGGATGATCTTCTCCGCCTTCGCCAACCCTTCGGCGTCATCGACTAACTCATACTGCGCCCCAATCGCCCCCAGCGTGTTGAGCACGCTGCGCAGGTTCCCGGCGCCATAGTCAAATACGACGACTTTGCTCATGCCTTGGTCCCTTCGAGCAGCCCCTTGGTCGAAGGCAGCTGGTCCTTCAAGCGCGCGTCTTTCGACGTTGCGAACTTCATGGCGCGCGCAAAGCACTTAAAGATGCTTTCGAGCTTGTGGTGATTGCTGCGGCCGTACAGTACCTTGCAATGGACGTTGGCCCCGGCGTGTACGGCAAACCCGTCGAAGAAATCGTGGACTAACTCCGTCTGTAAGTCGCCCACCAGCCGTACCTTCACCAGATCCGTATAAACCAGCGCCGGCCGGCCCCCCAGATCCACCGCCACCACAGACAGCGTCTCATCCATCGGCATCACAAAGTATCCCGCGCGGTTAATGCCCTTCCGGTCGCCCAGCGCCTGCGCGAACAACTGGCCCAGGGCTATACCAACATCCTCCACGGTGTGGTGTTGATCCACGTCCAGGTCCCCGGTCGCCGTCAGCTCCAGATCAAAACCCCCGTGCTTGGTGAAGAGCTCGAGCATATGGTCAAAAAACCGGATGCCGGTAGAGATCTGGTAGCGGCCTTTACCTTCGATCTTCAGTTTGCCGCGGATCTGCGTCTCTTTGGTGATGCGTTCAACGGTGGCGGTTCTCATAGGGTAGCCAGCGCTCCTTCCAGGTCATTGATACTGGGGATCAAACTCTTGGCCCCCTCTTCGAGCAACAGCGCGCCCGTGTCGCCATGGCCGATGCCGATAAACGGCACCCCGGCCAGTTTCGCGCTGCGGGCGTCATCCACCGTATCGCCGATATAGACGAAGCCGTGGCCGGGAAACGCGGACATGATCTGAAACATGCCCTCGGGATCGGGCTTGCCGTACTGCACGTCGTCGGCCCCCACGATCGGAGCGAACGTCAGACCCTGGGCGAACCGGTCGAGTGTCATCTGCGCCTCTGCTCGCTCCCGGCCCGTAAAGATCGAAAACTCGTAACGTTCGGCAAGGCTTTCCAAAACCCCCGGCCGCGCAATCCACTGTTCGCGGGCCATCAAGCCGCCGTCGCCATCGCCAAAGAAGATCTGCTGGAAGTACTCCACCACCGTCGGATACTCCACCTGCACCCCGAGATCCGCGGCGATTTTCTGCGAAAGCTGCCAGTCGTTGTTCCAGCCGCCGGCGTTCTTGTACTGCTGAATCAAGCTGCGTTCAATCGTCTGCCCCGTAAAGTGCTGCACCGTGCGGACAATAGTTTCCCGATAGGACTCGGTAACGTCCACGAGCACCCCGTCCATATCGAAAATAATCATTTCTTGCGCCACAGATCCTCCAGCTCCTTGAGTAAGATGCGCATTTGCGGCCGAGTGCCCACCGTGATGCGGACGCAGCCGGCGATCTCATAACTCCGATCGCGCACCAGCACCCCGCGCTCCCGCAGGCCATCGCGAATCTCAATGGCGCGGTCGCCCATCTGCGTAAGTACGAAATTGCCCTGGCTCTTGATGTAGGGAATATTCAGCTTCTCGAGACCCACATACAGCAGCTCCCGCGCCGCCAGCACCTCGCCGACGTAGCGTTCAATGAACTGCGGATCCCGGATCGCCGCCCGCGCGGCCAGCACCGCCAGCGAGTTCACCGAGTACGGGCTCTGCGCCTTCCGCAGCCATTCCACGTTCGCCGCCTGCGTAAACAGGCACCCGATCCGGAGCGCCGCCATGCCATAAACCTTCGAAAACGTGCGCGAAACGAACAGGTTGGGGTAATCCTTGAGCATCCCCAGCGCCGTGACGCCGGAGAACTCGTAGTAGGCCTCATCGATCAGCACTGCCGCATGCGGCGCCCGCTTCAGGATGCGGACCACGCCATCGAGGTCCACCCCGGTCCCGGTCGGGTTGTTCGGGTTCGAAATCAAAATGGCCTTGGTCGTTGGTTGGATGGCGCCGAGCAGCTCCTGCAGCGGGAAGGCCAGCGTGCCGGGCCGGTAGGCGATCTCGCGAACCTGCGCCCCGGCCACCTCGGCGTAGAACTTATACATCGCGTACGCCGGCTTCAGGATCAACACCTCATCGTCGTCATCGACGTAGGTGTTAATCAGAACCTGAATCGCCTCATCGGTGCCATTGGTCAAGGCGAACTCGTTCTCGCCGACCTTGAAGTAAGCCGCTAACTCCTTGCGCGCCTCGTTGTACTCGGGATACACCGCCAAGTCGTTCTCGACTAAGTGCTCCACCAGGAACTGCGTTACCTTCTCCGAGCACCCGATCGTGTTCTCATTGAAATCGAGGCGCAGCTTGTCTCCCCGTCCCCCGGTGGGCGGATGGTAGGGGGCCATCTTCTCGACCGCCGGCCGCGGCCGCAGCTTCGAACTACTTGGCACTGCGAACCTCCACGGAGCGCGCGTGCGCCTCCAGACCCTCCGCCCGGGCCAGCGTCGTCACGGCCGGGGTCAGCTTCTTGAGCGCGGAAGCGCTCAGCTCCTGCGTCGAAATCACCTTCACGTAGTCCGCCGCCGAAAGGCCGCCGCGCAGCCGGGCGGCGCCGCTCGTGGGCAGCACGTGATTGGGGCCGCTCGCATAATCGCCAGCGGCTTCCGGGCTGTGGGGCCCAATAAACACGCTGCCCGCGTGGCGAATCTGCTTCAACCACGAGGCCGACGGGATCGAAAGGTGCTCCGGAGCGAAGCGGTTGGCCACTTCAATGGCCTGATCAACCGACTCCATCAGGATAATCGCCGAGTTCTTATCAATCGCGACCCGGGCCGTTTTCGCCGTCGAAAGCGTCCCCAACTGCTTCTCGATTTCGCTCTGCACCGCCAGCGCCAACAGCTTCGATGTCGTCAGCAGCACCGCCGAGGCGTCCGTATCATGCTCGGCCTGCGCCAGCATATCCGCCGCGATCCACGCCGCGTTGCCCTCTTCGGCGATCATCAGAATCTCGGTCGGCCCCGCGATGAAGTCGATGCCCACTTCGCCCGCCAGCAGCTTCTTCGCCGCCGCCACGTAGATGTTGCCCGGACCGACGATGCGGTCGGCGCGCGGCACGGTCTTCGTCCCGTAGGCAAAGGCCGCAATCGCCTGCGCCCCGCCCATCTGGAATACGTTCGGCACCTTCAACAGCGACGCCGTGCCGTATATCTCCGGCACCACCCGCGGAGACGTCACGCAGATGTTCGGCACCCCGGCCACCTGCGCCGGGATCACGGTCATCAACAGCGTCGACGGCAGCGGATAGCGGCCGGCCGGAATGTACGCCGCCACGGTATCGAGCGGCCGGACAATCTGCCCGAGCTTTAATCCCGGCGAGACGGTCACGGACTTCGCCACCGGCAGTTGGAGCTTGGCGTACGCGCGGATGTTCGCCGAGGCCGTCTTGACCGCGGCCTTGAACGCGGGGGAGAGGCCGGCCGCGGCCGTCGCCAGCTCCTCCTCCGGCACGCGCAGCGACTTCCGCTCGAGCGAATCGAATTGACGCGCGTACTCCATCACGGCCGCGTCGCCGCGTTTCTTCACGGCTTCGAGCATGGGCTTGACGATGGCCTCCGCCTCGCCCAGCCGCGCCGCTTTCCGCGACAGTATCTTCGTAACTTGCCCCGCGTCGACTATCTTGATCATGATTGCCTCGCCTTACATTACGATCTTATTCAGCGGATACTCGACGATGCCCTGCGCCCCCGCCGCCTTCAGCCGCGGAATCAGGTTACGGACCGTAATCTCGTCGAGAATCGTATTCACGGCCACCCACTCGGAGTCACTCAGTTGCGAGATGGTCGGGTTCTTCAGGGCGGGCAGCGTCGCCAGGACTTTGTCGAGATCAGAGCGCCGGACGTTGAGCATCAGGCCCACCTTGCCCAACGCGGCGATGGCGCCGTCGAGCAACAGGCGGATGTCCGAAAGCTTCTGGTGCTTCCAGGCGTCCGCCCAGGACGTCTTGTTGGCGATGAGCTGCGTATTCGAACTCATCAACTCTTCCACAATCCGCAGCTTGTTGGCCCGCAGCGAAGAACCGGTCTCGGTGACCTCCACGATCGCATCGGCCAGCACCGGCGGCTTCACTTCGGTGGCCCCCCACGAGAACTCGACCTTCGCGTTCACGCCGTTGGCCTTCAGGTAGTTCTTGGTGAACTGCACCAGCTCCGTCGCGATGATCTTGCCTTCCAGGTCCTTGACGCTCTGCACCGGGGACGACTCGGGCACTGCCAGCACCCAACGCACCTTGCCGAAGCTAGCCTTCGAATAGACTAGGTCGGCCACCGTCTCGACATCCGCCTCGGACTCCTTCACCCAGTCGTGGCCGGTCAGCCCGGCGTCCAGGATGCCGTCCTCAACGTAGCGCGCCATCTCCTGCGCCCGGATCAGCATGCATTCGATCTCCGGATCGTCAATCGAAGGGAAGTAACTGCGGCTCGAAACGGAGATGTTGAAGCCGGCGCGGCGGAACAGGTCGATGGTGGCGTTTTCGAGGCTTCCCTTGGGAATGCCGAGTTTGAGCTTGTTACTTGTCATAGACTGCCTTGGGATCGTACGTTTGATTCTCGGAAACCTGCCACTCGCCATCGGTCAGCGTGCGGAAGAAGCAGCTTTCGTAGCCTTCGTGGCACACGCCGGGGCCCACCGGGTCCACCATCACGAGCACCGCGTCTTTGTCGCAATCGGTCTGGATGGACTTGACGAGCAGCTTATGGCCGGAGGATTCGCCCTTCAGCCAGAGCTTCTGGCGGCTGCGCGAAAAGAAGATGGCGTAACCCCGCTCCACGGTCAGCCGGAACGATTCCTCGTTCATGTAGCCGACCATGAGAATCCGCTTGGTTTCGTAGTGCTGGATGACGGCGGTTACGAGGCCGTCCGATTTTTTAAAGTCTAGGTCCATATAGAAAAAGCCCGCCGGTTTCACGGCGGGCTGGTGAGGAAGTCATCGGAGCTTTTAGAGAATCAATCTCGAAGCTACAGGCCAGCCTGCCCATCCGCCGTATGGCGATGGTGAGGATGCAGGCTGTGGTGCGTGGAACGCATGAACTCGTAGGATAGCAAACTTCGCTACGGCTGTCTCGCCTGATTCAAAATTGCGGCGATCGCCTGCACGAGTTGCGGTGCCCGCGGCGGGCTCACCAGAATCGGCAGCCCATCGGGGTTGGGCTGCACCTGCGTCGTCGGGTCCACGAAGTTGAAGTTCTGCACCTTCCCCTTCTCATCCGTGAGTTTCAGGTTCAGGAACGGGATGCCCTGGTTGCTGCTCGTCGGTTGCGCCGAGACGAGATTGCGGAGCGGCACCGAGATGTTTTTGCTCGTGCAGTTGCCGCCCACGTTTTGGAATTGGATCTGCTCGCGGGAAACGGTCAGGCTCGCGCCGTGGGCGCCGGTCAGCGTGTGATGATGGCCGACGGCGAAGGGCAGCACGGCCCCGGCGCGCAGCGCCTGCACCGACGTCGGCACAAAGAGATCCCACTGCCCATTGCGGAAGTAGACGTAGGAGAGCACAATCAACGCATCCTTGTGATTCGGTTCGATCCGTAAAATCTCCTGCGCAATGCTGGTGGCTTGTTGCATGTCGCCGCGTTCGTAAGCCGCCTTGCCGGCGGCAATGTCGGGGACACTCGCAGCCGGCGCGGGAGGAGCCGCGTTTCCCGGCGCCACCGAGTTCGCCATGATGCGCGCCAACGGATTCTGCACCGGCGGCGGCGTGGCGGCCACGGGTTCGGCGGCCGGCGCGGCCTGGCCCCCGGCGCCGGGCCGGAGATAGATATCGCCAATGACGCTCGAAACCGTCCAAGGCACCTGGCGGCCGCCCGAGGCGTTGTGCACCCGTTCGCGAACCCGGTTGAACACCTGGTCGAGCGTCAGCCCGGGCTCCTGCAACGCCGTAATCAAATGCGTCGTGAACAGCCCGTTGTTGCCTTTCGGATTGTCGTCCGCGGTCTTGCCGGGCGCCGTCGCGAACGCGATCAACGTCCCTTTGCCGGTGCCCATCGCGGCCAAGCCACCGCTTGTCGAACGGGTGGCCGCAAACGGGTTATTCCGGCAGGCATCGAGCACCACCAGCGTCACGCGGGCGCCGGCCTTTTCAATCCGCTCCTGCACGCGCGAGGCGGCATAGGCCGCATACTTGGCGTCGGCCTCGTCCTTGGCGTCAAAATCCACCGGCACCAGGTAGTTCTCGCCTTCGAGTTGAATGCCGTGTCCGGCGTAGTAGAACGCCACCACGTCGCCCTGCCGCACCTGGCTGACGAGCGAAGAAACGGCGCGGTCGAGATTCGGCAGCGTCACATCAATCGCCGTGATCGTCTTGAAGCCGACCTCGGTCAGCGCCTGCGAGACCGCCCGGGCGTCATTGGCCGGGTTCCGCAGCGGCCACTTCGGATAGTTGCCGTTACCGATCACCAGCGCGACCTTCTTCGGCGCTTCAAACTTCAAGTCCCGCTGCGGTGGCTGCGCGGCAAGCGGGAGGGCGAGCAGGACAAGGGCGAAGAGTTTCATGGCTTACTGCTCCACGGCGAAGGCCTTTTCGCCATTGAGGTACCAGTTGGTGTTGTCTTGGGTGATGGCGAAGAGCTTCGACTCTCCACTGTTATAGGTTACCTGCAGATACGGGGCTCCGGCGCGTTCGACGATGCTCCAACGGCCCCTCTGATTGTCTTTGCCAATGCTGCCGGCGCTCGCGCCGGGGACATCCACGCTTACCATGCTGCTGCTCCAGAACGCGTAAGAACCATCGGCATTAAGATAATGTTTTTTGTCGCTCGACATCCCTTGGCTGGCCCAGAACTGCCGGACCACCTTGCCGCGAAGTTTTTGATCCCACGGCCTCGTCACGTTCGAAAGCACGCCGGGCGCCGGCGGTTGATATTGAATCGACCGCACCACCGGGATCAAACCGGCTTGCCGCGCCCGCACGCTCTCCGCCGGCCCGGCGGCCACCAGAATGTGGGCCCGGCTACCCTGGGGAACTACGTAGATCGAAAGCGCGACCAGTTGGCGGGTTTGCGGGTTTACTAACTCCCAATGGTAAGCCGCCCCGCCAGGGATCGTCTCGCGGTCGCCCGCCCGCCGGACATTGGTGGCGTTCTTGACGAATGCTTCGCTCAGTTGGCGCACCGAAGCGGTCTCCTCCTGCGGGCTATATCCTTCCTGCAGCAGGGCGAGGTAGACCTCTTCGGCCGCGGCGTCCGGCGGCCGCATCATCACGCCCTGGTCCCGATCGGCGGCCGACCATCCCGCCGGGGGTTGCACCGTGAAGCCGCTCGCGTGCCGGTGCACGGGACCCGCCGCCATCGCCCCCGCCCGCGCCAGCAGATACTCATGCCCCTCGCTCACCAGCCGCAGTTGGTTTCCGGCCAGGGTCGCCGTAAAAGGAAACAACTTCCCGCCGGCTTCGAACGATCCCCGCAGAGTGGCCCCTTCCACGGTCGCCTTAACCGGCAGCCGCTGGCCCTGGATCTCCATCTCGCCCGTCACGATCCCCAGCCCGGCGCGCCGCACCTCCAGCCGCAGTTCGCTGCTCGCGTACGATCCCACAAAGTCCACGCCCTGCGCGGCGGCGAGAGCGGCGAGGAGCAGCACGGTGGCGAGAAGTCTCATCTTATTCCCTAGCGCGGAGAACCATCGGAAAAGGTGTCAAACGGCCCGGACCACGGCTTGAACTGGCCGCGAGCCCACTGGAATCATAGTGAACAACGGAGCGGTTTTGTTACGGTTCGGCACGATGGACTTGAGCCGCAGCACCGCCATATCGCCACTTGCCCGGTTGAGCACCAGCACGTATTGATTGTCCGGCGTCACGGTAAGAAAACCGGGGTCCTGGCCCACGCTCACGACCGCGACCGTCTTGTGGGTCACAATGTCGAGGATGCTGACATCGTTGCGGGAGGGGCTCGCGACGAACAGGAAATCCGCGTCCGGGGTGGAGGCCACCGTCATCGCGCCCGGCGCCCGGCCAGCCAGCACGGTTTCGGCCACTTCGCCGCGGTAGGGATACACGACGACGACGGCATCGAGCCCTTCGCCGGTAATGAAAAGCTGGCCGCCATCGCCCTTGAAGCAGAAGCGATCCGGCTTCAGTGCCAGCGGCAGATGCGTAATCAGCCGCAGGCTGGGCAACTCGTACAGCGAGAGCATCTGCGCCTCGCGGGCGGCAAAAAGCACCGCCCGGCCGTTCCCCTGAAAGGCGGCGAGCGAGGGAGGATGGGGCAGTTCGAACTTCGCAACATGCCGCCCTTCATCGCGTTGAATCAGCGTCGGAGGATGGTCGTTATAAAGGACTAATGCCCAATGCTCGCGTTGAGCGAGATGGAGCGAGACCGGTTCGGCGGGCAGGGGAACCTGGCGAATCGGCCGCAGGGTTTCCGGGTCGAGCAGCAACAGGCGGCGCGGCGACCGGCTCAGCGCCCAAAGCTCTCCGGTGTCGGTCAACTGCAGGTCAAGCAGGTCGGAGGAGACGGTCACCTTGCGGCGAAAGGCGAGCTGGGCCGGGTCGATCTCATAAATCGCGCCGTTGCCGGTGCCGAGCGCGTAGACCGCGTCGCGGGTCGGGTGCGCCAACACGGATTTGGGTTGCCCGTCGATCCGGATATGTTTCGCCACGGCGAAAGCCGTCAGGTCCACGGCGGCGATCGCCTGACCTTCCTGGTTGGCCACGAACGCATAGCCGTCAAAACCGTTAGCCTTCTCCTTCTTGCATGCGGCAAGAGCGAGGGGAGAGGCGAGAAGATGGCGTCGGGAGATCAAGCCTGTAGTGTAATAAAGAGCAGATGGGTTGGGCACTTTTTCTGGTCTGTAGCGTGGTCCTGTCGCCGGCGATGGCGGACTGGCAGCGGGAGATTGAGCGGGTGGGCCGGATCGCCGTGGTGCTCCTGCGGCTGCCGGCGAACTCGCAGACGACGGTTTTGACCCCGCCGCCGGAGACGCCGCGCCGGGATCTGCTGACGCCGTTTACGGACCAAAATGGCTTCGTTTCGCAGTTTAAAGGGGCGCAGGCCATGACGGTGAACGCCATCGGGACGGACGGGCGGGTGAGTTTCGTGCTGATCAATCCGCTACTCGCCGGCTCCGGCGCCGCCGAAGAGGCGGTCATCGCCCACGAGTTCGGCCATATCTGGTTGAAAGCAAAGCGCCACCCCGCTCCCGCCTACACCGGCGGGGAGGCGGCCTGCCTCAGCGTCCACTCTCTCGACGCCGTGCAGCATATCCTGATCCGCGAAGAGATGGAACGCCGCCGGGTGGATTGGAAGGCCCCCTGGTACAGTGGGCTCGAGGCCGCCCTGCGGCAGATGGAGAGCGAACCCGGCGCCGCCGCCGGTGTCGGCCGCTGCCAAACCCTCGGTCAGGTGGCCATGTGGGTGGACGTCGCGCTCGGGGCTGGGGATTGGCCCCGCCGGGCCGCCTTTCTGGCGGCGATGCGCCGCCGCTTCCCGCCGATAGTCCCGGCGGCCGAGGAGATTACTGAGCACCTGCGCGGGGTGGAGGTGGCGGATCCGGCCCGCCACCGGACGGCGCTTGAGTTCGTCTTTGACCGGATGAAGCGGCTCGCTTTGTCCGTTCGATAAGCAAATACCGCTGTAATTTACTGAAAAGAAAGAGCCGTCTATGCTACCCTGAGGCTAGCGTTTTTCATGAATCTGCGTTCCCTGTTTAGCCTTTTCTCCTCCGACCTTGCCATCGACCTTGGAACGGCCAACACGTTGGTCTTCGCCAAGGGCAAGGGGATTGTTGTGAATGAACCCTCCATCGTCGCCATTAACAAGAACAACGGCGAAGTGGAGGCCGTCGGAAAGGAGGCCAAGGAGATGTTGGGCCGCACGCCGGGCAACATCGTGGCCATCCGTCCGATGAAGGACGGCGTCATCGCTGACTTCAAAGTCACCGAGCGGATGCTCAACTACTTCATTCAAAAGGCGCATGGCCGGAAGATGCTGGTCCATCCGCGGATCGTCATCGGCGTGCCGAGCGAAATCACGCAGGTGGAAAAGCGGGCCGTGATCGATAGCGCCTACCGCGCCAAAGCCTCGGAAGTCTTTCTCGTGGAACAGGCGATGGTGGCGGCGATCGGCGCCGGTTTGCCCATCACGGAGCCGTCCGGCAACATGGTCGTCGATATCGGCGGCGGCACCACGGACGTCGCGGTCATCTCGCTCTCCGGTATCGTCTACTCCCGTTCGGTGCGCGTCGCCGGCAACGAGATGGACGACGCCATCATGCAGTACCTGAAGCGCAAGTATAACCTGCTGATTGGCGAACGCACCGCCGAGCAGATCAAGATGACGGTGGGTTCGGCCTATCCGCTCGATAAGCCGTTGACCATGGAGATCAAGGGCCGCAACCTGATTGAAGGCGTCCCGAAGACGATCACCATCGACGACACCGAGATTCGCGAGAGCCTCTCTGAATGCGTCGCCACCATCATGAACGCCATCCGCGTCGCGCTCGAACGGACCCCGCCGGAGCTTTCGGCCGACATCAGCGACCGGGGCATCGTCCTTTCGGGCGGCGGCGCCATGTTGAAGAATCTCGATAAGCGCATCCGCGAAGAGACCGGCTTGCCGGTTTCGATTGCCGAAGATCCTCTGGCGAGCGTCGTGCTGGGAACCGGCAAAATGTTGACCGACTTCAAGCTCCTGCGCCGCATCGCCATCGAATAACCCTTCCGCGTCATCCTGTATGTTCAGCCGGTACCGCAATTTGGCCGTGCTTGTCGTGGTGGTAGCCGCGCAGCTCATTCTCCTGGCCTATCAGGTACGGACGAACCAAGACGTCACCCTCCTGCGGATGTGGACCGTCACCGCCGTTTCCCCCCTCGCGAAGGGCCTGGAGGCGCTGCGGTCGGGCACCATCGGCGTCGTGGAACGGTATTTCGTACTCTTCGGGGTCAATCAGCAGAACCTGCAGCTGCAGGCCGAACTCGACCGGTTGAAGCTCGAGAACCAGTTCCTGAAGTCGGAGCTTTCTACCGCCGACCGGGCGAAGTCCCTCGCGGTCTTCCAGGAGCGGAGCCGCAGCCGCACCGTCGCCGCGCGGGTAATCGGCACGGGAACCGGCGCGAATTCAAAGGTCGTCTTTATCGACCGCGGCAAAAGCGACGGGGTGCAGCGCGGCATGCCGGTGATCACGCCGGACGGCATCGTTGGCAAGGTCACGTTCGTGTTTCCGGGCGCCGCGCAGGTGCTGCTGATTACGGATCCCACCTTCGCCGCCGGCGTCATCTCGCAGAAGAATCGCGTGCCCGGCACCTTGAAAGGACTCGGACGCAGCCAGGTACAGGTGGATTGGGTGCAGAATGAAGTGAAGGTGGAGGAGGGCGAGTGGTTCTTCACCTCCGGCGATGATCGCGTCTTCCCCAAAGGCCTCCCGGCCGGTCAGGCGAAGATCGTCAAGGCCGGTCTGGCGTTCAAGGAGATCTATCTCGACCCGAGCGGCCTGATGCGCGGTCTTGAAGAGGTGCTGGTGGTGCTCGAAGGGGTCCATTCGGCCATCCCGGAAGGCACCTTGTCGCCAGAGGGGCCAGTGTTTGTTATGACGCCTCCGCCCCCGGAGACCACCAAGCCCGTAACCACCGGCGCGACGACGGCCGATGGCCAGCCCGCGTTGTCCACGGACGCCGACCGGCTGCGCGAAAAGATCCGGCGGATCGGCGAGGTGCAGGGCGTGCAGTTCGGCAACGCCGGTTCCCGTCTGCCAAACTTCAATATGGACCCCGCGCAGGTCTCCCGCCCCGCCGCTCCACTCTTCGTCCCTCCCGTGAAGCCCCCCGAACCCAAGCCGCAGCCCACCCAGACGGCCCCGCCCACTCCGGCGGCGAGCCAGCCCTAACGCCATGTCGGAACTCAGCAACCAGATCCTGATCGACAACCCGCGGCGCAGCAAGATCTCCCGCTACCGGCCCTACTGGCTCGTGGTCGTACCCCTGCTGGCGATCCTGTTCCAAGTCAACATCCCGCTGTTCTTCCGGCACCTCTCCTATCTCGAATTGCCGCTTCTCGTCACCGTGTACTTCTCCCTGATGCGGCGGGAGCCGGTGACCTGTACGCTCATCGGCGCCGCCATCGGCCTCGTGCAGGATTCGATGTCAAATCACTACATCGGCGTATTCGGCATCGTTAAAACGCTGGTGGGCTACTTCGCGGCGTCGGTCAGCCTGCGGTTCGACGTGCAGAACATCACCGTCCGGCTGGTGCTGAGCTTCTTTTTCTTCTTCTTCCACCAGTTCTTTCTCTGGGTGCTGGGCCGGGCTCTGCTGGGCCAGAACATCACCTTCGATCTGTTGCAGACGTTACTTTTTGGCGCTTTCAATGCGCTTGTGGCTGTCCCCCTGTTTCTGATCCTCGATCGACTGCGCGAGCGAACGTAGTTTGCCAGTAGACTAGGAAGAGAGTTTTCCCCCGCGTGTCGCAGCACCTGCACGATCCAACTCAGCACGAAAAACTAGACCCGGCTGTCCTTCGCGATGACACGACCTTCGCGGCGGGACGCATCGCGTTTTTCCAGTACGTGATCGTCTCGGTCTTCCTGTTTGTCCTGTCGGGATTCTGGAACCTGCAGGTGCAGGAAAACGAAATCTACACCGAAGCCGCGGACCGGAACCGGATCAAATCGACGCCCATGCTCGCGGCGCGGGGCAAGATCCTCGACCGCGAGGGGCGCGTCATCGTCGACAATCACTCTTCGTTCTCGGTGATTCTCTCCCGCGAGAATTTGAAAGAGGAGCACCTGCCGGCCATCGCGGCCGGACTCAATCTGGATCTCGAAGATCTCGTGGCCCGGTTGCGCCGCTGGAAGTCGGTGCCGAAGTACCGGGCCATTGTCATTAAAGAAGAGATGACGCCGGCCGAAATCGCCTTCGTCGAAAGCCACAACGATCCGGACACGTTCCCTGAACTCGAACTGGCCCACGTGCAGCACCGGCTCTATCCGAAGGACAACCTGCTGGCGCACGTCATCGGCTACGTCGGTGAAGTGACGGAGAACGAGCTCGACCTGCCGGACTTCGCCAAGTACAACCAGGGCGATGTGATCGGCAAGGCGGGCATTGAGCGGCAGTATAACGACATCCTGATGGGCACCGACGGCGAGCGGCAGTCGGTGGTCGATTCGAAGGGCAACGAGCGGGAGGTGATCGGCTATAAAGATGCGATCCCCGGCCGCAGTCTCCAGTTGACGATCGACCTCGATCTGCAGATCGTCGCCGAAATGACCCTCGAAGGCCGCAAGGGCGCGGTGGTTGCGTTGGACGTTCGCACCGGCGAAGTCCTCGCGATGGTGAGCCGTCCGGCGTATGACCCGAACAAGTTCGCCGGGCGGATCCGGCGCAAGGATTGGGACGAGATCGTCCTCAACCCGGACAAGCCGATGTTCAACCGGGCTATCCAATCGAACTTCTCCCCGGGATCCACCTTCAAACCCCTCGTGGCGCTGGCCGGCTTGGAAGCCGGGGTGATCGACGACAAGACGACGTTTCAGTGCAGCGGCGGCATCCAGTTTTATGGCCGGTATTTCCGCTGCCACGCCCGGAACGGCCACGGGACCGTCAACCTCCAACGGGCCATGGCGCAGAGCTGCGACGTCTATTTCTATAACGCCGCGAACCTGATGGGCATTGACAAGATCTATGAGTACGGCGAGCAGTTGGGCCTGGGCAAAGAGACCGGCATCGACCTCCCGTTTGAAGGCAAGGGGCTGATGCCTTCTTCGAAATGGAAGGCGCGGACGCTGCGGCAGAAGTGGATGGGCGGCGACACCGTGAACGTCGGCATCGGCCAGGGCTATGTCAACGTGACGCCGATTCAGTTAGCCGTGATGATTGGCGGCATTGCCAACGCCGGCATCTGGAGCCGGCCGCATTTGGTCAAAGATCCGAACAAGCGGGAGGTGCACAAGCTCTCCGTGGATCCCGCCAATGTCGGCAGCGTCGTCTATGGCATGTATGGCGTTGTGAATCTTGGCGGCACCGGCGGCGTAGCCCGGCTGCCCGGAATTGACGTGTGTGGAAAGACGGGTACGGCGCAGTTGTACGGATACGATGTCCGGGCGCGGGGATCGGTGGTGGCCAAGGACCTGCGGGACAACGCCTGGTTCGTCGGCTTCGCGCCGCGGACGAACCCGGAGATCGTGGTGGCGGCGCTCTTTGAAAATGGGGAGCATGGCAACCTGGCCGGACCCATGGTGCGGGACGTGATGAAGGTTTACTTTGATAAGAAGGCGCGCAATGTACAGCGGGTGCCGACCCTGGCCATGGCCCCCCTGGGCCAAAAGGGGTTTGCGGTAAACTGATGGCCTCCTACCGGACATTGCGGGATCTCGATTGGGCGTTGCTGCTGCTGTCGCTCTTCATCTGCGGCCTGGGGATTTTGCAAATCTTCAGCGCGACGCAAGGGACCAAGTGGCACAACGCGTGGTGGAAGCAGGTGGCGTGGGTGGTGTTGGGCTTGCTCCTGATGTGGCTGATCAGTTCGATCGACTACCACACTCTCTTGGGGCAGGTGCCGGTGCTATACGCCGGAATCGTGGTGCTGTTGCTGCTGACGTTCGTCATTGGCACGAAAGTGTTCGGCGCAAGGCGTTGGATAGCACTTCCGGGGGGTGTACTCCTGCAGGTCTCGGAATTCGCTAAGATTGTCATAGTTCTGATGGTGGCCCGGTTCCTAACGGAGCTGAAGACAGATGTGCTGCATTGGCGGGATCTGTTGAAGCTGATCGGTCTGGTCGGGTTGCCAATGTTACTGGTAATGAAGCAGCCGGATTTGGGCACCTCTCTCACGTACCTGCCGATACTCGCCACGGGGATATTCCTCGCGGGGCTCCGGTGGCAGTATGCGCTCATCCTGGGTATCGTGGTGGCGGTGTTGATTCCGTCGAGTTGGTTTTTGCTGAAGGACTATCAGAAGAGCCGCATTGAAACGTTTCTCGATCCCAGCCGGGACCCCAAGGGCGAAGGCTACCAGGTGATCCAATCGAAGATTGCGATCGGGAACGGCGGCATGTGGGGCAAAGGGGTGACGCAGGGGACACAGACCCGTCTGCAGTTCCTGCCGGTACCCCATACGGACTTTATCTTCTCGGCGTTTGCCGAGGAACACGGATTTGTCGGCGTAGTTGTCGTCTTAGGGTTGTATTTTCTGTTGTTGATGCAGATCGTGCAGAACGCACAGACCTCGCCTGACCGCGCGGGGATGTATATCTGCATGGGGATTTGCGCATTATTGCTATTTCACATGCTGGTGAACGTTGGCATGGTAGTGGGCCGGATGCCTGTAACGGGCATTCCGCTTCCCTTCATGAGCAGCGGCGGATCCGGCATGCTGAGCGTTTTTATGATGCTGGGGCTCGTGCACAACGTGCGGCTCCGGCGTTTTGTGAATTGACGAATCGAACTGGAAGCAGCGGCAGACGCAGCTCCGGCGTAGAGGACAGACCAAGATTTGATACCGGATTCCATTTTCCGCGTGGCCCGGCTCTGTAGCCGCCCGTGTGACATTCTTGCCCTACTTGCGCCGTACCGTTTGGCCGCTTGCTCCGTGAGGAGAGTGAGCGATGAGCAAAGAGTTAGTAATCTCATCGAACCGCCACGAAACCAAGGTGGCGATTCTTGAAGATGATCAGTTAGTTGAACTGTATTTTCAGCGGGCGAATGAATACTCGCTCGCCGGGAGCATTCACAAAGGCCGCGTGACCCGGGTATTGCCCGGTATGCAATCGGCGTTTGTGGACCTCGGATTGGAACGGGACGCGTTTTTGTACGTCTCCGACTTTTTTGAAGAGCACCATGACGACCTCGACAAGGTCGGCGGCGAGGAGTCGCGGCCGGAGCGCGAACGTTCGGGCGGCGGTGGCCGCCGGGACCGCGATCGCGACCGCGACCGCGAACGCCGTCCGGTAGCGCCCGTGGCCGCTGCGGCGCCCGCTCTGGACGAGGCTGCTCCGCTCGAAGAAGCCGAGGGCGAAGAAGAGATTGTTGCCGCTGACGGCGCCGCGCCCGCAACCGAAGAGGGCCGCCGGGGCGATCGCGGCGGAGACCGCGACCGGGGCCGAGGCCGCCGGGGCCGCCGCCGCGGACGCCGGGAACGGGGATCCGGGAACTTGCCGGAATCGAAGTACGCCAGCGCCGAAGCCAACGGCGAGGCCAACGCCGACGAAGGTCCGTCGCTCGACGCCGAGTCCGAAGATGCGCCGGAAGCGGTCGAGACCATCTCCGCTGTAGAGACGCCCTCGACCGGCTCCATCTGGGCGCCGTCGCTGGTCGAGCCGATTGTGCTCCCCGGCGAGTCGTTGGCGAAGTACCGCCGGCAACAGCCGGTCCGCCCGCCCATCGTCGCTCACGAAGCGGTGGTCGAGCCGGTCGCCGCGAAGCTCGAAAACGAGTCGGTTGTCGAGCAGGTCCTGGCTCAGATTGAACCCGAAGTTCCGCCCGTCGAAGCCGCAGCCGAACCGGTGGCCGAAACCGTAGCCGAACCGATGGCCGAAGTCGTACCCGAGGAGGCCCCCGAGCCGCCGCCCATCGTCGTTGCCGTCGCGCCCGTCTCCGAACCGGAGCCCGTGGCCGAGGCGCCCATCGAGCTCACGCACAGCATCGAAGAGGACCTCGAAGCCGACGAAGAAGCCGCCATCGAAGAGGCGCGCGAAGAGCTCGACGCCGACATCGAAGAGGAAGAGGATGAACTCGACGCCGCGCAGGCCGCCGCCGAGGCCGCTGTCGCTGCCGAAGAGTCGCCGCTGGGCGATGACGAAGCCGATGACGAAGACGGCGATGAGCCCGTCCAACTCGCCGAAGGCGACGAGGAGGGACCGGAGCCGGCCCGCCAGCCCCAAAGCCTGACCGCTGCTCTCCGCGATCGCGACCGGAACTCCCGGTTCCAGGCCCGTGGACGCCGCTCGCGCGGCCGTCGCCGTGGCCCGAGGGAGCGGGGGAACGAGATTGAGGATCCGAATGCGCCGCCGGTGGTCGCCGCTGCCGCCGCTGCCCCGGCCGAAGTCCGGGAGCGTCCGGAACGGTCCGAACGTCCGGAACGGTCCGAACGCCCGGAACGCACCGAGCGCAGCGAGCGCTCCGGCGACCGGGAACGCCGGGAACGGCCGCCGATGCCGCAGATCACCGACCTGCTGAAGCCGGGCCAGGAGATCCTGGTTCAGATTTCGAAGGAACCGATCGGCGCCAAGGGTGCGCGTATCACCTCGCACATCGCGCTGCCCGGTCGCTTCTGCGTCTACATGCCGACCACCGATCATAACGGGGTCTCCCGGAAGATCGGCTCAGACGAAGAGCGTCTCCGCTTGAAGCGGATTCTGCAGACTCACCGCACCGGCATGCCGGGCGGTTTCATCATCCGGACCGCCGGGGAAGGGCAAAGCGAAGAGGAACTCGCCGCCGACATGAACTTCCTCTACAACCTGTGGCTGGATATCCGCTCGAAGGCCGAGAAGCGCCCCGCGCCCCTGCTGGTGCACCACGATCTCGACATCGTCCAGCGTACCCTCCGCGATCAGCTGACGACGGACTATAAGACCATCTGGCTCGACAACGAAGAGTTGTATGAGAGCACGGTGAACTTCGTGCAGCGGTTCCAGCCGGCGCTCGTGAACAAGGTGAAGCTCTGGACCCGGCCGGTTCCGATCTTCGACACCTTCAATATCACGGCGGAACTCGAAAAGGCTCTGCGTCCGAAGGTGTGGCTGAAGTCGGGTGGCTATATCGTCATCAATCAGACCGAAGCGCTCGTGGCCATCGACATCAACACCGGCAAGTACGTCGGCAAGTCGAACCGGTTGGAAGACACGATTGTGAAGACCAACACGGAGGCCGTGAAAGAGATCGTCCGCCAGATCCGGCTGCGCGACCTCGGTGGCATCATCGTGGTCGACTTCATTGACATGGACGAACGGAAGAACCGGCAGAAGGTGATGCAGGCTTTGGAAGAGGCCATGCGCGTCGACCGGGCCCCGTACAAGATCCTGCAGTTCAATGACTTTGGCTTGGTGGCGATCACGCGGAAACGCGTCAAGCAGTCGCTCGAACGCAGCCTGTGCATGCCGTGTACGTACTGCGAAGGCTCGGGCACGGTGAAGAGCGTGCAGACCGTGATCGGGGAGATTCTGGCCGAGTCCCAGAAGCTGTCCCGGGCGGTGGATGGCAAGGAGGTTATGCTCCGCGTCCATCCCGAAGTGGCCAAAGTGCTCAAGTCGCATAAGAACCAGTACCTCGAAGAGCTCGAAGGGATCTTCAAGAAGCCGGTGCTCGTCAAGGGCGATCCGGCGGTCCACATCGAGAAGTACGATCTGGGCTGATGCGAAGCTGGCTGGCAGTAGCGTTGGGCAGCGCGGCGTTGGCGCTTGGGCAGGACCTCCGGGTCCGCAGCGAGTTCCAGCGCCCCGGCCCGGACGGGGAAGTAGTTGCCGTGGATAAGGTGGAGCGGCCGCGGGAGATCCTCTCTCCCGCGGTGGCCCGCAACGCTTACGCCTCCTATTTTCTGACGATCTCCGTGCCGGCTGGCGTCGACTGGTATCTGGAGGTGGGCCAAAACCCGGAGAACGCGGCCCGCGCCGTGCTGTATCAGGTCGGCCATGACGCGGCCGGAATGCCCGACGAACTGACCAAGGTCGAAATGCCCGTCAAAGGGCATACGGAACGGCCGGAGGTGCGGAGTTACTGGTTGGATCTCTGGGTGGACGGCGGCGCCCCGGTGCGGCGGATCAAGGTGGAGCCGCAGGTTTGGGTGGGTGACCGCTGGATCGTTTATCCGATGGAAATCCGGGTGCAGTGGGCCACCGTGCCTGCGTTTACTCCCCGATTCTGGGGCCAACCGGCGGTGGCCGCCCGCGCCGACGCCGTCATGATCAGCCCGTGGCGGGATCATCTTTGCCGCCAGTTGCCCGCTCAGTTCAAGCCGGAGCGGGCGACGGTTCGTCTGCTGCAGCACCGGAACGTCTTGCAGGATATGGCGTTAGCCAAGAAGATGGGAGCGGCGGCGGACGGAGCGCTCAAGGCGGGTGGGGTCCCACTCGAGCGGGAGGCGTGGTGCGCGGCGCCGGTCGAGACCTGGCAGAAGGATTTAGCCGCGGAATGGTATCTCCGGGTGCGTGACTTCCTGTATCGGAACGCGGTAAACTAAAGGTTCGTTTTGCGGAGAGGTGGCCGAGTGGTTTAAGGCGCACGCTTGGAAAGCGTGTGTACTCGAAAGGGTACCGCGGGTTCGAATCCCGCCTTCTCCGCCACTGTTTTTTAGTCGTCAGCGAAGACGCTGATGAGGCAGGCGAGCGTTCCCAGGATGGCCAGCCCCGTGAACGCGTACTCGGCCACTACGAGCATCCGCGGATGCCGGCGTTTATGACGAATCTGCCAAACGCCGCTATAGAGAGCGGCCAAGCCGAAAGCCAGAATGGCGGCGAATAGCATCAGGATGACCCCTGCCACCACCGGACCACCGGTGAACCCCATTTGCCCGACGATCGTCGGGTAGCCCAGAATCACCTGCGTAAACAGGATGATCAGGCCGCTCATCAGGAGGATTAGGCACAAGCCACCGGCGGCCAGGACGCCGCCATTGATGCTGGCGTAACGGGGAGAAAGGGCTGGTAGCGGGCGGGAGGATCGCATATCCCAACGGGCGAAAAATCGGCGGCCGTTCGATCACCGGCCACCGCCACGCGGCAAGAACAACGGGTATACTCAAAGCCACTCATGGAGCGCCTCTCGCGTTTGGATCCCGTTAGCTTCGGCCCAGGGTTAGACGACTTGACTGCCTTGGCGGCCAAGTTATGTGCGGCGCCGGTGAGTATGGTTACCGAAGGCGGCCGCGTGGTAGCCCGGTTTCCCGCTGCCACGGACCCGACGGAGACCTTCGCCTGCTCCGCCTCGGAGCCTTGTCCCGAGTCGGACGGCGCCCTGACCGTCTATGATCGCGAGCCCCGGCAGTGGTCGGAAAACGAGCGGCTGATTCTACGGATACTCGCCCGGCAAGCCGCCCTCGAACAGCGCAACCAGGACCTGCTCGAGACCGCCCGCCTCGCCGCCGTCGGTAAGTGGCGGTCACTGATAGCGACCGAGGAGTTACGCTGGTCCCCGATCGTCTTTGAGATTTTCGGGATTCCCCCCGGCACGCCGGTCACTTACTCGACGTTCCTGGCCGCGGTCCACCCGGACGACCGGGCACAGGCCGCGGCCCTGCAAAAGAGGACCTTCGCAGGAGAGGAGTTACGTTGGGAGCACCGCATCCTTCGCCCGGACGGAACTGTCCGCTGGGTCGCCGAACGCGGGGAACTCATTCACAACGCCGATGGCCAGCCCTGGTACGTCGCGGGAACCGTGCAGGACGTCACCGAAAGGCGCATGCTGTCTCTCGAACTGGAGCGCCTGTTTACCATCTCAAATGACCTGATCTGCATTGCCTCCCAGGAGGGACGCTTTCAACGAGTCAATCCGGCTTTTAAACGCGTCCTGGGATGGACCCCGGAGGAGATGATCGCCCGGCCCTTTCTCGATTTCGTCGACGAGACGGACCGCGCGCGGACGCTCGCTGAAGTGGACCGCCTGGTCGGCGGCGGCGCTCCCGCGCCGTTCGAAAACCGGTTCCTGAAGAAAGGCGGTGGGTCCTGCCGCCTGGCGTGGTCGAGCATGCCGCTTGCCGAGGATGGCACGATTTACGGCATCGCTCGGGACATCACGGCGGAGAGGAACTTAGCCGAACGGCTGCAGGAGACCCTGGAGGCCACGACGGATGCCTTCATGTCCTTCGATGCCGAGTGGCGCTTCGTCTATCTCAATGCCGAAGCCGAAAAGTTACTCGGCCACCCCCGTTCCCATCTGCTGGGACGAAACCTCTGGCAGGAGTTCCCGGCCGCGGTGGATGGAACCTACTACAGCGTCTATCACCGCGCCGTCACCGAGGGCAAACCGGTTCACTTCGAAGAGCACGTCATGCCGCAAGACCGGTGGCTGGACGTGCGGGCCTTTCCCACCCCGCAGGGGTTGGACGTGTATCTCCAGGATGTCACCGCCGCCCGGCGAGCCAGCCGCGAACTGGAAGAACTGGCAGGCCGCTATCAATTACTCTTTGAGCGGAATCCCCTGCCGATGTGGGTGTTCGACATCGAGACCCTGGAGTTTCTGGCGGTCAATCAAGCCACGGTGACCAAGTACGAATACGCGCGGGAGGAGCTCCTCGGGGCAACCGTGCGCCTGATCCGCCCGCCGGAGGAGGTGGCCAAGCTGGAAGCGAAGGTGGCCAGCGCCCCCGAGGGCCTGGAGTATGCCGGTCTGTGGCGTCACCGGACGAAGTCGGGACGTCTGCTCACGATGGAGATCTACAACGATCGCATCCCGTTCGCGAATCGGAGAGCCCGGCTGGTATTGGCCGTTGATGTTACCGAACGCCTCGGCCTCGAGCAGCAGCTGCGGCAGGCGCAGAAGATGGAGACCATCGGCCAACTGGCGGGCGGCATCGCGCACGACTTCAACAACCTGCTGACCGTCATCAACGGATACTCCCAAGTGCTGCAGCGGCGCTTTGCCGATGACGAATCGGTCGCGCGGCCGCTCAACCACATCCTGAAGTCGGGCGAACGCGCCGCGGCCTTGACGGCCCAGCTACTCGCCTTCAGCCGGCAACAAGTCCTGCAGCCGAAAACGGTTTCGATGAACAGCCTTGTCGAAGCGGTAACACCAATGCTCGAACGTCTCATCCGGGAAGATATCGAAGTGGCCTGGTACCCCGGCGCGGATACCGGGAACGTCCGCATCGACCCGTCGCAGTTTGAGCAGGTGGTCCTGAACCTGGCCATCAACGCCCGGGATGCGATGCCGCGGGGCGGGCGCTTGACCATCGAAACGAGCCGCGCGGTACTGACTCCCGAATACTGCCGGCAGCATCCGGATGTGGCGCCCGGCGACTACGCGGCGCTGAGCGTCTCCGATACCGGGGTCGGAATGACCGCCGAGGTCTTGCAACGGGTGTTCGACCCGTTCTTCACAACGAAAGACATGGGAGCGGGAACCGGCCTCGGCCTGGCTACCGTCTATGGCATCGTGAAGCAGAGCGGCGGCCACATTAGCGTGTACAGCGAAGTCGGCGTGGGCAGCCGCTTTAAGGTTTACTTGCCCAGCGCGCCGGGCGAGGCGGCCCCGGAACCACGGACCGAAACTGTAGGCGATGACTTGCGAGGCAGCGAAACCATCCTGCTGGTGGAAGACGATGTGGCCGTGCGGGAGTACGCCTCCGGCGTGCTCCGCGATCTTGGCTACCACGTCCTCGTCGCCGTCGATGGGCCCGATGCGATCGTCGTCTCGGAGCGGCACAGCGGCGAGGTGCAACTGCTCCTGACGGATGTGGTGATGCCGAAGCTGAACGGGCGCGACCTCGCGGAGTTTCTCTGCGAGCGCCGTCCCGGCTTGCGCGTGCTCTTCGTCTCCGGCTATACCGAAAACTCGATCGTGCACCAGGGCGTCCTCGATGAAGGTCTAAACTTCCTGGCCAAGCCCTTCTCTCCCGATGCGCTCGCCCGCAAGGTCCGTTCCGTGCTGCTGGCGCAGCCCAGTCCCTGCCGTGTGCTGATCGTGGATGACGAGGCGGGCCTGCGGGAACTGTTGCGGGAGACGCTCACGGACGCCGGCTTTGCCGTGAGCGTGTGTGAAGATGGCGGCCGGGCGATCGCGAAGTTGGCAGCCGAACCTGTGGATCTCCTGATCACCGATCTCGTCATGCCGGGGCAGGAGGGCATCGAGACGATCGCGCAGGCCCGCCGGGAGTATCCGCAAATGAAGATTCTCGCGATTTCGGGATTCAGCAGCGGCGAATACTTGCGGATGGCGAAGGTGCTCGGCGCCAACGAGACCCTCGCGAAACCGCTGGATCTGGCTGTGCTGGTGGAACGCGTCCGGGCCTTAACCAGCCGGGGAATCCGCCGGCCATGAGACGCGCGCTCCGGCTGGCGGTGGTGGCGGTCGCCTTGCACGCGCAGTGGGGCGAGCGGGAAGCTGCTTTTCCGGAGTCGGGGGGCTTTCACTTCGTCCGGCTCGAATACCGGGATCTGCCCGGTCTGCGGCGCTTCGGCGGTGGCCGCGGATGGTGGCGGCAGGATTGGCCGGAAGCCGACGCCCACTTCGCGCAAGGCGTCCGCCGGCTCACCCGCATCGACAATGGCGTACCGCTCCATCTCCCGTTGACGGACGACCGCATCTTCGACTACCCCTGGGTCTACGCCACCCAGGTCGGCTACTGGGATCTCAGCGACGCTGAAGTGAAGCAGTTGCGCGAGTACCTGAACCGCGGCGGATTCCTGGTCACCGACGATTTCTACGGCGACCGCGAATGGGAAGCCTTCCGCGAGACGATGGCGAGGGTCTTTCCGGACCGGATGATCGTCGACATCCCCGATGGCGACCCCGTCCTCCACGTCGTCTATGACATCACTGAACGGACCTTCATTCCCGGCCTCCGCCACCTGCGGCGCGGCGCCGACGGGCTCATCGGCGTCAGCCCCCAAGCGATGGGGCCCCAATGGCGGGCCATCTACGATGAAAAGGGGAGGATGGTGGTGGCCGTCAATTTCAACCAGGACGTCGGCGACGCCTGGGAGCACGCCGACATGCCCGAATACCCAGAAAAAATGACCGCTTTAGCCTATCGCTTCGGGATCAACTACATTTTGTATGCGATGACCCACTAAGCAAAGTTTACGCAATCTGGTGTCTTTTCAGGATGGTCGGCGGTGGGGCCCGGCGGATAGGGTGGAGGGAAGGAGAATCCCATGATCAGTGTCGTCATCCCCACCCATAACGAAGGCGCGAATTTGGATTCGGTCATCTGGCTCGCCAGCCAGTCCCCGCTCGTCAGCGAGATTTTAGTCGTGGACGATGGTTCGACGAACGGCACCCCGGAAGCAGCCATGCGGGCCGGGGCGCGCGTGATTCCCAGCACCGTCTTGGGCCGCGGCGGCTCCATGGCGGATGGCCTCCGCGCGGCCCGCTTTGAAGTGGTCGTCTATCTCGGCGGTGACTTTGACGCCGACGACGACCGCGTGATCGAACAGATGGCCCGGCCCATCTTCGGCGGCCAGGCCGATCTGGTCAAAGCCGGGAGCGGGCCCCTGCCGAACCGCTTGACCACCTTAACGGCCAAGCCCCTACTGGCCAACTTCTTTCCGGAACTGGCCCACCTCAACGCGCCCCTCAGCGGAGCCGTGGCCGTGCACCGTACCCTCTTGGCGAAGCTGCCCATCGAACTCGATGGACACGTCGATCTCGCTCTGCTCATCGATGCCCACTTCGCCGGGGCACGCATCGCCGAGGTGACTTTCCCTAGCTCGCGCGCCGACCGCAAGCCCCTTTCGCAACTCGATGAACTGGCCACCGCAGTCGTCCGCACCATCATGCACCGCGCCGCGCGCTACGGCCGGCTTTCCATCGGCCAGGTGCAAACCGTGGACGATGCCGACCGGCGCGCCCAAGCTGAACTTTCGGCCCAGTTGCACCGGATCAAGGGCTGCGAGCGACTCGCCCTGATCGATCTCGATACCGAACTGGTGGCCACCGATGCGCTGCGCTTCGTCGCGGACCGGGTGGGCCGCGGCGCTTGCGTGGCGGCCCACCGGACCTCCGCGCCCGCCGTGGCGCAGTGCCTGGAGGGTGTCTCCCGTGAGGAAATTGTCGAGGCCGCCCGCCAGATTCCGCTCCGGCCAGGCGTCGTCGACATGGTCGTGAACCTGCGCAAAGACGGCTATCGCGTCGGTATCGTCAGCGAAGGCCTCGATCTCATCGCCGAGATCATCCGGCGGCGCGTCTTTGCCGATTTCAGCGTCGGACACCACCTGTATTTCCACGGCGGACGCGCCACGGGAGCCATCACCGAAGCGCCGCAACCGCTCTTGATACACTTAGCAGATCACCTCGCGATCCGGCCGGAACATATCGTCACGGTGGGCGGCCGGCTTCCTCAAGCCTCCAGCCGGCAGGAAACCATGCTGCAAAATCAGGAACAGTTCGCGGAGCCGTTGATGGTATGAACGATTGGTTGGCCCCAGTCCGCTCGGCCCTCGAGATTCCCCTAATCAATATGGGCCAGACGCAGGTAACCGTCTGGACGCTGGTTTCGTTGCTGTTTCTGCTGGTAGGCCTGTTCTGGCTCGCCGGCCACGTGAAGTACGTGCTGGTTCATGGGCTGCTGAGCCGCTTGAATCTCGAACTCGGCGCCCGCGAAGCCATCGGTTCCATCGTCCGCTACCTGTTCCTGCTCGGCGGCGTGGTGGCGATTCTGCAAACCGCGGGCGTCGATCTAACCGCCTTCAGCGTCTTCGCGGGCGCCATGGGTATCGGCTTAGGCCTCGGCCTGCAGCACATTACGAACAACTTCTTCAGCGGCCTCATCCTGCTTGTCGAACGGCCCATTCAAGTGGGAGACCGTGTGGAAGTGGGCGGCGTCGAAGGCCGCGTGCTGTCCATCGGGGCCCGCAGCACCAAGCTGCAGACCCGGGACAACGTTCTCGTCATCCTGCCCAACTCCCGCTTCGTCATCGAAAACGTCACGAATTGGAAGGGCGGGGAAACGCCCGTGCAGTATCGCATCCCGGTGCAGGTGCTCAACGGTTTGGCGCCCCGGGAAGTCGAACAGCGCCTCCTGGCCATCGCCCGATCCAGCCCGGACGTCGTTGCGGATCCGGCGCCCCGCGTCCTGTTCAAAGGCGGCAACGAGAAGTCGATGCAGTTTGAACTGCTCGTCTCCCACATCGGCGAGCCGGAGTTCCTCAGCGAACTCCACCACGCGATTCATGCCGCCCTCATCGCGGAGGGCGTCGAGATCGGCAAGTAACTACTTCTCGGACCCTTCCGTCGGCGCCACGCCCTTTTTCGATTCGCTCTGCGGCGAATCGCCCAACGCCAGTTGCACCCCGGACTTAAGCAGCACCGTCTCCCCCGGCCCCTGGTAAAACGAGTAGCCCTTCCGCGTCGACTTCCAAGCCAGCGGCCCCGCCACCTTCTTTCCGGCGGCCAGCACGGCGTCCCGCACTTCGGACACCATGGCTTCATACTTCGGGTCGCCCTGCTTGAGACCCGAAAAGCTGCTCAGGTCCGTGCTCGCGACAAAGACCACGTCCACTTCCGGAATGGCCGCAAGTTCCTTGGCGATCTTCACCCCGGCCGGTGACTCGATCATGGCAACGATCATCATGTTGTCGTTCGCGATCTGCCGGTAGTCCGCGCCATATAGCGGCCCGAACTGTCCGCCGCCCAAACTGCGCTTGCCCTTCGGCGGATACATGGCGAACTTGATGGCGTTCTTCACCTTCTGCACATCGTCCACCATCGGGATGATGATGCCCACGGCGCCCAGGTCCACGGCCTTCTGGATATCGCCTTCGGTCGCGTCCGGCACCCGGATGAACGGCATCGCCGGGGCGCCTTTGCACGCCATCACCATGCGCGCCACGTCCTGATAGGTCATCGGGCTGTGCTGCATCTCGATCCAAAGAAAGTCGAAGCCGGAAGTGGCCATGGCGCAGTACGTATCGGGGTTGGCGACATAGACCGTGCCTCCCACCACCTGCTTGCCGGCCGCCAGCTTCTGCTTGACGGTATTGAAAATCCGAGGTTGGCCCTGGGCCGAAAGCGTGGCGGCGAGCAGGGCCGTTCCGAAAACGAGCGGACGGAGCGCGTGGAGTACGGAGTGAAAACTCATCGGGATACAATATGCCAAATGAAGTGCCAAGGGAAGCGCCTCGGGCTCGCGTTGTGGATGGCCGCCGGGCTGTGGGCGCAAGATCCGTCGCACCCCTGGAACATGCGGAAGGCCCAGGCGCTCCTCGATATGCCGGCCGACGACTCGGGCGTCGATCTCCCGCTCGATGAGGCCACCCTGCGCGAACGGCTCCAAAAGTATGGGGTCGGCGTAGCGAAGGGTCAGGCCGTGGTCGTTAGCCTCGTCAAACGCAAGGGCGGCCACGTAGAAGTCCACCTGAACGGCGGCGGCTTTACCAACCGGGAACTGCTCACCCTGCCCGGCATTGACTCCTCCCGCTGGGGCCTGTCCGAGGAAGAGGCGCGCATTCGCCGCGACATCGCGAGCACCCGGGATAAGGACCGCCGCAGGCGCCTCGAAAGCCGCTATGACTCCGCGCGCCTTCGGCGCGTATCGCCCCTGCGCAAGGCCTATGAGCGGGAACAGCGAGCAAAACGGGGCTCGCGGTTTAACGTTCCCTTACGGTCGGACGATAGCGCCGCTCTCGAACAGGCGCTGTCGCCCTACTTGTCCCTCACCCCGTAGAACCGCCGCGGCCGTGGCGTAAACGCGGTCTCCGGCTCCAGGGGAAAGATCGGCCGGGCGCAGCGCGTATGGCCCAGATAAGGCAGGTTCGCACTCGTCGAACCCGGTGCGTCGATGTTCAGAATCATCTCCGCGCCCTCGTCGAACATGTGCGGCTGGCAGTGCGGACTCTTCACCACGGTCCCGTCGAAGTACGCGGGATCCAAACCGTGCGCGAAGAACAAAGACCGGTCGAACAGATTCACGGCCTGGCTCGTGATCACCACCGTGATGTTCCCGCCCTCCAGCACCGCCGTGGGGCCGCCGTCCCAGATCTCCCCGTTGGACTCACTGCGAAAACGGCCGTCGGAAAGGTGGCGCACCGTGCCCGTAAAAGCCAGCGGCGTAAACCGCCCGGCGTCCAGCGTGCCCCCCAGCGGAACCGTCAGCGTCACCCCAATGCCCACCGCCATGGCCTCGGCCACGGCAGGCGCATCGACGATCGGCAGCAGCACCGTGCGTTGCACCTTCTGCGCCAGCAGCTCTCCCAGAATCGCGTTCGAATCCCCCGATGCGCCCGAACTCGTCGCGTCCGCGGCATCCACCAGCACCACCCGGCCCTTGGCCGCGGCAAACCGCGCGATGCTTTCGGCGAGCGGCGTCACCGGTTGGTGCAGATGGTGGCGCATCGCCCAGAATGTCTCGGCGATCCGCACCGCCTCGGCCTCCGCCGCCGGCACGTTCGCTTCGCCGTCAGCTACCAGCAGCACGTTCGAAAGCAGATCCGGCACATCCGTGAACGGGTTGCCGATGAACATCCCGCCCGAAAGCCCGCCCGGGCTGTTCTCATAAGCAATGGCCGCGCGGACGCATTCGCCCCACCGCCCGGTGGCGGTCTTGAGTTCGTTCCCGCGTACGAGAGCCGGAATCGGCACCCGGATGGAGACCGGCTTTACCTCGTGGTGCAGCAGGCGCAGCAGCAGCCGGGCCGCGCGTTCGCCGGTCTCGAAGAAATCCACGTGCGGATACGTGTGGTACAGCACGACGGCCGACGAGTGTTCGAGAATCGTGTCCGTCAGAATGCCGTGCAAGTCGAGCGAGGTCACCAGCGGAATCCGGTCGCCCACAATCTTGCGCGCCTCGGCCAGCAGATAGCCCTCGCAATCGTGGATCGTCTCCGCGGCGCACGCGCCATGCAGGCAGAAATAGATCGCATCGGCATCCTGGTTCTCCCGCACGGCCGCCAGAAACTCCTCGGCCAATTGGGCGAAGGCCGCGTCGGCCAACGTGCCGCCGGAGGTAATGGCCCGCGCGCTGTAGCCGCCCACTAGCGTGAGATCCGCGCGTTCGGCGAAGACGCCCAAAGCCCCGGCCACCTCCGAGCGCAACCCGCGGTGCGCCGCCAGCACCCCTGGGCCTCGGGCGATCAGAAAGTCACGGTATTGGCCCAAATGGGGATTGAAAGAAGAGATTTCCTGCTTCAGTTCGTTGATCAGAATTTTAGGCATAGGGATGGGTCTCGTGGGCAATCACGGCCACGCAGTCGCCTTGGGCGACGCGGGAGGGGGAACGGTTGGCGATCAGCAAGCCGGCGCTCGGCGAAACGATCACCGCCGGCTCGCGGTTGGGATCTTCAAGGTCAAGGATGCGGCCCAAAACGTCTCCGGCCGCCACCGTCTCGCCCAGCTCCACCGTCGCTTCAAACAGGCCGGAAATGGGCGCAAAGCGGTAGTCTTCCCGGTCGAGCGACTGCACCCAGCGCGCCGGCCGCTGCCGCGCCACCGGCGCGCCGGCCAGGACGCCAATGTGGCGCAACACGTTCGCCAGGCCCGCCTGCGTCAGCCGGTGCAACGAGGCGGTCACCGTTTCGCCGCCGCCGAGCTCGGTCGTGATGACGAGCTTGCCTTGGCGCTCGGCTTCCGATGGCAACAGCCCGGCGCCGGCCACGTCCGTGTAGAGAAAACAGAAGTCCGTGAGAAACGCTTCGGTGGCCGCGAACATGGCCGGATTGTCCACCAGATGCATGTGCGCGCACGGAACGAAGTTCAAGCTGCGGCCGCCCGTGTGCAGGTCGATCACCACGTCGGCCAACGGAAACAGCACGCTCGATAAAAAGTGCGCCAGCACCTCGCTGGGCGTACCCGCCGGATTGCCCGGGAAACAGCGGTTGAAGTTCCGGCCATCGAGTGGCCACAGCCGCGTGCCGGCCTGTGCCGCTGGCGGACTCAGCGTCGGAATCAGAATCAACCGGCCGCGGACATCCTCCGGGCGAAGTTGCCGCCAAAGGTGTTGAATGGCCACTTGGCCGGGATACTCGTCCCCGTGGTTGCCGGCCATCAGCAGCACCGTCGGTCCCGGGCCGTTCGCGACGACGCAAATCGGCACCAGCAGGTTCGCCCAGCCACCGAGATTGTAGGAATACGGAATCGCCAGGTGGCCCGTGAACTTGCCGCTCGTGGCGTCGAGCGGCACCGAGCAATGGATTGGAGAGGCGCTCATACCGAGCCCTATTCTACTGAGCTTGCAGCAGGCTGATGAAACGGTGGTGCTGGCGCGGGTTGGCGGCATGCGCCGGCCCCACGGAAGATTCCAATTCCCGCCTACGCAAAACCCCGTCGAGTCATCGCATTTTCACAATGTAGTGATCTAATTGGGAGCATGTCGCGCCGCCTCCTCTGTCTCTTTGCCTCCGCTGCACTCCTCCTCGCCCAAAAGCCCGGCCCCATGTCCGGCGGCTACCATCTGCCGAACGGCTGGCGGATTACCCCGGTTGGTCCCGCCGTCACCACCGAGGATATGACCCTCCAGTTGCTCCCCTCGCCGGACGGCAAAACCATCATCGGCCTGCACGCGGGCTTCAATCCGCATGGCCTCGATGTCATCGACCTCGCCTCCTGGGAAGCCGTGCAGCGCATCCCCATGAAGTCGGCCTGGTTCGGCCTCGGCTTCAGTCCCGACGGCAAGACGCTGTTTGCCTCCGGCGGCAACGCCGATAGCCGGCAGAACCCCGAGCGCGCGCCCATCTACGCCTACGCCTTCGCAAACGGCAAGCTCAGCCCCCAACCCGTGCGCCGCTTTGAAGAGACCATCCCCCTCACCAAGATCCTCTGGGCCGGCGTCGTCCATCATCCCTCGAACGGCAAACTCTACGCCGCCAACCGCGGCACCGGCAACGAACCCGGCCACCTCGTCGTCTTTGAGTCCGCCACCGGCAAACTGCTCAACCGCATTCAAACGCAGATCAACCCCTACGACGTCATCCTCTCCCGCGACGGCAAAACCCTCTACGTCTCCAACTGGGCCAGCGCCTCCGTCTCCGTCATCGATGTCGCCACCGAAAAGGTCATCCGCACCATTGACGTGGACACCAATCCCAACGACCTGCTCCTCGCCTCCGACGGGCGCCTCTTCGTCTCCTGCGCCAACAAGAACAGCGTCATGGTCATCGACACCACCCGCATGCGGCCCACCGAACGGATCAACGTCGGCATCACCGCCCTGGCCCCGGAAGGCTCCACGCCCAACGCCCTCGCCTTCGACGACGCCAACAAGATGCTCTTCGTCGCCAACGCCGACAACAATGCCGTCGCGGTCATCAACGTGAAGGAAGCCGGCGAAAGCGCCATTCTGGGCTTCATCCCCGCCGGCTGGTACCCCTCCGCGCTCTCCTATCTCCCCGCGACTAACCAGCTCATCATCGGCAACGCCAAAGGTCTCGGCGGTTATCCCAATGTCACCGGCCCCACCAGCCCGCTCCGCAAGGCCGGCATGCCGGAAGACAGCGTCCGCAGCCTGCAGAAAGGCTCCATTCATCGCGTCGATCTCAAGAACCTCAAGAACGAACTCGGCAAATACACCGCCCAGGTTCTCGCCAACATCCCCTACCGCGACGAGCAGTTGACCCGCGCCGCCACCCCCAAGGAGCCCTCCATCGTTCCCGCCGAAGTCGGCGTCGGCTCGCCCATCGAACACATCGTCTACATCATCAAAGAGAACCGGACCTACGACCAGGTCTTCGGCGACCTGAAGCAGGGCAACGGCGATCCGCGCCTCACCATCTTCGGCCGTGAAATCACGCCCAATCACCACAAGCTCGCCGAAGAGTTCGTGCTCTTCGATAACCTCTTCTGCGATGGCGAAGTCAGCGTCGATGGCCACTCCTGGTCGAACGCCGCCTACGCCACCGACTTCAACGAAAAGCTCTGGCCCATCACCTACGGCGGCCACTCGAAGTCCGGCATCTCAAACGCCTACATTCCCAGCGCCGGCAACCTCTGGGATGTCGCCAAAGCCAAGGGCCTCACCTATCGCAGCTACGGCGAATACGCCACCCGCTCAAGCGACGGCTCCACCATGGAAGCCGCCCCCGGCATCGGCAACCTCTTCGGCCACGTCTCGCCGAAGTTCAAACTGCCCGGCATGCGCGACACCGCCAACGCCAAAGTCTTCCTCGAAGAACTCGACGAATTTGAACGCAACTTCAACGCGGCCGATCCCGCCAAGCGCCTCCCGAACTACTCCGTCATGAGCCTCGGCGAAGACCACACCCAGGGCACCCGCCCCGGCGTTCCCACGCCCCAGGCGGCCGTGGCCTCGAACGACTACGCCCTCGGCATGATCATCGACCGTCTCTCCCGCTCGCCCTACTGGGCCAAAACCGCCGTGTTCGTCATCGAAGACGACGCGCAGAACGGCCCCGACCACGTCGACGCGCGCCGCACCGTCGGCCTGCTCATCAGCCCCTACACCAAACGCAAAACTGTCGATAGCACCCTCTACACCACCACCTCCATGCTCCGTACGATGGAGCTGCTGCTCGGCCTCCCGCCCATGAGCCAGTACGACGCTGCCGCTACGCCAATGTACGCCGCGCTCGGCGCCAAGGCCGACCTCACGCCCTATACCCACGAGAAGCCGCGCATCGATATCAACGCCCTCAATACGGCCCTCGCCTGGGGTGCCAAGGAGTCCCTGGAGATGAACCTCGAAGAGTACGACCAGGCGCCCATGCTGGCCCTCAACGAGATCATCTGGAAGAGCGTCCGCGGGGCGGCGAGCGAAATGCCGTTACCGATCGCCCGGTTCCACTTTCGCAAATAGCCGGGTCATCCCCAGCCACTGCTGTTGCCAGAATCCTTTGCCGTACTCCCGGTCATCGTCGATGCCCGTCGGCGGAAACGTCCGGGAGAAATCGGCCGTGCCAAACAGCACGTCCCAAATGGGAAACAGCGTGGCCAGATTCGTTGTCGTGTTGTGATGCAGCGCATGATGCGTCCGGTGGTACAGGGGGCTGACGAGCAGCCGGTCCCCCATCCGCCCAAAGCTCAGGCGGATATTGGCGTGCGAAAGGCTCTCAATCGCCCCCGCCGCCAGCGTCACAATCAGGAAGTCCGCCGGCGGCACCCCGATCGCCACCGCCACCCCCGCCCGCAGCAGCGCCGCGATCGCCTGGCCCAGCAGATGCTCCCGCTCGTCGCTCCAAAAGGTCATCTGCCGCTGCGAATGGTGCACCGCATGCAGCGCCCACCAAACCCGCAAAGAATGCTCCCCGCGATGCCGCCAGTAGTCCACGAAATCGAAGAGCAGCGCATAGGTCAACAGGCTCAGCCACGGCCGGTCCTGCAGCACCGGCAGCAAATCTTCAAGATTCGGCGGAATGATGTCGCGCAGCCGCAGCGCCGCATGCGCCAGGTCCACCGCCGGCTGCAGCACGATGAAGAAGAATATGGGCAGCACCCCCAAACGGGCCAGCAGCGTGTAGATCACATCCACCCGCGTCGCCGCGCGGTCCTCCCACCGCTCCACCGGGAACAATGCCTCCAGCGGACGCAGCAGCGCCCACAGCACCACCACCTCGATCGCGCCCAATAAGAACAGCTCCGACCACTCGTAGGAGAGCTCCGCCCAAGCCATCAGGTCCCACTGGAAAAGCAGCGGCTGCAGCAGGGCCGTATAAAGCCACGAATGCAGTTCAGTGAATCGTTCAGTCATGCAGGACTAAACCCAGTTTAGCCGCTTACAATAGCGGGAGCGATGAAACTGAAGGCAGTGATCACGGCAGCCGCGCCCGGACAGCGGCATATCTTGCACCAGACCCTGGCGACCCCGGACAATCGCCGGCCCACCATGGGCGAATTCCTCCTCGAACTGCTCGCCGATGCTGTCGACGAAATCGCCATCGTCATTCCCGCCGGTGACCGCGCGCCCTTTGAAGCGCTCTTTGCCGGCTCCGGCCGCCGCATCACGTTGATCGAGCAGTCCGAAGCCAAGGGCTACGCGCACGCTATCTATCAAGCCCGCGAGTTCGTCGGCGCCGAGCCCTTCCTCCATCTGGTGGGCGATCACTTCTATCTCGCCGATCAAGGCCCCGTCAGCGCCCTCACCAACGAACTCGTCCGCATCCACGAAGCCGAAGGCTGCAGCGTCAGCGCCGTCCTGCCCACGCGGGAGGGCCTGCTCCCCTACTTCGGCGCCGTCGGCGGACCCGCCCTCGGCGGCAAGCTCTATCAGGTCGAAACCGTGCTCGAAAAGCCCACCCCCACGCAGGCCGAACGCGAACTCGTCGCCGCCGGACTGCGCCAGGGCCACTATCTCTGTTTCTTCGGCATCCACCTGTTTTCCGCCGGACTCATGGAGATTCTCCATGCGCACGTCGAAGCCTCCGGCGCCGCCCCCAGCCTCTCTTACGCCCTCCAGCTCCTCGCCCGCCAGGAGCGCTATCTGGCCACCGTCCTCCCCGGCCGCCGGTTCGACATCGGCAGCAAGTACGGCCTCCTCCAAGCCCAACTCGCGCTCGGCCTGCAGGGCCAGGACCGCGAAGAGATCCTCACCATGATGCTGGAGCTGACGGCCCGATGACGCTCGTTGAACGCATTGCCGCCAAGTCCCACGAGCCCTTTGAAGCCTGGACGGCCGGAAAAGAGCTCGCCGAACTCCTCGTCGAAGCCGCGCGCCTCGAAGCCTTCCGCAAGGATGCCGCCAATCTCTACGAACGCGTCCGCGCCCTCGTCTTCCTCTCGACGCTCCATCGCTTTTCCATCGGTCCCGCCGCCCGCGCCAGCGAACTGATTCCCTACCGCGCCATCGAACATATCCGCGCCCGCCGCTTTGAACAGGCCATCGCCGAACTCCTCGCCACCGGCGTCGCCAGCCCCGCCATCAGCAGCGCCCTCGCCACCGCCTACCGCGGCCTCGCCTTTCAAACGCTTGCCGATCAGGTCCGCCAAAGCGTCCGCCGCTTCCCCGGCAACCAGTGGATGTTCCGCACCGGCCACCTCGCCGACTATCCTCTCCGCTTGCGCTCCGAGCTTCGCACGCCCGCGCCCTTTCCCCTCCTGCACGAAGTCACGCCCGTCCGCATGGACCTCAGCCATAGCGCCTGGAGCGACATCTTCTTCCTCGCCATGGACTATCCGGAAGGCGCCCGCGTCATCAACATCTCGGTCGATCTCGCCGTCCGCGGCACCGGCGTCTCCCCCCGGCCTCCGGTGGAAGGCTTCCTCCGCGTCATCGATGAGCCCGTGCTCCGGCTCGTCAGCGTCGACCTCGGCGCCGCCGTCGATGTCTCCTCGCTCGACGAGGTCTTCGATTTCGCCCGCGACTATCTCGGTCTCCTCAAAGCCGCCGTCATCGCCAGCGGCCTCATCCCGGCCGGCCTCGAAGGCAGCGGCCAGCGGCTGGCCGATGTCCTGGCCCGCCTCATCGGCCGCGCTGGCTGCGGCATCGAACTCGTCAGCCAGGTCAACGATATTCCCAAGGGCAGCCGCTTCGCCGTCAGCACCAACCTGCTCGCCTGCCTCATTTCGCTCTGCATGCGCGCCACCGGGCAGATTCCCGCTCTCACCGGCCCCCTCGCCGAAGACGACCGGCGTCAGGTGGCCGCCCGCGCCATCCTTGGCGAATGGCTCGGCGGCAGCGGCGGCGGCTGGCAGGATTCGGGCGGCGTCTGGCCCGGCATCAAACTCATCGCCGCGGAAGAAGCCGGCGCCGGCGACCCCGAGTTCGGCGTCAGCCGCGGCCGCCTCCTGCCCCGGCACCGGCTCCTCGACGAGGTTCCCGCCGCCGCGCGACGCCGCCTCGAAGAGTCGCTCGTCCTCGTCCACGGCGGCATGAGTCAGGACGTTGGCCCCATTCTCGAAATGTGTACCGAGCGCTACCTGCTCCGCAGCGGCCAGGAATGGCGCGGGCGCCAGGAAGCCGTTCGCCTTCTCGATGAACTGCAGGCCGCCCTGCAGGATGGCGATATCCAACGCCTCGCCGCGCTCACGCAAGCCAACTACGATGGGCCGATTCAAACCATCATCCCCTGGGCCGGCAACGCCTACACCGAAGCGCTCATCGCCCAATGCCGGAGCCAGTTCGGCGCCGGTTTCTGGGGCTTCTGGATGCTCGGCGGCATGAGCGGCGGCGGCATGGGCTTCGTCTTCGATCCCGCGGTCCGCCCGGCCGCCCTCGAAGCCATGCCCCGCATCCTCGCCGATACCAAACGGGCGATGGAATCCAGCTTCCCCTTCGCCGTCGAACCGGTCGTCTACGACTTCACCATCAATGAGAACGGCACCATGGCCGAACTCCGCCAGGGCCAGGATGCCCTCCTCAGCGCCCCCTACTATCTCCTCCGCGCCCCCGGCGACCTGCGCCAGGAACCGCGCCTCCTCACCGCCGAACGCCGCGGCGAACTCACCCGCTTCGCGCATCGCTATAGCAACCTCACCGAAGCCCTCTTTGAACGGATGATCCCGAAGGAGGCCGACTCCGCCGGCGCCGCCGGCTCCGGTCTCGCCGAACTCCTCGCCGCCAACGGCTTCGACCCCGCCGCCCACGAACAGCTCCGCGCCGACTATCGCGCCGGCCGCGTCGGCCTCGCGCAGAATCGCCTGCCCGCCAACACGACCATTGAAGACGTCGGCCCCCAGCACGTCGCCCCCGTCTCGGCCAGCGAAGCCTCGGCCGGCGCCGCGGCGCTCCGCCAGGGCCGTCTCGCCATGGTCACCATGGCCGGCGGCGTCGGCAGCCGCTGGACCAAGGGCGCGGGCGTGGTCAAGGCGCTCCATCCCTTCCACCGCATCGGCCACCGCTATTGGAGCTTCCTCGATATCCAGCGGGAGAAGGCCCTTCGCGCCGGCGTGCCCCACGTCGTCACCACCAGCTACCTCACCTACGCGCCCATCGCCGCCACCGGCGCCCGCGTCTCGGCCGGCCGCAGCATCGGCCTCCGCATGGTGCCCACCGTCGCCGATCTCCGCTATCTCTGGGAGGTCCTGCCCCAGCAGCAGTTGGACGCGCAGAAGCAGAAGGTGCGCGAGAGCGGACGCGCGAGCCTCCTGCAGTGGGTCCGCAGCGTCGGCGAAGCCAGCGACTACACCGACAATCTCGCCTCCCAGTGCATCCATCCCGTCGGCCACTGGTACGAACTGCCGAACCTCCTCCGCAACGGGACTCTCGCCCAGCTCCTCGCCGAACAGCCCGCGCTCGACTATCTCTTCCTCCACAACATCGACACGCTGGGCGCCACCCCAGCCGCGGAGCTCCTCGGCCAGCACATCGCCAGCGGCGCCGGCATGACCGTCGAAGTCATCGGCCGCCAGTACGATGACCACGGCGGCGGACTCGCCCTCGTCAACGGTAAGCCCCGGCTCGTCGAGGGCCTCTGCCTCCCCGACGAACGCGTCGAGTTCGGGCTCCGCTACTACAACACCGGCAGCTACTGGATCACCATCGACGCTCTCCTCCGCGTCTTCGGCCTCACCCGCGCCCAACTCGCCGACCCGGCGCTCGTCGCCGCCGCCGTGCGCCGCACCGCCCAGCGCATGCCCAGCTACGTAACCATCAAGGAGGTGAAACGCCGCTGGGGCCGTGGGCAGGAGGATGTCTTCCCCGTCGCCCAGTTCGAACGCCTGTGGGGCGACATGACCGCCCTCGAAGAGTTCGGCTGCCGCTACGTGGAAGTCAGCCGCCAGCGCGGCCAGCAGTTGAAGGATGTCTCCCAGCTCGATGCCTGGGTCCGCGACGGTTCCGCCGCCGCGGTTGTTGCCCTGGTGAGCGTCTGATAACTTTAAAAAAGTGACCCAGGACGAGTTTCGCCAGGGCTGGCAGGATGCCGGCGCAGAGGATGCTCCCGCTCTCGAGCAACTCTACAGTACCTACACCGCGGAGAACTTGCCGGCCCTCGAAGGGCTGGCCGCCCTCGCAGCGCAAAAGGATGGAGTCGGCCCGCATGCCGCCGCCGTGTTCGCCCTCTTGGGCGAATCGGCGTGGCCCATCGTAGCAGGCCGCGGTGACTATGCAAGCCTCGGTCAACTCGGCCGCCTGGTCACCGGACTCGAAGCGAGCGTCGTCGCCTATCTCCGCCGCGCCCTCACGGACTCGCGCCCCGTCCCGCGCCCCCGCGATCACGAGCGGCTCGAAGTCCCCGTCCCCCTCACGCGCATCGCCGACGAAGCCTATCTCGCCCTCCGCCGCCTCACCAGCGGCGAGTCCGAACTCGCCGGCCAACTCGAGGCCGAAAGCTTCCTCGCCCTGCCCGATCCGCAGCGCAACGCCGAGATCGAACAGTATCTGCGCACCGGCCTGTTCACGCGCTTCGTCCCCCCGGAGGAGGCGTAGACCATGCCCGACTACACCATCGCGCCCGGCGATTGCATCGTCAGTCTGGCCGAAGAGCACGGCCTGTTGTGGGAGTCCATCTGGAACCACCCGAACAACGCCGCACTCAAGGCCAAGCGCGAAGACCCCAACGTCCTGCTGCCCGGCGATAGCCTCTTCATCCCCGACAAACGGCTGAAGGAGCAGCAGAAGTCCACCGACCAGACCCACAAGTTCGTCCGCCTCGGCACCCCGGCCAAGGTCCGCCTCCGCCTGCTCGACTTTGAACGCAAGCCCCGGAAAAACGTCCAGTACTCCGCCACCGTCGATGGCACCCGCACCGAAGGCACCTCCGACGCCGATGGCATGATCGAGTTCTACGCCAAACCCAACGCCCGCGAAGTCGAACTGATCCTCACCGAAAACGGCCGCCGCGAAGAGCACCGTCTCCAACTCGGCCAGATGGATCCCGCCGACTCCCTCAGCGGCGTCCAGCGCCGCCTCCACAATCTCGGCTACGATTGCGGCGGCGAAGACGGCACGCTCGGCGAAGCCACCCGGGCCGCCCTCCGAGCCTTCCAGCAGGAGCGCCAACTGCCCGTTACCGGCGAGCCGGACGAAGCCACCCAGTCCGCCCTCCGCGAACTCCACGGATCGTAATCATGACCCATTTCGAAATGGTGCAAAAGCTAGTCCACCACCAGGGCAACCCGGAAGCCGCCGCCCTTCTTGCGCAGGAGTTGACGGCCGATGCCCGCTTTCCCGCCGCCCTTGCCGCCGCCGAGTTAACCACTGCCGGCCGCAAGGCGAGAAGCCTCCTCGATGTCGCCCGCGAACCGGCGTTGGCCGTGCTCGCCGCCTCCGCCCCGGCCGGCCCGGTCGCCGATGAAGCCTGGAAGGTGCGCTACCTCGGCCAGGAGATGGCCGGGCTCCTCGCGGACGCTGTCCGCCGCCTCGTGCCCCGCCTCGATGACCGGACCCTGCTCCCGGAAGGCATGCGCGTCTGCGACGTCGCCTATGTCCTCGTGACCCGCTTCCTCCGCGAACCTGCCGTACCCGGCTACCTGCAGCTCCCCGAAAAGGAGCGCAACGCCGTCCTTCAGGCGCTGCGTAAAAGCGAGCGGTTCCTGGAGGCCACCGGCGCATGAGTGAACCGCACAGCAGAGTTGGCAGCATCAGCCGGCAGCACGCGGCCTCCAGCGCCCATTCCGTGCTCGCTCCCGCCTATGAGCGCCGGCTCATTCGCGTGGCCTACGGCATCGAGTTCAATCAGGATCAGTTGCCGGAAGGTTGGGGCGTCAATGAGCACCTCGATTCGCTCCTCTCGCGCTATCCCAACGTCGAGAAGATCAGCAACTCCGAGTACCGCAACCACCGGCAACGCGTCATCTTCGACATTCAGGAAACCAGGGACAAGTCCGTCTTCCGCGGATGGCTCGAAACCCCGGAACTCCACGTCATCTACAACGGCCACGCCCGCCATGGCCGCGGCCCCTGCTTCGGCCGCATCACCGAAAGCGCCGTGCATACCGAGGACTGGGGCGAAGGCACCAACCGCGCCACCACCGGCGCCTTCCGCATCGGCTACCCCTTCATCGGCATCGCCGTCAGCGAAATCGAAGAGCACGGCTACACCGCCCACCTGCTCAAGGAGTCCGAGGGCGTGCCCGAAGCCGACGACTGCCATCCCGAACTGCGCCCCCATCGCGCCGCCCTGCGGCCCCGCACCCCGGACGAACTCCATCCCGGCTTGGCCCGCCACCTGCGCGGTCATCAGACCGGAGATCGCTATCTGGCCTACCGCTCCGGCGGCTCCTGGAAAGTGGTGCACCACGCCGGCTGGCAGAACACCGTCAGCACCCCCAACGACTGGGGCGCCACCAACGTCCAGTGCCGCGTCTTCTGCCACTTCGGCTGCAGCACCTTCCGGCACAACTTTCCCATCGTCCGGCGCATCGCCCAGTGGCGGCGGGAAGGGAATGAGCGCTACGCCTATTGGACCAGCGATCTGGCCTATGCCGTCACCACCTCCCGCTGGGTAGCGAGCATCGTCACCTACAATGTCGAAAACGCCTTCGCCTCCTGGCAGCCGAGCCTGGACTACGCCGTCACCCACACCAACCGCGGCGTCCGCGCCGAGGGATACTCGTACCGGGTGATCTAGCCATGCCCAAGCTGCTGCTCCTCGCGCTGTTGACTCTGGAATTCGCTGCCGCCCAGTCACCCGCCGCGGAGGTCAAGGCCCTCGCCAACCCCGCCCAGGCCCCCGCCCTCGCCCAGCAGTGGGTGCGTCAATCCCGCGAGCGCGTCGACGCCGTCGGCGCCCTGCTCCTCACCGGCGAACCCGCCGACCAGCGCAAGGCCCGCGGCGTCTTGAACGATCTCGACGAACTGGTTCTCCCCTGGCTCACCGAAGCCCCGGGCCTCCGTCCCGCTGACGAAGCCTGGCGCCTCCGCACCCTCGCCGAAGAGACCAACCAATGGCGCCGCCGCGCCGCCCAGGCCATCGATCGCCAACTCGCTAACCGCGAACCCATCCCTCGCGATCCCCGCGCCCGCAGCGAAGAGCCGGAGCCGCTCCGCCGCGTCTGCGATGAAGCCTATCGCGCCATGCTCGAACTCCTCCAGGGCTCCGAGGCCGCCGGCCGCGAAATGCGCCTCCACTGGCAACTGCCCGAAGGCCGCCGCGACGCCGCCATTCGCTCCCTCCGCCAACGTCCCGCCTGGCGCGCCCTGCTGCGGTGATCGAACCCGGCCCCCGGCTAAGCCCGTACAAGCATGGGGCCATACCACCGCACCTTCCGTACCTGTCCGCTGGGCTTCGCGCTCTGCCTGCCTCCCCTCGCGCTCTGGTTCCTCTGACCGGCGTTGCCCGATGGTTGGCCCGGCGTCTGGCAACCGAAGGCCGCCGCGACGCCGCCATTCGCTCCCTCCGCCAAGGTCCCGCCTGGCGCGCTCTGCTGCGGTGATCGAACCCGGCCCCCAGCTACGCCCGTACAGGCATGGGGCCATATCACCGCACCTTCCGTACCTGTCCGCTGGGCTTCGCTCTCTGCCTGCCTCCCCTCGCGCTCTGGTTCCTCTGGCCGGCGTTGCCCGCTGGTTGGCCCGGCGTCTGGCAGCTCGGCCCCCTCATGACCCTCTTCGCCTACGCCACCCTCGTCTGCTTCTGTAACCGCGTCAAAATCACGGTGAAGCCCCGCGGCGTCTGGCTGCGCCAGGGTCCCTTCCCCTTCACCCCCCAGCCGCCGCCCATCCTCCGGGAACACATCGCCCGCGTCTACGTCCGCCGCGTTGTCGAACGGGTGAAGGGGACCCAAATTGAGTACCTCGCCGCCGGCGTCCAGCGCACGGACGGCGCCTGTCTCGATCTCACCGAAGCGCGTCTGCCAGATGCCGCCGTTCGCGAGCACGCCGCCGCCATCGCCGGTGCGCTCGCCTGGCCCCACCCCGTCGCCGAGCTCGCAGGCGACACCGACAATCTCGCCTCCTCCGTCCTGATAGCGTATGTAGGTTGGGCTGGTCTTTTGCTGCTCTCGCTCGTCTGGATCGGCATCGCCGGCGCCCTGCAACTCGGAGGAACATAGTGCGGCTTTCACGCAGAGAATGGATCGGCGGGGGCATGGCGGCCCTCGCGGCTGGCGCCGAAGCGCCCATCGCCCTCGGCAACCGCCGCGAGCTCTTCGTTGACTCCTTCCTCATCGAAACGTTGACCAACGCCGAACTCCGCCTCGGCGCCCCCGTCGACGCCGGCATCGCCTTCTCCTTCGACCGTCCGTGGGAGGGCCGCTTCTGCAACTACGTCACCGTCATCCCCGACGGCGACATCGTTCGCCTCTACTACCGCGGCGTGCCCAACGCCGGCGCCGACGGCCGCGGCGACGAAGTCTACTGCTATGCCGAGTCCCCCGCCGGCGGCGCCCGGTTCTCCCGGCCTTCGCTCCGCCTCCATGAAGTGCGCGGCACCCGCGAGAACAACGTCATCCTCGCCGGCACCCCGCCCTTCCAGCACAACTTCTCGCCCTTCCTCGACACCCGGCCCGGCGTCGAACGCGCCGCCCGCTTCAAAGGCATCGCCGGCACCAGCAAATCCGGGCTCGCCGCCTTTCAATCCGGCGACGGCATCCATTGGAGCCCCGTCCGCCCGGAACCCATCCTCCGCAACGGCGCCTTCGACTCGCAGAATCTCGCCTTCTGGTCCGAAGCCGAACAGCGGTACGTCCTCTACTACCGGACCTTCAAAAAGATCGGTGGAACCGGCTACCGCTGGATCTCCCGCGCCGTCAGCCGCAACTTCACCGACTGGGAAGACCAGGGCGAAATGAGCTTCGGCGATGCGCCCCCCGAGCACCTGTACACCAATCAAACCTCGGCCTACTTTCGCGCCCCGCATCTCTACATCGCCCTCGCCGCCCGCTTCCTCCCCGGCCGCCAGGTCCTAACCGAAGCCGAGGCCCGCGCCATCAACGTCGATCCCGGCTACTTCAAGGACTGCTCCGACGCCGTCCTCCTCACCTCCCGCGGCGGCACGAAATACGACCGCACCTTCCTCGACGCCTTCCTCCGCCCCGGCCTCGGCATGGAGAATTGGGTCTCCCGCTCGAACTACCCGGCCTTGAACGTCATTCCCGCCGGCCCCGGCCAGATGGCCTTCTTCGTCGTGAAGAACTACGGCCAACCCACCATCCATCTCCGCCGCTACACCATGCGCCTCGATGGCTTCGCCTCGGTCCACGCCGGCTACCGGGGCGGGGAAATGCGCAGCAAACTCTTCACCTACTCCGGCGGCGAACTCGCCGCCAACTTCTCCACCTCCGCCCCCGGCGGCGTGCAGTTCACCCTCGAAAGCTCTTCCGGCGCCAAACTGGCCGAGTCCGTCGAGTTAGTTGGCGATGAGATCGCCCGTCCCGTCCGCTGGCAGAATGGCGCCCGCCTGGCCCAATGGGCCGGCCAGCCGGTCCGTCTCCGCGCCGTCCTGCGGGACGCCGACCTCTACGCCATCCAGTTCCGGTAAGCCCTACGGCTTACCCTCCAGCGCCTTCGGAAACGGAGCCGCCTTGGGGCCGTTCGGGTTACGCAAGTTACTCACTCCGCCCTTATCCCGGTAGAGCGGCATGTTCATGCCGTCCGTGCTCTCCAGGATCTCGAACAGCCGCTGGTTCATCCGCTTGACGATCTCCTGATGCGCCGGACTCTTGATCAGGTTGCGTAACTCCTGCGGATCTTCCTTGAGGTCGTATAACTCATCCAGGTCCCAGACGCCATGATACCGGATGTACTTATACTGGTCCGTTCGCAGCGCGTGAATCGTCGGTGTCTGCGGGAAGTTCCGCTCCCAGTAATACTCATAGAGCAGGGAATCGCGCCAGGTTACTTGTTTCCCCTGCAGCAGCGGTAGAAAACTCGCGCCGTCACCCCCCGCCGGCGGCGGCACGCCCGCCGCGTCGAGCACCGTCGGCAGGATGTCGAGATTCGCCACCACACTCGGCACCGTCTGCCCGCCCCGGAACAGCTCCGGGCAGCGCGCCAGCATCGGCACGCGCATCGACTCTTCGTACGCCGTCCGCTTGTCAATCAAGCCATGCTCGCCAAAGGCAAAGCCGTTGTCGCCCATGTAAATCACGAGCGTCGAGTCCAACTCGCCCCGCTTCTTCAGCAGCCCGAGCACCCGGCCCACGCTCTCGTCCACCGCGCACAGGCACTCCGCGTAGCGCTTGTAGTAGTCCTCAATGTCGAGCGTCGAGTGGTAGGGATAATCCACTCCGTGCCAGCTGTTCCGCTGGTTCTGCACCCACATCGGCCGGTTCACCGCCTCGGCCGTAAGCGACTGCGGGGGCACGAACTTGGCGCCGTCGAATTTGCCCTTGTGCCGCTCGGCTGGAATGAACTCGGCGTGGACGGCTTTGTGCGACAGATACACAAAGTAAGGGCCGGTCTGTTTCTCGATGAACTCGAGCGCGTAGTCCGTCAGCTCGTCGGTGATGTAACCCTTCTGCGGGACCTTCTTGCCGTCCACGTTCAGGCCGTTCGCGCTCGGCAGGTAAGTTCCCTGGCCGCGGAATGATACCCAGCGGTCAAACCCTGGCTGCGGCGCGTCCGATTCGCCGCCCATGTGCCACTTCCCGATGAATGCGGTCTTGTAACCCGCTTTCTGCAAATAACTCGAAAAGTAAGTGATCCCGGCCGGAATCGCCGTGTTGTTATCGACGATCTTATGCTTATGCGCGTACTTACCGGTCAGAATCGTGGCCCGCGAAGGCGAACAAAGCGCCGTCGTCACAAAGGCGTTCTTCAGATGCGCCCCGTCCCGCGCCAGCGAATCGAGGTGGGGCGTTTCAAGAAACGGCTGACCCTTCAAAAAGCCCATCGCATCATAGCGATGGTCATCCGACAGGATGAAGATCACGTTCCGCCGTTTCGGCTTCGGCTGCGCGGCGGCCAGGGCGGGCAAAGTCTGCAAAAATGTCCGTCGATTCATCGGTGTCCCTCAGTCTGACAAAATTCGGTGGCGATTTGGACGTACGCCGCCGCCGCCTGCTCCACGCTCTGCAGGTCCACCCACTCCACGTCCGCGTGCGCCCCCTCGCCCGCCGGCCCCAGCACCAGCGTCTCCACCCCCGCCGCCGCGTAGAGCGCCGAGTCGAACCACGGCGTCTGCCCCGTAATCCGCGCCGCCGGCAGAGCCCGCCGGGCCAGTTCCACGAGCTCCGAGTTTGGCTTCGTTTCGTAAAATGGCCGCGCGAAAACCAGCCGCGTCCCCGGCGGCAGCTCCCCCAGCGCCCCCTCCACGGTCTCCCCCGGCACCAGCCGCCGCTCCATTTGGATCGTGCAAGCCGCCGCGTACGTGCTCCAGCCGGTGCCGCCCCGCAGCGTCGCCACATGCAGGCTCGGCGGCCCCAGCAGCGGATGCGGCGCCCGCCGCAGCAACTCCGCGCTCAGCGCCGCAATCTGTTGCAGCGCCGCCGCCGCCGCCAGATTCGCGTCCACTCCCAGGTCCGGCCGCGACCCGTGCGACGCCCGCCCCTCCACGGTCAACTCAAACCACGCAAAGCCCTTGTGGGCTATGCAAAGGTCGAGTCCCGTCGGCTCCGTGACGATCGCCGCGTCCGGCCGGTAGTGTCGCAGCACCTCCTCCGTACCCAGACTGCCGAACTCCTCGTCGGCCACCGCGGCCAGATAGACGTCGCCCGCCAGCGGAGGCAGCGCCTTCATCGCGGCCACCGCCGCCGCCAACGACCCCTTCATGTCGTATGCGCCGCGTCCGTACAGCCTCCCGCCCTCCACCCGGCCCGAGAACGGTTCCGCCATCGTCTCCACCCCCACCGTATCCATGTGGGCGTTCAACATCAGGCTGCGGCCCTTCCCGCTCCCCGGCCGTCGAATTACCAGCGAAGGCCTTCCCGGCGTCTCTTCGAGGCGATGGACCTCGAAGCGGCTATCGGCAAACTCCCGTTCAAGGATCGCCGCAATCGGCGCCTCCCCCGGCGCTCCGGCCGTCAGCGAGGGATTCACGGAGTTCGTCCGGACCAGTTCAGCCAGCAGGGCGTGCATGAACGATTACGATAACAGGGTGAGTGCGAATGCGGCGATGGCGTGGCTGGTGGGCGGGGTTCTCCTGGTCTGCGTCGAGTTCTGCCGCCCCGGCTGGGTGGTCTTCGGGGTGGCCGGTGGGGTCATGGCCGCGGTCGGCGGGTACCATCTGGGCCAGCGCGGCGCCGCCTGGGGATTGGCCGCCATGGCCCTCTGTTGGGTGGTCGTGGCGATGTCCGCCTTCGGCGCCTGGCCCCGCTGGCTGGGTTGGCTGGCAAGCGCGGCCCTGCCGGTTGTCTGTTGGCGAATGGAGGCCCATCCGGCGCTGCCCCTGCCCGTCATCGGGGCCACCTGGTGGCTCCTCACCATCGCCGGAAGAGCGCTCCAAAACAAAAGTGGTCTAGAATGATTCCTGCTCGCTCGTATTCTTTGTCAAAATAGGGAGTACATTTCAGGAGAGATATGGCCCGCAACGAAGAAGGCGAATTTGAACTGGTGCTCGGCAACAAACAGTTGCTGAGCGTGTTTTTCATCCTGGTGATTTTACTGGGAGTGTTTTTCACGATGGGCTATATCGTGGGGCGGAACAATCCGAGCACCGAAGCCGTGAACCTGGCCCTGGCTCGGAAGCCCGCCGAGGGCGTCGCGGGCCAGCCCAAGGAAGTGGACGCCACCGGTGCCCAGATCAGCGAGCCTCGCGTGGTCGACTCTCCGAAAGCCGAGCCGCCGAAGGTGGCGGAATCGAAAGTGGAGCCGCCGAAACCGGAACCCGTGAAGGTCGAGCCGCCCAAACCGGCCGCGGCCAAGCCGGAGCCCGTGAAGCCGGAACCGCCCAAGCCGGAACCCCCGAAGAAAGAGGCTCCGAAGCCCGCGCCTCAGCCGCCGCCCGCCGCTCCCGGAGGCGTCGTCGCCAAGCCCCCCTCGGGCTCCTACCTGCAGGTTGCCGCCATCGATCTCAAGAGCGCCAACATCATGGTGGATTCGCTCCGCAAGCGTAGCTTCCCCGCCGTCATCATGCCCGGCCCCGCGGATAAACCCAACATTGTCCGCGTGCTCGTCGGTCCCATGAGCTCACCCGAAGAAGTCGCCAAAACGCGAACCCGCCTCGAGGACATCGGCATGAAGGGCGCCATGGCCAAGAGACTCTAGCGTGAGCGACCTGGTTCAGATCGGCGCCCGCCCCCGCTTGCCCGAATGGCTCCGCAAACCGGAGACCCATTTTGAATCGGTGCATCTGCTCAAGCGGGAACTCCGCCAGAAGCGGCTGCACACGGTCTGCGAGTCCGCCCGCTGCCCGAACATCCACGAATGTTTCCACCGCGGCGCGGCGACCTTCATGATCCTCGGCAACCTCTGCACCCGCGGTTGCGCCTTCTGCTCCGTGCCGAAAGGTTCCCCGGCGAAACGCGAGTTCACCCTCGACGCCGAGGAACCGGAACATGTCGCCGAGATGGCCGCGGAAATGAACCTCCGCTACGTGGTCATCACCAGCGTCAACCGCGATGAACTCCCCGACGGCGGCTCCACCCACTGGGCCGAAACCGTCCGCGCCGTTCGCCGCCGCCTGCCCGACGCCAAAGTCGAAGTCCTGACCCCCGATTTCTGCGGCGACATGGACGCCGTCGCCCGCGTCCTCGATGCGGGCCCCCACGTCTTCAACCACAACATGGAGACCGTGAAGCGTCTCTACGGCCGGGTCCGCCCGCAAGCGGACTACCAGCAGTCGCTCGACGTCCTCGCCTTCGCTCGCCGCTATCAACCGGAGACCCTCACCAAGTCCGGCCTCATGGTCGGCCTCGGCGAACGGGTCGAGGAGGTCGAAGAACTCCTGCGGGACCTGCGCCAGAGCGATGTGCACATCGCCACCATCGGCCAATACCTCCAGCCCACCCGCCGGAACATGGCCGTGGCCAGCTACGTGACGCCCGATCAGTTTGCCGCCTACGAAGAGTACGGCAAATCCATTGGCTTCCAGATGGTCTTTAGCGGGCCGCTCGTCCGGAGTTCGTACATGGCCGACAGGGTCGAAGAACATGCATCTGCTGCTGGCGGCGATTAGCGGCGTCCTCCTCGCCCTCGTCTTCCCCCGCTACGACGCCTGGTGGTTGGCGCCGGTCGCGTTGGTCCCGCTCACCCTCGCCATGGCGCAGGAGTATGTTCCGGCCCGGCGGTTCCTGCTGGGCTGGGTGATGGGCCTCGTCTTCTGGGCCATGACCTGCAACTGGATCGCCTCCGTGCTCGAAGTCCACGGCGGCATGGGTTTCTGGGGTGGATGGGGCTCGTTCGCCGTCTTCTGCATCCTGAAGTCGATTCATTACGGGGTCTATAGCTGGCTCGGTGGCGTGCTCGTCCGCCACTGGTATGGCCCCCCCGCCATGGCCCTTCTGTGGGCCGGCCTCGAACGCACGCAGGAGCCGCTCACCGGCTTCGGCTGGCTGATGCTCGGCAACGCCGGTACGGAGATCCCCATGGCGCTGCGCCTGGCCCCCTACACCGGCGTCTACGGCATCTCCTGCGTCTTCGCCCTGATGAGCATCTGCCTCACGCTCATCCTGCTCCGCAAGCCGCGCACCTATACCGCCTGGCTCCTCTTCGTGCTCCTGCCCGTCTTCCTGCCCAAAGTCCCCGCCGGGCTCAAGACCACCGCCACGGCCGTTGCCGTCCAGCCGAACTTCCCGGTCCAGGGCGATTGGACCGAGGATGTCTATGCGAACCAGAAGGAGCTGCTCACCACCCTCAGCCTCGCCGCCGGCCAGGGCAAGCAGCCCAGCCTCGTCCTCTGGCCCGAGACGCCCACGCCCATCTTTTTCAGCACCGATGCCGACCTGCAAACCCGGGTCCGCGAAATCACGACGACGCTCCAGGCGCCCATGCTCTTCGGCTCCATCGCCCGCACCGCCACCGGCCAAGCCTTGAACACCGCGCAGTACGTCAACGCCAAGGGCGAAACTGGCCCGCGCTACGACAAGATGTTCCTCGTCCCCTTTGGCGAGTACGTCCCGGAACTCTTCTCCTGGGTGAACCAGGTCAGCGGCGAAGTCGGCGCCTACACCCCTGGCCAAAAGATCGTCACCTTCCCCGTCGATGGCCGCTGGATCGGCTCCTTCATCTGCTATGAAAGCGCCGTCCCCCATCACGTCCGCAACTTCGCCCGCGCCGGCGCCGAACTCTTCGTCAATCTCTCAAACGACGGCTACTTCTTCGATACCGCCGCCCGCGAGCAGCACCTCCAACTCGTCCGCATGCGCGCCGTCGAAAACCGCCGCTGGGTCCTCCGCGTCACCAACAACGGCATCACGGTGGCCATCGACCCCGCCGGCGCCGTCCGCCAAAGCTTCCCCGGCTTTCAACCCATGGCCGGAACGCTGAACTTCGGTTGGCGCGCCGATCTCACCCCCTACACCCGCTACGGCGACTGGTTCGCCTGGCTCGGCCTCGTCATCGCCGCCGCCTGCCTCATCACCACGCAATGGCCCAACTATCTGCCCGAAGCCGTTAGAGCGGAACGTCGGTCAAGGTAAGAATGTTTTCGAGCAGCCGCTCGGCCGCCGCGGTCGAACGCTGCGACGCCGCGGCCCGCGCGTGCAGCGCCACGCGGTGCGCAAACACCGGCACGGTCAGCCGTTTCACGTCATCGGGCGTTACGAAGCCCCGGCCTTCGAGCATCGCGAGCGCCTGCGTCGCCCGGTACAGGGCCTGCGCCCCGCGCGGGCTGACCCCGAGCGACAACGAGTCGTGCGTTCGCGTCCGCTCCACAATCGCGAGCATGTAGTCCACCAGCGAGTCATCCACGTGAATCTGTTCCACGGCCTGCTGCAGCTCCAGCACCTCGTCCGGGGTCAGCAGCGGCGCGGGAACGATGTTGGAGTTGTTGCCGCCGCGCCGCAAAATCTCCCGCTCGCTCGCCGCGTCCGGATAGCCGATCCGCAGCCGCATCAGGAACCGGTCCAGTTGCGACTCGGGCAACGGATACGTCCCGTGGTGTTCCACCGGGTTCTGTGTCGCGATCACCATAAACGGCCGCGCCAGCGGATAGCTCCGGCCGTCGATGGAAACCTGCTGCTCGTTCATCGCCTCCAGCAGCGCCGACTGCGTCTTCGGCGCCGCGCGGTTGATCTCATCGGCCAGCAGGAAGTTGGTGAAGATCGCGCCCGGCTTGAACTCAAACTCCTGCGTCTGCGCATTGAACACGGTCACGCCCAGCACGTCGCCGGGCAGCATGTCCGCCGTGAACTGAATCCGGTGGAAGCGGCTGTCCACGGCCCGCGCCAACGCATGCGCCAGCGTCGTCTTCCCCACGCCGGGCACGTCTTCGATCAGCAGATGCCCGCGCGAAAGCAGTCCCACCAGGCTCAGACGCACCACTTCCGCCTTGCCCCGCAGGACGGTGCCGAGATGGGTTTCCAGTTGTTGCAGGCGGCTGCGCAAGGCGACCGACAGATCGCTGCCGGGTGGCGCCATCATTCGATTACTCCCTTTCAAACAAGATACCCTGATTTTGTGGACGAAGAGTATCTCCGCCGGGCCATCGCGCTAGCCACCGCCAACGTCGCCGCGGGCGGCGGCCCCTTCGGCGCCGTCATCGTCCGCGAGGGCCACGTCATCGCCGAAGGCGCCAACCGCGTCACCGCGGCGCACGATCCCACCGCCCACGCCGAAGTCGTCGCCATCCGCGCCGCCGGCCAGGCGCTCCAGTCCCACGACCTCTCCGGTTGCACCATCTTCGCCAGTTGTGAGCCCTGCCCCATGTGTCTCGGCGCCATCCTCTGGGCGCGTCTCGATCGCATCGTCAACGCCGCTACGAAAGAAGACGCCGCCGCGGCCGGTTTCGACGACTCAAATTTCTATGCCGAACTCGCCAAACCGCCGTCGGCCCGCCAGACGCCCATGCGCCGCGTCCTGGCCGCCGAAGGAATCGCCCCGCTGCTTGCTTGGCGCCAGTTTTCCGCTAAAGTACGTTACTAGTGGGTGACCTCCAACTCGAAGAAATCTACAAGGACTTCCCGTCGCACCGGGTCGTCGATGGCATCAGCCTATCCATCCCGCAGGGTTGCTTCTACTCCCTCCTCGGACCCTCCGGCTGCGGCAAAACCACCACGCTCCGCATGATCGCCGGCTTCGACGAACCGGACCGCGGCCTCATCAAACTCGGCGGCCGCACGCTCAACGGTCTCCGTCCCTACCAGCGCCCCGTCACCACGGTCTTCCAAAGCTACGCGCTCTTCCCCCACCTCACCGCCGCCGAAAACATCGCCTTCGGCCTCAAACGCAAGGGCGACCCCGATACCGCCCGCAAAGTCACCGAAGCCCTCGACCTCGTTCAACTCACCACCAAAGCGGACCGCCTGCCCGCGCAAATGTCCGGCGGCGAACGCCAACGCACCGCCCTCGCCCGCGCCCTCGTCCTCGAGCCCGAAGTCCTCCTGCTCGATGAGCCCCTCTCCGCCCTCGACCCCAAACTGCGCAAGCAGATGCGCCTCGAACTCAAGGAACTCCAATCCCGCGTCGGCATCACGTTCCTGTTCATCACGCACGATCAGGAAGAGGCGCTCTCGCTCTCGGACCGGATCGCCGTCATGCACAAGGGCCGCCTCGAACAGATCGGCACGCCCCAGGAGATCTACCTCTCCCCCGCCACCCGTTTCGTCGCCGGCTTCCTCGGCGCCGTCAACTGGGTTGGCCCCGTCGGCGTCCGCCCGGAGATGACGCGCATCTCCCGCGAAGCGCCCGGCAACGGCGCCCGCGTCGTCGAAGCCACCGTGAACTCGGCCATGTTCCTCGGCGATTGCTTCCAGGTAGAAACGCGGACCTCCGCCGGCGATAGCATCATCGCCCAGATCGCCCATGGCCTCGGCGAGTTTCAACGCGGCGAACGGGTGCACGTCTGGTGGCATCCGCAGGACGAGATCGCGATACCGCAATGAAACGGCTCCGCGCTCTCTTCCTCCTTCCGGCCTGGGCCTTCACGCTCCTCCTCTTCCTGGGGCCGATGCTCATCATCGTGGCCTATTCGTTCCAGTCGAAAGGCATCTATGGCGGAGTGGTCGAGCCGTGGACCCTCGAAAACTACACCCGTCTGTTCGATCCCCTCTATGGCGTCATCCTCCTCCGCTCCTTCGTCATGGCCGGGGCCGCCACCGCCGGCTGCATCGTGCTGGCCTTCCCCCTCGCTCTCTACATCGCCCGCTCCGGCACCCGCAAATCGCTTCTGCTGAACCTCGTCATGCTCCCGTTCTGGACGAGTTTCCTGGTCCGCACCTACGCCTGGATGTTCCTCCTCCGCGATACCGGCCTCCTCAACTCCGCGCTCCTCGCGCTCGGCCTCATCGCCGAACCCCTCCCGCTGCTCTACAACGATTGGGCCGTCATCGTTGGCCTCATCTACGGCTACCTTCCCTTCGCTGTCCTACCGCTATATAGCAATTTGGAGCGGCTCGACAAGTCGCTCTTCGAAGCCGCCGCCGACCTCGGCGCCAAACCCTGGGAGGCGATCCTCCACGTCATCCTGCCGCTCACCGCCCCCGGCATGCGCGCCGCCGGCGTCCTTGTCTTCATCCCCTGCCTGGGCGCCTATCTCACCCCGGACCTCCTCGGCGGCGGCAAAAGCATGATGATCGGCAACCTCGTCCAAAACCAGTTCACCTCGGCCCGCGATTGGCCCTTCGGCTCGGCGCTCTCGCTCGCCCTGATGGCCATCGTCATGCTCCTGCTCTGGGCCCTGCTCCGCCGTGACGGCGAGGAGTTGCTATGAAAGGCCGTCTGCTTCCCCTCTACGTCGTCGCCCTCTACGCCTTTCTCCATCTGCCGCTGTTGATCCTGTGCGCCTTCAGCTTCAACTCCTCCCGCTTCACCGTTTGGGAAGGCTTCTCGCTGGTCTGGTACCGGATGATGTGGAACGATGGCGCCCTGGCCGAAGCGACCTGGAACTCGCTGCTTATCGCCGCGGTCTCCACGGTGCTCTCCACCATCGTCGGCACGCTTTGCGCCTATGGGCTCTGGAAGAAGAATTCGAAGCTCCTGTCCGGCTCTCTGTATCTCTCGCTGGTCACCCCCGAAATCATCACCGGCATCGCCCTGCTCGCCACCTTCCAATGGGCCTTCCGCTACCTCCAGATCCAGCTCGGCATGCACACCGTGATCCTCGCCCACGTCGCCTTCTCGATAGCCTACGTCGTCCTGGTCGTCATGGCCCGCCTCCGCACCGCTGACCCCGCGCTCGAAGAGGCCGCCCTCGATCTCGGCGCCACCGAGTGGCAAGCGTTCCGTCTCGTCACACTACCCATGCTCAAGCCGGGCATCGCCGCCGCCGCCCTGCTCGCCTTCACGGTCTCCTTCGACGATTACGTCATCACGTCCCTGGTCGCCGGCGTCGACTCGGAAACCTTGCCTATGATGCTCTACGCCATGGCGCGCCGCGGCGCCAACCCGGTGGTCAGCGCCATCTCCACGGTCATCTTCGTCGGCCTCGGCATGTTGATCGTGGCCTCCGAGAGGTTGCAAAAAGCATGAGACGCCGCGCTCTCGTCTTCTCGCTCGCAGGGATCAGTTGCGCCCCGTCCCAGCCCCGTTTGAACGTGTTCAACTGGTCCGAATACGTCGCACCCGAAACCGTCCCGAACTTCGAGAAGGAGTTCGGCGTTCGCGTCCGCTACTCCATCTACGAGTCGAATGAGGAGATGCTCGCCCGCGTCTTCAGCGGCAACTCCGGCTGGGACGTCGTCTTCCCCACGCACTATATCGTGCCCCCCATGCGCGAGCAGGGCCTGCTCGTCCCCCTCGACCACTCGAAGCTCCCGAACCTCAAAAACCTCGATCCCGCCTTCTCCCGCCCCACGCTCACGAGCCACGCCGTGCCGTACATGTGGAACGCCACCGGCATCCTCTTCAACAAGAAGATGCAGCCCCGGCCCACCAGTTGGGCCGATCTGTGGGATGCCCGCGTGGCCGGCAAGATCACCATGCTCGACGATCCCGCCGAGGTCCTCGCCGCCGCCCTGCGCAAGCTCGGCTACAGCCTCAATTCGAGCGACCCCGCCCAGCTCCGCGCCGCCCAGCGCGAAGCCATGGACCAGAAACCCCTGCTCCGCGCCTATCTCAACTCCGAGGTCCGCGACCAGGTCGTCGCCGGCGATGTGCTCGCCGCCCAGATCTGGTCCACCACCGCGCAGCAGGCCATCGACGCCGAGCCCGGCCTCGACTTCGTCTATCCCCGCGAAGGCTTCCCCGTGAATCTCGATTGCGCGGTGATCCTCCGTGAAAGTGGCCGCCAGGAACTCGCCCATCAGTGGATCAACTATCTGCTGCGACCCGAAGTCAGCGCCCGCGTCGCGGACGCCATGCGCACCGCCACCGCCAACGGCGCCGCCAAGCCTTTGCTGGCGCCCGAAACCCGCGAGAATCCCACTCTCTATCCGCCGCCCGAAGTCATGGCCCGCGCCGAGTGGTTCGAGACAATGACCCCGGAGGCGCAGCGCTTGCGCGACCGTTTATGGACCGAAATTAAGTCTGGTTGAAAAGCGGGGTTAGAATTGTAAGACCGAATGTTCTCCGTCCTTTCACCATTCGTATCCTCGCTGCCCCGGCTCACCTGGGTCGCGGCGCTGGATATTGTCTTGGTGGCCATCATCATCTACCAGTTCATCCAGATTGTGCGCGGCCGCCGTGCCGCCCACATGTTGAGCGGGTTGCTGGTGTTGGTGCTCGTCTATCTCTTGGCCGTCTCTCTGAAACTGGAGCTGTTGCGGACGCTGCTCGCCACCTTGGCGCCGTATACCGCCTTCGCCATGATCGTCATGTTCCAGAGCGAAATCCGCCGCCTGCTCGCCCGCTTGGGCAAGCAGCGCTTGATTGGTTTCGGCTCCCGTCTCCAACGGCGCGAGACCGTTGACGAGATCCTTCTCGCTCTGCAGCAATTGGCCCATCAGAAGATTGGCGGCCTCATCGTCGTCGAACGCGAGATCGGGTTGCGGACCTTCATTGAAAGCGGTGTGCCCCTCGACGCCGCCATCTCCCGCGACTTACTGCTGGCGCTGTTTCATCCCGGGGCGGCCATGCACGACGGCGCCGTGATCATTCAAGGCGACCGCATCGCCGCCGCGGCCTGCTTCCTGCCCCTCACCATGAACCCCGAACTGCTGCGCTACCTCGGCACCCGGCATCGCGCGGCCATCGGCGTCACGGAAGAGACCGACTGTATCTCGCTGATCGTGAGCGAGGAGACCGGCCGCATCTCCATCGCCCAGTATGGCGAGATTGAATACGACGTCACCCTCGAACGTGTCGAAGAGGCCCTGACCAAGCGCGAACGTCCCGCCTTGAAACGCGCCTTCGGCGTCGCGGAGGAGCGGCAGGCGTGAAAGCCCTTTTCACCGAGAACATCGGCATGAAGGTGCTGAGCCTCGCCTTGGCCGGAATGCTGTGGATTGCCGTCGTCGGCGAACAGGAACTGAGCTCTTCGGTCTCCGTGCCGGTCGAGTACAAGAACTTCCCCAAGACACTCGAAGTCAGCTCGGAGATGGTGAGCCGCGTCAACTTACTCGTGCAGGCGCCGCCGGAAAAGCTGGAAGCCGGCAACCTGGCCGATGCCGCCCTCGTCGTGGATCTCACGGAAGTCAATCGTCCCGGCGAACGCACGTTTAATCTCGACCGGCAGAACCTCCGCCTGCCGCAGGGAGTGACGCTCGAACGCGTCATCCCCTCGCAGCTCCGGCTCCGCTTCGAGCAGCGCACCGCCCGCGATGTGCCCGTCATCATCCGCTATGCCAACACCCCCATGCCCGGCTACCGGATTCTGAAGCAGGAGGTGCAGCCGGAGGTGCTCCGCGTCGTCGGCCCGCAAAGCCGCGTGGAGGGACTGCAGAGCGCCGAGACCGATCCGATTGATTTGAGCGGAATCCTCAGCGAAACGGAGCTGCGGGTAAACACGTTTGTCGCCGATGGGCAGGTGCGCATCGAAGGCCCCTCGGTGGTCCGGGTGCGCATCGTCATGGAACGCATCGCCCAACCGGCACTGGAACAGTAAATGGCGAAACAACTATTTGGGACCGATGGAATTCGGGGCGTCGCCGGAGAGTATCCGCTCGACGCTCCCACCGTGTACGCGTTCGGCAAGGCGCTCGGCGAATGGGCCCGCGAACACAGCCCGGAGCCGCGCGTGGCGATCGGGATGGATACCCGCGAATCCGGTGAGCAGCTTTCAAAGTGGCTCATGGCTGGTCTGAAGGCCGTGGGCGTCACGCCCGATCACCACGGCGTCGTCACCACGCCCTGCGTGGCCTGGATGACCAAGAATGGTCCGTTCGTCGCGGGGGTGATGATCTCCGCCTCGCACAACCCGTACCAGGACAACGGGCTGAAGGTCTTCGCCCACACCGGCTACAAGCTGCCGGACGAGGTGGAGCATGAGCTCGAAGGCCGCATTCTCGAACTCGCCGGCCCCGAGCCGGAGCCCGTCGGTTGGCGCTGGTTCGGTATGCGCGACCGCCCCTACCGCGAGCATCTCGACTCCGTGTTCTCGCAAGCGCTGAGCGGCCGGAAGATCGTCATGGACTGCGCCAACGGAGCCGCCTTCTCCTCGGCGCCCTTACTGCTCCGGGAACTGGGGGCCGAAGTGATTGTCCTCGCCGGCGAGCCGGACGGCAAGAACATCAACGCCGGCTGCGGGGCGCTGCATCCGGAGAATCTGCAGCAGGCGGTGGTCGAACACGGCGCCTGGTGCGGAGTTGCCTTTGACGGCGATGCCGACCGCGCCATGTTCGTCTCCGCCAAGGGCAAGGTGATCGACGGAGACCATGTTCTCTTGATCGTGGGCCGCGATTTGCATCGCCGCGGCCATCTGCCGAAGAGCGAAGTGGTCGCGACGGTGATGTCGAACCTGGGCCTCGAAGTCGCTCTGCGCCGCCACGGCATCACGCTGGTCCGGACCGCGGTGGGCGACAAGTACGTGCTCGAAGAGATGATCCGCCGCGATGCCGTCATCGGCGGCGAGCAGAGCGGGCACGTCATCTTCCACGAACATGCCACCACGGGCGATGGCGTGTTGACGCTGCTGTTGCTCCTCGACGTCATGCTCCGCGAAGGGATGGGACTGGATGAATTGAGTGAAGAGTTCCAGGTCTTTCCGCAACGATTGGTCAATGTCCGCTTCGCCGTGAAGCGGCCGCTCGAAGGGTTGGAGACGGTGCAGTCCGCCATCGCCGCTTGTGAGACGGAGTTCGGCGATGCCGGGCGGGTGCTCGTGCGCTTTTCAGGGACCGAACCGCTGGCGCGCGTCATGGTGGAAGGACCAACGCAGGAGCGCGTGGACCACCACGCTCACGCCATCGCCGCGCAGATCGCGGCGGCCTTAGTATGATGGCAGACATGAAATTTGTATTGCTCTTGGCTTTGGCGGCATGCGCGTTCGCGCAGGAGAAGAAGGCGAAGTTGCCCGGGGAAGATTGGGTCCCGCTGTTCAACGGGAAGGATCTGTCGGGCTGGACGGAGATCGGCAAAGAGAAGTGGACCGTAGAAAAGGGCGAGATCCACGGCGAGGCGATCACCAAGGCCTATGGCTACTTGCGCACGAAGGAGAACTACAAGGACTTCCACCTGTCGATGAAGTTCAAGTGCGAAGGCACCGGCAATAGCGGCGTGTTCTTCCACTCCGAATTCAAGCCCGGCACTCCGGACATCACGCAGGGTCTGCAGTTTGAGATCGACTGCACGATTGGCCAGCACACGGGCGGCATCTATGGGGACGGCCGGCAGTGGATCGTGTGGCCCTCGCCGGAGAACGAAACCGTGGTCCGCAAGGGCGAATGGAACGAGTACCTGCTGAAGGTGGAAGGCAACCGCTACGTCTCCCGTTTGAACGGTGTGGTTCTGGTGGACTTCACCGATCCCCGGCCGCGGTCGTTCGATGGCGGCATCTCGCTGCAACTGCATTCGGGCGGCGCCGGCGATATGCGGTTCAAGGACATTCTGATTCGCGACCTGACCAAGCGGTAGCCGCATTGCTGCGGCTCTTCTACTGCGATCACTACGACATGGGCTTGCCGCCGGACCACCGGTTTCCGGCGCGCAAGTACCGGTTGTTGCGGGAAGCCCTGACGGGCGACCGCCGCTTTGAGATTCTCCCCGCGCCGTTGGCCGCGCCGGAAGAGATCTGCGAAGCGCACGATGCCGAGTATGTGCGGCAGTTCCTCCACGGGGAGCTGCCGCCGGCGGCAATCCGCCGCATCGGCTTTCCGTGGTCTCCCGCGCTTGTCCTGCGTACGCTGGCCAGCGTCGGCGGGGCCCTGGCCGCCACCGACGCGGCCCACGAGAGCGGCTTCGGCGGCGCGCTGATGGGCGGCACCCATCATGCCTTTTGGGACGCGGGCTCCGGCTTCTGCGTCTTCAACGATATCGCCGTTTCTATTGCCGCGCTCCGCATGCGCGGATGGGGTTGGCGGGTGGCTGTGATCGATCTCGACGTCCATCAGGGCGACGGTACGGCCGCACTCTTCGCCGACGACCCGGACGTGCTGACGCTCTCCTTCCATGGCCGGAACAACTTCCCGTTTCGCAAACAGACCAGCAAGCTGGACGTAGCCTTCGCCGATGGCACCGGCGACGAGGAGTATCTGGCGGCCCTCGACGAGTATCTGCCCCAGGTCTGGGATTTCCGCCCCGATTTCGTCTTCTACCAGTCCGGCGTCGATGGCCTGCGTGAAGACAAGCTCGGCAAGCTCGCGCTGACGCACGCCGGGCTCGCCGAACGCGACCGGAACGTGATGACGGCCGCCCACCGCTGGGGGAAGCCCTTCGTGCTGCTGCTGGGCGGCGGCTACGCCGACCCGATTGAAGCCACCGTCCGGGCGAACGCGAACACCTATCGCACTGCGGCCACCATATGGGCCGGCAACGGCATGTGGTAGGATGAGGGTCCCTTAGTTTGGAACCCACGCGCTGTTCTGGATTAGGCGGGAAGCTTCACCCACTATGCTTTTGCGCGTCGGATTCGAGTTGATCTATCAGTTCCCGCAGCCCACCCCGGTAATTCTGGCGGTGGACTTGCACTACTCGCGAGCCTCCGACATCGTGAATCATGAGTTTCTGCGCACGGACCCGGCGGTGCCGGTTTCCGGCTATCGCGACGGCTTCGGCAACTGGTGCAGTCGCATCCTGGCGCCGGCGGGACGGGTTTCGATCACCAACGGCGCGGTCGTCCGGGTGCCGGACACCCCAGAGTCCGTCTTCCCGGACGCCTGGCAGCAGACCGTCGAAACCCTGCCCGAAGAGACGCTCGTCTTTCTGCTCGGCAGCCGCTACTGCGAGACCGACCTGTTGTCGCCCCTGGCGTGGAACCTGTTCGGGGCCATCGCTCCGGGCTACGAGCGGGTGCAGGCGATCTGCGACTACGTCCACGGCCACATCGCCTTTGACTACCAGGCCGCCCGCGCCACCCGCACGGCCGCCGACGTGTATCGCGAACGCACGGGCGTCTGCCGGGACTTCGCCCACCTGGCCGTCACCTTCTGCCGTTGCCTCAACATCCCGGCCCGGTATTGCACCGGCTATCTCAGCGACCTGGGTACGCCGCAGCCGTGGAGTGTGGGCGATTTCGCCGCCTGGTTTGAAGTCTATCTGGCGGGCGAGTGGTACATGTTTGACCCGCGCAACAATCGGCCGCGCATGGGCCGCGTTCTGATGGCGCGCGGGCGGGACGCCGCCGATGTCGCCATCGCCACGACGTTCGGCCCGAACCATCTCGAAAGCTTCCGCGTGTGGGCGGACGAAGCGTAGCATGGCGCTGTTGAGTGTTCGCCACGTTACTGTTTACCGGTACGAAGAACCCGTCCGGCTCGGGGAGCATCGCATGATGTTCCGTCCCCGGGAGAGCCACGATCTGCGCCTTCTCCGGACGAGTCTTGTCATCACCCCGCAACCGGCCTCGGTGCGCTGGCTCCACGATGTGTTCGACAACTCGGTGGCCGTGACGACGTTCGAAGGCAAGACCGCCGAACTGCGGTTTGAAAGCCGCGTGACGCTGGAGCACTACGAAAACACGCTGCCCGAATATCCGGTGGAGGAGTTCGCGCGGAAGTACCCTTTCGTCTACACCCCGGAAGATTATCCGAACCTGGCGCGGGGCCTGGTGAAGCACGACCCGAGCGGCAACGTAGCTCGTTGGGCGTTGCAATATCTGGAACCGGCCGAGGCCTCGGGCACCATGGGGATGCTGCGCGCGATGACCAAGGGCATTCGCGATGGGTTCGTCTATACGCGGCGCCAGGAGAAGGGCGTGCAGAGCCCGGATGATACCTTGCAGACGCGGCGGGGCAGTTGCCGGGATTTCGCGGTGCTCATGATGGAGGCCGTTCGCTCGCTGGGCTTGGCGGCGCGCTTCGTCAGCGGCTATATCTTCACGCCGGGGGCGGAAAAGGGTGGCGGTGCGACGCATGCGTGGGTGCAGGTCTATCTGCCGGGGGCGGGCTGGATTGACTTTGACCCGACCAATAGCATCGTCGGCAATCGCAATCTGATTCGCGTGGCGATGGCCTGGTCGCCGGAGCATGTGCTGCCGCTATGGGGTACCTACTACGGCGCGCCGGGAGCTTTTCTGGGGATGGACGTCACCGTTTCGGTCACCGAGAGCGACGCTTCTTTTGACAGGGATTCCGGGTAACTGGTAACGTCTTCGGGTGCCTTTCCGGAACCTCCTCCTTTGGCTGACTGGGGCAGCGATTCCGCTGTCAGCTATGGTTACCCTGCCGTCGCTGGTCGGCGACCATATGGTGCTGCAACGCGATGAGCCGCTGCGGATCTGGGGCCGGGGCGCGCCGGGAGAAGCCGTCACGGTTCGCTTTGCACAGGCGGAAGGCAAGACGGTGACCGACGCGGCCGGACGATGGGAGCTGTTCCTGCCGCCCACAAAGGCGGGCGGACCGTTCACGATGCGCATCGCCGGATCGAACGTCATCACCCTACAGGATGTGTATGTGGGTGAGGTCTGGCTCGCCTCCGGCCAATCGAATATGGAGTGGCGCATCAAGCACTCGGCCGAGCCGGAAAAGACGGCCGCCGGCGCGAACCACCCGCTCATCCGGCTTTTCCACGTACCGCATCGCATCATCGATACGCCGCAGGACGATGTGGCCGCGCGGTGGGAGATCTGCAGTCCGCAGACGGTGCCGGACTTTTCGGCGGCGGCCTACTGGTTTGGCCGCCACCTGCACGAGAAGCTGGGCGTCCCCATCGGACTCGTTGAAGCCGCGCGAGGTGGGACCCCGGCGGAGGCCTGGATTGGCCAGGAGGCGCTCCACTCGCATCCGGATCTCCAGTATTACGTCCAGCAGGGCAAGCGTGCTCCGATGCGGCCGGGCAGTTCGAGTCTGCCCAGCGGGCTCTTCAATGGGATGATCGCGCCGCTTACGCCGTACGCCATTCGCGGCTTCCTCTGGTACCAGGGCGAGACCAACGCGAGCCGCGCCGAAAGCCGCTTCTACCGGACCCTCTTCAGCGCGCTGATCGCCGATTGGCGCGAGCGGTGGGGCCTGGGTCCGCTGCCGTTTCTCTATGTGCAACTGGCCAACTACGGCGGCGCGGGAACCGAGCCGGGCACCGAGTGGGTGGAGCTGCGCGAAGCCCAGCGGGAGACGCTGGCCGTCGCCGGGACGGCGATGGTGGTGACCAACGACATTGGCGATACCGTCAACATCCATCCGAAGAACAAGCGCGACGTCGGCGAACGCCTGGCGCTGGCGGCGCGGGCGCTGGCCTACGGCGAGAAGGTCGTCTACTCCGGCCCTTCGTATCGCCGCGTGACGCGCGAAGGCGCGACGCTGCGGCTCTGGTTCGACTTCGCCGAAAGCGGGCTGCGTTCGCGCGCGGCGGAGACGCTCGAAGGGTTTGTGATCGCCGGCGAGGACCGGGTGTTTCATCCGGCGCTGGCGCGCATCGACGGCCAGACGATTGTGGTGAGCGCGGCGGCTGTGCCGCAGCCGGTGGCGGTGCGCTACGACTGGGCTCCCGCCGCGACGGCCAGCTTCACCAACGCCGAAGGGCTGCCGGCTTCGCCCTTCCGCACTGACCGCTGGACACACGCGACCCTGCCGGCCGACCCGCGGCCGGTGTTTGGCAAAGGCGGTTGGACGACCGAGCGGCGGCCCGGCTACCCGAACGTGCTGCTGATCGGCGACTCGATCTCGGTGGGCTACACGCGCGAGGTCCGGCACTTGCTGCGGGACGCCGCCAATGTTTTCCGGCCCGTTGTGGCCGGCGCCGATCAGCCGGAGAACTGCCAGTCAACGTTGACCGGGCAGCAGCGCCTCGACCAATGGCTCGGGGCAGGGAAGTGGGACGTGATCCACTTCAACTGGGGCCTGCATGACCTTTGCTACCGTCACCCCGATTCGAAAGACCCCGGCAAGCGGGACAAGGTGAACGGCAAGATCAGCGTGCCGCTGCCGGACTACGAGCGCAACCTGACGGAACTCGTGGGCCGGTTGCAGAAGACCGGGGCGTGCCTCGTCTTCGCCAACACGACCTTTGTGCCGGAGGGGGAACTCGGCCGGGTGCCGGGCGATGAGAAGCGGTACAACGAGGTAGCCGCGCGAGTGATGGAGAAGGCGGGCATTCCGGTGACGGACCTCTATACGAGCAGCTCCCGCTTTGCTCCCGACATGTTTCTGGGCCCCGGCAACGTCCACTTCGGACCGAAGGCGAACTGGCTGCTCGGCGAGCAGGTGGCCGATAGCGTGCGGACGGCGATTGCGCGGTGCAAGCGATGAAGCGCCGGGCTTTTTTGAGCGCCGTGGCCGGTTTGGCGCAGATCCGGCGCGCGCGACCGAATATCGTGCTGGTGATGGCGGATGATCAGGGCTGGGGCGACGTGGGCTTTAACGGCCATCCCGTTGTGAAGACGCCGCATCTGGACGCCATGGCGCGGGAAGGCGTCCGGCTGAATCGCTTCTACTCTGGCGCGCCGGTCTGCTCGCCGACGCGCGGGAGCTGCCTGACGGGTCGGCATCCCTTCCGCTACGGCATCTACTTCGCCAACGCCGGGCGCGAGGGCCAGGCTTCGGAGTACGCATTGCCCGCCGGAGAGCGGACCATCGCCGAGGTGCTGCGGCCGCTGGGCTATCGCACGGGTCACTTCGGGAAATGGCACCTCGGCGACTTTGATGGACCGAAGCAGTCCTCGCCGACGGATAACGGGTTCACGGAATGGTTCTCGACCGTCCGCAAGGTGCCGACCGCGGACCCGCCGTCGCGGGAGTATTGGAAGAACGGCGTCGAGGTGACGCGGCCGCTGCGCGGGGACGACTCGAAGATCATCCTGGACGAGGCGGTCGAGTTCCTCGAAAAAGCCGTGCAGGCGAAGGAGCCGTTCTTGTGTGTGATCTGGTTCCACGCGCCGCATCTGCCGCTGGTGGCAACGCCCGAATACCGGCGGCTGTACGCCGAGCATCCGGAGAGCAAGCAGCACTACTGGGGCGCAATTACGGCGCTCGATACGCAGGTGGGCCGGCTCCGCGCGAAGCTGCGGGAATGGGGCGTGGCGCGGGACACGATGCTCTGGTACGCGAGCGACAATGGACCGGAAGGCGACGCGGAGACGGTAGAGTTTCCCGGCACGGCGGGTCCGTTGCGGGGCAGAAAGGCGAGCCTGTTTGAAGGGGGCGTGCGGGTGCCTGCGATCGTCGAGTGGCCCGCGCGCTGGAAGGGCAAACGGACGATCGGGGCGCCCTGCTCGACGTCCGACTACTTCCCGACGATCCTGGCCGCGCTGGAGTTGCAGGCTCCCGATGCCCGTCCGATCGACGGCGCGAGCCTGCTGCCACTGCTCGACGGCAAGGCCAAGCAGCGCGGCTCGGCGCTGGCGTTTGAGACGACGAAGATCACGCGGGGGTCGCCACGCCTCGCTTGGGTGGAGGATCGATGGAAGCTGCTGACGAATCTCGATGCTTCTGAGGATCTGCTGTTCGATCTTCAGGCCGATCCCGGCGAGAAGCGGAACCTGGCGGCGAGTCAGCCGGCGGAAGTGGCGCGGATGCGCCAGGCGTTGACCGTGTGGCGGGAGTCCTGCCGCCGCAGCGTGCGGGGCGAGGACTACCAGCCGTGATGACGCGACGCGAGTGGATGCAGGCGACGGGCGCGGCGGCCGTAGGCCGGCGGCCTAACGTGCTGATCCTGTTCTCCGATGACCAGCGGTTCGATACGGTCGCGGCGCTGGGGAACCGCGAGATCCGCACGCCGAACCTGGACCGTCTGGTGGCGCGGGGCACGGCGTTTACGCATGCCCACATCATGGGCGGTATCTCGCCGGCGGTTTGCGTCGCCAGCCGGGCGATGTTCTGGAGCGGGCAGAGCCTGTTTCGCGCTGATGAACGGTTGACGGCGGAGGTGACCGGGCGCGGCCGCAAAGGGCCGTTTACGCTGCTGCCGGAGCACTTCCGGCGCCATGGCTATACGACCTTCGGCACCGGCAAATGGCACAACCGAGCGCCGCTGTTCGCCCGGGCCTTTTCGGCGGGCGGATCGATTCTGATGGGTGGCGGGTCGGACCACTGGAAGGTTCCCGAGCATGACTTCCGCCCGGATGGCGTCTACGCCGCCGCGCCGGACCGCATTGCGGTCAAGCACTCCTCGGAGTTGTTTGCCGATGCGGCCATCGGCTTTCTCGAGCGGCGCAAGCCGGGGGCGGAGCCGTTTTTCCTTTCGGTTTGCTTCACGGCGCCGCACGATCCGCGGCAGGCGCCGCCGGAGGTGCGGGCGCAGTACCGGCCGGAGAGGCTGCGGCTGCCGAAGAGCTTTCGCGGGGAGCATCCGTTCGACAACGGCGAGTTGAAGATCCGCGATGAGATGCTCGCGCCGTTTCCGCGGACGCCGGAGGTGGTGCGGGAGCACCTCGCCGATTACTACGCCATGATCACCCACATGGACGCGCAGATTGGCCGCATTCTCGAAGCGCTCGAACGCACGGGCGAGGCGCGGGAGACGGTGATCGTGTTTGGGGCCGATAACGGCTTGGCCGTCGGGCGGCATGGTCTGTTCGGCAAGCAGAACCTGTACGACCATAGCGTCCGGGTGCCGCTGGTGCTGGCGGGGCCGGGCGTCGAGCGGGGCAAACGGGTCGATTCGCTCTGCTACCTGCACGACGTCTATCCCACCCTCTGCCAACTCGCGGGGCTGCCGGTGCCGGAGACGGTGCAGAGCCGGAACCTGCTGGGCGGCGGGGGATACGAGTCGCTGTTCTTCGCTTACCGGAACCTGCAGCGGGGCGTCCGGCAGGGGCGCTGGAAGCTGCTTCGCTACTACGCTCCGGCGAGTGAGCGGATCCAGCTTTTCGATCTGGCGAAAGACCCGGACGAGTTGGCGGATCTTTCGGAAGACCGGCGCTACGCCGGGAAGATCAGCGATCTTCGAGAGGAGATGGGCCGCTGGATGCAGCGGACGGAGGACCCTTTGCGATGACGAGACGAAGTCTGCTGCTGGCGCTGGCCGCGCCGCCGAAGATCGAGGAGGACATCGTCTACGACGGGGACCTGCGCCTCGATATCGCCGCGCCGCCCGCGGGGCGCTCTCCGGTGATTCTGGGGTTGCACGGCGGCGGATGGTCGATGGGCAGCCGCCGGTCGTTTCACCGGGTGATGCCGGGCTTTGTGGAGGCCGGCTACGCGGTGGCCGCGGTGCAGTACCGGTTGGCGCCGGGGGCGAAGTTTCCGGCGCAGTTGGAGGACGTGCGGAAGGCGATGGACTTTCTCGGAAAGAATGCCGGGCGCTGGAATCTGGATCCGGAGCGCATGGTGCTGATGGGCGCTTCGGCCGGGGCGCAGATTGCGCTGGTGGCCGGCTTCTCCGAGCCCGGAGTTCGCGCCGTGATCGATCTCTCCGGCCCGACCGACTTGCGGGATTGGCGGATGGCCGGCAACGCGGAGGAGAACCTGAAGAAGACCACCGGCAAGAGTTCGGCGAACCTGATCGAGGAGTATCTCGGCGGGCCGCCGGTGCCCGAGGAGGCGATCCGCGCGGCTTCGCCGGTGCTGCAGGTGAAACGGGGCGGGCCGCCGGTTTTCGTGATGCACTGGAGGGACGACCAGGCGGTGAGCGCGGAGCAGGCCGAGCGGCTGGTGGCCGAACTCGCGGCGAAGGGTGTGCCGCACGAGGTGCACTGGTTCGAGGGACGCGGGCACGCCTTTGCGGGCAAGGGCGTGGAGGAGATTGTTCCGCGGTCGGTGGCCTTCCTGAAGCGGCATTTGCGTTGACGGGGCGCGCCGGGCTCCGCTACTCTGGAAGGACTCTGTAGAGGCGCATCGGCCACGGCCACTTGCTGCGTTTCCCGCCATCGGGAGCAAGCTGGTCAGGGCATTTTGCCGAAATCTGGTTCGCTGCTTGGCAGGCGGCCGGGTTGGGGGACGCGGGCGAAAGCCGGTCCACTGTCACTTGAAGAGCCGGTGCAATGCCGGATGTCCTTTCGAGTGGAGTGCTAGAGAGGAAGGCCCTCCTTCTTCCGGCAATCCCTCCCCACAACACAAACTTATGGATGTCTTTGAACTGACTCGCGCGCTGGTTGACATTGAGTCGATCACCGGCAACGAAGCGCCGCATGTGGCCTATCTGGCGGAGTATCTGCGTCCGCTGGCCGCGCAGTATGACGGCAAGGTGGAGTTGATTGAGGTGGAGCCCAACCGGTCGAACATCCTGGTGACGTTCGGGGAGCCGCTGGTGACGCTGTCGACCCACACGGACACGGTGCCGCCGTTCTTCCCCTCGCGGGAGGACGACGAGTTCATCTGGGGCCGTGGGGCTTGCGATGTGAAGGGCATCATCGCATCGATGATCAAGGCTTCGGAGTCGATGCTGGCTAAGGGCGTCCGGAACTTCGCCCTGCTGTTCGTCGTAGGCGAGGAGAGGAACTCGGCCGGGGCGTACTTCATGGCGAAGCAGCCGCGCGGGTCGAAGTATCTGATCAACGGGGAGCCGACCGAGTGCCAGTTGGCGCTTGGGTCCAAAGGCGCGCTGCGCTACGAGTTGCATGCGAGCGGACGGATGGCGCATTCGGCGTACCCGGAGCTGGGCGAATCGGCGACGCTGAAGCTGCTCGACGCGTTGGAACGGGTTCGGAAGATCGAGTTGCCGACGCACCCGATTCTGGGGCCGTGTACCTTGAACATCGCGACGCTGGCCGGTGGCCGGGCGCCGAACGTGATTCCGGACGCGGCGAAGGCGGACCTGTTCTTCCGGCTTGTCGACGATCCCACGCCGATTCGGGAAGCGGTGGCGGCGGCTTGCGAGGGGCTCGTCGAAGCGCGGGAGATCCTCTGCATTCCGGCGGTGCACCTGCAACCGGTGCCGGGCATTCCGACGACGGTGGTGGCGTACACGACGGACATTCCGGCGTTTGGCGGACAGTGGGGCCAGCCGTTGTTGTTTGGTCCGGGCACGATTCACGTGGCGCATACGAGCGAAGAGCGGGTGCCGAAGAAGGAGTTACTGGCGGCGGTGGAGCACTACGAAACGCTGGTGACGCAGTTACTCAAAGGATTGGAATAGATGATTGTCATGAAGTTCGGCGGCTCGTCGGTCGAGTCCGCCGCGGCGATTGCACGAGTCGCCGAGATTGTCCGGGCGCGTCTGGACCAGAAGCCGGTGGTGGTGGTTTCGGCGATGGGGAAGACGACGAACGGCTTGCTGGCGGCGGCGGAGTTGGCCGCTGACGGGCAGCGCGAAGCGGCGCAGACAGCGCTGGATACGCTCGAGCAGTTCACGCTGCGCGAGGCGGACGGGTCGCTGCGCGGATTCATTGAGCTGCACTTTCAGGAACTGGGCGCGTTTCTGGATGAACTGACGCAGATTGGCGATTTCCCGGACCAGTATGTCGACCTGATTTCGAGCTACGGGGAGCGGCTTTCGTCGAAGATCGTGGCCGTGGCGTTCGAGAAGCTTGGGATGCCGAGCGTGCACGTGGATGCGCGGGAGGTGTTGATCACGGACCGGCGGCATACGCAGGCGGCGCCGCTCTATCCGCGGACCTATGCCAAGTGCCAGAGCATTTTGAAGCCGCTCGCGGAGTTGGGCAAGGTGGTGGTGCTGGGCGGCTTCATCGGCTCGACGCAGGACGGCTTCACGACGACACTGGGCCGCGGGGGAAGCGACTTTTCGGCTTCGATTTTTGGCGCCGGGATTGGCGCGAGCGAGATTCAGATCTGGACGGATGTGGATGGCATGTTGACTTGCGATCCGCGGATTCTGCCGGGCGGGCATCGCGTGAAGCTGATCAGCTTTGCTGAGGCGGCGGAGCTGGCTTACTTCGGCGCGAAGGTGCTGCATCCGGCGACGGTGGTGCCGGCCGTCGAGAAGAACATCCCGGTGCTGATTCTGAACTCGCGGAATCCGGCTTCGCCGGGGACGCGGATTGTGGCCGAGACGGTGGCTTCGGCGAACGTCGTGAAGTCGATTGCTTGCAAGCGGGGCATTACGCTCGTGAACATCCAGAGTTTGCGGATGCTGATGGCGCACGGGTTTCTGCACAAGATCTTTGAGACGTTCAACCGGTTCGAGACGCCCGTGGATATGGTTTCGACCTCGGAGGTTTCGGTGTCGCTGACCATCGACATGACGGAGAACCTGGAGGCGATTGTCGCTGAGCTTTCGAAGTTCGCCGAGGTGAGCGTGGAGCGGGAGCTTTCGATTATCTGCCTGGTGGGCGAGGGGATCAAGAAGACGCCGGGCGTGGCGGCGCGGGCGTTTGGCGCGGTGCGGACGACGAACTTGCACATGATCAGCCAGGGAGCTTCGCTGCTGAATTTGAGTATGGTGGTGGAGGACCGGGAGTTGCCGGCGGCGGTGGCCGCGCTGCACGCGGAGTTCTTCGCGACGCTGGACGAGAGGGTTTTCGAATGAAGCTGGCTCTGATTGGCTACGGCAAGATGGGGAAGATGCTGGAGGCGCTGGCGCCGGAGTACGGGCTGAGCGTCGGGCTGATTCTGGACGAGCACAACAACGCCAACTTTGAAGGGTTGACGGCGGAGAACTTTGCCGGGATCGATGTGGCGATTGAGTTCTCGATTCCGACCGCGACCGTACGGAACGTGGAAGCGCTGACGGCGCTGCGGGTGCCGGTGGTGATCGGGACGACGGGTTGGCTCGACGAGATGGACCGGGTGCGGAAGGCGAGCGAGACGCACGGGAGTCCGGTGGTGTGGTCGCCGAACTACTCGGTGGGTGTGAACGTGTTCTTCAAGCTGGTGCACGAGGCGGCGCGCCTGTTGAAGGAGCAGCCGGAGTACGGGGCGTATGCGTGGGAGATCCACCACGATGAGAAGAAAGACGCGCCTTCGGGGACGCTGCTGAAGCTGGTGGACGAGATGAAGACGGCCGGTTATGGGCGGACGATTGACGTGAGCTCGAACCGGGCGGGGCGCGTGCCGGGGACGCACGAGATCGGCTTTGACTCGGCGGCGGACACGATCACGCTGCGGCATACGGCGCGGAGCCGGGAAGGTTTCGCGCGGGGTGCGCTGCAGGCGGCGAAGTGGGTGGTGGGCAAGCAGGGCTTTTACGAGTTTTCCGAGATATTGTTTGGAGCGAGGTAAGGAACCATGTTTACGGGTTGCGGGACCGCGTTAGTTACTCCTTTCCGGCAGGACTTGTCGCTCGACGAGGCGACGCTGCGGGCGCTGGTGCAGCGGCAGATCAGCGAGGGCATCGACTTCCTGGTGCCGTGCGGGACGACGGGCGAATCGCCGACGTTGACGCACGCCGAGCATCTGCGGGTGGTGGAGATCACGCTCGAAGAGGCCAAGGGCAAGGTGCCGGTGGTGGCCGGGGCGGGCGGCTACAACACGGCCGAAGTGGTGGCGCTGGCCAAGGAGTTGGCGGCGATGGGCGTGGACGGGTTGCTTTCGGTGACGCCCTACTACAACAAGCCGACGCAGGAGGGCCTGTATCAGCACTACGCCGCGATTGCGGCGGCGGTGCAGACGCCGATTGTGGTCTATAGCGTGGCGGGGCGGACGGGCGTGAACGTGGAGCCGGCGACGTTAAAGCGACTGGCGGCGATGGACAATATCGTGGCGGTGAAAGAGGCGTCGGGGAACATCAGCCAGATGGCGCGGGTAATCCACGAGGTACCGGAGAGCTTCCATGTGCTGAGCGGGGATGATTCGATTACGATTCCGCTGACGGCGCTGGGCGGGAAGGGGATTATCTCGGTGGTGTCGAACCAGATTCCGCGGGAGATGACGCTGCTGGCGCTGAAGGCGCGGCTGGGTGAATACGATGTGGCGCGGATCCTGCAGCGGCGGTGGCTGCCGTTGATGGAGGCGAACTTTGTCGAGTCGAATCCGATTCCGGTGAAGTACCTGATGGCGAAGATGGGATTGCTTGAGCCGGTGTGGCGGTTGCCGATGTGCCCGCCCGCGGCGGCGACGATGGCGAAGCTGGACGCAGTATGGGAGGAATTGATTGCAGGCAAGGATTGAAGAGGCGTTTGACAACAAGCCGGCGGGCGGCTACACGGAAGAGCACTGGAAGCTGTTCGCCGAGTTCAAGGCCGCGCTGAACGCGGGCACGATTCGGAGCGCGTCGCCGGACCCGGCGGAGAAGACCGGGTGGCGGGTGAACGCGTGGGTGAAGAAGGGGATCCTGCTAGGCTTCCGGCTGGGGGCGATTGTGGACATGTCGGTGGACCCGCAGCGGCAGCCGTTCATGGACAAGGCGACGTACCCGGTGCGGCAGTTTCCGGCCGATGCGGGCATTCGGATTGTGCCGGGCGGATCGAGCGTGCGGGACGGCTGCTATATCGGCAAGTCGGTGACCTGCATGCCGCCGATGTACATCAACGTGGGCGCTTACGTGGGCGACGGGACGATGGTGGATTCGCATGCGCTGGTGGGTTCTTGCGCGCAGATTGGCGCGCGGGTGCATCTGTCGGCCGCGGTGCAGATTGGCGGGGTCTTGGAGCCGGTGGGCGCGCTGCCGGTGATCATTGAAGACGACGTGCTGTGCGGCGGGAACTGTGGCGTGTATGAAGGGACCGTGGTGAAGACGCGGGCGGTGCTGGGGACGGGGACGATCCTGAACCGGTCGACGCCGGTGTATGACCTGGTGAACGGGACGGTGATCAAGGCGACGGATGAGGAGCCGCTGGTGATTCCGGAGGGCGCTGTGGTGGTGGCTGGTTCGCGGGCGGTGACGAGTGGTCCGGGCAAGGATTGGGGGATCTCGATCTATACGCCGGTGATCATCAAGTACCGGGACGCGAAGACGGACGCCAAGATTCAGCTGGAGGATCTGCTTCGGTAGGCACCCTTTGGGTGAACCGGGCCGGTGGGGTGGGTTGGCCAAGGGCGGAATCCCGTTTGGGGCCGGTGGCGGTTTACGATTGGAAGCCGGGCGGGATGGGGAGGCGCTCCGGGCGGGGATCGGAGCGTCTTGATTGCATTCGGTCCCGCTCGAAGAGCTGCCTGGGTCGGCGCACTTTGGGTAAACCGGGCCGTTGGGGGGGCCGAGTCGAGGCCGGGCGGGATGGGGAGGCGCTCCGGGCAGGGATCGAAGCGTCTTGATCGCATATGATCCCGGTGGAAGAGCCGCCTGGGTCGGAGCACTTTGGGTGAACCGGGCCGGTGGCGGTTTACGATTCGAAGCCGGACGGGATGGGGAGGCGCACCGGGCAGGGATCGAAGCGTCTTGATCGCTTATGATCCCGGTCGATGAGCTGCCTGGGTCGGCACACTTCGGGTGAACCGGGCCGGCGGGGTTTACGATTCGAGGCCGGGCGGGGCGAAGCGTCTCGATCGCTTACGATCCGGCTCGAAGACCTGCGTGGGTGGGCACACTTCGGGTGAACCGGTTGGTTGGACTGGTTGTCAAAGAGCAGAATACGGTTCGAAGGCGGCGGAGTTCTACGATTCGAAGCCACTTCAGCAGCGGTCGGTATAAGCCGGGGCGTTTTTCGGACGGTTCGGGGCAAATTGCGATTCGAAGCCAGATTCGATCGAAGGCTTGGCGCTGGCGGCCGCTTCCTTGGTCTGCTCGGAACGGACAGGCGTTTCGATCACGGGTTCCGGCCGGCGCTTGATGGCATCCTGGAGGGCCTTGAGCGATTGGCGATAGGTCCTTTCGGCGGCGGCGACGTAGCGTTGCAGGCTCGCAAAGACTTTGCGGTTCTCGCCGATAAAGAAGCAGACGCCGAGTTGATCGCCAGTGGATTGGGCCGTTTCGACGGTTCCGCGCCGGCTGAGCAGCCGGTCGGTTTCGTCCATCATCCGATCAAAGGTGGCGCTTTCGACGCGCCGGGCACGATTGAGCCGCCAAAGGGCTTCGGTGAGCTGGCTTGTGAGGAGACTCTCTTCGGGCGTGACCGGGTTGAACTGGGATTGGACTCCGCTATGGAGTTCGTCGAACTCGGCCTGGGTTTCTCCGAAGACGAGAAGGCTCGAGGAACAGAGGCCATGAGCGAGCCGGTTTTTGCTGGAGGCGGCCTTGCCGGCTTCCGTGCGGGGACCGGTGGACTTGCGGGCGTTCTGGCGGTTGATCTCGCGCTGCCGGGCGGCTTCCTTGGCGCGTTTCTCTTCGGCCTCCTCGATCTCGAGTTGCTCCAACTGGAGTTCGAGGGCACGAAGCTCGTTTTCGATGTACTCGTCCGCGGTCGGTTCTTGCGACGGGGTCATGAGGAATACTCCTTTAAGGGAAATGAAAAAGCCCGCTGGGCCGTTGGCGGCGCAGTGGGCTTTTCTCGACTTCACGATACCGTGCGTGTCAAGGGTTTGAGGGGGTGGTTTGGCAGACGGGTGAGGCAAACAAAGGAGATATTTCGAGGGACGGCGCGTGAACCGCCCACCGCGCTACAGGGTGACGCCGGGCGGGGAGCGGACGCCGCCGATTTCGAGGATGAGCGGGAGATCGGAGCGGTTGGCCAGCGAGGGCGGCAACTGGATGTTGATCTGGAGCAGGCCGGCCGTTAAGCCGGGGGCGGCGCCAACATAGAGGATCGGCACTTCCTCGCCGGCGACGAAGACCTTGACGGGGAGCCGCGGGGCGGGGAGGGGCGTGGTCAAGCTCAGGGCGCCATCTTCGGGAGTGGGGGTGGGGAGACCTTCGCCGGTCGCATAGAGGACGGCGATGCCGGCTTCGGGATAGCGGATGGCGGCCGCGGGGCCCTGGCCGGAGCTGTTGGCCGTGAAGAATGCCGGGCTGGCGGTGGTGACCGGAACTTCGACCGGAAGGGAAGCAGCGCCCTGGTACTCCACGGTGATTCGCGTGGTGGGGCGGCCGGCGACGGCGTAGGGGACGATGGCGCTGAGCTGGCTTGCCGCAGTGTAGATGAGGGGCGCGGGAACGCCATCGAAGAGGACCCGGGTGCCGTCCAGAGTGGTATCGAGACGGTTGTTGGTGACCGTGGCGGTGGTGAGCGCGGAGCCGGAAAGCTTACTGCCGAAGAGCGTGACGATCTGGCCCGGAGCGACGGGGCCGGTGCGGAAGCTGGCGGCGCTGACCAGACCGGCGGTGGCGAACTGGGGGCGCTCCGAGGCGATGAAGCGGGGCCAGAGATCGTGCGTGGGGAAGTTGGCGGTGCCGGCGCCGAAGGCGGCGCGGGTGATGGCGGCGCCGGCTTCGGCGAGGAAGTCCGCTGTGCCGGTGCGGCGCATGTTGAAGTTGAAGGCCAAACCGAAGCTTTGGCCGGTACCGCCGAAGGTGTGCTCGAAGTAGGAACGGCCGCCGGGGAGGCTGCCGTTGTGGAAGACGGTATAGCGGCCGTTGCCGCGATCGACGACCGAGATGCCGAGGGTGTACGAGGCCCCGGTGGGTTGGTTCACGGCGGCGGGAGGCCGGGCGAGGAGGGCGGCGAGAGAAGCGGGGGAGAGAAATTGGTTCGTCTGGAAGCGGGAGAAGAGGCGGAGGAGTTCCGGGACGCTACCGACCCAGGCGCCGGCGCCCTCGTAGGCTTCGTGCGCGTAGCCGCCGGAGGGAAACTCCACCCGGCCGACGCCGGGGAAGATGCTGTTGACGAGGGCGGCGCCGGGGACATCGTGGGGGCGGACTTCGCCGGGGAGGCGTCTCGAGGCGAGAGACGCGCCGAGGGCCATGCGGGTGATGCCGAGGGGAGCGAGAACGTCTTCCTGCACGAAGCGTTCGTATGGTTTGCCAGAGACCACTTCGATGAGGCGCCCAACGGCGCCGGTGCCGACGTTGGAGTACGTGTAGGTGGTGCCGGGGGCCGAAAGGGGGGCGCGGGTGAGGACGGTGCCGATGGCCTGGGCCATGGTGCCGGGCGGGGGAGTGCCATAGGTGTTGGCGATGGTGACGATCTCCGGGGCATTCAAGGGATCGCCGGTGCCGGCGGGGGGCATGCCGGCGGTGTGATGGAGGAGTTGGCGGACGGTGACCTGGTCCCAGGCGGGGTTTTTGACGGTGTTGGGGGGGAGAGGCAGGTTGCGGAGCTGGTTGGCGAAGGGGCGGTCGTCAAGGGTGAGCTTGCCCTGATCGACGAGGCGGAGGAGGGCGAGGCCGGTGATGGGTTTGGAGTTGCTGGCGTAGCGGAAGAGGCTATCGGGCTGGACGAGTTCGCGGGTGTCGCGATCGGCAAAGCCGAAACCGCGGGCGTAGACGAGGCGACCCTGGTAGGTGATGGCGACGGCGCCGCCGGGGATCTGGTGTTTGGCCAGGAGTTCGGTGACGGCGGTGTCGACGGCGGCCAGGGAAGGGACCGGGATCCCGGTTTGCGCCCGGACGAGGGTGGCGAAGAGGGACAGAAGCAAGAGGCGTTTCATAGGCGTCATGGGAGTTAGCGAAAGTCCTCTCCGGAACGCGTCATGAAACTGCTTCGGTAAGCAGGCGAGGATCTTAGAAGTTGGAGACGGACCGACCGATCATGTCGCTCAGGTTGACCTTGACCCGGGCTGGGGCATTGAAGTTAGGGTCTTCCCACTTGTAGATGGAGACGGTGGGATTATCCGCCGGGCCGTAGCGGCGTAACTCGGACCATTGATGCGCATGCTCGCGGAGGAATTCAGCGAGGGCGCCGTGGTGGGGCGCCGGCGCGGGGGTGGGCCGGTGGTCAAAGACAATGAAGCTGATGGGAATGGTTTTGATGATCTGCTCGAGCTCTTCCTTCCGTTGAAATCGGGTGCGGTATCCCTGGCCGGACCAAAGCTGGGAGCTGAGTAGCTTGGACGCGCGGAGGACATAGGCGCGGGGCTGAGGGTGGAGAAGGGTGTATTCGCTGACCATGGCGCCCTCACCGTCCCAGGTTTGTCCGCTGGAGATGAGGATCGCCGCGTTATCGCCCACTAACTTGTCGAGTTCGGCGACCAGTTGCGGGTAGATACTGGTCGGTTTGGCGGGATAGGGCAGCGACGGGGCCGAGCAGAGCAGCAGGAGCGCCACGGCGGCACCGGACTGGGCGAATCGCCACTTCGGGGGAAGGCGCTCAAAGCAGAACAGCGCGCCGGCGCCCGCGAGAAGGAGCAACGGCGGGACGAACGGCAGAAGCTTGCGGAACTCCATGCCGGCGGGGGTAAGCAGATGCAGGCTGAGCTGGGCGAGGATCGAACAGAGGACAACTTCCCAGAACGGGGTCCGGTGCCGGAACAGGCTGGCGTAGAGCCCGATGGCCGCGAGCAGTAGCGTCCCTTTGCCGAGTTCATGGGAGAAGATGTCGAAGCTCGCCGGGAGGAACGCCAACGCGTAGGCCAACGACGGACGCGACTCTTCAAATCCATTGACGACCATCTTCGCGGTGTACAGCTGCCAAGGCAGGCAGATCAAGAGGACGAGAGCGAGGGTGAGGATTGTCGGCTTGGCGAAGAGGAAGGCGAAGCGGCGAAAGAGCAGGGCGGCAAATCCCGGAATCAGGAACAAGGCCCAACCGGTTCCCTTGGTCATGATGGCGAGGGTAGCGAAGAGGCCCGCCAAGGCGGTGTCCGCGAAGGAACGGGTTTCGACGGCTTTGCCGAAATAGAGGGTCGCCAGCAACATGGTCATGGTGAGGAGCGAGTCCGCCATGACCATGGATTGGATGGGGACCACGCCGGGCAGGATCAGATAGGCGATCGCAACCCCCGCGGCGGCCCATCCGAGAAAGGACTGCGCGGACCGAAAGATAACTACGCCCAGTAACCCGCCCAGGACCGCTTGTAAGAACAGCACGGAAGAGCGGGAAGTATCAAAGACGAGAGTCCAGGCCGCCTGGACCACATAGAGAAAGGGAGGCCAGTGGCCGATGGCTACTTTGGGGTAATGGAGGTAGTAGGATTCAATGAACTGGAGCGGTTTCCAGAAGCCGCCGGTACGGACCATCTGGTCGACCATCACTCCGGTGACATAATGGGCGGCCTCATCGGGATAGGCATTGAGCGTGGCGCTATAAGCGCCGGTGGAGTACTGCAGCCCAAAGACCAACGCGGTGAAGCCTGCAGCGATCGCAAGAATCTGGAGTTTCGCCGATAGGAGGTTCATGCTAACGTTTAGCTTCTTCAAGGGTAGCAGAGCGTTTGAGGGCGACGAAGAGGAAACAGCCGTGGGGCGGCGCCAGGTTGTCCGTTTCAATCGGAATCCGGGCGGGAAACGGCACTGGCTGGCAGGGGCCCTGCAAAGAAATCCGGCGCGATAGAGAATGGTGTTCTCATGACTCGCAGAAGCTTTCTCGCTACCGTGACGGCCACCGGGGCCGCGGCCCAGAAGACGCGCCGGCCGAATATCGTGCTGATTCTGATTGACGACTATGGATGGCGGGATACGGGATTCAACGGGAGTAAGTTCTACGAGACGCCGAATATCGATCGCCTGGCCCGGGAGGGCATGGTCTTTACCGATGGGTACTCGGCTAGTCCGGTCTGTTCGCCGACGCGGGCGGCCATTATGACCGGGAGGTTTCCGGCGCGGCTGCATTTGACCTCGCATCTGCAGGGCGCTTCGAACCGGTATCACCATACGAAGGTGATTCAACCCAGCGCGCGGCTGGCGTTGCCGCTCGAAGAAGTTACGATTGCTGAGTTGCTGCGGGAGCAGGGCTACCGGACGGCCTGTATTGGGAAGTGGCATCTGGGGACGAAAGGGTTTCTGCCGTCGGAACAGGGGTTTGACGTGTCGCTGGCGGGGGATGAGGCGGGGTCGACGAATAACTTCTTCTATCCGGCGTGGTTGAAGAAAGTGACGCTGGAGGGTAAGCCGGGGGAGTATCTCACGGACCGGCTGACGACGCTGGCGGTGGAGTTTATCGAGGGCCAGCGGGAGCGGTCGTTCTTTCTCTATCTGCCGCACTTTGCCGTGCATACGCCGATTGAGGGGAAGCCGGAGAAAGTGAAGAAGTACGACGCCAAGGCGCGGGCGGAGGATCCGCAGAACTATGGGGAGTACGCCGCGATGATTGAGAGCGTGGATGAGAGCGTGGGGCGGGTGCTGGCGGCCTTAGAGAAAGCTGGCGTGGCGGAGAATACGCTGGTTCTGTTCAGCGCCGACAACGGCGGGGTGACGTCGCTTGAATGGAAGGGGCGGCCGGTGACTTCGAATCTGCCGCTGCGGTTGGGGAAGGGGCATGTTTACGAAGGCGGCATCCGGGTGCCGACGGTGGTGCGTTGGCCGGGGGTGACGAAGCCGGGGAGCCGGAGCGCGGAGCCGGTGGTGAGCTATGACTACGCGGCGACGCTGGCGGAGGTGGCGGGGGTGCCGCGGGAGAGGTGGGCGCGGATGGACGGAAGGAGTTTTGTAGGGGCGTTGCGGGGGCGCAAGGAGAAGACTCGGGATTTGTTCTGGCACTATCCGCACTACAGCCCGCAACTGGGGCGGCCGGCGGCGGCGATGCGGAGAGGGGACGATAAGCTGATTCTGTTTTTCGAGGAGGGGCGGGTGGAGCTGTACAACTTGAAGAACGACATCGGCGAGACGAGGGACCTGGCGGGGGTGGAGGTGGCTAAAGCGGCGGCGATGCGGCGGCGCCTGGAGGCGTGGCTGCGGGAGACGGGGGCGCAGATTCCGGCGAAGAACCCGCAGTATGATCCGGCGCGGGAGTTTGCGGTGGGGGAGCCGATGGGGCCGTTGACGGCGAAGTGAGCGGTGCTTAGGGACTGAGCCGGGCGCGGAGGAGTTCGGACTGGCGGCGGGAGAGTTCGATGCGGGGCCCGGCCTTTAAGGTGACGGCGAGGTTGCCACTGGGAGTGAGCTGCGTCTGGTCGATCCATTGGAGATTGAGCAGTTGGCGGCGGTTGGCGCGGAAGAAGGCTTGCGGGGCGAGGCGGCGCTCCAGCGCGTTCAGGGACCGGCGGAGGAGCGGTCGCTCTTTGCCGAAGTAGAGCCGGGTATAGTTGCCTTCGGATTCGAGCAGGTAGATGCCAGACAGGGGGACGATCCAACAGCGGTCGCCGTCGCGGACGAAGAGCTGCGAGAGCGGGGCGGAGGGGCGCCGGGTGTCGAGCCGGCGGAGGGCGGCGGCGAGACGATCGGGGGCGATGGGCTTGAGTAGATAGTCGAGCGCGTTGACCTCGAAGGCGCGGAGGGCGTGTTGCTCGTCGGCCGTGGTGAAGATGACCTGCGGGATGGCGCCATCGAGGCGTTCGAGGAGGTCGAACCCATTGAGGCCGGGCATTTGGATGTCGAGGAAGAGGAGGTCGGGGCTCGTGCTGGCGAGGAGGCGGAGGGCCTGTTCGCCGTCTTCGGCTTCTCCGGTGATCTCCACTTCGGGGTGGGCGCGGAGGAGGCGGCGGAGTTCGTAGCGGGCGAGCGGTTCGTCATCGACGAGGATGGCTTTCATGGTTCTATCCCAACATGCCTCTATCCGAGCACGGGGAGGGCGACCGTGGCGCGGACGCGGCCGCCGTGTTCCTCGAGGTGGAGTTGGGCGCGGCCTTCGTAGAGGAGATGCAGACGTTCGCGCAGGTTGTGCAGGCCGACGCGGGTGGAGTCGGCGGGGGTGGGGCGGAGGGTGCCGGTGTTTTCGACGGCGACGTGGAGGAGGGCGTCTTCGACGTGGGCCTGGATGACGAGATCGCCGGGGCCGGGGGTTTGGCCGATGCCATGTTTGATGGCGTTTTCGACGAGGGTTTGGAGGAGCAGGGGCGGGATAGGGCAGTGGGCGGCGGCGGGGTCGACGGTGACGGCGGAGCGGAGACGGTCGGCGAAGCGGACGGTTTCGAGGGCGAGATAGTCGGTGACGGTGGCGAGTTCGGTTTGGAGAGGGACGGTGTGGGCGTCGTCGTGGCGGAGGCGGTGGCGGAGGACGTTCGACAGGCGGGTGAGCATGTCCTGGGCGCGGGCGGGGTCGAGGTCGACGAGGGCGCGGATGGAGTTGAGGGAGTTGAAGAGGAAGTGGGGGTTGAGCTGGGTTTCGAGGGCGCGGAGCTGGGCTTCGCGGAGGGCGAGTTGGAGTTGGGCTTCGCGGTGTTGGCTGGTGCGCTGGTCGGCGAAGCGGACGTAGAGGAGGACCCAGACGCCGACGGCGAGGAGCATGCCCCACCAGAGGCCGGCGGCGGCGACGAGGCTCCAGGAGCCGGCGGAGAGGAGGCGGTTGACGGCGATGACGAAGGCGGTGAGCAGGAGGCTGATGGCGACGGCGCGGGTGGTGAGAAAGGGCCAGAGGGCGGCGAGGGATTGGCCGGGGGAGCGGCGGCGATGGATGGCGCGGCGGAGTTGATGGGTCAGGCCGATGCCGGCGGCGATGAGGACGGCGTGGCCGGCGAGGAGGGGGCCGAGGGTTTCGCGGCCGTTGAGGAGATTGATGGTGATGCCGACGGCGGAATAGGCGAGCCAGCCGGCGAGTTGGCAGATCCAGTAGCGGTGCATGGTAGGACCATGATGGCGGAAGGGAAGGGCAGAGTGGGGGATTTGGGATGGGCGGTGGGAGGGCGGGGATGAGCGGTGGGTGGGAGGGCGAAGGCTTGCGGGTACTCTAGAAGGAGCGCTTCGGCGTTGGGTTTTCTGGCTTGGAATGGCTTAACTATCACCACCTGTACTATTTCTGGGTTGTCGCCAAGGAGGGCAGCATCGCGCGCGCTTGCGAGCGGCTGCACCTGGCGCAGCCGACGATTAGCGGGCAGTTGAAGCAATTGGAAGAGGCGCTGGGGGAGAAGCTGTTCCTGAAGGCCGGGCGGGGGTTGGCGCTCAGCCACGCTGGGCTGACGGTGTTTCAATACGCCGAGGAGATTTTCGGCCTGGGCGCGGAGCTGCGGGAGGTGCTGAAGGGGCGGCCGCGGGGAAGGCCGATCCGGCTCTTGGTGGGGGTTTCGGACCTGGTGCCGAAAATGATCGCCTACCGGATTCTCGCACCGGCGTTGACGATGGGGGAGCCGGTCGAACTGGTGTGCGAAGAGGATTCGACGGACCGGCTGCTGACGGCACTGGCGGAGCACCGGCTGGACATGGTGCTGGCCGATGAGCCGATTACGGGCATGGCCCGGACGAAGGCGTTCAACCACCTGCTGGGCACCTGCGGCGTGACTCTGTTCGGAGCGCCAGAACTCGCCAAACGGTTTCGGAAAGGCTTCCCGTCGAGTTTGGACGGCGCACCGTTTCTGCTGCCGACCAAGGGCTCCGGCCTGCGCCGCGCGCTCGAACGGTGGATGGAGGAGCACGATATCCGGCCACTGGTGGCCGGCGAGTTCAAAGACAGCGCGCTGCTCAAGGCGTTCGGAGAGGCCGGGGTGGGCCTGTTCGCCGGGCCGACCGCGATTGAGGCCGAGATCCGGAGCCATTACCGGACCGTGGTGGTGGGACGGATTCCGGCGGTGACGGAGAGTTTTTATGCGATCTCCGTGGAGCGGCGGGTGAAGCACCCGGCGGTGGCGGCGATCTGCGAGGCGGCGCGCGGGAAGCTGTTCGCCGGCGGCAATCCATCGCTTTAAGCGATGGATTGTGGCGAAAACATCTATTAGACAAAAGTATGGGGGCGCTTTAGTCTGGGCTTGAGGGAAGATGAATTCCCACTCAGAAGGGAGAAGGTGCCATGAGTTTTGGAATGCGTTGGGGTGGCGTCCGGGGGCCAGAGGCCTCGGGCCGGAGGGAATCTTAGGACCCGATGCGCAGGTTAGGATCTTTGCTTCTGGTGGTGGCGGGGCTGGGTCATGGCCAGCAGGCCATCGTGAACATGCCGTCGGCGGACGTGACTCCGAAAGGAAAGCACTTCCTGATGCACGAAACGCAGGCGCGGGCGTGGAACCCGGGCCGGTCGTGGTCGGGGACGAACTTCTATGCCTATGGCGTCGGGAAGTCGACGGAGCTGGCGGTGACGAGTTACAACGGCGGGTCGCCGCTTTCGCGGACGTTTTCAACGGGCGTGGGGTTTAAGAGCGCGCCACAGTTCTGGCGGGAGTCGCGGCCGGAGTTAGAGGCAAAGTTAACCGTGGGCCAGATGATGATCGTGAATCATCGAGGTCTGGGGATTGGGAGCTTCACTTACAGTCATGGTAGCTTTCGGCTGCCCGGGGTGGGGACACGTCTGACAGGTGGGGGATTCGCGGGTACGCAGCAACTGTTTGGGCGGAATACGGGGGGAGTATTGGCCGGCGTGGAGCACCCGTTAGGCAAGCGCTGGGTGTTGCTGGGCGAATGGTTTTCCGGGCGGCACGAGTTGGGTTACGCGATTCCCGGGGTGTTGTATCATCCGACAAAGCGGCAGATGATTGTGGTGGGTTGGAAGATCCCGACGGGCGCTCCCGACGGGAAGTCGGGACTTGTGTTGGAGTACGGCCTCACTTTTTAGGGGGTGACGAAGACCGGCTGGGTGTTTTGGATGCGGATTTTGCGGAGACGAACCTTGCGGAGGGAGGGGCCTTTGAACTCGGCTTCGGCGACGAAGCCGTCGTTGGTGTGGGCGATGGTCTGATCGAAGATGAGGTTGCCGAGGGAGTAGCAGATGACGCCGGTGCGGTAGTCTTCGCAGGGCTGGGTGACGTGCGGATGGTGGCCGATGACGAGGGCGGCGCCGGCTTCGATGGCGGCTTGCGCCATTTGCCTCTGCTGGGCGTTGGGTTGCCGGGCGTACTCGGTGCCGGCGTGGAGGGAGACGATGGTGACGTTGGCTTTGGCGCGGATGGCTTGGACGTCCTCGCGGAGGCGGACGAGGTCGAGGCCGTTGATGCGGGGATCGTCGGTCTTGTGGTTGCCGTTTCGCTGGTCGTAGGTGTAGCCGAGGAAACCGAACTTGACGCCCTGGCGTTCGAGGATGACGCCGGCGCGGGCGGCGGCTTCATCGCGGCCGACGCCGGTGACGGCGATCTTGTTCTTTTCGAGGAGATCGAGGGTGTAGAGGAGGCCGTATTCGTGCGAATCGCGGGTGTGGTTGTTGGCAAAGGACACGACATCAATGCCGGCGAGGGTGAGGCCGGCGATATTGGCGGGGTCCGTGCGGAAGACCATGCCGGATTCGGTGGGTTTGCCTTTGTCGGTGAAGGGCGATTCGAGGTTGACGAAGGCGATGTCGGCTTTGGCGAAATCGGCGGCGATCTCGCGGAAGGGCCAGGCGGGGTCGCCTTTGGCGGCGATGACTTTGCCGACGTGGCGGGTTAGCATGACGTCGCCGCCGAACAGGAGGCGGTTGATGGGCGGAGGGACTTCGGGCGGGGGCTCCTTTTTCTTGCGGGGCGTGGGCGGAGCGCAGGCGGCGAGCAGGAGAACGCTAAGCGAGAGAGCGTGCAGCCGCTTCATCGAGGAACCAAATTACTTCGCCGTGGTGGTGCCGGGTCAATTGGGCCGGGAAGTCCTGAACGTTTTCGGGACCGTGGAAGACCGTTTCGAGGGCCGGCTGCTTGTCTTCGCCGCAGACGAGCATCAACGTATGACGGGCGGCGGCGAGGACAGCGGGGAGCAGGGTGATGCGGGCGGCCTTGAGCTTATCGACATAGACGGCCGCGGCGACGCCGGCGGTATCGAGCACGGCGGGTTCGCCGGGGAAGAGCGAGGCGGTATGGACATCGGCGCCCATGCCCTGCTGGATGATGTCGAAGACGGGGATCTGCCCTTCTTCGAGATCGAAGTAGCCGCGGATGTCGTCGGCATAGATGCTGGCGGCTTCGCCGACGGGTTTTTCGGCGTGGATGCGATGGATGTTTTCCTTGGGGAAAGCGCCGGGAGTGAGCCAGTAGGTATCGGCGAGGGTGAAGTTCGACTGGGGATCGCCGGGCGGGACGGCGCGTTCGTCGACCCAGAAGAGATGGACGCGGGACCAATCGAAGGGCTGTTCGGCGAGCCAGGAGAACAGGAGCTTGGGCGTGGAGCCGCCGGAGATGGCGAGGGTGGCTGCGGGGCGCTCGGCGAGGGCGTTCGAGAGGATCTCGAGGATGGCTCGGCCGCAAGCCTCGGCGGCGGCGGCGGGGTCAGGAGAGATGTCCTTACGGAAGTTCATTAGGCGATGGTGTCGGCCAGGGTGGCCTCGTAGATGAGGTCGTCGCCGAGGATGGACAGCTCTTCCTCAAGCAGGTCGACTTCGGCGCGAGCGGGGGCGAGAACGCGGGTGGTGAGGCTGCTGGTGACAATCTCTAGTGTCGCATCGTCGACGGCGCGAAGTTCGAGCTCCTGGGTGGCGGCGTGGAAGCGGAGCGCTTGCAGGTTGCCATTGCGGCGCGGGGGACAGGGGACGAATTCGAACTGGGCCTGGGGGAGGCGGGCGGCGAGCCAGGCGCGGAGGTAGAGTCCGCTGACGGAGGGGTTGGCGCCGGCGTAGGCGATTTCGACTTTCGTGATGGCGGGGATCTGGCCCTGGAGGCAGGTGCTTTCAAAGGCCTGGGCGAGGGTTTCGCGCCAGGCGGTGCAGCGGGTCCAGGCGAGGTCTTTGACGCGCCAGCCGGCGCGGCGGCGTTCATTGAGAACGGGCAGGATGGTGGGCCCGAGCGGGACGGAATCGACGAGGAGCGTGCGGGCGAGTTGGAGCATGGGTTGGAAGCTCGACTCCTGGAGGAGGCGGATATCCTTGACCCAGAGGAGGACGGGGAGGTCGGCGACGGTGAGGCCGAGCGAGGCGGAGTAGACGTCGGCGAGGCGGTCGCGGGTGGCGCGGATTTCGATCATCTCGCAACACAGCTGCTGGCGGCCGCCGAAGGCGAGGAGGCACTGGGCGGTGACGTCGGCCGAGAGGGCCGGGGCGGGCGAGTCGAGAATGCGGATGATGATCATGCGGCCGGGGTGGGCGCGCATGAGGTCGGCGAGGGTGTTCTTGAGATCGACTTCGTCCTTGGGGTCGGTGGTGACGACCAGAAGGGTCATGGAGCAGGCGCGGAGGAGGGCGTCGGCGGGGTGGCCTTTGCCGAGTTCGGCCCAGACGTGTTCCAGCTCTTTGAGCAGCTTTTCGGGCTGGACGGCGGTGATCATGAGTGGCTCCGGGCCTGGGCGCGGGCGTTGTGCGGGGCGGGCAGGGAGACCATGGGCATGGCGAGATTTTCGGGCTGGATGGGTGCGGTTATGGGCGCCGCCGGGCGTGGTAGGGGGCGATGGGTGGGGCGAGCCAGGACGCTATGGGCGTGGAGCGATTTTTCGGGCTGGACGGCGGTGATCATGGGACTCTCCAGACGTGGCCGCGGGCGGCGAGCATTTCGTCGGAGGCGGCGGGTCCCCAGGTGCCGGCGGCGTAGTTGGGGAAGGGGTCGGGTCCGGTGCGGTTGCCCCAGGCGTCGACGATGGGTTGAACGGCGGCCCAACTGGCTTCGACCATGTCCTGGCGGGTGTAGAGCGTGGGGTCGCCGGCCATGGCGTCGACGAGGAGGGTTTCGTAGGCGGTGGGGGTGCGCATGCCGAAGCTGGTGCCGTAGTTGAAGTCCATGGAGACGGGGCGGAGCTTCATGCCGGAGCCGGGCTGCTTTGAAGAGAAGCGAAGGGAGATGCCCTCTTCGGGTTGGATGCGGAGGATGAGGAGATTGGGCCGGGCGGACTCGTTTTCAAAGAGCGAGTGGGGGACGGGGCGGAAGCGGATGGCGATATCGGTGACGCGCTTGGGCATGCGTTTGCCGCTGCGGACGTAGAAGGGGACGCCGGCCCAGCGCCAGTTGTCGATGAGGAAGGTGACGGCGGCGTAGGTGTCGGTCATCGCCTGGGGGTTGACGCCGGGTTCGCCGCGGAAGCCGAGGACGTCCTTGCCGCCGATGGCGGCGGGGCCGTACTGGCCGGCGACGGCGTGGGCGGCGACATCGGCGGGTTTGAGGGGGCGGATGGAGCGGAGGAGCTTGGCGCGTTCATCGCGGACGGCGCCGGGTTCAAAGACGGCGGAGGGTTCCATGGCGACGGTGGCCAGCACTTGGAGCAAGTGATTCTGGATCATGTCGCGGAGGGCGCCGGCTTCCTGGTAGTAGGCGCCGCGGCCCTCGACGCCGATGGACTCGGCGGCGGTGATCTGGACATGGTCGATGTACTGGCGATTCCAGAGCGGCTCGAAGATGGGGTTGCCGAAGCGGAAGGCGAGGATGTTCTGGACGGTCTCTTTGCCGAGGTAGTGGTCGATGCGGTAGAGCTGCTCTTCGTTGAAGTGCTCGTGGAGAGCGACTTCGAGTTCACGGGCGGACTGATCGTCGTGGCCGAAGGGTTTTTCGACGACGAGGCGGCGCCATCCACCGTTCTCCTTGGCGAGGCCCGCGAGGCCGCGGGCGACGGTCGCATACTGGCTGGGTTGCGTCGAGAGATAGAAGAGAATATTGCCGCCGGTCTGGCGCTCTTCGGCGACGGTGGCCAGGCGGGCGGTGAGGGCGGAGTAGAGTTCGGAGGAGGCGAGGTCGCCGGCTACGTAATAGAGGCCGCGGGCGAACTCTTCCCAGACGGCTTCGTCAAAGTGGGAGTTTTCGAGGTGCTCCCGGACGGCGGCTTCCATCTTTTCGCGGAAGGCGTCGTCCGACATCGGCGTGCGGGACGTGCCGACGATGGCGAATCCCTGGGGGAGGCGCCGTTCGATGGCTAAGCGGTAGAGCGAGGGAACCAGCTTGCGCTTGGTGAGGTCGCCGTTGGCGCCGAAAATGACAACGGCGCAGGGGGGAACCCGGCGTTCAAATCGTTGCGGGTCCTGAAAAGGGTTGGCATCAGCCATGACCTTCAAAATAGCATCCTGGCTATGCTGAATTGGTGAGCAGAGAGTTACTAGCGATTGTGGAGGACCTGTTTTTCGCCGTGAAGATCCAGGCGGCGGCGAAGCAGGCGGGCATCAACGTGCGGTTTGTGAAGACGGCGGAGGCGGCGCGCGCGGGGGCGGCGGAGGCGGACCTGATTGTGCTGGACCTGAATTTGAAGGGGCTGGACGTATTGGGGTTGATCGGCGAGTTACCGGGGGAGAAGCTGATTGGCTTCGTTTCGCACGTGCAGACGGAGTTGCGGCAGGCGGCCGCGGCGGCGGGTTGCCGGCGGGTGTTGGCGCGGAGTACGTTTAGCGACCGGCTACCCGCGATTCTGCAGGGCGCGCAGGACGCCGAGGGCGGCGCCGGAGTCGAGGGAGGCGCGGGCGGCGGCGAGGGCGTCGCGGGGGGATAGGCCGCGGGCGGCCATCAGCGCGGCGGCGGCGTTGAGCAGGACGATGTCGCGTTTGGGGCCCTGGTCTTCGTTCGTGAGGATGGCGGTGGCGATGGCGGCGTTGTGATCGCGGTCGCCGCCGAGGAGGTCGGCGAGGGAGGCGCGGGGGAGGCCGAAATCGGCGGGTTGCCAGACCTCTTCGTGGATGGTGTCGGTGATGCGGAAGACGGTGGTGGAACCGGTGGTGGTGATTTCGTCGAGGCCGTCCGAGCCGTGGACGACGAGGGCGTTGCGGTTGCCGAGGGCGTAGAGGGCGTGGGCGATGTGGGAGGCGTCCTGGACGGAGGGGGCGCCGATGAGTTGGACGGAGGCGGAGGCGGGGTTGGCGAGGGGGCCGAGGAGATTGAAGAGGGTCCGCATTTTGAGTTCGGCGCGGATGGGGCCGACGTGTTTCATGCCGGGGTGGAGGACGGCGGCAAACAGGAAGGCGAAGCCGGCGCGTTCGATATCGGCGGCCATGCGGGCGGGGTCCGTGTGGATGGGGACGCCGAGGGCTTCGAGGATATCGGCCGAGCCGCAGACGCTCGAGACGCTGCGGTTGCCGTGCTTGCCGACTTTGACGCCGGCGCCGGCGACGACGAAGGCGGTGACGGTGGAGATATTGAACGTGCCGGTGCCATCGCCGCCGGTGCCGCAGGTATCGAGGAGGACTTCGCCGGGCTGGAGGTTGACGGGGACGGGGGTGAGGTGGGATCGGAGGCCGCGGGCGAAACCGGTCATGTCGGCGCCGGAGAGGCCGACGACGCGGTAGGCGGCGAGGAAGGCGGCGAGGGGGACGGGGGCGGCGTGACCTTCGAGGATCAGATTCATCGCCGCTTCCGCTTCCTGCTCAGTTAATGGTTTCGCTTCAGTTACACGGTGCAGGAAGGGTAAAAACGCCATGGTAAACTTTAAAGTTTAGCGTATGAAAATCCACGAGTATCAAGGCAAAGCCATACTCGCCCGCTACGGAGTGCCGGTGCCGAAAGGCAAAGTGGCATTTACCGTAGAAGAGGCTGAGGCAGCAGCGAAAGAGCTGGGAGGGTTCGTCGTCGTCAAGGCGCAGATCCACGCTGGAGGCCGCGGAAAGGGCGGCGGCGTGAAGGTCGTCAAGACGGTGGAAGACGCGGTGACCGCCGCGCGGAACATCCTGGGCATGCAGTTGGTGACCCACCAGACGGGGCCGCAGGGCCAGAAAGTGGGGCGTCTTCTGATTGAAGAGGCGCTGCCCATTGAGAAAGAGCTCTACCTGGGAATCACGCTTGACCGCGCCAGCGGGAAGAACGTGTTCATGGCGTCGAGCGAGGGGGGCATGGAGATCGAAGAGGTCGCCCACCATACGCCCGAGAAGATTTTGAAGGAAGTGATTGAGCCGGGCATTGGCCTGTCGGGCTACCAGGCGCGGAAGCTCGCGTTTGGGATCGGCATTCCGGCCGGGAGCGTGAACGCCGCCGCCAAGGCGATGATCGCGCTGGCGAAGGCTTATGACGAGATCGATTGCTCGCTGGCCGAGATCAACCCGTTCATTCTGCTGAAGGACGGCCGCGTGATGGCGCTCGACGCCAAGATCAACATCGACGACAACGCGATGTTCCGGCACCAGGAGTTTGCGGACCTGCGCGACCTGGCCGAAGAGGATCCGCTTGAGGTGGAAGCTTCGAAGTTCAGCCTGAACTACATCAAGCTCGATGGCAACATCGCTTGCATGGTGAACGGCGCGGGCCTGGCGATGGCGACCATGGACATCGTGAAGTACGCGGGCGGCGAGCCGGCCAACTTCCTGGACGTGGGCGGCGGCGCGAACGAAGAGCAGATCAAGAACGCGTTCCGGATTCTGTTGAGCGATACGGCCGTGAAGGCGGTGTTCATCAACATTTTCGGCGGCATTCTGCGCTGCGACATTCTGGCGACGGGCGTGGTGAACGCGGCGCGCGAACTCGGCATCAGCGTGCCGATCGTGATCCGCATGGAAGGCACGAACGTGGCGGAAGGCAAGAAGATTCTGGCTGAGTCCGGCTTCAACTTCGGCGTGGCTGATGGGATGAAGGACGGGGCCGAGCAGGTCGTGAGGGCGGCACAATGAGCGTACTCGTAAACAAGAATACTCGCCTGCTGGTGCAGGGCTATACCGGTGCGCAGGGCACCTTCCACGCGACGCAGTCGATCAACTACGGGACGACCGTGGTGGGCGGGGTGACGCCGGGCAAGGGTGGCAGCACGCATCTGGATCGTCCGGTGTTCAACACCGTGGCCGATTGCGTGAAGGAGACGGGCGCCAACGCGAGCGTGATCTTCGTGCCGCCGCCGTTTGCGGCCGATTCGATTATGGAAGCGGCGGACGCCGGCGTCGCGCTGATCGTCTGCATCACGGAAGGTATTCCGGTGCGGGACATGATTGCCGTGAAGCAGTTCCTGAAGGACAAGAACGTGCGGCTGATCGGGCCGAACTGCCCGGGCATCATTACGCCGAACGAGTGCCGGATCGGCATTATGCCGGGGCACATTTTCAAGCCGGGGAACATTGGCGTGGTGAGCCGGTCGGGAACGTTGACCTACGAAGCCGTGGGTCAGTTGTCGGCGCTGGGCATTGGCCAGTCGACCTGTATCGGCATTGGCGGCGACCCGATTATCGGGACGACGCACCTGGACGCGATTCAGTTGTTGAATGCCGACCCGGATACGCACGCCATCATCATGGTGGGCGAGATTGGCGGCAATAACGAAGAGATCGCCGCGGCCTGGATCAAGGACAACGTGACGAAGCCGGTGATTGGCTTCATTGCGGGCCAGACGGCGCCGGAAGGCCGCCGGATGGGCCACGCGGGCGCGATTGTGGCCGGCGGATCGGGCAAGGCGGAAGACAAGATGGCGGCGATGGAAGCGGCGGGCATTACCGTTTGCGCTTCGCCGGCCGAGATTGGGCAGAAAGTAAAGGAAAGATTAGGACTGTAATGGAACGTACATTTGCCATGATTAAGCCGGACGCCGTGGCGACCGGCAAGACCGGAGCGATTCTGAGCGTGATTGAGCAGAACGGCTTCCGGGTTGTTGCGATGAAGAAGCACACGATCAGCCAGAAGGAAGCCGAGGGCTTCTACGGCGTGCACAAGGAGCGTCCCTTCTTTGGTTCGCTCGTTTCGTTCATGACCTCGGGTCCGTCGGTGCTGTTGGTGTTGGAGAAGGAAGGGGCGATCAAGGCTTGGCGCGACCTGATGGGCGCGACGAACCCGGCGAATGCCGCTGAGGGCACGATTCGGAAGATGTTTGCCGAGTCGATTGAGCGGAACGCTTCGCACGGCTCCGATGCGCCGGAGACGGCGGCGGTGGAGACGGTGTTCTTCTTCTCGCACTCTGAATTGCTGTAACTATGCGTTGGCTCCTGGTCAGTGGGGCGGCCATTTCGGTGCTGTGGGCCGAAACGGTCGCCTTTGACCGGGTAGCGGATGCGATTCTGGACCGCCGGTTAGAGGCGGTGCAGCGGAAGAACCCGGACCGCAAAGAGGCGGTGGCGGCGATGTTCTTCGAGGCCGGTTGTACGGGGGACCGGTATTCTGAGCGGATGGTGAAGGGTTCGAAGTTGCCGAACCTGGTTTGCGTTTTGCCGGGAGCGAGCGAGGAGCTGATCCTGGTGGGCGCGCACTACGACAAGGTGAAGGACGGGGACGGGGCGATCGACAACTGGACGGGCGCTTCGCTGCTCGCGAGCCTGTACGAGAGCCACCGGAAGTACGGGCACCGGTACACGATCTGGTTTGTGGCGTTTACCGATGAGGAGGCGGGGCTCATTGGGTCGAAGGCGTTTGTGAAGAATATGCCGCGGGAGGAGTTGGCGCGGCTGAAGGCGTTCGTGAACATCGACAGCGTGGGGACGGGGAACTTGAAGGTGTGGGCGAAGCGAGCGCACCGGCCGTTTTCGAACCTGGCGGCTTCCGTGGGGAAGCAGTTGCAGATTGAGATTTCGGCGATGGATGTGGACGCGGTGGGGGATACGGATTCGCATCCGTTTGTGGATAAGAAGGTGCCGGTGATTGACTTCCATTCGCTGGATGAGAAGTCGTTCCGGATGCTGCATACGGACAAGGATGTGCTGGCAGCGGTGGACCGGGAGCGGTATCGGGAGACGTACCGGTTTCTGACGGTTTATCTGGGGATTTTGGACCAGTGGATGGGGAAGTTAGCGGGCGGGGGGTAGGACGATGCTGGCCAGCCGGGCGATGTGATGGAAGTGCTGGTCGAAGGTGAGCAGGGGGGCTCCGTGGCGGATGGCGGAAGCGGCGATCCAGATGTCGTTGGCAGGTATGGGGGTTCCCTGTTTTCGCAGAGCCGTGACTAACTCTCCGTAGATGGCGGCGACCGAGTCGTCGACGGAGAGCATTTCGACGGCTGGATGCGCTAGACGCGCCTGCAACTAGTTGTGGTTCTGGTGGACTTTGGTTCGATTGGTACAGCCGGCGAATGGCTCCCCGAGCACGATGGCGGGAATGCCAATCTCAGCGAATGGAGCTCCAGGTGCCCGTGTCCAGCGCGGACCGACTCAACGCCACATTTGGGGATCGATGCGGGAAAGCTCGGCCGTGTTGCGTTCGAACTCTTCGGCGTCAGCCTGCGTCCAGCCTCCGGCTAGTTCGGCGATGCCGTTGGAGGTTTGGGGCGTCTCGGGTGGTTGGTGGGAGCCGGTCAGTTGCGTGTCCCTCGTAGTTCCATTTTAACTGGTTAGGGCTGGAGCAGGCCCTCGGTCCAGTGGGTGAACTCGAAGCCGGCGAAGGTGACGTCGGCGGTGAGGACGCCGAGTTCGGTGGCTCCGCGCTTCGTGAGCGTTAGGCGGGCTTTGCCTTCGGTGCGGGCGGGGACGCGGACGGTCTCGTCGGCTTGCTGGATGGCCCAGCCGGCGGGGAGGTGCCACTTTACGCGGAAGGTCTGAGTGACGTTCGAGTGGTTCATCAGGCGGAGTTCGACGGGCTCGCCGGAGGAGGCGTAGGGATAGACGCGGGCCCAGCTTTCATCGACGGCGTAGTTGGCGTGGGGCAGGGGAGTGAGCTCGGCGAGGAGCTTGGCGCGCTGGCGGAGTTCGAGGCGCATGCGCTCGACGCGCGGGGCATCATAGCGGAACATCGGGAGGACGTGCTGATTGATCAGCCAGGGGTCGCCGCCGAGCTTTTCGAGTAGGCGGAGGCAGTAGAGGTAGCCTTCGTCTTCGCCAACGAAGTTGCGGTTCTGCAGGCAGTAGTCGTCCGTGCCGGAGGGGGTGAAGGAGTCGCCGACGAAGAAGATCTTCTCGCCGCTTTCGCGTTCGATGTGGAGGCCGCCGTGGTAGAGCGTCTGGCCGGGGAAGAAGTAGCTGGCCATGCGGAACTCGCGCCATTGCCAGGTGTCGGCTTCGCCTTTGATTTCGCCGGTGATGGGGTTCGTCGTGAGGCAGGGCATGCGGTAGCGGCCGGGGTTTTCAACGATGTCCTGGATCTTGGCGCTATAGAGCACTTTGGCTCCGAAGCGCTTGGCGACTTTGCTCGCGAAGTCCGTATGGTCGTCGTGATAGTGGGTGATCCAGAGGCCTTCGAGATTCTTGAAGCGGCCGGCGGCTTGGAGCTCTTCGAGCTTTTCGACGATCTGCGGATAGCCAGCGTCGAGGAGGAAGGCCGCGCCGGTGGGGGAGACGAGGAGGCGGGAGTTGCCGATGGGGATGATCCAATCGGGCAGGTCGCGTTGCTCGGACATGGGCATGGGCGCGGAGGGGGCGCGGCCCATGGCGAGTTTGGCGCGGGTCTGCCAGCTCTCTTCGCCCCAGTACCAGCGGAGGGCGTCGGTGGAGAAGTGGCTGTCGAGGAGGCGCTGGAGGCGGGAGATGAGCAGGGCGATCTCTTTCTGCGGATCTTCAATGGCCGGGCCGCGGGCGGGGATCAGGCGATCTGGCTTCTGGGCGGCGATGGCTTGGAGGCTGCTTATGAGTTGGCCGGCGCGGGCGGCGAAGCCGTGATAGCCGCGGGTCTTTGTTTCCGGCACTTCGTTCTGGAGGCTGTAGAGATCGAGGATGCGGCCGCCGGAGTAGATGAGGTCGCCCGAGGCGATGACTCGCTTGCCGTTTTGCTCGAAGAGGTAGGAGACGGCCGCGGGCGAATAGCCGGGGGTATCGAGGACTGTGATCTTGGTGGGGCCGAAGGTGAGGACGTCGCCGCCGCGGACGGTGCGTTCGATGGCGCGGGGGGCGACGGGGACCTTGGTGGTTTTCTGGGCGTAGTCGTGGAAGCGGAGTTGCGCGAATAGTCTCCAGAACTTGGCGGGATCTTCGAGGGCGGCGGCCTCGCCGGCGGGCACGATGAGCGCGCCGGAGGGAGGCAGGACGTCGCGGCGGGTGGAGGTGACGAGGACGTGCGCGGCGTCCCCCGAGTAGATGGCGACCCCGCCGGGGAGGAGGATGCTGTTCAGCGCGACCGCGAGGAGAGGGAGCATCAGAGTTTCCAGGGTTTGCGGTATTTGCGGGTGATCATCTTGTTGGCGGCGGAGTCGCCGATGATCTGTTCTTTCGCGTCGTCCCAGGTGATGCGGCGTCCGGTGCGGTAGGCGATGTTGCCGAGCAGGCCGCCCTTGGTGAGTTTGTGGCCGTATTCGACGTCGCAGGTGGTGAGTTTGCGCGACTTGACGGAATCGAGGAACTCGCGGATGTGGCCAGGCGAATCGGGGATGGAGGGGGCGGGGCGCGGGAAGTCCATTACGGGCTTGCCTTTGACGTAGAGCTGGTGCGAGCCGTAGTCGACGAAGAGGCTGCCGGCGCTGCCCTGGAAGATGCAGCCGATGCCTTTGTCCTCGAAGCCGGCGGGGGCCATGGGGTTGAGGCCCCAGGTGAGGTTCATGCCGGGGTACTCGTAGACGAGGTCCATATAGTTGGGCGTTTCGGCGTTGTCGTCTTCGATTTCGCGGCGGCCGGTGGCGACGACGGATTTGGGGGCGGTGAGGTCGAGGGCCCAATAGGCGACGTCGGTGATGTGGCACCAGAAGTCGATGAACATGCCGCCGGAGTAGTCCCAGAAGTAGCGGTAGTTGAAGTGGGCGCGGTTGGGATTATAGGCGCGGCGGGGGGCGGGGCCGAGCCAGGTTTCGTAGTCGAAGCCGGCGGGGGGCGCGGCATCGGCGGGGGCGCCGAGACCCTTCGATTCCGAGGTCTTCCAGACGTGGACACGCTTCACTTTGCCGACGACGCCGCTGCGGATGAGTTCGACGGCGCGGCGGTAGTTGGGCAGGTCGTTGTGGATGTGGTTGCCCATCTGGGTGACGCGTTGGTGCTTGCGGGCGGCGGTGACCATGGCGCGGCCTTCGCCGATGGAATAGCTGAGCGGCTTTTCGACGAAGACGTCCTTGCCGGCGGCGCAGGCCTGGACGGTGGGCATGGCGTGCCAGTGGTCGGGCGTGGCGATGCAGACGGCGTCGATCTCCTTCATGGCGAGGAGCTTGCGGAAGTCCTTCATCACGGGCGGTTCGACGCCGCGGCTGGCTTTGACGATGCCGGTGGCGCGGGCGAGGTACTTGTCATCGAGGTCGCAGAGGGCGGCCACGTTGACGTCGGGGTGTTTCAGGAAGCCATTGAGGCGGCTGGTGCCCATGTTGCCGACGCCGATGAAGCCGACATTAATCCGGTCGCTGGGGGCGGCCAAGGCGGGGGCGGCCACGGCGGCGCCAGTCACTGCAAGAAAGGTTCGACGAGTCACCTCGTTATCTTACTCAATCGTTTGCTGCGATAGGCTTAAAGGCCAATGACTCGCTTGGTTTTTCTGCTTTTCGTTCCTGTGTTGGCGGCGCAGTCGCCTTATCCTTGGCTGGAACAGATGGCCCAGCAGCAACTGGCCGCGAGGCGGGAGACCGTGGCGCGGCTGAAGACGCCGGAGGAGATCCGGGCGTACGGGGGGCAGGTGCGGGAGAAGCTGCTGCGCTGGATCGGCGGGCTGCCGGCGGAGCGGACGCCGCTGAACGTGCGGCGGAGCGGGGTGATCACGCGGGCGAACTATCGGGTGGAGAAGCTGATCTTTGAATCGCAGCCGGGGTTCTTTGTGACGGCCAATTTGTACGTGCCGACGAACCGGCCCGGCCCGTTTCCGGCGGTGGTGCAGCCGACCGGGCACAGCTTGACGGCGAAGGCGCGGGAGCTGTATCAGAGCCTTTCGATTGGCTTGGCCGAGTATGGCTTTGTGGTGCTGACCTACGACCCGTTGGGGCAGGGGGAGCGGCGGATTTTCTTTGACCGGGATTTGGGGGATTCGAAGGTCGGGGGGACGACGGTGGAGCACCAGATGGTGGGGATTCAAGCGCTGCTGGGGGGCGAGAGCCTGGCGCGGCTGATGATCTGGGACGGGATGCGGGCGCTGGATCTGCTGGCTTCGTTGCCGGAGGTGGATGGGCAGCGGCTGGGCGTGGCGGGGTGTTCGGGCGGGGGGACGTTGACGGCTTATCTGGCGGCGCTGGATCCGAGGGTGAAGGCGGCGGCGCCGGCCTGCTACATTTCGTCGTGGCAGGAGCAGTTGAGCGGCACGGGGCCGCAGGACGCCGAGCAGCAGTTTCCGGATCAGTTGCGCGATGGGTTCGACCACGGGGACCTGCTGATTGCGGCGGCGCCGAAGCCTTATCTGATTGCTTCGACGACGGAGGATTTCTTTCCGTTGGCGGGGGCGCAGCGGACCTATGAGGAGGCCAAGGCGATCTACAACCGGTTTGGGGCGGAGGATAAGATTGCGTGGTTCACGGCTCCGGGGGGCCATGGGATGCGGGCGGATACGCGGGGGGCGATTTATGCATGGATGCGGAAGTGGCTGCAGAGTACGCCGGGTCCGGCGCCGGAGCCGCGGTTTCGCGTGGAGTTAGAGGAGGATTTGAACGCCTCGGCGACGGGGCAGGTGGGCGGGGAGACGGCGAGTACGTTGACGATGAAGCGGCTGGGGGCGGTGCGGCCGGGGAAGGGCGCGTTGCCGGAGCAGGTGCGGGCGGTGAGCCGGTATGAGCGGTACACGGGGCCGTTGGCGGTGGAGCAGTTGGAGGGCGGGCGGCTGCGGTACGAGGCCGAGCCGGGGCGGCGGGTGCCGGCGACGCTGCTGCGGCCGGCGGTGGCGAACGGCGGGGTGGTGTTGGTGGCGGCGGATTTGGCGGCGGCGAAGCAGTTTGTGGCGGCGGGGTATACGGTGTTGGCGGTGGACGTGGCGTTGACCGGGGAGACGGTGCACCGGGCGGGGAGCTACTCGGACGAGTGGTTTCCGCAGGATAAGGCGGTCTGGTTGGCGCTAATGGTGGGGCGGACGGTGACGGGGATGCGGATGGCGGATTTGGTGCGGGGATTGGACGTTTTGGAGGAGTTGGGGGTGCGGGCGCCGAACGGGGTGATTGGCTTTGCGCGGGGGAACCCGGGGGTGGCGATGCTCCATGCGGCGGTGCTGGATCCGCGGCTTTCGCAACTGGTGCTGGAGGATCTGCCGCCGGCGTACCGGACGATGGCGGCCACGCCGATTCAGCGGCAGATCTTCGATGTGGTGCTGCCCAATGTGCTGAGCCATTACGACCTGCCGGATCTGGTGGCCGGGGTGGGTCCGCGGCGGGTGGTGCTGGGGCGGACGGTGGCGGCGCGGGAGGAGGGATATGTGGGGCCGAACGTGAGGACGGTGCGGCGGCGGGAGTTGGAGGGTTTAGTGGAGGCGTACGTCGTTGAGGCGCAAGGTCGCCAGTAGCGGCCGGTGGTCGCTGGCGAGGATTTCGGGTAGCACCTTGGCGTCGCGAAGGGTCCAGGCGGAGGCGGGGCGGGTGAGGATGTAGTCGATCTGCACCTTGGGCTGTTCGACGGGGAAGGTATGGAGTTCGGCGCCGGCGCCGGAGATCATCCAGGTTCCGCTGAGCATTTTGACGGCGGAGTTGGTGGGATTGGCGTTGAAGTCGCCCGCCAGGATGGCCGGGAGGTCGGGTGAGGCGATGGCCAGTTTATTGGCCAGTTCTGCGCCAGCGAGCCGGTCGGGCTGCGACTGGTGATCCCAATGGGTCGCCATCATGAGAATGGGCTGGGCGCAGTTCTGGAGCTTGATTTCGGCGCGTAGGATGGAGCGGGGCTCGCGGTTGGGCGTGGTGGGGATCGCGTGGACGCTGTGGCGGAGGATTTCGCCGCGCACGAGGAGGGCGTTGCCGTACTCGCCGCCATCGTAGCTCATGGACTTGCCGAAGACCGGCTGCCGCTGGGTCAGGCGGGCGAGTTCGGCGAGCGTATCGACGCCGCCGATGCGCCTGGTGCGTTGGTCCACTTCCTGTAAGGCGACGATGTCGGCGCGGCTTTGACGAATTACCTTGGCGATGCGTTCGAGGTCGAATTTGCCATCGATGCCTTCGCCGTGGTGAATGTTATAGGTCAGGACGCGGACCTCTTTGCAGGCGCCCCAGCCGAGGAGGGGAAACAGCAGGGCCAGAAAAACTCGCATGCCCGATTGTGGCACTTACTGCTGGCAGCGGGGGCAATGGAAGGTGCTGCGGCCGGCCTGCACGAAGCGGAGGATGGGTTCCCGGCAGCGGCGGCAGGGTTCGCCCGAGCGGCCGTAGACGAAGCAGGCGAGCAGGTCCGCTTCGGGGAACTCTTCGGCGGAAGCCGTGACGCGGAAGGTATTGGCGATGGCGCCAGAGAGTGTTTTGCGAATGGCTTTGTGGAGAGCCTTCCACTCGGGATCGGTGAGGGCGGGCAGGGGCCGGTCTGGTGCGATGCGGGCGGTGAACAGGCTTTCGGCGGCCCAGATGTTGCCCAGGCCCACCACCTTCGATTGATCGAGCAGGAAGGGCTTGACGGGGCCTTTGGCGCGGGCGGCGCTGGCTTTCAGGTGCTGCCAGGTGAAGGCGTCGTCGAGGGGTTCGGGGCCGTAGGCGGCGAAGACGGTGGGCAGTTCGTCGGTGCGGTGGACGTGGACGTTGCCGAAGGTGCGCGAATCTTCAAAGACGAAGGCGGCGCCGCCGGGGAGCGCGAACCAGACGCGGGTGAAGCGGGGGAGTGTCCGTGAGTCGGGGATCCAGAAGAAGTGGCCGGTCATGCCGAGTTGGACGCGGAGGGTCCAGCCTTTATCGAGATGCAGGAGGACGTTTTTGGCGCGGCGGGCGTAGCCGAGGACCTTGCGGCCTTCGACAGTGGCGATGAGTTCGTCCGGGGATTGTGGGGCGATGAGGCTGGGGCGGAGGATGGTGACTTCGCGAATGCGGGTGGTCGGCGCACACTCGACCAGGCGGCGGACCATGTACTCCGCCTCGGGCAGTTCGGGCACTAGCGCTTCTCCAGATCGGCGAGCGGGTTATCGAAGTCGAAGCCGAACAGGCGCGGGTTTTCGCCGATTACGGCGGCGGAAACGATGTAGAACACGTAGTCGTAGGTCTCCTGGGGGATGTCGGATCGGTACTCGGTGAGGAGCCGCCAGAAGTTGCGTTCGCGGGCGTTGCCGGGCAGGCTCTTGATGCGTTTGATGACGCGGCCTTCGCCCCAGTTGTAGGAAGCCATGACCAATAAGCCGCTGGCGAGGGCGTCGGTGGAGTAGAGGTCCTTGAGATAGCGGGAGGCGGCGACCGTGGCTTTTTCCCAGTTATGCCGGTCGTCGCTCGTATCCGGGCGGCGCATGTCGGCGAGGGGGCCGATCTGGAGGCCATACTTGGCGCCGGTTTCGGGAATGAACTGCCACATGCCCTTGGCGATGCCCATGTAGGTTTCCGGGCCGCTGATGAAGGGGTCGAAGTTGCTCTCCTGCATGGCGAGATAGAAGAACTGCGGGGGCAGGCCCTGGCTGAGCAATTGGTTGGCGATGCGGGGCGTGTAGCCGTTTTCTTTGGCGCGGGTGACCGCGGCCTTGTAGCGGCCGGAGCCCTGCCACTTCTTGATGTAGTTCTCGACCTCTTCCTTGAAGCCGGGAGGCATGTCGAGTTCGCATTCGCCGAAGACGCGGGAGACGCGCATGATGAGCCGCTCCTGCTCGCTCATTTTCGGGTCGTAGACCTTGAGCGTGGTGAGGAACTTTTCGTAGTTCTTCTCCATCTCCATGCGGCGAGCGCGGTACTGCGCGACGTTCTCGGAACGGACATTCGCGATGTCGACGTCGAGGGCCTTCATCTGATAGAAGAGCTCCTGGGCGAGGGCCTTGCGTTCGCTCAACTGCCGGTGCTGGTAGTAGGCATAGCCGGCGATGCCGCAGGCCACCAGGGCCACGCCGCCCAGGGCGATAGCGAACTTCGAGCGCTGCTTCTTTTGGACGCGTTGGAAGGCGCTGCGGATCATCATCGTCTGTTGACCGACGACTTCATCCTTGCCGCCGGGCGTCAGGTACTTTTCGGTGTACTGCTTGAGCACCATGGTGTGGCTGGGGGCCGCGTCGGGATGGGCCGCTGGAGCGGGGGCGGCGGGGGCGGCCGGTTGCTCCAGTTCGAACCAAACCCAGGGGCCTTCGAGACCGAGTCGAACGGTCAGGTTAGGCGCCACGGGCGCGCCGGGAATCCGTTCTCCGTTGACGAGGATCCCGTTGGCGCTGTTGAGATCCTGGACCCACCATTGGCCTTCCCGAAACGAGACGATGGCGTGTTTGCGGCTGATGTGGCCGTCGGCGATCTTCAGCTCGCATTCATCGGACCGGCCAATGTGAAAGGTCGATTGAAATCGCCAGGTTTGCACGTTGCTCGCATCGGACCCGGTGTGCACCCGGAGAATTGGCACGGAACTCATCGTCTCTATCTTGCGATATGCTAAGTCACTTGTCCAAACTCCTTGCGCCGCTGCTTGTTTTCGCCGCCGGGCTTTTGCCAGGGGAGGTGGTGGGGCGCCCGCGAGAGAATTGTTTGGAATTGCGGCTGCAGCAGGAGGTGAACTCGTACTCCTCGAAGGTGGGGGACCGGGTGCAGGCGGTGCTGATTGCGCCGTTCCGGGTGGATGGGCTGGACCGGATCCCGACGGGGGCGCGGGTGTGGGGCGAGGTGGCCGAGGTGCGCCGGGTGGGGGTGGGTTTTGTCCGCGAGACGGCGATGCTCACGTTGCGGTTCACCGAGATTGAACTGAGCCAGCAGGAACGGCTCGTGATTCAGTCGCAGGTGGTGACGATTGATAACGCCCGCGAGCGGGTGGACAGCGCGGGACGCATTCGCGGGATCCGTTCGACGAATACGCCGGGCTTCCGGGCGGCGGGTCTGTTGACGTCGCTGGCCGCGGTGGATCCCATCGCACTGGCTTTTTCGACGGCCGCGTTTTCGACGCTCCTGCGCTTTTCCGAACCCGAGATCCGGCTGCAGGCGGGTACGGAACTGCTCGTCGAACTGTTGCAGCCGGTGAGCTTGGCCCCGCTTCCGCCGCCGCTGTTCGGGCTGCCGGAGCCGCTGCCCACCGAACTGCTGGCTCGTCTGCCGTATCGAACCCGCACGGCCGAGCGCCAATTGGAATCCGACATTACGAACCTGATTTTCGCGGGAGAGGCCGCGGCGATCGAACGGGCGTTTCTGGCGGCGGGCTGGCAGGTGCCGGAGGAGATCAACTCGGCAACCCGCTACCGCACACTCCGCGCCATGGCCGAAAATCAGGAGTATAGAGAGGCGCCGATGTCGCTTCTGCTGCTGGACGATCAGCCGCCCGCGCAGGCTTGGGCCAAGGCGCTGAACACCTTCGCCAAACGGCATCATCTTCGCGTGTATTCGACGCGGGAGCGCTGGTTGGACCGGCCCCTGTTTACGGCTGCCGCCACCCAGGACATCAGCATTAATTTCTCCCGGGGGCGGGACCTGTTCACTCATGTGATTGATGAAAACATCGACCGGGAGCGCGGGAAGGTCGTCAATGATTTGCTGTTCACCGGCTGCGTCGAGGCGGTGGGGAACGTGCCGCGGCCCTGGGTGCCGGAGCAGCCGTTCAACGCCACGGGCCAGACCCTCATCACGGACCGGCAGGCCGCCGTGCTGGTCTTCAACGACTGCCTGCATGGCAAGCGGTTCGATGAGCCGGTGGCCGCCGCCCCCGGTCCCCATCGGGGGAACCGCGCGGTGCGCATCGCCCGGCAAACCGTGTTGACCTTCCGCAACGATATCTACCGGGGCAGCCTGTGGTATCAGGGCGCTTCGATCCTGACCCAGGGCTTCCGGCACTATCGCCGGGCGAAGACCACCTTCCAGCCCCAGGCCGGGCCCACGATCATCGGCACCGCCCCGAAGAAGCCAAAGCTCGCCGGCGATCCCGCGACCTGGGCGCCGCCCTTGGTGGAGCTCAGCCTACAGGCCGGGCTGATGATCTTCAGCAGTTCCTCGATTGGGGCCGAAGGTCTCCGCATTGCGCAGCCGCACCACCCGGATCAGGTGATGACGTTGCGGGCCGCCAAACGGGTGGTGCCGGCATTCGCGTTGGGGGGCGCGGTTACGGTGAATCAGTTTCGCTGGTTCTCCCATGAGCTTGGGTTTGGCTATCAGCGAGGCGATTTCAAGATGGATCTGGATGGGGTGGCGAGCGTGGTGGAACAGCGCAGCGGTTTTCTGACCCGCCAGTTCAGCTACAACGCGTTGGTGCACTTGCGCCCCAAGGAGAGCCGCTGGCGGCCTTACTTTGCGGTGGGTCCGGTATTGCAGTTGGTCCACCTGACGGACGCGCCGTTTACGGGTGCCCGCGGCCTCTTTCGTTTCGGCATGAATAACGTTGGCATGTTCCGCGCCGCGTATAGCTTCGGCAGCGTGCCCCCACTCGAAGGAGGGGGCATCTTTCAAACGGGTCTGCAGATGGGTGGCGGGGTCCGCTACCGGGTGAGCCCGCACTGGACCCTGCGCTTTGACTACCGCAATACGTGCAGCCCCCGGCCAGACCTGCTCCGGAAGTCGCTCGAGCCGCAGATCCTGCCGGAGCGTCTCGAGCGCGGCAAGATTGCGCAGCAGCGGCTGAGCCTGGGCTTCGCGTTCACGTTTTAGGCTGGCGGAAATGGGCCAAGGTGCCTGATATCGGGCAGCGAAAGCGGTAGTACCCTACCGAAATGAGGCCTATTCGTTTGGCAGGTGGATTGCTTAGTTTTTGGCGTGGAGGTTTACGATGCCCTGGTTACACCTATCGCAAAATTTCCTATCCTCTCTCTCCCAATCCACAGGCGGAGTTGATGCGTTGTTCCAATACGCCTCTGACTTCGTCTCCAGCTTCGACGTCCTCTGGTCGAATTTCGATATGTTGGCTCAGCGGGCCGCCGAGTCCTTCGAGTGGTTATACGCGCGGCTTCCGAAGTGATAGCGCCGCCCCGGGGGCGTAGCTCCGGGGCGGCCCACCGTTGCGATAAAGATGCGCGCTTCCCGCTCCGACCACGCGGGCCTGGCCGTCCGGTTCGAGCAGGACGGCGGTCTTCTCATCGATGCCCAGACCAAGGATCTCTGCCCCCCCGATGCGGCGCAGGAACACGGCTAATCGGCCCTGCCGCTTACGCTCGCTGAAATGGCTATCGGTGATGACGTCTTCGAGGTGGGGCACGCGCAGAAAGTCGCGGCCCAGGGTGATCTTCTTGCTGGCCGGGTCGGCTTCCGCCTCGGCTGAGGTGATGGTGTCGAACTCGGCGGAAAAGTAGTGTTGACCCAACACGGCCAGCCCGGCGCTGGTGCCGCCCACGGGCATGCCGGCGTCGATGCGTTCCTGTACCGCCGCGGCGAGCGGGGTGCCTTTCCACAGCCGGATATAGTTCCATTGATCGCCGCCGGCGAAAAAGATCGCCTCCGCCTGCCGGATCTTTGCGACGACGAACGGATCGGCGGCGGCCTCCCGCGTTCTGACGATTAAGGTGGCCGCGGAGTTGGCCGGGCCCTGTTCGAGAACGAAGGGGTTATAGGCATCGGTGCCGGCGGCACGCAGGACGAGAAAGTCGCCGTTTCCGCTCCGTTCGATCATCCAGGCGAAGGCCGCGGCGACGTCGCGGCTGCCGCCCATCAGCACGCAACCGCCGCGTCCGGGCCGCTGGACGTCTTCGGCCGCCCCGGCGCGAGAGTAGGAGTACGGCTCCTGCGCCCACAGCACCGAACCAAGGACGAACCCAAGCGCCAGTCTCATGCTTTCCCCCGCTGCAGCGTCATTCCGGCTATCCAGGTTAGCGCAATCGCCCCGGCAATGGCGTACAGCGGCAGGTCGAAGGAATGGGTTCGCTCCGTGGTTACGCCCACGAGCCACATCACGATGGCGCCGGCGAGGCTGCCGGTGCCTCCGAGCAGCCCCATGGCGGTCGAGATCGAGTCTTTCGAGATCTCCTGGGTAAAGGTGAGGTACATCGCCATCCACATGCCGAGTCCGAAGTTGGAGACCGCGAGCAGGGCGATCAGTTCGGTCCGTCCGGTGGCGGCGGGCACCCCGGCGGCGAAGGCGACGAGCAGCGTGGCGGCGCTGAAGACGAGCGTCCGCGGCAGCCGCATGCAGGCGAATCCGAAGACAATGTAACCCAGATCGAGGGCGAGGAAGATTACGGTGAGGATCCACTTCATTTCGTCCGAACCCGCGGCCATGCCGCGCTGCTGGTTGAAGTAGGTGGGCAGCCAGTTCACGTTGAAGTAGAGAATGGGGTTCACGGTGCTGGTGATGACGACGACACACCAGAAGGCTTTGGAGCGGAGAATGGCGGTATAGCTGGCCACCACGCCCGCGGCCGGAACGGGGGGCCAAATGGCGGCGAATTCGGGGCGGCTGGTATACCAGACCCAGGCGGCAAACCAGACGACGCCCAGCAGGCCGACCGCGGCAAAGCCCATCCACCAGCCGGCGGCCTGCGCTACGGTGAGAATCAGGATCGGGGCGAGTAAGGCCCCTACGCTTTGGCCGCTCGTGAAGATGCCGTTCCCCATGGGCCGTTCTTTTTCAGGGAGCGCCCGCGAGACGATCTTCAAGGCGCCGGGCCAATTGGGGGCCTCGGTGATGCCCAGCAGAATCCGGAAGATCGCCAGACTGGCAAAGCCGGTGGTGAAGGCGGTCAGCAGCCCCACCAGAGACCAGAGCAGCACGGCGCCGCCGTAGCACCACCGCAGATTCCGCCGGTCGATTAATCCGCCGACGACAAACTGCGACAACATGTAGGCGTAATAGAAAAAGGAAAACAGGAGGCCCAACTTCTCGTTGTTGAGGTTCAGCTCTTCGCGCATCATCGGCGCGAGCAGACTGAGCGTCTGGCGATCCAGGTAGTTGATCGTCGTCCCCGCCAGCAGGAAGCCGCAAAGGACCCACCGCGATGGCGAAGTGAGCATGAGCGTTATTCTACAGAGAGTGCCTGCTTACGACGCAATTTTATTCGACTTTGACGGCGTGATCGCCGACTCCGAAGCGCTCCACTACGCCTGCTGGACGGAGATTCTCTCCGCCCACGGCATCCCGCTGACGTGGGAAGACTACCGTGCCAATTGTATCGGGATCACGGACCGCGCGATGCTCGAAGTGCTGCGGCGCCGCGTCGATCCGCCTTACGACATCGATCTGCTCTGGCCTGAGTATCCGCGCAAAAAGGCGCTGTTCCGCCAGAAAGCCGCCGAGAATCCGCCGATCTCCGCCGAGACCCGGGAGCTGATTCTGGGTCTGACGGAACTGCCGATCGCAGTGGTCAGTTCCTCGGGCCGGGCGGAGCTCGAACCGGTTCTGGCCAATGCCGGTCTGCTCCACCGCTTTGAGACGCTGGTTTGCTTTGAAGACGTGACTCGTCTCAAGCCGCACCCGGACCCGTACCTTGAAGGCGCCCGGCGGCTCAACGTCCGGAACCCGCTGGTGATTGAAGATTCCGACGCCGGCGTGGCCGCGGGGCAGGCGGCCGGATTCACGGTTCTTCGTCTGGACCATCCGGATAACTTGGCCACGGCCCTCCGCGCCCACCTCCGCGAAAACGGTTTGCCAATTCGCTAGACTAAGGAGGTCCGGTTATGCTAATCACCCGCCTTATTCTCCCTGCCGTGTTAACGGCCCATCTGTTTGCCGCGGATCCGCACTGTCCCCGCTATCCCGATGCGGTTCGCGCCGAGCAGATTGAATTGCTGGATCTTGACCGCTCTTTTCAGGCCTATAGCCGCCGGGCTCAATTCGGCGCGGCGGCCAGACGAGAGTCGGTAACCCGAACCAATCTAGTCGACCAACACCTGTTCGCCAAGATGGCGGCGGATAATGTCCGTCCCGCCCCGGTCTCGCCGGATACGGAGTTCCTGCGGCGCGTTTATGTGGATCTGACGGGGAGGATTCCCACGCGGGAGGCGGCCGAAGCGTTTCTTGCAGACCCCGCTCCGGACAAGCGGGCCAGGTTGATTGACCAGTTACTCGCCTCCTCCGCTCACGCTGACCAGCTGACAACATTTTGGGCTAACAAGTTTAAGGTGACGCGGTCCCACGAGAGTATCGGCACCATTGGCCGCAATACGTTTCATGAGTGGCTCCGGCAGTCGATCGCCGCGGACCGTCCCTATGACTCGCTCGTGCGGGAGATGCTGTCGGCCGCCGGCGAGGTCGATAATGTCCCGGGTACGCAGTTCTTCGCCCGGTGGATGGACGTGGCGGGTCCGATTCAGGATTCGTGGGACGACATCACCGACAAGATCACGACGACCTTTCTGGGCTTCAAGACGGAATGTATCTCGTGCCACAATGGCCGCGGCCATCTGGAAAAGATCAATCTATATTTGACCCGGCGCACGCGTACGCAGTTCTGGCGGATGTCGGCCTGGCAGTCGCGCATGTTCTTCGTCCGTTGGAGCGACGACAACATCGGCTTCCGGCCCCGCGTCATCGTCAACGACCGGACTTATGGGTCCTACACCGGGTCCGTGAATCCATCGAATCCCGGCAACCGTCCGGCTCGTCTGGGGGCGATTGTCGAGCCCGAGTTTATTCTGAACGGGGCTAAGCCGCGGACAGGCGAATGGCGGCGGGATTTCGCTTCGATTCTGACCGCGGACCGCCAGTTCGCGCGGGCGACGGTGAATCATATCTGGGCGTATCTGTTCTCGCATGGCATTGTGGATCCGCCCGAAGCCTGGGACTTTGAGCGGACCGACCCCCGGCGGCCGCCTCCCGGCGACTGGCCGATGCAGAACACGCACCCGCAACTGCTCGAAGCGCTGGCCGATTTCTTCATTCAGAACAACTACCAGTTCCGGCCGCTGTTCCGGCTGCTCGTTTCGAGCGATGCCTACCAGCTTTCGAGCCGCTATGAGGGCCAGTGGCAGCCGGCGTTCGTGAAGTACTTCGCCAAGCACGAACCGCGGCGCCTGTCGGCCGAAGAGATGTACGACTCGCTCATCACGGCGACCCGCACCGAGCAGCCTATGATGGCTTCCGGCCTGAGCCGCACTTTGCTCTACGCCAATCAGCTTCCCGACCCCACCGAGCCGGCGACGGATTTCCGCGTCACCGATTTCCTGGCGCAGGCGGGACGTGGCAACTGGCTGACGATTGATCGCGCCAGTGAGCCATCCATTTTGGGCCTGCTCTATTCGATGAATGACACTCAGAACGTGAATCGCTCGCTAGGCAACGCAACGCTGGCGGTGAGTTCGCGAAACCGGGTCTTGCAGATCGACAGCTCGCCGGTGACGGACGAAGAAGCGGTTCGCCTGATGTTCCTGGTGACCCTTTCCCGTCCGCCCTCGGAGGGGGAGGTGGCCAAGGTTATAGCCTATCGCTCCGGCTTGCGCGCGCAATGGCTCAGCGACCTGCAGTGGGCGTTGCTGAACAAACTCGACTTCATCTTCAACTACTAACGGAGGCTGGCTCATGAAACCCACTCGTTCCCTTTGCGCCGGTCACACCCGCCGCCACTTTCTTTTTGGAGCCGCCTCGGCTTCGCTGCTCGCCGCGCACGCCGATGCCGAAGTGACCACCGTGCGGGGCGCCACGCCGCGCGGGTCGGCCCGCGCCTGCATTTTCGTAAACCTGAATGGCGCGGCCAGCCATATGGATACCTTCGATCCGAAGGAAGGCCCGTGGAACCCCCGCGACGCGGACATTCGCGATTACTCCGGCGGATTGCGGCTTTCGAACCGATTCTTCCCGCGGCTTTCGACGATGACGAACGACCTGCTGGTGCTGCGGTCGTGCGCCAGTTGGGAAGCGGCGCATGAACGCGGCCAGTTCTACATGCAGACGGCGCATTCGCAGAATCCGGCACTGGCTTCCGAGATGCCGCATATCGGCGCGGTGATTGCGCGGGAGAAGGGCGCGAGCGGGCTGATCCCTCCGTTTCTGTCCTTCAATCAGACCAACCTGCAGGGCGCGACCTTCCTTGGCGGCCTGTTCCAGCCGATGATGCCGCCCGCGACCCGGACGGGCATCAGCACGCTGACCCACAACTTCTTTGGCAACGCGACGCAGAGCCAGGCGCGGTTTGAACGCCGGTTTCAGTTGCTGAAGGACCTGGATGAACCGCTACGCCAAGCGCCGTACAACGACGCCATGGCCGCCTATGGCAGCTACTATGACCGGGCCAAGGCGATGATGTACAACCAGGCTGTCGATGCCGTCTTCAAGTTCGATGCCGCCGACGAAGGGCGGTACGGCAATACGGCGGTCGGCCGTTCGCTCCTGGTGGCCCGCAACGCCGTCCGGGCGCGCAACGGCGCCACGTTCATCAACGTGACCCAGGGCGGTTGGGATACGCACGTGGGGCAGTTCGACGCCGCGCAGGGCACGACGATTTACACGTTGACCAATGACCTCGACCGCGCGGTGGGCTCGCTCGTGGAAGACTTGAAAGCGAGCGGGGATTTCGATTCCACGCTGATCGTCCTAATGGGCGAGTTCGGCCGGACGCCCGGGGTGCTCAACAGCCGCGGCGGCCGGGACCATTACCGCTCGGTGATGTCGGTGGCGCTGCTGGGCGGCGGGGTTCGGGGTGGCCGTGTGATCGGTGCGAGCGATGCCACGGCGGCCAACATTGTTGAGTACGGCTGGTCGGGTAACCGGGCCATTTACACGGAAGACATTACCGCCACGATCTACTCGGCGCTCGGCGTGGACTGGACCAAGTCGATTCTCGACACTCCTTCGGGGCGCCGGTATGACTACATTGCGCAGTCGCCGGAGTTCGGCTTCCGTCCGGTGAACGAGGTCTTCGGCTGATGCGCTTCCTTCCGTTCCTGCTCGCGCTTTCGGCCGCCGCGCAGACGCCGGCGACGCTGCAGATTCTGAGCGACTCGTCGCAGGTGTTGGTGGGCCGGACGCTGCAACTGCGCGCGGTCGCTCGTGACGCGGGCGGCAACCTGTTGCCCAGCGCGACGGTGGCTTGGTCGGTGAATAACACGCTGTTTGGCTCTGTGGATAGCTCCGGGGTTTTTTCTGCCCGTGCGCTGGGTACGGTCCGCGTTACGGCCCGGATTGGGGCGCTGGCCGCGGAAACGGCCGTGCAAACGATTCCGAGTGAGGTGCGCATCGATCCCTCGCAAGCGGACGTGGACGTGGGGGCGACCCGCCAGTTTTCGGCGACCGCACTCGATGCCGACGGCAATCCGATCTCCGGGGTCGGGTGGACCTGGTCGGTGACGAACCTGCGGAACGGCACTACCCAAACCGCCCGGATCACCAATCAGGGTGTGATGTCGGCAATCGCTGAAGGCGCCAACATGGTGCTGGCGACCTACACCTACAACGACCTCCAGACCGGCTTGCAGCGGCAGTGGCAGGTGGCCGCCCGCGTGAGTACGAACGTTCCGCAGACCTATCAGCTCCGGCGGATGTATCACAACATGAACCAGCAGCGCGCGGAGTTTGAGCTGCGGGCGCGGCCGTCGATGCTCTGGGCGACCGACGACGGCGACGTCTATTTCAACGCCTCGTTGGGAGGCGCCGCGAGCGGACTCCTGAATTGGCGGAACGGGCAGTGGAGCGTGGTTACCGCGACGGGTAGCCCGCGTTTTGCGTCCGCCAGCTTTGCCAATGAACTCTTCACGCACGCGATCACGCGGCAGGGTCAGGTTCTGACTTACGAAGATACGAATATCAATGGGCGGCAGCTTTCGCTGGGGGATCGCACTGGCGTGTTCCCGGTGTTTACGAACAACACGCCGCTGGGCGCCACGGAAGCGACGGGAAACATTTTCATCACCCGCAATTCGCTCGCTTCGAGCGGGGCGCTGCTGGTTCGGGCCACCTTTCGCTTCGAGAACAATCCGGTTACGCACACCGGGTTGTTCCGTTCTTATGACCAACGGGACTATGAGTTGCTGATCTCAACGGCGGACCGTCTCCCCGAGTTCGGCACGAACGCCTTTACGGTGGATAACGACTTCGGCATTGCCGTGGACGGCACCGCGTACTACTCGCTGATTCAAGGCTCCAATCGCATCTTCTTCCGCCATTCGCCCAGCGGCGACCGGCAGCGGGTTCTTGGCGTGGGCGATGCGGTGGCCGGGTCCACGGTGCGTGGTTTTTCCGGCGGCCGCGCCAATCAGCCGGCGTTTTGGCTCGAAGAGAACGGCGACCTGCTCTGCGCCGTGACGCTGAACAACAACACGACCCACTATGTGCATGTGGACCGGCAGAATCGGGTACAGTCCATGCAGCTTTCCGAACACGCCGGGATTCTCTCCTACCATCCCAATCACGGGGCCTTGCTGCAGGTGAATCCGTTCAGCAATCGCGGTAACGGCGTCTATCTGTGGAAGCCCGGGAGCGATCCGGAGGCGCGGTTTCTCTTCTCCCGGCCCACGTTGGGGCAGACCACGATTCAGTCGATTGAAAGCGGCGCGATCAACGGCCGGGGCGAGATCTACCTGCTCGCGCAGACTGCGACGATCAATCAGGTGTTGGTCCGTTTAGGCGAGGAGCCGGACTTTCTGGCTTGGTCCGGCAAGACGATACCGGTGACCGCGCCGCTCAATCTCATCACCTTTATCGGCGGCGCCCGGGAAGGAGCGCCGCAGTTGCTGTCGGGCGGTACCACCGGCTCGGTGGCGGAGTGGAACGGGCGGGAGTTCGACGTGCCGCTGGCGATGGGGGAACGCCTCTTCGGCTCCACGATGTGGTTCGGCGGCTTCCATGGGAGTACCTACAACGTGCGTCGCGCCGCCAATGGCGACCTTTACTTCATCACGGGGCAGGGCATTGCCCGCCTGGTGCGGGGCGGTTCGCCGGAGCTGATGCTCCGGTTTCCTCTGCGCATCGATACGCTGACGGTGAACAATCCCGGGCAGTTCGATGTCAACGCGAACGGGGATCTGCTGTTTCACTCGTCGACCAGCGCGGGGGACAACCGCTTGTTCCTATGGGCGAACGGCCAGGCGCGGCAACTGCTCGTTCTGAGCGCCACCGCAGCCACGGCGACGAATCTCGATGGCCGCATTGTCTCGGGCTTTGACTCTTTTGCGCTGGCCGATAACGGGCAGGTGCTGCTATCGCTCCGGTTCCGCAATGTTGGGGTCCCGGTTCTCTTCCACTGGAGCGGCGAGGCCTGGAGCCGGCTGGCCGAGCCGAACGTCACCCGCGTTGGCACCCATCTGATTACCGGGATCGCCAATCTCCATCGCACGGGCGGAGGCCGCCTGTTTGCTGGGCTGACGATTGCCGCCGGTGGTAACATCCTGGCGGAATGGACGGCCGGCGGTTGGGAAATCATCGTGAACAACTCCTCGGTGATGCCCAACGGACAGGTGGCGAACAACGTGGCCAATCTGATGGCCAATGGTTCCGGTGACCTGTTGTTCCACCAGAACAACAACAATCAGTTCCTACTCGTCCGCCGGGAGCGGCAGATTCGGCAAGTGATCAATCTCTTCCGCCCCACGCAGGAGGGCGACTACCTGGTGCGGATCAACGCCATCGACTTCCGCGACGACGGTACCGTCTATTTCCTGGCCATGACCTTTGATGACGAAACCGTCCTCTACGAAGCGAAGCCAATCTAATGAGCAACCCCTACGCGAAGTACCTGGGTGACCTGGACCCGATCTCGGTGATGGCGGAGACCCCGGCGCGTCTGGCCGCGATCGACCCCGCGGCCTATGGCACCCCCTGGGCTCCCGGGAAATGGACCTACGGGCAGATCATCGCCCATTTGGCCGACTGCGAAGTGGCCTTCGCGTTCCGGCTCCGCCAGGCGGCTGCCGAGGATCACTACGTGGTCCAGCCGTTTGATCAGGATCGTTGGGCGAACAGCTATCCCACCGCCGACCCGGCGGCGGCTTTGGCCGTCTTCACCAGCGTCCGCGCGTGGATGCTCGCTTTCCTGCGGGCCTTGCCGCCCGAGACGTTTGATAAGCCCGTCACCCACCCGGAGCGCGGCGAGATCACGTTCCGCACGATTGTCGAAATCATCGGCGGCCACGACCGCAACCATCTCGCCCAACTATAATCACAGGATGCTTCGCATCGCCCTGTTGCTGTCCGTCTCCGTGCTGACGCTCTCCGCCGCCGTCAAGAAAGATCCCTTTGGCCGAACTCCAGATGGGCAGGCCGTCGAGATCTATACTCTGTCGAACGCCGCCGGGCTCACCGCCCGCATCATGACCTACGGCGCGACCGTGGTTTCGCTCACGACGCCGGACAAGTTCGACGTGGTGCTTGGGTTCGATTCGTTAGAGGGCTATCTGCGCGAGCAGCCCTACATGGGTGCGATTGTGGGCCGCTATGGGAACCGGATCGCCAAGGGCCAATTCTCGCTCAACGGGAAGGCGTACCGGCTGGCGGTGAATAATGGACCGAACGCGCTCCACGGGGGTCTGCGCGGCTTCGATAAGCGCGTGTGGAAGGCCGAGACGAAGGGCGAAGCCGTACAGTTCACCTATCGGAGCGCGGCGGGCGAAGAGGGTTACCCCGGCCAACTCGACGTGGCGGTAACCTACACCCTCACCGGGGCCAATGAACTGCGCATCGACTATCTGGCCACCGCCAGCGAAGACACGGTCGCCAACCTCACCAACCACGCCTATTTCAACCTCTCCGGCGAGCCGACGATTCTCGATCATGTCGTCCGCATCGATGCCGACCGCTATACCCCGGTGGACGCCGGGCTGATTCCGACGGGCGAACTCCGTTCCGTTTCTGGCACGCCGTTCGACTTCCGCAAGCCGACGGCCGTCGGCGCCCGCATTGACGCGAAAGAGCAGCAGATCCAGTTCGGCGGCGGCTACGACCACAACTGGGTGCTCAATGGCGCGGCCGGGACGCTGCGGAAGGTGATCGAGGCGTATAGCCCGCGTTCGGGCCGCGTGCTGACTGTCTCCACCACGGAGCCGGGCGTGCAGTTCTATACGGGCAACTTTCTTGATGGAAAACTGACCGGCAAAGGGGGCCGCCAATACGTTCGGCGCGCGGCTTTCTGCTTTGAGACGCAGCACTTCCCTGACTCGCCCAACAAGCCCGGCTTCCCGTCGACGGTGGTGAAGAAGGGCGTTCCGATGCGTTCGACCACGGTGTGGCAGATCGGCAAACGCTAGAGGTGGGACTGGACAATCTGGTCGAAGGTGGACCGGGGCACCAGTTCAAACCTGACGCGCAGTTTGGTGTACGGTTCGAGCGTGGCCGGCAGCGTCTCGGTGGGTGCCTCCGGCCCGGCGACGACGAGATGCCCCTGCTCCACGCGGACCGGCACCACCTGGAGCTCCCGGACGATATGCGCCGGCAGCGAACGCGCGATTTCGCGGGAGACCGTCTCCGGGCTCGCCAGGCTGATGGGCATGCACAGCTGTAGGCTCAATGCCTCATACAGGTCGCTTTCGCTGAGGCGTCCGCTTTCGACGAGCCAATCCTGCAGCCGGCGGCCGGCTGGTTTGCCTTCGAGGGCGCTCGCTTCGAGGTAGCCGGACTTCACGAGGATCTCGGGCAGAGTGGGCCGGTGCGCTTCGAGGGCGAAGCGGTTGGGATACTGATGCTGCGTCTTCAGCCAGACGAGCGGCTCCCGCCGCCAGCGGGCTTTGGCGTAGCGAAGAGTGGCCCGGATGCCTGCCGAGGCGTTGATCCAGTTCGCCACGGGAATCCGCAGCGGCGCGGCGAGCGCTATCGGCCAGCCATAGAATCGCTGCACGATCCCCACGCGTACGGCGGCTTGCAGAACGGCCATGAGCACCGTGAACGGCAGCCACTGCGCCCCCGGCAGCGCCAGAACGCGCTCCGGCCACAGCAACCCATAAAGGAACAGCAGATTACAGACGACCCCGGCCGGGTTGCCGATCAGCCCCTTGCGGTCCCGCCAGTGCCACCACCATTGCCGCCATCCGCCCTGCCAACCGTGCCGCTCCCAACCCTGCCAGGCGATGCCGGTGACCCAGCGGGTGCGTTGCTTCACGGCGGTCTTCCAGGTGCGCGGGAAGTACTCGCGGGTGGCCATGGGGATTCCGTTCAGGATCCGCACGGGGAGAAAGGTCTGCCGGCAGCCGAGGTGGCGCAGGCGGAAGCCGTTCTCATAGTCTTCGGTGAGGCAGGAGGGTTCGAAGATGCGATTCTCCGCGGTGACAGCCAGCGCTTCCAGGGCGCGCCGCGAGAAACCGGTTCCCACGCCGCTGCCCGGGAGAAAGCCGCCGAGCGATTCGCGCACTTGCAGGTCTCGCGTTTGAAACTCGCTGAACTCGTCGATGTAAACGCCGTGGACGAGCTCCCGTAGCGGCGTCGGCAGCGCGAGCACGGGCACTTGCACCATGTCGTAGTCGGAGAGGTAATGGCTGATCCAGCGCAGGGAGTCCGGATGGATCATGTCTTCGGCGTCGTGGGTGACGATGCCATCGAACCGGGTCCCGGTCTGCTCTTCATAGAGCATCATGGTTTGAAAGGCCCAGTTGAGGCAGTCGGCTTTGGAGGTAGGTCCGTCGTGCGGCACGAGCGCGAGATGCACGTGGGGAAACTGATCTTCCATGGCGCGGATCTCGTCGAGCGTTTCGGTGTCGTTGGGGTAGCCGCCGATGAAGAGGTGATAGTTCCGGTAGCGGAGCGCGGTGACGTTGTGGGTCACCATCTGCCGGACCACTTCGTGCTCCTGCCACAGTGGCACGAAGATGGCGAGCGTCTTCTCCGGCTCGCCCCGAATGTCCGGTGGAGCTTCCTTGGGTTGGAAGCGCAATCGCACCCAGAAGAGGTTCAGCAACAGGTCATCGATGCCGCTCAAGACCAACCATCCCATGAGAATTGGGAACACGATGGCCACGATGGCGTCCAACGCCGCTGAGAAGCCGGAAAACACTCGGTAAACTAGTGGCTTCCCGTCTGGGGATCTCTCACTTATGTTTTCGCTTTCCCGCCGCCGGTTTTTCCCTCTGCTTTCCGCCGCCGCCTGGCCCGCCGCCGCGGCCGGCCCCAACGACTTCAGTTTCGCCCTGATCGGGGACCGCACCGGCTCCGCGCGGCCGCAGATCTACTCGCGAGTCTTCCGCGAAGTGATCCTCGCCGATCCCGCCTTCGCCGTGACGATCGGCGACGCGATTGAGGGGGTGAATGACGCCCAGGCCCCGGCGCAGTGGGCGGAGATGGAGGCGCTGTGGAAGACAGCGCCGTTTCCGATCCGGCATACGCCGGGAAACCACGACATCTGGAACGATACCTCGGCCGCGGCGTTTCCCGAACACGCCGGGCATCCGCCGCAGCACTCCTGGGTGCACCACAATACGCTGTTCGTCATCCTCGATAACAGCCGGACGGATGCCCTCGCCCCGGCGCAGTTAGCGTTTCTTGAAAAGACGCTGGCCGCCAACGCCGGATGCAGTCCGAAAATGGTGTTCCTCCACAAGCCCTTCTGGATCCCGCAGGTGGCGGTGGGCAGCGGGGAGTTCGCACTGCACCAGATTGCCAAAAAGTATGGCGTGACGCATATCTTCAGCGGCCATGGCCACCAGTTTGTGCATCTGGAAACCGGGGGCATCCACTACACGGAAATCGGTTCGAGCGGCGGGAACATTGACCGTGGTCTGCTGCGCGGCGAAGGGTTCCGCCACGGCTGGTTCTATCACTACTTCACGATTCGCGTGGAAGGGGAGAAGGTGCGCGTGACGGTTCGCGAACTGCCGCCGCCCTTCGGCCTGGGCCGCTCCTTCCGCTTGGAGCAGTGGAACGCCTCCGGGCCGCAGTTTGATACCGGGGATCCGGCACTGACCTCCCGGCCGCGCCTATAATCGCAATATGCGGCTTGGTCTCCTGCTTTTGTTGTCTCTCAGCGCGGTGTTCGCGCAAACACCCAAGCGGATGTCTGTCTCTTCGACTCCCGCTACGCTGCGGATTCGGCCCCACAGTGAAGCCATCCTGCAAGTGAAGGTGTATGCGGATGTTCCCGATGGCCAAGGGACGAAGGAGGGCCGCCTGCGGCAAGCCGGTTGGAGCGTCAATATCGCGACGCCCAACGGCGGCTGGGTGTCGAAGCCGTTCCGCTTTCAGGGCGCCGATAGCGAGCCTTTTTATGAGCCTTCGACAGGCTTGGCCGGATCGCTGTTTCGGCAGCTTTCGGGCCAGTTCACGGTGAAGGACGCGGTGGTCTATCATGCGCCGGAGGCTCCGGGCACTTATACGGTGGCGTTCCAATTGGGGGAGGTTCGCACGGAGGCGGCGATCACGGTGGACCCGGCCGCTCCGGCGCTGGTGGAGCCCGCCGAGAAGTGGACGTTCGGCCCGGAGGCGCCCATCGCGGATCCTTACCGGAAGCTGGTGGAACACTATTCGCCCTATGTGGCGCAGGAGACGTGGTTTGACTGGCGCGCCGACGCGATCTGCCGCGTCGATTACGACAACGACTGGGACGGCGGGAATAACTGGGAGAACTTAGGCGCCGGTTCCACGCAAGCCTATGTCTATTACGCCACCATCGAGTCCCGTTCGCACTGGTTTCTGATCTATAACTTCTTCCACGCCCGGGATTACTCGGACAATTGCGTGGTGGGCACATGCCATGAAAACGACAACGAAGGGGTGATTCTCGCCGTGCGCAAGGACGGCACGGAGTTGGGCAAGCTTGAGGCGATGGAGACCCTCGCGCATAACAACATTTATTCGTACACCACCGGCGATTCCGGAATCCGTGCCGGCGTCCACAATGTCGACGGACCCCTTCTTCTGCATAACGGATCTCATCCGGTGGTCTTCCTCGAAGCCGGCGGGCATGGCGCGATCGGCGGCAGCGACAAGAAGTCTTTTTTCGACGCCAATAACTTCGATTGGAAGCAGAACACCGGGATCACTTACGTCTATAAAGGCGTGGCCGAGCGCCCCCGTCACGGCGTGGACCGGGAAGTTGGCTATGAGTTACTGCCCATCTATCATCACTGGTGGGCTCGCGCCACGCAGGAATCGAACGAGGGAGAGCGGCTGATGAGCGCTTTCTATCGCTACACCCCGGTCGGCAACCGCCCGCGGATGCGCGCGGCCACGGTGGCCGGCTCGTTCAACGGCGTGGATCACGGCCGCGATAAAGCTAAGCCCTTCTGGGGCTGGCACGATGTGGCCACGCAGCGGAGGAAGGTACTCGCTACAGGCCAGTGGGGCGCCGATCCCGCCTACGGCTTCTCCGTCAACCTGCGTTTCCCCGCCGACCGGCCGATGTCGACGGACTACGTCTTTAACCCCTATCTCGACGTTGCCGGCCCGGAGCCGGAGTTCGTGGCCGTGGTTCGGAATTTAACGGACAACCCGGTGGTGGTGGCCGCGGCCACGCCGGTTGCGGCGCCTGCGCCGGGGGCTCCGCCTGCTCCGCCTGCTCCGCCCGCTCCCACCAACGGCAGTTGCACGGTGGAGGTGGTGGTTGATGGCAGCGTCGGCGTCCAGATTGTGGGCAACCGGCCTGTTTACGAGGTGCTGGTGGGCGCGCCGGAGCGGGAGGTGAGCCAGACTTGCACGGCTGCCGTGCCGCGTTACTACACTCCGCAGTACCGTTTGGAAAAAACGCGTGGTCGAGGTGAGGTGAAGCTGGTTGATCCTGCCGCTGGAAAGGTTGAGATCCGCGACCCCGCCCGGGGCGCGGATACCTACCGGTTTACGCTGCACTGGCAGGTGACGAACTAGGCCGGCTGCTGCTGCGTCATGCAATGCAGCGTGCCGAGTCCCAGGACGAGGTCGCTGCAGTCGATGCCGACAACTGGGCGGTCCGGGAACAGCCCGGCGAGCGTGTTTAGGGCGTGCCGGTCGTTCGGGTCGTTAAAGGTCGGCACGAGCACCTGCTGGTTGGCGATGTAGAAGTTCGCGTAGCTGGCCGGCAGCCGCTGGCCGGCGAACCAGACCGGCGCGGGCATGGGCAGCGTCGCCACGCGGAGGGGTTGGCCATCCTGGTCGGTCATATCGCGCAGGCGGCGCAGGTTCTCGTGCAGCGGTTCGTAGTTGGCGTCGGTGGGGTCCTCTTCGACGACAGTGACGACGGTGCGGGCGTCGGTGAACCGGGCCAGGTCGTCGACGTGCCCGTGGGTATCGTCGCCGGTGATGCCTTTATCGAGCCACAGCACCTTGGTTACTCCCAGGTATTTGCTCAGTACGGCCTCGATCTCGGCTTTCGTGAGATGCGGATTCCGCGCCTGCACCGGGCTCAGCAGGCACTCTTCGGTGGTCAGCAGCGTGCCGGCGCCGTTGACGTCGATGGAGCCGCCTTCCAAGACTACGCGGCGCTTCTTGGCGGTTGGAGTCACCCGCGGGAGGCCAAGATTTGACGCGACGTATTCGGGCAGGGCGTCGTCGTTTTGCCAGTTGTCGTACTTGGCCCAGCCGTTGAAGTGCCAGTCGGTGACTTTCAGCTTGCCGGTGTCGGACTTGACGAAGATGGGCGCGGTATCGCGCAGCCAGCTCCGGTCCGTGGGAACGAGGTGGATGTCCAGCGCCGCCAGGTTGGCGTGCTCCTGTTGCGCGGCCTTGACGGCGGCCTTCGCCGCCCGTTCATCGGCGCAGAGCAGGTGCACCATTTCGTGGCGGGTGAGCTTGGCGATCAGCTTGCCGTAAAAGTGCGGAATGGGACCGAACTTACCGGGCCAGTCCGTTTTTTCATGCGGCCAGGCGAGCCAGGTGCCTTCGTGCGGCGCCCATTCCGCCGGCATTCTCCAGGTGGCGGGCATTAGTCGAGAAACCTCTTGGTGATGGCGCCGTAAGCGTCAATGCGGCGGTCTCGCAGGAAGGGCCAGTTGCGCCGGACTTCGTCCTGCAGCTTGGGGTCGCACTCGTGCACCAGGATCTCCTCCTGGTTGTCGGAGGCTTCCGTGAGCACGCGGCCGAAGGGGTCCGAGAGGAAGGAGTGGCCCCAGAATTCGAGGCCGGAATCGTGCGGGCCCTGTTCAAAGCCGATGCGGTTTACGGCGGCCACGTAGATGCCGTTGGCAATGGCGTGGCTGCGCTGGATGGTCTTCCAGGCGTCCAACTGCGCCGGGCCGTACTCTTCCTTCTCCGCCGGGTGCCAGCCGATGGCGGTGGGGTAGAAGAGAATGCTCGCGCCCTGCAGCGCCGTCAGCCGCGCGGCTTCCGGGTACCACTGGTCCCAGCACACGAGCACGCCGATACGGGCGTACTTGGTGTCGAAGTTTTTGAAGCCGAGATCGCCTGGGGTGAAGTAGAACTTTTCGTAGAAGAGCGGATCGTCCGGAATGTGCATTTTCCGGAAGATGCCGAGCATTTCGCCGCCCGCGTCGTGGACCGTGGCGGTGTTGTGATAGAGCCCGTGGGCGCGCTTTTCAAAGAGTGAGCTGATGATGACGACGTCGAGTTCCTTGGCGAGCTTGCTCATGACGTCGGTGGCCGGACCGGGAATCGGCTCGGCGAGATCGAACAGATCGGCCTTCTCCTCGCGGCAGAAATACTGCGAGCGGAACAGCTCCTGCAGGCAGATGATCTGCGCTCCGCGGGCGGCGGCTTCGCGCACTTTCGCCGCGGCTTTTTCGAGGTTCTCGCTGGGCGACAGCGAGCAGGACATCTGCACGAGCCCAACGCGAAAGCGCTGGTCAGAGGCGTTTGACATCCTCCAATTCTCGCCGATGTCCTGCTCGCGACGCTACATGTACATGCCGCCGTTGACGTCGAGGACGTGCCCGGTGATGTAGCTCGCGCCGTCGCCGGCGAGGAACTCCACCGCCGCGGCGATATCGTCGGCCTGGCCGAAGCGGCCGAGTGGGATAATTCCCTTCATGCCGGCCTTCTGCTCATCGGTCAGCACGGCGGTCATGTCGGTTTCGATGAAGCCCGGCGCCACGGCGTTCACCGTGATGTTCCGGCTGGCCAGTTCGCGGGCGAGCGACTTGGTGAGACCAATCAGCCCCGCCTTCGAGGCCACGTAGTTGGCCTGGCCCGCGTTGCCCATTTCGCCGACCACGGAGACGATGTTGATCATCCGGCCCCAGCGCTCCTTCATCATGCCCTGCATGACGGACTGCATGGCGAAGAACGCGCCGCTGAGGTTGGTCTGCAGGACGATGTTCCAGTCCTCGGGCTTCATCCGCAGCGCCAGACCGTCTTTGGTGATGCCGGCGTTGTTGACAAGAATTCCGATGGGCCCGAAATCTTTTGCGGCTTGCGCGAAGGCGGCCTGAATCGAATCCCTAGAGGACATATCGACGGCCAAGGCCATTGCCTCCCCGCCTGCCGCGCGGATCTCCGCGGCGACTTCTTCACATTTCTCTACATTTCTTGCTGCGACGATCACCCGTGCCCCGGCCTTGGCCAAGCGCAGAGCGCAAACCCGGCCAATGCCCCGGCTGCCTCCAGTGATCAGAGCGTTCCGATTTACCATGGACTCATCATATGGCATATAGCGATTTGCGCGAATTCATTGCGGCCCTCGAAAAGGCGGGCGAGCTGAAGCGCATCCCTTTCGAAGTGGACCCCCGGCTCGAAATCACCGAGTTTGCCGACCGCGCCGTCAAGGCCGGCGGCCCGGCGCTGCTCTTTGAGAAGCCCAAGGGCTATAACGTGCCGGTTCTGATCAACAGCCTCGCCAGCGAGAAGCGGATGCAGATCGCCCTGCAGGTCGACCAGTTTCAGGAGATCGCCGACCGCATCTCCGAGTATCTGCAGATGCAGATGCCGCAGGGGCTGCTCGGCAAGCTGTCCATGCTGCCGAAGCTCGCCGAGATGGGTTCGTTTTTCCCGAAGAAGGTAAGTTCCGGCCCGTGTCAGGAGGTGGTGTTGAAGGGCGATCAGATCGATCTGCGCCAGATCCCCGTGCTCACCTGCTGGCCGCAGGACGGCGGTCCGTACATCACGCTGCCGATGGTGTTCACCAAGAATCCGGAGACGGGCAAGCGGAACTGCGGCATGTACCGCATGCAGGTCTATGACGCCCGCACCACCGGCATGCACTGGCAGGCGCATAAGCAGGGCGCCGAACATTATCGCCGCCGCTTCAAAGCCGGGGAGACGAAGATGGATGTCGCCGTGGCCATCGGCGCGGACCCGGCCGTGATCTACTCGGCCATTCTGCCGCTGCCGCCGGATCTTGACGAGATGATGATCGCCGGGTTCCTGCGCAAGAAGCCGGTGGAGATGGTGCAGTGTCTCACCGTGGATGTGGACGTCCCGGCCAACGCCGAGTATGTGCTCGAAGGCTATGTTGAGATGGGCGAGCGGCGCACCGAGGGCCCGTTTGGCGATCACACCGGCTACTACTCGCTCGAAGACGAGTACCCGGTCTTCCACGTCACCTGCCTCACCCATCGCAAGAATCCCATCTATGCGACGACCATCGTCGGCCCGCCGCCCATGGAGGACTACTACATGGGCAAGGCGATTGAGCGCACGTTCCTGCCGCTGATGCGTATGCAGATCCCCGAGATCCGCGATATGTGCCTGCCGGCGGAGGGCATCTTTCATAACCTGATGCTCGTCCGTATTCGCAAGTCCTATCCGATGCAGGCGCGGAAGGTGATGCACGCCATCTGGGGGCTCGGCCAGGCGATGTTTACGAAGTGCATCGTCGTGGTCGATGAGGACGTCGACATTCACAACTACAGCGAAGTGGCCTGGAAGGCGCTGAACAACATCGACCCGCAGCGGGACATCGAGTTCGTCACCGGCCCGATCGATTCGTTGGACCATGCGAGCCGGATGATCAACTGGGGCTCGAAGATGGGCATCGACGCGACGCGGAAGTGGCCGGAGGAAGGGTTTACCCGCCGGTGGCCGGACGTGATCGAAATGAGCCCGGAAATCAAGCAGAAAGTGGATGAGATGTGGAAGAAGTCGGGCTTGTAATGGGATCGTAAACCTTTCTTGCTAGCCTCAAGCAAGAGAGTTTATGAGATTAACACCTGTACTTTTCGGCCTTGTCGCTGCGGTTTCCGTGCTGTCCGCGCAAACGGCCACCGGAACCCTGACGGGTACCGTGACCGATAGCAGCGGCGCCATCGTCTCGGGCGCGAAAGTTGCCGTGGTCAATACCGGCACCAGTTCGCGCTTCGAGGTGGTCACCAACGAGTCCGGCATCTACACGGCCCCGCTGCTCCAGCCGGGCTCGTACGAAGTGAACGTTGCGGCGCCTGGCTTTAAGTCCTTCACGCAGTCCGGCATCGTGCTCCGCGTTCAGCAACAGGGCCGGGTCGATGTCGTGCTGCAGGTCGGCGGCGTGAACGAATCCATCTCCGTGCAGGGCGACGCCGCGGTGGTCGAAGCCACCACCTCCTCGATCGGCAAAGTGGTCGACAACAAGCGGATTCTCGAACTGCCGCTCAATACCCGCAATGTCTATTCGCTCGTGAATCTGACGCCCGGCGTCACCGGCGGCATTGGCAACGCCCACAATCAGGTGAGCTTCTCGGTCAACGGCGCCCGCGGCGGCACCTTCGACGTGCTGGTGGACGGCTCGAGCGCCGCCTTCCCCACCGTGAACGGCTTCACGGGCATCTCGGTGTTTCCCTCCGTGGACGCTGTCGCCGAGTTCAAGATGCAGGCGCAGAACTTCAGCGCCGAATTCGGCCGCAGCATCACGGCGGTTTTGAACCTCGTCTACAAGTCGGGGACGAACCAGTTCCACGGTTCGGCCTATGAGTTCCTGCGCAATTCTGTTCTCGATTCGAACAACTTTTTCGCCAATTCGCGGGGCACTCCGCTTGCCAGCTTCAAGCGCAATCAGTTCGGCGGCATGGTCAGCGGCCCCATTGTCAAGAACCGCACGTTCTTCATGACGGCCTTTGAAGGGCTGCGTGAGCGCAGCTTCTCCGAACGTCTCACCACGGTTCCCACGCCTCTTGAACGCGCGGGCGACTTCTCGAACACGCGGGCCAACGCCACGTCGATCATCAACATCTTTGACCCCGACACCACCCGCCCCAACCCCGGCGGCTCCGGCTCCATCCGCACCGTGTTCCCCGGCAACATCATCCCGGCGTCCCGCTTCGATCCGGTGGCCGTTCGGGCCATGGCCTTCTTCCCGCAGGCCAATCTGCCGGGCGACCCCGGCACCTTCCGGAACAACTTTTATAACAATGGCGCCGCGAAGATCGACACCAACAATTTCGACGTTCGCATCGACCACAACCTGACGGACACGCAGCGCATCTTCGGCCGCTTCTCCTACCGCCGCTCCTTCAACGGGCCGCCCCAGCTCTTCCCCGGGGATCTGGGCATTGCCGAAGGCCGCGTGAATAACAACGACTTTGGCCGCAACTTCATTACGGACTACACGAACACGCTGTCGCCGTCCATGCTGCTGAACCTGCGGGCCTCGTTTGCGCGCAACCGGTTCCTGTTCGACAATCAGGGCCTCGGCTTCGTTCCTTCGAGCCTCGGCCTGCCGCGCGATATCGACACGGCCGTAGACCGCTTTATGTTCCCCCGCTTCGACGTCGCCGGCCAGACCTCGCTCGGCGGCAGCGACCACCGGCAGAGCGGCTTCAACAACTACGGCCTCGCGGGCAGCCTCAGCAAGGTCACCGGCAAGCACTCGCTCAAGATGGGCTACGAAGGCCGCATGCTCCGCATCAACGTCTGGGAGGCCCGTGCCGCCGGGACGTTCGGTTTCAACGCGGGCATGACGCAGGGGCCGAATCCGAACGCCGCCAGCGCCACCGCCGGCTATGGCTTCGCCTCCTTCCTGCTCGGCACCGGCAGCAGCGGCAACCTGTTCCAGAACTGGAAGAACGTTGCTTCGCAGAGCTTCTATCAGGCCTTCTACATCCAGGACGACTTCCGCATCACCCGGAAGCTGACCCTGAACCTCGGCCTGCGCTACGACTTCGATACGCCGCGTACGGAGCGCTATGACCGCATGAGCTGGTTCGATCCGTCGCTCGCTTCTCCCCTCGCCACGGTTGTTCCGGGCCTGACCGGCGGCCTTCGCTTCGTCGGCGTGGATGGCAACAACCGCAGCCAGTACACCGGCGACTGGAACAACTGGGCGCCTCGCCTGGGCCTCGCCTATCAGCTCGATAATAAGACTGCCATCCGTGCCGCCTTCGCGCAGCTCTTTGGGCCCAGCACCCTGGCGGCGCAAGGCACCGTGGGCCCCTACGGCTTCCGGGTCGAAACGCCGTGGGTCGCCACGCTTGATGGCATCACCCCGCTGAACCGTCTTCGCAATCCCTTCCCGGGCGGCTTCCAGCCCGTGCCCGGCGCTTCGCAGGGCGCGCTGACGGCGATCGGCAGCAACCTTGATGCACCGCTGAGCAACACGAATACGCCGTACACGATCCAGTACAACCTGACGGTGCAGCGGGAACTGCCCGGCGCGATTCTGCTCGAAGCCGCGTTCGTCGGCAACCGGGGCCGTCAGCTTTCGCGGGGCGGGGAAGGCGGGTTCTCGCTGAACCAGGTGGACCCTCGCTTCCTCAGCCTGGGGAACCAGTTGAACCAGCTGGTGGATAACCCGTTCTTCGGGCGCGGCGGCGCGGGGATCCTGGCGAACCGGCAGGTGTCGCGGGCCCAGCTCCTGCGGCCCTATCCGCAGTTCAACAGCATTTATCCGATCTTCTCGCAGGGGGCTACGTCGGACTACACCGCCCTGCAGGTCACATTCAGCAAGCGCTTTGCGCAGGGTATGGTGTTTGAAGGGAACTACACCTGGGCCAAGGCGATGGACGATGGCACCAGCCATCAGGATAGCTTCAACGTTCGGGACAGCCGCGCCGTTTCGAGCGTGAATGTTCCGCAGCGCCTCGTCTTCTCGGGCGTCTATGAGCTACCCTTCGGCCGGGGCCGCAAGGTGGGGGCGAACATGTCCCGCGTGGCGGATGCACTGGTCGGCGGCTGGCAGATTAACGGCATCTGGACCGTGCAGACCGGCAGTAATCTGGGCATTGGCGCCAACAACACCGCGGGGATTTTCACGCAAGCCATGCGCGCCAACAACAACGGCCAGAGCGCGGCGCAGTCCGGCCGCGCGCACGACCGGTTGGACCGGTGGTTCGATACGAGCGTCTTCAGCCAACCGGCTCCGTTTACGCTGGGCAGCGTGTCGCCGCTCATCAGCGACCTGCGGAATCACCACATCAACAATCTGGACTTCTCGGTCTTCAAGCAGTTCCAGATTTTGGAGAAGTTGAAGTTGCAGTTCCGCGCCGAGGCGTTCAACTCGCTCAACCGGGTTCGTTTTGGCAGCCCGAATACGACGGTGACCGCCGGCGCCAACTTCGGCCGGGTCACGACGCAAGCGAACGATCCGCGCCAGATGCAGTTTGGTCTCAAGCTCATCTGGTAAAGCGGAAGACGAATCCCCCGCTGACCTGCATGTTGTGCTGTGGGCCGGTCAGCGGGGTGTTCAAGCGCGGCGAAGGCGTTACGAAATCTCGCACCTCACCCCGCAGCCTGAACCACGGCAAAAGTTTCACGTCCACCCCGCCGCCGAAGTTCCCGCCCCAGGTGTGTTGCCGGTCCCGCGCCGGGCTGGCCGTCCCGTCCTGCAGGAACTCGCTTGAGTGGTATTGCGCATAGCCGATTCCCCCGGCGACATAGGGCGTAATCTTCCGGTCTCCGCCGAAGCGCAAACGCAGGCCTGGCATCAGGTAGAGCGAAGCGAAGTCGCGCGCCGCTCGCCGGTTGGCGGTCACCACTTCGCGGAGCGGCGAAGCGAACAGATGGCCCTCGGCGAGTACCGCGAACCGCGGCCTTTGCCAGATCCTCTTTCCAAAGTTCGCTTGCAGCGCCAAGCCGCTGTTGAGGTCGAGTTCGCCCCGGCTGCGGGGCAGGGTCCGGCCGAGCAGCAAACCCAGCTCCGTGCCTTGCGCGGATAGATCCAAGGCGAGCAAAAAGAAAAGGGACAGTCGCATGGACTGTCCCTTCGCTCAAAGCCGTTAGAGAGTTACGCTACTCCCAGGGACGCTTGGCCACGCCGTGGTCGCGGTCCGTCACCCGGTCGTAGACGTGCCCCGCGCAGGTGCTGCCCAGCGACTGGTTGTAGAGGCTCGTCGCGCCTAAGGCTTCCGTTAGATCTTCGCGGAAGGCGTGCACCGCTTTCAGGTGTTCCGCCAGCGCGGGATGCTTGTGGCCGTCCGGCGTCAGGAAGAACATCTGGTAGCCGCCATGCATCAGCCGGGCTACCTGCTTGCCGCTCAGGATGCCGTGCTCCACAATCTCGGCCTGTCCGTCCGCCGTCTCATTGACGAGGGCGGCACAGCCCTTCCGCGTGACCAGATAGCCTCCGTTCCCGCTTTCCCAGGCGAAGCCCTGCGCCTTGGCGGCATCCAACCGATTCGCGAAAGAGGTGACTTCCTTTGCTGCGCGCTTGAAGAACATATGCCTCTATTATAATCGGCGGGTGCGCTATATTCTCTCCCTTGACGAAGGAACCACGTCCGCCCGCGCGGCGCTGTATAACCAGGAGGGCCGCCGCCTCGCCATGGCGACTGTTCCCATCCCCTGCCGGTACCCGGAAAGCGGCTGGGTGGAACAGGACGCGGCGCAGATCTGGACCGCCCAACTTGACGCCATGCGCCGGACCCTGGCCGAGATCGACGCGCAGCCGCAGGAGATCGCCGCCGTCGGCATCACCAACCAGCGCGAAACCACCGTGGTCTGGGACCGCCACACCGGGGCCCCCATCGCCCCCGCCATCGTGTGGCAGTGCCGCCGCACCGCCGACCGCTGCCGCGCGCTCGCCGCGTCGCCGGACGCCGCCCGCATTACGGCCAAGACCGGCCTGGTCATCGACGCCTACTTCTCCGGCTCCAAGGTCGAATGGATTCTCGACCACACCCCCGGCGCCCGCGAACGCGCCGAAGCCGGGGATCTGCTGTTTGGCAATATCGATACCTGGCTGATCTGGAACCTCAGCGCCGGGGCCACGCATGTCACCGACCCCACCAACGCCTCACGCACCATGCTGATGGATCTGGCCAGCGGCGATTGGGACGAGGAACTGCTCGGGATCTTCCGCATCCCCCGCGCCATGCTGCCCCGCATTGTTCCTTCGAGCGGGGTCTGCGGTCAGGTGGCGGCCACCATCCTGGGCGCCGAAATCCCCATTGCCGGCATCGCTGGGGATCAGCAGGCGGCGCTGGCCGGGCAGGCCTGTTTCCGCAAGGGTCTTTCGAAGAACACCTACGGCACTGGCTGCTTCGCCCTGCTGCATACCGGCGCGGAGATGCCGGTTTCCGCTCATCGCCTGCTCGGCACCCGCGCGGCGAACCTTGGCGCCGGGGCGCAGTTCGCGGTGGAAGGCTCCATTTTCATTGCCGGGGCGGCCGTGCAGTGGCTGCGGGATAAGGTCGGGCTCATCGAGTCCGCGCCCGAGACCGAGCAGATCGCGCTCTCGATCAACGACACGGGCGGCGTCTACCTGGTGCCGGCCTTCGTCGGGTTGGGCGCCCCGCATTGGGACGCCGCCGCGCGCGCGAGCTTTACGGGGATGACCCTTGCCACCGGCCGAACCGAACTGGTCCGGGCGACGCTTGAAAGCATGGCGTACCAGACCCGCGAACTCGTGCAGGCGATGGAAGCAGACTCCGGCGCCCCGCTGACGGAGCTGCGGGTTGATGGCGGCGCGGCGCAGAACAACTTCCTGATGCAGTTCCAGGCCGATGTGCTCGGCTGCCGGGTGGTCCGTCCGCAGGACAATGAGACCACGGCCCTTGGCGCGGCCTACCTCGCGGGGCTCGCGGTCGGCTACTGGAGCTCGCTCGCCGAGGTGGAATCGTTCTGGAAGGCGGACCGTGTTTTTGAGCCCGCGATGCCGCACTCGCAGCGGGACGCGCTGTGGGCCGGGTGGCAAGCGGCGGTGGCCCGCACCCGCGCCTGAATTGTTAATTCTTTGCGCGATTGGATGTTACCGGGCATCAATTGGGATATTGTCTGGGTATCCAGGGTAATCCCATGAAAAAAACGTTTCTAGCTCTTCTTGCTCTCGCTGCGTCTGCCTTTGCGCAACGCTCCGAGACCGCTACCTTTCTCGCCGCGCTTTCCCCGGCCAATGAAGTCCCTCCGGTTAGCATTGATGCGCGCGGCACGGCCCTGCTGTACGCCCACGTGATGCGCGATGCGCAGAACCAGATTGTCTCCGGCTCGGTCGACTTCGTGATCTTGTACACCTTCCCCGGCGAAGCCACCTTCACCGGTCTCCATATCCATGCGGGCGGCGCGGGCGTCAACGGCCCGGTGACGGTGAACTCCGGCCTCGCCGCGGGAGCCAACTCCGTGACGATCGCCGCCCCGTTCCGCGGTATTCTTTCGCGCCAGGGGCAGGTGTTGCCCGATAATGCGGCCGGGGTGGCGACGCTGCGCGGCATGTTCGAAAACCCGGCGGGCTACTACGTGAACCTGCACTCGACGGTCCATCCCGGCGGTGTTATCCGCGGCCAGGTGATGCGGGCTGAAAGCACCACGCTGCTGGGTCTGATGTCCCCGGCTAACGAGGTTCCGGCGATCACCAACGTCACCGCCTCCGGCGTCGGCACGATTGAAGCCGTCCGTGCGTACAGCAATGGCCGCCTGGCGGCGGGTGTTGTGAGCTTCGATGTCAGCTATGCCATTCCGGGCGACAGCACCATTACCGGCCTGCACATCCATTCGGGCGCGGCCGGCGTGAACGGCCCGGTGATTATCAACACCGGGATTACGGGCGCGGCGCCGGTCATCGCTCCGGCCAACGGCATCGGCAGCATCGTCATTCCGGTGGAGGTCAATACCGGCGTAGCCGCCCAGGTTTCCACCCTCGAGGGCCTCTTCGATGCGCCCGGGGACTACTACATCAACCTCCATACGAGCGTGAACCCGGGCGGCCTGATCCGCTCGCAGATGTTCGATACCGAAGCCATCACGTTCCGGACCATGATGTCTCCGGCCAATGAAGTGCCGCCGGTTACGGGCCTGCAGGCTTCTGCCATGGGCAACGCTCACATCAATGCTCTGCGCGACCGCAGCGGCAACGTCACGGCCGCCCGGTTCGTTTTTGACGTGAACTACCGGTTCCCCGGCGAAACCACCTTTACCGGCCTGCACGTGCACGATGCCGCGGCGGGCGTGAATGGCCCGGTGACCATCAATAGCAACATCGCGGCGGGCGAACGCAGCGTCGTCTCCCCGGGCGGCTTCGGCAACATCTGGCGGCCCATCAACATCACGGGCGGCCAGCCGCTCGCCTCGCTGAATGCTCTGCTCCGCAATCCGGAAAATCACTACCTGAACCTCCACACCACGGTGCACCCGGGCGGCGCGGTTCGGGCGCAGTTGGCCCCGGCCAACGCCCGCATGCCGCGCATTGTGGACATCATCAGCGCGGTGAGCGACGACCGCGTCCGGACCTTGGCCCAGGGGGGTCAGTTCACGATCTTCGGCGAGGATTTCGCCAAGGTCCCGACCGACCTCAGCGGCCTGGTTGGCTTCCAACTGCCCACGGCGGCCAACGGCACTTCGGTGACGATGGGTGGCATCCCGGTGCCGCTGATCACACTTGGCCTCGAGGCGCGGAACAACCCGTCCGGCTACATCGTCGGCCAGGTGCCGTTTGAAGCGCCTCCGGGCAACCACGACGTGGTGGTCACGTCGGCGAACGGCGCATCGAACCGCTTCTCGGTAACGGTTGCGCCGATTGCGCCGGCGATGTTCTTCGATAGCGTCGGGGCGTTTGCGGTGCGGGTGATGGACTTCTCCATCGTCCGTCCGGAGAGTGCCGCGCGCGCCGGCGAAACCATCGCCTTCGTCACCACCGGCCTCGGCCAGACCATCCCGGCCCTGGCTACCGGTCAGATCCCGGACTCGGCCAACATCGTGGCCGCGCCGGCCTCGCTGACCATCGGCGGCCGGGAAGCCACCGTGCTCGGCACGACGACGATTCCCGGCTTCCCGGGCATCTACATCGTGCTCGCCAACATCCCCACCGGGGTCACCCCTGGTCAAGCCAACGTCATGCTCCGTGTCGGTGCGGCTACCGCCAACGTCACGTCGCTTGCCGTTCGATAGGTACGATAGTCAGTGATGCGCTACTTCAGCCTGGTTTTTCTGATCGCCGCATTGCTGGCTCAAACCTCTACCGCCCCGGTTGCGGAGCGTCTGGCGACGTTCCGCAATCTGGGCAAAGCCTTTTATGAAAACCCCACCACCGGGAAGGAAGCGGTGGTGGAGTTTGAAAAGGCGCTCCAACTGGCGCCGGCCTCGCCCCGCGAGCGTTTGAATCTGGCGCTGGCGCTGCTCCGCACCGGCGAGACCCAACGGGCCATGGCGGAGCTCGAGAAGGTGCAGAAGCAGGCCCCCGAGCTGCCGCATACCTGGTACAACCTCGGCATCCAATGGAAGCGGCTGGGCGAGACGGAGAAGGCGCTCGCGCAGATTGAGCAGTTCGTGAAGCTGGCTCCCGGCAACGCCGGCGGCCACTACAATCTCGGCGTCCTGCAAAAGCAGAGCGGCCAGACCGAGGCCGCCATGGCTTCGTTTCGTAAATCCGCGCAGCTCGATCCCAACATCTTCGCCCCCCATTTCCAGCTCTTCAACCTCCACCGCCAGGCCGGGCGGAAGGAGGAGGCGGCCGCGGAACTCGCCGCCTTCCAGCGGATCAAGAAGGAGCAGGAGGGCTCCGCCATTCCCGAGGACATGGAGTGGAACTTCTACTCCGAGGTGCTCGACGACGCCGAGCCGGTGCCCCCATCTCCCGCTCCGGTCCCGTTGCAGTTTGTCTTTGAGAAGGCCGCCGCCCCCGCGGCGACGAATACCGTCCTGCTCGATTACGATCACGACTACGACCTTGACGAGTTCGTCCTCGGTCCGCGCACGAAGCTTCTTCGCAACCAGGGCGAGGCCGGCAAGATGGATCGCACGGCGGATTTCCCCTTCGCCGAACCGGCCGCCACGGCGGGTATGACCTTCCGCGCGGTGTTCGAGACCAAAGGCATGGATCTGGTTTTGATCCATCCGAACAAGGGCGCTGTTCTTTATCGGGATCAGCTCGCGGGACGCTACACTGCCCAGCCGCTGCCCCCTATCGGCGGCCTGCCGCAAGCGTTTGATCTGGCCAATCGCGCGGAGATGGACCTGCTGCATCCGAAAGGCATTCTGAAGAACCGGGAAGGGAAGCTTACGCCGCTCGAAGGCCCCGGCGGACTCACCGCCGCTGACCTGGAAGGCCGCGGCATGCTGGATCTGGTCACCCCCCAAGGGATTCGCCGCAACGAAGGAAACTACCGTTGGGGCGCCCTGGTGACGCCGCCCAACTGGCCCGCCGGGGTGACCGGCGCCACCGCTGCCGACTTCGACAACGACGGCAAGATGGACCTCCTGCTGATCACTTCGAACGGGGTCTTCCGCGCGCTGAACCGGACCGCTACCAAGGCCAACTGGCTGCGCATCAAACTCACCGGCGTGAAGAACCTGCCCCATGCTCCCGGCTCCGAGGTGGAAGTGAAGGCCGGCGGGCTGTATCAGAAGCGGCTCTACGATGGCACGCCGATCACGTTCAACCTCCGGCAGTACAAAGAGGCGGACGCTATCCGCATCACCTGGGCCAACGGGCTGATCCAGAACGAGACGCGCATCGCCGCGAATAAGGCGCATGAGTTCAAGGAGGCGCAGCGGCTGTCCGGCTCCTGCCCCATGGTTTGGACGTGGAACGGCCGGGAGTTCGAGTACATCACCGACGTCCTGGGCGTAGCGCCGCTCGGCGCGGCGTCCGGCGACGGCAGCTTCTTCCCGGTGGACCACGACGAGTACATCCAGATCCCCGGCTCCGCACTCGCTCCCCGCGACGGCCACTACGAAGTCCGCCTCACCGAGGAGTTGGCTGAAGTCGCCTACCTCGATGAGATCAAGCTCGTTGCGGTGGACCATCCCGCCGCCGTCGATCTCTACACTAACGACAAGTTCAAGTCACCTCCGTTTCCGGAGTTCCGTCTGTTCGGCGTCGAGAAGGCCGTTCGCCCGCGCGCCGCGCGGGACCATCGCGGGCGGGACGTGCTTCCGCGGCTACTGGCTCGGGATGCGCAGTACGTCGATGGTTTCCGCCGCACGATTGACGGCTTGGCCGAACGCTCCCACGTCGATCTTGATTTCCGCGGCGCCGCGGCGGATGGGCGCGCGATTCTCGTGCTCTCCGGCTGGGTGGACTGGGCCGACGGGAGCACCTTCCTCCGCGCCGCGCAGGCTTCGCCCGATGGGGTCCTGATGCCCCGGCTGCAGGTGAAGAACGACCGGGGCCAGTGGCAGACCGTCATCGAAGACATGGGCATGCCCGCGGGTAAGCCGAAGACCATCGTGGTCGATCTCTCCGGCAAGTGGCTTTCGGCGAGCCGCGAGGTGCGCATCGTTTCCGGCCTGGCGCTTTATTGGGACGAGATTTTCCTGAGCGAGCAGACGCAGGCCCCGGCCGTTCGCCAGCACGCACTTACGGGCACGGCGGAGTTGCAGTTCCGCGGCTTTTCGCCCGTGACGGTTCACCCCGAACGGCTGCAGCCCGAGCGTTTCGCCTATGAGCCGGTGCGCGCGACGTCGATGTGGAACCCGACGCCGGGCTTCTACACTCGCTATGGCTCGGTCGCTCCGCTGCTGCGCGAAGCCGATGACCGGCTGGTGCTGATGGGCTCCGGCGATGAGCTTCGCCTGCAGTTTCCCGCGCTTCCGCCGCCTCCGGCCGACTTCCGCCGCAGCTTCCTGTTGAAAGTCCAGGGCTGGGCCAAGGACCAGGACGCCAACACGGCCTACTCGAAATCTACTATTCCCCTGCCTTTCCGCGCCATGAAACAATACGGCGAGATGGGACCGGATAACGGATGGACCCGCGAGTACAACACTCGCCCGGCCCTCCGCCTGCTCCGGCCGCTCACCAGTTCCCGATGAAGAAACTCAGCGCCATCCTGTTCGTCGCCCTGCTGGCGAACACGGCTTACATTGCGGCTTTCGCTTCGCCGACCATTTTCTACATGGCGAATGTCTTGCTGCATCTCGCCCTGGGCGCTTTGGTTTTCTTTCTCGCGTTTCGGTTCCTGCCGCGGCCGTTGCAGATCGTCGCCGTGATCGTCTTCGGCACCGGCGCTTGGCTCACGTACGCCGGGGCGATCACGGAGAATAACCGCATTCTTTGGGCGCATATGGCCGTGGGCGTGGTGTCCGCTCTGTGGGCGCTCTACCACTTCCGCCAGCACTTGCTGAAGTATGCCGCGGTTCCGGCGGTGGCGCTGCTGCTTTCGCCGCTCGCGCCACAGCCGGCGCAGCGGATTCTCAATCCCAAGGTGGTTCCCGCTTCCATGGAAGAAGAAGGCGGCGGCCCGAAGAGCCCTTTCTGGCCGAGTTCGGCCAAGACCAACGTGGGCGGCACCATTCCGTCGGACTTCTTCATGGATTCAAAGCTCTGCGGCGAGTGCCACGTCGACGCCTACAAGCAGTGGGATAGCTCGGTCCATCACTTTGCGAGCTTCAACAATCAGTACTACCGCAAGTCGATCGAGCAGATGCAGGAGCTGAGCGGGACGCAGGGCAGCAAGTGGTGCGCCAGCTGCCACGACCACGCGGTGTTCTTCAACGGCCGGTTCGATAAGCCGATCAAGGATCAGATCGATACGCCCGAGGCGCAGAACGGCCTGGGCTGCGTCTCCTGCCACTCCATCACCGCCGTCGAGGGTTCAATGGGCAACGGCGGATTCACGATCGAGTATCCGCCTCTGCACGAACTCGCTTCGAGCCGGAACCGCTACATCCGCGCTCTCGATAACTTCCTCACGTATCTTGATCCGGAGCCGCATCGCCGCACCTTCATCAAGCCCTTCATGACGCAGGACTCGGCGGAGTTTTGCTCGGCCTGCCACAAGGTCCATCTGGACGTTCCGGTGAACAACTACCGCTGGATCCGCGGCTTCAACGACTACGACAACTGGCAGGCCTCCGGCGTTTCGGGCCAGGGTGCCCGCAGCTTCTACTATCCGCCCAAGACTTCGACCTGTACCGATTGCCACATGCCCCTGGTCGCTTCGAAAGACCCCGGCAACCGCGACGGCAAGATTCACAACCATCGTTTCCCCGGCGCCAATATGGCCGTCGCGCACGTGAACAAGGACGAAGAGCAACTCGCCATTACGAAGAACTTCCTGACCTCCGGCTTCATCTCGGTGGATATCTTCGCCGCAGCGCCGGTGCAGAACGATGGCGCTCTGCAGATGCGCCGCCGCTCAGGCGAAGCGCCGATGCTGGCTTCACTGAACGTGGTTGGGGAGGAGGCCGAGTCCGGCGGCGCCTCGATGATCCGCGAAGTGGGGGACCTGGCCGCGCCACTGAATGAGTCCGGCGCAACGTTCCAACCCGGCCAGACCATCCGCATGGACGTGGTCGTTCGCACCCGGAAGATCGGCCACTTTTTCCCCGGCGGCACCATCGACTCGTTCGACATCTGGTTGGAACTCGAAGGCAAGGACGCGACGGGACAGACGGTCTTCTGGTCTGGGGCTCTCGAAGAGGATGGCGCGGTCGAACCGGGCGCTCACTTCTACCGCTCCTTCCTGCTCGACGGCGAAGGCAACCCGATCAACAAACGCAATGCCTGGCAGGCGCGCAGCGCCTTCTACGTCCGCGCCATTCCGCCGGGGGCCGCCGATACGGTGCACTATCGGGTGAAGATTCCGGAGAAGGCCAAGGGGCCGCTGACGTTCACCGCCAAGCTCAACTACCGCAAGTTCTCGCACTACTACAACCAATACGCCTATGCGGGCAAGGCTGAATCCGGCGATGCGAACGTCCATCACGACAGCCGCGAGTACTCCTTCGATAAAGCAAACATCCCGAAGAATGTTTCGGGCAAGATCAAGGGCGAAATTCCGGTTTTGCCGATTGTGACGCTGGCCGCTTCTCGTGTTGAACTCGCTCTCGGCCCGGCGCCGACCCAATGGAAGTCCGTGCCCAGTCGGGCGGCGCGGGAACGCTGGAACGATTGGGGCATCGGGCTGCTGCTGCAGGGCGATTTGAAAGGCGCGGAGTACGCCTTCAAGAAAGTCACGGAGGCCGAGCCGGGTTACGCCGATGGCTGGTTGAACGTTGCCCGCGCGCTCATTCAAGAGGGCGAGACCGACGCCGCCAAGCCTTACCTGGCCAAGGCGCTCGACATCGACCCTTCGCTTGCTCGCGTCCACTTCTTCCAGTCTCTGGTCCATAAGGCCGATGGCAACTTCGATGACGCTCTCGCCAGTCTCGCCAAGGTGGTCGCCCAGTATCCCCGCGACCGCGTCGCCCAGAATCAGATCGGCCGCCTGCTCTTCCTGCAGCGTAAGTACCCGGAGTCGATTGCGGCGCTTGAGAAGGTGCTGGCCATTGACCCCGAGGATGTGCAGGCGCACTACACGCTGATGCTCGCCTACCGCGGCCTCGGCGACACGGCTAAGGCCGACCGTGAAGAGAAACTGTTCCGCCGCTTCAAGGCCGACGAATCGGCCCAAGCCATCACCCAGAAGCACCGCCAACACAGCGCCGAAGACAACAACGAGCGCCAGATGATCCACGAACACGAGTCCATCCCTTTACCCCATGCTCCGTCGACTACTCCCCGTCACGTGCATCGCCACGATCCTCCTCAGCGCGCAGCCCAGCCCCGTCCGCTTCCTCGAAGTGACCAAGGCAGCCGGCCTCAACTTCGTGCACAACAGCGGCCGGGCGGGCAAACGCTGGCTCCCTGAAACGATGGGCGCCGGCGCGGTCTGGTTCGACGCCGACGGCGACGGCTACCCCGATCTGTTTCTCGTCAACTCCAAGGACTGGACGCCCAAGGGACGGCGCTCGCTCAGCGCCCTCTACCGGAATAACAAGAACGGCACGTTCTCGGACGTGACCACGGCGAGCGGCCTGGGCGTGGAGCTGTTTGGTATGGGCGTCGCGGCGGCGGACTTCGATAACGATGGCCGGGAGGACCTTTACGTGACGGCGCTGGAGGGTGACCGGCTCTTCCGCAATGAAGGCAACTTCCGGTTCAAGGATGTCACGAAGGCGGCCGGGATCAACAACGCCAACTTCGGCACGTCCGTTGCGTTCCTTGATTACGACAAGGACGGCCACGCCGACATCCTGGTGGCCAACTACGTCCAGTGGACCGCCAAGGGCGACCTGTTCTGTTCGATGGACGGCAACACGAAGTCCTACTGCACGCCGGAATCGTACAAGGGCGTGCCGCCGAAGCTCTACCGCAACCGCGGCAACGGCACGTTTGAGGATGTATCCGCCAAGGCCGGCATCGCCGAGCCGAATTCGAAGGCGCTCGGCATTGGCGTCTTCGATGTGAACAACGATGGCTGGCCGGACGTCTTCCTGGCGAACGACACGCAGCCCAACCGGCTCTACCGCAACAACAAGAACGGCACCTTTACCGACATTGCCGTCTCGGCCGGCGTCGCGTTTTCAGAAGACGGCGTGGCGCGCGGGGCGATGGGGGTTTCGGCGCGCGACTATGACGAGTCCGGCCGCGCCAGTCTCGCCGTCGGCAACTTTTCGAATCAGATGCTCGGCCTGTATCACAACGAAGGCAACGGCCTGTTTGTCGATGAGGCGCCGCGTTCCACCATCGGCCGGTCGAGCCTGCTGAGCCTGACGTTTGGCCTGTTCTTCTTTGACTACGATCTGGATGGCCGGGCGGATCTGTTCGCCGCCAACGGCCACATTGATGAAGAGATCGGCCGGGTGCAGCCCAAGATCCAGTTCCGCCAGACGCCGCTGTTATTTCGAAACGAAGCCAACGGCAAGTTCTCCGACGCTACCAAGGCGGCGGGGTTGACGACGCCCTACGTCGCTCGGGGTGCGGCTTACGCGGACTATGACCGCGACGGCGACCTGGACGTGATCGTCACCAATAACCACGGCCCGGCCGTGCTGTTGAAGAACGAAGGCGGCAGCGCCAACAACTATCTCTCCTTCCGCCTGCAGGGCCGCAAGAGCAACCGGAGCGCTTTGGGCGCTGTGGTCCGCATCGGCAAACAGTGGCAGACGGTGACGAGCGGCGCGAGCTATTGCAGCCAGTCCGACCTGGCGCTGACGTTCGGCCTCGGCAAGGAGGCGATTGTTCCGAAGGTGGAGATTGAATGGCCGAGCGGCAAACGCCAGAGCCTTACGAACGTGAAGGCGCGGCAACACCTGGTAATCGCCGAGCCTGAATGAGCATGCCCGCGGCGGCGATGAGCGTCAGCAGGCCGACGTAGCCAGCGCTGTCTTTCGAGTAGCCCGCCAGCAGCATGCCCACGCCGCCGGAAATGCCGCCGGCCATATTCAGCAGGCCCGCAGCCCAGCCGTGCCGGCCGGGGCCGACGAGCGCGAAGGCCGCCGCGAACAGGTTCGACATGACGAGTCCGGCGCCGATCCCGAAGCCCATGGCTGCGGCGATGCTCCCTTCAATCGCCGGGGCGGCGAAGACGAAGTAGCCGAACACCGGGCTCAGCAACATGCCCAGGGCCGCCAGTTCGAGGCGGCGGCCGGTCCGGTCGCCCAGGAAGCCGCCCACCAGAATTCCGGCGAAGGAGCTCCCCTGCAGGAAGACGGTGCCGCGCCAGCCGGCTTCGGTCATCGACAGGCCAAAGCGTTCGCCCAGATGATTCGGCAGCCAGGCGTAGAGCATCCACAGCACGCCGCAGTAGCCGAAGAAGGCGGCCACCATCCAGCAGAAGGCCGGGGTCCACATGGTGCCCGCGCCGGCGGTCTCGCGGTCGGTCCTTTCGGTTTTCGGCAAAACGAAGCCAAGCACGAAGGCGTAGAGAATTCCGGCCACGGCGAGCGTGGTGAACCCGGTGCGCCATCCCGGCCCGTCCGCGCTCCAGCCGCCGTACCAGCCGCCGATGGCCCCGCCGAACAGTTGCGCGCTCTGGTGCAGGCCCAGGGCCCGGCTGCGCGTGGCGCCCGCATGAATGCTGGCGATGAAGCCGGCGGCAGCCGGGAAGTACATCGCCTCGGTGATGCCCATCATGGCCCGCCAGAACAGAAACGAACCCACGCCGCTCGCGGAGGCCGATCCCCAAATGGCCACGCTCCAGAGCAGCATGCTCGCGGCGATCAAGCGGCGTTTATCGGTGCGGTCGGCGAGCTTCCCGGCGAGGGGCAGCGCGAGGGAGTAGCTCCAGAGAAAGACGGTTCCCACCCAGCCGAGCTCCGTCGCCGTGAAGCCCATTTCCTGGCGCAGCGCCGGAAAGATGGAGAAGGCCACCTGGCGGTCGATGTAGTTCAAGCAGAAGGCTACCCAGAGCAGCCCGACCAATGCCCAGGCCCGGCTCATACGAGTTGCGGCACCGGGGTTCCGTAGACGTCGGTCAGCCGCATCTCGCGGCCGTTGAAGCGGTAGGTGAGCTTCGTGTGGTCGAGCCCGAGCAGGTGGAGGATGGTGGCGTGAAAGTCATGGACGCTGACCGGCTGCTCCTCGGCTTTGTAGCCGAACTCGTCCGAACTGCCGATGACCTGGCCGCCGCGAATCCCCGCGCCGGCCATCCAGATGGACATCGCGCCGGGGTTGTGGTCGCGGCCGAGACCTCGCTGGGAGATGGGCATGCGGTCGAATTCGCCGTGCCAGATGACGAGCGTATCCTGCAGCAGGCCGCGGGCCTTCAAGTCGGTGAGCAGCCCGGCGATGGGGGTGTCGGTCGCCGCGGCGTGCTTGGTGTGGTTGGTCTTCACGTCTTCGTGCGCGTCCCAGGTGTCGGTGTTTTGAATGCCCAAGCCGCCATGGTACATCTGCACGAAGCGGACGCCGCGTTCGACCAGGCGCCGGGCCATCAGGCACTGGCGGCCGAACGGTTCCGTGTGCGGCTCGTCGAGCCCGTAGAGCTTCTTGGTGGCCGCTGATTCGCTGGCCAGGTCGACGGCTTCGGGCGCGGCGCTTTGCATGCGGAAGGCGAGCTCGTAGCTTTCCAGGCGCGCGGCGAGTTCCGTGTTTGAGGGCGTCCGGGCGGCGTCAAGGGCGTTCAGCTTCCGCAGCGCTTCGAGGCGCTTTCGCTGCTCTTCGCGGCTGATGCCGGGCGGCGGCGTCAAGTCCAGGATCGGCTCGCCGGCTGCGCGGAAGACGGTGCCCTGATAGGCCGCCGGCATGAAGCCGGAGGTCCAGTTGGCCGGTCCACCGAAGGGGCCGCCTCGTTGGTCATAGAGCACGACGTAGCCAGGCAGGTCACGGTTGGCGGAGCCGAGTCCGTAGGAGACCCAGGCGCCGAGCGAGGGGAAGCCCATGCGGATCTGCCCGCTTGAGAGTGCATAGTGGGCCTGCACGTGGTCGTTGGACTTCGAAAACGCGCTGCGGATGAGCGCATACTCGTCGCAGAGCGCGCCGATTTTCGGGAACAGTTCACAGACTTCGAGTCCGCTTTGGCCGTGGCGCCGGAAGGAGAACGGCGAGGGCATCAACGGCCCCGGATGTCCTTGCCGCACGACGACGTCGCCTTTGCCGGACAGCGGCTGGCCGGCGTAGCGGGCGAGGGCGGGCTTCGGGTCGAACGTATCCATGTGGCTGACGCCGCCGCTCATGAAGAGCGAGATGACGCGCTTGGCCTTGGGCGCATGGTGGGTGGCGGCTTCGAGCGAGGTCAGCGCCAGTGCGCCCATCCCGCCGCCCGCTTCTAACAGGAATTTCCGCCGGTTCATCATCGTCACCGCAGGTAGAGAAATTCGTTCAAGTTCAAGACGACCTGGGCCAGCGCTTCGAGCGAGAGCCCGGCGACGGCGGCCCGTTCTTCGGTCCGGGGCTCGCGGGCGAGCGCGAGCCGGAACGCGGTGGCTACCGGGTCGCCGCCGGCTTCCCGGATGCGCCCGGCGAAGAGTTCGGCCTGGCGGAGCAGGAAGGGATCGTTCATGAGATAGAGCGCCTGCGTGGGCACGGTCGAAACGTTCCGCGCTCCGCAGGCGATGTTCTGGTCGGGCAGGTCGAACGTTTCGAACATGGGGAAGGGAAGTCCGCGCTTGCGGTAGACGTAGACGCTGCGGCGCCATGTCTCGGGGCCGTCAGCCTGGCGTTTCCAGACGCCTTTGTTGCTCGAAGCCAGCAACTCTTCGGGGAGCGGCGGAAACACGGCGGGTCCGCCGACGGAACAGTTCATGGCGCCGCTGACGGCCAGGACCTGGTCGCGGACGATTTCGGCTTCGAGGCGGCGCATGGGATAGCGCCAGAGGAGGCGGTTGGTGGGATCGATGGTGGAGCCGCTCTCGTCGGCCGACTCGCGCTGATAGGCTTCACTCGTCATGATGAGCCGGTGCATCGCTTTCACGCTCCAGCCGCGGGTCCGGAACTCGGTGGCCAGATAGTCGAGCAGGGCGGGATGGGTCGGCCGGTCTCCCATGCGTCCGAAGTTATCGAGCGAGGCCACCAGGCCCCGTCCGAAGTGATGATGCCAGATGCGGTTGGCCATCACGCGAGCGGTCAACGGATGTTCGGGGGCGGTTAACCATTGGGCCAGGGCGAGGCGGCGTCCGGAGGTTTTGCCGCTGGCGGTTGCGACGGCGGCCGGCAAGCCGCCCCAATCGACGGCGCGCGGGAAGCCGGGCGGCATGGGTTCGGCCTTGGCGTGCATGTCGCCGCGGACGAGGAGGAACGAGGGCGGTGCTATATAGCGCCCGGGCCCTTCGTGGAGGAACGAACCGGAGATGGCTTCGGTCTTGATGCCTTTCCCGGGAGCGGGTTCATCGCCGGCGCCGTCCGGGGTGAAGCGGTAGTCGCCGTCGGTGACGCCCATGGCGAGGGGCGGCGCGGCGGGGCGCTGTTTTTCAAGAGCGGCCATCTCCCGCTGGATCTCGCGCCGGGCGGCGAGGTCTTCGGCGGAACAGATGCGATCGATCTCGCCGGGGGTGGCGCGGGTGGTGCGGATCACCTGATTGGCCAGCAGCACCTGGCCGGGGGTACGTTTCTCTTCCGGCGTCGCGATGGCTTCCTGGACGTTGGCGGGGAATCGCTTGTATTTGCCGGGCAGGATGCGCGCCGCGTAGGGCGCCTCAATCTCCCGCTGCTTGTCCCGCAAGGAGGCGATGGCGGCGTCGATGCGGGCGTTGCCTTCGCGCCAGGCCTTCGCTTCGGCCGGGGGGGCGAGCGGATGGTCCACCTCGACATAGCCGAACAGGCCGGCCTGCATTCGGTAGTAGTCTTTCTGCGAAATGGGGTCGAACTTATGATCGTGGCAGCGGGCGCATTGCACGGTGAGGCCCATCACGCCGCGGCCGATGGTGGCGATCATGTCGTCGAGATACTCGAAGCGGAACTCCGGGTTATCCTTCTCGCGGTAACCGACCTTGGCATAGCTGCGGAGGAAGCCGGTGGCCGTGAGCGAATCGTGGGTCGGCTGGTCGATTTCGTCGCCGGCCAACTGCTCGGTCAGGAAGACGTTATACGGCTTATCTTCGTTGAGGGCCCGGATGACGTAGTCGCGGTAGCGCCAGGCGTTGGGCCGGTCGAAGTCGTGCTCATAGCCATTGGAATCGGCGTAGCGCGCCACGTCGAGCCAGTGCCGCCCCCAGCGTTCGCCGTAGTGGGGCGAGGCGAGGAGGTGGTCGATGAGTTTGGGCCAGGCCTGGGGATCGCGGCTTTCGACGAAAGCGGCGACTTCCGCCGGGGTGGGCGGCAAGCCGAGGAGATCGAGATAGGCTCGGCGGATCAGCGTGGCCCGGCCGGCGCGCGGGGCGGGCTTCACCCCGGCTTTCGCCATGGCGGCGTTGAGCCAACTGTCGATCGTGCCGCCCACGGCCTGCACCGGCTGGAAGGCCCACCACTTCTTATCCGCTTCCCGCAGGGGCGGTTCCGGGGTGACGCCCAGTTTCTGTTTGGCCACGAGCGTTCGTTCGGGGTAGCTGGCTCCGCCCGAGATCCAAGTCCGCAAGACGCCAATCTCGGCTTCGGTCAGCGCGCCGCCGAGGGGCATGCGCGGCGTATCCTGGCCGCTGACCATGCGGATCAACTTACTTGTCGCCGCGGCTCCGGGCACGATGGAGGCGCCGTGTTCGCCGCCGCGCAACGCGGATTCCCGGGTGCGCAGGTCCAGCTTACCCAGGCGCATTTCGCCGTGGCAATGGAGACACTTCTGTTCGAGGAGCGCCGCCGCATCCTCCTGTGCCCACATCGCCACGGTTACTACAATGCCGAAGCCAAGCCGCCACATGACTGCGGGTCATCGTATCACTAACAGGGAAACACGTCACCCGTCTCGGGCATGGTGACCGGGATGTTGTACATGCTGCGGATCATCGTCGCGAGCGTCTGCTGCTGCAGCGGTTCGCCGTGGACGAGAAACACATGCTTGAGCCCCTTGGCGATGGGCTCCATCCATTCGAGCAGTTCGCGCTGGTCGGCGTGTCCGCTGAGTTCGTTGAGTTTGAAGACCTCCGCGCGGACGCGGTGGGGCTCGCCGAGGATGTTGACCTCTTTCTGCCCATCGAGCAGCTTCCGGCCGAGCGAATTTTCGGCCTGAAAGCCGGTGATGAGGACCGTGTTGCGGGGATCGCCGACGCTGTTTGAAAGATGGTGCACGACGCGGCCGGCTTCCGCCATGCCCGACGCCGACAGGATCAGGCAGGGCATGCGGAGCGAGTTGAGCGCCTTGGACTCCTCGACGTCGCGGATGTAGCGCAGTCGATGGAAGCCGAAGGGATCGTCGTGGTCTTCCATGAACTGCGCCGTTTCGGCGTCGTAGCATTCGGTGTGCTGGCGGAAGGCGTCGGTGACGTTCACGGCCAGGGGGCTATCGACGAAGATTGGGATGTCCGGGATCTTGCGCTCGCGCATGAGCTGGTTGATCAGCATGACCAACTGCTGGGTGCGTCCCACGGCAAACGCCGGGGCGATGATCTTGCCGCCGCGCTGCGCGGTGCGGTTGATGATTTCGGCGAGCTTGAAGGCGGCGTGCTCCATCGGCTGGTGGAGGCGGTCGCCGTAGGTGCTCTCCATGATGAGGTATTCGGCGGGCGGCGGCGGCCCCGGATCGCGAATGATGGGCAGATTCTTGCGGCCGATGTCGCCGGAGAACAGCAGCCGCGTGCTGCCGCCTTCCACGAGCACGTAGGAGGAACCGAGCATGTGGCCGGCCTCGTAGGCGGTATAGTGCAGGTCGCCAGTGATGTGCGTCCGCTCGTGCAAGCCTGTCGCGCGGAACAGGGGGAAAGTCGCCGTGGCGTCCACCATCGTGTAGAGCGGCTCGACGTCGCAGTCCGGGCAATCGGGTTGAAGCCGCCGTTTGCGGGAGGTGCGGCGGTTCAGGAACTCGGCGTCCTTCTCCTGAATGAAGGCGGAGTCGGCCAGCATCGCCTTGCAGAGATCGACGGTAGCGGGGGTTGTGTAGATGGGCCCGCGGAAGCCTTTTTGCACGAGTTTTGGCAGCTTGCCGCTGTGGTCGATGTGGGCGTGCGAGAGCACGACCGCGTCCACCTCCTTGGCCGAGTGGCCGAACCAGCGGTTCTTTTCGTTGGCTTCGGCGCGCCGCCCCTGGAAGAGTCCGCAATCGAGAAGGATCCGTTTGCCGGCGTGCTGAATCTCGTGGCTCGAACCGGTTACCGTGCGGCAGGCGCCGCGAAAAGTGATCTGCATCGTTACTGGTATTCTAGTCCTTCCCTTCATGTATCGTTTGCTTCCCTGGGCGCTGCTGCTCATCGCCCTGTTCCCTTCGGTTTGGTTTGCGTTCTCCGCGCGGGAACTTCCTCAATTGGGGGCGCATGGCGAAGATAGCCACTACTACAACGCCGCTCTTTCGCTGGCCGAAGGGCGCGGCTACCGGGCCACCAGCGTGCCTGGCGAACCGCGGTTGACGCGCTTCCCGCCCGGCTTACCTTCGCTGGCCGCTCCGTTTGTCTATAACCGGACCGTCCTGAGCCTGCTGCTGTGGTTGCTCGCGCCCTGCTCACTGGCGCTGGTTTTCTTCTGGGGGCGTCAACAGGGGCTGAGCCACACCGCCGCGGCGTGGATTTGTGTGCCATTGGGCGCTTTTCCCGGCTTCGTGCAGGCCAGTGCGAACATGTTGCCGGACCTGTTGGCGCTGACGCTGGTATTCGCCACCGTGTATGTTGTCGAACAGGATTCGCGCGGCGCCGCGCTGCTGGGCGCCTTGGCCGGCGTAGCGGCCTACCTGACGAGTGACACGCTTTGGCCCGGCCTGTGTGCGGTGGGCGTTTATCTTGTCTGGCGCCGCCGTTACCTGCAGGCGGCGCTGTTTGCGTTGCTGCTGCTGGCGGCTGTTCTTGGATGGACGTCGTTCGTGCGGGTGCACGCCGATCCTACGGCGGAAGGTTTGCTGCGCTGGTACCTGGGTGGTCCGCCCTCTCTGCGCTGGTCCCATTTCGCGCTGGACGGCCGGACGGCGGCTTTTGCCGGCGTGCTCGTCTCGGCGGCCTGGTGGTTGACGCGCCGCCGGCAGCTTTCCGCTTATGTCTGCTTCGCGGTGGTTTCGGCGGCGACGCTGCCGTTCGCTGAGTCGAATCAAACCATTTTGCTCCTGCTCTTGCTCCCGCTGCCGCTAGCCGCTATCGCCACGCTTCCCTACCATGCCGTAGTTCTCGGCCTGGCGGCGCTGGGCTGCCTGCCGTCGGTATCCACCGCCGTGGCGGATCTGCAGCGCCACCGCAAATTTCACCCTGTGCGCAGCCAAGCCTACTTCTGGATTGACGCCAACACCCCGGCCTCCGCCCAGTTTCTGGCCACCAATGACGCCCTGCTCCATGCAGTGACCCGGCGCCACGGCTTCAATCCCCGCAATCTTCCGTCTCCTACGGCCCTGGCGTGGCAGACGGGGCTCGACTATCTGCTGGCCACCCCGCTCGACCCGCCCACTTACCAGGCCGCGGTACGGGCGGATCCGTTCTATGAAACGGTTTATGAGCACGATGGCGTTCTGATACGCCGCCGCCGCTGATCGGGCATCATAAAAAGAATGCGCTTTTTCGCCGGTCTCTTCCTGTGTTCGCTGGTGCTCGCCCAGCCTAAGCCCGTTACTTTGGACGCGGTTTTCAGCTATAAGCCGGACGCCCTGCCCAACACGATCTGGAATCCGGACGGCGACCGCTTACTTTTGATCGAGGGTAAGGCGTTGCGCCTGTTGAACGCCGATACGGGCCAAACCGCGGATCTGGCGAACCTCAAGGACATTGAGTCGAAAGCTGTTGCCGCGAAGCCTGGCCAGAAGCCGTTTGGCTGGCAGAATCGCCGCGTGGCGAGTCCCCGGCCGGAGTGGTCCGCCGACTCGAAGCGGTTGCTGATCGTCCAGGGTGGCGACCTGTTCCTGCTCGATGTGCCCACCCGGCAGTGGACGCAAGTGACGGCGACGCCCGAGGCCGAAGAGGACGCCCATCTCTCCCCGGACGGCCGCACCGTCGCCTTCCGGCGCGGACCGGACCTGTACGCCGCCGAGGTGGCTACGCGCCGCGTTCGCCGGCTGACGCAGAATGGCTCGGAAACCCTGTGGAATGGCAAGCTCGATTGGGTCTACCCCGAAGAGTTGGACCTGGGCCGGGCGTGGTGGTGGTCGCCGGACTCCCGTTCGATTGCTTACCTTCAGTTTGATGTTTCGGTGGAGACCATCCATCCGCATGTGGATGCCTCCGGCATTCAGGCTGTGTTCGAACCCCAACGGTTCCCGAAGGCTGGTACACCGAATGCCAGCGTCCGCCTCGGGGTGCTGGCTGCCACCGGCGGCAAGACCCGCTGGATGGAGATTGGCCCGACCGCGAACACGTTGATTGCCCGGGTGCAGTGGCTTCCTTCGGGAAAACACCTTGCCATCCAGCGCCTGTCGCGGATTCAGGACCGGCTCGAACTGCTGAAGGCCGATGCCTCGACCGGCCGGGTGCAGACGCTGCTCGAAGAGAAGGATCCGGCGTGGGTGAACCTGCATGACGCCCTGCACTTCTTCGCCGATGGGCGCTTTCTGTGGGCGAGTGAACGCACGGGCTATCGCCACTTGTATCTTTATGGCACCGGCGGCCAACTCGAACGCCAGCTCACCTCCGGGAATTGGGAGGTCAGCGCCTTTGATGGGCTCGACTCGACCTTCGCCTACTTCACTGGTACGAAGGAGTCGCCGCTGCAGCGCCATCTCTACCGGGTCCCCCTGGCGGGCGGCGAGCCGGAGCGGCTCACGATCGAGTTGGGAACGCACACCATTTCGCTGGCGCCCGGCGCCGGTTTCTATGTGGATACCCACTCCAGCCTGACGACGCCGCCCAGCCGGACGCTGCGCCGGTCCAACGGGACGAAGGTCGCGACGCTGCACGAAGCAAATCGGAAGCTGCTGGCCGAGTATGCCGTGCAACCGGTGGAGCCGGTGCAGTTCTCGGCCAACGGCATCGACTTTTATGGCCAGGTGATCAAGCCCGCCGGGTTCACCGCCGGACGGAAGTATCCGGCCATCGTGATGGTTTACGGCGGACCTCACTCACAGACCGTGCGCGATGCCTGGCCCGGCCTCAATTGGGAGCAGGCGCTGGCGGCCCGCGGCTTCGTGGTGTGGCGCCTGGACAATCGGGGCGCGGGCGGACGCGGCCACGTCTGGGAGACGCCGCTCCATCGTCAGTTCGGCAAGACGGAACTGGCTGACCAGTTGCTTGGTGTCGAGTACCTCGTCAAGCAGGGCTACGTCGATGAGAAGCGGGTTGGCATCTATGGATGGTCCTACGGCGGCTACATGACGCTCTACGCGCTGGCAAACGCGCCGGAAACCTTCGCGGCCGGCATTTCCGGCGCGCCGGTTACCGACTGGCGGCTTTACGACACCATCTACACCGAACGCTACATGGGCCTACCCGCCCAGAACGAAGAGGGGTATAAGCAAAGCTCCGCCGTGACGCACGCGGCCAAGATCCAAGGGCAACTGCTGCTGGTGCACAACTTCCAGGACGATAACGTGCTGTTCCAGAATGCGCAGCACATGATGGAAGCGTTGCAGAAGGCGAACAAGCCGTTCGAGCTGATGTTCTACCAGCAAAAAACACATGGCGTCGTGGGATCAGCACGACGCCATTTGCTCGAAACAACAACCAAGTTTTTTGAACGAACGCTACGGCCTTAGTGCGCCTGACCGCCACCGCCGCCACCGCGCACCCCGCCGCCGGAATCGCCGCGCGAGGGAGGCGGCGCGGCTGCCGCACCACCACCGGCGCTTCCACCGCCCGCCGGGGCGGACGGGGCGGCCATGCCACCGCGGCTGTTTACGGTGTAGCCCAGGTTGCTATCAAATCGCGGGCCGCTCATCGCGCCGCCGATCGAGGGCGCCTGCACCGGCATTGCTGCCTGGATGTACTGGTTGTAATAGCGGTTCACTACGCCGGGGCTGTAGTAGAAGAAGCCGAAGGGGCTGCGCATCAGGCCGGAGAGCGGCAGGTAGGTGAACATACCGAAGTACGGGTTGTACATCCATCCGCCCTGCATGTAGCCCATGCCAAGCCCGCTGCCGCCGGACAAGCCGCGCTGCATCGACTTCGCGGAAGCAATGTTGGCCATGGCCAACATTTCGCTGCGGCGGTTGGCCCAGCGGTAGAGCGGATCGGTCGCGTCCTTATCGAACTTCGCGGTGGCGAACGGACCGGTGGCGGACATCAGGCGTCCCTCGCGGAGGATCTGCGCGTTGCCGCCGGCGATCACCTGGGCTTCGCCCTTGTACATCTTGATGCCGGTTTCGGCGTCGAGCGCGAACAGTGCCATTTTGCGGAGGCCGACCGCGGCTTCGCCCACGAGGAGCGTCACCGAATGAGCCTTGTCCATCTCGGTGGCCTCGACGACGGCCGTGCCGGAGGTCAACTGCACCCGGGTGTCTTCGAGGCGGTTGGCGATCATCTTGATCGAGGATTTCTCTCCGAGTCGCAGAATGACGCCCGGGGTGAGGAGCACCTCCGCCCGGCCCTCTTCCGTCTTCAGAGTGTCTTCCGGTTTCATCTCCGTCAGGCGGCCGCCCAATTTCAGGGCTACCTCTTCCTGGCCGAGGAGAACACGGCCTTCAATATAAGATACGAGCCCCGACTTCGCCGAAATCGCCATCTGCGCCATGGCGCTTGTCGCGAGCAGCGTTCCCAAGGAGAGAGCGGTCAGTAGTTTAGCCATCGTCAATTCCCCCAGCTTCGATCATCCGCTTAACCCAGAGTGCCGTCAAGCAAACTTTCTGTCCTAGCAGACGTGTGGCCTCATGTTACGGTTTCATTACATTCGTTGTAAAGGATTATTTGGTTACAATCGGCCGTGCGGCAATTTTTTTGCGTTCTCCTTCTGTTCACCGTCTCCTGCTCGCAAACGAAACTCGGCGAAGGCGGCTCCGTGATCTCGGGATCGGGCGGCAGCGCCGGAGCCAAAGGCGCCACGGCGGAGCTGCCGCGGTGTGAGGCTCCCATTGCGACCATCGCTCTGGTGGAGGACCCGGGCGGATACGCCTACATGTCCCGTTTCTCGCTGCCTTCGCCGACGCCGCTGCTGCGGTTGCTGATGCAGCAGTCGAACTGCTTTCGTGTGGTGGACCGGTCCGCCGGCTTAGCGGCCAGTGAGCGGGAGCAGGAGTTGGCGGCTCGCGGGGTGCTGCGGAACGGTCAGACGGTGAGGAAGCAACAGGTGGTGGAGGCGCAGTATTCGCTGCTGTCGAGCGTTGTCTTCAGTGAACAGAATGCCGGCGACTCGTTTGGCGGGCTGGTTTCGCAGATCCCAGTGCTTGGCCGGTTCGCGGGCGCCTTGGGCAACGTGAATTTCAAGGAAGCGCAGACGGTGCTGTTTCTGACGGATAACGAGACGGCCGAACAGGTCGCCTCCGCGACGGGTGCGGCGCGGGCGACGGATATTGGCGGGGGCGGATTGTTGATCGGCGGGCTTTCCGGCATTGCGGGCGGTTGGAGCACGAGTAACGAAGGGAAGGTGATTGCGGCGGCGCTGCTTGATTCTTACGCCAAGCTGGTGCCGCAAGCCCGTGTTTTGGCGCAAAAGCAGCTTCCGGCGAAAGTGCCCACCCGTTGATGGCCCGTGATGTGAAATAATTCCGCCGTCCCGCTTATGCGCTATCCCTCGTCTGACTACGATCTCTCCCGTCTTTTGCTTTGGGCCGGAGACAGCGTCCGTGCGCCGTTTGAATCGGATCCCGGCCTGCTCGCCCTGGGCCTCGTCCGGGTGACTAATTTGCAGCCGTCCCAGCCGCTGTGGCGCCGCAAGTTGGCGTTTGATTTTTCCCGGGCTCTCTCTCCCTCCGGGCTCGACGATGCGTTCCGAATCATTACCAGGCTGGTGCAGCCTGTCCGCGTGCGGGAACTCATTCCGGCTCCCCGGCGGTTTTTCGATTGCGCCCCGGCCGCTTGTGGGGCCAGGCAATTGGCGCAGCGCGCGTGGTCCGCTTATCCCCCGACGTGGCATATCGATGCCATGGGCAGCAACCAACAACCGGGCGGGCAGGCGGTGCCCATCGGGGTGCTGGACTCGGGCGCTGACCCGACGCATCCGTCGCTCTCGGGCCTGCTGAAGAAAGCCCAGGCGCTCGTCGATCTGGCCGGGCATGGTACGCACGTGGCCTCCACCATTTGCGGACGTCCCTGGGGCATACCGCCGCCGCTGGCGTACGATCCGGACTACAACCTGGAGTACGTTCCCCCGGGCATCCTCACCGGGCGGGAGATTTGGGTTGTGAACATTGCCAAGCCGAGGGCGGTGTTTGAAGTGGACTTTGTGGCCTATTTATCGGCCTTGGACTCCTTCACGACCCCGACCGACCGGCAACAGATTTTGAATTTGAGCTTCGGCGGCCCCGCACCGTGTGACTCCGAAGCGGACGCGTTACGGACTCTATCCGGGTACACCTTACTGGTGGCGGCGGCGGGGAACGATTCGCGACGGGTGCTCTACCCGGCGGGTTATCCAGAGTGCCTGTCGGTAGCGGCCTCGACGCGCGACACCGCGAAGATTCTCGCGCCATTTATCCCCTGGAACCGGAATAGCGACGCCGGAAACTCGCCTGAGCGGATGCAGAAAGGGCTTCCGGCCGTCGATGTCTACGCCCCGGGCCGGAACATCGCCGGCGCGGTGCCGGTTACCGGGGCCAACGCCCTCCGCCCCGCTGGATTCCGCTCCGGCACTTCGATGGCGACCGCGTACACGACTGGGGTTTTCGGATTGCTCTATAGCACCACTGGCGTTACCAGCAAGCTGGCCGACGCCCGGATCCGGATCGCCAAGCTGGCGAAGTTGAGTAATGGCGGCCATCACCTGATCGATCTGGCCGCCCAAAACTTCTTCTAGCCTTTAGGGGGCGCTGGGCCGGCTGCCCCCGTTATCGCCTTCCTGGCCGCCGCGTCCGCCTCGCACAGCCGACGGCAACTGCTCGTTCGGCAAGCCGCTGGCCAGAGCCGCGTTGACGTACAGATCGTAGAGGCCGTAGAGGAACTTCCGCTGCGCGCCGATGCGTTTGGCGCGGGTCAGCATCTCTTCGACCGCGCAGACGCCCTCGGCGCCGGCGCCAGCCGTGGCTTCCTGCAGGACGGGGCGCAGCAGGCACTTCAACTGCGACTCCAGGTCCTCCGTCGGCGGCGCCTCGCAACCGCACTCGGCCTTGGCTTTGATGGCCGCTTCGGCTTCCCGGCGCTCGCAGTCGGTGAGCAACTGTGTGGTTTCGCCGAGCAGCGTTCTCAGGTGGCGGATGACATCGGCGGCTACACCGGGGAACGCCACGTTGAGTTCGTTCTGGCGCGAGGCCAGGCCCTGAAGGACCTGCCGGATTCCGGCCGGCGCTCCGGCGAGCGAGGTTAAGCCCATCGCTTGCCGGAGAATTTCTAACTCTTCTTCTTTCATCGTCTTCTCCTTTTCACTGCAAATTCAGTCCCGCCGCATCCACCCAACGCCGCACCCGGAACCGGGTCAAATAGCGCTGCCGCTCCGCCGGCGTCCAACCTGCGGTTAATCGTGTCCAGGCCTGGCGCGCCGCCTCCGCTGTCCCGCTTCCCGCCTCCACCTGCAACACCCGCACGTAGAACTCGTTGTTCCGGCTCTGCTGCCGTTCGAAGGCCGCCAGCGCGGGGGCCAACTCCTCAGCGGCTAACGCCTTTTTCCCTTCGGCCAGATAGGCCTGCGCCAGCGCAGACTGCACGTGCGCCAGGAAGCCCAGGCTCTTGTGCGCGAGCAGTTCGGACTTGACGGCCAGACAAACCGGCACGGTCAACGCCCGAATGCACTCCTGCTGACGGGCTTCGTCGCGCGCCGGGCCTTCGGGCGCGTCGGCCAAGGCTTGGGCCGCCAGGCCATCCGCCGCTTCCGTCCGTCCGGCCTCTCCCTCGGTGGCGGCCAAGGCGAGCCGTGCCTGCAGCCGGATCTGGTCGCTCTTCATCCCCGGGTCCGCCAGCAGAGCCGTCAATACCTGCCGCGACTCGTCCAGGCGGCCTTGGACGCTCAAGACCTGGCCCAAGGCGACCCGGCATTGGAAATAGTGAACGGGAAACTGTTTGTCGGCGCCTTCCTGTTCATATTCGGCCAGATTTGCCTCGAGGACGCGCGCCGCTTCCGGGAAGCGCCCTAACTGGACAAGCACTTCGCCCTGAAGTTGCCTGGCCCGGCGGCGGATCCGTTCCTCGCCGGCCTGCTGGGCCCGCTCTGCCGTGAGCTCGTACATTTCGAGCGCTCGCTCCAGCCTTTGCGCGGAATGCAACGTATCGGCCTGGATGCGCCAGCACTGCAACACGTCCCGCTTATATCCGTTGCTCGCAAAGAAGGGTTCGACGTCGCGCAGCGCCTCGGTCGCCTCCTCCTGGCGCCCGGTATCGAGCGCTGCGGCCCAGGCCTGGCCCAGGCGCGCCCGCTGCCCCCAGTAGATCGCGCCCGAGCCCTCCGCCAGCCGCCCGGCTTCGGCGTAGACCTCCCGCGCCGTCTGCAACTTCGACTGCACCAGGTAGGCCAGGCCCAGATCGACGAGGCCCGCGGCGGCCTGCGCCTCCAATCCCGCCTGCCGGGCGATGGCCACGCCTTCCTGGGCCCAACGCTCGGCAGCGGCGGAGTCGCCGTTCAAGACCTCCATCACCGCGCGCACCAGGCGCAGCCGGTTGCGCATCCCGGCCGTCAGGGCCGCCTCGGAGATCTTTTCGGCCTCGGTCAGCAGCCGGCGCGCCTCCTTTACGGAGATGAACTGTTGCCCCATCGCCTGCTGGATGAGCGTCGCGGCTAAGCCTTCTTCGTTGAGCGTCCGCCGGTAACCGGCCGCCGCCCGTTGATAGAACCAGGTGGCGCGGTCTATGTGCAGCCGCTGGTCGGCCAAACCCGCCAGGCGGAGCAGGGCCGCGGGGTGGTTGGGACTCTCCTGCAGAACGGCCTGGTAGGCGGCCGTCGCCTGCTGGATGTTTTCCGCCGCGTCGAACGCGCGGGCCAGGTCGAGGCGCGGTCCCGGTGCCGGGGGCGCAAACGGGGAACCGACCCGGCGCTCCATGGCCCGCGTGGCCGCCGCGAAGTCCCGCAGCACCAGGGCCCGAATCCCTTCGTGCAACCGGCGGTCATCGATGTGCCAGATGGTCTGCTGCTCCACCCGCAGCAACTGCTCCTGCGCTTTGCGGGGCTGGTCGAGCCGCCAGTAGGCTTCGGCCAGCCGCAGCCGGATCGGGATGTGATCGCGATCCTGTTCGAGGGCCAGTTCGAGCATTCGGGCGGCCCGCGCATAGGTGCCGTCGGCCAGCGCGGCCACGCCGTTCTGGAAGAAGGGCTCGGCGGCGGAGGCCGGCCGCGGCGCCCACAACCAGCGGCCGCCCACGATGCCGAGGCTGATGCCCACCAGGGTGACGACGGCCACGGTGCCGAGCCGCCAGCTTTTGCGAATGCGGATCCACGGTAACGAGTAGCGGCTGGCGAGGCTTTTGACGACGCCGCTGGCTTCGGCGAACCGGTCTTCCGGCTCGGCTTCGAGGCAGCGCAGAATCACCGCGTCCCATTTGCTGTCCACCTCCGGCGCTACGGCCCGCGGGGGCTTCGGCTTCTCGCGCAGGCGGCGCACGGCCACCTGTAAGGGGGAATCGCCGGTGTAGGGCAGGGAACCGGTGGCCATCTCGTACATCACGAGGCCGAGGGCGTAGATGTCCGCCGCTGGCCCCACCGGCCGGCCGTCTAACTGCTCCGGGGCCATGAAGGCCGGGGTTCCCGCGCCCCGGGCGGTCTCCGACTCCGCGTCTTCGGGGGCGATGCTTCTCGCGAGGCCGAAGTCGGTGACGACCACGCGGGTGGTCCCGTCGCGCTCCTGCGTCAGAAACACGTTGGCGCTCTTGAAGTCCCGGTGGACGACGCCCGCCCGGTGCGCCGCCGTCAGCGCCGCGGCCATCTGCTCAATCAGCGGACGGGCCTCGTCGAGAGTGAGCCGCTTCCGCCGGCGCAGGAATTGCGCCAGCGTCTCCCCTTCGAGGAACTCCATGGTCAGGAATCCGAGCCGTTCCGTCTTGACGAAGTCATAGACGCGGCAGACGTTGGGATGCGTCACCTGACGGGCGAGGAGAATCTCGCGGCGGAAGCGCTCCTCCATCCGGGGTTCGTGAACGATCTCGGGGCGGATGGTCTTGAGCGCCACCCGTTGTTTGAGCACTTCGTCAAAGGCCTCGAAAACCTCGCCCATACCGCCGCGGCCCACCATCCGGACGATGCGGAAGCGGCCGGCGAGCACCTCGCCAGGCTGGCAGGAACGGGGGGCGTCGGTGAAGCCGGCTAGCATGCCGCCCAAGCCGGGCGTCCGGTCGACGAAGGCCTCGGCGACGTTGCCGAAGCCCAGCAGGCGTTCCACTTCGCGGCGGATCTCCTCATCGTCCGGGCAGGCGCGCAGCAGGAACGCGGCTCGCTCTGCCTCGGGCAGTTCCGCGGCTTGTTCGAAGAGCTCCTTGACGCGCTCCCAGCGTTCAGGCTCCCACGGCACGATGCTGGTCTCCGGCTGTGCGCGTCAACTCCGCTTCCAGCCATGCGCGGGCCACCATCCAGTCTCTTTTGACGGTCCGTTCGGACAGGTTCATGGTGGCCGCGGTCTCCTCTACGCCCAGTCCTCCGAAAAACCGCAGTTCGACGATCTGCGCTTGCCGGGCGTCTACTAAGGCTAGGCGTTGTAACGCCTGATCGAGGGCCAAAAAAGTTGCCGCGTCGTCATCGATCCGGAGTAGATCCTCGCGCAGTTCCACTTTGTGGTTTTGGGGGCCGCCCCGCTTGGCGGCCTGATTCTCCCGCGCGTGGTCAATCAGGATGTTCCGCATGATGCGGGCGGCGGTTGCATAGAAGTGGCGCCGATTCTCCCAAGGGACTTTTTGCGTACCGGCCAACTTACAGTAAGCTTCGTTGACCAGGGCAGAGGGTTGCAGCGTGTGGTCGGCTCGTTCGCGGCGCATGGCTTGCGCGGCCAGGCGCTTCAACTCGCCGTAGACCAGATCGAGCAGGCGGTTCTCGGAGTGTTTGTCGCCTTGCGAAACCCGGACCAGCAGTTGGGTGATAGCAGTCTCGTCCATGTCGGTCAGAAGGATGACCGAGAGAGTACCACAAACTACTTAGTGACCGCCGCCGCCCTCACTCTTTTTGGGCGGCGCGGGCGGCTCCACCTTTGGAACCTCCGGCGGGCCGAGCAGCTTCGAGGGCGCTTTGCTCGCTTCCGGTAAGGTCACCTTCGGCACCGTCACAATGCGGGAGCGCGTGATGGGAACCACCGGGCGCTTGGGCGCCGGCGGCTTCTGCGCGACGACCGGCTTGGGTTTGGCGACCGGTTTGGGCGGGGGCGGCGGCTGGAGGGAAGCGGGAGGAACGATGACGATGGGGATGGGGGTTACCGGCGCCGGGGCCGTCATCATCGGCATGGTGCGGACACCGTCCCAACCGGTACCGGCCGGTTTCACCGTGAGATGGACCCGGGTGGCGGCCGGGGCCGTCCCGCCCCAGGCGTAGGTCAACAAGGTCGTATGGTATTCCCCGCTATCGAGTTTTTCCGGGTGCACGAACAGGTCGACGGCATCGGATTCCAAGGCGGCGCCGGGCGGCGGCAGAGCGCCCCGGCGGGGCCGGATCTCAAGCCAGGGGGCGCCTTCGGCCGACATCTGATATTGAAGTCCCGGCTGACTGCCGGAGACCATCATCCGTTGGGGCTCCGGAGGCCGTCCGCCCCGTTCGCTGGAAAACGATAGCTCCATGGCCGAAACGCGCAGCATCGGCGCCATGCCGACCTGCAGCACCAGTTGCTCCACCGCGCGGGAGCAGGCCGTCCGAAGCTCCACGGCAAAACCATAGGTGCCGGGTTCCCGCGGAGTTCCGCGGAGATACCCTGCGGCGTCCAGCGTCATCCCTTCCGGCAGACTGCCATTCACCAGCCGCATGCCCGTGGCACCCACCGGACAGCGCCCGCTGCTTTCGACCAGCAAAGGCCCCTGTTGATAGGGAAAGCCTGCCCGGGCCACCGGTAAGGAAGGATTGCTCAACCGCAGATCCATCGCCCGCAGCCGTTCCGGCAACAGACCCAGGCTCGCCGCCATGACCACGAGTCCAACTACACCACGCCACATCATCTTTGGGCATATCGCCAGAAAAACACTCACGAATAGTTTTTTTTCGCCGATACCCTCTCCATGCGAACGATACTTTCCGTTTTCGCTCTCACGAGCCTCCTTTTCGCTGCTGAACCCGTGCCGAAATTCGCTCCTCCCCCCAAGAACCTGCTCACCAACGAGGGGGTCTTGTTGCTGGCCGAAGCCGGGCTGGGAGAGCGTTTTTTGCTCGAATTGATCGAGAACAAGACCTCGCGCTTTGATACGAGCGCCGAGGCGCTGGCCTCGCTCGCCCGCCAGGGACTCACGGAGAACGTGATTCGGGCTCTCGTCCGGAAGCAGGATCATCCGGCCGCCTCGGCCTCCGCCACCGATGCCGCCACGCTCGAGCCGCATCTGTTGCGCGGAAAGATCGTTCGGCAGCGGATGCTCGTACCCGACGCCGCCGGGGGCAACGTGGCGATCATGACCATGGCTCCAGTGAAGCCCGCTACGGCCGCCGCCCCCGCTCCCGCCCGGGACGCGAACGCCGACCGGTGGTACCTGATCACCCAGCGCTAGCCTTGCAGTTCGGCCACAATCTCCCTGGCGGCCTGCCGCGCCGCTTCGATGGCCCCGGTCGGAAAGCTGATGGCGCCTACCTTCGGGTGGCCCCCGCCGCCGTACCGTTCGCAAATTGAAGCCAGGTTATGCCGCACCCGCTCTCCGGCCCACGGGCTGGAGCCGACACTCACCTTCGTGCGAAACGGCTGCTCACTCACGCTGACCGTGTAGACGTTTTCCGGGAACAGGTAGTAGGGGATGAACTTGTTGTATCCCTCCATGCCGCTGCCCACCAGGTCGAAAAAGATTACGCCGCCGGCCGTGGTTGACCGCTCGCGGATCACGTCAATCGACCGGAGATGCCGCTCATACAACGGTTGGAAGAGCGTCTGAATCTCGGGGAGCGCGATGATTTCGTCGAGCGTTTTTGTCCGCATCCAGCCGATAATCCGGTGGATAATTTCCGACCCGTTCGCCGCCTCAATCAACAGCGTGAGCTTCATGGCCGGGGCGGCTAACTCCACCGCCTCCTGCGCGCTCGCGTACTGCGCGCCGTCGATGATGTCGGCCCATTTCACTAAGTCGGCTAAAAACGGATTCTCGTAGCCGAACCGCTCTCTGGCAATGTGCGCGATAAACTTCGTGCAGGAGCGGTAGGCCGGATCGAAGTAGTAGTTTCCGTGGCGTTCCGTGCGGAAGTGTTCGGCATCGGCGGGACTCAGAAACGCGCTCTGGTGATGATCAAACCACCAGGTCAACTTCGGGTTCGGGGCGTACTTGAAATCGACAATGGCGTTCTCCTCCCCATCGAAGAGGCTGTCGTCGAACTGCTGGGCGGCCGTGTGCGCCATGCCGGTGTAGGCGAACTCAGCCGCCGGACCGATCCGGTCTGCGTAAAACTGGCTAAAGAACGCAGCCGAAGCCGATCCGTCAAAACAGTGGTCGTGATAGAGGACGCGTACGCGCATGCAAAAGGGAAAGGGACGTCAGAGAACTAACTAGGTTGCACCATTTACTCATCCAATTGCAACTTCCAGGCGATAGAATTCCCGGCATGCGCCTTTTCCGATTCCTTCCCGTCGCCCTCCTGGCCGGCTCAGCTCTGGCCCAGACGGTTGATCGCCCGGTTCGTGCCGTCTCCGACCCCGGAGCCGTCACCACTCGCCAAACCATCACGCCGGCGGGTGTCCCGACCGTCTTCGATGGCCGCGTCTACGCCGTTGCCTTCGGCGCCGACCCTTCCGAACTCGTGGTTTCTCACGCCGCCGGGGTTTACCGGTTGGATTGGCGAGGCAACCGCGTCCTCTCCCGGCAACCCATGCGCGGCCGCGCGGCGTTGCAGGGCTTGGCCTTCGCGGGAGCAGCCTACACGGCTCCCGCCCCCGAGAAAAAGGTGCAACTGCACAAAGACGGCAAGCCCTTTGGCCCGGTGCTGGGAGAGCTCCTCGCCGGCGCCCTCTCGGTGCAGGGTGGGCGCGCCGCAGTGCCGCTGATCTACAACAACCAGTTGGCCGTCGTGGACCTCGCCTCCGGCGAACTGATAGCCAAAGTTCCCACCGGCATCGCCCCTTTCGCCGCCGCACTCTCGGCGGATGGCAAGACGGCTTATGTCTCCAACTGGGGCGGCCGTCTGCCCAAGTCCGGCGATCTGACCGCACCCACGGGTCTGGCGCCGACGGCGGACAAGGTGGTGGTTGACGCTCGCGGCATCGCCTCGACCGGCTCCGTCTCCCGCATCGACATCGCCACGCAGAAAGTCACCCACACCCTCGCGACCGGACTGCACCCCACCGGTCTCCACTGGGATCACGCCAACCATCGTCTCTACGTAGCCAATTCGAATAGCGATACGGTTACCGTCATCGACACCCGCACCCAGGCCACCCTCCGCACCATTTCGCTGCAGCCCTGGGCCCAGAAGGTGAACGGCATCGCCCCCAACGCGCTTACCGTGGGGCAGGGAACGCTCTACGTCGCCTGCGGCGGCATCAATGCCGTGGTGCTGGTGGACACGGCCACCGGCGCGATCAAGGGCTCGATCCCGACCGCCTGGTACCCCAACTCGCTCGCCCTCAGCCCGGATGGCAAACGCCTCGCCGTCGGCGCTCTGCTCGGCGCCGGCTCCGGATGGCGTGAAAAGCCGACCAGCCGTTACGTCCATGCCAACCGGGGCGCTGTCGCCGTGATCGATCTGCCGACCGCGGCTCAACTGACGAACTACACGACGGCCGTAGCCGAAAACAATCACATGGCCGCCCTGCGCGCCGCCGCGCCTCGTCCCACGGCCGCGCCGCAGCCGATTCCGGAGCGCTCGGGCGAATCCTCAACGATCGAGCACATCGTCTACATCATCAAGGAAAACCGCACCTATGATCAGGTCTTCGGCGACCTGCCGCGCGGCAACGGTGACCCCTCGCTCGTGATGTTCGGAAACGACGTCACCCCCAACCACCACCGCCTGGCCGAGCAGTTCGTGACTCTGGATAACTTCTACGCCACCGGCGGCAACTCCGGCGACGGCCACCAGTGGCTCACCCAAGCCAGTGAAACGGCCTACTGCCTCTGGCCTGGCTATGAAGGCCGCAGCTACCCGTTCGATGGTACCGATCCCATCGCCTACGCCTCCGGCGGCTTTCTGTGGGATTATGCCCTGGCCCGGCAGAAGTCCGTCCGCATCTACGGCGAATACGCCGGGCGCCGCGCTGAGCCCCAGGCCCTCCGCCACGACCTGCTGAACCGCTGGAAGGCCGGCGAAGACCTCACCACGCAATGGACCACCACCGCCCCCATCGCGAGCATGAACAAGATCCTGGCCCCGCAGTACCCGGCCTACACCAACTCCATCCCCGACGTGGTCCGTGCTCAGATCTTCCTCAAGGACCTGAAGCAATGGGACGCGAACGGGAAAATGCCCAACCTGGTGCTGCTCCAACTGCCCTCGGACCACACTTTCGGCGCCGCCCCGGGAGCCTCCAGCCCCAAAGCCATGGTCGCCGATAACGATCTCGCGCTCGGCCAGATCGTCGAAGGGCTTTCGAAGTCGAAGTTCTGGTCGAAAATGGCGATCTTCGTGGTGGAAGATGACGCCCAGAATGGCGTCGACCACGTCGACGGCCACCGCACCGTCGCCCTCGCCATCAGCCCGTACACCAAGCGCGGCCACGTCGATTCGACGTTCTATTCGAACCAGTCCATGGTGAAGACTATCGAACTGATCCTCGGCCTCCCCACCATGTCGCTGTTCGACCTCATCGCCCACGACATGCGGGAGAGCTTCACGGCCACGCCCGACCTGACGCCGTATGCGGCAGTTGAACCGCAGCAGTCCCTGTTTGACCGCAATCCGGCGGTGAGGGCTCTTCGCGGCCCCGCCCGCCAAGCCGCCATCGCCTCGGCGAAGATGCGCTGGGACGTTCCGGACGCAGTTCCCACGGAGACGCTGAACCGGATCGTCTGGGGCCAGATCCGCGGTTGGAATACGCCCTATCCGCAACCCCGCAACGCGGTATTCGCCCCGATGGCGATTGAGACGGAGGACGAAGAGGAGGACAAGCGGTAGGGTCCTACCGCTTCTCCTCCGTCAATTGCTGGTCCAGCCAGGGGAAGAAGAACCGCAAGACACTGCGGCGCATGATGACTACTTGCGTCGTAGTGTCTCCCTCTTTTTTGACGCCCATGGCCATCATCAGCCGGTCGCCGGTCATCAGACGCACGCGGATGGCCCATTGGGGGTCCTTCTCGCTGGGCCAATAGTGCGTCTTGGCCTGTTTGGCGGGAAAGAGCGCGTCCACGTTCACGGGCGTATGGAAGTTCCGGGTGACGCTGGCCAGCTTGCCGTCGGACTTGCGGAACACCAGCAGATGGCTGAAATCATGCTGATCGAGCACGTCCGTCTTGTAGTACCAAGTAAAATACCCGGGGCTTGCTTCGCCGGTTTGCGCCGGACGACCCATGCCCCGGGTCAACTGCTCGGGAGTCTCCTCGAGCGTATACCGTAAGAGTTCTCCCACCGGGAGGAGGGTTTGGCCGGCAGCCAGCCCGGCCAACACCCCTCCCAGGAGAACGAAACGAAGCCAGCTCATTTCCCAACCGACTGCGGGAACTGCGTCGACTTCAGCAGATCCACGACCTTGTCGCCTTCGCTCGTATCCGTGCTCAGGGCCGCCGCCATCTTGAAGAAGATGTCGGTCTGGTCCATGTAGCCCGTAAAGAGGAACGCACCCGGCCCTTCGGCGGTCACCGGCACGCTCGACGCCGTGTGGTCGCCCGTGCGGAAGCCGACCGAAAGCCGGCGGATGCCGGCGCCGGTGTTCACCGGGTAACCCGTCGCGGGGTCCAGCCGGTAGGACGGCGAGCCGAAATAGGTGGAGTAGGTGCTCGCAGCCGGATCGGTCGCCGAGTTGGTCGGGGCAAAAGAGCCCGGCATGCCGCGCGCGCCACCGTTGTTCGAATTTCCGGTGCTGGCATTGTTGAACGGCAGGCCGGCGCGGGCATTCGAATAGGAGTCGCCGTAGACGGTGAAGTCCGAGGTTCCGGCGGGCGTCGTGTAGGTAACCCGCGTGCTCTTGTTGCGGTTCAAGAACTCGTCGTCAGGAGTGTTGCTGACGCCAATCAGATGCATCGATTGGTCATGGTCCGCCGTCACGACGATCAGGGTATCCTTCTGCGCTCGTCTGGTGGCCCACGCCCGGGCCACGCCGACCGATTTATCGAGTTCAATCGTGTCCCAGATCGTACCCGCGGCGTTGTTGGGATGCGACTGCTTGTCGATCGAAGCCGCTTCCACCATCAGAATGAACGGCGACTGCGAGAAGCTGGTCGAAAGCACCTCAATCGCCTTTTCGGTCATGGTTTCGAGCATCGGCTGGTCGGTGAACGTGCCGAGGTTGGCGGCGGGTTCCGAGGCCGGACGGGGCAGTCTCAACTTGTCATAGGCCACGTCCATGTTCACGTCGGCCGCGGTGGTGATCCCGTTAGCGCCGGGAGCCGGGGTCGGCGAACCTTTGAACAACCCAATCACCGGCTGCCCAAACTGCAGCGCCTTCAATTCGGTCGCCGTCGTCACATAGCGATAGCCCAATCCCTGGAGTTCGCCGATCAGGTTCCGGCGATCCGGCCGGCCCGCGGCCGTAAAGGGATCCGTGCCGCCACCGAGGATCACATCGAACGCCGGGGCGCCGTTGAGCATCGGGTTCTCGCGGTACTGGCGGGCGATTTCAAGCCGCGTCTGCCGGAAGCCCGAATAGGAGCCCTGCACGGCCGGGGTGGCGTCGGTGACCGCCGCGGTCGTGACGATGCCCGTGCGGTAGTTAAACCGCCGCTTCAGATACTGCCAAAGATTTTCCACGCGCGGATTATCCAGGATGAACGGCTGGGTAGCCGCCGTGGTGATGCCATTGAAGCGCCACCGGCAGTCCGTGCCGTCTTCAAACACGTTCACCGCGTTCAGGAAGCTCTTGTTGCCGGCGGCCCACGACGTGCCCGTGTTGGCGGAGTCCGGCACAATGGAGTCCGTTCCATAGGTCATCGACATACCGGAAACCGGCATTTTGTCCATCTCGAGCAGGTTGTCGAAGAAGCCTTCGCGGAACGAGCTCTTGCCATCCGCACCGACGATCGAGCGCGAAACCAGCCGCGCCGCATCGCGGTAGGCCGTGCCCATCGCGTCGCCGATGAAGAGGATGATGTTCCGACGCTGGCGGCCCGTCATGCTGAACGGCCGCACCGTCACCATCCGTTTGTCGGTCAGGTTGGCGCCGTCGGCGGTCAGGGAAAACGACACTTCGACTTCGCCGGTCTGCTCGAGCGACTGCAGGTTGGCCCGGATGATATAGTCCGAGGAGGCATCGCAATCGAGTTCGGCTTTCACCGGGGCCGCAAACCTTGAGGTGATGTCGACTCCGCCCGCCATCACCTTCAAGTTACTGACGGCGTTCGCGTTCCGGACTTCAATCACCATGTCCACTAACTGCCCCTGCAGCAGCCGCAGCCGCTCGGGTAGCACAAAGTTCGCTTTCGGCGCGTTGCCTTGCGCCATCACACTCGCACTTGCTATTGTGAGAATGAGAAACAATAATCGAATAGGGTTCTTATAAGACACACGATCTCCAGGTTTGGCTGACTGCCAATCCCGATCGTATGTCCCTTGTGTTTCGTGCCGACGAATCTACCGTGTCGGTCTCGTTACTTTCGTAACGCTTCCAGGTCCAGGGTTACTGCCACCTCGTCCCCTACGACGATCGTGCCGGTTTCGAGCACCCGGTTCCACGTCAAGCCGAACGCCTTCCGGCTGATCTTCGTCGTGGCGGAGACGCCGATCATCATCGCCCCGCTGGCGTGTTTGACCTCCGGCGACGGACCCTCTACGTCCAGGACCACCGGCTGGGTGACCCCATGCAGGGTCAGTTCTCCGGCCATCTTCAGACCCGCGCCCTCTTTCCAAACCTTCGTACTCCGGAACTTCATCTCCGGGTATTTGGAGACGTCGAAAAACTCGCTCGTCTTCAGATCCGCGTCCCGCTTGGGCTCTCGCGTATCGACCGTGCTGACGTCGATCGTTGCTTCGACGCGACTCGCCGCCACGTTGGCCGGGTCGTAGACGATCGTTCCCGCCACCTTCGAAAACTGCCCCCGGACATTGGACACCATCATGTGCCGTACCGAAAACGAAGCCGAACTGTGTCTCGAATCGATCGTATAGTCGGCCGCCATCCCTGGCAGCGTCAGCGCGAGAGCCAAAGCGAAACGCATGGGCAAGTTACCCCTTGTTGTAGAAGAACCGTTCGTGGACGATCTGTCCGTCCTTCCACTTTCTCACGGCCACCTGCTCGAGTGTGGTCCGGTAGCCGCCCTGGAAGGTGATGTCCATCTTCCACTGGCTGAAGCTCACGTCGCCGTTCACGGCCGCCGCCTCGACGCTGGCGCCGTGGAACTCCTGGACGCTGGCAAGGAACTTCTTCTCGTTCTCGCGGTTGGCATCCTTGCCCACCAGCGGCTCGGCCTTGTTCTCCTGCATTACCACGTCCTCGGCGTAGAACTTCTCAAACGCACCGAGAATGTCGCCCGCCAACACCTGGGCGTTCAACTGCGCATCTAACTCTGCAATGTTCATGGGTATAACTCCGGATAACGGATACGGTCGAGATACTCGACCAGGGTTTCTAGCTCTTCGGGGCGCAAGGCTCCGAAGCTTCTCTGCGACGACTCGTCCACCGGGCCGTCGAGCGCCGCCAACAGCCGGCGCCCCGTCTCGGTCAACGTACACAAAACCTGCCGCCGGTCTTCCTTGCACCGCACCCGGTGCACCAGACCTTTGGCCTCCAACTTGTCCAACAACCGGGTCACTCCCGGTTGCCGCTCCACCATGCGCCCGGCAATCTCGAGCGTCGGCAGCCCCGCCGCTCCGGCCCCGCGCAAAACGCGCAGGACGTTGTACTGCTCCAGGCTCACATCATGTTGCCCCATCAGCGCCGAAGAGCGGCGCCGGAGCTCGTCCACCGTCCGCAGCAAAGCCAGATAGGCCTCCTGCGACCGGCTGGGAAACGGCTTCGTCTGCCGAAGCTCGTCGCGCAGGCGCTGCGTTGTGGGCCGTTCCATGCTGTTAGATTACCAATCAATAGTTGACTAGTCAAGGAATAGTTCGCGCCGTATCCCCTCCTGTGGTACAACCGGAACTTTCCCCCATGTCCCGGTTCTCTTTCCCCGTTGTCCTCGCTCTGGCCCTGGTCTTCCTGGCCGCCGGCTTCATCTTCATTCGGCAGGTGGGCGTCCAGCAGGACGAGGTGCTGTTTACCACCGCCGTGGTACCGCCCTTTGAGTATCACTACGCCATCGAGCTCCGGGGCCGCCCCTTCACGGCCATGATCATGCCTTATCTGGGCACGTTCAAGGCGCATCTCTACGCCAAGATCTTTGCGGTCTGGCCGGCCGATGTCTTTTCCATCCGCCTGCCGATGATGGCTCTCGCCGCCCTCACGCTTCTCCTGTATTGGGCCATCTTCCGGCTCACCCTCGGCCACCTGGTCGCCGCAATTGTCGTCGCCCTGCTGGCCCTCGACCCGTTGTACGTCCTCACCTCGACGCTCGATTGGGGCCCCGTCGTCCTGCAGCGTTTCCTGCTGGCCGCCGGCCTGCTTGCGCTGGTCTTTTACCACCGCAAACCCAGCCCCTGGCTCCTTGCGCTGGCCGGATTCGTCTTCGGGCTGGGCGTCTGGGATAAGGCCACCTTTTTCTGGATGCTCGGCGCCTACTCGCTGGCCGCGTTCCTGATCTATCCGGCCGCGATCGTCGTCCCCTTCACGTTCCGCCGCCTGGGACTGTTGGTTCTCGCCGGGGCGCTGGGCGCCGCCCCGTTCGTCTACTACAACATCAACCGTCCGGCCGAGACCCTGGCCTGGACCCCGCAATCGGAATCGCTGCCGTACTTCCACCGGGCTGTCACTATGAAGCGGACACTCGATGGCTCCGCACTGTTCGACTACATCACGCGCCAGGACGCCCCGCCGGCGCCGCCCGCGCCTACCCGAGTCGAGTCCACCGGCATGGCCATCAGCCGCCTAACCAGGAACTTCCATCACCATCTGCTGTTCCCGGCGCTCTTTGCCGCCCTGGGACTGGCGTTGTATGTCCGCCGTTCCCCCTATGCCCAGGCGACCTTCTTCGCTGCGATCGCGCTCCTGTCCGGCTGGCTCGTGATGTTCGCCTTCGCCATGGGCGCTCAGGGCTCGCATCATATGGTTCTCCTCTGGCCGCTTCCCCATCTGATGGTCGCTTGCGCGATTGCCGAAGTTGCCCGCCGCCGCCTGGCCGTTGCTCTCGGTTTGACGTCGGTTGTTGCCGGATCGGAGGCGCTCGTCACCAACGAATACTACGCGCAGATCGTCCGGAATGGGCCGCAGGATTATTGGACCTCGGCCGCGGAACCGCTCCGCGCCTATCTCTCCGAGGCCGCCCCTAATGCCATCTACCCTCTCGAGTGGGGCATCATCGGGCCGCTCCGGGCGCTGGGCCGCGGCAATCTTCCGGTCGGGTTTACCCCGGAATGGCTCGACGCCGGTGCCGAGTTTCGCCCGCAGGATCAGGCCGCGCTCCGTCACCTGCTCACTGTCGTGAACCCCTACTTCGTCCGCTACGTCAACCGCACAGGCCGCTCCAACGCTCCCGTGGACCGCCTGCTGGCGCGCTCGGCCGAACTCGGCTACCAGGAAAAGGAACTCGCCATCATCAACGACCGGCATGGCCGTCCAATGTACGTCGTTACTCAATTCGCCCCCGCTCCCTGAGTTGTCATGCGCCGCCTTGCCGCTCCCGCCCTGCTCGCCGTCCTCGTGATCCTCTTCCACTGGAAGCTCACGCTCACGTCCGAGTACGTGTGGTTCGACCATCCTGACATGGTCCACCTGGAGATCCCGCGGATGCAGTTCCAGGCCCGCGAACTCCACCTCGGCCGCTTCCCGCTTTGGGACCCCTCGCTGTGGGCGGGCCAGCCGCTTATCGGCCAAACGCAACCCGGCCCGCTGTTTCCCCTGCAACTCCTGTTTCTTCTCCTGCCGCTGGATGCCGAAGGCTATCTCCGCCCGGCCGTCCTCAACTGGTACTGGGTTACTCTCCATCTCGTCGCCGCCCTGGCTTGTTATGCCCTCTGCCGCGATTGGCGGCGCAGCCGCGCGGCGTCTCTGCTGGCCGCGCTCGGCTTCGGTTGCGGCGGCTTTCTGGCCTCGGTTGCGTGGTCCGACGTGGCCGCCGGCGGCATCTTTACGCCGCTCACGGTGCTGTTTGCCACGCGGGCGCTCCGGGGCCGCCGGCCCTGGGCCTCGGCAGCGCTCTCGGGCTTCTGGCTTGGTCTTGCCTGGCTCAGCGGCCACCATGAAGTGCCGCTCCTCGTCTCCCTTCTCGTGCTCGTTTTCTGGGCCGCCGCTGTCTGGCAGCGGCCCGGCCGGATTCCGCTCGCCGCGGTCTCCCTGCTGATTGCGGGATGCATCGCCGCCGCGCAACTGCTTCCGACGATCGAATTCGGACGCCTCTCGAAGCGCTGGGTGGGCACGCCCGAACCGGTCGGCTGGGCCGACGCCATTCCTTACACCATCGCCACCATCTACTCTTTCCCCCCGCGCGGCATCCTGCAGACCTTCCTGCCGAGCGCCGAACGCTACGGGGACTGCGCCTCCTTCCTGGGTCTGGCTCTTGGGGCGCTCGCCCTGGCCGGCGTGGCCCGGGCGCGGGGCGGCCGCCGGCGGTGGGTGCTGCTGGCGACGGCTGCGGCCCTGGTGTTCGCGCTCGGCGCCTTTACGCCTCTGCATGGGGTGCTCACCAATCTGGTGCCCAGCCTGGACAAGGCTCGCCTGCCCGTGCGCGCCCTGCACCTGGCGACCCTCGGCCTGTGCCTGCTCGCCGCTTACGGATACGACGCACTGCCCCGCCACGGCCTGGTGCTGCGCCGGGCCTTGCTGGGCACGGGCGTGGTGATCGCCGCCTGGGCGGTTTTCCACCCTGGGTTTGACGATCGGGTGCTGCTCTCGGCTCTGCTTGCCATCGTGCTGGCGATTCCCTATCGTCCTCGGGTCCAGGCGGCCGTTTGGATCGCGGTGGTGCTGGTTGAACTCTATGGGGTCCACACGGCTACCTACTCCTCCCGGCATCACCCCGAGCAGTTCAAATTCGCTCGCCGCCTTGAAGAGAACAAAGATCTGGCCGGCTTTCTGCGTCAGGCCGGCAGCCGGGCTCTCATCCGCTTTAGCGTGGTGGAGGAGGAGATTCCCCTGAACTTCGGGGACTACCATGGCGTTGACGCCATTGGCGGCTACGCGGCCGGCATCCCGGAAAATCTTCTCCGCGCCGAGACGCATACGCGCCGCTCCCAGGCGCTGTTCTCGGTCACGCATCACCTCGGCCGGCAACCCGCTCATCCTGGCCAGACCGTCCTCTTCGAAGGCGCCTCCGGCATCAAGGTCTGGTCCAATCCCGACGTGCTGCCCCGCGCCTGGGCCGTCCACGAAGCTATGGCCGCCCCGAACTTAGCCGCGCTTCGCCAAGCCGTGCAGGAGGGCCCGCTCGAACTCGCCCGCCAGACGGTTCTGCTCGGCGAGGCCCCCCGCCTCGAAACCTGCTCCGGCGGCTCCACGGTCGAATTCGAGAGTTGGGCCCCCAACCGGGTACGCCTGCAAGCGACGCTGCCGTGTACCGGCATGGTGATCCTGGGCGATAGCTTCTACCCCGGCTGGCAGGTGACGGTTGATGGGCAGCCGGCCCGGATCTGGGAGGCCTACGGGGTCCTGCGCGGCGTCGTGGTTCCCGCCGGTCGCCACGTCGTGGAATACCGCTTCCGCCCCACCAGCGTCTTCGCGGGCCTGGGACTTTTTGCCGCCGGTATCCTGCTGACGGGGATCCTCGTCGCCCGCCGGCGATGAATCAGCGTAAACTGGCAGGATCTATGGTTCGCCGATCCTTCCTCGTCTCCGCCGCCGCCGCGGCCTCCCAATCCTGGGCCCAAGCCAATGACCGTCTGCGGGTCGCCATCGTCGGCGTCGGTTCCCGCGGGTCGGCGCACATCAAGGAGATGCTGCCGGTGGCGAATCTTGAGATCGCGGCGCTTGTTGAGGTCGATGGCGCCCGCGCCGAAGCGGCCTCCCAAACCGTGTTCGCCGCTACCGGTAAGCGCCCTTTGATCCACACGGATATGCGCCGCGCCTTTGAGGATAAGAACATCGACGCGGTCTCCATCGCCACCACCAACCACTGGCATGCGTTGACCGCCATCTGGGCGATGCAGGCCGGCAAGAACGTGTATGTCGAAAAGCCGGTCTCGCATAACATCTTTGAAGGGATCAAACTCGTCGAAACCGCGCGTAAGTACAAGCGGGTAGCTGCCGGAGGCACGCAGCGCCGCTGGTGGGGCCGTTACCGCAAGGCCGTCGAGTTACTCCACGCCGGAGTGATCGGCGAAATCTACCAGGGTAACTTCTTCTTTCCCGGCAGCCGCGATTCTCTGGGTTTCAAGCCCGTCGCGCAGCCCCCGGCCAATCTGAATTGGGACCTTTGGGTGGGCCCCGCTCCCATGCAGGACTATCATGCCAACTTAGTGCCGTATAACTGGCATTGGTTCTGGGATTTCGGCAACGGCGAACTCGGGAACAACGGCATCCATATGATCGACGTGCTCCGCTGGGGCATGCAGAAGACCTACCCGGTGAAGGTCCGGTCCACCGGCGGCCGCTTCGGCTACAAGGATCAGGGGCAGACCCCGAACACCCAGAACGTCACCTGGACCTTCGCCGATGGTTCCGCCATTCTCGGCCAACTCCGCGGCCTGTATACCGCCGAGCCCATGGCCTGGGATTTCTTCGGTTCGAAGGGCCACCTGCACCTGAAGCAGAACGGCGAATTCGTCATCACGCTCGGCCGCAATAAGAAACCTGAACCGGCCGTCGAGTCGCCGGCGAACCTCGACCACTTCGCCAATTTCGCCGAGGCCGTGCGCGCCCGCAACCCGAAACTGCTCCACGCGGAGATTGAAGAGACGGCGATTTCGACGGCGTTGTGCCACCTCGGCAATATCTCTCATCGCCTGGACCGCGAACTCCGGTTCGACCCGGTGGCCATGAACTTTGGCAGCGATGCCGCGGCCAATGCCATGCTCACGCGGCCGTACCGGAGTCCTTACATTGTTCCGGATAAGGTGTAACGCCGCGCCTACAGTTTGATCCGCGCCGAGCCGGCGAACTCCCTTTCCGAGGCTCCAGCCGTCAACCACGCCTCGACGGTGTAGATGCCGTCCTTCCACGGGCGTGGCAACCGCAGCGCCAGCGGAATCTCCGCGCCGTAACGCAGGCCCGCTTCCGTCACCTCTTCCGTGCGGGCCACCGGCAGGAACGCCAGCCCTTGGCTCCAACGCCACACCACCTCGCCGTCCGGGTCCCGCAGCACCACATCGAACGACTGACTCGACGGGAACGTTACGGGGAAGGGGGCGGGACCTGCGTTCAGCCGCATCGTCACCGCCAAAGTGGCCGCGTCTTTCCGGGCCACCTGCACCTGGAACAGCGAACCATCCTGGCCGCCCAGTGTCCAGCGGCCCACCTTGGCGGCGACCAGCTTCATGGTCCGCGGCCCGGCGATTGTGTGTTCGACGCGTTCCACCAGGCCGATGTTGGCTTCAAACACCTCTCGCTCCAAACCCGCGTCGGCGCAGGAGCTCGAGTAGACGATTACGCCGCCTCGCTCCGGTTTGCCGGCGGCGGTGCAGTTGCTGAATTCGGCGGCGAACTCATTGGCAAAGTCGGTCAACACCCGGTCCCGGCCGGACTCTTCGTCGTAGTAATAGAGGTTGCCGTCGCTGTGGGTCCGCACCCACAAGGGCTGCGCCGCGTAGCCGATCAGGCGGTGGAACAGGCGCCCGTCGGCGGTAGCCAGCGGGGTCGTGCCCACGCGAATCGTTGCGGTGCCGCCGCCGGGTTCGCTCCGGTAGGTCCATTCGTTTCCGGGTTGCACGGGGAAGAGTTCGGCGCCGCATAACAGGGCGGCGCCCAGCAGGAAAGAAAAGAGTGTCCTCATGCCCAGTACGCGAACTGAGAACGTCCGCCGGCTCATTCGCGGCGAAGTTTACTTGCGCAACCCCGTCTGTAGATAGCCATCGATCCAAGCCGTCCGCCGGCCGCGTCCGCTCGAGACTACGGGAAAGTAACTCTCGTCGAGCGTGGCCTCGCCCGTCTTCTGGTAACGCCGGTAGATATAGCCTCCCGGCCGCTCGCTGAACTGCACGTGCCCGGGCAGATAGTGGATCCCGATGCTCCGCCGCATCCGGTCGCCCGTTCGGTTCGGGCCCGATCCGTGCCAGATCTCCCCGGCGTGAAATACGCACGATCCGGCCGGGACTTCCACATAGGCGATCTCCGGCTCGGTCCCGCCCGCCGCCGCGCGCATCGGCGCCCGGTAATCGTCCGTCGCGTGAAACTCCTTCGGGATTGGCGTAACCGGCCAGCGATGCGAACCCATCGCGTACTCAAGCGTCCCCGCCTCCCGCCTCGTATCGTCGAGCGCTACCCAGCAAGTGGTGGTCTGCGTCGGTTCAAGAAACTCCATGAACGACGTGTCCTGGTGATACCCGATCGACTTCGTTTGCGGCGGCTTCCACCAGATCGTATCCTGCCCCAGCTTCACCTCGTCCCAACCGCTCAGCGCCCCGGCCGCCCGGGCTAGCTCTTCGGCCAGCACCAGCCGCGCCACGGTCAGGTCCGCCTTCCAAGCATTGGCCATATGCCGCGTAGCCTCGGGCCGGCTGATCTCCTCCCGCCAATACCATTCGTCGGGGTAAACCCCGGTGTCGAACTCGCCCCGGAACAGGCGGGGGAACCGCTCCCGCAACTCCTCGATGAAATCCGCCGCCAGCACCCGCGGCTTCACCACGAACCCGCGCGCCTGGAACAGCGCCCGGTCGGCCTCTGTCACTGCAATGGTCACCATCCCTCCATCATCGCCGGGCCATTCGTTCGACGCCATCGAATAGAATTCGGAGATATGGCCGATACCGCACCTCTAGACCAAACTTCCTTCGCTCTGCTGGCTTTGCTGGCGAAAGATGCGCGGCTCTCGAATAAGCAGCTCGCCGCCGCCGTCGGCCTGGCGCCCTCGTCGTGCCACGAACGCCTCAAGCAACTGCGTGCCTCCGGCCTGCTCCGCGGCGCCCACGCGGATGTCGATCTCGCCAAACTGGGCTTCGGTATGGAAGCACTCATCCACATGGAGCTCGCCCGCCATCAGCGGGACGCCGTGGACACGTTCGTGCAGCGCCTCAATCAGATCCCCGAAGTCCGGCAGGTCTTCCTCCTCGCCGGCCGCTTCGATCTGCTGGCCCACGTCGCCATCCGGGACATGGAGCACCTGAAGAATCTGGCCTACGATCACTTTACGAGCGACCAGGGTGTTGTCCGCATCGAAACATCCGTCGTCTTCCAATCCTGGGCCCAGCGCGACCGTCTCCCCCTCGCCCCGCCGCAAATATAGTTTCGGCGCCTCGAATCCTTTCGCGCCCTCGTGGCTCTTCCCTAGCGAAAGGAGTCCATCGTATGAACCTACTTACCGCAAACGTCGGCGGCCTCGACCGCACCCTTCGCATTACCGCCGGTCTCGCCGGCCTTGCTATGACACAATGGGGTCCCGCCACCCCGTGGGGCCTGCTCGGTCTCGTGCCGCTTCTGACCGGCGCCCTGGGCACCTGCCCCCTGTACACTCTGTTAGGATTCCGTACGTGTCCGCTTCCGAACGCACCGAAACACTAGCCGATCTCGAACAGTTCCGGCCCGCTCTCCTTCGCTGGGCCCGCTATCTCTCCCAGGACCCCACCCTGGCCGAAGACCTCGTGCAAGCCACCATGCTCAGCGCCATCGAGCACTTTGGTCAGTGGCAGGGGCGCGGTCCGCTCAAACATTGGCTCATGCGCATTCTCACGAACCAACACCGGCGCGAAGGCCGCCACCGCGAAGCCACCGTCGACGAGGCCACCTGGGAACATCTCGCCACCGACGCCGGCTGGGCGGCCGATACGGCGCTGCTGCGGCAGGAGCGCATCGAAGTGCTGCAACAGGCTCTGCTCGGCTTGCCGGAGGCTGACCGCGAGGTTCTTCTGCTGCGCGATCTGGAAGGGATCGAAGGCGCCGAAGCCGCCGAGATGCTCGGCCTCTCGCTGCCGGCCTTGAAGAGCAAACTCCATCGGGCTCGGCTCCGTCTGCTGGCCGCAGTTCGAGAGGGGCCCTCTCACTCGCTGCCCCATGCGCCGGAGACGGCCATGAGTTGCATGGAGGTATTGCAGTGCCTTGGTGATTATGTGGAGGGCGCCTTAGCGCCATCGGTGGTGGCGGCCCTCGACGCCCACTTGGTCGATTGCCGCCGCTGCCGGCTCTTCAGCCGGCGCTATGCCGACTTACTCGATCATCTCGCCCGCGTTTAAGGCTCCCGCACCGGGCGGAACCCGATCATCCGCCAGGCCTGTAGCGACGGCCAGCCGCCGCTCCGCGCCGATACCCGCTGGTCGCCCGCCTCGAAGAAAAACGAACCGCCCCGCAGCACCCGGAACGCACCTTTTTCCGGCCCCTGGGGATTCTTCTTCGGAGAGGTCTTGTAGTAGTCACGCTGATACCAGTCCTGGCACCACTCCATCACGTTGCCCGCCATGTCCAGGGCGCCGTAGGGGGAAGCGCCCTTCGGAAACGACCCCACTTCCATGCCGGTATCGAACTTCTGCTTGCCGACATAGTTGGCGAACTCGTGGCTGATCTCATTGCCCCACGGGAACTTCCGTTTGTCGGTCCCCCGCGCGGCCTTTTCCCACTCGGCCTCGGTTGGCAGCCGGTACTTCTTCCCGGTCTTGGCCGAAAGCCAGTTGCAGTAGGCGGTGGCCGCGTCCCAGTTCACGCCCAGCACCGGATAGTTATCGCTCCCCGGCGTCCCGCCGCCGTGATTGACGGCCTGATTCCAGTACGGGCTCTGGTCCTTCGGCACCACCCATCCGTTCGGCCAGAACTTCTTATCCTCGTAACCGGGATCGTTCTGAAACTTCTTCCAGTCCCCGTTGGTTACTTCGAGCTTGCCGATGTAGAACGCATCCAGGGTTACCGCATGGACGGGCCGCTCGCGGTCCAGGCCCTCGCCCGTCGTGTCGCCCATGGTGAACGCCCCGGCCGGCATCAGGAGGAACTCGCCGTACCCATCGTTCACCGACTTCGGCAACTGCTGCGCGGCGGCAATCCCGGCCGCCAGGAGAATGATTCCGAGCCTCACTTACTGCTTCCCCCCGAAGAAATTGTTCAGATTCAAAAAGTGCTTCAAATGGTCCATCCACGGGCCGTACTCCGGGCTCGTCGTGGCCGCGCCAAAGCCGTGCCTTCCGCGTTGGTAGAGATGCAGCTCCACGACTGTTCCCGCCCGGTTCATGTCGAGAAACAACTGCGCTGAACTATTCGCCGCGCCCCGGTCATGCGCCGCCGCCAGCAGAAACACGGGCGGAAACTCCGCCAGCTTCTCGCCCGGCTGGGGCCGGCCGGCGCTATACACCATCACCAGCGAATGCGCCTTCGAAGGCAAGCGGTCAATCGGGTCGGCCGCCTTCGGGTCGCCCGCCGTCGCCGTGGCCGCCACATTCCGCGCCATGCTCGATCCCGCCGAGAACCCCGCGAACGTGATGCGTTCCGGGTCAATCCCGAACTCTTTGGCCCGCGACCGCACCACGCGCAGCGCCCGGTTGCCGTCGAGCGCCCGCTCCGCTTCGCCGTAGCGCGGACTCAGCCGGTAGGTCAGCACGAACGCCGTCGTGCCCCAGTCGTTAAATCGCTCGGCGATATCAATCCCTTCGAGGTTATACATCAGCATGATGTTCGATCCGCCCGGCGCAATCACCACCGCCGATCCGTTCGGCTTGCCCGTGGGCCGGAACACCGTGAGGAAGGGCGCGTCCAGCGGCCCGTCGCCCTTGGCCATCGGCACTTTGCCGGGTTCCCACAGCGGAATATTGAAATGCGGATCAGCCGCGAACAGGGCCGGCAGGCAGCCTGCCACCAAAAGCAGATTTCGAAGGAACATCGATCAGGAGCATATCATAGAGGGTTCATGCGCTCTCTCTATGTCCAGGTCCTTGTGGCCATCGCCATTGGGTGTCTGCTCGGCTCGCTGGCTCCCGCCACCGGCGCTGCCATGAAGCCCCTCGGCGACGGCTTCATCAAGCTCATCAAGATGATCATCGCCCCGATCATCTTCACGACGGTGGTCCTGGGCATCGCCGGCAGCGAGGACTTGAAACGCGTGGGCCGCACCGGTGGCCTGGCCCTGCTCTACTTCGAAATTGTCTCCACGTTCGCGCTTATCGTCGGCCTGGTGGTCGTCAACACTGTCCAGCCCGGCGCCGGCATGAACGTCGACCCCGCCAGGCTCAACGGCGCCTCCGTCGCCGAATACGCCAAACCCGGCAAGATGGGTTCGACGCAGGAGTTCCTGCTGCACATCATTCCCACCACCTTCGTCGACGCCTTCGCCAAGGGCGAGATTCTTCAGGTGCTCTTCCTTGCGCTGCTTTCGGGCATCGCGCTGCAGAAGATTGGCGGCCGCAACAGCGTGGTGTTCCAGTTCATTGAACAGGCCAGCGAACTCTTCTTCCACATCGTGAAGTTCATCATGTACGCCGCCCCCATCGGGGCCTTTGGCGCCATGGCGTTTACGGTAGGCGCCTACGGCATCGCCAGCCTTCTCTCCCTCGCCAAGCTGATGGCGACGTTCTATCTCACGTGCGTCGTCTTCATCTTCGGCGTACTCGGCCTGATCGCCCGCGTCCACGGCTTCAGCATCTTCCGCTTCCTCCGCTACATCCGCGAAGAGCTGCTGATCGTGCTCGGCACCTCCTCCTCGGAGGCGGCGCTCCCCCGCATGATGGCGAAGCTCGAAGCGCTCGGGGCAGGGAAGTCGACGGTCGGCCTGGTGATTCCCACCGGCTACTCCTTCAACCTGGACGGCACGTCCATCTACCTCACCATGGCCGCCGTCTTCCTGGCGCAGGCGACGAACACGCCCATGAGCCTCACCCAGCAACTCACCCTGCTCGCCGTTCTGCTGCTCACTTCGAAAGGCGCCGCCGGTGTGACCGGTTCCGGCTTCGTGGTCCTCGCCGCCACCCTCTCGGCCGTGGGCAACGTCCCCGTCGCCGCCCTCGCCCTGATTCTAGGCATTGACCGCTTCATGTCCGAAGCCCGCGCCATCACCAACGTCATCGGTAACGGCGTCGCCGCCGTCGTGGTGGCCCGCTGGACCGGCGACCTCGACCGCCAAACCCTCCACGACGAACTCCACCGCTAGCGCAGCGGCTGCGTGCTCCAGAGGGAGAACAGGAGCGTGTGGTTGTCCTCGCGAATCCGCCCGTTCCGCTGCGTTACGGTCTGCAGCATGTACCCGGTTTCGATCCGCCAATAAGGGTTCAGCGTTCGGCCCCACAGCACCATCGCCCGGTTGTTATCGAGCGGCTTCGGAAAGCTTTCGGGCGGGGCCGGGATGAACACCTCATTGGCGAGGATCAGCCAGTTCTTTCCCTTCAAGGGAATCATGCCCCGCAAGAGATAGCGGAACCGGTCTTCGAAAAGGTGGTTGGGCAGCCAGCGATTCTCGAAGCGGAAGCGGTGCAACACCTTCACCTTGCCGGCGTTGTGGCGGATCCGCAGCTCCTGATAGACGCGGTTCTCCTGCAAGGTCCGCGCCACGGGGTAGCTGCCGTAACGGTAGGTTTCGACGAACGCATAACCGCCACTGAGTTCAAAGTTTTTGTTGATCTTGAAGTTGATCGCCGGCCGCAGCAGCAGATTCTGGCCGCGTAGCAGCACATCGTGTCGGCGCCATTGCCCTTCGAGGTGCAACCCCCAACGGCTGTCCCCAATCGGATGGTCGCCGAAGTATTGAAACCACCCGTGCGCGTTACGGTCCACCTGCGCCGTGGCCGAGGCGGCGCTCAGTAGCCCAACCCAAATCCATTTCATTTCCAGCTAGTGTATCCGGCGCTAAAATTCTCTCTATGCCGCATTTTTCCCGGCGCGAGTTTCTGGCCGCCGCGCTCGCCCAGTCCGTCTCCCGACCGCCGAACTTTATCGTGCTCTTCGCGGACGATATGGGTTACGGCGACCTCGCCTGCTACGGCCACCCGACCCTCCGCACCCCCAACCTCGACCGCCTCGCCGCCGAGGGCATGCGCTTCACTTCCTTCTACGCCGCGGCCTCCGTCTGCACCCCGTCACGCGCCGGCTTGCTTACCGGCCGCCACCCCATCCGCGCCGGCCAACCCGGCAATACGGGCCCCGACACGGTGGGCGGCCTCCCCCTCGCCGAGCTGCTGCTTCCCCAACTGCTCAAAGCCCGCGACTACAAGACGATGGCCATCGGCAAATGGCACCTCGGCTTCCAACCCGCGGCCCACCTGCCCACCAAGCGCGGTTTTGACGCGTGGCTCGGCCTTCCCTACTCGAACGACATGATTCCCCCGTGGGTGAAGACCGATCGCCCGCTGCACCTCTACCGCAACGAGGACGCGATCGAGCCGGTGACCGACCAATCGAATCTGACGCCCCGCTATACGGACGCAGCCGTCCAGTTCATCAAGGCCAACCGAACGAACCCATTCTTTCTCTATGTGCCTTACGCCATGCCGCATCTGCCGGTGAGCGTTCCGGCCGATCGGCGGGGCCGCTCCCGCGCGGGCCACTATGGCGATGTGATTGAAACGCTCGATTGGTCCGTCGGCGAGATCACCCGCACGCTGCGGGAACTCAATCTCGACCGCAATACCCTGGTGATCTTCACGTCGGATAACGGCCCATGGCACGATCTTCCGCCCCGGATGTTGGCGGGTGGCGTGGAGCCGTGGCATACCGGATCGAAGGGCCTGCTCCGCGGCGCCAAGGGGACGACTTATGAGGGGGGCTTCCGCGTCCCCGGCATCTTCCGCTGGCCGGGCGTCATCCGCCCCGGCCAGGTTTCGATGGAGATGGCCTCGACGCTCGATCTCCTGCCGACGCTGCTCGCCGCCGCCGGCCTCGACCTGCCGAAGGACCGGCCTTACGACGGTCATAACCTGTTGCCGCATCTCCGCGACGGCAGGCCCTCGCCGCGCCAGGAGTTCTTCTATGCGCTCGGCAAGACGCTGGACGGCGTCCGCCAGGGCCCCTGGAAGTACCGGCAGACGAAGGAGTCCGGCCCCGAACTCTACCATCTCGACCGCGACCCCGCTGAGCAGTACAACGTGGCAGCGGCGGAACCGGAACTCGTGCGCCGCCTCGCCGCCCGCCTGAAGACCTACGCCGATGAGATACGCGCCGACCTCGCTCACTAACTATGTCCTGGTGCTCGCCGCCAGTTGGGCTTTCCTGGCCGTTGCGGTTAAGCAACCCCTTCGCTTCGAGTTCGACCTCGCCAACATCATCGCCGGATGGCTCCTCGCCACGGTTCCCGCCATCGCGACCTGGCGATTTTACAAGCTGTCCGCGTGGGGCTGCCTGCCTGCGCTGGTGTCGAAGTGCATCTGGGCCTCGATGGTATTTGCGTTCGTTTCGCCTCCGCCCCAGCCGGTCTATGCGGAGACGAGAATTGCGGGAATCCAAATTCGCATCGAAAAATTTCTCCCCAAGCCCATCGACCCCTACCGCTTCGATGTTTGGACTACTCGTCCCGTCTTCCCCGGCATCGATGAGCAAGAGTATGCGGGCCGGCTTCCGTACTGCTCCGCTCCGCGTCTGACCGCCACGCAACTGCTGCTGGACGGTTGTGATCTACCCCCAATCTCTTTGGCCGAACTTGCCCGGACACGGAAGCTACCCCCGCTGCCCCGGTAAGATGGTTTCGATCACATTTTCTCACCGGCACCTCCTGCGCCCCACCCATGCCGAATCATTTCCGCCGGTTCCTGCTCCTCCTGTCCGCCACCTGGGCGCTCCTCTCCATCGCCCGCTTGCAGCCGCTGCAGTTTTCGACCGAGCCCGCCCCATGGCTCCGTTACGCCCTTCCGTCCGCCCTGACTCTAGCACTCTGTTTCTGCCCTCCCGAAACCCGGTCGCCGCTGCGCTGGTCCCTGGCGAGCGCCTCGGTCCTCGCCGTCACGGGCCTGCTCGCCTGGTTTCCCATTGTGTTGTTCCACCTCGGGGTCGGCCCCTCGCCCGTCACGGCGCACGTCGTGACGCTCGGGTTGTCCGCCGCCATCTTCTGGCTCGGCTCGCGGCCGGCTATATGGGCCCTCACCGCCGCATCCTTCCTGGCGCCTCTTTTCCTCTATCACGTCACCTCCGACGTTGGGTTTCCAGTCCACATTGAGGGCGCCCAGTCCTACGGACCCTACCGCTTCGTGGTCGAGCGGCGCGGCTATGGCGGCCCCGTCACGTACCTTGCCAAGTTCACCGCGACGGAGATGATCCTTTCCCCCGACCGCCGCATCCCCCTCGAACAACTCGCCGGCCCCAATCCCGATCTCAGTAAGATGTAGGGCATGCCCCTCTCCCGCCGGCACTTCCTCGGCGCCGCCTCCTCCGCCCTCCTCGCGCAACCCTCCGCCCGCCCCAACATCGTCCTCCTCATGACCGACGACCAAGGCTACGGCGACCTCGCCTGCCACGGCAATCCCGTCCTCAAAACGCCCCACCTCGACGCCCTCCACGCCCAGTCCGTCCGGCTCACCAACTACCACGTCAGCCCCACCTGCGCCCCCACCCGCGCCGCCCTCCTCACCGGCCGCTACTCCAACCTCGCCGGCCCCTGGCACACCATCCAAGGCCGCAGCATCCTCCACCGCAACGAAACCACCCTGGCTGCAAACCTCCGCGCCGCCGGCTACCGCACCGGCATCTTCGGCAAGTGGCACCTCGGCGATAACCTCCCCAGCCGGCCCCAAGACAAGGGCTTCGACGAAGTCCTCATCCACGGGGGCGGCGGCGTCTGGCAAACTCCGGACCACTTCGGCAACGACTACTTCGACGATACCTACCGCCACAACGGCAAGTTGAAGAAGTTCGCCGGCTTCTGCACAGACGTCTTCTTCGCGCAAGCCCAGCGCTTCATCGACCAGTCCGTCCAGGCCCGGAAGCCCTTCTTCTGCTACCTGCCCACCAACGCCCCCCACGGCCCCATGTGGTCTCCCGCCGAAAAGGAGGCCCACTACCAGAACGTCAACGGCCTTAAAGAACCCGGCTTCTACGGCATGATCGAAAACATCGATGACAACGTCGGCCGTCTCCGCCAACACCTCGAAGCCACCGGGCAAGCCGCCAACACCATTTTCATTTTCACCACCGACAACGGCACCGCCTCCGGCGCACAGGTCTTCAACGCAGGCATGCGGGGAGCGAAAGGCTCCCCCTACGAAGGCGGCCACCGCGTCCCCTTCTTCCTGCACTGGCCGGCCGCCGGCTACACCCAGGGCCGCGATATTACCCAATTGACTGCCCACATTGACGTCCTGCCGACCCTGCTCGAACTCGCCGGCGTCTCCCGCCCGTCCACCGCCCTGCCTCTCCACGGCCGTTCCTTGGTCCCGCTCCTGCGCGGGCAGACGGCTCCAGACCGCACCCTCGTCGTCGATTCCCAGCGGGAAGAGAATCTTCTGCCTTGGCGCCAAGCCGCCGTCATGACGGAGCGCTGGCGGCTCGTCAGTCCCGGACCGGGCGGCCCCGGCGAGCCGCGGAAGCTCGAGCTTTACGACATCCAGGCCGACCCCGGCCAGAAGACGGACCTCGCCGCGCGGGAGCCCGCCGTCGTGGCCCAACTGAAAGCCGGCTACGAGACCTGGTGGCGGCTCGTCAGCGCGCGCGCCGATGAGTACGCGCGCATCGTCATTGGCGATCCGCGCGAGAACCCGGTCCGGCTGACCGCCCACGATTGGCATGGCAACGGCGCGCTCGCCACCTGGAACCAGCGTTCCATTCTGAACGGCCCGGTGGCCAACGGGTTCTGGGCGCTCGAAGCGCGTCCCGGGCGTTACCGCATCGCCCTGCGCCGCTGGCCCGCTGAATTGAACCTGCCCCTCGGCGCCGCCTATACGCCCGAGCCCGGCAACCGCGAGCAAACCCCCGGGAAAGCCATTGCCGGCCTCCGCACCGCCCGCCTCAAACTCGGCGCGCAGGAGCGCGAGGCGAAGGTGGACCCGGCGAAGCCAACTGTCCTGTTCGAACTCCGCCTGCCCGCCGGGCCCGTGGAGTTGCAGACCTGGCTGATCGCCGAAGACGGTTCCGAGCGCGGAGCCTACTACGTCGACGTGGAACGGATTGGGCGGTAGCCGGCCGATGCGCACCCTCCTCGTTGGTCTGCTCGGCTGGATTGCGCTCGCTCCCGCGGCCGACTGGCCCGAGTGGCGCGGCGCCGGCCGGCAGGGCCTTTGGACCGAGCGCGGGGTGTTGGACCGGATCCCGCCGCAAGGCCTCCAGGTCAAATGGCGAGTGCCGGTTGGCGCCGGCTACTCCGGGCCCGCTATCGCCGCCGGCCGCGTCTTTCTGCTCGACCACCGGCCCCTCGCCGGCAGCCGGGTTATTGAACGGGTCCTCTGCCTCGAAGAGAAAACCGGCAAGGCGCTCTGGACCCGCGAGTGGGAGGCCGATTATCGCGGCCTCGACTACAACAACGGCCCGCGCGCCACCCCCACCGTCGACGGTGACCGCGTCTATGTCCTCGGCGCCAAAGGCCACCTGCGCTGCCTCCGCGTCACCGACGGCAGCGAAGTCTGGAGCGTCGATTTCGTCCGCGACTTCGGCACCGCCGTGCCGGGCTGGGGCATGTCGAGCGCCCCGTTACTCGTCGAAGACAAGCTCGTCGCCGTCGTCGGCGGGAAGGGAAACGGGAAGGTGGTCGCCTTCGCGAAACAAACCGACAAAGTGCTCTGGCAGGCGCTGTCGAGCGAGACCTCCGAGCCCGGTTACTCGCAGCCGATTCTGATTCGCCGTCCCCGCCCGGAGGTCGTCATCTGGCATGCCGGCGCTCTCGAGGCGCTCGATCCGGCATCGGGCGCCGTCCTCTGGTCCCACCCCTTCCGCGTCACCATGAACACTCCGATCGCCACCCCCGCCTGGAGCGGCGCCCACTTACTCGTCTCCGGCTTCTTTGACGGAGCCCGGATGATGCGGCTTGATGGCAAGACGCCCGAACTGGCGTGGCGGAGTAACGAAGGCAATGAGATCCGCAGTGATAAGTTACACGCTCTGATGAGTCAGCCGCTAATTCTGGGGGAGTATGTCTATGGCATCTGTAGTTACGGGCAACTCCGCTGCCTGCGCCGGGATACGGGCGAGCGCGTGTGGGAGTCCCAGGCGGCCACCGTCGAACGGGCGCGGAACGTCTCCGCCTGGCTCGTCCGCCACGAAGACCGGGTGTTGATTCTCAACGATCGCGGCGAACTCGTGCTGGCGCGCCTCTCGCCGGCCGGTTACTCCGAAATCGGCCGCACCCAGATCCTCGAGCCCACCTCCTCGCCCGGCGGGCGCCGCGAACGGGGCGCCGTCGTCTGGTCCCACCCGGCGTTCGCCAACCGGCATATGATCTGGCGCAACGACCGCGAAGTAGTCCGCGTCTCGTTGGACGCCGCCGAGTATTAGCCGCTTCCGATGCGATACTAACCGAATGACTCGGTTACTCGCTCTCTCGCTGTTAACCATCGCCTCGGCCGCCGGGGCCTCGATTGCGGAAAAGACCACCGGCATGACGAAGATGGACGGGCTCTTCCCGCTCTATTGGGACGCCAAGGCCGGCAGCCTCTATCTCGAAATCTCCCGCTGGGGCGAGGAGGTGCTCTTCTATACCTCGCTGCCGGCCGGCCTCGGCTCGAATGACATCGGTCTCGACCGCGGGCAGACCGGCCGCTCCCGCCTGGTTCGCTTTGAGCGCGTGGGACCGAAAGTGATGCTGGTCGAAGCCAACCGGCGCTTCCGCTCCTCCTCGGCCGACGCGGCGGAACAGAAAGCCGTCGCCGACTCCTTCGCCAGCACCGTCCACTGGGGCTTTACCCCGGCCGCCGAGGAGGGGAACCGGGTCCTCGTCGACGCCACCCCGTTCTTCGTTCGCGACGGCCACGACGCGGCCGCCAACGTCCGGCGGGCTCGCGCGGGCGCTTACCGGATTGACCCGACCCGCAGCGCCGTCTGGCTCGACCGTACCAAGTCCTTTCCCCGCAATACCGAAGTCGAAGTGCTGCTGACCTTCACCGGCGAGCCGCAGGGCGGTCTCGTCGGCAGCGTCTCGCCGTCGGCCGAAGCCTTCACCGTCCGGGAGCATTATAGCTTCGTCGCGCTGCCCGGCCCCGGCTTTACGCCCAAGCCGCTCGACCCCCGGTCGAGCTTCAATGCCGTCACCTACATGGACTATTCGACGCCCCTCGGCGAACCCATCACCAAACGGTGGGCGGTGCGCCACCGGCTGCCCATTCGTTATTACCTCGACCCCGGCACCCCGGAACCCATCCGCTCCGCCCTGCTCGAAGGCGCCCGCTGGTGGGCGCAGGCCTTCCCCGCCGGGCAGTACACGGTTGAAATGCTGCCCGCGGGCGCGGACCCCATGGACGCCCGCTACAACATGATCAACTGGGTCCACCGCTCGACGCGCGGATGGAGCTACGGCGCCTCGATCGTCGACCCGCGTACCGGCGAGATCGTCAAGGGCAACGTGACGCTCGGTTCGCTTCGGGTACGGCAGGACTATCTCATTGCCGAAGGCGTTCTGGCGCCTTACGAAAGCGGCAAGGCGACCAGCCCGGCCATGGCGGAGATGGGCCTCGCGCGGCTGCGCCAGTTGTCCGCCCATGAGGTCGGCCACACGCTCGGCCTCGCCCACAACTTCGCCGCCAGCGTGAACGGCAAAGCCAGCGTGATGGACTACCCCCATCCGCAAATCGACCTCGACGCCACCGGCAAGCCGACCCTCGCCAACGCGTACGCCACCGGACTCGGCGAGTGGGACAAGATGGCCATCAGCTGGGGTTACCTCGGCGGATCGCTTTCGCTCGACCGTCTGCGCTTTCTCAGCGATGAGGACGCCCGCGACCAGGGCGGAGCCAGCCCGGTGGCCCACCTTTGGGACAACGGCGCCAACGCCGTCGATGAACTCAACCGGATCATGAACGTCCGCCGCAAGATCCTCGCTCGCTTCGGCGAACAGAACCTGCCCGTGGGCCAGCCGATGTCCGCGCTGGCTGACACCCTGGTGCCGATGTATCTCCTGCACCGGTACCAAACCGAGGCCGCCGTGAAGGTGGTTGGTGGTGTGGACTACACCTACGCACTGCGGGGCGATGGCCAGAAGATCGCCGAACCGATTCCGGCCGCCGAACAGCAGCGGGCCTTGACCGCCGTGCTGGCGACGCTCGATCCGGCCGAGTTGGAGATTCCCGAACGCATCCTGGCGCTGCTGCCGCCCCGGGCGTTTGGCTATGGCCCAACCCGGGAGCAGTTCGCGAGCCGAACCGGCTTAACTTTCGATCCGGTGGCGGCGGCGGAGTCCGCGGCGAACCACACCGTCGGCCTGCTCTTCCATCCGGACCGCGCCGGACGCCTGGAGCAGTTGGCGGCGCGTCGGGCCGGCAGCCCAAGTTTCGGCGAAGTGATGCGGGCGGTTCTGGTGCGGACCGCTACGAAGAAGGCCGGACTCCAGGGCGAGATCCAGAAGGCGGTGCGTACCGTGGTGATGCAGCACCTGATGGCGCTGAGTGCCGACGAAGGCGCCCAAGCCTCCGCCCGGGCCATCGCCATGGACGGGTTACTGCAGATGAAGGCCGACGGACCCCTGGCCGCGGCTACCATCGATCGCTTTGTCCGCGATGGCAAGCCGCCCGCCATGGCGAAGCCGCTCGAACCGCCGCCCGGCCAGCCGATCGGGTGTGAGGATTCCTTCTAAAGCGTGGGCGCGTTCTATCGCGCCCACAACCCGATTTCATTCTCGCCGGCGGCCATGGCCACCCATTTGCCGTTGGGCGAAAAGGCGAGCGAAGCCACCCGGTGCGGCGCCCGTACCGTCCGCAGGATTTTGCCGCTCGTCAGGTCCCAGAAGACCACCTTCACGGGATTCTTCTCCGCCAGCACGTCGAAGCCACCCGTAACCAGCGTCTTGCCGTCCGGCGAGATCGCCAGGGCGGAGATGGTCTCGCCGTGGCCGCCCAGCTTTCGAATCAGTCCGAAGGTTTTGGCATCCCAGATGTAGACGGTCTCGTCGAGCCCGGCCAGGATCAGGCGCTGGCCGTCCGGCGTGAACTCGGCCGCGAACATCGCGCCGGTGAGGTCTTCGATCTTCTTCACGAGTTCGCCGCTGGACGTTTTCCAGATGCGTACGTCGTTATCGTAGTTGGTGCTCACCAGCAGCCCGCCATCGGGCGAGAACCGCAGCGTCGCGGCTCCGCCAATCCCGTCCGGCAGGGTATGCACCTTCTTCCCGGACGCTATCTCCCGAACCTCGACGCGCCGGCCCGCCGTGTCCGCGGTGGCGAGCCAGCGGCCGTCGCCCGATAACGCGGCCCGGCTCATCGCCACGGAGTTCATGATCTGGAGTTGACGGTCGGCTGTGAGGTCCCATACGCGCACGGTGCCCGCATCCACCCGTTCGGCCCAGCGGTCGGCCGCCAGCAGGGCGCTCCGCGCCGGCACCTTCTTTTCGGCCTTCAGTTGCCCGGTTTCGACTACCCAGGTGCGGATCGTGTTGTCGCGGCAAAGGGCCGAGATGGTCGCGCCGTCGGTGGCGAACTGGAGCGTACCGGGGACCGCGGCCGCCGTCAGGGTACGGTCGGCCATCTATGCCTTCTCCAGAATGATGTCGAAGCGGATCTCGGCGCGCGGGGCGTTGGGGCCTTCAAACAGCTTCACGGGTTTGATCAATTCCTGGTTGGCCGCGATGCCGCGTTTATTCCAATTTTTCACCGGGTCGCCCTCAAAGAACGGGTCGGTGGCGAAATAGGCTTGCGTGATGAGCGCCTTATGGCCGGGCGCGGCAATCAGATAATGGATGTGCTGGGCGGGACGGTCGTTGTAGTGGCCGGGCAGAATGGTCTCGACGGCGTAGTCACCCTTGGCATCGGGCGTTACCTTGGTGCGGAACTTGTAGCCGCGCGTGTCGTACCGGCCGGCGTGGTCGGCGTGCCAGAAATCGACGGTGGCGCCCTCCACCAGTTGGCCTTTGCTGTTGAGCACCCGCCCGGAGACCAGCAGCGGGAAGCCTGGATCTTTCGGACCCCGCAGGGCCCGCAGGTTCGGCGCGCCTTTGCGGAAAAATGGTCCCAGCACATCGGCGGCGGTCGGCTGCAGCGCCTGCTTTTCCGCCTCTTCCCAGTAGGCGAGCAACTGGCGTTGCGACAGCGTCCCGGATCCGGCGATCAGGCCTCCGGTGATGCACCGTTCCATGATCTCGCGCCGCGTCAGCCTTGCTTTCTTCATTCCCTGGTCCTCACTTTCCGCCCTAGACTACGCAAAATTCCCCGTTAGCGCAAGCGGGCCAGATACATCACGCCCGGTTGTTCCCAAACGGTTTCCGCTCCGAGCTTGGTGGCGTGCGCTTTGGCGGCTCCGATGTCAAAGCCGGTGTCGATAAGCCAGACGCCGCCGGTGGTGTGTCGGGCCTCCTCGGTAACCCAGGAAACGGGAGTATTGCGCCATTCCCACACCAGAGACTTGACCGTAAAGTGCTCGAGTTGCAGTTGGTGGGCAGCGCCCGAAGCCTGATACCGAAGATTCCGGGGCGAAAAATTCGCCTGGAGCATCTGAAAGGCTTCGTCGTCGGCCAGGATCGTGGCGCCGGACGGCACCCGCCTTCGCATCTCGTCCACCGAACGGTCCCAACTTGGCTTGCTCCAACCCGCCAGGTCGATGTTGTGGACATCCGGCAGCGGAGCAAAAAACGATAGGGCTAAGAGAAGGGATGGCAACGCCCAACGCGCCACCGGCCACCTTCTCGCCAGGACTTCCACCCCGGCGCCCAGGGCCCCGAGGCAGACCAGACCAATCGCCACCGTGTGGCGGCTGCGCCCGTACGGATAAAACTGCGCCATCGCCCCCGCGGCGGTCAGCGCCAGGGCCAGGATGAGTAGCGCCCGGCTATCCCGCTGCTGGAGCCAAATCCCTAAGCCGAGCAGGATCAGGCCCGCCGCCAGCAAGCCGCCGGGGAGGCTGCCGGCAAAGTAGACGGCTTGCTTGAATGATCCCGCCGCCAGAAAGACCAGGAGATTCTCGCCGGGCTGGGGGAAACCGCCGCGAAGGTAAGTCTGAATCAGTTCCGGGGCATTCGTCCGTTCGAGCACCGGCCGGACGACGATCCAGTAGAGCGCGGCATAGATTCCGGCACACGCGGTTTGCCCGGCCACCCACGGCGCTACCAGCGGCCGGAGTGCCGGTTCCCGCAGCAGGCGGAGGATGCCATACAGGCCCAGGGCCAAGGCAATCCACGCCGTCATGAACTCAGCGAGAATCGCGACGCTGAGCGCGGCGAAATGCAGCCAGAGCCAGCGGCGGGAGGTTTCGGCAAACGCGCGGTCGAGCGTGTAAAGGGCCGCGGTGATAGCTGCCAGCGCCAGCGAATAGCCCCGGAGCTGAATCGAAAGCAGAACCAGGCTGGGAGCGAAAGCGGCCAGCAAACCAAGCCCCCAAGCCGTCACCGGATGCATCCAGCGGCGAAGCCAAAGAACGGTCAGGACCGGCGTTAACGCCCCCGCCACCGACGGCGCGAGGCGCAGCCACCACTCCTGGCCGGAGACCAGCGTCGCCGTCCAAAGCCACCAGAAGAGCAACGGCGGATGATGGTAGACGCCCCACTGGGCCGAGGATCCCGCATTAATGTGCAGGCATTCGTCGGGGTTGAAGTAGAGAGAGTTGGCGTAGAAGAGGCGAACAGTCAGGGACGCCAGAAAAAAGAGCGCAAGGTACCATCGATCGCGAGACAACACTCCTGAATAGCACATTTCCGCTCAGTGCTGGGGCTTGGCCTGCACCAGCAGCGTATCCGCCTCGGCTTGGAGCCAGCCGCGGCCGGATTCGCTCACGGGCGTCTCCAGGGGGAACGGGAAACGGGGGAGCAACGTGTCAATTGTGTACCGGCGGCGGACGGGACGGCCGTTCACCGTCAGGCTTTGCATGAGGCCCTCTTCGCACTGGGAGAATCCGTCCAGGCTCCAGCCCGGATCGGCGTCCCCATAGTGCAGAATCCTCGCGACGGCGCCGGTGGGGTCGAGCACGCCGTAGGCCGCGGAGAAATCGGGCCCGCCCCGCACGATGGCAATATGTTGGCCACACACCAGCAACCCGCCGCCGCGGTGCCGGATCTCCCCGGTTTCCCTGTCGGTTTCGTCAATCAGCCGCAGCCCAGCCAACAGCCCGGGCTCGTGCGGTTGCAGCCGCCACTCCTCCACATACGCGCCGCTCGGGGCGAATTCGATCAGGCTGTTGCCCACCCGCCGGAGTTCGCCCGCCTCCGGCCACTTGTCCCGGTCGACGAGCGCCGTCCATTCCGTCCAGCGCATGCGGCTGCCGTCCCAGGTGGCGTGGGCGACGCCCGCCTCCACATGGCCCGGCAAACCGAAGCGGAAGTCGGCGCAGAGGCGGCCAGATTGCAGCCAGTAAACGCGGGTCTCCGTGTCGGTCTCGCCGGAAGAGAACGTGATGGAGCGCCGGCGGAAACAGCCCATCGTCCACTCCGGAACCACGGGATCCGGCAGAACCCGGGAGTGTGCGGCCGCCTCCCCCAGCGTCATGACGCCTCCGGGTGGCCGAACGAGGATAACGCGAGGCTACCCGCGGGTAGTTGCAGCTCTCCGTTGGCCAGCCGCTGTTTGAGATAGGTGAAGCTTTGCGCCGTTTGCGCGAACAGGTGCTCTCCGGCCACGAGCCGGGGGTAGCGGGCGGGCCGGCCGGCGGAGACGAACGGGGGCAGCGGCTCCACGACCGTGGGGTAATCGCAAGTGAAGAAGAGCGGGAAGGAGTAGCGTTCCTGCTGTACTTTGCGGACGCGGTGGGACGTCGCCACCATTGTGCCGTTCGTGAAGGTTTCGAGCATATCGCCGATGTTGATCACGACGGCGCCGGGGAGCGGCGGGGCGTCGATCCATTCACTAGCGCCGTTCTTTACTTCGAGGCCAGGAGCGGTTGGCAGCAGGATCGTGAACAGTTCGTAGTCGGTGTGGGCGCCGATTCCCGGGGCATCGGCGGCCTCCGGCAGATAGGGGTAGTGGACGAGCCGGAGTTGGGATGGGGGTTGGGTGACCAGGTGGTCGAAGTAGGTTTCCTCGAGGCCCAGAGCGAGGGCGAAGCCGTGGAGGAGGGTGCGGCCAATGGCGAAGGCGGCGTCGTAATAGGCGCTGACGGCGGGTTGGAAGCCGGGGAGATCCGGCCAGACGTTGGGGCCCAGGGTGGGAGCGGCGGGGTCGAGGGTGGGGAGTTCGAAGCTGAGGTCGAAGGCTTCTTTGCGGTCGAAGGTGCCGCCGGCGAAAGTCTCTTCGCCTTCGGGGACGTAGCCGCGGTGGTTGGGCGAAAGGCCGATGTACCACCGCATTTTCTCCTCAAGGGGAAGGGCGAAGAAGGTTTTGGCTTGGGCGATGAGGGATTCGGTGAGGGCGTCGGGCAGGCCGTGGCCGGTGGCGTAGAAGAAGCCGCACTCCCGGGCGGCGCGGCCCAACTCCTGGGCGGTGAGTGCCCGCGTCTCCGGGAAAGGGGAGCGAAGGCCGGCGATGTCGACGACGGGTAGTTGCGCGAAGGAGGTATGGTTCATGGCATCATTCAAGCGGCCTGATACACCCGCCGTCCACTAATCCACGTCTCTTCCACCTGAATCCGCCCCTCCGCCATCGAAAACACGACGAAGTCCGCCCGGTCACCGGTCACCAACCCCCGCTGCCGCCCGCTGATCCGGCCCACCCGCGCCGGATTCCGCGTCGCCATCGTCACTGCCTCGCCCAGCGTCACCCCGGTCATCCGCATCACATTCTCAAGCGACTTGTGCATCTTCAGCGCACTCCCCGCCAGCCGCGTCTGACCGGCCAGGACCACCCGGTCGTCCTCCGTCAAATCTACCCACTGGTCGGCTAACTGGTACCGGCCCGGCGCCGCGCCCGCCGGCGCGCTCGCATCCGTCACCAGAATCGAACGCTCCACCCCTTTCGCCCGCAACGCCACTCGCAAAAACGCCTCGCCAATGTGAATCCCATCGGCAATGAAGTCGGCGGCCAAGCGGTCCTCCGCCATCTGCTCCCACAAATAGTTCGGGTGCCGCGCCAACATGCCGTGCGCCCCGTTGCCTAAGTGGGTCGAAAGCGTCGCCCCCGCCGACACCGCGTCCTGGATCTGCTGCCGGTTGGCGCCCGTGTGGCCGATCGCGACGACGACGCCTTCCCGCACCAGCGCCTCAATGTACGCCGGCGCCTCGGGCCACTCCGGCGAGATGGTAACCAACTTCACCAAACCACCCGTAACCTCTTGCCAGCCTTTGTATTCGTCGACGTCCGGCTTCCGCACGCACTGCACCGGATGCGCCCCGCGCGGACCCTCCTCGGCTGAAATGTGCGGGCCCTCCACATGAAAGCCTTCGATCGCCACCCCCTCCGGCAGCGCCTGCTTGGCGGCATACAGGTTGGCCAACGACCCGCGCATTCCTTCATAGGTGCCCGTGATCACGGTCGGGAAAAGCCGCGTGGTGCCGCAGGCAAACTGCACGTGCAGGCTCCGGGCAATCTCCTCGTGGCTCGTCGCCGGCGAGTTGTAGTCCACTCCGGCGTAGCCGTTCACCTGCAGGTCAATGAAGCCCGGCGACACAAAATCAAGCTCCCGCACCGATGGGTCCAGCAACTCGGTGACGCCCGTAATGACGTCGGCAAAGTCCACGATGACCCGTTCCTGGCGGACGGCGTCCAAGCCGATAATTTTCATAGAGTTAAAACAATTCCTTGTAGTTTTGTTTTATGCACAGCATTTTGACAGCGCTGCCTGTCTAAACCGATGATTCTAAGCCGCTAAAAACCTGTGGACCGATCTCACTTTCCACTAGCTTCCGCAACGCACTCCTGGTACAACAATAAAGTACCGCGGGTGATGTTGCACGAGGCTAATCTCGGGGGAGGTGGCCGGAGCGCTTCGCCCGCGGAACTCTCCGAAAAGCAAAAAGGGCGTCTGGAATCCCCGACGCCCTTTTTGCTTTTTCATCGGGGGATCCGGCGCTACTTCCGCACCGGGGTCAGCCAGCCTTCCGTATCCGGCTTTTCCCCGTTGATCACGCTGAAGAACTCCTTCTGCAGTTTCTCGGTGATCGGGCCCCGGCTGCCGGAGCCGATCGTAATCCGGTCCACCGAACGGATCGGGCTCACTTCGGCGGCGGTGCCGGTGAAGAACACCTCGTCGGCGATGTAGAGCGCCTCGCGCGGAATCGGCGTCTCGATCACTTCAATGCCCATCCGCTTGGCCAGGAACGTGATCGTCGCCCGGGTGATGCCCGGCAGGGCGCTGTTGCCCAGCGGCGGCGTGGTGATCTTGCCGTCCCGGACCACGAAAATGTTCTCGCCGGAGCCTTCGGAGATGTAGCCGTTCGTATCGAGGGCAATGCCTTCGGCAAAGCCGTTGAAGTGGGCCTCCATGCGGATCAGTTGCGAATTCATGTAGTTCGCACCGGCTTTGGCCAGAGCCGGCAGCGTGTTCGGGGCGATGCGGTTCCAGCTCGAAATGCAGACATCCACGCCCTGCGCCAAGGCTTCGGCGCCCAGATACTGGCCCCAGGACCAGCAGGCCAGATAGAGGTCGTTCGGGTTATTGATGCCCAGCACCCCCAACTCGTAGTACCCGCGGAGCAGGATAGGGCGAACGTAGCAGGCCTCAAGCTTGTTGACGCGAATGAGGTCCAATACGGCTTCGCACATCTGGTCGATCGTAAAATCCACCTTGTCCATCCGGTAGATCTTGGCCGAGTCCATCAGCCGGCGCATGTGATCCCGGAGCCGGAACACCTGCGGACCGGCGGGCGTATCATAGCAGCGGATGCCTTCAAACACCGAGCTGCCGTAGCTGACGACGTGACTCAAAACATGGATCTTCGCGTCGTCCCAATCAATGAACTTTCCGTTACACCAAATCTTATCTGTGGGCGTCAACATCCGGTTATTATAGCGCTATAAAGGCTATTCGATGGGGGGCAGGGGCCGGAAAGCGGGCAAAAGTAAGGGATTCCAGCCCGGCGCGAGCGTGATCTGAAAGCCGTTGCCGATTTCCGGGTCCGGAACGTAGTAGTCGGTGGAGATGAGTTGCGCGCCGCTTTCGAGCGCCGCTTCGAACCGGGTCCGGTCGTTGGCGCGGGCCTCCCGTGTATCGGCATCGCTGCGCGTCCGGACGAAGTAGCCGGAGCGGACGAGGCGCTGGATATAGCCGGTATTCTTCCGCGGCTCGTTCACAATGCGGACCGCCGCCTCGGGATGATCCTCGGGGACGTTGACAAACATCACGCGATCTCGGCGGCCCGCCAGATAGAGTTTCCATTGCTCCTCGCCTTCATCGAGCACAAACAGGAACTTGCCCCGGCTCGTCTCCACCGTCGGCCAGGCGTGGGCGCGCACGGCAGCGTTCAAGGTGGCGTACGACGCCTGGACATTCTTCGGTGTGATCAGCTTGCCGCCGGACAGTTCGGCACGGATCTCGGCGTCCCAGGCGTCGTACGCCTTGGCGTCAAACGGCAGCGGACGGGTAAAGCCGGGACGGTCGATCACGTCCTGTTTGGCGTTCATGGTGATCACAATCGGCAGATGGCGTGGGTGCTGGTCGCTCCAGCTGCGGAGTTGCCGGAGCGCTTGGCGGAACGTGTAGGCGTGGGTGCGAAAATCCATGTCTTGAACGTGAAGAACCTTTAATCCTGGCTGGCGCATCAGCCCCTCCGGATCGTAGGCTGGGCCGGCGGGCAGCCCGCGTTCTTTGACCCAGGCGAGGCCGGCCGGGCGGGCGTACCGGCCGCCTTCGGGATCGTTCACCACATCAATCTCCAGGCCCCGCAGTCCGCGGTCGAGTTGGCCGGCGAAGGGGAGATGGTTGTACTCGAGGCCTTGCAGCCGGTCGCCCATGGTCTCCCGCAAGATCTTCCGCAGGGAAGGATCGATCGCCTGTTTATAGCTGTTGTGGCTCGCCAGCACCTGCACCTGGTTCATCCGGATCTCCTGCGGACGGGTTTGCGCGAAGGCCATGGCGGCCAACAAAATGAAGGCGATTCTCATCCCTCGCAGTCTAGCGAGCGAAGTTTGCATTCTGATGACGTTGAAACAGGGGGTGGAACTCCTGCATCATAGCTAGCGGAGAACTTCTTTCGTTATGATCCTGCGTCGTGTCGTCCCCCAACTCGTCCTGACTGCTGCGTTACTTTTTGCCCAGAAGCAGAAGACCGTCAAGCCGGGTTTTAATATGTTCTCGCTCGAGCAGGACATTCAGTTGGGTAAGGAGTCCGCGGCGCAGATCGAGCGGGAGATGCAGATCGTCAACGATCCCCAACTCACCGCCCTCATTGACCGGATTGGCCGCAAACTCATAGCCGCCAATGCCGCCGAAAAGAACAACGCGCAGTTCCCGTTCTCCTTCAAGGTCGTCAACGATCCCTCCATTAACGCCTTCGCTCTGCCCGGTGGCCCGATGTTCATCCAGACCGGCCTCATCGCCTCGGCCGATAACGAAGGGCAGGTGGCCGGGGTGATGGGCCACGAAATGGCCCACGTCATTCTCCGGCACGGCACCAACCAGGCCTCCAAGGCGAACCTGATTCAACTGCCGCTCGCCTTGGCCGGCGGGATGGTGGGTAACGGCAGCATGCTCGGCTCTCTGGCTCAACTCGGCATTGGGCTGGGGGCGAACTCGGTGCTGATGAAGTTCTCCCGCAACGCCGAGTCCGACGCCGACCTGCTCGGCGCCCGCCTCCTGCATACCGCCGGATACAACCCCGTCGAACTCGCCCGCTTCTTTGAAAAGCTGGAGGCCCAGTCCGGCAAAGGCAACGCGATGACCCAGTTCTTCGCCTCCCATCCGAACCCCGGCAACCGCGTCAAGAACATCCAGGCCGACATGCAGTTCTATCCCCGGGCCAACTACCAGTCGGCCACGCCCACCGCCGAGTTCCTCGCGGCGCGGGCGGCGGCCAAGGCACTCCCTCCGCCCGCCAAGCGGCCGCAGCAGGGCGCCGTCGCGGCTCCGCAAAGCGGCGGCCAGATGCCCACCACCCAAGCGCCCCGCGGCTTTAAGGTGCAGCAGAGCCCCCTCTACGCCATCGCTTATCCCGACGATTGGCAGAGCCAGCTCGCTCAGGATCAGGTCTCCTTGACTCTGGGCGCCGCCGATGGCATCATCCGCGGGCAGAACGGTCAGAACGATGTCGGCCATGGGGTCCTTGTGGCCATCAACCAGGTCCAGAGCCAGAACCTGGACAACGAAACCAACGCCCTCTTGAAAGGGTTGCTGCAAGGGAACCCTGGAGTCCGGCAGACCGGCAACGCCCAGAGAGTGCAGATCAACGGCCAGCAGGCGATTCTGATCTCCCTCGAAGGCCAGAGCGGCATGAAGCGGGGCGAGAAAGAGATCATCCGCGTGCTCACCATCATGCACCCCCGCGGCCTCTTCAACGCCATTTTCGTCGCTCCCGAAAGCCGCTGGCGGATCGCCGACGGCGAGTATCAGGAGATGATGCGCAGCATCCGGTTTTAGGCGTGGACCACTACACGGCGGCGCTTTTCGACGGTCCGGGGCTGCCGCTCCGCTTGGCTTCGTTTCGTCAAATCGCTCTACAGCCCGGCGAGACCCTGGTTCGCGTGACGGCCTGCACCGTCTGCGGCAGTGACCTGCATACCCTGGCCGGCCGGAGGTCCGCCCCGGCGCCCTCCATCCTCGGCCATGAGGCGGTCGGCATCGAGGTGGCCAGCGGACGGCGCGTGACGTGGTCGATCATGGCCTGCTGCGGCGAATGCGAACGCTGCCGCCGCGGTCTCGAGCAGAAGTGTGAGCGCCTCTTCAAATACGGGCACGCGGAGCACACGGGCGCGCCTTCGGGCGGCCTGAGCGAGTACATTGTCCTGCGGCCCGGCACCACGGTGATCGAGGTGCCGGACGAACTGGCCGACGAGGTGGTCTGCCCCGCCAATTGCGCCACGGCGACGGTAGCTGCGTGTTTACGGGTCGCGGGAGACGTCCGCGGCAGGACGGCCTTAGTCCAAGGGGCCGGGCTGCTCGGGCTGACCGCGTCGGCGATGGCGTCCGCCGGGGGCGCCGCGGAGGTCCACGTGGTGGAGCCGGACGCCGCGCGGCGGGAGCTCGCCCGCCGGTTTGGCGCCACGGCCACCCACGCCGCCGGCGCTCCGGCCGTCGATATTGCGTTTGAGTTCTCGGGCCGGTCGGAGGCGATGCCGGCGCTGCGTGTGGGCGGCGTCTGGATACTCGCCGGGGCAGTATTCTCCGTCCCGCCCCTGTCCATCGACCCGGAGGCGATGGTCCGCGGCCTGTGGCGCATCGAAGGGGTGCACAACTATCGCCCGCAAGATCTAAGCGCCGCCCTCGCGTTTCTCGCCGGGCCGGGCCGCCGCTTTCCCTTCGCCGAACTCGTGCCGCGGAGCTTTCCGCTGGCGGAGGTCAACGCGGCGCTTGCGTTCGCGGCGGCGGAGCGGCCGCCGCGGGTCATGATCCGGCCTTAGGCGATCAACTCTTTCATCACGCGGCCCTCATCGGTGGGACCAATCAGGCGCTGGTTCAAGCCCAGATAGGGATAGTGCAGCGTGTACGGGTTCAGGCCCAGTTGATGGAGAATGGTCGCCTGCAGGTCCCGGGGCGTCATCTTGTCCTTCGTGACGTAGTAGCCGATGTCGTCGGTCTCGCCGAAGTTCAGGCCCTTCTTGATCCCGCCGCCGGCCATCCACATCGTATAGGCGTAGGGATGATGATCCCGGCCCACGAAGGCGCCCTCCGTACCGCCGCGGTTCTCCCGCATTGGGGTACGGCCGAACTCGCCGCCCCAGACGACAAGCGTCTGGTCGAGCAAGCCGCGCTGCTTCAGGTCCTTGATCAGCGCCGTCACGGCCTGGTCCGCGGAGCGGATATGCGGGCGCAGGGCGAACTGGATATCGTCCCGTTTGCTGGTGCCGTGGTGATCCCAGCCCCAATCGAAGATCTGGACGAACCGGACCCCGTTTTCGACGAGGCGGCGGGCGAGCAGGCAGTTGTTGGCGAGGCTAGTCTTGCCGGGTTCGGTGCCATAGGCCTCATGCACGGCCGCGGGCTCTTTCGAGATATCCATCACCTTCGGAACCGAGATCTGCATCCGGTAGGCCAGTTCGTATTGGCCCATTCGCGCGTCGATCTCCGGGTCGCCGGCCTGCTTGGCCTGCAGACTGTTGAGATCCTTCATGGCGTCGAGGGTCTTGCGGCGGAGCGAGCGGGTCATGCCGTCGGGGTCGGAGAGAAACAGCACCGGATCCCCGTGCGACCGGCAGTGGACCCCTTGATGTACGCTCGGCAGGAAGGCGCTGCCCCACAGGCTCTTGCCGCCGTCGGGGTTGTTGCCGCCACTCGTCAAGACCACGAAGCCCGGCAGGTCCTCGTTCTCGGTTCCGAGGCCGTACGTGGCCCACGCGCCCATGGAGGCAAAGCCGAAGCGCGGGTTGCCGGTGTGGACGAAGAGCTGCGCCGGAGCATGGTTGAACTGGTCCGTGCTCATGGACCGGATGATGCTGACATCGTCGACGATGGTCGAAAACTGCGGCAGCAGTTCGCTGAGCCACGCCCCGGACTGGCCATACTGTTTGAACTTGTAAGGCGTGCCCAGCATGCGGGGGACGCCCTTGATGAAGGCGAAGCGTTTGCCTTTCAGTAACTCATCCGGGCAGGGCTTCCCGTCGTATTTGACTAACTCCGGTTTGTAGTCGAACAGTTCGAGTTGGCTCGGCGCGCCGGCCATGTGGAGGAAGATGACCGACTTAGCCTTGGCCGGGTGGTCCGGCTTCTTCGCGCCGTGAGCCTCGGCGAGAAACAGGTTGGCCAGGCCGACGCCGCAGCCGGAGAGGAAGTGGCGGCGCGTGGCCGCGAGGGCGGACTGGAGTTTAGGGTTCATCGACGGGTCACCGTTTCATCGAGGTTCAAAATCGTGTTGGCCACGACGACCCACGCGGCCTTGGCCGCGTCGCCGGGCTTGGGTTTACTGACCGAGAGCGGCACCGAGCCCACGAGCCCAGCGTCGAAGACCTGACCCGTGCCGCGGACGCCGTTGCGGGCCACGCGGATGGCAATCGTGTTCTTGCCCGGCTTGAAGGCCTTTTGTCCATCTTCATTGATGGGGTATTCATAGTGGCCGCTCCGCTCAAAGATATTGCTGAGCGCGAGCACGCCATTTACCCAGACGTCGAACTGGGAGTTCGTGCGGGCCGGCAGCTTGAAGTTGGTGGGGATGCTCGGCGGCAGGTCGAGTTCGTAGCGGAGCCAGAGGACGTCGGTATCCCATTGCGTCTTCACCGGCGTGGTTTCGCTGGGCTTCGTGAAGTAGCCGAAATAGCCGGGACCGGCGGACCACTGCGAGGCGTCGTAGGAGGGTTGCATCCAATCGGGGCTGCCGGGATCGGTGGTGCGGTAGCGCCATTCGCGGGGCGCGGTGCGGGCGTCCGGGATCAGCGTCGACTGCCGGTCTTCGCTGTAGAGCACTTCGCTGTAGCGGAGTAACTTCGTCGTGTTCTCGGGTTGCCGGGCGAGTTCGGCGGCCGTGGCCGCATGGAGCGCGGCGACCCGTTTGCGCTCGGCGGGGGCCGGCTGGCGGAGCAGCGCGAGTTCGTAGAGCTTGCCGAGCGGGTCGGCCGGGGACTCCTTGCGGGCGCGTTCGGCCAGCCGCTGGGCGGCTTCCATGAACGCGGGATCGTTCATCGCGGTCAGCGCCTGCAGCGGCGTATTGGTGCGGATGCGCTTAATCGTGCATACTTCGCCGTTCGGCGCGTCGAAGTTCATCATCGACGGGTAGGCGCTCGTACGGCGCATGAAGGTATAGAGCGCGCGGCGGTAGCGGTCTTCGCCGGGCGAGGTGACCCAGCTATCGCCGTTATAGACGACAAGCCAGACGCCGTCGGGCTGCCAGGGCATCACCGGCGGACCGTACATCTTCTTGCTCAGCAGGCCGGCCGCGGCCAGGGCCTGGTCGCGAACCATCTCCGCGTCCAGCCGGAAGCGGGCGCCGCGGGCGTAGTACTTATTCTGCGGATCCTTTTCGAGTAACTCGGGGGTAACATCGGAAGACTGCTTGTACGCCGCGCTCGCAACGATCGTCTTCAGGAGTTTCTTGACGTCCCAATCCTTTTGAAACTCCAGGGCGAGATGGTCGAGGAGTTCGGGATGGGTGGGCGGTACTCCCTGGGTGCCGAAATCCTCTTCGCTATCGACGAGGCCGCGGCCCATCAGCCGGCTCCAGAAGCGGTTGACGGTCACGCGCGCCGTCAGCGGATTGTCCTCACTGACGAGCCACTGGGCGAAGCCGAGACGATTGCGGGGGGCCTTCGCGGGCAGGGGAGGGAAGGCGGCGGGGACGGCGGCTTCGACAGTATCTCCAGGAGTCAGGAAGTTACCGCGTTCATAGATGCGAGTCTTGCGCTGCTTGTCCGCCGGAAGCTCCTTCATGATCAGCGTGGAGGCTTTGTCGGTCAGTTTCAGCGTTGGCCGGTCCGAGGGATGGTCGTCATCGGCCGTTTGGTTAAAGAAGGCGTAGAGCTGGAAAAACTCTTTGTGGGTCAGCGGATCGTACTTATGGGTGTGGCATTGCGCGCAGCCCCAGGTTTGGCCCATCCAGACCTGGCCCGTCGTGGCCAGACGGTCGCGAATGGCGAGGTCGCGGTACTCTTCGTCGTCGGTGCCGCCTTCGGTATTGGTCATGGTGTTGCGGTGGAAGCCGGTCGCAATCAGGTCATCAATCGAAGGGTCGGGCAGCAGGTCACCGGCAATCTGGCGGATGGTGAACTCGTTGAACGGCATGTTGTCGTTGTAGGCGCGGACCACCCAGTCGCGGTAGGGCCAAATGGTCCGTTTGCTGTCCTTTTCGTAGCCCTGGGTGTCGGCGTAACGCGCGAGGTCGAGCCAGATTTTGGCCCACCGTTCGCCGAACTGCGGATTGGCGAGGAGCGCGTCCACGTACTTCGAGTAATCGCCGGTGCGGAGGAATTCGGCGGCAATGGCTGGCTCCGGGGGCACGCCGATCAGGTCGAGCGCCACGCGCCGGGCCAGGGTGGGGCGGTCGGCCTCCTTCGCCGGGATCAACTTCTTTTCGGCAAGTTTGTTCAGGATGAACGCGTCGATGCCGGTGGCGGGGGTCCGTTTCGGCTTCTGGTAGGCCCAGTGGGCGGTGTAGGGCGCGCCGCCGTCCACCCAGTCCTTTAGCGTCTTGATTTCGGCGTCGGTGAGGCGGGGGCCGGAGGGCGGCATGGGACGGGTGGGATGCGAAACCCGGGCGAGGATGCGGGCGCCTTTGTTATTCGGCTGATCGAGCCGGACGCCGGCCTGGCGCGAGTGTTCGTCCGGGCCATGGCAGGCGATGCACTTTTTGCTGAGCAGGGGACGCACGTCCCGCTGAAAGTCAGGAACTTCGGCCCAGAGGGTCATCCCGCAAAGGACAAGAGGCAACCATCGCATGAACTTGAGCTTATCGCATGGGCGCGATAGGGTTAGGCTAGAGAGACGCTATGCGACACATTCTGTTCCCCGTCGACTTCTCCACCCCGTGTGAAAACATTGTTCCGGCTGTGGAGGCTTGGGCCAGGCAGTACGAAGCCGACCTGACTCTGTTGCACGTGCATGAGTTACCGGTGGTTGCCGTGGACCAGCCGAATCTGGCCATGGAACTGGCTACGCTGCGCGAAGCATCGCACCAGCGGCTCAACGAGTTCCTGCCGGATCGGTTCACCGGGTTGACCGTGCGGCGGATTCAGGTGGACGGCCGCGCCGGGGCGGCCATCGTCGAGTACGCGGCGGCCAACGGGATCGACCTGATCATGCTGCCGACGCATGGCTATACGCGCTTCCGCCAGTTGATGCTCGGCTCCGTCGTGGCCAGCGTGCTGCACGATTGCGAACTGCCAGTTTGGACGAGCGCGCACGCCGACGCTGCTTTGACGGCTCCGGCGCCGAAACACATTCTCTGCGCCATTGACTGCGGTCCGCAGACGCGGCATGTGCTTGAGGCGGCCATCGCCTTATCGAAACGCTTTGGCGCACCGCTGCGGATCGTCCACTCGCACCCGGCGCTCGATACGAGGTTCCCGAGCGCGACCGTCGAGCGGGCGCACCGGCTGTTGCATGATGATGCGCTGGCCGCCTATCAGGCCATTGCCGCCGACCTCGATTTGCCGGAGTATCTCGAAATCCTGGAAGAGCATACGCTCGTCGATGGCATCCTGGCGGCGATCGCTACGCACAACGCGGACCTGCTCGTGATTGGGCGCGGCCGGATTCAGGGGCTGATGGGGCGGTTGCGGTCGAACGCTCACGACCTTATCCGCATGTCGCCCTGTCCGGTGCTGAGCGTCTAGCGGCTCAGAAGAGCAGGAGACCCGCGCCGAGGCCCGCCAGAAGCAAGGCGAATCCGGCGGCCGCCGCCGGGCGGAACGAGCCGCGCCCGATGACGAGGACAATTGAAAGTTTGACCAGCGTATTGGCCAGGCAGCCGATGGCGACCGCCCGGGCGGCCTGGGCCGGCTCCACGCCGGCCTTCGCCATGGCGATGGTCAACGCGTCCACGTCCGTGAGCCCCAGGAGCGCGCCCGAGAGCAGCAGACCGGCGCCGCCCCACAAGTCCTTCATCGCCTGCAGCCCGAACAGGACGGCCTGGAAGAGCACCGCCATTTGCAGTGCCGCGCCGACCTGCAACGGGTTGGTGGCTTCTGAGAACGCCTCGGCCCCCGCGTGATCCCGGGCGAGTCCCCACAGCGCGAAAGCCGTGCCGATCACGGCGGGGATGCCGACATAAGGAAGGATCACCAGCCCCAGGGTAGGGTTGAGCAGAGCCGTGGCCACGCCAACGCGGAAGAACATCACCGTGCAGGAGGTGATCACCCCCAACGCCAGCGGCCCCCCGGACTGCGGCTCCACGCGGCTCGTCCGCGCGAAGGACAGCGTCACGTTCGTTGAGGAGATCAGTCCGCCGAGCAGACCGGAGAGCACCGAACCCTTGCCGGGGCCCACGATGGCACGGGCGGCGTAGCCGAGAAAGCTGAGGCCAGAGATGAGGAGAACCACGATCCAGAGTTCCCGGGGCCGGACGCCGCCCCACGGGCCAAACGGGCCCTCGGGAACGAGCGGCAGAACGACCAACGCCATGAGCGCAAAACGAAAGCCGGAGCGGACCCCCTTCTCCGGGACCCGTTCGACCCAGCGGTGCAGCTGGGACTTTTCGGCCAGCAGCACGGCCGTGACGGCGATGATGCCGCTCGCCAGGCCCCAGTGGCCGGAGCCGGCCAAGACCCCCGCCGCCAACACGACGAAGGCGGCCACCTCCGTCGTACTGCCTACATCCTTCCGGCTCGCCATGACGTAGGCCGCCACCACGAGAGCGGCAACCCCGGCTAGCAGCGTCGTGGCCAGGGCCGCGAATCCAAGGGTCCACAAAAGCCCCGCGGCGCCACCGACCCCGCCGATCAGCGTAAAGGTCCGCACCCCGGCGAACAGGGCGTGCGCGTTGCCGGGCCGGTTGGCGCGTTCGCGCTCCACTCCGATGGCGGCGCCGCCCACCGCGGCCACCAGCAGGCCCGCGACCTGCTCCCAATTGATGACTGGATTCACTGGCCCTTCAGTCTACATCGGCTATAGTGAAAGCATGACCCGACCTGGCGCGATTACGATGCGCGGCAACCCCAAAGACCTCGCTGGACCGGAACTGAAAGTGGGGGACACCGCCCCTGCCTTTGAGGCCGTTGATTCCACCATGAAGCCCATCACCCTGGCCGATACTTCGGGTGGGGTCCGAATCTTTTCCGTGGTGCCGTCGTTGGACACTCCCGTTTGCGACATGCAGACGAAGCGGTTCAACGATGTGGCCTCGACCCTACCGAATATCAAGTTCTACACGATTTCGATGGACCTGCCGTTTGCCATGAAGCGTTGGTGCGGCGCGATGGGCGTCGACAACATGGCGATGATCTCCGATCACCGCAACGCCTCCTTTGGCGAGGCCTACGGAACCTTGATTCCGGATCTGCGGATCGAGTGCCGGGCGATTTTCGTCGTCGACAAAGACGATAAAATTCAACACGCCGAATACGTCCGCGAAGTCGCCGATCATCCGGATTACGACAAGACGCTGGCCGTGGCGAAAGCGCTCGCGGAACAGTAAGAATTCCATCCGCCGGGAACGGTCTTCTATTTCTGGTAGATTTCTTTCCCGGCGGTTGCCTTCCTGTTTGGCAACCGCCTTGTTTTTCTGATAGATTGAGCGCTAATCGGTTTGCTGAAGACGGGTTTTCTTTTGGCCCGTGAATTGCTCGGGATTGCATCGGCGTAGTGTCTCTGTCCTTCCGGATGCCCAGCCGTGACTGAACTCAAACGACAATTGATTGGTGCGTTCATCGTCATTCTGACGGTGGCGGCTGTCGTTGCCGCGGCGATCAATTTTCAGCAGCAGAACAAGTACGAGCTACCCGAGGATGGCGTCACCTGGGTCGACCGGTCCACCCCGCTGCATCCGCATGCGGTGGTGGCGCTGCATGTGGCGCCGGGCAGCGCCGGCGATAAGTTCGGCATCCACGAAGGGGATGTTCTGCGGCGGATTGGCACCCTGCCTGTCGAAAAAGCCACCGATGTGGCGCAGATCCTGGTCGGCTCGGGCGCGTGGAAGAAGTTGGACTATTTCGTCGAACGGGTGGTGACGCGCCAGGGTGTGTCGGTCGCACTCGATACGAAATTGGCCGTCGTCGTCGAAGCGCGGACAGCCGGTACCGCGGTGCTCTATCAGTACGTGGTGGGCGCCGCCTATCTATTCATTGGGTTATTTGTGTTCTTCCGGCGCGGTTCCGCGCACCGGGCCGTGCATTTCTACCTGCTGTGTCTGGCGAGCTTCGTGTTGAACACCTTTCACTACACCGGAAAGCTGAACAACTTCGATAAGGTCGTCTACTACTCGAACGTCATCGCGGGCTTGTATCTGCCCACGCTGTTCTTCCACTTCTCGGTCGCCTTTCCGGAGCCGGCGCGGCCGTTCCGCGCCCGCTGGGCCCGGCTGCTGCTCTATCTTCCCGCGACGGTCCTGGCCGTCCTGTGGCTGACCATCACTTCGGGAACCCTGCGCCTGGAGATTTCCCTCGTGGAGTTACGGTGGATCATGGACCGGGTCTGGCTCCTGTTCGTGGTCTCGGGTCAGATGGCCGGCGCGCTGGTGTTGGCCCTCCGCTATCCCCGCGCCGAAGATCCGATTGTTCGCCAGCAGTTGAAATGGCTGCGCAACGGGGCGGTACTGGGAGTCCTGCCGTTCACGATCCTCTATGCGGTGCCGTACGCGCTGGGCGCGGCCCCAACGCCGCGGATGGAACTGGCGGTTTTGGCGCTGGTTCTGGTGCCGGTCACCTGGGCCTATGCGATTTTCCGCTATCGCCTGATGGATGTGGACGTGATCTTCCAGCAAGGCTACGTCTATACGTTGGCGACGCTGGGCGTCCTCGCCGTTTTCTATGGACTGTTGGTTTCGATCACCGCGGGCCGCACCTCCGGCCCGGATGGCGCCGAGCACTCCTCACGGTTTGACGACCTGTCGCCCGCGGCTCTCGTCGTGCTGATCCTGGTGGCGGCCTTCGTCTTTCAGCCGATCCGGAACTGGCTGCAGGAGGTGCTCGACCGCTATGTGTTCTACCGGGACCGTTATGACTACCGGCGGACGCTGATCGAATTCGCGCGGGAGTTGAGCGCGGAAACCGACCTGAACCGGATGCTGGGTTCGGTCTCGGACCGGCTGCTGCGCACGCTCTCGATTCAGCATCTGGCGTTCTTTCTCTCTGATGAAAAGCAGGCGGACTCCTTCCGCCTCTACATGACGGCGGGGCTGACGCGGCCGGTGCCGGATGTGATGGATCTCTCCTTCCTCGCCTCCGCGCAGGCCGGGCAGACCCCGTACCTGTTCTTCGAGCGGACGCGTAATTTCGTCGACGTGCTGGCGCGCGAGTGGCCGGCCACCGTGAAGCATACGATCGCCGATCTGGGGTTGACCTACTACATCCCCTGCACGGCGCGGGGCCGCGTGATCGCCTGGTTGGGCGTCTCCCGGACCGATAAGGGCGACTTCCTCTCCTCGGATGACGTGGAACTGTTGGTCACCCTGTGCGGTTATGTCGGCATCGCGATCGAGAACGCCCGGCTCTACCGCTCTCTCGAACGGAAGGCCGAAGAGGTGGAGCGGCTTAAGGAGTTCAGCGAAAACATCGTGGAGTCGATCAACGTCGGCATCCTCGCCGTGGACCTTGAAGACCGCGTGGAGAGCTGGAACACGCAGATGGAGCACCTGACCGGGATTCGCCGGCAGGATGCGATCGACCGGCGGTTGCGGGACTTACTGCCGGGGGTGCTGAGTGAGGAGTTGATGCGGACCCGCGGCGAGCAGGGGATCCACCACATCTACAAGGCCTCCCTGACGGACCGGACCGTCAACATCGCTGTCGCGCCGCTGATCTCGAAGGAGCAGGAGCAGATCGGCCGCTTGATCATCTTCGACGACATTACCGAACGCGCCGAGTTGGAGACGCGCCTCGTGCAGGCCGATAAGCTCAGCTCGATTGGGTTACTGGCGGCGGGCGTGGCCCATGAGGTCAACACCCCGCTCGCCGTCATCTCCACCTACGCGCAGATGCTCGCCAAGCAGGTGAACGGCGATGAGGCCAAGAGCCGTCTACTTGAAAAGATCGCCAAGCAAACCTTCCGCGCGAGCGAGATCGTCAACAGCTTGTTGAACTTCTCGCGCACGGGTTCGACGGAGTTCGATGAGGTGGATCTGAACCGGGTGCTGCGGGAGACGCTGTCGCTGATCGAGCCGCAACTGCAGAAAGCCCAGGTCCGCGTGATTCAAAGCCTCGATAACGAGTTGCCGGCCATTCGCGGAAACAGCAGCAAACTGCAGCAGGTGTTCCTGAATCTGTTCCTCAACGCGCGCGACGCCATGGACTCCGGCGGCGTACTCGAAGTCCGCACGGCGAAGGATGGGGAGAGCGTCCGGGTGGAGGTCGCCGATTCCGGGCAGGGGATTCCGGCGGAACTGTTGAACCGGATCTACGATCCCTTTTTCACGACAAAGGGCGCTAAAAAGGGCACGGGCCTTGGGTTATCGATCACCTACGGTATTGTAAAAGAGCATGGCGGATCGATCGCGGCGGACTCCACTCCCGGCCAAGGGACCAAGTTTACGCTCGCCTTTCCGCTGGTCTTGAAACCCGTTGAGGAACCCGTGAATGCCTACCGCCCCTAAGGGCCGTATTTTAATCATCGACGACGAAGAAGATATCCGCGAATCCCTCGAAACGCTGCTGACACTCGAAGGATACTCCGTCGAACTGGCCCCGCTGGCCAATGCCGGGTTGCGCCGCATGGAGCAATCCACGTATGACTTAGTCCTGCTCGATCTCATGATGCCCGATAAGTCGGGCATGGAGGTGCTGGCCGAGGTGCGCCAGCGCGACCGCGCGACGCCGATTTTCCTCATCACCGCCTACGGCTCGATCGACGTGGCCGTGCAGGCCCTGAAGTCCGGCGCCAACGATTACTTCTCGAAGCCCTGGGATAACGAGAAGCTGCTGATCGAAATCGACCGGCAGATCGCCAAGAGCCATCTGGAGCGCGAGAACACCGAGCTCAAGCGCGCCTTGAAGCAGCGCTATTCGTTCCCGAACATCGTCGGCAAGAGTGAACGGATGCTGAAGGTGCTCGATCTGGTGGCGCAGGTGGCGCCTTCGCGGGCGACGATTCTCATCACCGGCGAGACCGGCACCGGCAAGGAGCTCATCGCCAAGTCGATTCATACCAACTCGACGCGGTCTGACCAGCCGTTCATCGCCGTGAACTCCGGGGGGCTGCCGCCGGACCTGCTCGAATCCACGCTCTTCGGCCATGTGAAGGGCGCTTTCACCGGGGCGATTGCGTCGCACAAAGGTGTCTTTGAGATCGCCAACCGCGGCACCATCTTCTTTGACGAGATCGGGAACATATCGCTCGAGACGCAGGCGAAGCTGCTGCGGGTGATTCAGGAGCGGGAGTTCATGCCGCTCGGGTCCACCGAGGTGATGCACGTTGATGTCCGGTTGGTCGCGGCCACCAATGAGGATCTGAAGAAGTTGGTGGAGGAGAAGAGGTTCCGGGAGGATCTGTACTACCGGTTGAACGTGATCAATATCCCGCTGCCTCCCCTGCGCGAGCGGAAGGAAGATATCCCGCTGCTCACCCAGCATTTCTTTGAGCGCTTCTGCCAGGAGAACGGAAAGTTCTTGAGTCCGGAAGGCAAGTCGATGCTGCGGTTTGAGCCGGACGCCCTGCAACTGCTGATGGAGCATAACTGGCCGGGGAACGTCCGCGAGTTGGAGAATGCCGTCGAACGGGCGGTCGTGCTGGCGAACGAGACCGTCGTACCGGTCACGGTGCTGCCGGATTCGCTGCTGCACGCCGGCGGCATCAAGATTCGGACCGACGACACGGGCAATGTACCCGCTGACGCCTCCCTGTACGAAATCGTGGCGGCATTCGAACGGCAACGGATTATTCAGGTACTCGAGACTGTGAACTATTCGCAGACCGAAGCGGCGGAGATGTTGCGGATTCCGCTCTCGACGCTGAATCAGAAGATCAAGCGCTTGTCGATTGATATCAAGAAGGCTGGCCGAGGCGCTTAGTTCCGGCGTATTGGCGGAGCGCGGCGGCGAGTTCGGCTTGGCGCACCGGCTTGGTCAGAAAGGCGTCCATGCCGGCCTCCTGGCAGCGTTGGCGGTCGGCGGGCATGGCCGAGGCCGTCAACGCGACGATGGGCGTCGTCAGGCCAGCCTCCCGCATCTGGCGGGCGGCCTGCCAGCCATCCAGTTGCGGCATCATGCAGTCGAGAATGATCAGGTCGAAGGCGGTCCGTTGGGAGAAGTCCAGCGCTTCCACGCCATCGGCGGCTGTGACCACTTCGCATCCGAGCTTTTCGAGTAGAACCGTGGCCAGGCGCCGATTGATCACGTTATCCTCGGCCAGTAGCACCTGATAGGTTCCTCCGCTGGGCTGGGGTTCGTCGGCGACTGCGGGGGCCTCCTCCGGCTCCACCGCGGCGGTGCGCAGCGGCAACGTAAACCAGAAGATGGAGCCCACGCCCACCTGACTTTCCACCCCAATGGCGCCACCTATGGCCTCGGTGAGTTCGCGGGCGATCGCCAGCCCAAGGCCGGTGCCACCCTGGCGCATGGCGACCGTGGGATCGCCGCGGTCGAACGATTCGAAAATCCGGTCCCGATACTCGGGAGCGATGCCGGGCCCCGAATCGGCGACCTCAATCCGCACAATCCCGGGGTCGGCCCGTCGGGCATGGACCGTGACGGTGCCCGCCTCGGTGAACTTGATGGCGTTCCCGACGAGATTTAGCAGGATCTGCCGGATCCGTCCCGGATCGCCCCAAAGATATTGGGGTAGACTATTGTCCCACTCGATCGTCAGCTTCGTGGAGGTGTCGATCAGGCGCGGCGTCACCAGATCGCAGACTCCCGTCATGACTTTCTGGAGCTCGACGGCAACGTTTTCGAGTTCCATCCGGCCGGAGGTAACCCGTGCCAGGTCCAGCAGATCGCTGATGATGTCCAGCAGCCCCTCGCCGGACTGTTGAATGGTCTCCACATACTCGCGCTGCGGGTGCGAGAGCGGCGAGTCGTGCAGCAGGCCGGCAAAGCCCAGAATGCCGTTCAACGGCGTTCGGAGCTCGTGGCTCATATTGGTGAGAAAGCGGGTCTTGGCCTCGTTGGCCGCCTCGGCCGCCTCCCGGGCTTTGCGGAGCGCCACCGCCGTCTCGCGGGATTGGCGCTCGGCGGCCAAAAGCTCCCGCTCGTAGCGGCGCCGTTCATTAGCTGGAAACACGACGATCAGCAGACCCGGCTCGCTATCCGGCTCACCCTTCCACTCGCGAATGTTGAGCAGGGCCGACATGCGTGCGCCATCGGGCATCCGCAACTCCGCGACCGCTTCATCCACCCGGCCCTGCAGATGAACGATGGGCGCCAGATTGGTCTCATAGAACAGCCGGGAACCCAGCGTGAAGACGCCGGCCAGCGGCTGCCCCACCTTCCCACTCTCTCCGACCCACTGCAAAAACTCCTGGTTGGACTGTCTAATGATGCCGTCGAGGGTGGTGACGACGACGCCGCAGGGCAGTGCCTCCAGCATCGCCCTGTGTGTGTCACCTGGGTGCAACATCGTCGCCCTGTTCGAGGAAGGAGCGGATTGCAATGATCGTCTCTTCCGGCGCGCTCAGGTTGGGGCAGTGCCCGCGCGCCTCCATGAGATAAAGAACAGCATTCGGGATTTGCGTCCGCGTGTATTCGCCGACGTGTTGGGGAGCAATGGCATCCTCGCTGCACTGCAGAACCAACGTGCGGGCTGGAATGCGGGGCAGCAGGGCGCGGCTATCGCCCAGAAAAGTGACGCGGGCAAACTGCGCAGCGATGACGGGGTCCATCTTGCAAAAGCTGTCGGTCAGCTCACCGCCAAACTCGGGGCGATCGGGGCGGCCCATGATCACGGGCGCCATCGTTCGCGCCCACCCGAGATAGTTCGCCTCCAAAGTTTCAAGCAACTCCTCGATATCTTCCCGGGAGAAGCCACCCCTGTAGTCGCCATCATTTAGATAGCAGGGAGAGGGGCCGACCATCACCAGTTCGTCGACCCGGTCGGGTACGAGAAGGGCCACCTCGGCGCCAATCATCGCGCTTACGGAATGGCCGATAAAGGTGACGTTGCGGAGATCGAGCTCCACACAAAGCTCTGCGGCGTCGGCGGCGTAGCCGGACAGGGAGTTGTAGCGCTCCTCTTGATAGCTATCCTTCTCCGAGTTGCCGGAGCCTACATGATCGAAGAGGACGACGCGGTAGCGATCGAGAAACGCAGGCGCTACATGCCGCCACATCGACTGGTCAGACCCGAAACCGTGGGAAAAAACCAGGGTTCTGTCGCCGGTGCCTCCCACGCGGACCGAATTACGGATGCCTACTCGGCCATCGACGGGTGAAAACTCCAAGTGCACCTCCTAGCTGGCCTTATCGGCGATACCAACCAAAGTTACAGAAAGATCGTGGGTTCTCTTTCAGTATGTCTCTTTTGGTTGCTCTTTGCGCGGGCTCCCCTACCGGCTCCACAGCAGCCAGACGAAGAACGGGCCTCCCAGCAGCGCCGTGGTCACGCCGACGGGAATCTCCACCGGGGCGAGGATGCTGCGGGAGATCGCATCACAAACAACCAGAAACGCGCCTCCGCCCAGCCAGCAAACCGGGATCAGCAGCCGGTAGTCGGAACCCAGCATGCGACGGAGCAGATGGGGCACGATGAGACCGACGAAGCCAATCGGGCCAGTGACCGCGGTGACGCTACCCACCAGCATCGCGCCGACCGCGAATCCCTGCCAGGTCACCCGCCGGCAATCGACGCCCCGGCCCGCCGCCCAGGCTTCGCCTAGCATCAACACGTTGAGCACCCGCGCCTGCCGGATGCTCCACCACGTCCCCAGTGCGATCGCCCCGGCGAGCCAGCCGAGCACCGAGTACTCCACGGCATCAATGCCGCCCATCAGCCAGTGGGCGATCTGAAAGGATCGCGTAATCCCGGCCAGACTATGCAGCAGCAGGATCAGGGCGGTGCAGATGCCGCTGAGCGCGATCCCGGTCAGCAGCAGGGTAAATGCGGTAAATCGCTTCACGCGGCCGAGCGCGGCGACGAACGCGATCACCGCGCCGGAACCAACCAGCGCCGCGGCCCATACGACGGGGAAGCCCGTCTCCTCCCCGCTGCCGAGCGCGATGGCGCCCACGGCTCCCAGCGCCGCCGCGGCTGTCACGCCCAGACTGGACGGCGTGGCCAAGGCCTCGCGGAGGATCGCCTGGTAGAGCGCCCCCGCCACCGACAAGGCCGCTCCGGCGAGAAATGCGAGCAAAGTGCGCGGGACGCGTAGATTGACGAAGATCTCCCAATCCGGGGATTCGCCGCGCCAGAGTCTCGCGTAATCCATGCCGGAGCCGCCCAAGAGCGGCGTGACCGCGGCCACGGCCAACGCGGCCAGCGTGGCCGTCAAGACGACGGAGCCGATCTTTTGACGCGGGTCAACGGCCATAGGTCAGAAACACTCTTCCTTCCGCGCTCTGGTGCCAGTGGAATGGAACCCGGAAGACGCGTTCGAGGCGGGCCGGTTCGAAGGCTTCGCACGGTACGGCATCGGCCGCCAGCCGGCCCTGTTCGAGCAGCCAGATCCGGTCGCAGTGCTGGGCGGCGAGGGTGAGATGGTGGGTGACGACCAGGATCAGGTGCCCGGCCTGCTGCAACTCCCGCAGCAGCTCCCACATGGCGGCCTCGTTCTCCGGGTCGAGATGGGCGCTCGGCTCATCGAGCAGAATGATGGGCGCGCTCTGGCAGACGGCGGCGGCCAGTAACACCCGCTGCTTCTCGCCTCCGCTGAGCGCGCCGAAACGGCGGCCGCGAAAGGCTTCGAGATGGGTACGCGTGATCGCCCGTTCCATGGCCGCCTGGTCCTCTTCGTTTTCAAACAGGCCGCGGCCGTGGGGCAGGCGGCCCGTGAGGATCACCTCTTCCACCGTCAAGGGAACCTCCGCGGGGACCAGTTGCGGCACATGTGCGATCTGCCGGCAGAGGGCTGCGCGCTCGATCTCATGGATGGCGCGGCCCTCGAGCGTGCAGCGCCCGGCGCTCGGCACGCGGTGGCCCGCGATCAGGTCGAGCAACGTCGACTTCCCGGCGCCATTCGGGCCGATGATGCCGATTAGCGCCGGCTTCTCGGCCACCGCGTCGATCCCGCGGAGCACCGGCTTGCCGCCCGGGTAGGCGAACTCCAGGCCGTCGAGGACCAGCCGGATCACTCGAGCATCCTCCGGAAGGCCGCGGCCGCATCGAGGACCCGCGGGCCAGGCACCACGTAGATGTCCGAGGCGACGGCGAAAACCTTCTTTCGTTGCACCGCGCGAAGCGCCGGCACGGCGTTCCAAAGGCGGACCACGGCGGTGATATGCTCCGGCGAGACCCCGCTCGTGGCGGTCATATCCCCCATGTCGACAATCACATCGGGATTGAGCCGCAGCACCCCTTCGACGGAGATCTTCGGATAGGCGATGGGCGAATCGGCCAGGACGTTGCGCCCGCCCGCGGCACTAATCAAGTCGTTCAGATAGGAGCCCTTCCCCACGGCCAACATGCCATCCAGGCGGCCCGGGGTGCGGCCGACGATGAAGAGTAAAGTCGGCGGATTCGGGCGGGCCGTTTGGCTGCGCATCGCGGCGAGGCCATCGCGCAGTCTGGCTTCGAGGGCGATGCCTTCGCGCTCCCGGCCCACGGCCCGGCCGATTTCGGCCACCGAGCGCAGTGTCTCTTCGAGGCCCGTGTTCCGCAAAGCCAGCGTCGCGATTCCGGCGGCCTTTAACTGGCGAACGATCTGCGGGTGTTCCGCATGCAGCAGCACCAGATCCGGGCGGAGGCGAAGGATCGCCTCCACGTTCGGTTCGAGATAGGTGCCGATGCGGGGCAGCCGCTCCACCGGGGCAGGGAAGTGGCAGTAGGTAGACACCGCCACCACCCGGTCCCCGGCGCCGACGGCAAACAGCATCTCCGTGAAGCTGGGCGCCGTCGAGACGATGCGCTCCGGAATCGCCGCCGCCAGCAGGAAGAGCCAGATCATCGGAAAAGAACCTGCAGTCCGGCGAGACCGGTGGCTCCGGCGGCCCGGAATCCGTTCTCATAGTAAGTCCGGTTCAGGATCTGGTCGCCCTTGCCATAAATCCGCACCGAGTAAGTGTCGGAGCGGAGTAACTCATGGCTGAGGACGACGTCGATCTTCGTCGCGCCCTCAAAGCGGAAGGCCCGGCTGCCGGAGCCCGCGAAAAAGGCGTTGTAGTAGCTGGAGGAGCGGAAGAAATCCACGGTCAGTTCGGTCCGGCGTCCGAGCTGCTGCATCACCACGGCGCTCCAGGAATGCCGCGGGATCCCCAGAGCCGTCCAGAGTCCGCGGACCGTCAGGTCCTGGTCCGTGTCGGAGTTGATGAACCAATAGGAGGACCGCAGCATGGTGCCGCGAACCGGGCGCAGTTCGACCGAGGTTTCCACTCCGCGGGAGATGCCGCCCGAGCCGTTGTAGTAGCCGGAGGTGCGGCGAAACGGGTCCGTGGCGGGACGGACGATGCTGGCCGAGGAGTCGAATTGCGTGTTGGACACGGTACGCGTGTAGAACAAAGTGCCGCTCAGCCGCAGTTTATCGCGGAAGAGGTACTGGTCGATGCCGCCGTCCGCCGAGTTATAGCGGTCCGGGGCCAGCCGGGGATCGCCGTACGGGCTGTAGACCACGCCGCCAAGAGCGGAACTGAAGAAGAAGCCCGAACCGTAGCGTTCGTACAGCCCCGGGGCCCGATAGGCGTTGCCGCCATGGGCGCGCAGCTTCGTGCCGGAGCGTGGAAAGAAGTAGGCGAGAGAAACATCGCCGGTCCAGGCGCGGGGAGCGGTGGCGATGGCAGCCCGCTCATAGTTATCGGCGTTGCCGGTGTAGATAAAGCGGGGCCGGTCCAGGGTGAAATCCTGCGTGCGCCCGGAGACAGAGAGCAACAGGCGGCGGCCGGCGAAGGCCATTTGGCTCGCGAAATAGAGGGCGTTCGACCGCTGCGCGGCCTGGGTCTGGACGGCGACGCGATTGGCCGTGGGCAAGCGGTTATCGTCGGCGTTGCGGTAGGTTTCGCGTTCGAACTCATAGCCGCCCGTCAGGGTCCACCAAGCCGCCGGCCGCCAGTTCAAACGGGCTTCGGCGGTGTTGATGGTGCCGTCAAACTCACTCAGGTTGGGCACCGTGGGCTGAAAGCCGGGCCCGGCCGGGCCGTTCTGAAAGTTCCTGGCCGTGTTGAGGTTTTGGTAGCTGGCCTGGAGGTCCACGGTGGGGGCCAGCGTCTGCCGGTAGATCAGCGCAGTGCTGACGAAGCGGCCGGAGCGGCGGCTATCGGGATCGTCGCGGCCGGGGAAGTAGGTCCTGCCGGGCAGGGAGGCGATGATTCCGGAAGTGGGCCAGTTGGCGGCTGGAATGCCGCTGGTCGTGGGGCTGGCATTGGTCTGCACGAAATCGTCGGAGGCGAACAGCCGGCCGGAGAACGAGGAGGTCGACGAGAGGCTGTACTTGGCGAACGCCTGCGCGCCGGAGCTGCGGGAGGCGTCGTTGCCATCAATGCCGTCGCGGACGTTGATGTGCAGCAGCCCCGCGCTGTAGGCTAACTTCTTCCAGGCGCCGCCGGCGTTGGCGCGGGCGCGGAGCAGACCAAGGCCGCCCCCTTCCACGAGAACTCCGCCGTGGACCGGCCCGCCGCCGGTATCGGTCACCAGATTGATGGTGCCGCCGGCGGCGTTCGTGCCATAAAGCGAAGAGGCGGAGCCGCGGAGGACCTCCACCCGGCTGAGGTTAATGACATTGAGATTGCCGACGAAGCCGCTGGCGTCGGCTTGAATGGCGGCGACGTCACGAAAGCGCAGACCATCAATGAGTACGGCCGTGGCTTCGGCGCGCAGACCGCGCGAGCGAATGGTAGAGAGTTGGCCGGGGCCGCCGAGGTTCCGGATCAGCAGGCCGGGGACGTCGCGCAGCGCCTCGGCGACGTTGTTTTCGTTACGGCGGGAGAGGTCTTCGGCGTCGAGCAGCGAAGTCGATTTGGCCGCTTCGTCGAGCGCCTGCGCGGTCCCTTGCGCGGTGATGACGATGCGTTGATCCACTCCGGCGACTTCCAGCCGAATGACCTGGTTGTCTTCTACTTCCCGCGAGACGCGGCGGAAGCCTGCGGCGGCCACTTCGACGAGGGCCTTACCGGTTGCGTTCGGAAACTCGAAGCGCCCGGCTTGGGTGCGGGTCCGTTCAATGGTGGTTCCCCGGTAGAGGAGCACTTCGGCGCCGTCCACGGGTTTCCCCTGCGGATCTTCCACGAGGCCGTGGAGTCCGGCAAAACAAATCAGAAAGAATGAGATCATTACGCTCCTGCCCCTCCCTCGAGGGCATAGTGAAATCAGCCATGGGTGGCTGTTCCGGGCAGGTCTTCGGACTTCAGGGCGCTTTCGCCTACCGGCGGCTACTTCCCAACTCTTCGATCAGAGCCAGTGTGTGGATGCCGCTTTCGTTCCCTGTTACCGCTGCGGGGCAGTCCTGGAGTTACACCAGGTTCCCTTTTAATCTCCCGCCGCGAAGCGGGAGCACCTCGGAAGCCATGAGGATAACACAGCGGGTCCTTCGGGGTGGTGATATGCTCGGCGCGTCTGATGATCTTTCTCAACTCTCGATGGCGCTGGAGCCTGCTCTTGCTCTACGGGTGGGGGCACGCCTTTGTGTATCTGGCCCTGTTGCCGCTCTGGGAAGGGTATGACGAGCCATTCCATTACGGATACGTGCAACATTTGGTCGATCGGCGAAGCTGGCCCGTCTCTGACGTTTCGCCGCTCAGCCGGGAGATTCTCGAGGCCTGGAAACTGTCGCCGGTAAGCCCGGTTTGGGAACGGCAACTGCCGGAACTTACGAGTTACCGCGAGTACTTCGCGCTGCCGGAGCCGGAGCAGTGGCGGCGGCGGTTGGCCTTGGAACGTTTGCCGGTGCAAGCCCGTGCTGAGCCACAGGGAAGCAACTACGAAGCGCAGCAGCCCCCCTTGGCCTATCTGGTGCTGGCCCCGGTGGATTACGCAATGCGGGAGGCGCCCCTCCTGACCCGCGTTTTGTGGTTGCGCGGCTGCGGCGCTCTGCTGGCGGTGGGGATGTACCTGGCGGTCTTTGCCCTCTTGGGACGCCGCATGAGCATTCCGGAAGAGTACCTGCACACGATGGCCTTCTGCTTTCTCTCGCTGCAGAACGTCTATGGTTCGGTGGCGCACATCGCCAACGACTGGTTATCGCTGCCCCTGATTCTGCTGCTGTTTCTGGTGGTGGAATCCTACTGGAGCACTCCCGGACGCCGAACGGCTTTGGCGATGGGCGCAGTTCTGGCGGCAGGACTGTTGGCGAAGTCCTACTTCCTGGTCTTTGTGCCGGTGGTGCTGCTGGTTGGCAGGCGTCATCTGGGGTGGGTGGTCGCCGCCTCTGCCGCCTTGGCGGGGCCCTGGTATTGGCGCAACCTCGAGCTCTACGGATCGCTCAGCGGCCTGCAGGAAGCGGTCCGGGCGGTCTCGCTGGAAGCCATGCTGACAGCGGCGGCCCGGATGAATTGGCCGGAGTCTCTGCTGGGCATGGCGCGAGCGGGATTGTGGACATCGAATAACTCATTTGGGACTTACTCGGCGGATACTCTCAATGTCTATCTGATCCTGCTGGCCGGAGCTCTTGGGTTGTGGGTAAAGAAGGCTTGGCGGCGGCGCGTTCCACCGGCGGAGTGGATCCTCGCCGGTGGAACGGCTCTGTTTGCGATCATTCCGCTCTACGCCATGGTTCTCCACGGCGCCCGCAATGGCCAGGTCTTCGCGAATGCCAACCCTTGGCACACGGCGGGACTCCTGCCGGGATTATTTCTGCTGGCCGCCGCCGGATGCGGCGCCCAGCCGGGAGTGGGACGCTGGGTCGCCCGCGGCCTCTGTCTGTTGAGTCTCTACCTGCTGGTGACGACATACTTCGTGAAATTGTTTCCGCTCTATGCCGGCTACGACGGCGCCGCGGGCTTGGCTTCCCTGTATCGGTGGTATGGCGACTGGGGCGGGCCGATCTTCTCCCGCCAGAGCCGCACCGCTCTTTGGGGAGGCGGGCAGTTGGGATGGGCCACGGCGGTTTTGTGCCTCTATGGCGCCGGGATCGCCCGGCTGTTTTGCCAGCGTTTGCGGGCTACGGAAATCGCGAGGCCCAGCGAGACCAGGCCGGCAGACAACGTAAGCCCGGCGCCCCAAAGGACACTCGTGGGCCGGTAGAGGAACTGGACGGTGTGGGTCCCCGCCGGCACCACCACCCCGCGGACCAGCGCATAGGCTTCGTAGAGCGGAACGGCCTGCTGGTCGACGCTGGCGGTCCAGCCAGGAGCATAAGTGTCGGTCAGGATGACCATGCCGCGGCAAGCCATCGTCACATCCAGCACCACGCGGCCGGGAGCGTAGCTGCGGATTTTCACCGCATCCGCGCCGGAGCAGCTGTCAAGCGCCGGCGCTTCGGTGTCCACGAAGCTCTTCTGCCCAAGCACGCTCTCCATCTGGTTGAGATGGTCCCCCGCGCCGCGGCGGTCCCCGATCCGGAACACGTCATGAACAGCGAAGGCGCGCGGCAGCACATCGGGGTTGGCGTAGACCTTCAGGCCGGTGGATCCGGTAAACACCTCCTGTTTGTGGAACTCGGTCGGCTGCGCGCCCACCGCGAAGGCGACGCCCATTAGGCGCTTGACGGCCGTCGTGTGAAAGCCGAACTGACGGACGTTGAGCGGCAGGCTGGCGAGGTAGCCGCTGTCCTGGTGGAGCCCGTGCCAATCGCCGAAGTTGTAGGGAATCAGTTTGTCGTCAACCTGCACCCGGTGGAGGCCGGGCTGTTGCCGCAGGAACTGCGCGATATCGCGATGTTCCTCGAGCCCTTTGAGCAACTGCATGGCTTCTGCATGGCTCCGGTGCGGCAGCATGGAGTTGCCGCCGTTGCTGGCCTCCACCAGCACCAGCAGCAGGGCGCCGCTGCACAATGCGGGCCACGTCACGTTGCGGGTTTTCCAGCCGTGCAGCAGCAGGCCGAACAGCAGGGCGGCCAAGGCAATCACCAGATCGCCATCGTCGTTCCGGCGCGCGAACTGGCTTGTCTTGGCGATTCCCAACCGCAAAACGAAAACCAGCGAACCGAAAACCAGCGCGCCATTGCGGAGCCGGACGAGCCACGGGCTTTCGGGTTCCTCGGCCATCCGGTCGAGACCCAAGGCGGCCAGCATGCCCGCGCCGAGAGAAAACAGCACGATCGCCATCGAAGGGCTGCGGGCCTTATCCACCTCCGGCAGCAGACTGTAGAGAATGCCGTGCAGTGCCGTATAGCTCGACAGCGAGTAGATCAGTCCGCCCAGAGCAACGCCCGCCATCGCGCGGGCCGGCCAGTGCCGCCAGGCGAGAGCCAGCCCGGCCAGGGCCAATGCGAAGAGCGTGACGCCGAGAAACGGATCGGAGTGGACAAACAGACCGGGGAAGAGAATGCCCAGGAGCGAGGCGGGCTGCAGGCCGAACTCGCCGAGGACGGTGTAGGGAACCTTCTGGCCCCACGTAATTGGCTCGGCCGCGCCCACCCAGCGCACCGACTGCCGGCCGTACTCCATCGCCGGCAGGATCTGCAGCGCCCCCGCCGCGCCGGCCATGAGCCAGAAGGCGCCGAACGAGGGGAGCAGGCTCCGGTCGCGCCGCAACATCCATAGCCAGAGGCCAAGGGCGGCGAGCGAAAGATAGATCGGGATCTGGTGATGCCCGCTCAGCCAGGCGATGCCAAGGGCGAACCCGCTCAGCGCCGCCGGGACAATGGGTTTCGCCGAACGCGCGACCCGCAACAGGCCCAAGAGGACAAGCGGGATCCAGGTGGCTCCGTTGAACATCTGCGGCCAGTCGAGGCGGCCGAGCAGGCCCGTCAACGGAAAGGCGATGCCGCCCACGATCGCCGCCCGGCGGCGGCAGCCCAGTTCGCGGGCCAGGAGATAGGCGAACCCGGCCATCAGCAAATGCGTGACGACGTAGTACCAGTGCAGCACTTTCATGCTGAGATAGCCCTCGCGCAGCGGCAGCAGGAAGAGCAGCCAATTGAGCGGATACGCCGCGCCGGGCTGTGCCTGGCCAATCAGCGACTGGCCGCCGTAATGGTTCGGGTCCCACAAAGCGATGCGTCCGGCTTGCCATTCGCGGGCCTGGAACTGCAGCCACGGCAGAACCTGGTTGGCGTTGTCTTCGCCCCCCAGCCAGGTGAACTGATCCGTTAGAATGAGCTTCCAGTAAAAGCCCAAGAGGGTGGCAAGCAGGAGCAGAGCGGCCGGCCAACGGCGGAGATCAGGGGGCTCATGGGAGGGAGGCGTCTCGCTCATCAACTCAGTTTAGATCAAGCCCAGTTCCAGCCCTTTCAGCACAGCGCGGGTCCTATCTCGAACACCCAACTTGGCGATGACAGCCGAAACCTGATTCTTCACGGTGCCCTCACTCGTGGAGAGGAGTTCGCCGATCTCTTTGTTGCTATAGCCCCCGGCTACCAGACGCAGCACCTGCAACTCGCGTGGCGTGAGCGTCTCGACGTTCTCCCATCCGCCCGGCGGCGCCGCCAGGCGCTCTGCACTGCGCTCGATCCGTTCCGTAATCGCGGGCCGGATTATCGTTCCGCCCCGCGCCACCACATGGATGGCGTCAGCCAGCCGTTCGAGTGAGACGTCTTTGAGCAGAAATCCCCGCGCCCCCGCCCGGATGCCGCGCAGGAGCACCTCGTCATCGTCGAAGGTGGTCAGCAGGATGGCCGATGGCAACGGTCCTGGCTTGGCAACGCGGCGGAGCACTTCGATACCTCCCACAACCGGCATGCGCACATCGAGCAGGACAACATCCGGTTTTAGGGCGCCGATCATCGCAACCGCCTCCTCCCCGCCCGCGGCCTCGCCCACCACTTCGATATCGTCGCGCAACCCAAGTAGGCCCCGGATGCCGCTGCGGACCAACTGCTCGTCATCCACCAGCAAAACCCGAATCATGACTGCTCCGCGCGCAGAGGAATTTCGAGCCGGTAGGAGAACCCGGCATTTGGCGCGGTTTCAACCAGTAACCAGCCGTCAAACTGCTCCAGGCGTTCCCGCATACCGCGGAGGCCGTTGCCTTCGCGGAGATTGCTGCAGCCTTTGCCGTCGTCGCGCGCCTCCAGCTTCATGCGGCCATCCACCACGCCCAGGTACAACCACAGGTTGCGCGCGTCGCCATGGCGCATGGTGTTGGTGATCATCTCTTGCACACACCGGAAGAGCGCGTGGGCGCGCGCGGGGTCGGCCACCTCGAAATCGTTCCGGATGTCGACGTGAATCGCCGGGCGCACCACGGCGGCGGCCAACTGCTGCACGGCCAGGCCGACGTTGATCGTGGCCTCGTCACGCATGGCCCCGACCACCTCCCGCACCTCCGTCAGTAGCGTCCGCGCCACCACGTGAGCGCGGCGAACCTGTTCGGCGCCGGGCCCTTCGACGATCCGCGCCGCCAACTGGAGGTTGACGCTCAAGGCGGTGAGCAGGTGGCCGGCCGAATCGTGGAGCTCCCGGGAGATGCGAAGGCGTTCGCCGAGCTTGGCGGACTCCTCTAGCAGAGTTTGCGTCGCCTGCAGTTCGCCGTTGCGCAAAGCCAGTTCCCGGCCGGTACGTTCGGCATTTTCAAGCACAACCGCGGCGAAAAAGGCGAAACCCTGCCAGAGACAAACCAGGAGAATGGTGACGGTAACTTGCGCGGCCCAGGGCAGGTGCGAGTAGCCGAAGGTGGGCTCAAAGCCGCCGATTGAGAGCGATGCGCCGGCCAGGCAGGCCAGCCACAGGAATTGGCCCGCCATCCAGCGTACCCGCCCATGCGGCCCGAACACCAACGGCACCTGCATCGCCACGAGAACCAGCACTTCGGCGGAAACCAGCGTGGCGCCGAGGCACTGCAGCGCGAGCAGAGCGATGGCCCACCGCTGCCACGTGGCGCCGCCACCGGGGCGTGTGTTGTGCCAGAAGGCGGCGGCGAACAGGCCTGCGCCCACCGCAACGGGCCAAACCGGCTCGCCTTTGGCCCCATCCTCGGCGAGTTGTGCGATGGCCATCACCAGCCACACCACGAGTCCGCACGCACGAAAGTAGGTTCGACTGGCGCCCATAGGGTTCATCTTCCCAGACCGCGCCGGCCCGGCGCCTGTGCCGAAAGTCATAGAGAAAATCCTCTCCTTCGGCACATGATCCGATTAGGGAGCCGCTGCAAACTCGGGATATGAAGCCGCTACTGCTTTCCCTGTTGCTTGCCGGGAGCCTTGTTGCCCCGGCCCAGACCGGCCCTGAGGCGCCGGAGTTCGCCATGGTTGAACGCGCGGTGACCGCGCTGCTAGCCAAGTATCAGATTCCCGGGGCCGCCGTGGCCATCGCCAAAGATCGACGTTTGGTGTATACGCGCGGCTTCGGGATCGCGGATGTGACCACGAACGAGCCGGTGCAGCCGGACTCGCTATTTCGTGTCGCCAGCGTATCGAAACCCATCACGGCGATCGCGGTGATGAAACTTGTCGAGGAGGGCAAGGTCAGCCTCGATACGAAAGTGCTGGCCTACGTCGGGCGTACCGCCGCGGCGGACCCTCGCTACGCCGATATCACCGTGCGTCATCTGCTGCAGCATTCGGCGGGGCTCGACCTTGAGTTTTGGGGGTTCGACCCGACGTTTCCAGACCGGGAGACACTGCAAGCGCTGGAGGCCAACCTACCGCCGGACCGGGCTGCCGTTCTGGACTTCATCCTCGAAAACCTGCCGCTGGCGTCCGCGCCCGGGGAACGGTATTCCTATTCGAACGTCGGCTTGCTCCTGCTGACCGATGTGATCGAAAAGGCTGCGGGGCAGCGCTATGAGAGCTACATGCGGGAAAAGATCCTCGCCCCACTCGGCATTCAGCGGATGCGCATTGCGGGCTCCCTGTTGACCGAACGGCAGCCCGGGGAGGTGCGGTACTGGGACAAGGACCGGACCGGCCCCTCTATCTTCGCCGGGCTGCCGGAGGAGTCGCCCTCGACGTATGGCACGTTTCACTTGCGCATCTTTGAATCGGGCGGGGGATGGTTGGCGTCGATGCCGGACTTGGCCCGGTTGCTGGTGGCGCTCGATGCCGGCACGCTGCTCCGGCCGGAGACGGTCCGGCTGATCACCGAACGCCCGGCTTATGTGCGGGCCGGAGTCGATTCCTGGTACGGCTTGGGGTGGGGAATCGTCAATACGCGGTTTGGCCTCCGCTGGGACCATGACGGCGCGCTGCCGGGCACGGCCGCTTGGATGTTCCGCGGACTGAACGGCGTGAGTTTCGCTATTGCGGCGAACCATCTTCCGGATGTCGAACGGCTGCAGGAGTTCTTCGACGAGGTGCAGACCGGCTTGACCAACACCGTTCTGGCGACGCCGGCTTGGCCCGCGGGCGATCTGTTTCCTGCTTACTTTCCCGGCGCCGGGCCGCGGGTTGCGAACGCGGGGGTGGTGAATGCGGCTACCTTGCGGCCCGGACCCGTGGCGGCGGGCAGCGCCGTGACCCTCTTCGGGGTCAATCTTGCCGGCCAGCCGGTGCGGGTGAACGGCACGTTGGTGGAACCGCTGTGGAGCGAGCCGGACCGGCTGACGGTGCAGGTGCCGCCGTCGGCGCAAGGCGTCACCCGGTTTGAAGTGGGCAACTCCCGGGCGGAGACGGTGACGGTACGGAACAGCGCACCGGGCATCTTCACGACGAGCCGCAATGGCTACGGGGCGGCTGCCGCCCTGAACCAGGATGGCAGCGTGAATTCCGTCGAGCGGCCGGCGGCGCCGGGATCCGTGGTGGTGCTGTATGCCACCGGGGCGGACGCGCAGCCTACCGTGACGGTTGGGGGCTTGCCGGCCGCCGTGCTCTACGCCGGGCCGGCCCCGGGTCTGCCGGCAGGGATCCAGCAGTTGAACCTGCGCCTGCCGGCCTCCCTGCCGCCCGGCGCCGCCCTCGTCAGCCTCGGGGCGCCTGCGGAGGTGACCGTGGCCGTGCGTTAGCGGAACTGCTGAAGAAAGCCGATCTGGAACCGGAGTGCGGTCAGCACCTGATCGCACTCCACATACTCCACCGCGGCATGGGCCCGGTCGATGCTGCCGGGCCCGAATATCAGGCTCGGGATGCCGGCGCGGGCGAGTTTGCTGGCATCGCTGCCGAACGGGACGCCCACGGGCGCGGGGTCGAGGCCCAGCCCGCTCAGCACCTGCTGCGCGGTGCGGACGGCTGGGTCGCTGGGGTCTGTTTCAAGCGGCCCATCGGCGAGATACGGCGCGTCGGCTTCCACAGTGATGTCCGGCAGTTCGCTGACCCGCCGGTTCGTGGCCGCCCACACCGCTTCGGGATCCTCGCCCGGCAGCAGCCGGCGGTCGATGGCGATCTCACAAACCTCCGGGACGAAGTTGATCTGCTCGCCGCCCCGGATGAGGCCGACGTTCAGCGTGGCCGGGCCAAGCAGGGGATGGGCCGCGGTCGGAATCGGCTCTTCGAGCACTCGGAGCACGTGGCCCATGTGCTGGATGGCGTTGCGGCCCAGATGCGGCTTGGCGCTATGCGCCGCTTTCCCGCGCGTCCGCAGCCGCCAACGCAGAACGCCCTTCGCCGCGGTTACCCCGCGCAACTCCGTCGGTTCGGCCACAATCGCGGCGTCGGCGCGAAGGCCTTCGTCGCAAAGTTTGCGGACCCCAAGAAACGTGTACTCCTCATCCACCACGGCGGCCAGCCAGACTTCGCACGGCGGCGTCAGGCCGTTCTCCTTAAAGTACGCCAAGGCGTGCATCATCGTGGCGAGCCCGGCCTTGGTGTCGCAGGAGCCCCGGCCATAGAGTTTGCCGTCGCGGATCACCGGGTCGAACGGGTCGATCGTCATGCCCGTCGTCGAGACGGTGTCCATGTGGGCTTCGAGAACAACGCGCCGGTTCGGCTGGGCTCCCGGCAGCCGGGCGATGACATTGTCGCGGCCGGGGGCCACCGGCTGGCGCCAGGTTTCGATCCCCCGCTGGGTGAAAAAGTCCTCCACGTAGCGCGCCACGGCTTCTTCGCCTACACCGCCTTCGTAGGCGGGGTTGATGCTGTTGATTCTCACCAGATCGGCGAGCGTATTCAGGACGTCGTTCATGATTTCCATTGGACCGGTTGGATCTTCCCCACCATGATCCAATAACTGGCCGCGCCCAGGAGCAACACCCCGGCGGCGGCCCAGAACGCGAGGGAAAATGAGCCGGTCTCCTTCACGATCCAGCCGGTGAACAGCGGCGAGAGCACCCCGCCCAGGTTGCCGATGGCGTTCTGGATGCCGGTCCAGCGGCCGGCCGCGAGCGGGCCGGCCAGCGTCTGGGAAATCGCCCAGACGTTGGATGTAAACAAGCCGAGGAAGACGCAGGCGGCGGTGATGAGAGCAATGGAATGGTCGGCGCTCGAAACGATGGCTGCTGGCAAAATCGCGACGCCGCACAGCAGAAGCCCCGCGACGGCATAGCTCATCCGGACGCGGCTCGGCGAAGCGCCGCGGGCGATCCAACGATCTGAACTCCAGCCGCCGGCCAGCGAAGCCAGGCCCATCGCCCAGAAAGGCGTGGAGCCGAGGGTGGCCATGCTGCTCATCGAAAGCCCGCGCTCCTGCACGAGGTAGGTCGGGAGCCACGAGAGCAGGAAATACCAGACGTAACCCAAAGCAAACATGCCCAGCGAGGTCCCCCATAACTGCCGGAGCCGCAGCATATCCCCCCAGCCGGGCCGCTTCGCCTCGGCGCCCGGTTCGACGATCTCTTCCGGCACCCGGAGCAGGAGCCACGGGATGAGCCAGACCAGGCTGCCGAGGCCGGCCACCAGGAACATGGCGCGCCAGCCGTAATGCGCCACGGCCAGGCCGCCCAGTAGCGTGCTGAGTCCGGGGCCGGCCTTGGTGCCGACATCCACCAGCGCATTGGCCAGGCCGCGGCGCTCCTCCGGGAAGAAGCGCACAATGATCTTCGACGATGCTGGAAAGGCCACGCTTTCGCCCACACCCAGAAACAGACGGGCAACGAGCAGCGCGCCAAAGCTTTCCACCAGGCCAACCGCCGCCGTCGCCAGCGACCAGATCAGGAAGGCCACCGCGTAGACCCACCGGAGCGGATAGCGGTCCACGAGGGCCCCGGCCACTAACTGGAAACTGGCATAACTCCAGAAGAAGGCCGAGAAGAGGACGCCCATGTCGGCGGGCGTTAGTTGTAAGTCCCGCGAGATCTGCGGCGCGGAAACCGAAAGGGCGCCGCGGTCGAGATAGTTGATGACCAGTGAGGTCACGAGCAGCGCCAACAACAGGTTTGCCACCCCGGCTTTTCGCATCTGCACAGTATACTGACCATTGCCATGCCTCCCGGAATCGACGCGCACGTTCACGTCTGGACTGATGATCAGACGCGCTATCCGCGGGCCGCGGGCCAACGCGACTACCCGCCGCCCCGGTTCACCCCGGACGACCTGTTCGTCCAGACCAAGCCCGCCGGCGTCACCCGGATCGTGCTCATCCAGATGAGCTTCTATCGCTTCGATAACTCCTACATGCTCGATTGCATGCGGGCGCATCCGGGCGTGTTTTCGGGCGTCGGCATCGTCGATCCGAACGGTCCGGATCCCGCGCAGGCGATGCGCCAGTTGGCGGCCCAGGGCGTGCGCGGATTTCGCCTGGTCGGCGGCAACGATTTTGAACAGCCCGGCGTCCAGGCCATGTGGCGGGCGGGCGCCGAGCAGGGCCTGGCCATGTGTATGCTGCTGGGGCCGGAGGCGTTGCCGGCGCTCGACAAGATGTGCGAACGCTTCCCCCGCACCCCCGTGGTGATCGATCATTTTGCGCGGATCGGCGCCGATGGCACCATTCGCGACGCCGACATCCGCCGCCTCTCGGCTCTCGCCCGGCACCCGCTCGTGAAGGTCAAAGCCTCCGCCTTTTACGCGCTCGGCAAGAAGCAGGCGCCCTACACCGATTTGAAGCCGCTCTTCCGGCGGGTCTTTGAAGACTTCGGCCCCCGGCGCGTAATGTGGGCGAGCGATTGCCCGTTTCAGGTGGGCGAGGGGCACCAGTATGCGCCTTCGCTCGCGCTGATCCGGGACCAGATGCCGTTCCTCTCGACCGACGACCGGGATTGGGTTCTGCGGCGAACGGCCGAAGCTACGTTCTTCGCCCGCTAGGGAGCCGGTAGAATGGGCTGCAACGCTACCATGCGCAGGTTCCTCTCTTCTCTCTTCTTCGTCGCGGCCGCCTGGGCCCAATCAACTCCCGAAGAGTACTTCGAGAAGAGTGTCCGGCCGGTGCTGGCCAGCCGCTGCCAGGGTTGCCATAACCCGAAGACGGCACAGGCCGGTCTCGATTTGACCACCGCCGCCGGCTTCCGCAAGGGCGCCGATACCGGGCCGGTCGTGGTGGCAGGAGATCCGGCCCACAGCCGGCTGCTGCAGGTAACCAGCTATCTCGAGCGGCTGAAGATGCCGCCTACCGGTAAGCTGCCCGATGCCGAACTGGCGGTTCTGCGCACCTGGGTCGAGCGCGGGGCGCCGTGGCCCGGCGGCGACGTGGCCGTGGCGGAGCCGGCCACCAAGAAGGGATACAGCCGCGCGCAGAAAGAGTTCTGGTCCTTCCGCCCCGTCGCGAAGCCCCCGCTGCCCGCCGTCCGCAACGCAGCATGGGTGCGCTCGCCGGTTGACCGCTTCATCCTGGCCAAACTCGAAGCCCAACAGCTGACGCCCGCTCCGCCGGCCGACAAGCGGACCCTGCTACACCGCGTCACCATGGACCTGACCGGCCTGCCACCCACCGCCCAGGAGGCGGATGCCTTTGTCGCCGATGGAGCGCCGGACGCCTTTGCCAAGGTGGTCGACCGGCTCCTCGCTTCGCCGCGGTATGGCGAAAAGTGGGGCCGCCATTGGATGGACGTCGCGCGCTACGCCGATTCCACCGGCGCCGACGAAGACTACCGCTATCCCCACGCCTGGCGCTATCGCGACTACGTCATCAACGCCTTCAACGCCGACCTGCCCTACGATCAGTTCGTCCGCGAACAGATCGCCGGCGACCTGCTGCCGCCTCCGGCCGGGCAGGCGGTGAACACGGCCGGCATCATCGCCACTGGCTTCCTGGCGCTCGGGCCCAAACTGGTCGCCGAACAGGACAAAGTGAAAATGTTTTATGACATCGTCGACGAACAGATCGACGTTGCCGGCAAAGCCTTCCTGGGTCTGACCATCTCTTGCGCCCGCTGCCACGACCATAAGTTCGACCCCGTATCGATCAAGGACTACTATTCGCTGGCCTCCATCTTCGCGAGTACGAAGCAACTGGCGCAGATCGAGGGCACGGTTTCGAAGCTCTACTATGCGCCGCTGGTCGCCAAGCCGGTCGCGGCGGAATATGAGGCGCATCAGACGCTGGTCGCCGCCAAACAGGCGGATATCAATGCTGTGATCGCCGCCGAGGGCCGCCGCTACCGGGATCTCCACGCGCCCCGCCTGGCCGACTACATGCTCGCCGCCCGGAAGGTCTACGCCGAAGGCGCCGATGCGGCCGCGGTCGCCGCTCCGGCCGGTTTGGAGGTGGCCCTGCTGCAGCGCTGGGCTGCCTACCTGAAGCCGTCGAAGGAGCGCCGGGCGCATCTCGAACGCTTCTATGAGGCACCCGAGTCGGCCACGCAATATCAGGCCGAGTTCCTCGCCGAAGTAGCCCGGCGCAACGCCGAGCCGAAGCGCAAGTTTCTGGCCGGGGACAACCGCTTCTATACCGAAGTCGCCCTCGGCAAAGGGCCGTTAACGTTGCCCGCCGAAAAGCCGGAGGCGTTCTATGCGGAATCTTCCCGCCAGCAGATCGCCGCCCTCCGTGCCGACCTCGAAGCCATCAAGGCGAAAGCCCCGCCCGAGCCGCCCTTCGCCTGCGCCGTCGCCGAGGATCAGCCCGTCGAGCAGCGCGTCTTTCTGCGAGGGAATCCGGAGTCGAAAGGCGAACCTGTTGCCAAGCGGTTCCCGCTGATTTTGGCGGGCGAGAACCAGCCGCCGATCCCCCAGGGCAGTGGCCGCCTGGAGTTGGCCAACTGGCTCGCCAGCCCGGCGAATCCGCTCACCGCGCGGGTCATGGTCAACCGCCTCTGGCAAGGCCACTTCGGGCAGGGGTTAGTGCGGACACCCAATAACTTCGGCTTCGCTGGCGAGCGGCCCTCGCACCGCGAACTCCTCGACTGGTTGGCCGCGGATTTCGTCGAACAGGGCTGGTCCATCAAGCGGATGCACCGGTTGCTGCTGCTGTCGAGCACCTATCAGCAGAGCGTGCTGGCCTCGGCGGCCGCGCTGGAAAAAGACGCGGACAACCGCCTGCTCTCCCGCTTTCCCCTGCGGCGCAAGACCGTCGAGGAGATTCGCGATTCGCTCCTGCAACTCGACGGCAGCCTGGACCTGACCATGGGCGGATCGCTCCAGTCCGGCGAAGGAACCGACAACGAGTTCTCCGATAGCCGCAAAAGCATTGACCCGGACGTCTCCACCCGGCGCACCGTCTACCTGCCCATCCGGCGCTCCAATCTATCCAGCCTCTTCAACCTGTTCGATTTCGGCGACGGGACCACCAGCACGGAGATGCGCTCGGAGACCAATGTCGCTCCGCAGGCGCTCTACATGATGAACAGCAAGTTCGTTGCTGCTCGGGCGGCAAATCTGGCCGGCCAGATCTCGAAATCGTCCGGCGGAATGGACGAAAGAGTCCGCCACGCCTGGCGGGCGGTGCTCGGCCGGGATCCGGACGCCGGACAACTGCGGGACGGCCAAGCCTATCTCGCCGCCTTCCCCGGCGGCGCGGAGCTGGCCTGGGCCAGTTACTGCCGCACCCTTATCGCCTCGAACGACTTTCTCTATGTGTACTAACTTATGACTCGCCGTTACCTTCTTCGCCGCGCCTCCTGCGGATTTGGCCTGGTCGGGTTAGCCGGGCTGCTCCATGCCCAACTTGGTCCCAAGGTGCCGCACTTTCCCGCCAAGGCGAAACGGGTCATCTTTCTCTTCATGCACGGCGGTCCTTCGCATCTCGATACCTTCGATCCGAAGCCCCGCCTGATCCGTGACCACGGCAAGCCCTTGCCCTTCAAACGCCCGCTCACCTTCGCCGAAGGCTCCACTGGCAACCTGCTCAAATCGCCCTGGGAGTTCCGGCAGCACGGCCAAAGCGGCATCCCTATCAGCAGCCTGTTTCCCCATCTGGCTAAGCACGCCGATGACCTTTGCCTGCTGCGTTCGATGGTCGGCGACAGCGTGGCGCATGGTGGCGCGACGCTGCAACTGCACACCGGGTCCAACACCTTCACGCGGCCCAGCATGGGCTCCTGGGTAGTCTACGGCCTCGGCACGGAGAATCAGAACCTGCCGGCGTACATCACGCTGAAGCCCGGCCTCTCCCACGGCGGCGCCAAAAAGTGGAGCTCCGGCTTTCTTCCCGCGGCCTTCCAGGGCACGGCCGTCGGCTTGGGCGGGGTGCCGATTGAAAAGATTGCCGAACCCATTGAACACTTGAAAAACTACGGCCTCACGCCGGAGCAGCAACGCTACGAACTGGACATGATCCAGAAGATGAACCGTTCGGCCGCCACCCGGTGGCAGAACGACCCGGAGCTCGAAGCCCGGATCGAAAGCTTCGAACTGGCCTTCCGGATGCAGACCGTGGCGCCGGAAGCCTTCGACATCTCGAAGGAGTCGGAAGCTACCAGGAAGCTCTACGGCATGGACGCCCCCGAAACCAGCGACTTCGGCTGGCAGTGCCTGATGGCGCGGCGGCTCGCGGAACGCAACGTTCGCTTCATTCAGATCAACCATGAGTACGGTCCCGGCAATGAAGTCGGTTGGGATGCGCACTCTGAACTCATCCGCCTGCACACCCGCACCGCGCTGCAGGTGGATCAACCCATCGCCGCCCTGCTCACGGACTTGAAAGCGCGGGGGCTCATGGAGGATACGCTCGTCGTCTGGGGCGGGGAATTCGGCCGCACCCCCATCGCCGAAGCCGGGGACGGGCGCGACCACAACCCCTACGGCTACACCATGTGGATGACCGGCGCCGGAGTGAAGAAAGGGTTCATCTACGGCGCCACCGACGAGTTCGGCTACTACGCCACCGAAGACCGGATGCATATCAACGACATGCATGCCACCATGCTCCACCTGCTCGGCCTGAATCACGAAAACCTCACCTTTGCCTACGGCGGCCGGCCCTTCCGCCTCACCGATGTCGCCGGTCGCGTGGCAACGAAGGTGCTTGCCTGAGATATACTTCGCCGTCATGCAGCGCCGCCAGTTTCTTTCGCTTGCCCCCGCCCTTGCCGCCCCTGCCCGCAAGGCTCCTAACATCATCTGGATCATGGCCGACGATATGGCTTGGGCGGACCCCGGCTGCTACGGGCAGAAGATCATCCAGACCCCGAACATCGACTCGCTCGCTCGCGACGGTCTTCGCAGCACCGACGCCTACGCCGGCTGCACCGTCTGCGCGCCGTCCCGCAGTGTCTTGATGACCGGAATGCACGGCGGGCATACCTCCGTGCGCGCGAATCCGGGTGGCGTCTACATTCTCGATTCCGATACCACCATCGGTGAGGTCCTCCGCCCGGCGGGTTACCGCTCGGGCTGCTTCGGCAAGTGGGGGCTCGGGGACATCGGCACCGAGGGCGTTCCCTGGAAGCAGGGCTTCGATACTTTTTTCGGCTACCTCCATCAAGCTCACGCCCACTTCTACTACCCGCCCTACCTCTACGACAACGACAAGCAGTTCCCCCTGCCCCAGAACAAGGACCGCAAGCTGGGCGCCTTCGCCCACGATTTCATTGAGGAGCGGACCCTGCGCTTCATTCGCGAGAACAAGGACAACCCCTTCTTCTGCTACGCCGCCTGGACCATGCCTCACTGGGAGCCGCAGGTTCCCGAAGAGTCGCGCGCACCCTACCGGGGCAAGTTTGACCCCGAGTTCTCTTACGTCGATAAGGCCGGCCGCCAGAACCCGCAGCCGGAGACCTTCGCCACCTACGCCGGCATGGTCGCCCGCACCGATCGCGCCGTCGGACGCATCCTGGCCCTCTTGAAAGAACTCAACCTGGCCGACAACACGCTCGTCTTCTTCACCTCCGACAACGGTGGCCACTCCCGGAACTCCTTCGACCCGCAGAATCGCCTCGGCAACTACGGACCATTCCGCGGCGCCAAGACCACTATGTACGAAGGAGGCCTCCGCGTGCCCATGCTCGCCCGCTGGCCCGGTCGCATCCCCGCCGGCCGCGTCACCAATTATCCCTTGATGTTCATGGACGCCCTACCCACGATGGCCGATGTCGCCGATGTGTCCGCACCCCGCGGCATCGACGGCTTCTCCGTCCTGCCCACCCTCCTCGGCCGCCGCCAGAAGCCGCACTCATCCCTCTATTGGGAGATGCCCATGTACAACGCCAGAACCGCGCAATGGGCGACCGCCGACCCTGCGCAAGCACTCCGGCAAGGGGATTGGAAAGTCGTTCGCCCACAAGCCAACGCCCCGCTCGAACTGTATAATCTGAAGGCGGACATCGGTGAGTCCGTCGACCTCGCCTCCCGCGAGCCCCGGCGGCTGGCTGGCCTCCAGAAGCTCCTCGCCGCCTCCCGAACGGCTCCCCGATCGCAGCCGCAACCCGAGCACCGCTGGTTTGAAAGGCCCTGGTGGTGACATTTGTCCTACGTGGGCTAATCCTCCGGCCATTTCCGGCCGATACAAACACTATCCATGCCCGTTTCTGATGATCAGATTGCCTTGCAGAGGGAGAATCGCGAGGTGTCCAAGTCGATTCGCCGTTCGCTCAACCAGTTAATGGATCGCCGTCTCGCGAAACTGATCTCCAAAGAGGAGTTCGACGCCGAACGCGAAGCCCTGAACGCGAAATTGGATCGCTGCCACGAAAACCATCAGCGGCTCAACGGCCGCTACTAAGGCCGCCCCTCCAGGCTTGACACCGGCAGAGCGCTGTGAAAACATTTTCACTGAAAACTGCTCTTCTGCCTGGAGATCTTCCGCATGCTCTGTCGTTCGCTGCTGCTCGCCGCTGTCCTGGTTCCGACGGCGTTGGCCGAAGCTACTCCGAAGTTCAACTCCATTCAGAAGAAGTGGTGGGCGATTCAGCCGGTTTCCGCCGTGCAGCCTCCCGCCGTCGATGCCGCCGGGCAGCAATGGGTCCGCAATGAGATCGATCATTTTGTCTACGACAAACTGAAGGCGAAAAACCTCCGCCCGGCGCCCCTCGCCTCGCGCGAAGTGTTCCTCCGCCGCGTTACCTTGGACCTCACCGGCCTGCCCCCCACCCCCGCCGAGGCGCAGGCGTTTTTGAACGATACCAAGCCCGGAGCCGAAGAGCGCCTGGTGGACCGGCTGCTCGCCAGTCCCCGCTACGGCGAACGCTGGGGCCGGCATTGGCTCGACGTCGTGCGCTACTCCGATAGCGATGGCTTCAAGCAGGACGATACCCGCCCGAACATGTGGCGCTACCGTGACTGGGTGATCCAAAGCTGGAACGAAGATAAGCCGTTTGACCGCTTTATCAAGGAACAGATCGCCGCCGACGAGCTCTATCCCGGTGACGCCAAAGCCTTGCCGGGCTTGGGCTATCTGCGCCTGTTCGAGGATGAGTTCAACCAGGCCAATATCCCCCTCCGCCGCCAGGAGCTGCTCAACGATCTGACGGACAATACCGCCTACGCCTTCCTCGGCGTTACCTTGGCCTGCGCCCGCTGCCACGATCACAAGTTCGATCCGCTCCTCCATCGCGACTACTACCGCCTGCAGGCGTTCTTCGCCAACATCAAGATTGATGACAATGCCCCGGTGGCCTCTACCGCCGACATCGCCGCCTACAACGCGAAGATGGAGCAGTACAAGGCCGCGGCCAAGCCGATCCTCGATCAGATCGATGTGCTCCTCGCCGCCCCCCGCGCCGCCTATCGCAAGGAGTACATCGAGCGCTTCCCCGAAGAGGTCCAGGTCGTCATCAACCGCGAACCCGCCAAGCGCACCCCGCTCGATTGGCAGATCTATCACAAAGCCATCACGCAAGTCGATGTGGAAGATAGCCTGGTCGTCAGCAAGCGCGGCACCCCCGCCATCAAGGCCCAGTATCAGAAGCTGCTCAAGGACCTCGATCAGTACAAACATCTCCTGCCGGAGCCGCTCCCCGTGGCCCAGGTGATGCGCGATCAGGCCATGGACGCCCCGGCCACCCACGTGCTTCGCGCGGGTGCCATCGGCGCCGAAATGGAAGAGACCGCGCCGGGCTTTCTCAGCATCCTCGATCCGGCGCCCGCCACCGTTCACGCCAAGCCGGAATTGAACTCGAGCGGCCGCCGGACCGCCCTCGCCAATCTCCTGGCCGATGCCAAGAACCCGCTCACCACGCGCGTCATCGTCAACCGCATCTGGCAGTACCACTTTGGCCGCGGCATCGCCGGCACCCCCAACGATTTCGGTCTGATGGGCGATCGCCCCAGCCACCGCGAACTGCTCGACTGGCTCACCGGCACCTTCACGGGCGCCGACGGCTGGAGCATTAAGAAGCTGCACAAGCGCATCGTCCTCAGCGCTACCTATCGCCAGTCGTCCGACTACCGCGCCGAAGCGGCCGCCATCGACAACGAAAACAAGTTCCTGTGGCGCTACCCCCGCCGCCGTCTGGAAGCCGAAGCCATCCGGGACTCCATGCTGGCCGTCTCCGGCCTCCTCGATCGCACCATGGGTGGCCCGGGCGTCTTCCCGAGCGTTCCCGCCGGCACCGAGATTCAGGAGGGCCGGCACTGGCGCAAGTCCACCGGCGATGCCGATGAGTTCCGCGCCAGCGTCTACATCTTCGCGCGCCGCCTGGTCCGCTATCCCATGCTCGAAAGCTTCGACGCCCCGCTGGCCTTTGAAAGCTGCGGCCGGCGCCAGGAGACGGTGACCGCGGACCAGGCCCTCGAACTCATGAACGGCCAGGCCGCCGCCCGGTTCGCGCAGGCGCTCGCCCGCCGCGTGGCCAACGACTCCGGCCAAAGCCACGACGCCCTGGCCGAACGCGCCTATCGCCTCACGCTCGGCCGCGCCCCCTCGGCGGTGGAACTCGATCGGAGCCGCGCCTTCCTCACCGCGCAGTCCAAGCTGGCAGGCAGCGGCCAAAGCGCTCTCGAAGATCTCTGTCTGAACCTCCTCAGCTCGAGCGAATTCCTCTACATCGACTAATGGCTACTCCCAACCAACTCGACCTGACCCGGCGCGCTCTGCTCCGCGGTGCTGGCAGTGGCCTCGGCGCCATCGCCATGGCGGCCATGCTCGCCGAAGAGTCGTCTGCCGCGCCCCGGCACGATCCCACCATCGCCCGGCAACCTCACCATAAGCCCAAAGCCAAGTCGGTCATCTTCCTCTTCATGGAGGGAGCCCCCAGCCACATCGACCTGTTCGACCCCAAGCCCAAGCTCAACGAGATGCACGGCCAGCCCATGCCGGCCAGCTTTGGCAAGGTCATCACGGCCATGGGCACGGCGAACAATACCCTCATGGGCAGCCCGCGCCAATGGAAGCAGCACGGCAAGGGCGGCCTCTGGATCAGCGAACTCTATCCGCACATTGCCAAGCACGCCGACAAGCTGGCGGTCCTGCGCTCCTGCCAGTCCGACGGTCTGAATCACGCCGGCGGCGTCAGCCAGATGAACACCGGCGACATCCTCTCCGGCCGCCCCAGCCTCGGCGCCTGGGTCACCTACGGCCTCGGCACGGCGAACAAGAACCTCCCCACCTTCGTCAGCATGATCGACGAGCGGGAGCCGTTCGGCAATGCGAAGAACTGGGGCTCCGGCTTCCTCCCCGCGGTTTACCAGGGGACCCTATTCCGCCAGGGACCGAACCCGATCCTCAATACGAAACTGCCCGACGGACAGAACGACGAACGCCAACGCGCGCGCCTGGCTTTTCTCGAAGCCCAGAACCGGGACTATATGGCCGGCCGCGAGGACGACACGAGCCTCGAAGCCCGCATCCGCAGCTTTGAACTCGCCTACGCCCTCCAGAAGTCCGGCCCCGAAGCCGTCGACCTCTCGCAGGAAACCGAAGAAACCAAGGAACTCTACGGCCTGAACAACCCGGAGACCGCCGTCTTCGGCCGCAACTGTCTCCTCGGCCGCCGTCTCGTCGAGCGTGGCGTCCGCTTCGTTGAACTCTATTGCGGCTCCGGCAGCGGATGGGACGCCCACACCAATCTCGAAGGCAACCACAAGAAATGGTGCAAGGCCTCCGATCAGCCCGTCGCCGCGCTGCTCACCGATCTGGCTCGCCGCGGCATGCTCGACGATACGCTCGTCGTCTGGGGCGGCGAATTCGGCCGCACCCCGTTCAATGAAAAAGGCAACGGCCGCGACCACAACCCCTGGGGCTTCTCCATGTGGTTCGCGGGCGGCGGTGTCCAGGGCGGACAGACCATCGGCGCCACGGACGAAATCGGCCTGCGGGTCACCGAGCGGCCGACCCATGTCACCGACATCCACGCCTCCATCCTCTGGCTGCTGGGCCTCGACCACATGCAGCTTACTTACCCCCACAATGGACGCGCCGAGCGGCCCACCATCGTGCGCGGTGAGCATATGGTGAAGGAACTCTGGGGCGGTTGATCGCCGCCCCAACGCTCCTCCACGCCACGCCCTACTTAGCGGCCACGGTGCCGATCGCGCTGCCGATCACCTCGCCCGAAATCACGATCTCCACCCGCCGGTTCTGCTGCCGGCCTTCGTTCGTGTCATTCGTGGCGACCGGGGTGCCCTCGCCCAGACCCTTCATCGTCACCGAGCTTTGCGGCATCCCGCTCTGCGTCAGGTAGTCGCGCACCGAAGCGGCCCGCTGTTCGGAAAGCTTCTGGTTGTAGTCGTCGCTGCCGACGCTATCGGTATGGCCTTCCACATCCAGCTTCAGCCCCGGATGCCCGGCGACGATCCCGGCCACGCGGGCCAGCTTCTCCCGCGCCGCGGGTCGCAGTGAGCTCTTGGCGGTATCAAACAAGACATCCGACATGTTGACGATCAAGCCACGGGCCGTATCCTTCGTCTGCAGCACCGCGTTGAACTGCTGCAGGAGTTGCGTCCGCAGCTCGGCCTTGTCGGCCTCCAGTTGCGTCCGCTGCTTCGCGGCGGCGTCGAGCGCGCTCTGGCTGGCGGCCTGTTGGGCGTCGTTCTCCCGTTTCAGCCGGTCTGCCTCGGCCGTAGCGGCCGCGGTCCGGGCGTCGCTGGCGAGCTTGGCCTGGTCCGCCGCATTCTTGGCGGCAAGGGCTTGCGCTTCGTTCTGTGTCTTCAGCCGGGTGGCCTCGAGAGCCGCCGCTGCTGCCCGGCTTTCGTTCTCCTTCCGCAGGCGGTCCGCTTCGGCGGCTGCCGCAGTGGCCTGGGCTTCTTTCGCCCGGGTTACGCGGTCCGTTTCGGCCAACGCCGCGGCGCGTCCGCTTTCCGCCGTCGCTTCACGTTCCACCGACTGGCGCCGCTCCGTGTTCAACGCCTCCTCTTCCTGCCGCTTCACCGCAATGGCGCGGGCGTCTTCGGCGGTTTGCACGGTCTCCCGCGCCGTCATCGTCACCGGCTTTTTCCCGGCGTTACGCGCCTGATAGGCCTCCGCGGCGGCAAGACTCTTCTCTGCCTTGATGAACGTTTCGTTCGCGTACTTCTCCGCACCAATGGCCTTGGCGATTTGCACGGCATTGCGGGCCTGATAGAGCTCAAGCGGCACCGAGTTATCCAGCTTCAGCGCCAGCGGATTGGCCAGGCGCGTGTATTGTCCGCGCTGCAGCAACTCGTATTTCGCGTCAATCTCCTCCACCTTGCCCCGGGTATCGGCCCGGACCACGTTCTCCATCACGACCAGGTCGCTCGGCCGGGTCACCGAGAAGTACGGTTCGGCCGTCACGACCAGCCCGAACACCTGCAGATCGGTAGAAACGTTCAGTTTGCTCCGGTTCCCATTGAGAATCACTTCTCCCAGGTTCGCCGTGCGCCCCTCCGGCGAAATCGCCCAGAGCACGTACGTCAGGTACTCCGCTCCAAACTGGTTCGCCGGCGCGAGCTCATCGAACTCGACTTCGACTTCGATATAGCCCTGCTTGCCTTCCACTTTGGCCTCGCCGCTGGACTTGGGCAACAGCGCGGTGCCGCGAAAGTCGAGTTTCGTGGCTCCGCTCCGGTGTTGATAGTTGATTGCTTTGGCGGTTCGCGCCGTGACGGTGGTCCGGTAGACGGGCTGCCCGTCCGTTGCCATCTGAACGCCGGCGCCGGCCTGTTGCGCCGTCGCGATCCCGCCGGCGATGAGCCAAGCGGTAACTACTTTCATAAAGGTCATATCTCGAATCTTCCTGAAGGTAGTTCCTGCAATCGCAGAGCCAGGGCCGTTCGGCGGTATTCGTTGGGGAATGGTCGGCAAAGAGGATGGCGGTGGGTTGAGGGATCGCCCGTTGGCGGTCGATTGACCGGGGATGGTCAGCGGGAAGGGAGGGGGCGGCGGAACTGTCTGCCGCCCCTTTGGGAAAAGGGCAGGGGACTAGCGGGAGGTCACAGTCCGGCGGCGTAACAGACCAAGAGCGATCAACACGCCGCCCACCAACCCAAGCGTGGCCGGCTCGGGAACGTCGCTCGAGTTCACCAGACCATTCACCGTCGATTGGCCGGCCGGCGTTCCGGAGTTCGGCGCGACAATCGAGGTGAACGTGGTGATCCGGAAGTCGGTGGTTCCGAACGAACCGGACGATGCGTTCGAAGCGCCCGGGCCGAGTTGGATCGGGGACCAGAAGAGCAGGATCGAACTGGTGTCGCTGAAGATCTCACCCCCAGTCGAGTTGCCCACGAAATTGCCCGTGGCGCCATTCGTCTGGTCGGTCACCTGAATCGTGAAGGCAAACGGCGCAAACGTTGCCCCAATGCCAAGCGCCTGGGTGCTGCAAGTCGGGCACGTCAGGGTCATGTCGCCATAGTTGATGTTCGATGGAACGCCCGAGATGGAGATCGGGTTCGGAAGGAACTGCAACGTCGCGGCCATCCCGGCCGTGCTGAGCAACGACAGGGCGCTGGTTCCGTTAAAGCCCGTGCCGGAGCCATCCGTTTCGTACGTAATCGTCACCGCGCTCGCGGCGGGAGCCATCATCGTCAGGGCCAAGGCCGCAACGGAGAGGGTTTGCCATAGATGTTTCAAAGTCATAGTTCTGATTCGATTCCTTGAATCCCCCGCCTCTGCGGAGCCAGGGGTCGAGGACCTTAGAGCAGATCTAAGGCCTTTCCGGTTTGGGCTTCCCGGGGCCTCTCTGCAAGGGTTTTGCGGTGCTTCGTCCCGGAGGATTTGACCACGGGGTGTCATCCGATCTTCGGCCGCCGCCACTGTTCGCCCATCTCTCTATGCCGGGAGTGGCGCTCGACGTGCATGGAGAGAGGCAGGAGTATTCACCATGAACACTGACATTCTGGCCGGCGATTGGAAGCAGATCAAAGGAAAAGTTCGCGAACAGTGGGGCAAGCTGACCGATGACGACCTCGATGTCGCCGAGGGCCGGCGCGATCAGCTCGTCGGCAAAATCCAGGAGCACTACGGCCTGGCGAAGGACGTCGCGGAGAAACAGGTCAAGGAGTTCGAAGCCCGGTATAAGGCCGCCACCAAGTAAGCGGCCTACAGATCCTTACGGGTGATGCCCAGCTTGCGCATCATCGCGTTGAGGGTCGTCCGGTGCAGTCCAAGGCGGGTGGCCGCCGCGGTCACCACGCCCTTGGACTCCCGGAGCACACGGGTAATGTGTTCTCGTTCCACCTGTTCGAGCGTTGCGCTGCCCGCCATCACCGGCTGATGAGCCTCGCGCCGAATCTCTTCAAGCGGCGCCCGGAGCGTCGGCCCCCGGGAGAGAATCACCGACCGTTCAATGAAGTTTTCGAGCTCGCGGATGTTGCCCGGCCAGGGCCAGGCCATCAGCGCGCGCATCGTTTCAACGGGTATCGTATCGACCACGCGGTTCATCTTGCCGGCGTACTTTGCCGTAAAGTGGCGCGCCAGCAGCGGAATATCCTCCACGCGATCCCGTAGCGCGGGGGTCGTGATCGGAAACACCTTCAGCCGGTAGTACAGATCGCTCCGGAACAGCTTATCGCCCATCATCGCCGAAAGATCGCGGTTGGTCGCGGCAATCAGGCGCACATCAATCGGAATCGTCTTCGTTCCCCCCAGCCGTTCAAACGACTTTTCCTGCAAGGCGCGAAGCAGCTTCGGCTGCAGGTCCAGCGGAATATCGCCCACCTCATCCAGAAACAGCGTACCGTGATGAGCCAGTTCGAAGCGGCCCAACTTCTGCGTCAACGCGCCGGTAAACGCCCCGCGCTCATACCCGAACAGCTCACTTTCCAGCAGACCCGTGGGAATCGCCGCGCAGTTCAAGGTCACGAACTTTTGGCTATGGCGAGAGCTCAGCCGGTGGATCGCTCGCGCCACCAGCTCCTTCCCCGTGCCCGTCTCCCCGAGGATCAGGACATTGGCGTCGGTGGGCGCCACCATCTCCACCTGCCGCTGCACCCGCCGCAACGACATACTGTTGCCGACAATCTCGCCAAACTGCTCCGCGTGGCCGGCGTGCTCCTCCTCGACGCGTTCCAGCTGTTGCCGGTCCCGCAAGTCCTGCACCACGGCGATCCAGCGAAACGGCGCCAATCGTAACGTGGCAATCACCACGCGCACCGGGATCCGCGTCCCGTCCTTGGCCACCAGGTTCCGCTCGTAGGGCGTGCATGCGCCAAAGCGCAACCCCTCCTCATGCGCGAACTCATCCGCCGCCGAATACTCCGGTGCCGTCAGGTCCGACCAGTGAACCTGCCCCGCCGTGAGCTCCTCGCGCGTAAAACCCGTCATCTTCAAAAAAGCGTCGTTCGCGTCCGGAACCTGGTCGAACTCTCCGGTCACCACCGCGACATCGTTCGCCTCCAAATCCAGCGGCCGGGACCGGGCGCGCTCCCGCAGCACCTTCTCGTCGTGCTCATGCCGCTCGCTGAAGTCTCGCACCGCCCCGGCGAAACCGCGTAACGTCCCATCCTTGTCGCAGAGCGCCATCAGGATCGTATTGGCCCAGAACTGCGAGCCATCTTTCCTTCGATGACGGCACTCGGTGCCCAAATGACCACCCGCCGTCGCCCGGCGAAGGTCTTCCCTCAGGATGGCCTTGGCGGCGGTCTGGTCCGGCGCGACCATCGTCAGCGACCTGCCCAGAACCTTCGCGGCCGTGTAGCCATAGATGCGCACGGCGCCGTCGTACCAGGCGGCGATATCGCCGTTGGCGTCCAGCAGAAACAACGCATAGTCCTGCACCCACGGCGGCAATTGACCCCGGCCCCCGGAGGCGTCCGCCCGATCCTCTAAGGACACCACGTGGCGCACCGGCAGTACATGGCCCTTCGCGGTGTAGGCCACCTGCCTCGATAATCCGTCAGGCCCCAGCATGTGCACGATTCCGTCCTTCTCCCCGACTTCGTCCAGCACGCTCCAAAGCTGGCGGAGTTCCTCTTTGGCCGACTCCGCGGCGAACTCCTCCACCCGCCGCCCCACTAGCCGCTCCCGCGGGATCCCGAACAAGCGGCGCACCCCGGCGCTCGCGTCTTGTGAGGTGCCCTCCCCGTCGGTCACCAGAATCGGGATCGAAGGGTGATAAACGATCGCGCGAAAGAGCAGCTCCAGCTCTCGCGGTCCATTCTCCAAAAGCCACGGGTGGCTGCTCGTTGGTGCGCAGACAGGCTGCATCGCGCCCCTCCTTGCCGGCTGGCGGCGTCACTGGGTCCCCGGCCATCATGGCCAAGACCTGTTCCTGATGAACGCCCCTATGCTACCACCTCCGGCCTGACATCGCGAAGGGAATTCGACCACCTGCCGTCAGTTCCGATTGGTTGTTCGATTGCACCGAATGGCTGCTGAAGGAGCAACACAATGACATTGATCAATTTAGTTCTCATGTTGGTGCTGGTGGGTGTCGGCCTCTATCTCATCAATCGCTACATCCCCATGGCTTCGAGTATTAAGTCCATCCTGAATATCGTGGTGGTCATCGTCGTCATCGTCTGGCTGCTGCAGGCCTTCGGCTTGTGGGCCGATATCAGCTCCTTTCGCGTTCCGCGGTGACGAAATATGGTCATTGCGGCTGCTCCTGGTCACGGCAGGACCGGCCGCTCCACGAAACGAAGCCATTCCGGCGTCCGTAAGGTGGCCCCGAAAGTGCACTGCATAAACCGCACGACTTGGTCGCGCACAAAGTAGCTCGCTTGCGAGCAAGGAAGATAATTTATGAAGTTACTCTCTGTAGTCACGGCGGCCATTAGTTTAACCCTGCTGGCTGGCGCCCTCACGCCGCACGCCGAAGCCGCCCCCTGGAATCGGAAGACCAAGGTCACCTTTAGCGGCCCGGTCGAGATCCCGGGTGTCCACTTACCCGGTTGGGGCGTTCTCCCCGCCGGAACCTATGTGTTCAAGATTCTGGACTCCCAGTCCGACCGCCACATCGTCCAGATCTTTAGCGAGGATGAGAAAACGGTCTATGCCACCATCCTCGCCATCCCCAACTTCCGCCTCCGCGCCACCGACAAAACCGTGATCACCTTCTCCGAACGTCCCGCCGGCCAGCCGGAGGCTCTCCACGCCTGGTTCTATCCCGGCCGCCAATGGGGCGAGGAGTTTGTCTATCCCAAAGCCAAAGCGATCGCGCTGGCTAAGCTGACCAACCGGCCGGTCCTGTTTACCCCCGTCGAACTGCCCGTCGAAGTCGCGGAGCCCGTCCGCTCGGCGCAAGCGCCGGTCGTCATCGAATTGAAGCGGGCCCCCATCATGGCGGTCAATCCGGCCGGCGAGGAGGTCCAGGTCGCCCAAGTCGTCACTCCCCCGCCGGCGGAGGAACTGCAGGAAACGCCAGAACCCGTCCCGGCCACTCTCCCGGCCACCGCCAGCCCGCTGCCCTTCATCGGGTTGCTCGGCCTGTTGAGCCTCGGCGCCGGTTTCGCGGCCCGCGCCGCGCAGCGCCGCCTCTCCTGATCGGCTCCGCCGCTCTGGTGCAGTCCCATGCCAAAGTACTCCACCCCGCCACCGTCCTCCGCTTCTCTCGAGAAGCGGAGGGACGATGGTCCCTGCAAGACCAAAGCGCGGGGACTGGACATTCTGAACTCCCCGGCCCTCAACAAAGGGACCGCCTTCTCCGCCGAAGAGCGCCGGGCGCTCCATCTCACCGGCCTCCTGCCGCCGGAGATCACCACCCTGGCCATGCAGGCCAAACGCGCCTACTTGCAGTACGACCGCCTCGCCGACCGCATCACGAAGAACGTCTATCTCACCGCGCTGCACGATCGCAATGAGGTCCTCTTCTATCGCCTCTTCTCCGAACACCTCCGCGAGATGATCCCCATCGTCAACGACCTCACCGTCGGCCGGGCCATGGAACAGTACCACCACGAAAGCCGCCGCCCCCGCGGACTCTATCTCTCCATCAACCACATCGACTCCATGGCCGAGTCCTTTGCGAACTTCTGCGCCGCGCCAGAGGATGTCGACCTGGTATTGGCCACCGACGCCGAAAACATCCTCGGCCTCGGCGACTGGGGCGTCGGCGGGATCGAAGTGTCGATCGGGAAACTGGCCATCTATACCGCCGCCGGCGGCATCAGTCCGGCCCGCGCCATTCCCGTCATGCTCGATGTCGGCACCAATCGCCAGGAACTGCTCGACGATCCCCTCTACGTCGGCAATCGCCACCCGCGCATCCGCGGCCAGCAGTACGACGACTTCATCGAGGCCTATGTCGACTCCGTCCGCCGCGTCTTCCCCCGTGCGGTTCTCCAGTGGGAGGACTTCGCGCCCGGCGTCGGACGCCGCATCCTGGCCAAGTACCGCCACCAGATCTGTACTTTCAACGACGACATGCAAGGCACCGGCGCCATCACCCTCGCCGCGGCCATCTCCGCCGTCCGGGTCTGCGGCGCCCCGCTCCGCAAGCAACGGGTTGTCATCTTCGGCGCCGGTACGGCCGGCCTTGGCGTTGCCGACCAACTCTGCGAAGGCATGGTGCGGGATGGCCTCTCCCGTGCCGCGGCCGTGGCCCAGTTCTGGCTGGTCGACCGCCAGGGGCTCCTCACTACGGAAACCCCGGACGGCCCGTCCGATGTCCAGACGCCGTATCTCCGTCCGGCGGCCGAAACGGCGCATTGGCAACACGACGGCGCCAGGATCAGCCTTGCCGAAGTGATTCATCGCGTCCGTCCCACCATGTTGATTGGAGCCTCGGCCGCGGGCGGCAGCTTCACGGAACCGATAATTCGCGAAATGGCCGCGCACACTGAGCGGCCCATCATCTTCGTCCTCTCCATGCCGGCCACCAGTGCCGAGGCGACTCCCGCCGAACTCCTGGCCTGGACCAACGGACGCGTCCTGCTGGCCACCGGAAGCGCCTGTCCGCCCGAAACCTACAAAGGCGCCACCTACGTCATCGCGCAGACCAACAATGCCTTGCTTTATCCCGGCCTGGTCCTGGGCGCGGTCCTCTCCCGCGCCCGCTATCTGACCGATGGCATGCTCGCCGCCGCGGCGTCCGCCGTCTCCAGCCTCGTTATCGTCCGCCAGACGGGCGCCTCGCTCCTGCCGCAAATCGAAGATTTGCGCGGGGTTTCGGTCACCGTCGCTGCTGCCGTCGCTGACGCCGCCCAGGCCGAAGGAGTAGCTCGCGCCCGGTTTGCCGATGTCGCCGCTTCGGTCCGCGATGCTATGTGGCAGCCCGTCTATCGCCGCATTCAGGCCCAATAACATGCGAATGCACCCTCTTCTCGTCCTGTTCGCCGCATGCTTTCCCGCGGCAGCCGACCCCCAGATCTCCGTCACCGTGAACCTCGTGGTTCTCCACGCCTCCGTCACCAGCCCCGCCGGCGCCGCCGTCACCGGTCTCACCGCCAACGACTTTCAGGTCTATGAGGATCGTGTCCCGCAAACGCTTCGCCTGTTCCGCCACGACGATCTGCCCTTGAGTGTCGGCCTCGTCGTCGACCATTCGGGCAGCACCCGGCCGAAGCTGGGCCAAGTGGTTTCGGCCGCCCGGCGCTTCGTCCAATCCAGCAGTTCGGAGGACGAGATGTTCGTCGTCAACTTCAACGACGCCCCGTCCCTGGGCCTTCCCGCCGCCACCCCGTTCAGCCACGAGGCCGAGGCACTCGCCCTCGCCGTCTCCAGTGCCCCCGCCGAAGGCATGACGGCCCTCTATGACGCCATCTATCTGGCCCTCGGCCACCTCCAGTCCGCCACCCGCGACAAGAAGGTCCTCGTCATCTTCAGCGATGGAGCCGACAACGCGAGCACCCGCACCCTCGCCGAAATCCTCGCTCTGGCCGAGCGCTCGAATGTCATGCTCTACACCATCGGCCTGTTCGACCTCGATGGCCCCGATAGCAACCCCGGCGTCCTCCGGCGCCTCGCTAAATCTTCGGGCGGCGATGCCTTTTTTCCCAAGCGCCTCGCTGAACTCAACGAGGTCTGCGAGCGAATCGCCCGCGATCTCCGGAATCAGTACACCCTCGGCTATCTCTCGGCGAGCACCGCCCCGCCCGGCGTCTTTCGCCGCATCCGGGTCGTCGCCGGCAAAAATTCAATTCGCACGCGCCCCGGCTACACCCTCACCCCAGGATCCCCATGACCCTCGCCCTGCTCCGCCTCGCGCAGCCCTGCTTGTTCGGCCTCGCTGCGGCCTCTCTCACCTACTACGGCTATCACCTCATCGAAACCGCTTCGTTCCAACAGCATCAGGAGGCGCAGTTCGCGAGACTCCTCGCCGCTCCCTCCCCGCCCGCTGCCGCTCCCGCGGCCCAGGGCACCCTTCTCGGCCGGTTGCAGATTCCCCGCCTCAACGTCTCGGCTATGGTCGTCGCCGGAACCGGGGAGCAGGATCTGAAGCTCGGCGTCGGCCACATCGCGGGCACCGGTCTGCCGGGCGCCCCTGGAAACGTGGGTCTCGCCGGACATCGCGATACCTTTTTCCGTCCCTTGCGCAACATTCGCCTGCAGGACAGGATTCGATTCACCACTCTCGAAGGCGAGTTCCACTATCAGGTGGTCGCCACCCGCATCGTTCCGCCCACCGCCGTCGAAGTTCTCACTCCGGGCGAGGGACAGGCGCTCACGCTCGTCACCTGCTATCCGTTCTTCGTCTTGGGAAACGCGCCCGATCGGTTCATCGTCCGGGCCGAGCGCATCCCCTAATCCTGCCGCAGCGCCACCAACGGGTCCAGCCGCGCCGCTCGCCGCGCCGGCGCCCAGCACGCCGTCAGCCCCGCCACCAGCAGCACCCCGGCCACGCTCAGGTAGGTCGAAGGATCCTCCGGCGAGACGCCAAACAGTAGCCGCGTCATCAACCGGCCCGCAAACCAGGCCGCCGCCAACCCCACCGCCATCCCGATTCCCAACTGCACCAATCCCCGGCGCATCACGTCGCTCATAATCTGTCCGCTCGGCGCCCCCAGCGCCAGCCGGATCCCAATCTCCCGCGTCCGTTGCCCCGTCGTGTGCGCCATCACCGCATAAATGCCCACCGCGGCCATCCCTAGCGCCATCAAGCCGAAGATCGAAAACACGCTGCCGAACACCCGCAAATGCCAGCGGCTCCGCGCAATCGTCTCCGCCAGCGGCTCCACGTCAAACAGCGGCAGCAGCTCGTCCACCTGTTGCACCTCCCGCCGCACCGGCCCCGCCAATGTCGCCGGGTTGCCCGCCGCCCGCACCATCAGAGCGGCAAATCCGCTGTTGCCCATTCGGTAGGGCCGGTAGAGCAGAGGATCCGCCTCCCCCTGCGACGGGTCCGTCATCCGGATCTCCGGCGCCACCCCGGTAATCGTCATCCACTCTCCGGCCTTGCCATCCGAGTCAAACAGCCGCACCTTCTGGCCCAGCGCATTGCCTTGCGGAAAATGCTTCGCCACGAACTTCCGGCTCACCACCGCGGCCTCCCGCCCCGGCAGCCCATCGCCATCGGCGAAGTCGCGGCCCTGCGCCATCGCCGTTCCCACCACCCCGAAGTAGCCCGGCCCCACATCCACCACCGATGCCGCCGGCCGCCGCTCGGCCTCGGCCACCGGCTGCCCGGCAATCTCGAACCGCCGTCCGTCGCCCCCGTTGCCCGGCGTCGCGGTCGCCAGGCTCACCGCCGTCACCCCGGGCAGCGCCTGAAGCCGCGGCAGCAACGTTTCGAAAAACTGCCTCCGCGCCTCCGGCGTCGCGTGCCGGCTTTCGGGCAGCGCCACCCGCGCATGCAGAATGCGATCCCCCGCTATCCCGGCAAACTCGTTCTGCGCCGCCCGGAAGCTCTGCACCATCAGCCAGGCGCCGCTCAGCAGCACCACCGCCAGCGCGAACTGCAGCGCTACCAATCCTCCCGAGAAATAGCCGGCGCTCACGCTGCCCATACCCTTCGCCCCTTCCTGCAGCGCCCGGTTCAAATCGGCCTTCGCCGCCTGCCAGGCCGGCGCCAGGCCGAACAGGATCCCCACCACGACGCTCACCACCGCAAAGTAAGCAAACACCGTCAGATTCAATGGAAACGTCACCCAGTAAGGCTTTCCGACGTTCTCCACCGCCCGCTCAAACCCCGATACCCCCGCTACCGTGAGCCCCAATCCCAGCACGCCCCCGGCCAGCGAAAGCAGTACGCTCTCCACCAGCAACTGCCGCACCACCTGCCCCCGCGAGGCCCCCAGCGCCAGCCGGATCGCCATCTCCCGCTCCCGGCCCACCGCCCGGCTCAGCAACAGGTTCGCCACGTTCGCGCACGCCATCAGCAGCACGAAGCCCACCGCCCCCATCATCAGCAAAAACGCCAGCCGCACCGGCCCGCCGTTCATAGCCTCGTGGAACGTCTCCACCCCCACGCCATAGCCCTTGTGGCTGGCGGGATACTGCTCCTCCAATCGCCGCGCCACCACCGCCAGATCCGCCTCCGCCGCCGCCTTCGATACCCCCGGACGCAGCTTCCCAATCATGCGGAACGCGCGGGCGCCGCGGCTGTCGGCCCGTTCGTCCGGCTTGGCCGCCATCCAGAGCGCTTCATTGTTGGGGAACTTGAACCCCTCCGGCATCACCCCCACCACCACCGCCGGCTCCCCGTTGGCCCGAATGCTCCGGCCAATCACCGCCGGGTCCAGCCCGTAGCGCTCCTTCCAGACGCCATAGCCCAGCAACACCACATTCTCCGCGCCCGCCCGCCCGTCCTCGTCCCGCAACGCCCGCCCCAGCACGGGCGGCGTCTCCAGCATCGCAAACAGGCCGCTGCTGATCCGCCCCCCGCGAAACCGCTCCGGCGGATTGCCCTGTTCGCTCACCGTCACGGCCATGCCGGAGAACGCCTCCAGGCGTTCAAACGATCCGGCCGACTTCTGGAAGTCCCGCCAATCCGCATAGGAGACGTTCACGCTGTCCCGCCCCTGCCCCGGCTGCGTCGCCTCCGCGATCACCAGCCGGTCCCCGCCCGGAAACGGCAACGGGTTGAACAGGACGCCGTTCACCAGCGTGAAAACCGTCGTGTTCAGCCCAATTCCCAACGCCAGTGTCCCCACCACCGCCGCCGTAAACCAAGGCTGTTTCGCCGCCATGCGCACCGCGTATCGAAGATCTTGCATCTCGAACAGCCTTTACGATGCGCGTCCGCCGAATGTTCCGCTAATCTAAATCCTGATGCTGCCCATCCTCGAAATCGCCGAACGCCTGGGTGTTCCCGCCCGCTATCTGCACTCCTATGGCCCCTCGATGGCCAAAGTCCATCTGGACCTCCTTGGGGAGTTGCCGCCCCAACGCGGCAAACTCGTTCTGGTCACGGCCATCACGCCCACCATCCACGGAGAAGGGAAGACCGTCACCACCATCGGCCTCGCCCAGGCCCTCACGAAAATTGGCCAGCGGGCCGTCGCCACCGTGCGCCAACCCTCGCTCGGCCCCGTCTTCGGCCAGAAAGGTGGCGCCACCGGCGGTGGTCTCTCCCAAGTGCTCCCCCACGACCGTATCAATGTTCACTTCACCGGCGATTTCCACGCTGTCGCCGCCGCCCAAAACACCCTCGCCGCCCTCATCGACGCCTCGATCTATCACGGCAACCCCCTCGACCTCGATCCCCAGTCCATCGACTGGCCCCGCGCCCTCGACGTCAATGACCGCTCTCTCCGCGAAGTCATCACCGGCCTCGGCGGCCGCATCAACGGAGCGCCGCGCGAGAGCGGCTTCGTCATTACCGCCGCCTCGGAGATTATGGCCATCCTCGGCCTCGCCTCTTCGCTCGACGATCTCCGCCGCCGCCTCGGCAACATCGTCTTCGGCGCCACCCGCCAGGGCCGCTTCGTCCGCGCCGATGAGCTCGGCATCACCGGCTCGCTCCTCATGCTGATGGCCGACGCGATCCATCCCAATCTCGCCCAAACCACCGAAGGCACCCCCGCTCTCGTCCACTCCGGCCCCTTCGCCAACATCGCCCACGGCACCGCCAGCGTCGCCTCCCTCCGCATGGCCATGGGCCTCGCCGACTACGTCGTCAACGAAACCGGCTTCGCCGCCGATCTCGGCGCCGAAAAGTTCTTCGATATCGTCATGCCCGCCTCCGGCATCCGGCCCCATGTCGCCGTCGTCGTCGCCAGTGTCCGCGCCGTGGCCGCCCAAAGCGGCAGCCCGGACGTTACCCTCGAAAACCTCCAAACGGGCATCGCCAACCTCACCCGCCACGTCGAAAACACGCGCAAGTTCGGGGTACCGGTCATCGTCGCCATCAACCGTTTCCCCAAGGACGATCCGGCCCATCTCGCCTGGCTGGCCGACTACTGCCGCAACACCCTGGGAGCCCCCTGCGCCATCAGCGACGTCTATGGCCAGGGCGGCGAAGGGGGCAGGGAACTGGCCGAACTCGTCGTCGCCTCCGGCGGTGGCGACGCCCAGCCGCTTTATGAGCCCACGCTCCCGCTCGCCGATAAGATCCGCCGCGTCGCCACCACCATCTACCGGGCCGGCGAAGTCAACATCAGTGCCTCCGCCGCGCGCAAGCTCCGCAAGATCGAAGGCGATGGCTTCGGCCATCTCCCCGTCTGCATCGCCAAAACGCAGTACTCGTTCAGTGACAACGCCAAGCTGATCAACGCCCCCTCCGGCTTTGAGTTCACCGTCTCCGACGCCTACCTCCGCGCCGGCGCCGGCTTCGTCACCGCTGTCGCTGGCAGCATGAGCCTCATGCCCGGTCTCGGCAAAACCCCCGCCGCGCTCCACCTCGACGTCGCTCCCAACGGCGCCATGATCGGTCTCGACGGCTAGAAATAAAAAACTAATTCTTTAGTTGACGCCCCTTTGCGGCCATGCTACTAATTCTTTAAGAGTTCATGGCCCGCAAAGAATCCCCCACCCTTACCGAATCCGAGCTTCGCTTGATGAACGTCCTCTGGGACCGTGGCCCCGCCACGGTCAAGGACGTTCTCGACGCCCTGCCCGCCGACCCGCCCCTCGCCTACAACACCGTCCTCACCACCCTTCGCATTCTCGAAGAGAAGGGCTACCTCGACCATGAAAAGGATGGCCGGGCCTTTCTCTATAAGCCCCGCGTACCCCGCGAACAGGCCCGCCAGTCCGCCCTCCGCCACGTTCTCAGCCGCTTCTTTGAAAACTCCGCCGAACAACTCGTCAGCAATCTCCTGCAATCGGAACAACTGACCCCCGCCCAACTCAAACGCCTGCGCAAGCTGGTCGAGGAGGCCAAATGACCGAAACACTCTCGGGCGCTCTGCTCAACTCTCTCTGGCAAGGCAGCCTGCTCACCCTCGCCGTGTGGCTCGTCCTCCGCCGCCAAACCCGTTGGAGCGCCGCCACCCGCCTCGCCATCTGGCAGGTGACCCTCGCCGTCGTCCTCCTCCTGCCCGCCCTGCGCCAGCTCCCCCTGCATAGGTGGTTTGATTCCGCCCCGCCGGTTCCCGCCGCCGCTCCGCCCGCTTCCGCGGCGCCTGCCATCGACTTCGCCGCCGCCCTGCCTACCCCCGCCCGCCCGCTCGTCGAACTCCCGTCCGAAGAACCCGCCGAAGCCCTGCTCGCCACCGCCGTTCTCCTCGCCGCCTTCCAACTTTTCCGTCTCGCCGTCGCCTACCTCGTCCTGCGCCGCTGGAAACGGAAGAGCCAACCCGCGGAGCTCGTGCCCCCCATCCTGCTTGCTCGCCAGGTTGCGGTCCGCCTCTCCTCGCGCATCTCCATGCCCATGGCCGTCGGCTATCGCCACCCCGCCATTCTCCTGCCGGAAGCCATCGTCCGCGATCTGACGCCCGCGCAGTTGGAGCAGGTGCTCCTCCACGAATCCGCCCACCTCGCTCGCGGTGACGATTGGGCCACCCTCGGCGAACGGCTGGTCCGCGCGCTCTTCGCCTTCCACCCCGCCGTCTACTGCATCGGCCGCCAGTTGGACCGCGAACGCGAAATGGCTTGCGACGATTGGGTCATCGCCCGTTCTGGCTGCACCAAGCCCTACGCCGATGCCCTCGCCCGCGTCGCTGAACTCTCCCTGCCCGATCGCGCCCCCCTCCTCGCCGCCGGCGCCGGCCGCCGCAAAGAGATCTTCGTTCGTCTTGAGGCCATGCTCGATTCCGCCCGCAACCGCATCCCTTCCGCCTCCCATCCGCTCGTCCTCGGCGCCGGGCTGCTCCTGCTCTTCGCCGTCGCCCAGTCCACCCCGTACAGCTACCTGTTCGGCTTCGGCAATTACCACCGTCGCCATGTTGTTGACGATGGGCAGACCCGCCGGGAGTTCAAGCTGCGCGGCGACGTGGAGTTCACTGCGGACGACCAGGACATCGCCCACATGCCGCCCGGCTCGAAGCTCATCCTCGTGGCCGGCGACCGCCGGGCGCCCCGGCAACTCGAAATCGAGTCGCAGCCAAACGGCGAGATCACCCGCCTCTATTCCGCGGGCGGCGTCCGCCAGCCCTATGACCAGGCGGCCCAACGCTTTCTCGCCCGCGAGTTGTCCACCTGGTTACGGAACGAACCGATCAACGTCTCGGAGCGTCTCAGCCGCTGGCTCGCCGCCGGAGGCCCCGAAAGCGCCCTCCGCGAAATCCGCACCGTCACCAACGATCACACCAAGCGGCTCTATCTCGAAGAGCTCCTGGTGAAGGTTCCCCCCACCGAAGAACTCCTGCGCCGCACCCTCCGCGCCGCCGCCGAGATCTCTTCGGACCACGAAAAGAGCACCTTCCTCGTCAACACTGCGCCCCGCTTCCGCGGCTACGACGGCCCGGTGCTCTCCGTGATTGATACGATCCCCGCCGATCGCGAACGCCGCGAACTGCTCACCGCCCTGGCCCCCGAACTGCCGCTTGTGGCGCTGCCCCGCTTCGCGAGCTCCGTGGCCCGCATCGATTCGGACCATGACCGCGCCGAGATTCTCCTCGCCGCGCTTACCTCCTCCGGCGAGTCGCAATCCGCCCTGCTCACCGTCGTCCCCGCGATCAACTCGGACCACGAAAAGGCCCGCGTCCTCCAGCATGCCGCCACGCTCTACCGCGACGTGCCACCCGTTCGCGAGGCCTTCTTCGCCGCCGTTCACACGATCTCCTCCGATCGCGAACGCCGCGAAGTTCTCGAAGCACTCCTCCGCCGTCCCGCCCTGAGCCCGGAGACCGTCAACGCCATCGCCCAGGCCGCCCAGCAACTCACCGCGGAGCACGAACGGGAGGCCCTCAGGAGCCAACTTCCTGCCCAACCCAACGCGCCGGCCGCTTCTCAAGAAGCGCGCTAATCCCCTGCACTGCATCGGCTACCCGCGTGTTCGGCGTCATCCCCTCGCTGGCGTACTCGGAAGCGGCGGCCTGTCCCAGGCCGCCCAGCCGCTCACCGCCGGGCACGAACGACAGGCCCTCACGAACCAACTCTCTGACCAGCCAAACACGCCGGCCGCCCGCGCGGTCTGCGTCATCATCGCCATGGCGTACTCGTCAGCGGCGGCCTGCCCCCAATCGATCTGCGCTGAGAAAGCCCGCTTACCTACGCTCAAGCTCGCCGCACTCGCGCAAGCCACCAGCCGAGCCAGTTCCACCACCGCCAGGCACGAACGACAGGCCCTCACGAACCAACTCCCTGCCCACCCCAACCCTGCGCATCGGCCGCCCGCATCGTCGCCATGGCGAACTCGGAAGCGGCGGCCTGCCCCCAATCGATCTGCCCAGAGAAAGCCCGCTTACCCACGCTCAAGGTCGCCGCACTCGCGGAGGTCACCAGCCGAGCCAGCTCCATCACCGCCAGGCACGAACGACCGGGCCCTCAGGAACCAACTCCCTGCCCACCCCAATCCTGCGCATCGGCCGCCCCCATCGTCGCCATGGCGTACTCGGAAGCGGCGGCCTGCCCCCAATCGATCTGCGCTGAGAAAGCCCGCCTACCCACGCTCAAGCTCGCCGCACTCGCGGAGGCCACCAACCGAGCCAGCTCCACCACCCCCAGGCACGAACGACAGGCCCTCAGGAACCAACTTCCTGACCAGCCCAACACGCCGGCCGCTTCTCGAGAAACGCGCTAATCCCCTCCTGCGCATCGGCCGCCCGCGCGTTCTGCGTCATCACCTCGCTGGCGTACTCGTAAGCGGCGGCCTGCCCCAAATCGATCTGCGCATAAAAAGCCTGCTTCCCCACGCCCACCGTCGCCGCACTCGCGGAAGCCACCTGCCGGGCCAGCGCCATCGCCTCCGCCAGCACCGCCTCGTGCGCTACCACCCGGTTCACCATGCCCCACTCGGCCGCCGTCGCCGCGTCCACCACGCGCCCGGTGAGCAACATCTCCATCGCCCGCTTCCGCCCCACCGCCCGCGTCAACGCCACCATCGGCGTCGAACAAAACAGTCCGATCTTCACCCCCGGCGTCGCAAACCCCGCCCGCTCACTCGCCACCGCCAGATCGCACGAACAGACCAACTGGCACCCCGCCGCGGTCGCCAGCCCCTGCACCGCCGCAATCACCGGCTGGGGAATCGACTGCACCCGCTGCATCAACGCGCTGCATACCGCGAACAACTCCCGGTACTCCGCCTCGTCCCGCCCCATCATCTCCTTCAAGTCGTGCCCCGAAGAGAACACCTCGCCCGCCGCCGCCAGCACCACGGCCCGGATCTCCCGCGGCCGCGCCGCCACCTCGTCGAGGCAAGCCAACAACTCCCGCATCAATCCCAGCGAAAGCGCGTTCCGCCGCTGCGGCCGGTTCAGCGTCACCACCGCCACGGGCCCATCCGTGGCCAACGTCAGAAACTCGTAGGTCATACCGATCATTGTCGGCCAGCTTCGGGGTGCTACCATAGCGCCTTATGTTTGCTCGCCACTACGCGTGGTTCGTCGTCGCCCTCCTCGTCCCTGTGGCGCTCCTGAACTATCTGGACCGCCAGATGCTCGCGGCCATGAAGTTCTCCTTGATGACCGATATCCCCGACATCGGCTCCGACGCCAATTGGGGCAAAATCCTCGCGCTCTTCAAATGGACCTACGCGCTCCTCAGCCCCATCGGCGGCTATCTCGCGGACCGCTTCAGCCGCCGCCACGTCATCGCCGGCAGCCTGCTCGCCTGGTCGGCCATCACCTGGGCCACCGGCCAGGTCACGAGCTTCGATCAACTCCTCCTCACCCGCGCCATCATGGGCATCAGCGAGGCCTTCTACATTCCCGCCGCCCTCGCGCTCATTGCGGATTACCATCAGGGCGAAACCCGCTCCCGTGCCGTCGGCATGCACCAGATGGGCATCTACGTCGGCGTCATCATCGGCGGCTTCTCCGGCTACGCCGCCGACAACCCGGACTTCGGCTGGCGCGGCATGTTTGAACTCTGCGGCCTCATCGGCATGCTCTATGCCGTCCCGCTGTTCCTTACGGTGCGCAACGCCCCCCGCGTCGAAGCCCGCTCGGCCTCGCCCCAGGGCACGCTCCGCGAACTGCTCTCGAACCGTTCTTTCCTTCTCCTCGTTCTCTACTTCACCCTCCCCGCCATGGCCGGCTGGATCGTCCGCGACTGGATGCCCGCCATTCTCAAAACCGAGTTCGGCATCGGCCAGGGCAAGGCCGGCGTCTCCGCGACGCTCTATTGGATGGTGGCGGCCATCGTCGCCGCCTTCGTGGGCGGCTGGCTCGCCGATGCATGGATGAAGCGCACGGACCGCGGCCGCATCTATACGAGCGCCCTCGGCATGGGCCTCATCGTCATCGCCATGATGGGCGTCGGCTATTCGCCCAGCACCGGCCAACTCGGCGTCGCCGTGGCTTTCCTCATCCTCTTCGGCCTCGGCTGGGGCTTCTTTGATTCGAACAATATGCCCATCCTTTGTCAGATCACAAGGCCCGAGGTCCGCGCCACCGGCTACGGCCTGATGAACTTGGTCAGCATCAGTTGCGGCGGCTTTGCCGATTGGGGTTTCGGCGCGCTGCGCGATCTGCGGATGCCGCTGCTCGCCATCTTCGGCGTCTTCGCCAGCGTCGCTCTCCTCTCGATTGTCCTCGTGCTGCTGATCCGGCCTACCGAATCACAATCCGCCGCTCGGTAAAGGCGGCCACGGCCTCCGGCTCCACGGTGATGCCCAGTCCCGGTCCCTCCGGGACGGCCATGGTCCCACCTTCGGTTTCGGGCTGGATCGTCTCGCGCACCACGGCATCGCGGAACGGACTTTCCGTCTGGTCGAATTCGAACAGCATCGCCGCCCCTTCGAGCGCCGGCGTCAACGGCGGCGTCGCGGCCAGCCAGTGCAGCGTGGCTGCCGTCCTTACGGCGGTGCCCCAGTTGTGCGGCACCAGGCGCATCCGGTTCAGCCAGCACAACTGCGAAATCCGCCGCCCGCCGGTGAAGCCCACCGTGTCGAGGTCCGGCTGCAGAATGTCTACGCGCCGCGGCTGGATATAGTCGAGGATCAGCCGGTCGGTGCTCATGGTCTCGCCGCTGGCAATCGGAATCCGCAGCCCGGCTCTGAGCCGGTCATAACCGGTGAGGTCATCGGCCAGCAGCGGCTCCTCCCACCACATCAGGTTCAGGTCTTCCATCTGCGCCCCGAGCGCGAGAGCGGTGCCGGCGTCGTAAGCGCAGTTGGCGTCGACGCCCAGGCCCACCTCGTCGCCGACGGCCCGCCGCACGGCCCGCGCGGCGCGGAGGTCGGTGACGGGGTCATAGCCGATCTTCATCTTCATCCGCCGCCAGCCGCGCTCTCGCCACGCGAGCGCCTCCTCCGCCAAGCCCTCGGCCACATCGGGCCAGTCCTGCCGGTAGAGCGCGGTGAGATAGGGTTGAATCCGGCTCTGGTGCCGCGGCCCCAGCAGATCGCACACCGGCTTCCCCACGGCTTGCCCGCACAGGTCCCAGAACGCCTGGTCCAACCCTCCGGCGGTAGCCTCACCCCGCCGGGTCTGGTGCCCGGCGGCGGGCCGCAGGTCGTCGAAGATGGCCTCTACCTCGAACGGGCTCCGGCCGATCACCAACTCTGGATGATCCACCAACCGCTGCCCGCCCCAGTTCCCATCGCCCCACCCGGTCAGCCCGGCGTTGGTCGAGACTTCAACGAGCGTCGCCGCCCGCGTCGAAGTCCAGTTTAAGGACCACCCAAACCGCCGGCTCAGTGGCGTTTTCAGCAGATGGATGGTCACTCCGGTGATGCGCAGGTTCGGCCAAGCGCCGCCGTTTTGCATTGGGCTCATGACGGGTATGGTGCCACGTTTGGACGATGTCTGCTCGACAAGAAGCCCGCGCAAACGAACTCTCCGATCGAAGCAAATCTGGCGATGCTCCCGAACTCGAAAATGGCCTGCGAGAAGGGCATCGCCAGTCAGCGTGTGATCTCGGCTACCAGGCGGCGACCGAGCCGTCCCGATGGAAGACGCGGGCCATAGGTCTCGTGCCCTCGAACTTGTACTTGGCGACCAGTCTTTCGTCGAGGTCGAAACCCAATCCCGGCTTAGTGGGTAACGGGTACTTTCCGTTCACCATCCGCATGGCGGGGAAGCCGAACCACTCCTCCCAGATCTTCTCCTTGACGCCAGGTTCAACCCCGGAGCAGATCTCCTGTACCAGGAAATTGGGCATGGCCGCATCAACGTGGATGCTGGCGATGCCACCAATGGGACCCTCGCAGGCGTGGGGGGCCACCTTGACGCCGGACGCGTCGCAGAGGGCCCCGATTTTCCACAGGGCCGTAATGCCGCCGCAATGATTGATGTCCGTTTGAATGATGTCGACGATGCCCAGTTCGACGAGTTCGCGGCAGTTGTAGCTGGCCACCAGACGCTCTCCCGTGGCAATCGGCACTTTCGTCCGCTGGGCGATCCGCTGCATCGCTTTCACGTTTTCCGGCGGGCAGGGTTCTTCAATGAACAGAAGCTTAAACGGCTCCATCTCCCGGCAAAGGATGCTGGCGACGGCGGTGGAGGTTTTGGCATGGAAGTCGATGCCGATGTCGATCTCCTCGCCGAGGTTCACCCGCAGCGTCTCGACGTGCTTGACCGCGCGGGAGATCGTGGCGTGAGTCTCGATCCATTCGTAGTAGCCGGGGATGCCGCCTTTGATCGCCGTCACGCCGAGTTCCTTGGCCTTGGCGCGGACCTCGCGCATCTGTTCCGGGGTATTGGCGCGAACGTGATAGTAGCCGCGGACGCCGGCCGGGTCGTAGGGTCCGCCCAGCAGCTTATAAACGGGCTGTTTCAGGATCTTGCCGCGGATGTCCCACAGCGCCTGATCGATGGCAGCGATAGCGGAGCCAATGACTGGCCCGGCGCGATAAAAGCTGTGGACGTACATGGACTGCCAGTGGTGCTCGACGGGCATCGGGTCGGCGCCAATCAGAAACTCCTTGAAGTCCTCAATGCAATGGATCGTCGCGGCTGCTTTGCCTTCGAGTGTCCCTTCGCCCCAGCCGTATACGCCCTGGTTGGTTTCGATCTTCACGAACACATAAGGGCGGTCGGCCTGCTCTGGGGTGGGCAGGGTAACGCCAAAGGTCTTGATATTGGTGATGCGGAAGTTCGAGCCGAGAGGATACAGGTCGGCGGCGCCAAGCGGGCCCATGGCGCCACGATTCGGATCGTTTTGGGTGGCCTGGGGCAGGAGCGCACAGCCGCAGCCGATGCCGGCGTTGAGCGAAAAGAATTCGCGGCGGTTGACGGGTTTCATTGGGCAATTCTCCGGACGAGGGATTCGTTGATCTTGAGGCCGAGGCCGGGTTGGGAGGACAAGGAGAAGTAACCCTCTTTCACGTTCTCCACGGGTACGCCTGCCAGGTCGTCGCGGAACTGGCGCGTTTCTCGATTGAGAACCGCGGGAACCTCCTGCACGAAGAAGTTCGGAAGACTGGCTGCCAGATGCAGCGCCGCGGCGGTGGCGATGGGGCCTCCGCTATGGTGGGGGGCGACGGCGGTATAGTACGTTTCGGCGATCGCCGCCGCCCGGCGCAACGGGGTGATGCCGAGCCGCTGAATACTCAAGCGGAGGATGTCGCAGATGCCGGCGCGCAGGTAGTTCTGCACGGGAGCGAATTCATTGAGTTGGTGGCCCAGGCCGAGGGGGGTGGTGGACTCCGCGGCGATGCGGGCCAGGACCTCGTCATTGGGTTCCCGCGTGGGGCGGTCAAACCATAGGGGATGAAACGGTTCGAGAGCCACGGCCAGGTCGGCGGCTTCCGCCGAGGGCAGCAACGCCTGGCCGTCCGGAGCGAAATCGACGTTCTCCGCCGAAGCCTGGCGGAGAGCGGCGAACTGACCGGCGATTTGGGCGACCAGGGCGGGACGGGAAGTGATGGTGGCCGGTAGGGTCACAGGGACGAGAAAGGCGCGATGCCCCTGGGCCAGGAGCGCCTCCCGGTCCTGGGGGCGTGGGAGGGGCGTAATGGCCCGGACTTTGAATCGGGTGGGGCCGCCAAGGATCTGGAAGACGGGGGCTTTAGACTCCTGACCGTAGAGATCCAGCAAGGCCATATTCAGAGCGGCCGCAACGGGTTCCCCGGCGAGTTGGCGCGTCAGCACGTCGTAGCGGGAGGGCTCCTGGCCGATGGCGGCCGAACGGACCAGCGCGAGCGAGGCGGGGGGGAGTGGGAGGCATTCGCCCCAGCCGGTGAGGCCCTGGTCCGTCGAGACTTTGAGGAGCGAATAGGTGCGCGAGGAGCCGGGTTCGCGGAGCGTAAACGCCTCAATTGCAGTGATTTTCATGGTTAGGCCTCAAAATGCGTAACGCAGCGCAAACTGAATCTGCCGGTTGGCGCGCTGCGTGGAGGTGATGGTTCCCACCCCGCCGACGCCGATGGTAGAGCCGGGCAGACCGAACTGAGGGTGGTTGAGCGAATTGAAAAACTCGGCGCGGAACTCCAAGCGGCGGGTTTCCGAGAAGTTGAACTTCTTGGCGGCCGACAGATCGAGATTCCAGATACCGGGTCCGCGCATCGTGTTGCGGCCCAAGGTGCCCCACGTGAAGGCGGGCGGGACGGAGAACGCGGCGGGGTTGAACCAGTTCGTGATGCTCGGATTCGAAACCTCCGGACTCACTCCGGCGACGGCGTTGGCGCGGGACCCGGAGCCGGTGTTGGAAGGCGAACCGGGAACCGTGACCGTGAAGGGCAAACCGGACTGGATGACCGTCAGACCACCGAGTTCCCAACCGTGCAGGATGGTCTTGGCCGGACCCTGGAGATTGGAGCCGAATGGCAGAAGGTACGATGCCGCGAAGTTAATGCGATGGCGCATGTCGGCGTTGGAGCTGGACCAATCCGCACGGCGGTTGCGGGGGTCCTGAGGAACGGGACCGTTCGCGCCGCCATCGCCGCCGACATTGTCCAGGCCATGCGCCCAGGTCCAGTTGCTCAAAAGGTAAAGGCCCTTGGCGTAGCGCTTTTCGACGTTGAGTTGCATCGAGGTGTACGCGGAGTTGGCGGAGGATTCCAGCCAGGCGATGCCCGTGACGCCGGGGAGTTGGCGGGCATAGGGCCGGCGCGCGTCGATGCCGCCGGGGCCGGGGTCCGGTTGGTTGATGTTGCGTTGCCAACTGAGCAGAGCGCCCGCCGAGCCGACGAAGCCGAGCGTGACAACGGTGTTGCTACCGAGTTCGCGCTGGGCACTGAAGTTGAACTGTTGAATCTGGCCGTTGCGATAGTTGGGCGTGACGCCGCGCAGGGCGTAGAACGCCGGGCCGCGGGTGAGGTCGGGTACCTGTGTGGTCAGCGGGAAGCCGTCGGAGGCGCGCCGCGTGGGGACGTCATTGCCACTGAATGGAATGTTGATGACGAAGCCGAAGGGAGGCTGGCGGAACTGCCGGATGGAGGTGTTGAAGTTGCCCTGCGGTTCGTAGAACAGGCCGTAGCCGCCCCGGAAGACCGTCTTCCGGTCGATCTGGTAGGCGAAGCTCAGCCGCGGTCCCCAGGCCTTCCAGTCCGTATTGATGTTCCCCGTGTTCGAGACGCCGCCGACGCCGGCAACCAGTTGGGCGCCGGAAGCGGGATCGAAGTTCACCCACTGGTTCTTTTGCTCGACGAAGGGCGTATTGACCTCGTAGTGCAGGCCGATGTTGACGGTGAGTTTGGTGTTGACGCGCCATTCATCGCGGATATAGAAGTTCCACTCGTTCGTGGTGAGCGTGGCGGTGCCGGGCAGGAAAACGTCACGGCGAAGCGCCAGCGGATAGCCGAGGATCATCGTGGCCACCGTGTCACCGGTGCCGCCGGGCGCGGCGGGATTGCGGGAGTACGCCGGGTCGAAGTTCCACCGGCCGAAGGCGGACTCTCCGGGAGGCGAAGCGGTTTCACCCGTGGTCCGAAGGCGCAGGTCGATACCGTACTTGATGTTGTGTTTGCCCTTAAGCGTGGAGATGTTGGCGATCAGCTCATGCATCTTCTGATCGCGGATGAGCGGTGTCGAGCGGGCGTTGCCGAGGCCCGCGTATCCGGCGGTGCCGACAATGGGGGCCGAGGGCTGAAGGGGGTCGCCAGAGTCGCGGCCGGGGATGCGCGACCAGATGGGGTTCGACAGTTGCGTGGGGATCAGGGAGGAGTTGAACTGCGTGTAGCCGTAGCGGAAGTCGCCGACCGTCGACGGTGACATAACCCGGGTGTACGCCCCGACGATGTTGCGGCCGGTGGTGTTCAAATCACCGGCGAAACTGGCTTCGTTGCCGCCGATATTGCGGTCGAAGGTGTCTGGCATCGTGATGATGCTCTTATCGATGGAGTAGCGGAAGAATACGTTGTTGTTGGAGTCGAAAACGTGATCCAGGCGACCGTCGGCGCGGTGGAGATTGGATTTCTTGACGGGGTTGGCCACGAAGTTATTGATGAGGCCCGCGCGTTGGGGATTGGGCCAAAGTTGGGCGAGGCCGGCGCCGACCGGATCGAAGCGGCTGGCGGGGATCGTGTCGTTGGGGAAGCGCTGCCGGATAGCGGCGCCTCCGGCGGGATTCGGGGTGGTACTGAGGGGATCGTAAATGCCGTTGGCCGCAACCCCCCGGAAGTCGCCGGTCTTCATCGCGGCTGTGGGCACGGTGACGAGTTGGGTATCGCCGAAGACTTCGCGGTAGGCTTCGTAGTCGGCGAAGAAGAATGTCTTGTTCCGCTTAATTGGCCCCCCGAGCGCGGCGCCAAACTGGTTCAGCTTGAAAGGGGGCTTGGGGGCATCGGTGCGGGCGAAGAAGTTTCTGGCGTCGAAGGCTTCGTTACGTAGGAAATGGAAGAGCGAGCCGCGGAACTCGTTGCCGCCGGATTTCGAGGTGATGACCACGACGGCGCCGGCGGAGCGGCCGTATTCGGCACCGGCGTTGTTGGTGAGGACCTTGAACTCCTGGATGCCCTCGACGGCCGGGCGGACAATGAACGTCTGCGAGATCATCTCGGTGTTGTCGATGCCATCGATCAAAACCTGGTTGGAGGTGCTGCGGGCGCCGTTGGCGGCGATGGCGGTGCCGCCAGGGCGAAGTTCATCGGGGCGACGGCCAGAGTTGATCGTGTTGGGTTGCGCGTAGTCGAGTCCCGTGACGCCGGGGGCCAGGATGGCGAGTTGGACGAAGTTGCGGCCATTGAGGGGCAGGGACTGCACGGCTTCCTTCGAGATCACCTGGCCAACGCTAGCGTTTTCCGTCTGCAGCATCGGCGCGGCGCCGGTGACCTCGACGGACTGGTTGACATCTCCAACCTCCATCGTGATGTCCAGGCGGGCGGCTTGGCTGACCTGGAGGGTGTAGTCTTTGAAAACAACATTGCGAAACCCGGATTTCGATGCCTGTACGGTAAACGTGCCCGGAATTAGGTTGACGGCCGAATACGCGCCGGTATCATCGGTGACTAGGCGCTGGGCGATGTTGGTAGCGACGCTGGTCACGGTAACCTCGACCCCCGCCATCACGGCGCCCGATTTATCCGTGATGTTACCGACGAGGGAGGCACGTTCCACCTGAGCGTAAACCGGGGAGAGCGCCAAAAACAGGACTGGCAGAATCCGATAATGCGAAATCATGAAAGATCTCGTATCACCTTTCGTTAGCGGAGTAAAGGGGAGGCGCCACCGGAGCCTGGCGGTCGCCCTCGTAGCGTTCGACCCGACAGAAAGGGTGCGGCGCTCGATAGGCGTTGCATCGTCCTTCGCTTCAGGGCCTTGGGTAAAAAGTCAACCAGCCTCCAAAAGCTCGTTAGTCCGGACGTTCGGTTCTCTATAGGCCGGACCTCCAACGCGATCCATGAAGTCCGATACACGGGCAAGCAGTCGCAGTCCCAGTAGCCTGATCAAAGACGATCATCGCGCTGGTGTGATGACGGCGTTGGCCAGACGATCGAGTGTGTCGGGTGCCGCAAAGGGACTGTTGGAGTTGGTTGCGGAGATAGCGGAATCGGCCGGGGAAGTGATCCAGGCAGATTCGCGCTATTGGGCGGAGGATGGCGTAGAACGTTGGGAACTTTGGGCCGTTGACTGGAGGCCTTCGGAGATGCTCTGGGCCGGCTCAACCCTTTGCCACAGGCTTCCAGGTCGGTGATCCACACTCCCGGCAATCAGCATGCCCGTCCTGCCATACCGTGCCTCACGTTATGCACTTGACCATCGCTTGACTCAGCCGACTTCGGCCAGAGCTCCCCTATTCATCGCTTCAGAACCTCGCCTAAGCCCGACAACGTCACCGGTTCGCGGCCCCGGAACCGGGCGATGACGGACAGCTCTCCCCCCATCGCCAGGATGGTTTTCCGGAGTGTGGATACGAGACAGTCATTCCGCTTCTCTAACTTGGAGATATGGTTCTGGCTGATGCCGAGTTCCTCAGCAAGGGCCGCTTGAGTAATCTGCAGCGTACGTCGTAACTCTCGGAGCGTCGTCTCCTCTTTTACGATCCGGGCCGCCGCCGTTGAGATTCGTTTGCGCTCCGCCGGACTGAAGTTACGCATCTTCTCTTCCAGTGTCTTGGGCACGCTAGTCTCCTTGCAGGGATTTCAGGTATCGATCGAAGCGTTGATCCGCTTTCCGGATCAACGCTTTATGAAAACGGGTTTGGCTGACGCCCGATTTGTCGTCAGCAATAAGCACAATGGTTTGGCGTCTCGGGTCAAAGGCGAAGGCGACACGCCGCCGTCGGCATCGAATCGCAGTCCTTTCATGTTGGCGTGTTTGGCGCCGGCCAAGGTATCCACGCAGGGCCGGCCCATCTGGGGGCCTAGTTGCTCCAGCGCTTTCAAGTGAATCAAGGCTGCGATCTGGACCGGCCTCGGCAATCGATCGAACTCCGGATCGAATTCGTCGTGAAAGCGGACCTCCCAAGCCACACCCTGAAGATACTCGCAAGAGTATATATCGTCAAGGGTATTACGGGCGCTGGAACAGTTGCAGTTGCTTCCCTAGCGGTAAAGCCACCGGGCGAGCTTTTCGGCCTTGGCGGGACCGGCCTGGCTACGCTCCCGCACCCCCTACGCCAATATCCCCCTCACCACACTCCCAAACACATCCGTCAACCGGAAGTCCCGACCCGCATACCGGTACGTCAACTGCGTATGCTCCAACCCCAACGCCCACAGCATCGTCGCATGCAGATCATGAATCGACACCCGGTTCTCCACCGCCTTAAACCCAAACTCATCCGTCGCCCCGTGCGCAATCCCGCCCCGGAATCCGCCCCCCGCCACCCACATCGTAAACCCGTACGGGTTATGGTCCCGCCCCGTCCCACTCTCCGACACCGGCGTCCGCCCAAACTCACCGCCCCACACCACAATCGTCTCCTCTAACATCCCCCGCCGCTTCAAATCCGTCAGCAACGCCGCCGCCGCCTGGTCCATCGCCGGAATCTTCTTCTTGTACGCCGCCTCAATATCCTTGTGGTCGTCCCAATCCCCAGACCCCACATTCACAAACCGTACCCCCCGCTCCACCAACCGCCGCGCCAGCAAACAGCCGTTCCCAAACGGCGTCTCCCCGTACAGCGCCCGCGTCTCCGCCGTCTCCTTCCGCACGTCAAAGGCGTCCGTCGCCTCAAATTGCATCCGGTACGCCGCCTCCATCGAAGCAATCCGCCCGTTCAAATAATCGTCCCCGCCAAACGACTCCCCGAACCGCCGGTTCAACGCCTGCACCGCGTCCAACTGTCGCCGCTGCGCCCCTGCCTCCAGCTTCTTGTTCCGCAGGTTCGGAATCATCTTCTCCGGTTCCCCATCGGCCACGTTCAACGGCATCCCCTGATGCTCCGCCGGCAAAAAAGCCGACCGCGCCGCCGGCCCCGCTGAATTCAGCGCCACAAACGACGGCAGGTTCTGATTCTCCGCGCCCAACCCATACGAGATCCACGACCCAATCGACGGCCGGTTCGCCAGAATCGTCCCCGTGTGATACAAGCTCGAAGCCGGCGTGTGCGTCGGATTAAACGAGTACATCGACCGGATCACGCTAATCTCATCGATCACCCCGCCCAGCTTCGGCAGAATGTCGCTCACGTCAACGCCGTTCCGTCCCCGCTTCGAGAACGAAAACGCCGAGGGCATCAATCCGCCCGTCTGCCGCTCCGTCCGCAGATCCACCCCGCCCGGCCGCTGCCCCTGATACTTCACAAGCAACGGCTTCGGATCGAACAGGTCCACCTGCGACGGTCCCCCGGCCAGAAACAGGCTGATCACCCGCTTCGCCTTCCCCGGCGTCCGCTGCCCCGCATAGTGGCCCATCGCCGAACTGATCCCCAGGTTCCCGAGTAACCCAAAGGCCGCCTGAATCAACTCCCGCCGCGCTAAGGCCATAAAATCTCCTCGTTAGTCGACAACAAAACCTGAGCGTACTGTTCGAGCGTCCCGCCCGCTAAAAACCGCCCCGCCAACGCCATCTCCGCCGCGTCCGGATCCCGCGAAAGCAGCCGCCGGTACAGCTCCCGAATCCGCCGCCCCTCCGTCGGCACCCCCTCGATCGCCTTCGCCACCGCCGCCGCCGCATCCTGCAAAAACGGGCTGTTCAACACAAACAACTGCTGTAGCGACGTCGTCGTCAGGTCCCGCCCCCCGCTGCTCTGCATCGGGTCCGGAAAGTCGTAATTCTTCAATAACGGGCTCAACCGGTTCCGGCTCACCCGCCCATACACCGTCCGCCGCAGATTCTCCGGCGCCTCCACGTCCACCGACGGCCCGTACATCGTATGGTCCAGCCTCCCCGTCACTCGCAGCAGCGAATCCCGATACGACTCAATGTCCATCCGCCGCGGCGCCATCCGCCACACCAGCGCATTCGTCGGATCCGCCTTCATCATCTCCGGCCGCGGCCGGCTCGCCTGCCGGTAAGCCGCCGACAGCATAATCTCCCGGTTCAACCACCGCAACGACCAGCCATGCGCCACAAACTCCGCCGCCAGGTGCGTCAACAGCTCCGGATGCGTCGGCGCCTCGCCCTGCACCCCAAAGTCGCTCGCCGTCGCCACCAGCGGCCGCCCAAAATGCCAGCCCCACACCCGGTTCACGATCACCCGCGCCGCCAGCGCCGCCCCGTCCGAAAAGATCCGCTCCGCCAACTCCAACCGTCCCGATCCCTTCCCAAACCGGCTCTCGCCCCGCGTCAGCACCGACAAAAACCGCCGCGGCACCATCTCCCCCGGCGTCGCCACGTTCCCGTTCCGAAACACCGGCACATCCCGCGACTCGCCCGGCTGATAAACCAAAAACGTATAGTGCGCGTCCGAACCGTCCACATACTGCGCCGCATCGTAAACGGCATTGGCAAAGGGCTCTGTCGAAGCCGTGCCGCCCCGCCGCCGCTGCCCGTCGCCGCGCGGAGCCGGCGGAGTCCAGTACCGCTCCAGGCTCTTCACCAGTTGCGGATAACGCGCCTGCAACCCCAGCATCTCCTCCTTCAGCACCTCAATCTCGGCCTTCCACTTCGCCACCCGCTGCTCGCTGCCCACCACCGTCGACGCCTCACCCGTCAACAAATTCGCCGAATACCGCAAGTCGATCAACCGCCGCTGCACCCACAAGTAACGCGCCTCCACCGCCGGCTCCACGTCGAACAGCGGCCGCTCCGTCCGTGCCGTCGACGCGAACACGCCCGCCAGCCCGTAGTAGTCCTTCGTCGGAATCGGGTCAAACTTATGGTCGTGGCACCGCGCGCACGCCACCGTCATACCCAGCAAGCCCCGCGTCACCGCGTCAATCCGCTCATCCCAGTCATCGGCCAGAAAGCCGCCAATCACATCCGCCGAGAGCCGTTGGTCCTTGTGATATACCGGCGCCGCGCCCAAATACCCCAACGCCCGCAAATCCCCCCGCGCCGCGTCCGGCATCAGGTCCGCCGCCAGTTGCAGCTTCACAAACCGGTCGTACGGCACGTCCCGGTTCATCGCCTCAATAATCCAATCCCGGTACCGCCACGCGTACGGATACGGCTGATTCGTCGCCTCCGCCGTCGAGTTATCCTCGCCGTACCGCGCCACGTCCATCCAATGCCGTCCCCACCGCTCCCCGTACTGCGGCAACGCCTGCAGCTTATCAATCAGCTTCGGCCACGCCTCCGGCGAAGCGTCCGCCGCAAACGCCTCCACCTCTTCGTAGGTCGGCTTGAATCCCACCAGGTTCAGATACGCCCGCCGCACCAGCGTCCGCTTATCCGCCGCCCCGGAAGGCGCAAACCCCGCCGCCTCCAGCTTCGCCAGCACAAACTCGTCAATCTTCCCCCGCGCCCACGTCCGGTTCTTCACCGCCGGCGCCGCCCCCACCGCAATCGGCTGAAACGCCCACCACCGCCGGCCCTCTTCCACCGCCATCCCCTTCAACGCGGACGACTTTTCGCCCCCTGCCGGATCCGTCCGCGGGTCCACCGCCCCCGCCGCGATCCACGCCTCGAAGTCCTTCACCACCACCTCCGCCAGCTTCCCCGCCGGCGGCATCTGCAAATGCGGATCCGTATACCGCAGCGCCGTCAGTAACCGGCTCTCCCCCGGCTTGCCCGCCACTACCACCGCGCCATTCACCCCGCCCGCCGCCAACCCCGCCTTGGTGTCCAGCACCAGTCCGCCCATCGGCGCCTTCAACTTCGCGGCATGGCACGCAAAACACTGGCTCGCCAGCACCGGCCGGATCTTCGTCTCAAAAAACGCGGAATCCTTCTGGGCCCAAAGCCCGCCCGCCATCACGATTGCCAGCCAGGAGATACGAAGCATGAAGAGAGCTCTACTCAGAGTATCCACCCCACGCCCCCAATGGAAAAAGGGCCGAAATCCCGAAGGATTCCGGCCCTTTTCCTGAGTTACTGGTTAGTAACGGTTCCGGCCGCCGCCGCCGCCACGGCTATTGCCGCCGCCGCCGCTGTACCCGCCGCCCCGTCCGCCTTCCGGCTTCGGACGCGCTTCGCTGACGTTCATCGCCCGGCCGTTCAACTCAGAGCCGTTCAACTCGTCGATCGCGCGATCGCCCTCTTCGTTGTTCGCCATCTCCACGAACGCGAAGCCCTTGGCTTGGCCCGTATCGCGGTCCGTGATCACGTTCACCCGGTCCACCGCACCGTACTGTTCAAAAGCCGCGCGCACGCCCTGCTCGGTCGCGCCGAAGCTCAAATTGCCTACAAAAATGTTTCTCATCGTAATATCTCCAATACTCGAAGTTGCCGGCAGCGAATTGGGGCAAGATCGGGAGAATGGCACGGACGCCGGACTGACGAAAAACACCGAAATAAGCGAACAGACGAACTACGCACCCCGAGTATGGCACACTTCGGCCCACTCCGCCGGATTTCTTTTTCGCAACACCCTTACGGCGTCGACTCGCCATGTTGCGCGTTCGTCAAATGAGCGTAAAATCCCAGATCCTGCTGCGTATACAGCTTCGTCAGCAGTTGAATCTGCCCCGCATGACCCGCAAAGTGATCCACCACCTGGTACACCACCTCAAGCACCGACAGCTCATACCCCTGCACCCGCACCCGCTCCGCCAGCCGCTCCGCGCTCAGCCCTTCAATCACCGCCGCCGCCTCCCGCACCGTCTCCCCCAGCCGCCGCCGCAGCTCCGCCTTGCTCACCCCACCCCGCGCCGCAAACTCCGCGTCCCGCTCCCGCACGTCCCTCGCCCCGCCCGCCGCGCTAATCGCCCACTGCCGCACATTGCCTTCCAGGTGCAGCACCAGATTCCCCACCGCGTTCTCCGCCTCGCTCCCCCGCCGCCAAATCTGCTCCTCCTCCAGCCGCTCCAGGCACACCTCCACCCGCTCCGCGAGCTGGATTAATTTCCTTACCGAATATTCACAAAACAGTGTGGCGATCATTCCGGTCAGCGTAACATGGCGATATGTTCATTCGACTCCTACCCTCGCTTGCCCTGTGCTCGGCTCTTCTCGTCGCCGCCGACAGCAAGCTCGACTACCGCGTCCTCGCCACTTCGAAGACCTCCACCATGGAAAAGGAGCTCAACGCCGCCGCGGCCGAAGGCTACGTCTTCGCCGGCGTCATGGGCGGCGAATCCGCCTTCGGGGGCAGCGAAGTCATCACCGTCATGAAGAAGAGTTCCAGCGCCGCCACCAACGGCCGCAAGTACAAGCTGGTCGCCACCTCGAAAACCTCCACCATGGAGAAGGAGCTCAATCAGGCCGGCGAAGAGGGCTTCGCCTACTGCGGCCAGACTGTCTTCTCCTCCACCTTCGGGGGCAGGGAAGTCGCCGTGATTCTGGAACTGAATCCCGACAGCAAAGCCGGCCGCATCCAGTACAAGCTCACGGCAACCTCCAAAACCTCCACCATGCAGAAGGAGCTCAACCAGGCCGGTGAAGCCGGCTTTGTCTTCCTCGGTGTCGTCGTCGGCAAAACGGCCTTCGGCGGCAGCGAAGTGATCTCGATCCTCCAGAAGTCGGAGAACTAACCAGCCCTAGAGCTTCTCTGTAATCGTCACCGCTTGCGCGACCTTGAAGCGGACCAGCGTCTCCGCCGGCAACACCGCCGGCTTCCCGCGCGTCGCCAGCACCGTCCCGGCCCCCGCCGCGCCGCCTGCGCCCGCGCCAATCGCCGCCCCCTTCCCGCGTCCCGCAATCGCGCCGATGGCCGCGCCAATCCCCGCGGCCACCCCCACCTTCGCCGCGTCACTCTTGGTTGTGTCGGGCCCCTTCTTCAAAAAGGCGTCCGTCACCAGCGGGACCCGCTGGTTGTCCGCCGTCGTCACCTCCGTCAGCGCCAGCTGCAAAACCGCCACGCCCTTCACTCGCCCGGCCCGCTCTAGGTCCACAATCTTCCCCGTCGCCCGCGCACCCCGCTCCGCAATCACAAAACCATCAATCACCAGCGGCTCGGCCAACGACGCCGAAAACGTATCCCCCACGGCATTCTTCTCGCTATCGAGCGTCTCGCCCAGCCGGATCGCAATCACCGATCCCTCCTTGAGCGTCACCTTCATCGGCTCCGGCGGCGGCGGAGGAGGCGGTGGCGGCGCCGCCGGCCGCGTCTGCGCCACCTCGCGCGGCGCCGCGGCCGCGGGCGGGTTCATCACGGGTACCGGCACCGGAACCGGCGTCGGCCCGCTCGGTGCCGGCGCTGCGGCCGCCGCCGGAGCAGACGCCGGGCGTTGTCCGCTCGTCGCCGGCCGCTTCGCCCCCACCGGCTTAAACGCATGCTCCCGCACCGGAGGGGGCGGTGCGGCCTCCGGCGTCGCCGCCGCCAACGGTTGCGCCTCAATCGGCGCATCCGCCGTCGCCGCCGCCTGCGGCGAACCCGACTGCTTCGAACAAGACGACAACCCGGCGGCAACCACCGCCAAACCCATCAGGAGAATCTGCTTTTTCATCTTCCAACCCTCTTTCGTTCGTACAATGGAGGAATGCAGGTTATCGACTTTCCGCGTGGCTACGCAATGGGTCCGGTTCCGATCCAACCGGCTACCGTCCTGGCGCCCATGGCGGGCATCACCGATACCGTCTTCCGCCGCCTCATCCGCAACCAAGGCCACTGTGGCTTGCTCATGACCGAGTTCACCAGTTCGCACGGCGTTGTAGGTTCAGATGGTGGCAGACGCAAGAAAAGTTTCAACTACTTGACCTTCGAGCCCGAAGAGCACCCCATCTCCTCCCAGCTCTTCGGCTCCGACCCGAAAGTCATGGCCGAAGCCGCCCGCATCTGCGAAGACATCGGCTTCGACGCTGTCGACATTAACTTCGGCTGCCCGGTGAAAAAGGTCACCAAGTGCAACGGCGGCTCCGGCTGCCTCCGCGACCTCGATCTCGTCCGCAACATCCTCGAAAGCGTCAAAGCCGCCATCAAAATCCCCCTCACCATGAAGTTCCGCGCCGGCTGGAACGACCGCGAGCTCGTCCACGTCAAGATGGCGAAAATGGCGGAAGATATCGGCGTCGCCGCCATCGCGCTCCACCCCCGCACGCGCGAGCAAGGGTATTCCGGCTCAGCGGATTGGACCCGGATTGCTGAAGTAAAGGATGCGGTCAAAATCCCCGTCATCGGCAACGGCGACATCCTCACCCCCGAAGACGCCGTCCGCATGGTCCGCCAAACCAACTGCGACGCCGTCATGATCGGCCGCGCCGCCTCCTCGAACCCCTGGATCTTCCGCCAGATCGGCGAATACCTCGCCACCGGCGAATACTGGGAACCCTCGGAAACCGACCGCTACGAGATCATGAGCCTCTACTACCGCATGCTCGACGAAGAGGAGATCCCCGACACCATCGGCAAAATGAAGCAGTTCGCCAGCTACTTCACCCACGGCGTCCGCAACGGCGCCAAGCTCCGCGTCGAAATCTACCACGCCAAATCCGCCCAGGAAATCCGCGACCTCGTCGACCGCTTCTTCACCCGGGAGCTCGTCGCCGCGTGAAAAAGGTGGAACTCATCACTGACGGGGCCTGCCTCGGCAACCCCGGTCCCGGCGGCTGGGCCTGCGTCCTCCGCTTCGGCGCCCATACCAAAGAAATGTACGGCTCCGAAAAGGCCACCACCAACAACCGCATGGAGCTCACCGCCGCCATAAAAGGCCTGGCCATCCTGAAAGAAAAGTGTGAAGTAACCGTCACAACCGACTCAGAATACGTCAAAAACGGCATCACCCAGTGGATCCACGGCTGGAAGAAACGCGGCTGGGTCAAAGCCGACAAATCGCCCGTCATCAACCGCGACCTCTGGGAAGAGCTCGACCACCAGGTCGGCCGCCACGAAACCCATTGGCACTGGACCAAAGGCCACGCCAACCACGCCGACAACAACCGCTGCGACGATTTGGCCACCCGCGCCGCCCGCGAACAAACCCACAGTGAATAGCTGAAAGAGATACTTATGATCACCGATCCTAAAGAGCAGATAAAAGGGCGCTTACGCAGCCGGGCCTGGTTCGACAATCCGAGCGATCCCGGCAATATGGCCATCTACCTCGAGCGCATGACCAACTACGGTCTCACCCGCGACGAGCTCCAGGGCGGCAAACCCATCATCGGTATCGCCCAAACCGGCTCAGACCTCTCCCCCTGCAACCGGATCCACCTCGACCTCGCCAGCCGCCTCCGCGACGGCATCCGCGACGCCGGCGGCGTCCCCCTCGTCTTCCCCACCCATCCCATCCAGGAAAGCTGCCGCCGCCCCACCGCCTCCATCGACCGCAACCTCTCCTACCTCACCCTCACCGAAATCCTCCACGGCTACCCCATCGACGGCGTCGTCCTCACCACCGGCTGCGACAAAACCACCCCCGCCTGCATCATGGCCGCCGCGACGGTTAACATCCCGTCAATTGTTCTCAGTGGCGGCCCCATGCTCAACAGTTACTTTAAGGGGAAACCCGCCGGCAGCGGTATGGCCGTCTGGGAAGCCCGCCGCCTTCACGCCGCCGGCGAAATCGACTACTCCGAGTTCGTCGATATGGTCGTCGCCTCCGCCCCCTCCGCCGGCCACTGCAACACCATGGGCACCGCCCTCTCCATGAACTCCCTCGCCGAAGCCCTCGGCATGTCCCTCCCCGGCTGCGCCGCCATCCCCGCCCCCTACCGCGAACGCGGCCAGATGGCCTATGAAACCGGCCGCCGCATCGTCGCCATGGTCGCCGAAAACCTCCATCCCTCCAAAATCCTCACCCGCGAAGCTTTCGAGAACGCCATCGTCGTCAACTCCGCCATCGGCGGCTCCACCAACTGCCCGCCCCACATCATCGCCATCGCCCGCCACATCGGCGTCGATCTCCAGGTCGAAGATTGGGAAACCGTCGGCCACCACGTCCCCCTCCTCGCCAATATCCAACCCGCCGGCGACTTCCTCGGCGAGGACTTCCATCGCGCCGGCGGCGTCCCCTCCATCATCGGCGAACTCCTCCGCGGCGGCCACATCCGCGAAAACGCCCTCACCGTCTCCGGCAAAACCGTCGGCGTCGCCTATGCCGACTGCGTCAGCGCCGACCCCATCGTCATCCGCCCCATCGATCGCCCCCTCAAGGAAAACGCCGGCTTCCTCGTCGTCAAGGGCAATCTCTTCGACAGCGCCCTCGTCAAAACCTCCGTCATCGGCCACGAGTTCCGCCACCGCTACCTCGAAACCGAAGGCGACGAAAACGCCTTCACCGGCCGCGCCATCGTCTTCGAAGGCCCCGAAGACTACCACGAACGCATCAACGACCCCGCCCTGAACATCGACGAACACTGCATCCTCGTCATCCGCGGCACCGGCCCCGTCGGCTACCCCGGCGCCGCCGAAGTCGTCAACATGCTCCCCCCGGACGATCTCGTCAAGAAGGGCGTCAACCAGCTAGCCACCATGGGCGACGGCCGCCAAAGCGGCACCTCCGCCAGCCCCTCCATCCTCAACGCCTCGCCGGAAGCGGCCGTCGGCGGCGGCCTCGCCCTGCTCAAAACCGGCGACTCCGTCCGCGTCGATCTCAATACCCGCCGCGTCGATGTCCTCCTCTCCGAAGAAGAGCTCGCCGCCCGCCGGGAAACCATGAGCGTCGCCCCCGCCACCCCGCAATCCCCCTGGCAGGAGCTCTATCAGAAGCACGTCGGCCAGTTGGGCGAAGGCGGCGTCCTCGAATTCGCCGTCAAGTATCAGGACATCGGCAAAGAGATTCCCCGCCACAGCCACTAACGCTTGCGCTTGCTCAGCGGCGGCGCGGAAGCCGGCGGACGCCGGTGCCGCGTCGCCTGCTCATAGGCGTACGCCAAATCCACCAGCCGCCCCTCCGTCCACGGCCGCCCTAGCAGCGTCATCCCCAGCGGCAACTGGTTCCCCCGCGTGTACCCCACCGGCACGCTCAGGGCGGGGAAGCCCGTCGTCGGCGAAAACACCTGGCTATTGTCCCCGTGCGGCGTGTTCAGGTCCCCAATCCGCCTTGGCGGATTGCTCCACGTCGGATACGCATACGCGTCCAGCTTGTGCGTCTCCATCGCCTCCAATACCGCCCGCCGAAACCGCTCCCGAAACTCCCGGTCCGCCGCGCACGCCGCCGACTCCGGTCCGTTCACCGGCCCCCGAGCCGCCGTCTCCAACCGCCGCTGCACATGCGGATGGTACCCGTTCGACTGCAAAATCTCCCCCATCGTCTGCACCGGAACCTGCCCCTGCCGCGCCGCCAAAAACCTGGGCAGGTCATACTGGAAGCCCATGCACGGCCCCGTGTCCCGCGCCCGCCGCAACTCCGCAAACCCTGGAATCGGCGCCACCTCCACCACCGTCGCCCCCGCCCGCCGCAACTCCCCCAGCGCCCGCGTAAACACCGCCACCACCTCCGCGTCCGTCGTCTCCCGCACGTAGGCCTCTCGCAACACCCCAATCCGCGCCCCCCGCAACGCCTCCCGATTCCACTGGAACTGCGGCAAATGCCGGTCCGCCTCCGCCGTCACCGCGTCTTCCGGATCCGTCCCCGCCACCACCGCCAGAATCTTCGCCGCATCCTCCACCGTCCGCGTAATCGGCCCCGCGATATCCGCGCTCAACACCAGCGGAAATACCCCCGCCCGGCTCGTCAACCCCATCGTCGACCGAATCCCCACCAGCGCCTGATGCGACGCCGGCCCCCGTATCGAGTTCCCCGTGTCCGTCCCCAACCCCGCCAGCCCCAAATTCGCCGCCACCGCCGCCGCCGTCCCCCCGCTCGACCCCGCCGTCACCCGGTCCAGCGCATACGGGTTCTTCGTATACCCCGGCAACACCGAGTTCACGGTCTCATAGGGGCTAAACGCCCACTCCGCCATCGACGATTTCGCCAGCACCAGCGCCCCCGCCCGCTTCACCCGCGCCACCTGAAACGCGTCTTTCGCCGGGACATACTTCTGAAACACCAGCGCCCCGTTCGTCGTCGCCATCCCCGCCGTCTCCATGTTGTCTTTCACAATCAGCGGCACGCAATGCAGCGGACCCGTCACCCCGCCCTCCCGAAACCGCGCGTCCAACGCCCGCGCCTCCGCCAGCGCCCCCGGGTTCACCAGAATCAGGCTATTCAACGCCGGACACTGCTGATCGTAAGCCGCAATCCGGTCGAGATAGCTCTGCACCAACCCCTCGCAGCTCAGCCGCTTGGCCACCATCGCCGCATGCACCCCGGCAATCGTGGCCTCCTCCACCGCAAACGGGCGCTGCGCCAGCGCCGGCAGAACCAAAAACAAACTCAGGAGAATCCGCACCCTCTGAGTGTAACGGTCAGCCCCACCCCAATTTCGTCACATACACCCCCAACTCGCGCGCCTCCAGCCCCGCCGGCGGCAGCGCTTTATCCAACGTAAACGCAATCGGCGTCATCCGCGCCCCCGTCAACCCTTCCACCCGCCCCCGCAACCGGTGCACCCCGGCCTCCCTACACTCCACCCGCGCAAACTCCTCCCCCGCGTGCGACGCCGTTAAACACAAGCTCCCCAACGCCGCAATCGAGTTCGGATGCACGTAGAACTCCATCTCCAGCTCCGCCGCCTCCCCCGCCGCCTCCCCAGCCGGCCGGGGCAACTCCGCCCCAAACGTCCGCGCCGTCCATCGCCCCGTCGCCTCCCGGTCGTACCAGCCCCGCACCGCCAGCCAATCCTCGAGCACCGTACTCCGCAACAAACAAAACGCCCGAAAATCCTCCGGGTCCTCCGTCGGAAACACCCGCCAATCCAAAATCTCCCACCCCGCTCGCTCACACAGCCGCCGCAACCCGGACTCCGAAAACAGCCAGTAGTTCGTCTCGTCCGCGCCGCACGCATCCCCCGGACCCACCAGATACGCGAGCGGCTCGGCATGCTGCGTCACCCGCGTACTCAGCAAACAGTACTTGGCATGGCCCGCCAGCCGCTCCATCGCGCCAAACGGATTCTTCAGGTGGTACAACACCCCCAGAAACAGCGCCAGCCCGAAGTCCTCCCGCGGCAGCGTCCAGTCATGATCCAGATCCACATGGTAGGCCGGAATCTGCGACCCCAGCGCCGCGTGCAGCTTCCAAAACCCCTGCATGCCGCTGTGGTGCGTCTCGGTGTTGTCCACCACGCACACCTCCCGCCCCAGCGACTCCAGGAAAAACGAGGTCGCCCCGTCCGCCGGCCCAATGTCCAGCAGCGGCGCCGACCCCGCCAGCTCCAAAATCTCCCGGTTCGCCCCCGTCAACACCTGATCCAGGTGCTCCCAGTTCGCCAGCGAATCATAGGGATACCAGCCAAAATCGGCCGGCGCGGCCCGCCGTTTGGCCTCTGCAAGCACAGGGCGAAAGGTGAGTGCTCTCCGCCGCAGTTCCGCAATAGTCAGTACCATCCGCCCCCCCAACCTTGGCTGCCAGCCGCGGCGGCCGGAGTCTCCCCCGGCCGCCACTCCCAGTTTCGTTTACAGCAGCACGGCCGAAGCTTCGTCGAGCGCCGCGAAGCACTCCCGTAGCCACGTCCGGCAGTACCGGCGTTCCGTGTAGCCTGCTTCGCCCTCGCAGAAAGCCGAGAACGACAGGCTGGACTTATCCACGGACTGGTAAACCGTCCCGTCCAGCGCCGGAATCGAGATCTCCTTCGCCCCGGCCGCCAGCAGATCCTGCCGGATGTTCGATCCCTCGTAGACATCGAACTTTGCCGCCACGCCGTAGTTTTTCACGATGACGTAGTTCACATCGGTGCCCAGTGCCGCGAAGCACTCTTTCAGGTGCCCCACGCTGTCCACCGCGCCGCCGACGACGTAGATCACGGTGATGGCCAGTTGGCCGGTTTCGGCCTCTTCGAGCGCGCCGCCCTTATAGAGCCACTCTTTCAGGTCTTCGCCCGAGCGGGCGCCCAGGTCCACCAGCGCCAGGCGTTTCGGCTGGCCGTCCATCAGGAAGTCCAGGACGGGGGCGATGGCGGCGGCTTTATCGACTTCGACGGCCGAGGTTTGGCTCGGGTGGAAGCGCAGCAGTTGGCCGGTGGGGCCTTCGGCGTCGAACGCGCGGAAGGCGGTTTCCCGCGAGGCGAGAAAGTCGGCGACGAGGCGGGCGACGGTCGTCTTGCCGACGCCGCCTTTTTCCCCGTGGGTCAGGAGGAGGCGGGGTTTCGCCGGGGTAGCGGCGGTCTTCGGTTTCTCAGTGGTCAATGCAGTATTCATTACAGTTAAAGGTCCTCGATGCGAGAGAAAGGATGAATGGTCAGAGTGGGTGTGGCCGCTGGGCCGATCGGCTGGCGCAGCAGTTTCCGGCGAACGGAGGGCGTCAGCAGGGCGGCCAGTTGCACGGTGGTCAAGACCCAGGCCGGGGTTGGAATCCTGGCTGCCAGCCAGTCCTCGACGTCTTGGCGGGGAGCCTCGGTAAGCCGGGCCAGATCGCCCGGGGAGAGGGAGGCCCGTTCCATTTCCGTCCGCAGCAGGGAGGGTGCGACGACGGCAAATCCGCGGGGGACCGCCATAGCCGCTAGCGAACGCAAAGCCGCCACCTCGGTTTCGAGAGCGTCGAGCAGTTGCGGGATCGTAGCCCTGGTTGCGCACGGTTCAGCCATTAAACGGCAAGGGCGGGGAAGGCAGCAGAGAAGGATTCAACCGGCATGGGGCGTAGACCCAATTTTAGCGCAGAAGCCGGCCCGATGGGGCGAAGAAAAGAAGAAAGAGACCGGGAACATTTCGCCCGCCCCGCCGGGGCCACCGCCCCACCACCCACCCGCGCCGGTCCTTCGACTACGTCACTACAATCCCGGTCGCATCGCCTCTCTTTGCTCTCCATAGGCTCCGACGCAACGGTCTCGCCCGGCCCGAGAGTTCGCCCGTCCCTGATAAGCTCACCGTCGAGAGGTGTTCCATCACCAGCGAATCCATCATCGTCCGAGACCCGGCGATCCAGGGCGGCACCCCGTGCTTCCGGGGAACCCGTGTGCCCGTCGCCACGTTGATCGACTATCTGGAGGCCGGCGAAAGGTTGGATGAGTTCCTGGACAACTTCCCCTCCGTGAGCCGACCAGCCGCGATGAAAATCCTCACCGACGGGAATGCACCGGCGACGTAAACCGCAAATATGGCGGAAAGGGGGCTCGGATCGAGGCGGCTCTTGAATTATGGCACTGGGTGCCATAGAATGGCAGCAGACGCATTGTGCGAGTTTTCACGTCCAGGTGGTTCGAACGTTTTGCCAGGAAGGAAGGGATTGCTGCCTCCGACCTGCACGAGGCTGTGGCTCGAGCCGAAAAAGGACAGAGGGATGCTGATCTTGGCGGCGAGGTCATCAAACAGCGGATTGCCAGACCGGGTCAGGGAAGAGCAAAGGGCTACCGGACCATCATTCTGTTCCGGCGCGGTGAGAGAGCATTTTTTGTGTACGGATTTTCCAAGAGCCTGCGTGCCAACATCGATGCCGACGAGGAGAAGCAGTTCAAGGAGGCGGCCAGGCACGTCTTGGCATTAACGGAACGGCAACTCGCGGTGCTGGTGGAGAGGGGCGATTTTGTAGAGGTGAAGGGCGATGAGCAAGAAGTACAAGAGTGACGCGATGGCTGCCATTCATGAAACCATGGCGGCGCTTCACGATGCCGGGGCAATCGACAAACAGACGATGCGGCGTTTTGACGAGGCTTGCCTCACGCCGGTCCGTCCCTTGCAGCCGGAAGAGATCAAGGCGATTCGGGAGCGGGAACATGTCAGCCAAACCGTTTTCGCAACCTACCTGAACGTGACCACCAGTTTGGTGAGCAAATGGGAACGCGGCGAAAAGAAGCCTTCTGGAGCTTCGCTCAAGCTGCTCACCCTGGTCGCTAAGAACGGCCTGGCTGCTGTTGCGTAAAGAACAGGCCGCGATTCTGGCCTTCAGGCCGACCCTGCGATGGGATGCTTTGCGTTTGCGGGCGGCTGAAACAAGGGCTTCCCCACGTCGTAGCGCTTGCCGTAGTGCGGAGACTGCTCGGATCCGAATTCCGTTCGGGGCTGGATGCCGTGTATTCTCATCTCAATTGAGGTGCGTTCCGTCTCGACGAAAGCGGAAAAGCACGTTGTGCCACCCATGCTTGCGGGCCTGTGAATTACTAGTGAGGTCTGCGCATGCTGGGTCATCGGCCACGTGCCCAGAGCGCCGATGGAAGCACTGCTTGGAGCGTAGCGACGGCCACGACCCAGCCTCACGGCGCAAAGGGAATCAAAAGTAAACGAGAACCGGTTTATATCTTCGATCGTGCACAGTTCGTGCAATAATCAGGATATAAAATGGCAAGTCGATGCTTCTAGAGTTCCGTGTCCGCAATTTCCGAACGTTTCGAGACGAAACCAGCCTCTCGCTGGTCGCCTCGCCTGACAAGTCCCTCGCTCTCGAAAACACCGCTGCCACCGGTCTCCCGCAGCCGTCCCGTGCGGTTCGCACCGCCGCCATCTATGGCGCGAACGCCAGCGGAAAAACTAACTTCCTGCGCGCCCTTGGCCTCATGACGCAAATGGTCGTCGAGTCCGCCGGTTGGGAGCCGGACCGCCCCCTTCCCTTCCAGCCCTTCCGCCTGGATTCGGCGTCACTTGGCGAGCCGACTCTCTTTGAGGTCACGCTTGGGATCGACGGAGTCCAGCACCAGTATGGCTTTGAGTTCACCGCCGGCCGAATCCTCGCCGAATGGCACCGGGTGTACCGCACCGCCCGGCCCCAACGTTGGATCGATCGGGTCTACGACCCAGCCGCCAATATGGAGACCATGGATTTCAGTGCGCACCTTGCGGGACCGAAATCGGTGTGGCAGCAAGCCACCCGCGCCAATGCGCTGCTGCTCTCCACGGCTGTCCGCCTCAACAGCGAGAGTCTTCGTCCGCTGTTTCAATGGTTTTCCTCCTCGCTAAGTGTGTTCCTCGACGGTGGCCATAGTGAACCCTCGTTTACGGTTTCGGTCCTCAACGACCAGTCGCTCAATCGCGAAGTTACCCGGCTTCTGAATGCCGCGGATATTGCCATCACCAGGATTGCGACAGAGAAACAAGAGGGACAGCAGCGCCAATTTCAGGTGAACCCGCTGACCGGCGAAATCGAAACGAAAAGCGGGGACGTGGAACTACTCAAGCCGACGTTCGAACACTCGGTCGGGCGGGAGCGGGCGATCTTCGGGTTGGAAGACGAGTCGTTGGGCACCCAGAAACTGTTTGCCCTGGCCGGTCCCCTTCTGGACATCCTCGCCAAGGGCCGAGTCCTCATCATTGACGAGATTGATCGAAGCCTCCACCCGCTCCTCGTCCGGCGAATCATCGAAAGCTTCCAGAACCCGGAGCTCAACCGGCACGGGGCCCAACTCATCTTCTCGACCCACGATACCTCCTTGCTGGATACCACCCTGCTTCGCCGGGATCAGATCTGGTTCGCCGAAAAGGACGCTTCCCAAAGGGCCGCCCTGGTTCCTCTTTCGGACTTTTCACCCCGGGCAAAGGAAGCACTGGAGAAGGGATACCTCAGTGGCCGGTATGGCGGAATCCCGACCCTGCAGCGCCACTTGGTCACGCGGGTCCAGCATGCCGAAAAGTGAGCACCGGGAGCGTTCTGGCTCAAGTTTCGGCGGCGCCTGCCCACCCGTGCCCCGAACTTCCAAATTCTCACCGTCACCGAAGGCGAAAAAACCGCAGTCAACTACTTCGAGCCCCGAGAAATCGCCCTTTGCTGATAAAGTGACTATTGAGAGGCGTTCCATCAAACGCGAACCTATCAGCGTCACCGATACGGAGATCCTAGGCGGTACGCCGTGCTTCCGGAGAACCTGCGCGCCTGTCGCCTCGTTGTTCGCCTATCTAGATGCCAGCGATACATTGATGAGTTTATGGACAACTTCCCCTCCGTGAGCTGACCAGCCACCATCGCTGCCTTGGAGGAAGTCAAGGTGCCTTGCTGCAAGGCGACTTCGACCCGCGTCTCATCGAGGCGCTGCCCTGGGTCCTGGCCACACATGCCCAAGTCCTTTCCGTTTAGAGGGGCTACACCCTGCGGCAGATTAATTTGGACACCACTCAACTCCGATACGATTGCGGGCCGCTTCGATGATGTATACTTACCCGATTAGTTCGTCTGGCTTCAGTGATTCTATCCAAAGGGAGACTATGGGTTGAAAGTGTATTGTGGGCTCTCTGCGCGAAGGCTCCGCCCAGCAAGCGGAAATGGAGAAATTTCATAGGTTTTGCGAAGCTCTCGGTGAGAAGCTAGCGCGCAAAAAATGGACCGTCATTGTCGGCTCACTTGAGCCTACAACTGCTGACCTTTGGGTGTTGAAGGGTATGGACAAGGTAGCGGCAGAGCAAATTGATGTCGACGCTCACTTTTACCGTCACCAACCGATCAACGAGAAGACCTTCTCGAATTTCCTATTGAAGGCTCACACCAGCTTCAAGAACATTGCAGTCGCTCACATTGCCGCCATTTCGGCCGCCGATGTCGTGGTCGTTCTTGGAGGCGGCCGGAAGACCGAGACTGCGTCATGGGCGGCAATGGCGCTCAACAAGCCGTTCCTTCCGCTAATGCAATTCGGCGGAACGGCCAAAGAACTGTGGGATAACTGGCAATACGGGAATGAGTTAGAGTCCACAAACCGAAATCTGATTGCCAACAAAGATGCTAACAATGACGATCTGGCGATCCAAACGCTGGTTGCCTGTATCCGACTTCTCGAAGTGGCAAAGAGGCAAGCATTCTCGGCCACTGAAACAACCCTGTACGTCGGGGTCTCACTTGCACTAGGGTTGATCGGGTTCTTCCTAGCAACAAACGTGGCGATTGACTGGATCAGGGCTGTAATCGTGACGTTTACGAGCGTCCTAACCGGATGGTTGTTATCACTCTTGATTGCGAGAGATCGGCAAGAGCTGTTTCCCACTCTACCTCATGCAGTGTGCGTCGGCTTCGCGATCCTCGGCATCGTTGCCTTTGGCGAGAAGATGCTCGGAGATGTCATCGATCCCGGCAAAGTGCCCGCAAAATCTAGCCAACTCCTGATCATGTTGTTTGGTACAGGTCTGGTTTCCGGCTTTTCCGTTCGCACATCGCTTCCGGTATTGTTCAAGAAGTTGAGCGACAGAGCGAACGGTGGTGGTTAGCTTGGCATTACCGAACAGCGAGCGCAAAACGATGAGAGGGGAATCACCCAGTGCCGTGACCCATAGGCGGGCGCAGATCGCGCTCATCGTGGACGGGGATGCTTCCGGCGCGATTCTGCAAGTTGCTGAAGAAGTTGGCGGCCGCATCGCGGCCGCCGGAGCCGTCCTAGTGACCGGTGGCCATGGTGGCGTCATGGAGGCTGCTTGCCGTGGCGCGTCTGCGAAAGGTGGTACAAGCGTTGGGATATTGCGCTCAGGCGACCTTTCCCGTGCGAATCCGTTTTGCGATGTGATCATCGGTACTGAGATAGAACACGCCCGTAATGTATTGACCGTGTTGTCAAGTGATGCAGTCATCGCGATTGGCGGCGGCGCAGGAACACTGTCAGAGATTCGTTTCTCTTGGATTCATGCACGCCCGTTGGTAAGCGTCCGGTCTCGGCCGTCTAGCGATTCAGCCCCGATTTCTGCAAGCTAAGAGGACGATCGCGCACCCGCGCCACGCCCTCATGTCCAACTCCCCACGCCGCCCCCGCACCTAT
>JAIXQP010000047.1 GCA_027485675.1 Terriglobales bacterium | reverse complement strand
GTACTCGCGGATCTACGATCAATTCCCGACGCTGCAACGAGTGTCGAAGCCCATCCGGCGAGTAACATCGCCAGTCAGTTACGGTTCAAGACAACCGTTCTCAAAGATTAGGGCAGAAATATCCGGTTGTAAAGAGAAAAGTGAAGACATTTCGATAACAGAAATTCATCTAACCAGCGATCCGTCCACCCAGTCTCGATCTCTCCCCAACAGTCCGGAAGCCCCAGTATCCACCCCGCCCAGCCGCGCCAGGAGTTCCTCGAAAACCACCAGGCGCAAGAGTCAATCGAGTTCTCTTCACAGGCTGCCGAAATCTATATCTCCCGTGTTTGTAACACCGCCCCTCCGCCAGACCCCCCGAAACTCTTGACACCACCGCTATAGTGAGAGCAGGAAGAGCCCGCTGCGACGACAAGTCCAGCGGGCTTTTTCATTTCCCTATCCGGAGTGATCAAAATGAACCTGACCAATAGCCAGTCCCGGCCCTACACCCAAGAAGACGCCCTTCGCGAAGCGCGCCAACACGTCGACGAGAAGTTCGACCTTTACCAAGCCGCCTTTGCCGCGCAACAGGCCCAAATACAAGCCGTTCACCAACGCGAGATCAATCGCCGGAATGCCCGCAAATCCACCGGGCCCCGGACCGAGGCCGGCAAGGCCGCTTCCAGTAAGAACCGGCTCTCTCATGGCCTCTGTTCCCGCAGTCTCCTGATCTATGGCGAAACCCAGGAGGAGTTCGACGCCCTTCGCAAACAGACCCACGAATCGTTCGCACCGGCCACGCCCGAAGAGCTGTTTCTCGCTGATCAACTCACTGAGGCCTTATGGCGGCTCCATCGCGCCCGGCGCGTCGAAAGCTCCGCCTATGACATCGCCATGGACCTGACCGACAGCGAACTGAGCGAAGGCGGAACCATGGAGGTCGACCAGGCCACCGGACCGCAACTGGCCTACTGCTTCTTTAATGAGGACTATCGGAAGGCCTTCGCCAGCTTGCAACGGTACGTCTCGGCGGCCGATCGTGCCTACCGGCAATGCTTGAAGGCGCTGCAGGAAGCCATCAAACGCCGGCCGGAACCCGTTGCCGAAGGTCCGGTTGTCGTCGCCAAACCGAAAACCGCCGCGGCCGGGCAATCGTTCGCTCACGAATACAGCTTCGAATCGCAACTTCCCGCGACGGCCACCGTGGCCCAGCCTGCCATTGTCGACCTCTGCTGAGGCGGCTTCGCAGCGGAGAACCCGGCAGCCTTCGAACCGCAGTTTGCTCTTTGACAAACCGGCCAGTTACCCGGATCACTCGAAGTGTGCCCAAACGCGCACGGTTGGCCACTCAAGGGACGCCAGTCGCCTTCGACCGGCTCGCCAGGGATCGTCCCAACCGTCATTCCCCTGACCCAGTCCGGCTTCGAATCGCAAAACCCGGCGGATAGCCCACCCAAGGTCCCGGCTTACCCGCGGTCTGTCCAAAGTTACACGGCTAACCACCCAACAGACGGCGAATCGCCCGCGAAGGTCCACCACGGACGGCTCAATCCGCTATCCCCTAGCGAGTCTGGCTTCGAATCGCAGGACCACCCGAAGTCCCGGTTCACCCGGAGTGTGTCCAAAGTCACGCCGATTCCCCCAAGAGACGGCAACTTGCCACCGATACTCTCGCCACGGACCGGCCAATCCGCCATCCCCAAGCGACTCTGGCTTCGAATCGCAGAACCACCCAAAGTCCCGGTTCACCCGCACTCTGTCCAAAGTTACACGGCTAACCACCCAACAGACGGCGAATCGCCCGCGAAGGTCCCACCACGGACGGCTCAATCCGCCACCCCTAAGCGAGCCTGGCTTCGAATCGCAGAATCACCCAAAGTCCCGGCTCAACCGGCGTGTGTCCCAACTTACGCCCCTTCCCCCCAAGAGACGGCGAATCGCCACCGATCCTCCCACCACGGGCCGCTCATCCCGCCATCCCCAAAACGAGTCTGGCTTCGAATCGCACAACCACCAGTCACCCAGCCAGAATCCCCGCCCACCCGCGGCACCCCACGGCGCAGCCGCCGTCCCCTCCACGTTCCCCCCAACCAATCGGGCTTCGCAGCGAAGCCCCCCTGCCCATCCATCACTCGCTCCACCCCACCCTTGATAGTCTGTTAGGCGTGAAAGTCCGTCCCCTCTGGATCCTCCTGTGCGGCGCCATGCTGCTCCCGGCCCAATCGCCGGACGGCCGCAACGTCTATCAAACCCGCTGCTCTGGCTGCCACGGGACAGACGGCAACGGCGGCGAACACGCCCCCACCATCCTCCCCACGCTCGCGGCCGAAAACGACGACGAGGTCACCACCATCATTCGCGAAGGCGTCCCCCGCAAAGGCATGCCCGGCTTCAAGCAACTCCCCGGCGGCGAAGTCACCTCCCTCGTCGCCTACCTGCGCACCCTCCAACAAGCCCGCCGCGGCCGCCGCGCCCCCGCCGTCCGCCTCGATGTCACCCTCACCGACGGCTCCACCCTCTCCGGCCTCGCCCTCGCCCGCACCAGCCGCGAACTCCAACTCCGCACCGCCGACCAGCGCATCCATCTCCTCCGCAAAGCCGGCAACCAGTACCGCCGCGTCACCTCCCAAGCCGACTGGCCCAGCATGCACGGCGACCTGAGCGGCAATCGCTACTCCCCCCTCACCCAAATCACCCCCGCCAACGCCGCCCAGCTCGCCGTCAAGTGGGTCTACGCCGTCCCGAACGCCGGTCGCCTCCAAGGCACCCCCCAGGTCCACGACGGCGTCATGTACGTCACCAACACCAATACCGTCATCGCCCTCGACGCCGGCTCCGGCGCCCGCCTCTGGGAGTTCTCCCGACCCGCCACCCCCGGCCTCATCGGCAACGCCCGCTCCCCCGGCAACAATCGCAGCGTCTCCGTCGCCGGCGACAAGGTCTTCCTGCAGACCGACCACGCCCATCTACTCGCCCTCAACCGCCACACCGGCCAACTCCTCTGGGAGACCGAAATGGCCGACTTCCGCAAGAACTACAACACCACCGGCTCCCTCCTCGCCGTCGAAAACCTCGTCGTCGCCGGCACCGCGGGCGGCGAAGAGGGCGTCCGCGGCTTCCTCGCCGCCTATGACCAGCAAACCGGCAAAGAGGTCTGGCGCTTCTGGACCATCCCCGCCCCCGGCGAAAAGGGCTCGGAAACCTGGCAGGGCATCGACATCGAACACGGCGGCGGACCCACCTGGCTCACCGGCAGCTACGACCCCTCCACCAAGACCATCTACTGGCCCACCGGCAACGCCGGCCCCGACTTCAACGGCGATAACCGCCTCGGCGACAACCTCTATACCTGCTCCATCCTCGCCCTCGACGTCACCACCGGCAAGCTCAAATGGCACTTCCAAACCACCCCGCACGACGAGTGGGATTGGGACGCCGTCCAGCCCCTCGTCCTCGTCGATACGCCCTGGAAAGGCCAGCCCCGCAAGCTCCTCCTCCAAGCCAACCGCAACGGCTTCCTCTATGTCCTCGACCGGACCGACGGCAAAATGCTCCTCGCGAGCCCCATGGTCAAGAAGCTCACCTGGGCCAAGGAGATCGCCCCCGACGGCCGCCCCGTCATGAATCCTAATCAGGTCCCCACGCCCGAAGGCACCCTCATCTGCCCCGCCGTCGAAGGTGCCGCCAACTTCTTCTCCACCTCCTTTAACCCCGCCACGCGCCTCTTCTACGTCAATACCCTCGAACGCTGCGCCGTCTATACCAAACGCGCCACCCCCGCCTGGCAAGCCGGCCGCAACTACCTCGGCGGCGGCGGCCGCCGCGACCCGAACGACCAGCCCCAGAAGTTCCTCCGCGCCTTCGATATCGAAACCGGCAAAGTCGTCTGGGAACTCCCCCAGCACGGCCCCGGCGATACCTGGACCGGCACTCTTACCACCGCCGGCGGCCTCGTCATCTATGGCGACGATGGCGGCTCCCTCGCCGCCGCCGACGCCAAAACCGGCAAGCCCCTCTGGAGCTTCCCCTTCACCGAATCCCTGCACACCTCGCCCATGACGTACCGGTTCGATAACCAGCAATACGTCTCCATCATCAACGGCAGCGTCGTCTATACCTTCGGAGTCAATCCATGAAATCCTTCTGCCTGGCGATGGCCAGCCTCACCGCCGCGTTCGCCGGACCCATCGAGGTCGGCCTCGAAAAGCGGTTCTCGGAAACCGTCCAGCCCTTCCTCGCCACCTACTGCGTCAGTTGCCATAGCGGCTCCGCGCCCGCCGCGCAGCTCAACTTCAAGGGCTACTCCACGCTCGCCGACGTCGTCAAGGATCATCCCCGCTGGGCCCTCGTCGCCGAACGCCTCAAGGCCGGCGACATGCCTCCCAAGCCCATGAAGCATCCCGAAGCCGCCGCCAGCAAGCGCGTCATCGACTGGGTCGAGGCCGTCCGTCACCACGAAGCCCGCAAGCACGCCGGCGACCCCGGCATCGTCCTCGCCCGCCGCCTCAGCAACGCCGAGTACAACTACGCCGTCCGCGACCTCACCGGCGTCGACATCCGCCCCACCCGCGAGTTCCCCGTCGACCCCGCCAACCCCGAAGGCTTCGACAACACCGGCGAATCCCTCGCCATGTCCCCGGCCCTCTTGAATAAGTACCTCCAGGCCGCCCGCGAAGTCGGCAACCATCTCGTCCTCACGCCGGACGGCATCGACTTCGCGCCCCACCCCATGCTCGTCGAAACCGACCGCGAGAAGTACGCCATCCAGCGCATCGTCAACTTCTACCGCAGCCAGCCCACCGACTACGCCGCCTATTTTGAAGCCGCCTGGCGCTTCAAGCATCGCCTCATCCTCGGCGAACCCGCCGCCACGCTCGCCTCCACGGCCGCCCGCCTGAAGGTCAGCCCCAAGTACCTGCCCCGCATCTGGCAAATGCTCGAAGCCTCCCGCGAAACCGTCGGCCCGCTCGCCAGACTCCAAGCAATGTGGCGCGAACTCCCCACCCCCAAGCCCGGCCAGTTCACCCTCGCCCGCGAGGCCACCGTCGACATGCGGGACTACGTCCTCCGCGTCCGCGCCCTCACCGCGAAACACTATGGCAGCCCGCTCGTCCAGGGCCTCAGCGCCACCTCCCAGCCCCTCATGAACTGGAAGCTCAACCAGTTCGCCCGCCACCGCCGCGACTTCGATCGCGACGCCCTGCTCGAAGAGGGCAAGCCCCTGCCGGTGATTCCCGAAGCGCCCAAGCGCGGCCAGTTCTTCATCCCCGGCAACTTCGACGTCGTCGCCCGCCAGGCCGCCGCTAAGCTCATCGCCTCCCGCCTCGAAGACCAGGAGCCCCTCCGCGTCCCCGCCGGCCAGCGGCCCCAGTACGAAGCCGCCTTCGCCCGCTTCGCGGATCTGTTCCCCGACGCCTTCTTCATCAGTGAACGCGGCCGCTTCTTCCCCGATCTCACGCAGGACACCGGCCGCCTCCTCAGCGCCGGCTTCCATAACGTGATGGGCTACTATCGCGACGATCAGCCCCTCCGCGAACTCATCCTCGACCCGAAGCAAACCGCCGAACTCGAAACGCTCTGGCAGGAGTTCGACTTCATCGCCGACCACACCATCCGCACCTACACCCAGTACTACTTCAACCAAAGCGGCGAAATCCTCGGCAACGGCCGCGAATCCGGCAGCGAACGCCCCGCCGACCGGCCCATCACCCACGAGTCCATCATCATGGGCCTGCAAGCGCAGTACATGGCCAAAGCCAAGGCGGACCCGTCGAACGACCCCGTCGCCCTCCAAGCCATCCCCGCTCACTTCGCCTTCGTCAATGCCGCCATCCGCGCCATTGAAAAGGCCCGCGCCGACTCCGAACCCAAACATCTCGACGCCCTGCTCGACTTCGCCCGCCGCGCCTACCGCCGCCCCCTCACCGAAGCCGAGCGCACGGACCTCCTCGCCTACTACCGCGAAATGCGCGCAAAGAGCGGCCTCACCCATGAAGAAGCCATCCGCGACTCCGTCGTCGGCATCCTCATGTCCCCCGACTTCAGCTACCGCATCGACCTCACCCCCGGCCAGGTCTCGAAGACCCAGCCCCTCTCCGACGCCGCCCTCGCCAGCCGACTCAGCTTCTTCCTCTGGTCGAGCGTGCCGGACTCGGAACTCCTCCGCGCCGCGGCCGCCGGCCAGCTCCGCCAGCCCGGCGGACTCGCCGCCCAAGCCCGCCGCATGTTGAAGGATCCGCGCGCCGCCCGCTTCGCCACCGAGTTCGCCGGCCACTGGCTTGGCTTCCGCCGCTTTGAAGAGCACAACGCCGTCGACCGCGGCCGCTTCCCCGCCTTCGATAACGACCTGCGCCAGGCCATGTTCGAAGAGCCCATCCGCTTCCTCACCGACGTCATCCAGCAGAACCGGCCCACGCTGGATCTGCTCTACGGCAAGCACACCTTCGTCAACGCCGTCCTCGCCCGGCACTACGGCATGCCCGATGTCGAGGGCAAGCCGGACCAGTGGCAGCGCGTCGAAGACGCTGGCCGCTATGGCCGCGGCGGCCTGTTGCCCATGTCCGTCTTCCTCACGCAGAACGCTCCGGGCCTCCGCACCAGCCCCGTCAAGCGCGGCTACTGGGTGGCCAAGCGCGTCCTCGGCGAGATGATCCCGCCGCCCCCGGCCTCCGTCCCGGAACTCCCGGCCGATGAAGCCAAGGCCGATCTCCCGCTCCGCGAAATGCTCGCCAAACATCGCGAAAATCCGAGTTGCGCCGGCTGCCACGCCCGCTTCGATTCGCTCGGCCTCGCCTTTGAAGGCTACGGCCCCATCGGCGAAAAGCGCGAAAAGGATCTCGGCGGCCGCCCCGTCGATATCCAAGCCGCCTTCCCCGATGGCGCCCAGCGCGAAGGCCTCGCCGGCGTCCAGGACTACATCCGCTTGAAGCGCGAAAACGACTTCCAGGACAATCTCTGCCGCAAGCTGCTTGCCTACGCCCTCGGCCGTTCGCTGCAACTTTCCGATGAAATCACGGTGGAGCAGATGCGCGCCCGCCTCGCCGCCAACGGCAACCGTTTCGGCGCTTTGATTGATACGATACTGTCAAGTCCCCAGTTCCTCACCAAACGTGGAGCCAGTTAAGATGCCCAGTTCTGAACAACCGAAATCGTCCCGCCTCGCCCGGCGCGCCGTCCTCCGCGGCGCCGGCGTCACCATGGCGTTGCCCTGGCTCGAGTCGCTGCAGGCCTTTGACGCTAAGCCCGAAACCACGGTGTTCCCGAAGCGTTTCGGCGTCCTGTTCATGGGCAACGGTGTGAATGAGGATCATTGGAGCGCCGAAGGCAACGGCGCCGAGATGAAGCTCAGCCGCACGCTCTCCGTCCTCGAACCGCTGAAGCACAAGATCAACGTCATCGACGGTCTCTACCTGAAGATGGCCACCGGCCAGGGCATCCATCCCGCGCAAACCGGCAGCCTGCTCTCCGGCGCCGTCATCCATCGCGGACCCATCATCCACGCCGGCACCACCATCGACCAGATGATCGCCAACCGCATCGGCCAGGACACCGCCCAGCAAAGCCTCGTCCTCGCCTGCGAGCAACCCATGACCGGCTACCACGAGACCAACTTCTCGATGGCCTACAGCTCGCACATCTCCTGGCAGAGCGCGGATTCGCCGGTGCCCAACGAAGTGTATCCGTCTCTTGCGTGGGACAGCCTGTTTGAGAACCGCGGCAGCCTCCGCAACCTCAGCATTCTCGACCGCGTGAAGGACCGCGCCACCGCCCTCACCACCAGGATCAGCGCCACCGATAAAGCCAAGCTCGACGAGTACATGACGAGCCTCCGCGAAGTCGAACGCCGCATTGAAAAGACCCGCGAAAACAAGGCCACGGCGGACGACGCCGCCAAAGGCAAGAACCGTCCCGCCTGGACCATGGACCGCCCGGCCAACGGTCTGCCCGAAGATCTCCGCGAGCACGCCCGCCTGATGTGCGACATCATCGCCATCGCCTTCCAAACGGACAAGACCCGCGTCGCCACCCTGCTGCTAGCTCGCGACCTGTCAGCGCTCTACTATCCGTTCCTGCAGGTGAAGGAAGGCCACCACGCCGCCTCGCACGATAACCTATCCGACGGCTACGAGCGCATCTCCCGTTTCCATTTGAGCCAGCTCGCCTACCTCGCCGGCAAGCTCGATGCCATGCCCGAAGGCAACGGCACCGTGCTCGATAACTCGTGCCTGATGTTTATCAACAACCTCTGGTCCGGCCGCAAGCACGATAATTCCCGCCTGCCCCTCGTCCTCGCCGGAGGCCTCGGCGGCACGTTGAAAACCGGCCGTACGCTGAACTATCTCAAAGCCGGCAACGACAACCGCAAGCTCTGCAGCCTCTACCTCTCCCTCATGGATCGCATGGGAGTGAAGCTGGATCGCTTTGGCGATGCGGACTCCCGCCTCGCCGACCTATAGGGGTAGGGCACGGCTACCTCATTAAAAACGCACCGATGCTGAGATCATCGGCTTTTTTCTTCACTATATGGAGAGCGTTTTTTTGCGAACTGGTCATGACCCTGGCACATCAACCCGCAAGGCTATCTCTCGTTGAGGGACTTCTGAGAACTTGGTTACGAATCGGCTTGCGGGGTGGCGAGAGAACGACCCGCGTGCTCGCCACGCGGATTCTGTCGTTGCAGACAGTGCCGATCCAGATAGCCGACCATCCTCCTGTCTACATGGACCTTCGCGATTGGGGGTCGCACTTTTGGCTAAAGGGTTCCCCCTGGAGCGTGTCTCCCCGAGAGGAGGAGGAGCAATGGGTCTTCCAGCAGTTCGTACTGCCGGGCCAATGTGTGTACGATATTGGCGCCAACGTTGGCATGCACACCGCTCTTCTTTCCTCCCTCGTCGGACCCGCCGGGCATGTCTATGCGTTCGAACCCAATCCGCGTCTAGAGCCGGGCCTTCTCCGTACAATCGGCGGCATGACGAATGCAACCTTATTTCGCTTCGCGCTCTCTGATCAGGCTGGAGAGGCGGAACTCTTTGTGGCGGAGGAAGACCATTCTCTGACTAGTTTGGCGAACTGGACAGGGCGCGCCAACACTGCTCGTGAGGTATGCGAAATGATCACCCTGGACAGCCTTGCCGAGGCCCGGGGGTTGCGTCGGCCCGACTTTATTAAGTGTGATGTGGAGGGAGCTGAACTGAACGTATTCCGAGGCGCGATGAAGATCCTCAATACCATCGACGCGCCCTTGATTTTGTTTGAAGCCGATGCCAATACCGCGAAAGGGTTCGGCAGACCCATCTCGGCGACCAAGGACTTCCTTGCCGACTTAAGCGAGCCTGATTACCACTTCTTTACGGCTGAGAATCACAGGCTGAAGGAGGTCGAAGAATTGGATCCGGTCCACAGTAACGTGATCGCTATTCCCCGCGCGTCGATCGCACCGATAAAGGACCGATTGGGCCCTCGCGTATTCCCCTCTTGAGCCTTGAGTAAGGCTCAAGAGGCGGCGCCGATCAGCGTTTACCGGGCTTGTAACCCTGCCAGATATACTCAAGCGCTGCCGGCAGCGTCTGCGCCTTCACCGCCCGGTCCGTGTGCCCGGCGTTCTTCACGAAGACAAACTGGTAGGGATACTTCTTCTCCGCCAGCACCTTCGCCATCCGCTCATTGGCAAGCACCCAGTCGTGGTAGTCGTCCCAAGTGCTCAGGTTGTCGCGGTCGCTGATCTCCAGCCACAGCCGCAGCGGCTTCCGCGGCGTGTTCGGAATCAACGTCGCATGAAACTCCCAAGCACCCCGCGGCGTTTCCGGGTTGTGCGGCCACTGCTGATTCACATAGGTGCCGGAATAGGTCAGCACGCGGCGATACCATTCCGGGTGGTACCAGGCCATCGCCAGCGCCGCCGAACCGCCCGAGCTGCCGCCCATCGTCGCGCGCCCGTTCGGATCCTTCGTCAGCTTCACGTTGCACTTCTGCTCGACGAGCGGTAGCACCTCCGCCTCCACGAACTCGGCGTACTTGCCGGACATCGTGTCGTACTCCAGGCCCCGCTGGCTCCCCTGCGCATCGCCGCTCCCGTTGCCGATCGAGATCGCCACCATCACCGGCACCCGCTTCTGATGGATCAGGTTGTCGAGCGTCGTGAACAGCATCCGGTCCGGCCCGTCCGCCCCCACAATGAAGGGAGCCGCCGTCCCCGCGACATACTGCTTCGGCACATAGACCGCTACCTTCCGCGTATACGGCGCCGGCTTGCTCTGCACGATCAACTGCCCCGGCTTGTTCGGGTCCGGGCGGCCAAAAGTACCCGGCTCGCGAGCGATACCCGGGTAGAACTTGCTATCCGCCGACGACATCGTGAATTCGAAAATCTCGCCCTTCGGAACACCTTCCTGCGGGCTGGTCTCCGGCGCCGCCGGATGCGTCGGCCCCAGAATGAAGTTGCCGTTCTTGTTCACCGGCGGCACCGTGCCGTCGGGCAGCTCTTTCGCCTTTACGTAGCCCGGCGTATTCGGGTCGCGAGTCGGCGGCGCGGGCCGGGGCGGACGCGCCGGACGCGGAGGAGTGGCCGGCGGCTCCTGGGCCGTGGCCATCATCATGCCGGTAAGAATCGCAACGCTGAAAAATCGAAACATGCTGCGCATCTTATCGCACCCCGCCCGCCGCCTCTTCATTCTGCGCCACCCGCGCCTTTACTACCTTCTCGATTAACGAAGCCGCCAGCGGCCGGTCCACCGGAAAGTGAATCGAGCCCTTGGAACTCCGTAACTCCGGCGGTAGCAACTCGAACACCGCCGGATTCATCACGAACAGGCTGCAATGGCGCTTAAACGCACCAAAGCCCACCAGCATCCCCTTGTACTTATAGCTGGGGATGCCGTAGCTGATGCCCTCCGTCGCGCCCTCCGGCAACACCGCCCGAATTACGGCCCGCACTTGGGCCAGCGTGGAGCGGGCAGGCTCCGGCACCCGGTCGAGATACTCCTCGACGGTAGCGAGAGTTTTTTCTTTTCGCATCGCCATTACTCCGGGCCGCCTTCAGCCATCCAGAATGGCTCCCAATGGTGCCCGTCCAGGTCATAGAAGCTACGCGCGTACAGGAAGCCGTGGTCCTGCGGATCACCGCACGGCGCGGCGCCCAACGTGAGCGCCAGATCCGCCAGAGTGTCCACCTCCTCCCGGCTGCCGCACGAAAACGCAAGCATCGTCTCCGTATGCGTCGCGGTATCGCAGGTTTGCCGCTTGCTGAATCCGGCGAAGAACTCCTCCCGCAACAGCATGACGCCCGCGTTCTCGTTCAGCACCAGGCAGATTGCTTTCGCGTCGGAGAACTTGGGATTGAAGCCGAATCCCAGCCCCTCGAAAAAGCGCCGGCTCCGGTCGAGATCCTTCACGGCCAGATTGATCCAGATCGATGTCTCCCGGTTCGCCATTATTGGGCCCCGGGCATCGGCCCATGGAACATCCAGCTCACGCCGAACTTGTCGGTCAAGGCGCCGAACCGCGCCCCCCAGAAAGCGTCGGCCAGCGGGCAATCCACTTTCCCGCCCGTGCTCATCCTCTCGAACGCAACTTCCATCGCCGGCACGTCTTCATAGTGCAGGCAAACACTCGCATTGCCGGCCCGCTCTGGACCCGGGCAACTGGGACCGGAGTCACTAATCATCAGGACGCCACCGCCGAGCTTCAACTCCGAGTGCATCACCAGTTTGCTCGTCTCCGCCGCCGGATCCGCCCCCGGCATATCGCGCCAGTGCCGCAGGTCCATCACTGCACCATCCAGGGAATCCTTGTAGAAAGCCAATGCCTCCGCGGCATGACCGTTAAAGTTCAAGTAGGGATTTAATCTAGCAACCATGACGACTTAGACGGGCCTCCCAGCCCGAACTCATCGGTCCTCAGGAAGAAAGTCGGGCAGCCCAAACAACGGAAACAGTATCTCGGTATCCAGAAACGAATTCCACCCCGCGATCCGATCCCCGTCCAACTCCAATACCACCAGCGCCCACGGCCGGTGCCCGCCGCCCTCCGCCGCCCGGTACTGCGCAAACGCCGGCGACCCGCACGCCGCTACCGGCAGTAGCCGCGACCCCCGGCACCCCGCGCCATGGCCCAGCAGCCAATCCCGCACCGGCGCCGGTCCCTGCAGCCATAGCGCGTACGGCGGCATCGAGAACGTCGAATCCTCCCGCAGCAGCGCCACCAACCCCTCCACGTCATAACGCTCGAACGCCGCCACGTACCGATCCACCATCTGCCGCTGCTCCGCCGACAGCGGTCCCGCCGGCGACACGCCGCGCCTCCCCGCCAGCGTCGCCCGCGCGCGCTGTAGCGCGCTATTCACGGCGGCCACCGTCATCTCCAACCCCTCAGCCACTTCGGCGGCGGCCCAGTCCAATACCTCCACCAAAAGCAGCACCGCCCGCTGCCGCGGTGGCAAATGCTGCAGCGCCGATACAAACGCCAGCCGGATACTCTCCCGCAGCACCAACTGCCGCGCCGGGCTCTCGTCCGCTGGCACTGCCAACGCATCCGGCACCGGCTCCAGCCAATAGGTCCGTTCCCGTTTCACCAGCGGATCCGATGTCGTCCCCGCCGGCCCCTCTTCCATCGGCCTCGCCCGCCGCCCGCGCTTTTCGATTTCGTCCAGACAGACGTTCGTCGCAATCCGGTACAGCCACGTCCGTACCGACGCCTTGCCATCGAATCCGTCCCGCGCGCGCCAGGCCCGCAGCATCGTCTCCTGCACCGCATCGTCAGCATCGGCGATCGATCCCAGCATCCGGTAGCAGTGCCCGGTCAACGCGGTCCGGTGCGCTTCGAACTCATCAACCATGGTCAGTAAAGTATAGCGTTCGGTGATATAGTCCCCGTATGAAACGGCTGGCCGTCCTTGCCTTGGCCTGCGTGCGCCTTCACGCCGCCGAAGGCAACGCTGAATTCTTCGAAACGAAAGTCCGACCGGTGCTGGCCGAGCGTTGCTTCTCCTGCCACACGCAAACCAAGCTCGGCGGCCTCGAAATGGTCTCGCAAGCCTCGCTTGCCAAAGTCGTGGTCCCCGGCAAGCCCAACGAAAGCCTCCTCCTCACCCGCGTCCGCTCAGGCGAAATGCCTCCGGCCGGCGGCAAGCTGAAGGACGCCGAAATCGCCGCCCTCGAAACCTGGATCAAGGACGGCGCCGTCTGGCCCGCCTCCCCCACGCCCACCGCCAAATCGAAAGACTACCTCATCCGTCCCGAACAACGCTCCTATTGGGCCTTCCAGCCCGTCCGCAAGCCCGCCGGGAATATCGACTCTCTCCTCCAGGCCGCCTGGAAAGCCAAAGGCATCACGCCCGCGGCCCTAGCCTCCAAAGCGGTTCTTCTTCGCCGCGCCACGCTCGACCTCACCGGCCTCCCCCCTACTTACGAAGAGACGCAAGCCTTCCTCAACGACAAGTCCCTCAACGCTTGGGCCACGGTCATCGATCGCCTTCTCGCCTCTCCCCGCTACGGCGAACGCTGGGGCCGCCACTGGCTCGACGTCGCGCGCTACTCCGACGACAAGCTCAACTCCACTATGGACGAGCCCCAACCCAACGCCTTCCGTTACCGCGATTGGGTCATCGAAGCCTTCAACAAAGACCTTCCCTACCACACCTTCGTCAAAGCCCAACTCGCCGCCGATCATCTGAACGACCCGGCCTTGCTGCCTGGCCTCGGCCTCTACGGCCTCAACCCCGAGTTCCAGGACGACCGCGTCGATGTCACCACGCGCGGCTTCCTCGGCCTCACCGTCGCCTGCGCCCAGTGCCACGACCACAAGTTCGACCCCATCCCCACCAAGGACTACTACTCCCTCCTCGGCATCTTCAATAGCTCCCGGTACAAGGAACATCCTCTGGCTGACGAAGCCACCGTGAAGGCCTACGAAAACGCCGACAAGGCTCTCCAACGCGCCAAGGCCGACCGCGACGACTTCGTCAAGAAACAGTCCGAACAGGTGATGGACCTCCTCGCCGCCAAGGCCGATCTCTACATCCTGGCCGCCACCGGCAAAGGCAAACTCGACGGCCTCGACGGCGAAACCGTCGATCGCTTAAAGGCCTACCTCGCCCGCAAGGATCGCGAAGCCCCGCAGGTACAAACCGAAAAGCCCGCCGAGTTCCGGAACGTCCTCGTCAACGTCCTCCGCGAAAAGCGCGCCATCGACGAAAAGAACTTGATTCGCCTCGGCGGCTCCAACGCCCGCGGCGACCTCGCTTCCGCCGACCTCCTCTCGCTCTCGAAAGACGACTTCTACCTCTACCGCGAATTCTTCGGCACCCGGGGAGTCTTCTTCTACGGAGACGGCAAAATCGACCGCTGGCTCCAAGGTCCCTACCGCGAACATCTCGATTTTCTTCGGCAAATCATCACCGTCGCCGAGAAGGCCCGCCCCGAGCGCTTCCCCTTCCTCCACACCATCGCCGACATCGATAAACCCCGCAACGAAAAGGTTCACCTGCGCGGCAACCGCGCTACGCTCGGCGAAGAGGCCCCGCGCGGCTGGCTCGCGATTCTCTCGAAGCCCGATCAACCCATCCTCTTCTCGAAGGGTTCCGGCCGCCTCGAACTCGCTGAACACATCGCCTCGCCGGATAATCCGCTTACCGCCCGCGTCATGGCGAACCGCATCTGGCAGGGCCATTTTGGCGAAGGCATCGTCCGCACGGCCTCGAACTTTGGCATCCTCGGCGAGCGCCCGTCGCATCCCGAACTGCTCGACTTCCTCGCCGCCCGCTTCGTCGAGAACAACTGGAGCATCAAGAGCCTCCACCGCGAGATCATGCTCTCCGAGGTCTACCGGCTCTCCGCCGCGCCCGTTCCCACCTCCGAAAAGATCGACGCCGAGAACCGCCTCTACTGGCGCTTCCCCAAACGCCGCCTCGACGCCGAGGCCATCCGCGACTCCGTCCTCTTCGTCTCCGGCCAACTCGATCTCACCACCGGCGGAAAAGCCACGCCGCTCGACGACCCGGCCAATCGCCGCCGCACCGTCTACGGCTACGTCTCCCGCCGCCGCACCGACACGATGTTGAACCTGTTCGATTTTCCCAATCCGAACAACACCTCCGAGCGCCGCATCGAAACCAACGTTCCGCTGCAACGCCTCTTCCTGCTCAATAGCCCGTTGATGCTCAAGGCCGCCGATGGCATTCCGGGCCCCGACCCCACCGAGGCCTACCGCCGCATCTTCGCCCGCGTCCCCACCAAAGCCGAACTCCAACTCGCCAAGGATTATCTCGCCCAGGGCGGCCAGTGGTCCGAGTACGTTCAGGTCCTCCTCAGCTCCAACCAATTCCTTTACATCGAGTAACGAAAATGACCCGCCGCGAACTTCTCTCCACCCTCTCCATCGGCTTCGGCGGCTGCGGACTCGCCGCTACCGTCCCGCAGCCTCACTTCGCCCCGAAGGCGAAACGCGTCATCTTCATCTTCCTGAACGGCGGCCCCTCCCAGGTCGACACCTTCGACCCCAAGCCGCTCCTGCAGAAGTACCACGGCAAGCCGATGCCCTCCGGCGTCAATCTCAAGACCGAGCGCAAAACCGGGGCGCTCCTCGGTTCGCCCTTCCAGTTCAAGCGCAGCGGCCAGTCCGGCATCGAAGTCTCCGAGATCTTCCCCAGGATCGCTTCGCACATCGACGACTTCTGCGTCATCCGTTCGCTCCACACCGAGCGCCCCAACCACGAACCCTCACTGCTGATCATGAACTGCGGCGTGCCCCTCCCCGGGCGCCCGTCGATGGGTTCATGGCTCTCCTATGGCCTCGGATCGATGAACAACAATCTGCCCAGCTTCGTCGTCCTCTGCCCCGGCGTCCCCGTCATTGGCGCCCAGCTCTGGACCTCCGCGTTTCTTCCGGCCGTCCACCAGGGCGTCCATATCGAAACCAAGGAGAAGGACGTCCGCAAGCTCATCCCGTACATCACGCCGCAGCGCGGCCCCGCCGAACAGCGCCGCCAGATGGACCTGCTCGGCAAGCTCAACCAGCTCCACGATCCCCACTTTGAAACCGGCGTCGAGTCGATGGAGGTCGCCTACCGGATGCAAAGCGAAGCGCCGGAGGTGTTCGACATCACCAAGGAACCCGAATCCGTTCGCGCCCGCTACGGCGATACGCCCGTGGGTCGCGGCTGCCTCACCGCCCTCCGCCTCGCTGAAAAGGGCGTTCGCATGGTGCAGATCTATCACGGCAACTCCCAACCCTGGGACAACCACGACGACATCACCATCCACCGCAAACTGGCCAACGAGGCCGACCCCGCCATCGGCTCCTTGATGGAGGACCTGAAAGCCAAAGACATGCTGAAGGACACCATCGTCCTGGTGGGCGGAGAATTTGGCCGGACGCCCTCGATGGAGGTCTCCGGACTCATTAACGTCCAGAACGGCCGCGACCATAACAACCACGGCTACTCGATGATCGTCGCCGGCGGCGGCTTCAAGGGCGGCAGCGTCTATGGCGCCACCGACGACTTCGGTTTCAAGGCTGTCGAAAAGCCGATCCACCCCCACGACCTGCAGGCCACCATGCTCCACCAACTCGGCCTCGACCACACCAAACTCACCTACCGCTACGGCGGCCGCGACTTCCGCCTCACCGATGTCGAAGGGAATGTGATTCGGGAACTCCTCGCTTAGCCGACTCTTCCGCATGAATTCCGGTTAAACAGGAATTCCGGGTCTCCTTTCCGATGAGAGGTATGTTACTGTATAAGGTAGCCTTCTCTCATGGACGCCACGTTAGACGCGCTCTACAACATCATCATCCGAGGATTACCGACGTTTTTTCTGGTTCTCCTTCTCCACTTTTTCCTGAAGAGTACGTTCTTCCTGCCCATGGAAAAGCTGCTGAAGGAGCGCTACGACGCAACCGTCGGCGCCCGGAAGAAAGCAGCGGAAGCTGTCTCTCGGGCCGAACAGAAGGCCGCCGAGTACGAAGCCGCCATTACGAAGGCCCGTACGGAAATCTATAAGTTGAACGAAGAAAAGCGCAAAGCTCTCGCCGAAGAGATGTCCGCCCGCTTCGCCGAAGAGCGCAAAGCCGCCGAAACGAAGCTGGCCGAGGCTAAAGCTGACGTGGTCGCGCAGGTTGCCTCCGCCCGCCAGGGTCTGCTTGGGGAAACGGAAGCGATTGCGGAGACGATTACCGCGAGCATCCTCCGGAGGACCGCTTAACATGCGCCGTCTCCTTCTTGGCTTCGTTTTGTTGGGAGCGCTTCTCGTCGCGCAGGAACATGGCGCGGATAGCCATGCGGCCGGTCAGGGCGAGAGCCATGGCGCCGAGCACTCCGAAGGCGATCCGCTGTTGAAGTGGAAGATCGCGAATTTTGTGATGCTGGTCGCCGGCCTGGGCTACCTGATTGGGAAGATGGCGCCTCCGTTTTTCGCCGGGCGCACCGCCGAGATCCAAAAAGGGCTGGCCGACGCCGCCACCATGCAGAAGGAATCGGAGGCCAAGGTGGCATCCATCGAAGCGCGTCTGAAGAATTTGGAAGGTGAGATCGCGTCCATCCGTTCGAGCGCCGCCGCGGAAATGGCCGCCGAAGAGGCTCGCGTCCGGAAGGAAGGCGAAGAGGCCATCGCGAAGATGAAGCATCACACGGCGGTGGAAATCGAGGCCGCTGCCAAGCAAGCGCAGGCCGAACTCCGGCAGTATGCCGCGAAACTGGCCCTCGAAACGGCCGAAGGTCAGCTCCGTGGCCGCCTCAATTCCCAGGTCGACGCCGGTCTCATCAACGGCTTCCTGAAAGGATTGAACAGCTAGGCCTATGTCTCTTGCCGTCGCCTCCCGCTACGCCCGCGCGTTGGTCGATATCCTGATGAGCCCCGCTCCCGGACTCACGCCGGATCTTGCGTTGGCCCAACTCCGGCTCTTCCATTCGCTGCAACAGGATTCGACCGATCTGCGCAATATTTTGACGTCCCCGGCGGTAGGCGCCGCGCGGAAGAAAGCTGTCGTCGAGCGCCTGGCTCCGATGGTCTCGCTTTCGAGTCTCATCAAGAATTTCATTTTCGTTTTGATCGACCACCGGCGCATCGCGATGTTGCCGGAGGTGATCGGTTCGATCGAATCCCAACTCGACGAGCGCATGGGCATCGCCCGCGCGCAGATCACTTCGGCGCGGCCGCTCGACGCCGAACAGCAGGCGCAAGTGCAAGCCGCACTTGCCAAACTCACTGGCAAACAGGTTCTCGGCCAGTATGCGGTTGACGAATCTCTGCTCGGCGGCGTCACCGCGCGAGTTGGTTCACGGGTTTATGACGGGTCGGTGCGCGGTCAACTGGATTCGCTGCGCGCCCGTCTGGTACGTTCCTAATTTTTGATACTCTCTCACGGAAACTATGGCTCAAATTCGGGCAGATGAGATCGCGCGGGTACTGCGCGAAGAAATTGAAAACTACGATAAGGCGGTCAGCGTCACCGAAACCGGTACCGTCATCTCGGTGGGCGACGGCATCGCGCGTATCCATGGCCTGGAACTGGTCATGGCCGGCGAACTCATTGAGTTCCCCGGCGGCGTCACCGGCATCGCGCTGAACCTCGAAGAGGACAACGTTGGCGCGGTGTTGATGGGCGAGTCGCACACCATCAGCGAAGGCACCGAGGTCCGCCGCACCGGGCGCATCATGTCCGTGCCGGTGGGCGATGCTCTCATCGGCCGTGTGGTCGATGCCAATGGCACGGCCATTGACGGCAAGGGTCCCATCGCGACCACCAGCTTCAACCCCATCGAACGTCTGGCTCCCGGCGTGATCGACCGTTCGCCCGTGAACGAGCCGATGCAGACGGGTATCAAAGCCATCGACGGCATGATCCCGATCGGCCGCGGCCAGCGCGAGTTGATCATCGGTGACCGCCAGACCGGTAAGACCGCCATCGCCCTCGACACGATCATTAACCAGAAGGGCGGCGACGTCATCTGTATCTACGTCGCGATCGGCCAGAAGCGCTCGACGGTGGCCCAGGTCGTCAAGACCCTCGAAGACAATGGCGCGATGGACTACACCATCGTCGTCGCGGCTACCGCCTCCGACCCCGCCCCGATGCAGTACCTCGCGCCGTTCTCCGGCTGCGCCATGGGCGAGTTCTTCCGCGACCGCGGCCAGCATGTGCTCGTCATTTATGACGACTTGTCCAAGCACGCCGCCGCTTACCGCGAAATCTCGCTGCTGCTCCGCCGTCCTCCGGGCCGCGAAGCGTATCCCGGCGACGTGTTCTACCTCCACAGCCGCTTGCTCGAGCGCGCCTCGAAGCTGAAGTCCGGCGGTTCGCTCACCGCGCTGCCGTTCATTGAAACCCAAGCCGGCGACGTTTCGGCCTACATTCCGACGAACGTGATTTCGATCACCGACGGTCAGATCTTCCTCGAAGCCGACCTGTTCAACTCGAACATCCGTCCGGCCATCAACGTTGGTATCTCGGTCTCCCGCGTCGGCGGCGCCGCGCAAATCAAGGCCATGCGCCAGGTGGCTGGCTCGCTCCGTCTCGAACTCGCTCAGTACCGCGCCTTGGCGGCCTTCGCGCAGTTCGGCTCGGAACTCGACCCCGCCTCGCAGAAGCAGCTCAATCGCGGCCAGCGCCTGACGGAGATTCTGAAGCAGGCCCAGTTCCAGCCGCTGCCCGTCGAAAAGCAGGTTTTGATCATCTACGCCGGCACCAGCGGCGTCCTGGACGATCTGCCGGTGACCGATTGCCGGAAGTTCGAAGCCGGTCTCTATCCCTTCATCGAGAACGCCCACCCCGGCATTCTCACCGAAATCCGGGAGAAGAAGGCCCTCAGCGACGACCTGAAGAAGAAGATGGACGCGGCGCTCGCCGAGTTCAAGACCCGTTTCCTAGCCGACAAGAAATAAGCCGCCATGCCCTCTTTGATTGACTTCCGGCGGCGTATCCGCTCGGTCAAGAACACGCAGCAGATCACCAAGGCCATGAAGATGGTCTCGGCCGCGAAGTTGCGCCGCGCGCAGGAGGCGGTGCTGGCCGCCCGGCCGTTCGCCAACATGCTTGGCGAAATGTTGGGCAATGTCGCCCGGGCGGCGGCCGGCAGTGATGCCGCCAAGGAACTCCCGCTCCTGCAGCAACGCGAGACGATCAAGAAGGCCGTCCTCGTGGTGATCTCCGCCGACCGCGGACTCGCCGGGGCGTTTAACTCAAACGTCAACCGGGGCGCGCAGAAGTTCATGCAGGATCAGGAGGGTGTGACCTTCGAGGTGGAGTCGATCGGCAAGAAGGGCCGCGACTACTTCCGCCGCCGCGGGTTCACCATCTCCGGTGACCACCAGAATTTCAGCCGCAAGCCGGTCTATGCCGACGTCGCCGCCGTGGCGGCCAAGGTCAGCGAACGCTACGCGAGCGGCGAGATCGACGCCGTGTACGTCGCCTACAACGAATTCAAGAGCGTGATGACGCAACGGCTCAAGGTGGAACAGGTTCTGCCGGTGCCGCTGACGGAAACCGCTGACACCACCGAATACATTTACGAACAGCCAGCCGAAGTGCTTCTTGCTTCGCTGCTGCCGCGCTACGTCGAAGTCGAACTTTGGCGCAGTGTGCTCGAATCCACCGCCTCGGAACATGCGGCCCGGATGACCGCCATGGATGCCGCCTCGCGCAACGCCTCCGAAGTCATCGAGCGCGTGACCCTGCAGATGAACCGGGTCCGCCAAGCCAGCATTACGCGGGAAATCATTGAAGTCGTAAGCGGCGCCTCCGCGCTGAAGTAGAGATTTTTAGGGAGTTTTGAAGATGTCCACCGTTACCGAAACCACGACAGCAGTTGGCAAGGTGATCCAGGTCGCCGGACCCGCCGTCGATATTCAGTTTCCCGAGGGGCAGATCCCCCCTCTCCGCACCGCAATCCGGATTGTCTCGGACGGCTTCACGGTGCCGGAACCCATCAGCATCGTGGTGGAAGTCGCGCAGCACATCGGCGAGAACCGCGTCCGCACCATCGCTCTGCAGCCGACCGAAGGCCTTGTCCGCGGCATGCAGGCTATCTCGACCGGCGCGCCGGTCATGGTGCCGGTGGGTCCGCAAACCCTCGGCCGCGTGCTGAACGTGCTCGGTGAGCCGGTCGACAACATGGGCCCGGTGAACACGGCGAAGAAGATGCCGATCCACCGCACGGCTCCGGCTTTCGACGAGCAGCAGACGGGTTTGCAGATGTTCGAGACGGGCATCAAGGTCATCGACCTGATCGAGCCCTACCTCCGCGGCGGCAAGATCGGCCTGTTCGGCGGCGCCGGCGTCGGCAAGACCGTCGTCATCATGGAGCTCATCCACAATCTGGCGTACGCCTCGGGCGGTGTGTCCGTGTTCGCCGGCGTCGGCGAGCGCACCCGCGAAGGCAACGACCTCTGGAACGAAATGCGCGAAGGCGGCATTCTCGATCCCGAGGACTACACGAAGTCGAAAGTCGCGCTGATCTACGGCCAGATGACCGAGCCGCCCGGCGCCCGTCTGCGCGTCGGCCTGACCGGTCTGACCACCGCCGAGTATTTCCGTGACGAAGAAGGCCAGGACGTGCTCCTGTTCGTCGACAACATCTTCCGGTTCACCCAGGCCGGTTCGGAAGTGTCGGCGCTGCTCGGCCGTATGCCCTCCGCCGTCGGTTACCAGCCCAACCTCGCCACCGAAATGGGCGAGTTGCAGGAACGCATCACTTCGACCAAGAAGGGTTCGATTACCTCGGTGCAGGCCATCTACGTGCCCGCCGACGACTACACCGACCCGGCCCCGGCGACGGCGTTCGCCCACTTGGACGCCACGACGAACCTCTCGCGCGAAATCGCTTCGCTCGGTATCTACCCCGCCGTCGACCCGCTGGCTTCGTCCTCGCGCATTCTCGATCCCCAGGTTATCGGCGAAGCGCACTACAACTGCGCGCAGCGCGTAAAGACCGTGCTGCAGCGCTACAAGGATCTGCAGGACATCATCGCCATTCTCGGTATCGATGAGTTGAGCGAAGACGACAAGCTGATCGTGGCTCGCGCCCGTAAGATTCAGCGGTTCCTGTCGCAGCCGTTCTTCGTCGCCGAGCAGTTCACCGGCTTCCCCGGCAAGTACGTCAAGCTGGCCGATACGATCAAGGGCTTCACCGAGATCTGCGACGGCAAGCACGACGACATTCCGGAGCAGGCGTTCTACATGCAGGGCACGATCGAGGAAGTCCTCGAGAAGGCCGCGGAAATGAAGAAGGTGAAGTAGGAAATCTTATGGCGGCGACGTTCGAACTCGAAGTAGCGACTCCGGATCGCCTGATTGTCCGCGAGCAGGTGACCGACGCGGAAGCGCCGGGCCGCAATGGCTATCTCGGGATTCTCCCGGACCATGCGCCGTTGCTGACGGAGCTGGCTCCGGGCATGTTGAGCTACACGGTAGGCGGCGCCAAGCGCTCCGTGGTTGTGGGCGGCGGTTGGATGGAAGTGTTGCCGACCGGCGTCCGGGTGCTGGCCACGGTGGCGGAGAATCCGAACGAAATCGACCTGAAGCGGGCCGAAGCGGCCCTCGCACGGGCGGAGCGGCGGTTGAAGGAGAGCGGGGAGATGGATATTCCGCGCGCCTTGGCTGCCGCCGAACGGGCTCGGGCGCGTGTGGCTGCGGCAGCCACATTTGGCCGTTAACCGGGCTGGCTAGCGCAGGAAATCGAAGAGCGTCCGGCGGTCCTGCTGCCCTCTGGCTTGCAGGGACGCTTGCCGCGCCGTCTGTCCGGTTTGCAGTTCGAGGATAGCGTCCGCCAAGTCCGCGTTTTCGATTGTCGAGATCTTCGTCTTTAGATCCAGGCTTCGCTTGGAGGCGATCTCAATCGCGGATGCAACGTCATTCTGGGTGTGACCGTACCGGGTCAGCTGGGTATTGACGTGATCGAGAGCGGAGCCGAGATTTTCGTTGGCCACCGCTAAGGCCGCTTCGTCGTTCGCCAAAAGGCCGTTCCGCAAGGCGTTGATGGCTCCGAAGAGGCTAGCGCCCGGGGTGGATGAGTCAAAGATCTCCTGCCCACTGCGGCCAATGGGGATCAGCACGCCATTGGCATCAGGCACGGTCCGAGTCGCTGCGGTTCCGGTATAGGCGGTAACGCCATTGGGCTGGGCGAAATCGACCGTGTAAGGTTGCTGTTGATCGTTGTTGCCGGCAAACAGGAACCGGCCTTCAAAGTTGGAGTTCGCAGCTCCGACAATCTGGCGAAAGACCCCCTCCAACTCGGCCGCAATCGTCGTCCGGGTGACCGCGGTTTGGGTGCCGGTCTGCCCCTGCGCGCCGAGCACCCTCGCTCGCTCGGCCAGTTCAATGACACTCCGCAATGCGTTTTCCGCTGAGTCCACCTCTCCCTTTACGCGGTTCAGGTTGGATCGCGTCTGCTCGGTGACCGCGAGTTCGGCCCGGCTCTGCAGCAGCGGTCCAATCTCGTCCGGCGCGTCCGAAGCCGTGGTGATGCGAAGCCCGCTCGACACCTGCGCCGTCGCCCGGTCAATCCGGGCCTGAATCCGGTTCAGACTCGACAGGAACTGTTCATCGCGCGTGTTGAGGTTGTTGATCATGATAGGGTCTCCCGCTACTGCAACATGTTGAGGAGGGTTTGCGAGAGCTCGTTCAGTACGCCCATCACCTGCCCCACGGCTTGAAAGCCGCGCTGGTATTCCAGCAGCTTCGCCGCCTCCTGGTCCACCGACACCCCGGTAGCCTCCTGGCGCAGCGTTCGGGCTTGGAGCAGGAGCTGCTGGTCGGACGAGTTCCGGCCACGCACGGAGTCAAGGCGCGTGCCGAGCGTAGAGGCCATGGCGCCATAGTATTGCGCCAGCGTCAACCCGCCAATGGCAGGCCGATTCGAAAGCTGCGCCAGCGCATTCGCATTGGCGTTGCCGCCGGGCTCCCCTGCTCCGGCTGCGGCCAGCTCGGCACCTGTGATGCCGGTGACGGCCAAAGTCGCCGCCGCACCCGCGGTGGCGTCGTAGGTGAACAGATTCTGCGTGGGCGGCAACCCGTTCTGCGCCAAGCCCCCGGCCAGGATCCCGTTCACCTGGTCGGCAAATCCCCGCGCGAGGGTATCGAGTTGGGCGCTGTAGCCGGGTAGCGTCGAGTTGCGCACCTCGAGCAGAGCGCCGAGTTTACCGGTAGTAACCGTCCGGGTGACATCCTCGCCCCGCCCGTCCACCAGCCGGTATTCGACGTTATCAAAAGCGGTAGTTAAGGGGTAAGCCTGCTCCCCAACCACAAGCGGCGCCTGACCCGAGACGAAGACGACCACCGACCCATCCTCTTGCGTGAGCGAGTTGTGATCGACAAGGCCAGAGAGTTTCTCGAGCGCCGTGTGCAGACGGGCGTCGAGTCCGGCGTCCGTCACGTTGCGAAAATTGCTCTTCCGTTCGGCGTTGATGGCCGCAATTTCGGCGGCAACGGTATTCACCTGCCGCACCGTATTCGTCAGTTCCGTGCCCGCCCGCGTCGTGAGCGTACCGAATTCGTTTGCCGCTTGATTGAACGCCCGCGCCGCCGCCTGAGCGCGATCGAGCACCCCTTGGCGCGCCAGTTCCGAGTTGGGCGCCAGCGCCAATTGCGCGGCGCTGCTGTAGAAGTTGTCCAGCGCGGCGGGGATTCCACTGTCCGCCGTCACCGGAATCGCCGACTCAATCGCCCGCAGACTAGTGAGCGACTGGTCCGAGTACCCCGCCGCCGTCTGCCGCTCCCACACCGCCGTCTCCAGAAACCGGTCGCGCCCGGAAATCAGCGGCGCCGCGCTGATCCCGCCCGACGTCGATTCCGAGTCCGGATTAAATCGATTCGCCAGCGTCGCCTGATCGAGGCGGGCATAGTTCGGCGTCGAAGCGTTCACGATGTTGTTCTGCACCACGGTCACCTGGCGCTGAATGACCCGCATCGCTTCGGCGGTCGAAACCATCGCTGTCGAAATGCTGCCCATGCTATCCGTCCAGCCTCACACCATGCACGTCGAGTTCCTTGGCCCGCTCCTGGCCCTGGCTCCCGTAGGAATCCGCCGGGGGCATCAGGGAATCCGACCAGTTCCGGCAATAGGCCAAGCCCTGCCGCGTCAGCACGTGCGCTACCCGCAGCTGCTCCTGAAAAATCAACAACGCCCGTTCTGTCGCCCGTTGTTGCATGGGGTCCATCCGTTTCCCTTGCTCCAGTTCCCCCGCCAACCCACTCAACGCTCCCAGCGCCGTCTCCAAATGCAGCAACGCCGAAGCCGTCTCGAAATGGGACAAATCCTGGACTACCGGTTCCAAATCGGGAACCCGTGTCAATTTGGGATCCTGCAAATCACTCATATACAACCTCCGGCGTTCCGCTAGATACCGCCCTTGCCACCCGTCTTATCGGCCAAGGTCTCCCCAATCAGGGACTTCGCTACCGCCTGCGGATCCGCCTGATAGGTGCCCGCCGCATACTGCGCCGCTAACTTCTCCAAATAGGCCGTTTTCTCCGGAGACTCCGTAATCGCATCCTGCAAAACATTGGCCAAACTCGACAGGTTCACTTCATCCGAACCGCCACTGCTTTTGTTTGCACCAACTTTCGACGCAGAGACACTCTGCGCCGCCTCGGTCTTCTGCGTCTGGCTCTGGTAGGTCGCTGCCGCCTGCGAACTGGTGTACACGTCATTGATTTTCATAGTTCACCTCGAATCGGATACCTAATGCGCCTTACTTGCCTCTATCGGACGAACGATCCGATGCGTTAATTATATTTTTAGGGAGAACGATCCCTGCCAGGAATCCGTATGATTAAGAAGTAGCGTCCGAATATGCGAACTCTCATTCTCTTCCTTTTCGCCGTCTCCGCCATTGTGGCGGCACCCGTTCCCAAGCAAGTGACGTTCCACAAAGACGTCCTGCCCGTTTTGCAAAAGAATTGTCAGAGCTGCCACCGCCCCGGCGAGGCCGCTCCCATGTCCTTTCTCACCTACAAGTCCACCCGCCCCTTCGCCAAGGCCATCAAGGAAGCCGCTTCCACGCGCCGGATGCCCCCATGGCACGCCGACCCCCACTTCGGAAAATTCTCTAACGACAAGTCCATGACCCAGGCCGAAATCGATACCCTCACCGCCTGGGCCGACACCGGCGCCAAGGAGGGCAATCCCAAGGACGCCCCCAAAGCGGTCTCCTTCCTCGATGGCTGGAACATTGGCACCCCCGATAAACTCCTCGAGATGCCGAAGCCCTTCACCGTCCCGGCCCAGGGCACCGTCGAGTACACATACTACATCATGCCGCTCGGCAACAAGGAAGACGTCTGGGTGGAACGGGCCGAGGTCCGTCCGGGCAATCGCGCCGTTCTCCACCACGTCATCGCCTTCATTCGCCCCCCGGGTAGCCGCTGGCTGAAGGACGCCAAGCCGGGCGAACCCTTTGTCCCCCCGGTCACCATCAACGCCCGCGGCCAGGAGCAACGTGAGAGCGCCTTCGGTGGCCAGTGGCTCACCGCCTATGCCCCCGGCATGCCGCCCCAGATCCTCGAACCCGGCAAGGCCCGCCTGGTCCCCGCCGGTTCGGACATTGTGATGCAGATGCACTACACCGCCAACGGTAAGGAGCAGACGGACGCCTCGAAGATTGGCATCATCTACGCCAAGCAGGCCCCCAAGGAACAGGTGCTCACGCTCGCTGTCCAGAATAGCCGCTTCGAGATTCCGCCCCATGCCGCCAACCACGAGGTGAAGGCCGAACTCGTGCTCCATGAGGATGCCAAGCTCTCGGCGCTGATGCCGCACATGCACCTCCGCGGTAAGGATTTCGAGTATCGCGCCACGTATCCGACGGGCGAGTCGGAGATTCTGCTGCGGGTTCCTCGCTATGACTTCAGCTGGCAGTTGATCTATGAACCGGCCGGCGAGAAGATCCTGCCCAAGGGAACCAAGCTGCAGGCGATCGCCCACTTCGACAACTCGGCCAACAACAAAGCCAATCCCGATGCCACCAAGGCGGTCCGCTTCGGCGAACAGAGCTGGGAAGAGATGATGATTGGCTTCTTCGATGTCGCCGTTAAGCCCGGCACCACCGAACGGGATCTGCTGGCGCCGAAGAAGAAAACTTCCGGTGACTAACCCTTTCTCGAACCTCCTCCTCCTGGGCGGGCTCAGCATTTTCTTGCTGAGGCCCGCCCTTCTTTTTGGCCACGACCCGGTTTCCACCAGCCTTACCTGGACCCGCGAGATCTCCCGGATCTTCGCCAAGCGCTGCCAGTCCTGCCACCGGGAAGGCGGCGCCGCCCCCATGGCATTCGAGTCCTACGCGGACGCCAAGCCCTGGGCGGTCGCCATCAAGGAAGCGGTGCTCACCCGGCAGATGCCTCCCTGGCCCGCGGCCAAGGGCTTCGGCGAGTTCTCGAACGACTTCTCGCTGACTCAGGAAGAGATCGTCCGCATCGCCGAATGGGTGGAGGGCGGCGCTCCGGAGGGCGACCCGATTTTCCTCAAGCCCCGGAGCTTCTCTCCGGCCGCTGCGGCGCCGGTGGTTCCCGCCGGCGAGTTGATCGCTCTCCGCCCTGGCCAGGTGCTCGCTGCCCCGGTCACCGTTCTTGCCCTCCGCATCGACCGGCCCGGCAAGCTGTGGACGGCCGCGACGCCGCTCGTCTGGGGTCTGCAGCCGAGCCCCCGCTGGCTCCTGCTCCGGGAACCGCTCCGGCTCCCCGCCGGCGCCCGCCTATCCGGAACCGGCGCCGCCACGGCCCGCGTCCGCCGCTAACTCGCCCTGGTCTACCATGGGATTTACGCTTCCCATGCTCCTGCCCCCTTTCTCGTACCGCAACCAGAATCTGTTCGTCGAAGATTGCGACCTTGAGGCAATTGCCCGACGCGAAGGCACCCCGCTTTATGTGTATTCAAAACAGGCCATCCTCTCCCGCTATCAGGCGTATGAGGCCGGCTTCGGCAGCTTCCCGCATCAGATCTGTTTTGCGGTAAAGGCCAATTCCAATCTTTCGGTGCTCCGGCTTCTCGCCGAAGCCGGCGCCGGGTTCGACATCGTCTCGGGCGGCGAACTGTTCCGCGTCCTGCAGGCCGGCGGCGCCCCCGGCAAGGTGGTCTTCTCGGGAGTGGGCAAGACCCGCGAAGAGATTGAGTACGCCCTCGAGTCGGGCATCCATTCCTTCAATTGCGAGAGCGAAGCCGAACTGTCGCTGATCAGCTCCATCGCCTCGCGGCTCAACAAGACCGCGCGCATCGCCCTGCGGGTAAACCCGCACGTGGATGCCGCCACGCATCCCTACATCTCCACCGGGCTCCGCGACCACAAGTTTGGGATCGATATCACCGAGGTTGAAGGCGTGTATCAGCGCGCGATGGAGCTTTCGCACCTGCGCCTTGAAGGCGTCAGCGCCCACATCGGCTCTCAACTGCTCGATACGAATCCGCTCCTCGAAGCCCTGGACGCGCTCCTCGCCCTGATCGGCCGCTTGCGGGCCGCCGGCATCCCCATCACGCATCTCGACATCGGCGGCGGCCTCGGCGTGCCGTATCGGGAAGGCCAGGTGGAACCGGTGGTGGCGGACCATCTCGCCGCCGTCTGCGCCCGCTGCGCCGGGCTTGGGCTAACGCTGATGACCGAACCCGGCCGTTCGATCGTCGGCCCCGCTGGCGTTCTCCTGACCCGCGTCCTCTATCGCAAGACCACCGAGACCAAGGAGTTCGTCATCGTCGACGCCGCGATGAACGATCTCATCCGCCCGGCGCTCTACCAGGCCCATCACGACATCGTGCCGCTCCGCAAGTCCCTTCCCGGCACGTTCACCGCCGATGTCGTCGGCCCCGTCTGTGAATCCGGCGACTTCTTCGCTCGCGACCGGCAGATGGCGCAATGCCTCCCGGGTGACTTCCTGGCGCTCGTCACGGCCGGAGCCTATGGGTTCGTCCTGTCGAGCAACTACAACACGCGTCCCCGGGCCGCGGAGGTGCTCGTCGACGGGGCCACCTGGCGCGTTGTCCGCCGCCGCGAAACGTACGAAGATCTCATCCGCGGAGAATGACCTCCTATCGCGCCAAGCTCCAACTCGCTCTTCTCGCCATCGGTCTGTTCGCCGTTGGCCTGACCAGTTGGCAGGCGCTCAGCGGTTCGACGGAGGCGCTCCGCGCCGCCACCTATGAGCGCCTTACGGTGCTGCGCCAAACCCGCGCGCAGCAGATCGAGCGCTACTTCCAGGAACTCGGCAACCACATCCTCGCCCTTTCGGTGGACGAGTCTACCCTCGACGCGATGGAGGAGTTCACGCGGGTCTGGTCCCCGGCGGTGCAGCCGCTCTTTCTTCACCATCCGCTTCGCCTGCGGGCGCCCGGCGCTTACGGCGACGTGCATGCCCGGTACCACCCCACCTTTCATCGCTATCAGACCGCCTTTGGGCTCTACGATATTTTTCTGCTGAGCCCGGAGGGAGACGTCCTGTACACCGTGGCCAAGGAGTCCGATTTCGCCAGCCGCCCCAGTGCGGACTCCCCTCTTGGCACCGCCCATCGCGCGGCGTGGAACCTGAACGAGCCCGAGCAGTTCATCCTGCAGGACTACCGCCCTTATCCCCCTTCGAACAACGCACCCGCAGCCTTTCTCGCCGCGCCTGTCTTCCGCGCCGGGCATAAGATTGGCGTCCTGGCGATTCAACTGTCGAGCACTGAGGTGAATCGCGTGATGACCTCCGGCGGCCAGTGGCGCGAAGCCGGCCTGGGGGAAACCGGCGAGTCCTATCTCGTCGGCCCGGATGGGCTTTTGCGCAGCGACCTCCGCCATCCCCGCTACCCCGGCGCCGGCATCCTCAGCACCCGGGTCTCGCCGGAGGTCGCCCGCCTCCACCACGCCGCTCCCGGCACCGAGATCGGGATTGATCACCGCCAAGTGCGGGTTCTGCGCTCCCACTCCCGCATCAACGTTCCCGGGCTCGACTGGTCCCTGATGGCTGAGATCGACGAGGCCGAGGCGCACGCCGCGATCGGCGCTCTCCGCACGCGCACCATCGGCCTTGGCGCCGTGATTGGCGTGGTCCTGCTGTTTGTCGCCGCGCTTCTCGCCCGCTCGGTCACGGAGCCGCTGCTCGCCCTCGCCGAAGGCGTCCGCCGCCTGGGCCGGCGCCAGTTCGGCACGCGCCTGCCGGTCTCCTCCCGCGATGAGATCGGCCAACTGGCCGCCGCTTTCAATCGCATGGCGGAGGACCTCGAAAAGACAACGGTCTCGAAGTCAGAGCTGGAGCTTTTGGCCGGCCGCCTGATGAGCGCGCAAGAAGACGAGCGCAGCCGCATCGCCCGCGAACTCCACGACGATCTCTCGCAGCGCCTGGCCGCCGTCGCCATCGCCGCCGCCAACCTCGGCGACCAAAGCATCAAGGAACAGATCGCCAGCATCTCGCACGACATCCACAGCCTCTCCCGCCAGCTCCATCCCGCGGTGCTCGATGACCTCGGTCTGCCTGCCGCTCTCGAAGCCGAGTGCCGCCTGTTCTTCGAACGCGGCGGCCCGCCCGTCGACCTGACCCTCGCGCCCGCGGAACTGCCCCGGAACCTGCAACTCGTGCTGTACCGCATCGCCCAGGAAGCGCTCCGCAACATCCTCAAACATGCCGAAGCCACGGAGGTGAGCCTTTCGCTCACCGGCGCCCATCTCACCATTACCGACAACGGCAAGGGCTTCGACAAATCCGCCCCCGGCTACCGCGCCGGCGTTGGCCTCTCCAGCATGGAGGAGCGGGCCCGCTTCGCCGGCGGCGCCGTCACCATCACCTCCCGGCCCAGAGGTGGCACCATCGTAGATGTCGAGCTCCCGTATGCAGCCTAAACCCCGCGTCCTCCTCGCCGACGACCATCAGATTGTGCTCGATGGCCTCCGCGGCCTGCTGACCGCCCATTACGACCTCTGCGCGACGGTGACCGACGGCCTCGCCCTGGTCGAAGAGGCCCGGCGGCAGCAGCCCGATGTCATCGTGGCGGATATATCAATGCCGCACCTCAACGGCATCGACGCCATCCGCAAGCTCCGCGCCGAAGGCCTGACGGCCAAGGTTGTCTTTCTCACGATGCACCCCGACCTCACCTACCTGACCCGCGCCCTCGACGCCGGCGCCTCGGCCTACGTCCTGAAGCATTCGGCCTCGGACGAACTCGTCACCGCCATCGAAGCGGTTCTGCGCGGGGAGACCTACATCTCTCCGCGGCTCCGCTCCGACTCGGTCACCGAGCTGCTCGATCCGCATCGCCGCCACGTTCGCTCGACGATCGAGCTGACGGACCGCCAACGTGACGTTCTCCAACTCCTCGCCGCCGGCAAGTCGGCCAAGGAGATCGGCGCCATCCTCGACATCTCCGCCCGCACGGTGAAAACGCATAAGTACAAGATGATGGATTCGCTTGGTCTGAAGACCACCGCGGAACTCATCCAACACGCCATCAAGCACGGCTTGGCCCCCAGCGAGTAACTCATGCGAATCACCGTCGACCATTCCACCACGTACCGGTATCAGTTCCCCGTTCAACTCGAGCCGCACACCCTTCGCCTCCAGCCCCGCATGAGCGCCAACCAGCGTCTGCTCGCCTACGAACTGGAGATTACGCCCCCGCCCGCGGGCGCGACGGAAAGCCTGGACCAGGACGGCAATCTGGCTCAGTATGCCTGGTTCCAGAACCTCACCTCCTCACTGCAAATCCGCAGCCGGTTCACGGTAGAAAATCTGCGCGAGAACCCCTATGACTACCACCTGGTGAACGACTCGCTCCACCTGCCGCTGTGGTATCGCGAACCCCTCAGCACGGCTCTGTTCAGCTACCGGCTCGATGCCAACGTGACTCCCGCGGTTCGCCAGTTCGCCCAGTCGGTCGCCGCCCGGGCCAACGGGGACACGCTGGTTTTTCTCTCCACGTTAACGAACGAGATCTTCCAAGCCTTCCGGCCCATCACCCGCATCGACGGCGCGGCCTGGACGTCGGACTACACGCTTCGCGCGCGGGAAGGCTCCTGCCGCGATCTAGCGGTGCTGTTCTGCGATGCTTGCCGCGTGATGGGCATCGCCGCCCGCTTCGTGAGCGGCTACGAGTACGCCTCCGCCGGCCAGACGCAGTCCTACATGCACGCCTGGGCCGAGGTGTATCTCCCCTCGGCCGGCTGGCGCGGCTACGATCCCTCCCGTGGCCTGGCCGTCACCAACTCCCATGTCGCCGTGGCCGCGGCGTTCCATCCCGAACTGGCCGCCCCGATTGCCGGCCTCTACACCGGCGGCTCTTACGCCCACATGGAAGCAGCGATCCGGCTGACCGCAGATTCTTGAGGAACTTTCTTTCTCTCTGTTCGTATAACGGACATGGACTGGTTCATCCGCGAAGCCCGCTGGATTGTGCGACGCCTGTCGCGAGCGCCCCTGTTCACGGCCATCACGCTTTTGACGTTGGCGGTGGGCATCGGCGCGAACACGGCGATATTCAGCGTAGTGAATGGAGTCTTATTGAAACCGCTGCCCTACGCCGACCCGGATCGCCTCGTCGCGGTCTGGCACGCGGCTCCCGGCATCGGCATTCAAGAGCTTCCCGGTTCTCCTTCCACCTACTTCACTTACCGCGAAATAGGCCAGTCCTTCGAACACATCGGCCTCTACCGCGAGGAGGCCGTTAACCTCACCGGACTCGCCGAACCCGAGCGCCTCGAATCCCTCACCGTCACCGATGCCATCCTGCCCGCGCTCGGCATCGAACCCCTCCTCGGCCGCCGCTTCACCGCGCAAGACGATCAGCCCAACCAAGCGCCCACCGTCATGCTCACCCACGGCCTCTGGCAACGCAAGTTCGGCGGCAACCCCAACATCGTCGGCCAAAGCGTTCGCATCGACGGCACGGCCCACCAGGTCATCGGCGTCCTGCCCGCCTCCTTCCGCTTCCCTAACGCGCAGCCCGCCCTGCTCACCCTCTTCCGCTTCAACCCCAAGGACGCCTTCGTCGGCCAGTTCGGCTTCCCGACCCTCGCCAAGCTCAAGCCCGGCGTCACCATCGAACAGGCCAGCACCGACGTAGCCCGGATGCTCAAGCTGCTGCCGGAGCGGTACCGCATGGCCCCGGGCATGAGCCGCAAAATGATCGAAGAAGCCCGCATGGGGCCGAACCTCCGTCCGCTCCAGGAGGAGGTGATCGGCGACATCGCCAAAGTGCTCTGGGTGCTGATGGCCACCATCGGCATCGTCCTCTTCATCGCTTGCGCCAACGTCGCCAACCTCCTGCTGGTTCGCGTCGAAGGCCGCCAGCGGGAGATCGCCGTGCGCACCGCCCTCGGCGCGAGCCGCGGGCAGATTGCGCGCGAGCTGCTCCTCGAAAGCGCCGTCCTCGGCCTCACCGGCGGCGCGGGCGGCGTGGGGGTAGCGGCTGGTTGCCTTGCCCTCCTCCACTACCTCGCGCCGGCCTCTCTCCCGCGCCTGCACGAGATCACGCTCGACCCCGCGGTGCTGCTCTTCACGGCCATTCTCTCGCTCGCCGCCGGCTTGCTGCTTGGGCTGATCCCGGTTCTCAAATGCGCCGGGCCGCGCCTCGAACACGGCCTGCACTCCGGCGGCCGCACCATGAGCGAAGGCCGCGAGCGCCACCGGGCCCGCGGCGCTCTGGTCATCCTCCAGGTCGCTCTCGCCCTCGTGCTGCTCATCGGCGCCGGACTCATGATCCGCACCATGCAAGCGCTCTACCGCGTCGACCCCGGCTTCGCCCAGCCCGGCCAGATCATGACCGTCCGCATCTCCATCCCCGGCGCCTTCGTCAAAGAGCCCGCGCAGATTCCCCGCCTCCAACAGGAGATCGTCAACCGCTTCTCCGCCATCCCCGGTGTGCAATCGGTCGGCCTCGCCAACTCCGTCCCGATGGACGGCAACCAAAGCAACGACCCCGTCTTCGCCGAATCGAAGTCCTACCGGGATGGCGAGATTCCTCCGATGCGCCGTTACAAGTTCGTCGGCCCCAACTACTTCTCCACCATGGGCAACCCACTCAAGGCCGGCCGCGACCTCACCTGGGACGATATCCACAACGCCCGGCCCGTCGTGCAGGTCTCAGAGAATCTGGCCGTCGAGCTCTGGGGCTCGGCCGCCGCCGCGGTCGGTCAGCGCGTTCGCGAAAACCCCAAAGGCATCTGGCGCGAAGTGGTCGGCGTCGCCGGCGACGAACGGGACAACGGCGCCGACCGCCCGGCCGCCAGCATCCTCTACCTGCCGCTGGCCGTGAAGGAACTCTGGGGCGAAGCCTTCGATGTGCGCACCAGCCTCACCTTCGTTCTGCGTACCCCGCGCGCCGGCACCGCCGCCCTACTCAACGAGATCCGGCAGCAGGTGCAGGCCGTCAATCCGGATCTCCCGCTCGCCAGCCCGCGCACCATGCAGGCGATCTATCAGCGTTCTCTCGCGCGCACTTCGTTCACACTGACCATGCTCACCATCGGCGCCGGCATGGCGCTGTTTTTGGGGCTCATTGGCATCTACGGAGTACTTTCTTACGCCGTCACCCAGCGCACCCGCGAAGTCGGCATTCGCCTCGCGCTCGGCGCCCCGCGTGCCAGCGTCCTTGGTCTCTTCCTCCGCTACGGCCTCACGCTCACCGGCATCGGCGTGCTCTGCGGGGTCGCCGCCGCCGTGCCCACCAGCCGCCTGCTCGGCAGTCTGCTGTTTGGAGTCAGCCCGGCCGACCCGGTCACCTACGCCGCCGTCGCCGGGCTGCTGCTCGCTGCCGCCGCCGTGGCCGCGTACCTGCCGGCCCGCCGCGCCACGGCCATCGATCCCATGACCTCAATCCGCGCCGACTAGCTACTTCTTCAGCGTCGGATAGGTGATGCCCAACTGTTCGAGATACGTGCCGTACTTCGCCGGGTCGTAGTAGAACTTGCGCATCTGCTCCCGGTACTTGCTCATCTTCTCGAGGTTCAACTCCACGGCCGGCTGGTCCGTCTCCGCCATCAACGGTTGATACTTCAGGTCCTTCGTCTGCACCTCGTTGAAGTACTTCCAGGCTTCGGCGATCAGCTCCGGGCGCAGCAGGTAATCAAGGGCCGTGGTGGCCTGCACCTTGGCGCCGGTGGCGGAGCCTTTGTGGGCGATCGGCGTCGCTTCGGCGATGGCGTTGGCCCAATGGTGGCCGGGCAGGTTTGGGATGTTGGCCGGGTAGCGCAGGTAGGTCATCGGCACCACCCACGAGATGTCGCCCACGTCGTCCGTGCCGCCGCCCTTCCACGGCTCGGGCGCCTTCAACTCCTGCACTTTGTCCTTGAGCGGTTCCACCTTCGGGGCGCGGATCTCCCGCTGCAACTCGCGGGCCAGCGTCTGGTCCGCCTCGCTCCACTGGGGCATTCCGACCATCACGATGTTCTTGTACTGCGTCTCGGCCACGGGCTTGCTGAAGTGCGTCGGCCAGGCTTGGCCCACTACGCGCTGTGACACCGTCGTGCTCGTGGCCATGGCAGCCGCCTTGGCCATGGTGGCGCCGAACTCCTGCATCTCCTTGATGCGCGGATAATCCTCCTCGCGGAAGTAGTACCAGACGGTGGCCTCCTGCGGCACGACGTTCGGCTGGTCGCCGCCGTTGGTGATCACGTAGTGGGAGCGCTGCTCGGGCCGCAGGTGCTCCCGCTTGTAGTTCCACATCGTGTTCATCAGTTCCACGGCGTCGAGCGCGCTCCGCCCCCGCCACGGCGCGCCCGCGGCGTGGGCCGATTCGCCCTTGAAGGTGAACTGAATCGAGACCAGGCCGCTGTTGTTATGCGCGTGCCCGTAGTCGGTGGCGAGTTCGTGCCCCACGTGGCAGCCCAGCATGATGTCCAAATCCTTCATCAGTCCGGCGCGGATGTAGTAGGCCTTGGTGGCCACCAACTCTTCGGCCACGCCAGGATAGATCTTCAGCGTGCCCTTGATCTTGTATTTGATCATGAGCTCCTTCAGCACGATCGCGGCCACCACGTTCACGGCGTTGCCCGTGTTGTGCCCTTCGCCATGCCCCGGCGCGCCTTCGATCAGCGGATCGTGATAGGCCACGCCCGGCTTCTGCGAGGCCCGCGGAATGCCGTCGAGATCCGTGATGAAACCAACCACCGGCTTCCCTTGCCCGTAGGTTGCAATCCATGCCGTCGGCATGCCGGCGACGCCGCGCTGCACCGTGAAGCCGTTCTTTTCGAGAATGCCCGTCAGGTACTTCGACGTCTCGACCTCCTGGAAACCGAGTTCGCCAAAGCTGAAGACCGAGTCGACGATCTCCTGCACCATCTTCTGCCGGGCTTCGACACCAGCAATGGCTTCTTTCTTCAATTGCTCAAGATTGGGGGCTTGCGCGAACAGAGCGCTCGAAAAGAGGAGGAGAGCAGGGAGCTTCATAGCTCCCTAGCTTACCGCCGCGCGTGCTGGCTCTGCGCCGGGGCGTTGTAGCGGACGCTCAACTGCGGCGTCATCAGCTTCTCGCCGCCTTTCTGCTTCGACTGCAGGCAGCTTTCGAGCATGCCCGAAACGATCAGCGTGCGCGCCGCCGGATAGGGCGCCCGGCCCGTCACCATCATCTCTTCGATTTTGCTGACGAGGCACGCCGAGTAGGTCACGTTCGGCACCGGCGTGAGCAGGAACTGTGTGGACATCGTGCCGCGGCCGCGGACTTTCGCGGCGAACGTATAGTCCTTCACGGCGCCGTTGAGCATGAGCAGGGTGGTCTTCAGGCCGTCGTTATGTTCGATCAAATAGGCCGCCGACTTGGGCACCAGCTTCTTCAGTTCGCCCGTCCGCACGAGGTCCTGCGTCCGGCCGTCCTTGTCCGTCAGCCCCAGGGGCGTATCGCTGCGGGAGAGCGCGGCGATCAGCAGCTCCTGCGAATACGGGGCTTTCCACGCGGCTTCGCCTTCGAGCAACTGGACGGATTTGACGCCGGTCTCGCCGCCCTTGCGCCGCTCGATCATGCACTGCATGGCTTCGAGCGCGTGGTAGTCCATGGGGTCCGACCCGCCGACGCCCACCATCAGCGCTTCGTCAATCTGGCTGCCGAGCGGGATCTCGATATCGGGGAGCCGCCAGGTGACCGGCAGCGACGAACCGGCCAGCACGGGGAACTTCAGGCGCCGGGCTTCATCGAGCATCCACTTCGCTTTCTCGAAGCTGAACGACAGGTGCTTGTCGTTGTAGACCGGCACGGAGCGGCCGTCTTTCTCGAACACCTCCGTGCAGGCCTTGAAGAACTCATAGCGCGGATAGAGCACCTGGCCGAGTTCGTTCCGCGGATACTCGCCGTGCTCGCAGATGATGACGACGCCATCCACGGCCAGCTTGTCCGTGCCGCAGCGGAGCGTCTCCGCGATGGTCGGGTAGACCTTGAAGCCGAACTCCTTGGCGCGTTCTTCGCTCTGGTCGCCCTTCGGCTTCTGGTCGACGTAGAGGGAAACGACCTGCACCTCGGACTTGTGCCACTTGCCTTCGTGCGGATAGCCGATCAGGAAGCGGTCGCCCATGTGCTGCGCGTGCGAAAGATAGCGGTAAATACTCGAGACAATAGCGATGCGCTTCATTAGCTTCTCCAGAACGTGGACTCTTTCGTGGCCTGGTAGCGGATGTTCAGATGCGGGGTCTTCAACTGCTTCTGGCCCTGGAACAGGCTCTCGACGCCGGCCGCGGTGAGGCCCGTCGTCAGCAGCGTCCGTTCGAGCGGGTAGGTCTCCTTGCCGGTCAGGTACATGAGTTCGGCGTTGTAGACAAGCGGGCTGAAGAAGTTGGCGAGGGTGGTGCGGCCGTCCGGCATGGGCAGGTACATCTGCGTCGAGAAGAGGTCTTTCTGGCCGGTGAGTTTGGCGGAGAAGTTGAAGTCGCGGAGCAGTCCGCTCAGCAGAATCATGGTCGACATGAGCCCGTCCGAGTGCTTGTAGCGGTAGGCCACCGGGTTCTTCACGAGGCGCTTCATATCGTCGAGGGTGGGGAAGATGTTGTTGAAGCCTTCGCGCGCCGGGACGAGCGTATGGCTGCGGCAGAGCGCGGCTTCAACGAGTTCGGTGGGCCAAACCTTGTCCTGGTAGGCTTTCCAGAAGTTCTCGCCGCGATAGGCCTGCACCCATTCGACGCCGGTCTCGCCGCCGCGCCGCCGTTCCACCATGCCCTGCAGGGTTTCAAGGCCATGGAAGTCGTAGCTATCGACGCCGCCGTAGCAGACGCACATCGCCTCTTCGACGCGCGCGCCCGTGGGGAACTCGAGCGACGGGGTGCGCCAGGTGACCGGTAGGCTGGAGCCGGCCATCAGCGGGAACTTCATCCGCCGCGCCGTATCGTACATCTCCTTGGCCCAGTCCCAGTTCCACGAAAGGTGCTTGTCGTTGAAGACGGGCACGACGCGACCGCTGGCTTCGAAGACCTTCACGATCTCTTTGAAGAACTCGTAGCGCGGGTACTTGGTTTGGCCCTTCTCGTTGCGTTCGTACTTGCCGTGTTCGCCGACGAGCATCACGCCATCGACGGCGAGCTTGCCGGTGCCGCTCGTCAGCGCTTCGGCGATGGTCTTATAGACCTTCATGCCGGGGAAGCGTTTGGCGCGGTCCTCCGTCAGGTCGCCGTTGGGATGCTGGTCGACGTAGAGCGAGACCAGGTCCATGGCGGGATGGTGATGTTCGCCGTCCCAGCCGTAGCCTTCGAGGAAACGGTCCACGATGTGCTGGCCGTGGGAGAACTTGCGGTACTCGGTGATGAGGGCGGCGATCTTGGGACGGTTGGGGGCCCAAGGGAGCGCCGCCGAGGCGAGGATCTGCCGGCGCGTAAGCTGCATACAGATACGGTATCGAAGATTAAGAGAGCAGAAGTTCCAAATCTTCCGGCTGCAAGTTGGCAACCAGCGCGTTATCTTCGCTGAGGATGGCGGTGGCGAGTTCGCGTTTCGTGTTCTGCAACTCGAGTACCCGCTCTTCCACGGTGTCCTTGGCGATGACACGGTAGGCGAAGACGGGCTTATCCTGGCCGATGCGGTGCGTACGGTCAATGGCTTGTGCTTCGACGGCTGGATTCCACCACGGATCGAGCAGAAAGACGTAGTCGGCCGCGGTGAGATTCAAGCCGACGCCGCCCGCTTTCAAACTGATCAGGAACAGCTTGCATTCCGGATCGGTCTGGAATCGTTCGACGGGCGCCTGCCGGTCCTTCGTTTTTCCGTCCAGATACTCGTACGTTAATCCTTGCGCGTCCAACTGCGCGCGCACGAGCGCGAGCAGGGACGTGAACTGCGAGAAGATCAGCGCCTTGTGGCCTTCCTGCAGCACCTCTTCGAGTTGACTCAGCAACGTGTCCAGCTTGGTGCTCGATCCCGTCGCCCGTTTCTTATCGACGAGCCCCGGATGGCACGACGCCTGCCGCAGCCGCAGCAGCGCTTCGAGCACCTGGAGCTTCCGCTTGTTCCAGGTCCGCGAGGTGCCCGCCAGCAGCGACGCCCGGTAGTGGTCGCGGAGTTCGTTATAGAGCTTGCGCTCGTCCGGCTCGAGTTCGCAGAACAGCGTCTGCTCCACCTTCGGCGGCAACTCTTTGGCTACCTGTTCCTTCGTCCGCCGCAGCAGGAAGGGCCGCAGACCGGCGGCGAGCAGTTCACGTGTCTCCGGCGCTACCGTCCGGGAGCCCGCGCCCGAAAGCCGCAGAACGGAGGCCTTGCCGAGCATGCCGGGGTTCAGGAATTCGAACAGGCTCCAGAGTTCGCCGAGATGGTTCTCAACGGGGGTACCCGTCATGGTGAGCCGGTGGTTGGCCTTCAACAAGCGCGCCGCTTTGGCGGACGCCGAGCCGAAGTTCTTGATCGCTTGCGCTTCGTCGAGAATGGCGTAGTCGAAGACATGCTGCTGCAGCGTGACGATGTCGCGGCGGAGGGTGCCGTAGGTCGTGAGGATGAGGTCGTAGTCCTGCAGGTTGTCGAGGCTGCGCGTGAGCCCGGTGAAATCGAGTGTCCGCAGTTCCGGGGTGAACCGCGCCGCTTCCCGCTGCCAGTTGAAGATCAGGGAACGGGGCGCCACGACCAGCGACGGCGGAATCGCCTCGCCCGCCGCCCGCGCGGCGCGGCGCATTTCGAGCAGCGCCAGCACCTGCGCCGTCTTGCCGACGCCCATGTCGTCCGCCAGGCAACCGCCGAATTTGAACGCATTCAAAAACAGCAGCCAGCCCAAGCCCTGCTTCTGGTACTCGCGCAGGGAACCTTGAAAGCCGGGGGGTTGCGCGGCGGCGTCGATGCCGCGGAAGTTCTGCAACTGCTGCCGGGCGTGCTCGAGCGTTTCGTCGGCGTGGATTTCGGGCTGCGCCGCCAGGAGCGCGTCGAGAAGAGCCACCTGGTTTCGTTGGAACCGCACCTGCCCCTTTTCGATTTCGGCCAGTTGCAGCAGCGAACTCAACCGCCCCAACTGTCCTTCGTCGAGGATGGCGATGCTGCCGTCGGCGAGCTTGAACATCGATTCGCCCTGCTGCATCGCCTTGAGCAACTGCGGCAGCGGCACCGAGATGTCGTCAAAGTGAATGTCGCCGGTCAACTCGAACCAGTCGATGCCGGTGCTGACGGTCGCGTTCATCTTCGTCGCCGACCGCATGGGCAGGCCCTGCAACTCGATGTACCAGCCCGCCTGGAAGAGCTTGCGCAGCCCGGCGAGCAGCTTGGACGGGGTGATGTCCCAACTTTGGCCTTCGACACCGATGTACTGCACCGGACGGAATCCCGCCTCGGGGAGCAGGGCGAGCGCGGCGCCTTCGGCTTCCATGTCCCGCGCGATCAGCTTCCGTTCCGAGGGGTGGAAGAGCACCTCCGCGACGGTTTCGGCATGGGCCGCGACGCCGTCGGCGTAGACGAACTCCGGCCGTCCGGTGAAGGGATCCTGGTCGGCGCGGCGCTGGGCCTGGCGCAGCTTGAGGGTGGGATGCGGCCGCCCCGGAATCCGTTCGTAGCGCAACGCCATGGGCAGATGCAGGACATCTTCGGGCAGGCGCTTCATCGCCTCGCGGAGAAACTCGTCGGTCTCGGCTCCGTTGATCGAGATCTGCCCCTGCACGCGGAAGAACTGGATCCACGGCAACGCTTTCAACGCGTCGAGCGGGCCGATGGCTCGGCGCCGCAGCAGAAACGAGCCCGCGATGATCTGCGTGGAGGCATCGATGGCCAGCATCTCGTCCTCGCGGTAGAACTCGGCGGAGACCTGCCAGCTTCCGTCGCCGCCCTGCTGCCACAGCAGACGGAACCGGAAGGGCTCAGGGTCCCACTGGAGCGGCTGCGAGAACGAGCGCTCCTCCGAGTTTGGGCTCTTCAAAAAACAGCGGCCGGTGCCGCAGATGATAGGCATCACCCGCTGACCGAGCGCCGGGGAGAGCTCATAGGCGTTATGCAGCTCGTCCGGGGTGTAGGTGGAGAAGGTCGTCACCACGCCGCGCGACCCGGCCAAACTCAGCAGAATCTCGCGGTCGTCGCACGGCGGCATGGCCTGCAACTGATCCTGCGAGAGCCGCAACGGGTACGTCCGGTTCCAGCCGCCGGACTTCTTGTTGGGGGTGCGGGCGAGCACCTGCAGCGAGATGGCCCGCACGTTCCGCACGGTGTCCAGCGGATCGATGAGGTACAGAATCTGTTCATCGTCCGGCCGCGGTTCCACCCGTTTCACTTGGGCATGGGCGGTCTTCGCGTCGATATCCCGCAGGTACATGCGCCAATTCGGCAGCGGGGTCTCTCCGGGCGTCTGGTCGGGACTATCGTCCTCTTCGAGATTCAGTTCGAGACTGGTCCAACGGATCTCCGACAGGTAACCCAGGCGCTCGGCTTCGACGGCAGCCGCCCAGAGATGCTTGCACGGCCCGAGCTTGCGAAACGCTTCGCAGGCGCAGTAGACATGCACGTCCGAGCCGTCGAGCCGGATGGTGATCCGGTACTCCTGCGTGCCCAGCGCGACACCCTTGACGGCGTATTTGCTGCCCTGGCGGAGGCTGATCCGGTTGCCGCGAACGTAATCCCAACCGCGGTTCCGGGTCTCGCGGTCAAAGAAGGGAGCCAGCTTCTCGGCGATCGTCCTTGCGGCCATGGCTCCTAGCTCGCCACCACGAAGTTACGAAACGAAGCCAAGGCCGTTTCGAGAATCGGGCGTTCCACGGCATAGCAAAGCCGCACGGAGCCTTCTCCCCCGTTGCCGAAGGCGACTCCCGGCGCCAGGCCGACTTTTGTTTCGAGCAGCAGCCGCTTGCAGAAGCCGAAGGAATCGGTGAGCCCGGCGATTTGGGGGAACAGGTAGAACGCACCGTCGGGCTCCGGCACGGTTACGCCGGGAATGGAGCGGAGGATCTCCGTGCAGTAGTCGCGATTGCCCTTCAGCATCCGCAGAAGTTCGGCGATGAACGGTTCGCCATCCCGTAGCGCCACTTCGCCGGCTTTCTGCACAAACGCGGGGGCGCAGGAGACGATGAACTCGTTGCGCTGCGTCGCCTTGGCGATCAGATCCTTCCGGCCGACGATCCAGCCCAAACGCCATCCGGTCATGCAATACGACTTCGAGAACGACTGGGCCACGATGACGGCGTCTTCGCGCGTGGCGAGCCGGAGGATGGAGGGTTCGGGATTGGCCGGGCCGTAGGTCAAGCGTTCATAGACCTCATCCGCCAACAGCCAGAGACCGTGCCGGCGCGTGAACTCGAGTAGCCGCTGCTGGTCTTGGAGCGTGGCCACCCAGCCGAGCGGATTCGACGGCGAGGTGTACATCAGGAAGCGGGTCCGAGGCGTAACGGCCGCTTCGAGCGCCTCGAAGTCGATGGCGTAGCGGGCGCCGACGAGCGGCTGGGCCATCTCGATGGCCCGCGCCTGGTTCATAGTGACGATCGAGCAGGCATTCGGCCAGGCCGGTGTCAGAATCAGCGCCTCGTCGCCGGGATCGAGCAGGCAGCCGATGGAGAGATTGAGCGCCTGCACCCCGGAGCTGGTGACGATGATCTCTTGCGCCGGATTGAGCGTGACGCCGTGGTGTTGGGCGTAGTAAGCCGCGAGGGCTTCGCGGGTGGACAGCAGGCCGGCGTTAGAGGTGTAGGTGGTAAAGCCCGCCGCCATGGCCTCTGTCCCGGCCCGCTGGATGAACTCGGGCGTCGGCAGATTCGATTCGCCGAAGTAGAGCTTCTGCACGCCCTCCATCGTCATCGCGATCTCCGCCAGGGCCCGGATGCGGGATGGGGCGACGGCTTGCGCGGAGGAGGAGACGGTAGCCTGCATCAACGCTAGCCCAGCGGCGGATTGTCCTGCGACATCTCGTCAATATTGATCAGGGTCGGATAGTTTCCGCTGTAGCAGGCGTAGCAGAAGTCCCGGTTGTGATCCTCCACGGCTTCGGTTAACTTGCCGATGGAGAGATAGCCCAGCGAATCGGCCTCGACGAACTTGCGGATCTCTTCGGCGGAGGAGTTCGCCGCGATCAACTGCTGCTTGTTCGGGGTATCGACGCCATAGAAGCAGGGGCTGATGGTGGGCGGGCAGGAGATGCGCAGATGCACTTCGCGCGCACCGGCCTGGCGCACCATTCGAACAATCTTGCGGGACGTGGTGCCGCGGACGATCGAATCGTCCACCAGGACGACGCGCTTGCCTTCGAGCAGGTGGCGAACCGGGTTGAGCTTCAGCTTGACGCCGAAGTCGCGAATGGCCTGCGAGGGCTCAATGAACGTGCGGCCAACGTAGTGGTTGCGGATGAGCGCCTGGCCGTAGGGGATGCCGGTCTGGCTCGCGTAGCCGAGGGCGGCGGCGACGCCGGAGTCCGGCACGGGTACGACGATGTCGGCGTCGGCCGGGTGTTCGATGGCGAGCAAGCGGCCCATGCGGTCCCGCGACTTCTGCACGGGGCGGCCGAAGACCATCGAATCCGGGCGGGAGAAATAGACGTGTTCGAAGACGCAGTGGGCTTTGTTCCGGCGCGGCGCCCATTGCTCGCGGGTGACGCCTTCGGGGCCAACGATCACCATTTCGCCCGGCTCGACTTCGCTCTGATAGACGGCGTCGACGAGATCGAAGGCGCAGGTTTCGGAGGCGAACACATAGCCGATCTTGTGCTGCGAGAGCTCCATTTTGCCCATGGCGAGCGGCCGGAAGCCGTGGGGATCGCGGGCGACGATGACGCGGTCTTTGGCCAAAAACACGAGCGAAAACGCGCCTTCGAGCTGCAGCAGCGCTTCGCGCAGCGCCCCGGCCAGCGTCCGCTCCCGCGACTTGGCCACCAGGTGCAGAATCACTTCGGTGTCGCTAGACGCCTGGAAGATGGACCCTTCGGCCTCGAGCTCGCGGCGCAGCTCCGCCGCGTTGGTGATGTTGCCATTGTGCGCCACCGCGATGAGCCCCTTGTTGCAGGCTACGCTGAAGGGCTGCGCGTTGAGCATCTTCGAATCGCCGGTGGTGGAGTACCGGGTATGGCCGATCGCCATATGCCCGGGGAGCCCAGCCAGCTTCTCCGGGGTGAAGATGTCGGCCACGTGGCCCATCGCCTTATGGCAGATCAGTTGGCGGCCATCGCTCGAAGCGATGCCGGCCGACTCCTGCCCACGATGCTGCAACGCGTACAGGCCCAGATAGGCCAGGTTCGCGGCTTCTTCGTGGCCATAGATCGCGAATACACCACACTCTTCATGGAGTTTGTCGTCGTCAAACGGGGTCTCATGCATGGAGCGCACTCTCCAGGGCGGTAGCCCAAGGTTGATGAAGTTCTTCCACGGCCGCACGGAGGTAGCCCTCAATGACGACCTGACCTTTTACGGTAGTTCCAATGATAACGGCGGGTACGCCGTGCTTATCGGCTAGTTTCGATACTTCTTCGGGGGAGTTTGTAGAGACCAGGATCCGGGACGGCCCTTCGTGGAAGAGCAGCAGCTCGGGACGAAGGGAGGAACCAGGGAGGGTGACGGTAGCGCCGATGCCGTCGAAGCTGGCTTCGGCGAGGGCGACGGCAAAGCCGCCGTCGGAGAGGTCATGCGCGGATTCGACGAGGCCGGCGCCGACGAGTTCGCGGATGGCCGCGTGGACATTCTTTTCGAAGGCCATATCGAGAGCGGGCGGCAGGCCCCACATCTGCTTGAGCAGAACATGGGCATACTGCGTTCCCCCGAAATGCACCTCATCCGTATTGCCGATGCCGCCGAGCAGCATGACAGTGCGGTCTTCGTTCTGGAACCGGCTGGGCACCGGGGCCTGCGTCGGCATCAACCCGACAATGCCCATGACGGGCGTGGGCAGAATGCCCTCGCCGAGGGTTTCGTTGTAGAGGCTGACGTTGCCGCCGGTGATCGGCGTTTCGAAGTGGAGACAGGCATCGGCCATGCCTTCAATGGCTTCGACGAGTTGGGCCATGATCTCCGGCCGCTGCGGATTGCCGAAGTTGAGATTGTTGGTCGCGGCCACCGGGAGGGCGCCGACAGTGGAGACGTTGCGGCAGGCTTCGGCGACAACGAGCTTGGCGCCTTCGCGCGGGTCGAGATAGCAGTAGCGGCCGTTGCCATCGAGGGAGATGGCGACGGAGGTGCCGGTCTCCTTCACGCGGACAATGGCGGCGTCTCCGCCGGGGCCGGAGAGCGTGTTTGTCCGGACCATGGAATCGTACTGCTCGTAGATCCACTTCTTGCTGCAGAGGTCGCCGCTCGTTAGGAGCTGGATGAGGTCGGCTTTGAGATCGGCGGAGGCGAACGCCGGGGCTTCCATCGGCACGTTGCGATGGGGCTTGGTGTGCGGGCGGTTGTAGATGGGGGCTTCGTCGGCGAGATCGCGATTGTTGATCTCGGCGACGAGAACGCCATGGTCGCGGACGCGGAGCATACCGTCATCCGTAACGAAACCGATGGTGGCGGAGTCGAGGCCCCACTTATTGAAGACGTCGAAAATTTCCTGCTCGCGGCCCTTTTCGGCGACGAGGAGCATGCGCTCCTGCGATTCGCTGAGCATGATCTCGTAGGGAGACATGCCGGTTTCGCGCTGCGGGACGTATTTCAGATCGATCTCGACGCCGGTGCCGGCGCGGCTGCCCATTTCGCAGGTGGAGCAGGTCAGGCCCGCGGCGCCCATGTCCTGAATGCCGACGACGGCGCCGGTGTACATGGCTTCGAGGCAGGCCTCGAGGAGGAGCTTTTCAAGGAACGGGTCGCCCATCTGGACGTTCGGCCGTTTCTGCTTGGACTCTTCGGTGAACTCGTCCGAGGCCATGGTCGCGCCGTGGATGCCGTCGCGGCCGGTTTTCGCGCCGACGTAGATGACCGGGTTGCCGATGCCTTCGGCGCGGCCGAAGAAGATTTTGTCTTTCGGGATGACGCCGAGGGCGAAGACGTTGACGAGCGGGTTGCCGTCATAGGACTTGTGGAAGACGCATTCGCCGCCGACGGTGGGCACGCCGAAGCAGTTGCCGTAGTGGGCGATGCCGCTGACGACGCCTTCGAGGATGCGGCGGTTGCGGGCGCCGGTTTGCGGATCGTCGAGCGGGCCGAAGCGGATGGAATCGAGGACGGCGATGGGCCGGGCGCCCATGGTGAAGATGTCGCGGAGGATGCCGCCGACGCCGGTGGCGGCGCCCTGGAACGGCTCGATGAAGCTCGGGTGGTTGTGCGACTCGATCTTGAAGGCGATGCCGTAACCCTTGCCGATGTCGATGATGCCGGCGTTTTCGCCGGGGCCGAGGAGGACGAGCTGGCTGCGGGTGGGCAGCTTTTTCAGGTGGACCTTCGACGACTTATAGGAGCAGTGCTCGCTCCACATCACGCTGAAGATGCCGAGTTCAGTCAGTGAGGGTTCGCGCCCCAAAAGGGAGAGAATCTTCTGGTATTCGTCCGGCGTGAGAGAGTGCGCGGCGACGACTTCCGGAGTGATGGTGCTCATTGATTATTTGGCTACGAGGGCGGAGAGGAGGGAGCGGAACACGAACAGACCATCCGTTGAACCCATGAGCGGATCGGTGGCGCGTTCCGGATGCGGCATCATGCCCAGGACATTGCGGCCGGCGTTGCAGATGCCGGCGATGTCGCGCAGGGAGCCGTTGGGATTCTGGACATAGCGGAAGACCACGCGGTCTTCGGCTTCGAGTTGGTCGAGCACATGCGGCTCGGCGGTGTAGCAGCCTTCGCCGTGAGCGATGGGAATCGAGAGAATCTGGCCTTTTTCGGCGGCGTTGGTGAACGGGGTGTTGGTCGTTTCGACGCGGAGGCTGACGGGATGGCAGCGGAATTTCAGGCCGTTATTGCGGATGAGCGCGCCGGGGAGGAGGCCGCATTCGGTGAGAATCTGGAAGCCGTTGCAGAAGCCCATGACGAGGCCGCCGGCGTCGGCGAACTTCTTGACGGCGCCGATGATGGGCGAGAACTTGGCGATGGCGCCGCAGCGGAGATAGTCTCCGTAGCTGAAGCCGCCGGGGAGGATGACCACGTCAATATCGCTGGGAATCGTGGATTCCTGATGCCAGAGGAGCGCCGCCTGCGCGCCTACATTCTGCGTCACGGCGTAGTGTGCATCGTGATCGCAATTGCTCCCAGGGAAGACAACAACACCGGCTTTCATCGAAACTTCATTGTAGCAGCACGGGGCCTAGCGGATGGTAAAGTCGATGGTCCGGACGGCGAACTGATGTTGCTTCGGGGCGCTGGGATCCTGGACGGCAATCTCGAGCAGATATTCGCCCGGAGGTGCCTTCGGACCGAGCGTCATTCCGGCTTCGAGGGCGCGGATAGCGGAATCCGAACCGGCAGGAACGGCCAGGGGTTCCTTCTTTCCACGGTGGATGAGTTTGCCCTCCCGGTAAAGGCTGACCTGAAACACAGGGGCGGGGCCGGCGTTGTATAGATAGGCGCCGTAGGAGAACCGTTCGCCGGGGCGCAATTGGCGGACGCCAGGGGAACTCCCATTGGACTTGCCCTGGGTGTAGTCGTCGCCATAGAGGGCGACGTCGGAGAGGATCAGCCGCTTGGACTTGACGTTGGGAATATTGACGAACTGGCTGGCGGAGCCGGATTTTTGGTTGGAGGGATCGAGAATGGCGGCGCGGAGTTGATAGGCTCCGGGTTTGGCGACGGGGAGTTCGAGGGTTTGGGTGACGCCGTCGGCGAGGAACTTTTCAAAGGCAGTCTTGCGGGCGCGTACCCGTTGGGTTTGACTAACCTTGTCGACAACGGCGCCGTTGTCGCCGAACAGGTAGGCCGCGATAAGGATGTTCGCCTCCATCCAGGGCGTCTTGTTCTGGTCCGTGGTATCCACGGGGACCTCTTTAAAATTGAACGGCCGGACATCGACGTGGATCAGGGTCCGCAGGATAGGCCCGGTGCCTTTACCTTCGAGAAACATGGGAGTCAGCCGGATGGGTACCTCGGCGGAGCGGAACGGGGACATCATCGCCGCCAGCAGGGGGTTCGCGGGCTTGGGCATGCGCTCGTCGTCGGTCGCGCCGACGAAGCCGTGGCGGTAGCGGATCTTGAGACCGGGCCGCTTCACCTTCACCTGGAGCCGGTGATACTTGGCGCCGGACCGGGTTCGCTCAAAGCTGCCGTCGTCGGGATTGAAGCTGATGAGGTAGTACCCTTCCTGATCCTGCACGGCTTCCTTGAGCGCGGCCGCCAGATCGTTGCGGCCCTGGTAGAAGACGCCCCCGGTCTCTTCGGCGAGGACGGCGAGGCCCTCTTTGGAACGGTCATAGAACGATTGGCGCTCCTGCATTTGACCGATCATGCGCTGCGTGTTCGAGGAAGGGGTGTCGGCGGCATTGAAGCCGGTGGTGACCACGCCGCGGGGGTCGATGGTGTAGAAGACGACGGCGGCGCGGTTGGCGTAGTCGGTGAGATCGCGGATGGCGGAGATGGTACGATCCCGGGCGCCCCCTTCGACGCCGGGCATGGTGCGCATGGCGGCGGTAATGTTCGGATTGGTCAAGGAGGCGGGCGGATCGTAGAGCTGGAGGTTTTCGGCGAAGTAGATGAGGGACTTGCGGCCGGGTAGTTCGGCGAGGCCCTGCACGATGAACCTGGCGGCGCCGAGGCTGCCGGCGGAGAGGATGTCCTGGCGGCCGCGATTCTGTGCTTCCTCCTGCAGGCGCATCCGGAGAGCCATTTCGGCGAGGGCAGGATCGGCCGAGTCCTCCATGGCGTTGGAGGCGATAGCGCCCAGGCCGTCGACGGCGCTGGCGTTGCGGAGGGTGAGCCGATCGATGTTGGCGAGGAGGAGGCGTTTGTCGGTGGTGAACTGCTGGAGAACACCGATGCCGGCGGAGGACTTGTAGATCGCCACCAAGTCGCCGGGCTCGATGTTGGTCTCGACGAAAGAGCGGACGGCCTGGCGGGTGTAATAGATACTCTGGAAACCGAGGCTGAGGTCGTCGACCAGGATGGCGATGGTCCGGCGGACTTCTTCTCGCTTCAAGGGGGCGGGCGATGCGCCGGGAACGGTTGGGGTGGCCGGGGTGGCGGCAACGGGTGGGCGGCCGGGTACCCAGAGCGCGCTCGTGACGGGTTGACGCTTGCCGTTCTGGAGGACTTCGAAGTCGGCGGGGGTGAGATCGGCGACGCGCTCTCCCTTTTTGCCGGTGACCGTGACGTCAATCTGGATGAGGTTGACGTTGACGCGAATGGTGGGGGGCTCCTGAGCGAAGAGCCCAAGAGTGAGCAGCAACGGAGCCAGGCGGCGCATGTCCGCTAGTGTAACTGTTTGACGGCGGCCTGGCCGGTGCGGATGCAGTCCGGGATGCCGATACCTTCAAGGAAGTTCCCGGCGAGGGCGAAGCCGGAGTGTTTGGCGGCCAGGGCGCGGATCTGCTTGACGCGGTCCTGATGGCCGAGCGTATATTGCGCCATGGCGTTGCGCCAGCGCTGAACGGTGTGGAACGCGGGCGCGGCGGTGACGCCCATCAGGTCCTTGAGTTCGGCGCGGATGGCGGCGATGAGGACTTCGTCAGGCTCATCGATGTGGGCGCCGCCGAGGAAGCAGCGGAGGACGGCTTTATCGGCCGGGACGCGATGGTTGAACTTGGTGCCGACCCAGGTGCAGGCGACGAGCTTGCGGCGCTCGACCTTGGGGATAAGAAAACCGAAGCCGTTCAAGGGATGGCCGAGAGTCTGGCGGTCGTAGCCCAGGGCGATGGTCATCGAGCTGTTGTAGGGGATGGCGGCCAGTTGGGCGGCAAGGGCGGGGTCGAGGCTGGCGACGATCTGCGAGGCGGGGCCGGCCGGGGCGGCGAGGATGACCTTGGCGACGTCGAGCGAGGCGCCATCGGCGAGGGTGATCTGCCAGCCGGCGGCGGTGCGGGCGAGGGAGACGACGGAGCCGGTGACGCGGTCGACTTTGCCTTCGAGCTTCTGCGTGAGGGCCTCAATGAGCTGGCCGAGACCGCCCTTCAGCGTCTTGAAGAGCGACCCGGCGGGGCCGCCTTTGCGCTGGGCGCGCATGACGAGCGTGCCTTTGGTGAGGGAGCCGTACTTCTTTTCGAGCTCGATGAACTGGCCGAGGACCGCGTTGGCGCTGAGGGTTTCGGGGTCGCCGCCGTAGACGCCGGAGAGGAGGGGCTCGGCGAGATAGTCGACGGCTTCCTGGCCATAGTGCTCGCGGACAAGCTGGGCGACGGAGCGTTCGGGGGCGTTGGGCGGGCTGGAGGCGAAGTACTCGAGGCCCATCTTGATCTTGGTGCCCCAGCCGAGGAGAGGGCTGAGCGCCATGGGCAGCAGCTTGGTGGGGATCATCATCATGAGCCCGTCGGGCATGGGGATGAGGCGCCCAACTTTCAAGATGTAGGTGACGCGGAGGTGGTCGTTCGAGCCGATGACTTCGCTTTCGAGGCCCATTTCGCGGATGAGCTCGAGGGCGGCCGGTTTGGCGGCGAGGAAGCTATCGGGGCCGGCCTCGATGACACAATCGTGGACGACGTTCGTGCGGATGACCCCGCCGAGAGCGGGGTCCTTTTCAATCAGCACGGCAGGTTGACCGGCCTTGGCCAGTTCCCAGGCGGCGGCGAGTCCGGAGATGCCGCCGCCGATGATGGCGGTCCGGTTAGGGCCGGAAGTCGCGGACAATCTGCACCACCGCTTTGACGTTCTCGACCGGGGTTTCGGGCAGAATGCCGTGGCCGAGGTTGAAGATGTGGCCGGGGCGGGTGCCGGTGCGTTTGAGGAGCTCGTGGACCTTGGCTTTGAGCTCGGGCAGCGGGGCGAACAGGGCGGCGGGGTCGAGGTTGCCCTGGACGGCGCTGCGATAGGAGATGTCCATCCAGGCCTGGTCGATGTTCACGCGCCAATCGACGCCCATGACGTCGCCGCCGGCGGCGTGGAGTTCCTTGAAGAAGCCGCTGGCGCCGGTGCCAAAGTGGATGACGGGTACGCCGGTGGACCGGATGCGCTCGATGAGGGCGCGGGAGTACGGGGCGACGTAGCGGACGTAGTCGTCGGGCGAGAGGGCGCCGACCCAGGAATCAAAGACCTGGATGGCGCGGGCGCCGTTGGCGACCTGCATGATGGCGAAGGGGCCGAGGACGTCGACGATCTTGCCCATCAGACGGCGCCAGAGGGTTTCGTCCGAGTACATGAGGCGCTTGGTGTGGAGGAAGCTCTTCGAGGGGCCGCCTTCGATCATGTAGCTGGCCAGGGTAAAGGGCGCGCCGACGAAGCCGATGATGGGGATCTTGTTGGCGAGGGCCTTGTGGACCATCTGAATCGACTCGCCGACGTAGCCGAGGTCGTCGACGTTGGAGATCGACAGGGAGTCGACGTCGGCCGAGTCGCGGACCGGGTTATCGATGTGCGGGCCTTCGCCGGCGCGGTAGTCGAGCTTGAGTCCCATGGGTTCGACGGGGAGCAGGAGGTCCGCGAAGATGATGGCGGCGTCGACGTCGAGCACCTCAATGGGCTGGAGGGTGACGGTGGCGGCGAGATCGGGCCGCTTACACATCTCCAGAATCGTATGCTTTGACCGGATGTCCCGGTACTGCTTCATGTAACGACCAGCCTGCCGCATGAACCACACGGGACGAACGTCCGTGGGCCGGCGGCGGCATGCATCGAGGAAACGGCTGCTCATTGGAGCCACGCGCATTTGGCCTCCCCTGGAGATTCCGAGCGCCCTTCACAGAGATAGGCGCGGAACCCCTTTGGAATGTTTTGGGCCGCCCAGGAGCGGCCATTGATATAGACGGGTTTCGTCCAGGCCTCGCTGTCAATTCCGCGAGGGGCGATTACCGAAACGGAGAACATACCCTGGGCCGGATAGCCGGTCCGCGGGTCCATGATGTGCGAATAGGTCTTTCTTCGCACGGTAAAGAACTTTTCATAGCTGCCGGAAGTCGCCATCGACTGGTCTTTGAGGCGAAGATCGTGGATGGTTTTGCGGCTATCGCGGGGGTCGCGAATTTTGACTTCCCAGCCGGACTCGCCCGGGGGGGCGCCGATGGCGAGCATGGAGGAGCCGCCGGCATTGATGAGAGCGGATTTGACGCCGCCGCGGCGGAGGATTTCGGCCATCCGATCGACGGCGTAGCCTTTCCCGATCCCGCCGGGATCGATTTCCAGGCCATTTTTGGCGAAGCGGACTGTACGCGTCGTGGGGTTCAAGAGCAAGTTCTGGTATCCAATACGCGCTAGAGCGGTCCGGATTTCGGCCCGGTGCGGCATCCGGCCACTTCCTTTATAGAAGCCCCAGATTTTCATGAGAGGACCGACGGTGATATCGAAAGTTCCCTGACTTTTTTGGCTGTAGGCGTAGCAGGCGGCGAGCAGATCGAACAACTCCTGGCTGACGGTGAACTCGCGTTGTCCGGCGAAGCGATTGACCTGACTCCATTCGCTCTCTGGCCGGTAGTTGGAGAGCAGGTGGTCGAGGCGCCGGGCCTCCTCCAGGGCTTGCTCCACGACGGCAGCGAGGGACTCGCGATCCGGGCCGTAGGCAGCAACAGAGAACGTCGAGCCCATCGCATCCACGCTGGATTCGTAGCGGACAGAATCCGCCGCGGCCACCAACGCTGGAGCTACCACTAAAGGTATCACAGCGTGCCAGATGCGTCTCGAAATTTTCACGGCGATGGCGGGACTCAGCCTAACTGACACAATGGAAGGGACTTGCCTGATTCCAGGCTAGCAGGACAGTTAGCCGTTTGTCAGCAATTTCTGGTACTAACGCCTATCGCCCGTTGTCCTTATCGAGATGGCACTTCTTGTACTTCTTGCCGGACCCGCACCAGCACGGATCGTTCCGGCCTACCTTCGGCGTTAGGCGCTGGTAGGTCTCCGGGACAGGGGGCGGTTCGTAAAGACGCTCGAGCTCCGCCAAATCCGAATCGTCCTCCAGCAGCGCCCGCCCCACCAGCACCTGTTCGAGAGTCCGCCGGCGGAAGTTTTCGGGATGGTTCATCTCCTCCTCGAAATCGCCGCCCATTCCCAGGAACAGGTCATACTCGTCCCGCTCCTCATCCTGCAGGCTCTCCTCGGCCGCGGCCTCCAACTCCTCCGCCGCCCGATGCTGCCCCCGCTTGCGCAACGCCACTTGCAGCGCCACCGCCAACTCGCCGGCATCCACCTCCCCGGCGATCTCCTCGAATCCCTCCGCCAAGCCCACCAGCGCGTCCACTACGCCCGGCCGCCCGCCCAACCGCGCCAGCACATCCAACGCCACCCGCCGCTCCGCCGCCGTCCCCGCTTTCGCCGCCGCCATCGCCGCCAAGGCTTCCGCCGGATGCCGCTTCGCCAATTGAGCCAGCGCCCACTCGGCGTGGTTCTTGATCGGAGCCTCCCACCCGCCGGCAATTCGCAAGAGATCCGGCATCGCCGCCGCTTCGCCCACCGCCCCCTGCAACGCAATCAGCATCGCCACCGGCAGGGCCAGCACGCCCGAGTTCTCCGCCAATCCGCTCCGGACCGCCGCCGCCAGCAGCGGCCGCAATCCGGGGACATCCTGCACCACCCGCGCCACCGTCATCGGGCGCATCCCCCGCCGAACGCCCGCCAGGAACTCCCGCAAGAACTCAAACGGTTCAAGACGCCGCTCCGCTTCGACGGCCTTGCCGACCTGATCGCGCAGCTTGTCGGCCTCTTCTTCGAGCCGCTCCGGGTCCCCCCAATCCCCGCGCCAGTTCGGGAACGCCCGCGCCAGGCTCATCCGTTGGGGCTCCCCGATCTTCTCCTGCGCGAGCATCGCTTCGAGGCCCAGCGCCCGTAACTGCTTCCCGAGGTCCGGGAGGCCGCCGGTCTCTTCGATCACTGTCGCCAGGAGGAAGTAGCGGTCGGGACGGAGCGGGTCCTGAGCCAACACCTGCCAGCCCAGGTCCACGGCGCGGGCGCCTTGATCGGCCTGCAAAGCCGCGCGGAAATCGGCGGTGAGCCGGTCCGCCGCCGCGGTTGACGCGTCGTTCCAAAGAAGCATTGGCCTATTTTAGCGAGCCAATGCTTCCAGGGAAACGCGTCCTAGCCCTTCTTCAACATCGGCCGCAGGGCGAGGTTGATCACCACCATCAACCCGCTTACCGCCGGCAGCACCAGCAGCGCCGTGCCGAGCTTCGCCGGATCGTCCGCGCCCAGGGCGCCGATGATCCGCGAACTCACCGCCAGGCCCACCCAGCCGAAGGTGATGACGATGCCCATCGCAGTCGCCGTGCTCTTGGGGAAGGCATCGCCCACCATGCCGAGCGTCGTCGGGAACACCGGCGCCATGGCGATACCGGCGGCGAAGACCGCGATCCAGGCAATCGTCGGGTCCGAGGTGTTGAGCATCAAGTACGTGGTGACGAGCATCAGAGCCGCGCTGACCAGGGTTACGGTCGGCGCCGGGATCTTGATCAGAATGCGCGACACCACGACGCGGCCCACGAGAATGCCGAAGGCGAAGCCGCTGCCCACGATGTTCTGGGCCTGATTCTCGCTCAGCCCCCGGGAGATCAGGTACTTCGCGAGCCAGTTCCAGACGCCGATCTCCGCCGCCACATAAAGGAACAGAAACGCCGCCAGGAGCCACAGGGCCGGGCGGCCCAGCATCGCGCCCGCGCCTTCAAACATCGGCGCGCCCGCACCCTTGGGCGCCGGCATCGGGGTGGTGAGATGCACGACGAAGGAAATCGCCGCCAAGCCGGCCGCCAGCCAGCAGAGCATCTGGGCGTCGTTGTTGACGAGGTTGGCCGCAATCAGCGGCGTCGCCATGCCACCGAGGCCGAAGAACAGGTTGAGAAAGTTCAGCGTCGAACTGCGGCGCTCTTCGTTGACGTCGCCCGCCAGGGCGTTCGCCGCCGTGACGAGAATGCCGCCGCCCAACCCGAGTACGAAGACCCATCCGGCCCGTTCGTTATAGCTTGCCGTTCCCGGCAGCATGAACAACGAACCGGCGATCAGCGCCAGCGCGGCCACCAGGGCGATCTTCTTGCCCTGCTTATCGATAATCGGACCCGCCGAGAGCGAGGCGATGATCATACCGATCGCCTGCGCCAGGGCGATGTTTCCACTCTCTTCCGGCGTCAGCTTAAAGGACGCCAGCAATACGCCCAACATCGCCGCGACCACGCCATACACAAAGATGGCGAGGATCGCGGCAAATACGATCCGTCCCGAATTATTCTGTACCAAGTTGGTTTCCTTTTATGCGAACCGGTGCTTCTGGGTCTTCGTATCCCACAGCACCTTCTTCCCGCTGCGGAACGACATCGTGGCCAAGTGCCCCGAAATGGCCGCCTGCTGGCCGACTTCGACGGGGGCAATCACCTTGCCGTTCGTCTTGATGGCGTTGATCAGATCCGCCACGTGCGATTGCACGGCCTTCAAATCGTTCTGGGGCTTGTCTTCGGTGAACTCCTGGCGCGCCGCTACGTGCGCCGGGGGTTTGCCGCGGAACTTTTCGGTGGAGAACTTCAACTGCTGCCGGTTGAGGACCTCGATGGTGCCTTCGTTACCCATGAACTGTTCACCATAGCCGTACTGCTCGTTGCCGAAGTAGCAGGAGTAGTTGATGTGGAACTTGTCGGGGTACTCGTAGATCGCACTCAGCGTATCCGGCACTTCGCGGTCGTCATTGCCATCGACCCAGCGGTAGATGCCGCCCGAGGCGACGCAGGACAAGGGCTCCGTCTTGCCGCAAACGAAATTGGTGATGTCGGTCTGGTGGACGAGGAGGTCGGTCGAGATGCCGCCCGAGTAATCCCAGTACAGCCGCCACTGGTAATAGCGCTGCTTATCGAAGGGCCGATTCTTCGCCGTGCCCAGGAAGCGCTTCCAATCGGTATTCTTCTCGTCGGCTTCGCCCGGAATGGCGTAACGCCAGGCGGGGTTGTCCGGCAGCGAGTTCCGGTACCAGAAGGCGCGGACATAGTGAACTTCGCCGATCATGCCCTTGGCGACCATCTCCTTCGCCTTAATGTAGAGCGAATTGGAGCGGTTCTGGGTGCCGACCTGCACGATCTTGCCGGCCTTCTTGGCTTCCTTGACGATTTCGGCGCCCTCTTCGATGGTGTGCGCCAGGGGCTTTTCGATATAGATGTGCTTGCCCGCGCGCAGGGCCGCGATGGCCATCTCGTAGTGCAGGTGCTCGGGCGTCGTGATGAAGACGACGTCGATGGACTTGTCGGCCAGAATCTCTTTGTAGTCGACGTAAGTCTTCGGCGTGTTGCCGCCCTTCGTCTGCACCTGATCCTTGCCCTTCGCCTTGTTGCCTTCAAAGGTATCGCAAACCGCGGAGACCACTACCTGATCGGGCACGGCCGTGTACATCTGCGCCATCACGTACATCCCGCGGCTGCCGGTGCCAATCCAGCCCACATTCAACTTTTCATTGGCGCCCAGGGCCGGCAATACGGCCGGTCCGGCGGCCAAGGCGCCCAGAAGCGCGCGTCGAGAAAGCTCTTTATCCATATCTGCTCCTTACGAATTCACCAGAATATCATTAGCGCGAGTGCGCCACGCCGCGAAACACGGCGTTCAAAAACAGGACGTTCAACCCGTCCATGTAGCCCCGGAAGTTCGGATCCTGCGTAAAACCGATCACGTGGCCACGCCCTTCGGGCTGCACCATGACGAAGGGTTTGAAGGCGAACTGCTTCTGGTTCTCATGCCACATGTACCCGCTGACGACTAACTGTTCCGTCCCGGCGAAATAGGCGGCGTTCGTTCCGGCGTTCAGCTTCAGCGGAGTAAACACCGTCCGGCCGCCCACGAGCGCCGTGACGGCCGGGGCCACGCCGGCGGTCATCCAGTGGTCCGGATCGGTCTTGGCGACGCCCAGGATTCCCTGCACCGTATCCAATCGGTCCTGCGCCGGGGCGATGGCCTGCAGAAACTCGGCTTCGCTGCTCAAAACCTTACCCGGCACCTGCCCGCTCGCATCCGGCTTCACCGGATCCACCTTTTTCTCCACCGCCAACTGCTCCGGCGCGGTGGCCAGCAGTCCCACTTTCGCGTCGGCCAGGAACGATACGCCCGCTTCGATGCCGATCACGGTTCCGCCGTTCGCCACCCACTCCTTGATGCGCCGGATCGCCCCTGCGCTCAGCGCCGTTGCGTAGTCTCCCGCCGCATCGGGCAGGATCAAGACGTCGAATTTGTTCAGGTCCGCCGTGGCCAGCGAGGTCATCCGCACGGCGGTGACCGGGTAGCCGTACTGGCGCTCGAGCATCCACTTCACGGCTCCGGCGGAGTTCGCCGACACGGGCCGGTCCCACGCCAGCGCGATGGCCGGTTTCTTCATGGGAAAGGACGAACGGCTGCCGAGGTTGATGCCACTGTCGACCCAACCCGAATCCGCCGCCAGGATTTCGGCATAGCCTTGGGCCTTCACGACGAGGTCATGCAGATTGGCCGGATTGTCGGCCACCTTGATGGCGAGCGTCCCGCGGTCGAAGGTCCGGCCGTTTTGGACGAACGCCTTCTCGAGGGTGTGGACTTTCAATCCGGCCCGCAGCGCCGCGGTCAGAAACTGCCCGGCGGCCTGCGTCCCCCACGGGACGAAGTAGGCGACCTGGGCCTTCGGCGGCGCCGCCGGCTTGGGACGGGCCCCGGTGAACGGCGCCGCCCCGCCGGGGAGGGCGGAGACGGGAATCGCCTCGACGCCATACTGCAGCGGCAAGCTCCAGGCGGTCACGTCGTAGATCTCATCGCTAAGTTTCTTGCGGCGGCGGCGCTCCTGCTCCTTGGCGAAGTCCTTTTCGAGTTCGACGTTCTTGTCGAGGAGCGTCCGGATCAACCGTTTGGCCGGCTGCGCCAGACTGACCAGGTAGCTGCCATCGGGCGCCCCCTGCGCGCCGCTCGCCAACTTGCCCACTTCGACGCCCTGGGTGACCAGTAACTCCGCCAGCTTATCCGCCGCGCTGCCGTCTCCCTTGCGCGAGAGGATGTAGCCTTTCACCGGTTCGGTGCGCCCCTCTTCGACGGCTGACTTCCGGTAGGCCCAGAAATTTTCGAGCAACTGCGTCCGGTAGTTCGCCGCCGCTTCGCAGGTCGCCACGGAGGTGACAAAGTGACGCTTCACGCTCTCCTTGAAGGTATAGGCCGTTCCGTCCAAACGGTTATAGAGCATCCCGCGCACGGCCGCGTTTTCGTAAGTCATGGCGATGGTTCCGTGATAGGCCGGCCATGCGGCGCCGTAACCGGGGTAGAAGGCATCGTAGACCTCCCGGGTGAAGTAGCTGTAGCCCATCTGATCGAAGTACTTGGCGTTGTTCTTGCCGAACCAGTCGAGCGAGGTTTTCTGCTCTTTGGTCAGGTGCGGATTAAACGGCACCGCTTCCGGGGCGAAGTAATACGTGGATTCGCTGCCCATTTCGTGGAGGTCGGCCGCCACGAGCGGGAACCATTCGAGCATCATTTTGATGCGTCCCGCGGTCTCCGGCTGAGTCAGGGCGAACCAGTCCCGGTTCATGTCGAACAGGTAGTGGTTGCTGCGGCCGCCGGGCCAGGGTTCGTTCCGCTCGGCGGCGACGGCGCTGCCGTCGGCTTCGATGCCGTAGGCTTGCTCGAAGTTGTTGACAAAGCGGGTGCGTCCGTCCGGGTTTTGCAAAGGATCGATCAGGATCACCGTATTCGCCAGGACGTCGGCGACCATCTTCTGGTTGCGGGCGGCGAGCAGATGATAGGCGGTCAACATGGCCGCGTCGGAGCCGGAGAGTTCATTGCCATGCACGGTATAGCCGAGCCACACCACGGCCGGCAGTCCGGCCATGATCCGCTTGGCCTCGGCATCCGGCGTCTTGCGGGGATCCGCCAGTTTCTTGATGTCCGCCTGGATCGCCGCCATGCGCCGGTGATTGGCCTCGCTGGCGATGACGGCATAGAAGAGCTTGCGGCCTTCCCAGCTCTTGGCGTACTCGTAAACCTTCATCCGCCCGCTCGACGCGGCCGCCAAAGCGTCGAAGTACTGCACGATTTCGCTATACGAAGCTAGTTTTTCGCCGGCGCCGTAGCCGAGAACTTTCTCGAAGGTGGGCACCGCCGGGTCGTAGACCGTTCCCGGCCAGAACTCAAATCGCGCCTGGGCCGACAGCGCCACGGCTGTAACCAAAAAGACAAGTAGCTTACGCATATCCCTCAGGATACGATTGTTCCCATATGCGTCTCGCTCTTCTCTTTTTCCTGCCCCTGTTCGTGGTGGCCGCGCCGCGCAAGGAAACCGGCCTCGACCGCTATGTCGCCGCGCCTGATGCGAGCTACTCGTGGAAGCTCGCCAACACCATTCCCGGCAAGAATACGACGGCTTATGTGCTCGACATGACCTCCCAGACCTGGAAGGAGAAGGAGATGAACCGCGGCCAATGGAAACATTGGGTCACGATTGTGAAGCCTGCGAAGGTCACCTCGAATATCGGCTTCCTGATGATCACCGGCGGCGCCAATGATGGCCGCCCGCGCACCTCCGTCGACGCGATGATGACCGCGATCGCCGAGTACACCGGCGCGGTCGTCACCGAACTTCGCATGGTTCCCAACCAGCCGCTGATCTTCAACGACGACCCCGCAAAGAAGCCTCGCGTGGAGGACGACTTCATCGCCTACACCTGGAACAACTATTTGAAGACGGGCGACGAAACCTGGCCCGCGCGGATGCCGATGACGAAAGCGGCCGTTCGCGCGATGGACACGGTGACGGCATTCCTCAAGGAGCAGAACACGACCGTGGACAAGTTCGTCGTCGCCGGCGCCTCGAAGCGCGGCTGGACGACCTGGACCACCGCGGCCGTCGATCAGCGCGTGGTGGCGTTTATGCCGCTGGTGATTGACATGCTTAACATCATTCCCAGCTTCGTCCATCACCACCGGGCGTACGGCTTCTGGGCCCCGGCAGTGGGGAACTACTACGAACAGGGGTTGATGGACAAGATGAACGATCCCAAGTACCTGGAACTCATGAAGCTGGTGGAGCCCTACCACTACCGCGACCGCTTCATGCAGCCGAAGTTCCTGGTACACGGCGCCGGCGACCAGTTCTTCCTTCCCGACTCGTGGAAGTTCTACTGGAAGGATTTGAAAGGCGAGAAGCATATCCGCTACGTGCCCAACACGGACCACAGCCTTCGCAACTCGGACGCGCCCGAGTCGATCACGGCCTTCTACAATGCGGTGATCAAGAATGAACCCCGGCCGGTCTACACCTGGAAGGTGAAGAAGGATTTGACGATTGAGCTGCAGAGCAAAACGAAGCCAAGCTCGGTGAAGCTCTGGCAGGCCACGAATCCGGACGCGCGCGACTTCCGGCTCGAAACCCTGGGCGCGAAGTACACGAGCACGGAGATTCAGCCGGGCAAGAACGGGAAATACACCGCCAAACCGGCCGCTCCCGCTAAGGGCTATACCGCGTATTTTCTGGAGATGACGTATCCGAGCGCCGGCAAGATGCCGTTTAAGTTCACGACGGGCGTGGTCGTGACCCCGGACACGTACCCGTTTGGCCCGCCGGTGGCCGGCCAAACGAAGCTGGGGGCCGTTCCGCCGCGCCGCCGCTAGGCGCGGGTGGCGAGCAGATCTGCTGGTGCTATTCCTGCACCGGCAGATCCGCGGCTGTACTCCCGCCAAGGCCGGCGTAAAGCTCTTTCACCTTCACGACCTTGTTCCCTTCAAACGTCACGAACGTCAGCTTTCCCGGCGCCCGGCCGTACATCCAATCTTCAAAGTCGGAGCCGTCCACAGTCTGCCGCTCCTTCCGCAGAGGCCGGCCCACGGCCGCCATCACCTGATCCTTATCCATACCCTCGATGACGCGCTTATCCTGGATCGCCTTCCGAATCGGGGCGGGAATGTTCTCCATGTAGTTTTCGGTGACGGTCCGCTTATCAAAGTCCATCACCGGAGCCAGAATGCGCTTCACGTCCGCGACTTCAAGGGTCGTCACCTTCGCCGCGAACACCACCGCGATATTGCTGCCCGCCGAAGCCTGCGCATCGCTTCGCCCAATCGGGGCCGTCGAATTCCCCACGCCCACCTGCACCCGGTCCCGCCACGTCCGGCCGCTCTTCAAGCCGTTGTTCAGTTCGAGTTCCACACGGTCGTCTTTGATCTCGACCTTCGTCACCGTGACGAGTTCCCCTACCCTCGCCGCCGGCCCGAACTCCTTCGAGGCGGCCTCCCAAAGCGTCTTATCCCAGCCGCCCTTCTCGTCCACCGCCAGCGGCTTCTTCGAGCGCGGAATCATCACCTTGGCTTTCGCCGTCTCCGCCATCAAGCCGCGGATGAGCATCAGGCGCTCCTCTTCCGTCAGCTTTTGCTTCTCCGCCGCGGCCGGCAAACAAGCCAGTAGCACCCAAGCCCAACGCCGCATTTACTCCTCCTCCGGCAACAGCGGTAACCGCTGCCGATTGAACGGGATCCGATAGAGAGCGTAACCGACTCCCGCGCAAGCGACGGTGCAAAGTACGCTGCCTTCCGGCCCATACCCGCCGCCGCTCCACAGCTCGCCGGCATTCCACTGCACGGTATAACCCGTCAATCCCATTGTAAAGCCGCTCAGGTTCACACCGAAGAGGGGAGTTGTAACGTTCCACCCGTAGTGCAGCCCGATCGGCAGCCAGAGGTCGCCGCTGCGGAGCAACGCGTAACCCAACAAGACGCCCCATAGAAAGGTGTTGAACAGCCCCAAGGGCGACGCGCTTTGGTTGCCGGCATGCATCGCGGCGAACAGGACCGCAAGCGGCAGCAAGACCTGATAAACCCCGAACGAACCGGCAAGCACCTGAAAGGCGTAGCCGCGGAACAGCAGCTCTTCGCCGATCGCGCCAAAGAGCAGACAAACGGCGACCAGGGCCAAGCTGGGGAGATTGAACGGCACGTCCGGGGTAGCCACAAACTGGGCCTTCCCGACGAGCAGCGGGATCCCCAGGACCGTTACGATCCCTCCCGCGCCTAGCCCGAGCCCGTACAGGAGATGCCGCGCCGCCGCCGCATGCCAGCCAAAGCCGATAGCCGTCAGCCGCCCGGCTTCGTAGATCCGCAGCGCCAGCGTACTGGCCACGGCGCCCGCTCCGAACACGCTCAGCGTCGCGGTCACGAGCAATCCCAACGGGCTCAGCGTGAAGCCGAAGACGAGCAGGCCCATGAATCCGGTCAGCCCGAATAAGCCCACCCGCAGCGCCGGGCCGATCCAATCCTTACCCACCGCTCGCCTTCACCGTCACCCCTTTTGGCGCCACCTTTACCGGCAGAACGGTCGCTCCGGCCTGGGCAATCAACTGGCCCACCTTCTCTTTCGCGCCCGGCTCCACCAGGAAAAACACACAGCCGCCGCCGCCCGCCCCGCAGACCTTCGCCCCCGCCGCTCCGGCTTTCTTGGTAACCTTCACCAACTCATCAATCAGCGGCGTCGTGATCCCCGGCGCATTCTTCTTCCGGAAGCTCCACTCTTCCCGCAGCAGCCGCGCCACTTCGCCCCAATCGCTGGCACCAAGCGCACCGCGCATGGCGTGCGCAATACCCGCGATCTGGTCAAAGTTCCGGTGCACCTGCTTATCGCCATCGATATAGAGCTTGGTGACCTCCCAGTTATTGATGCCGGAGTTCCGCGGTTCGCCCGTGTAGGCCAGCACCGTTCGGGAGATCAGATCCTCATGGTTCACCGGCAGCGCCAACCGCTTGATTCCATCCACGCGCAGTTCCACCGCACTGACCCCGCCGTACATGGCCGGATAGTAGTCCTGGCACCCGGTGGGCACCCGGATGATCCGCGCTTCAATGTTCTGGGCCACCTGCCGCAGGGCTTCAATGGAATAACCCGTCCCGAGCAGCTTATTGAACGCGCTGGCCAGGGTAATGATGAGCGACGAGGAGCCGCTGATGCCCGCCCCGGCAGGGGCCTCGGAGTTGGTATCGACGTCCACGCCCATGGGCGGCGCGAAGAACTTCACCACTTCGGCGAGCAGCGCCAGCTTATACTTTTTCGCGGCGGTAAGTTCCGCCAGCGAGCCGAACTCCTCCTCCCGGCCGAGGTCCCGGGAGCGGAGAACGATCTTGCTGTCTTCCCGGGTCTGGAGGTCGCAGGTCGTGTAGCGGTCCACCGCAAAGTTCACCGTACAAGCATTGGCGTGGTGCAGATAGAGAGGCCAGATGTCCAGGGTGCCGCCCGCGAGGTCCACGCGGCACGGTGATTTCGAGAGGATTCGCATGAATTAGCCAGTGTATCGCGCCAGTCTGACCCGGAGAAGAAACAGCGTTCCGATGGCCATGACGGGCGCCAGAACCATGGTCAGCCGCACCATACCCTCGGGAGTCAGCCACCCCAGAACGACGCTCGCCGCCTCATCGCCCACCAGCCGCGGGGCTGCCAGGCACAGGCAGATGAGGAGGAGAAACCCGATCCGGATGCGCGACCGGGCCGCGGCCTCGCTTGACGCCGCGATGGCCACTCGCACCGCGATGGCCGCGGTCAGCAGGCAGGCCATCAGACCCAGCACCGCGAGACATAACAGGACCGGTACGGGCGGCAGCAATTCATGGCCTTCGCTGATGTTGACGGTCGCCAAACCCATGGCCAGGATGAGGACGCCAATGCCCCAGCCAATCAGCGCCGCCCGGCCGAGAGCGGCGAGCGAGATGGGGGTTTCGGAGGCGACCGCCACGGCGCGGGGTGAGGTATAGAAAACGCCCAGCAGGGAGTACGGGATGAGCAGAAACAGATCGAGGAAATCGATCCCCTTGAGCCAGGGAATGCCAACCCCGAACAGCAGCAACACCGCCAGGTTTGCCGCAAAGGCGCCGATCCGCATTCCCGTAGGATAGCGGAGATTCCCGGCGCCGCTCGCGCACTAGGATCCCAGCGGCATGGCCCAGACCTTCGACGTCACGTTCAAATACCTCTTTCGCCGCTCGCAGGGTGTGCTCTCCCGGCTGCTGTTCGGCGAAGTGGTGGATTGGCCGAACGTCGAACTCCCCGATGTGCGGAATCCGCGGGCCGACCTGCTGGCCCGGACCGCCGAGGGCCATCTGCGCCAGGTGGAGCTTCAGTTCCAGAACGACCCGGCGATGCCGTTCCGCATGTTGGATTACTACGTGGGCATCCGCCGCCTCTACCCGGAACCGCTCTACCAGACGGTTCTCTATGCCGGCCGCGAGCCGCTCCGCATGACTTCGTTCTACGTCTCGCCAACCACCCGGCACGAGTACACGATTCTCAACCTGCGGGAGATGGACGGCGAAGAGCTTCTGGCCAGTGACGACTGGACCGATAACGAGTGGGCGCTGCTCACCAAGTCCGACCCGGAGCGGGTCTTCCGCGTTGTTTCGGCCAAATTGCGCACGCTCCCCGATGAGGAGCAGCAGAAAGCCGCCTCCACTTTCGTGATTCTTGGGGGCATACTGGGAATAGAAGAGGAACTCGAAAGGAGGCTCCAAGACGAAATGATCGATCTTCTCGAAAACAAGGTGTTGGGACCCGCTATCCGCCAGGGCTTGGCACAGGGCCGGTCGGAGGCTCTGTCCAGCGTTCTCCGGAAACGCCTTCTGAAGCGTTTCGGTCCCCTCCCCGCATGGGCCGAGGCCAGAATCACCTCCGCCACCCCGGAAGTTCTCGAAGCGTGGTCGCTCCAACTCGACGACAATCCCAGCCTCGAAACCCTCCTGAAGGAGTAACCTCCCGCTATCATGGAAGTTGGGGCTCCGCTATGAGCTCCCGCCTTCCTTTCATGTCTCAAGCCCATCCCCTCCAAAAAATTCTTGAAAACCGCATCGCCATCATCGATGGCGCTATGGGCACCACCATCCGCACCTACGGCATGACCGAAGCGGATATCCGTGGCGAGCGCTTCAAGGACTCGCAAAAGGACCTCCTCAACAACGGAGACCTCTTCTCGCTCACCCAGCCCAAGATGATCTGCGATATCCACCGCCGCTTCCTCGAAGCCGGCGCGGATATCATCGAGACCAACACCTTCGGCGCCACCAGCATCACCCAGAGCGAGTTCTTCGTCGACGATCCCCGCGAGCATGGCGGACGCAAAGACCCCGACTTCTACCAGAAGATCATCGAAGACCCGTTCCTGCAGTCGCTCGCCTGGGAGATCAACGAGCAATCCGCCCGCCAGTGCCGCGAATGGGCCGACCGCATCGCCAATGCCACCGGCCGCCCCCGGTTCGTCGCCGGCGCCATCGGCCCCCTGACCGTTTCGCTCAGCAACTCTCCGGATGCCGACGACTCCGGCTTCCGCGTGGTCACCTTCGATCAGGTCAAGACCGCTTATATCGAACAGATCCGCGCCCTCATCGCCGGTGGCTCCGACCTGCTCCTCGTCGAAACCATCTTCGACTCCCTGAACGCCAAAGCGGCCCTCGTCGCCATCCGGGAAGTTTTTGATCAGGACGGCAAAGAACTGCCGGTGATGATCTCGGCCGCCGTCGGCCGGGGCGGCGAAACCATGATTTCGGCCCAGACCATCGAGGCCTTCTGGAACGCCGTCCACCACGTCAAGCCCCTGTCGGTCGGCCTGAACTGCTCGCTCGGCCCGGACTTGATGTACCCGTTTCTCGCCGAACTGGCCGAGAAGTCCGACGCCGCCATCTCCTGCTACCCCAACGCCGGTCTGCCGAACCCGCTTTCGCCCACCGGCTTCGATCTCGAACCCGCCGACATGGCCCGCTTCCTCAGCGGCTTTGCCAAAGACGGGCTCATCAACATCGCCGGCGGCTGCTGCGGCAATACCCCGGAGCACATCGCCGCCATCGCCCAGGCGCTTGAAGCCCGCCCGCCGCGCCAGTTCCACCCCACCGGACTCGCTGCCCAGCCCGCGGCCGAGCCCGAGCCGCTAAAGCCGCTCCGCCTCTCCGGCTCCCAGCCCTTCACCCAACAGCCGGGCATTTTCATCATGATCGGCGAGCGCACCAACGTCGCCGGCTCCCCGAAATTCGCCAAACTCATCAAGGAAGGCAACTACGAGGAGGCGGTCAGCATCGCCCGGCAGCAGGTGGAAAACGGCGCCAACATCATCGATATCTGCATGGACGAAGGCATGATCGATGGCGTCGCCGCCATGTCCCGGTTCCTCCAGCTTCTGGCCAGCGAACCCGAAGTCGCCAAGGTCCCCTTCATGGTCGACTCCTCGAAGTGGGAAGTCATCGAAGCCGGCCTGAAGTGCCTGCAGGGCAAAGGCATCGTCAACTCCATCTCGCTCAAGGAAGGCGAAGAGAGGTTCCGTCAGAACGCGGCCACCGTGCTGAAGTACGGCGCCGCCGTCGTCGTCATGGCCTTCGATGAGGCCGGCCAGGCCGCCACCTACGAAGACAAGATCCGCATTTGCGAGCGCGCCTACCGCATCCTCGTGGATGAAGTCGGCTTCCCTCCCGAAGACATCATCTTCGACCCCAACATCCTCACCGTGGCCACCGGCATGGAGGAGCACAACAACTACGCTGTCGACTTCATCAACGCCACGCGCTGGATCAAAACCAACCTGCCGCACGCCAAGGTCAGCGGCGGCGTCTCCAACATCTCGTTCAGCTTCCGCGGCAACAACAAAGTCCGCGAAGCCATGCATTCGGCGTTTCTCTATCACGCCATCACCGCCGGCATGGACATGGGCATCGTCAACGCCGGCATGCTCGAAGTGTACGAGGAGATCGAGCCCGAGTTAAAGGAACTCGTCGAGGACGTGCTGCTCAACCGCCGCGCCGACGCGACCGAACGCCTCGTCGAACACGGCGAAGCGCTCAAGGCCGCCGGCAGCGGCGCCGCCGCCACGGAGAAGAAGACCGAGGAATGGCGTAACGGCACCGTCGAAGAGCGCCTCTCCCACGCCCTCGTCAAGGGCATCGATACCTACATCGAGATCGACGCCGAAGAGGCCCGCGTGAAGCTCGGCCGCCCGCTGCTCGTCATCGAAGGACCGCTGATGGCCGGCATGTCGGTGGTCGGCGATCTGTTCGGCGCCGGCAAAATGTTCCTGCCGCAGGTGGTCAAATCCGCCCGCGTGATGAAGAAGGCCGTGGCCCATCTGACGCCCTACATGGAGGCCGAAAAAGCCGCGTTGGTGGCGGCCGGCGAAACCGTCAAGACCCAGGGCAAGATTGTGCTTGCGACCGTAAAGGGGGACGTGCACGACATCGGCAAGAACATCGTCGGCGTCGTTCTCGCCTGCAATAACTTCGAAGTCATCGACATGGGCGTGATGGTCTCGTGCGAGAAGATTCTCGAACGGGCCAAGGCCGAAAAGGCCGACGTCATTGGCCTGAGCGGTCTGATCACCCCGTCGCTTGACGAAATGGTTCACGTCGCCAAGGAGATGGAGCGCCAGGGCTTCAAGCTGCCCCTGCTGGTTGGCGGCGCCACGACCAGCCGCGCGCATACCGCCATCAAGATCGCCCCGCACTATAGCGAGCCGGTGGTACACGTGCTCGACGCCAGCCGCGCCGTACCCGTCACCACCAGCCTGCTGAGCGACGATGGCCGCGAGGCGTTTGTGGCCCAGCACCGCTCCGATTACGAAGCGATCCGCCTGGCTCACGCCGCTCCCCGCCTGGCGGCGACCCCCATCGACCAGGCGCGCGCCCGCCGCAGCCCCATCACGTGGAGCGCCGAAGATATTCCGGCCCCGTCGTTCACCGGCGTCCGCGTTCTCGAAAACTTCCCGCTGGCTACGTTGCGCGACTACATCGACTGGTCGCCCTTCTTCCACACCTGGGGCATCAAGGGCATCTTCCCGCGCATTCTCGACAACGAGCAGGCGCGGATTGTTTACGAAGAGGGCCGAGCGCTGCTGGACCGGATCATCAACGAGAACCTCCTCACGGCCCGGGGCGTCTACGGCCTCTTCCCTGCCAACGCGATTGGCGACGATATTGAACTCTATACCGACGAGACCCGCGCCAGTGCGCTCGCCCGGTTCCATTGTCTGCGCCAGCAGGTGCACAAGGAAGGTAGCGAGCCCTGCCGTTCGCTGGCGGACTTCATCGCGCCGAAGGAGACTGGCCTACCCGATCACATCGGCGCGTTTGCCGTGACCACGGGGATTGGTCTGCACGAACTTTGCGAGCAGTTCCGGGCCCAGCACGACGACTACAACGCCATCATGGCCGAGGCGCTGGCTGACCGTTTGGCCGAAGCATTTGCCGAGTGCCTGCACCAGAAGGCCCGGCAGGAGTGGGGTTTGGGTTCGGAGGAGCACCTTTCGAAGGACGACCTGATTCATTGCAAGTACCGCGGCATTCGCCCGGCGCCCGGCTATCCGGCCTGCCCCGATCATACGGAGAAGGGCGCGCTGTGGAATCTGCTGAACGTGGAGGCGAACACGGGCATCCGCATCACGGAGTCGTTTGCCATGTGGCCCGGCTCGAGCGTCAGCGGGATCTACTTCGCTCACCCCGAGGCACGCTACTTCAGCCTCGGCCGCATCGACCGCGACCAGGTGGCCGACTACGCCGCCCGCAAGCAGATGACGATCGAAGAGGTGGAACACTGGCTGGGGCCGAATCTCAATTACGACCCGGCCCAGTAGCCGGGCATCGCTCCAAAAACATCCCTCGCGGGCGCAGATATCCGGCCAGATCGCGGAACATCTCCTCCCGCATCCCAGGCGTGAATGAGTCAATCGGATTCGACTCCTGCGGACACCATCGGAACGCCGTTCCGGCCGGATACTGGAGCAGTTTCTGTTTCAAACCACCCAGCGTCCGCGCCGTGTAGCCACCCACGCGAAACGCGACCGGGTACATTGAGCCGCCATTCGAGACATCGACTGTAACCGGATGGCCCGCTGCCCACCGCTGTCGGCATTCGAGGTCCGGGCAGAAGCTCAGGAGCCGCTTTCGCCGCGCGTCGTCCAAGCGCCACGCCCGGGCCGATCCCATCGCCTCCATCAGACCGTCGCGAATCTCTGGCCCTCCGAGCTCCAACCGGCGCCAGAGCGGCTCTTCCACGCGCAGGTCACCCTGCTCCGCCAGGATCAGCGCCGCGCCCTCTGCCGTCTTCACGTCGGAATCATTCAACGCCTCAATCGCCTCCGCCTGCACGGCCTCACTCCAGACCACTCGGCCGACGTGAACCAACAGCCATGTCGAACAACCCCGGCCCTCCCGGCTTCTCATGGCCAACCGCAGCGCCTCCCGCCCCTCTCCCTCCGCCGCGGGAAACACCCGCGCCAGATACGTCACCACCTCCTGCTCGGGAAAGCAACTTCGCATTCGACGCGCCCACAGCTCCCGCATCGGCCCTGCCAACTTGACGGTCCCGAACCTGGCCATGAGAGGCAACGCCGTCGCCGGGTCCTCGCGCAGGCGCTGCCGCAAAATCGCATCGGCCTCCGGCACGTCGACCGCGGGAAACTCCTTCATCGTGGCAAAGTCGAGGTTCCCTGCCACCAACTCCTGCTTCACAAGGCCCCAGGCCTCCGCCGGCGAAAGCTCCCGCAGCCTTCGCATCATCACGTCTTGCAGGCCAACCGGCGCGCCCCTCACGGCTTTCGTCAACACGGGAATCATCTCTGGACCCCGCACCAAGTCCCACTTCGTGTCGAGCAACTCGCCCTGCCGGTCCTGGTCAAAGGTGGCAAACCCGGCAATCAACTCTGCCCGGGTCAATCCATAGTTCTCCGGCTCCACCAAACCCGCCTTGCGAGCCTCCTCCAAGGCCAGCGCTCCGATCTCCCTCGCTGAGGACTTGCGTGCCTCTCCCTGCTTTTTCAAGGCTACCGGAATCAAGCGGACCGCTTCCTCGCGCACGAACTGCGCAAAAAGACCCTGTCGCCGTTCGGCCTCGGCAATCACCTCTTGCAATCGTCGTTCGTCCTGCAACTGCCAGAATGCGGTCGGGAGTGGTGGCAGACCCCATCGCTGCACGAAGGTGACCAACGCGCGTAGGCGGACGTCATACTCTCCAATCGCGATGGCTTCGTCCGCTAAGTACCGGTCCAGTGCTGCCACGGCATGAGCCCGGTCCCGAGCTCCCACCAGCAGCAGCGAGTCGACGCCGTGTCGGCCCTGTCGAGCGATCTCCAGCACCAACTCCACTGCTCCCGGCGTCCCCAGTGTCCGCAGCTCTTGCCGTGCCGTCTCGTCGGACTGCTCCAGGCGCGCCCGCAACCGCGCCAGCTGCGCCTCCCGCCAGGCCGCGTCATCAACGATCTCCAGTTCCACAATGTTCGACACCACCGCCGAGTTTTCCAACCGATGCGATTTGAGGTAGAACCGGTACCGGCCCGCCCGGTCAAATCGAAACCAGTCGTTCAGGTCGAGAGTAATCTCATGCGGCTCCAGCCCCAGCACCGGAGGGAGACTGCGCAATCCGCCCCCCACGCCGCCCATCACGCCGGATCCGAAGTAGTCCCGCCACGGGTCCACCACATCGTTCTGCTCCATCACGAACTCCTCGGTCGGCAGCCGCCCGCTGCGGTCGTAGGTTGCCGCGTTGAGTCGATAGGTATTCGCCAGAGTGCTCGAGAACTGCAGCCGCAGCGGAATCCGCTCCCCGATGCGAAAACGCCCCGCCTCGCCCACCAGCTGCACCAACAGCCGAACGTCCGGTGGCTGCGACGCCAGGTCCCTCGCGTGGCGAAACTCGAACTCCGTCGCGGCGTATAACCGCAATACTCCCAGGAACCCAAATGCCAATATTCCCGTCAGTGGAAAGCAATGAAGTTGCATGGCAGCACTAGAGACACCGCAACGCAGGCGCTAGTTCCCACCGCCCTGCTCCTTGCCCTCCTCGGCCTCGCTGTTCCCGGATTCGCCTGCAGTTGCTTAAGCAGCGCCACCCCTTGCACATTGATCAGCGGGACTCGTCCGGTGTTCGTCGCCCTGGTTTTGCGGGATGGCGGCAGCGGCTGGGGCGAGGGCACCACGCGTCTCCGCATCGAAGAACGCCTGGCCAACGCCTCCACCCTGCCGGACGAGATGGAGATCGGCACCGCGGCAGGCACCAGTTGCTATCGCCGCCTCCGGATGGGGGAGCGCTACGTCGTCTTCGCCGAAGCCAGCGCCGCCAAGGGCTTCGATTGGAGCGTGAGCGGCTGCAATCCCACCTTTGCTCTCCGGGATAACGAACACCAGCTCGACGCCCTCCGCAACGCGGCCAGCCAAGGGCCGGCGCGTCTCATCGGCATCGTCCACCAGTTGGAGAACAACAACCGGCCCGCGCCCCGAGTCCCCGGCGCCACGGTCACGGCGACCTCGCCGGACCGAGAGTACTCGGTGGTCACCGATGGCAGCGGCGTGTTCACCATCCCTGGCATTCTCCCCGGCCGCTACCGGATGGAGGTCGCCAAGCCCGGCTACCTGCCGAACTCGACCTACAACAGCCGGTGGTCGGGCCGCCTCGTCTTCAATCAGGAGACACGCCGCTCCGCGCCCGATCCCGAAGAAAAGGTCTCCGGCCCCGTCCTGATCACGGAGCGCGCCTGCACGGAGTGGGACCTGGGCGTCTGGGTGGATCAGACGGTCTCCGGCCGCATCGTCGACCAGCGCGGTGCTCCCGTCTCGGACGTACAGGTCCAGGCCTTCTCCATCGGCGAGCGTGGCGACCAGAGTTCGTTTCCTCTGCGCACCGCGAAGACCGATGCGAACGGCGAGTACACTCTCCGCCCCCTGCCCGACGGCGACTATATCGTCGGGGTCAACACCTCTCAATGGGACGACACAGCGCCTTATCCCGCCACCAAATTCCCCGGCCGTGTATCCGTCGCGGGTCCGCCCTTCCCCACCGTCAACCTCGCCCTGCCCCCGAAGCGAAGTACCACGAGCCTGCAGATCCAGGTCGCCGGGCCTGAAGGCGCTCCCCTCGCCGGCGCCGAGGTGACACTCACCGATTCGGCCGGCCGCCGGCACGCTCCTCCCCAGGAGAGGACCTCCCCGGCGGGTACCCTGTCCGTGCCTGTCTACTCGGGCGAAACGTACGTCGTGAAAGTGCGCCAATCGCCTTCCGGACGGATGGAGTCCAACGATCTTGGTGGGGAAGTTCGGGTATCGATCAACACGCCCAATCCCACGGCAATCCTTGTCCTGGCGCCCGGCCGGTTCTAGCGAACAGAGTTACCAGCACATCGGCTGGGAGGATCTTCATCCAGGCCGCTGGGCTTCCTGTTCTTCGAGAGTATCCAGGTCCGACTCCCGACGCGGAGAGGGCAGCCGGCTCACTGCCATCGAAAAAGTCTCCGGCGGAACGATCAAGCGCCTTCGCCCGCTGGACTTGGCCAAGCGATCCCGCAGCAGGTCCTTGAGCTTCACTCGAAAAGGCACGGACTCGTCTCTATCCATTTTCCGGAACCGTTCGAGGACATCTTCGTCCAAAACGATCGTGGTTCGGGTGCCGATTCTGCTTGAGCTTAGCCTCCATGATGCGATTCGAACTTGCGCCGCCTTCCCGTTACGATAAGGAGGAGCGGACCATGACACCTTCCTCCCCCTACGACGCCCTCCAGCTCCGCATCAAAACCATCCTCCCCGCCACCTACCGCGACTGCTACGAGGACGTTCAACCCGTCTCCATGGGCTCCGCGGGCCTCAAGTACAGCCCGGACGGCCAGGTCGCCTGGAACGAAATCTGGGGCTCCTTTTGCGACCTCGCCATGGCCGGCGGTCCGCCCCACAAAGGCAAACTCCTCGCACCCGGCTCCCCCGGCGCCGACCCCGCCCGCTATCAACAGGTCACCGCCGAAATCTGCCGCGGCATCACCCTCATTACCGAACTTCCCGCCCAGCCCTCCTCCACCCCCGGCTGGGTCCAGGTCGAATGCGCCGACCCCGTCATGGCCGGCTGGCTCCTCCGCGCCATCACCATGGAGAACGTCGCCGTCCGCGCCCACGGCAACCTCCTCGAACTCCCCGCCGGACCCGCCTACCGCATCGAGAAGGAGATCAAGAACGTCATCACCGTCATCGCCAAAACGTGCCACTACTGGGTGGAGCACATGTGGCCGTCCCAGGAGCAGGCCATCGGCGAACTCTTCGCCGCCATGGCCATCGATACGCCGCTCCTCGAACCGGCGCCGGACGGAACCACCGCACCGGCGGATCTGACGCGGCTCACGGGACTCACGCCGGAGCCCTGGCTTTACCCCGGCTGGCTCGGCCTCAACTGCCCCGACGTGCCGTCCGCCGTCTGGCTCATCCGGGCCCTGGTCGCCTCCAATATCCTGGCCCGCCGCGAAGGCACCGTCCTCTACGTCCCCCTCAATCCCACCACGGACCCGAACGGAGAACATCTCTCCCGTGCGCTTGCCGCTCTCTGCGGCTTCGCGCGCGAACGGCAGGTCCTCTAAGAGGCCTCCCGCTCCGGCTCCCACTCCTCCTCGCCGCGGTCCACCCGATCCTCCCGCTGCCACGGCTTCTCCTCCTCCCGCCGCCGCTGCATCTCCTCGCGCTCTTCCTTTCCGTCGCTCATATTTTTCCAGTCTAGGTTACAATCCAGCCATGCGCCCGCTGATCGCCTTTTTCCTCGCCTCAGCCTTTCTCCACGCCGAAAACTGGCCCCAATACCGCGGCATCGCCGCGAGCGGCCTCGGCAACGGCGCCCCTCCCCTCCGCTGGAACACTGAAACCGGCGAGAACGTCCGCTGGAAGACCCCCATCCCCGGCCTCGGCTACTCGAGCCCCGTCGTCTGGGGCGATCGCCTCTTCCTCACCACCGCCGTCCCCGCCAAAGGCGCCGCCGCCGTGAAACTCGGCCTCTACGGCGACATCAAGCCCGTTGAGAACGAAGGCGCCCAGTCCTTCCAGGTCCTCTGCCTCGATCGCCGCACCGGCAAGATCCTCTGGCAGCAAACCGCCGTCCAGACCAAACCCAAGATCAAGCGCCACCCCAAGTCCAGTCACGCCAACCCCACCCCCGCCACCGACGGCCAGCGCCTCATCGTCTCCTTCGGCTCGGAAGGCCTCTACGCCTACTCCCTCGATGGCAAGCTGCTCTGGAAGAAGGATCTCGGCGTCCTCGACTCCGGCTACTACGTCGCCCCGGACGCCCAGTGGGGCTTCGCCAGCTCCCCAATTCTCCACGAGGACAAGGTGATCATCCAGGCCGATGTCCAGAAGAACTCCTTCCTCGCCGCCTTTGACACCACGACCGGCAAGGAGCTGTGGCGGACGCCGCGCCAGGACGTCCCCACCTTCGGCACCCCGGCCGTCCTCCCTAACGGCGAAGGCGGCCTGCAGGTCGTCGTCAATGGCTGGAAGCATATGGGCGGCTTCGACCTCGCGACCGGCAAGGAACGCTGGCGTCTCGCCGGCACCGGCGACATCCCCGTACCCACGCCGGTCTTCGCGAACGGCCTCATCGTCCTGACCGCGGCCCACGGGGGTGGCCGGCCCATCTACGCCATCCGCCCCGACGCCAAGGGCGATCTGGGCCAGAACAAAGCTGCCATCGCCTGGAGCCAGGAGCGCTCCGGCAACTACATGCAGACGCCCCTGCTCGCCGACGGCATTGGCTACTTCTGCTATGACAACGGGGTGATGACCGTCTTCGAACTCGCCACCGGCGAACGTCTTTATCAGCAGCGCCTCGGCACCGCGTCCGGCTTCACCAGCTCCCCCGTCGCTGCCGCCGGGCGCCTCTACATCACGAATGAAGACGGCCACACCTTCGTCCTGCAGCAGGGCAAGGAGTACAAGGTCCTGGCGGAAAACGAGCTCGGCGAACCGGTCATGGCCACCCCTGCCGTGGTCGATGGGACGCTGTACGTGCGCGGTGGCCGCCATCTGTTCGCCATCGGCCAGTAGCCCCGCGCCCCGCTGGTAAACTGAGAGGTTCATGGACCAAGTTTTCGCTCCCGAACTGCTCGCCCAAGCCTCCAAAATCAAGCTGCTCCTCATGGACGTCGATGGCGTGATGACCGACGGCACCCTGTGGAACGTCCCCGGCCCGGACGGCCAGATCTTTGAAACCAAGGGCTTCGATTCCCAGGACGGCATCGGCCTGCAGTGGCTGAGCTGGTACGGCATCAAGACCGGCGTCATCAGCGGCCGCGTCTCCCCGGCCACCGAAGTCCGCGCCAAGCAGTGCAAGATGGCTTACGTCTATCAGGGCCACATCGAGAAGATCCCGATCCTCGAAGAGATCCTCGCCGACGCCAAAGTTTCGCCGGACGAGGTGGCGTACATCGGTGACGACTTCACGGACGTCGTGATTATGCGCCGGGTCGGCCTGGGCATTGCGGTGGCCAACGCCCGCGAAGAGGTGAAGCGCGCGGCCCACTGGACGACGGCGAACCGCGGCGGCTGCGGCGCGGTGCGTGATGCCGTGCAACTCATCCTGACGGCGCAGGGCATCTGGCCCGAGATCATCAAGAAGTACGAGCTATGAAGCAGCGCATCGGCCTTGAAGCGCGTGGCGAAGCCGGGCCTGGCTTCCTGCATCAGTTGACCGGCGTGATTGCCCGTCATGCCGGCGACATCGTCTCGGTGGAGATCATTGAAAGCGTGGTGCACTCGCGCACCTATCTGGAGATCGATCTGCCCGGCGATCCGGAGGCGCTGCTGGCTGAGTTGCGTTCGCTTGAGCGGGTGCACGAGGTGGAACTCGTCGAAACCCTGCAGAAGGTGTACGGCAAGCGGATCATCATCATGGGTGGCGGCGCTCAAGTTGGACAGGTCGCCATCGGCGCGATTATGGAAGCGGACCGCCACAACATCCGCGGCGAGCACATCTCGGTGGATACGATTCCGCTGGTGGGCGAGCAGTCCCTGGCCGCAGCCGTCCGAGCGGTTGCCCGGCTTCCGCGCGCGAAGGCGCTGGTCCTGGCTGGTTCTCTAATGGGTGGCGAGATTGAGGTGGCGGTCCGCGAGGTGCGCGCCAAGGGCCTCCTCGTCGTCAGCCTCAACATGGCCGGCTCCGTCCCCGACGCGGCCGATCTGGTGGTGACCGACCCGGTGCAAGCCGGGGTGATGACGGTGATGGCCGTCGCCGATACCGCCAAGTTTTCGGTTGGCAAGCTCACCCGCCGCGTCTTCTAGCCCTCTTCGCCCGGATCGCCCGAGGGAGCCTAGTAGAATAGGGCCAGTATGCTCTCCCGCAACAAAATTCTCGTCCTGTCCGCCGGTCTCTGCGGCCTCCTCGGCCTCGGCTTCCAAGCCGCCCGCAAGGCCCCCGCCAAAGACCCCCTCCTCGCCGGCTACGAGGTCGCCACCGTCGCCGCCGTTGCCGACGCCGTCGACCAGATCACCGGTCAGCGCGGCTTCATGTCCCACGACATGCGCCCCCGCACCGTCACCACCCGCGTCGTCGGCCGCGCCGTCACCGCCTACCTCGTCCCCACCACCCCCGAAAAAGCTACGCCCGCCCTCTCCACCGCCCAATCCACGGCCCTCATCGATAACGCCAACCCCGGCGAAGTCGGCATCATCGTCATCAAGGACGGCCTCGACGTCGCCGGCATCGGCGGCCTCATGGCCACCGCCGCCAAGGTCCGCGGCATGGCCGGGGTCATCGTCGATGGCGGCGTCCGCGACATCAAGGAAGTCCGCAACCTCAACTTCCCCATCTACGGACGCAGCGTCGTCCCCTCCTCCACCGTCAGCCGCTACGCCGGCGTCTCCCGTAACGTCCCCGTGCAATGCGCCGGCGTCGAAGTGAAGCCGGGCGACATCATTGTCGCCGACGAAGACGGCGTCGTTCGCGTGCCCCAAGCCCAGGCCGCCGAAGTCCTGAAACGCGCCCAGGAGATCGACGAACGGGAAACCAAGATGGTCCCCTTCATCCGTCAGCACAAAGCTCTCAGCAAGGCGGTCGAGGTTTTCAATCGGATTTAGCCGAGGCCAGTACTCGGGGCCATAGAAGATTACCCTAGGTGTGATAGGGTTAAATTTCCACAAGCGCTGGATATCCCGAGAGCATCCGGTCGCCGATAGATGGTTATATGCGGAACAGGCGTTATGAGCCTAGATTGATGTGCGCGGACCTGATTGACGTCCACTGGCGCGACAAAGCCGGTCGGCGGAAAAAGGCCATCGCCAACCTCGAAGATATCTCCGAGTCGGGGGTCTGCCTCCAGTTGGAAGCCGAGATCCCCTTGAACACGGTCATCACCATCAGCGGCCCGAAGGGCGACTACGTGGGACAGGTCCGGTATTGCGTTTACCGGGAGATCGGGTTCTTTATCGGCGTTCAGTTTGAACCAGGCAGCAAGTGGTCCAAGCGTCAGTTCAAACCGTTGCACCTCTTCGATCCCCAGCGACTCGTTCCGGCCGTCCAGCCGGAACGATAGCTCAAGGCAGCTCCGTATCGGCCTGCTGCCAGGCGCTCCGGAACTCCCGTTCGACGAACTCCCCGCTTTCCGTCTTGCCCTGCGCCCGCAGTGCCTCCCGCAACCCGTGCAGACTGCGTCCGTTGCGCGGATTCTTTTCAAGATCCTTCCGGAAGACCACTTCCGCTTCTCCCGCCTTCCCTGCGCGCAACAGCGCTCCCCCGAATTGCTCCCGCGTTGGATAGTACCAGTCCGGCGGCTCCATGTAGCCCAGCCTATCCTCCAACTCCACGGCCTTCTGCCACTGCCGAATCTCCTCCGCCCCATCGTTCCGGCTCCGCGCGAGGCGCGCCGCCAGGTCAACGCTCGCCAGCTCGAGAAGTTGCCGGGCCGGGTTCAGCATGGCCACCGCGTCGGCCGGGATCTCCTTGGCCAGCGCCTCCATCCTGGTCCGTTCGGCCACCGCGGCTTTCGTCCGGCCCAGACCAGCCAGCGCGGCGCTCCGGGCATAGTGGAAGCTCGCGCGCAGGAACAGATCCTTCTCCGTGGGAGGCTTCTCCCGGAGCATCTCTTCCCACTTGCCAAAGCGCACCAGCACCAGCCACTCGTAGGCCCCGTAGGCAGCGATCATCGGCATGCCGTCAATCGCCCCCGTCACATTCTGCCGCAACTTCCGCGCCCATTCCCGCGCGTCCTTGTACCGGCCCTGCATCATGCGCGAATAGGCGACGAAGTGCAGGTTGTGCGAGTAGTAGCCGAGCGGGTACATCCCCTGCGCCTTCGACCGCTCGAGATAGACCCGGTCCGCCTCCGATGCCTTTTCGTTCACCATCGCTGACCGTTCGAACTCGCCGACCCGCGCATAAATGTGCGACGGCATGTGAACCAGGTGCCCCGCCCCCGGCACCAGCGTCTCCAGCCGGGCGGCGCTCGGCAGCGCCCGCTCCGGGTTCGGCGAGGCCTCCACGGCATGGATGTAGTAGTGGTTGGCGCCGGGATGGTTCGGGTCCCGCCGCAGCACTCCTTCGAGCACGGCGCAGATTTCGAGCGTGCCCTCCGCCGGTTTCCCGTCCAGGCTCCACAACTGCCACGGCCGCAGGTTCATCCTGGCCTCGGCATAGAGCGTGGCGGCGTCCAGATCGTCGGGATACCGCTGCATCACCGTCTGCATCGCCGCCGCGTACTTTTCGGCCAACCCTTTTCGGTCGGCCGCCGGGTCTTTCGAATAGCGCTGGAGGAGGGCTTCGACATAGGCCCGTTCGCGGGTGGGAGCCTTCGCCATCAGATGGGTGGCCTTCTCGATCGCTTGCCAGGCCAGGGCCTCCCGCTCCGGCATGGCCGGCAGGTTGTAGTTCGGCCCCAGCGCGTAGGCGATGCCCCAGTGCGGCATCGGCGAGGCGGGGTCCAGTTCCGCCGCCCGGGCAAAAAGTCTGGCCGCCTCGTCATGGTTGAAACCATAGATCAGGGCCAGTCCCTGGTCAAAGAACTGTTGGGCCTCTTTGGACTTCGTCGCGATCGGGTGGGAGTGGGTTCCCATGCCGTCCAAAAGCTCCGCGGGCTTCGCCGCCTGCGGTCCGCTGTGTTGGTGCTGGGCTACGGCCGCGCCAGCGAGCATCACAAGACAAAGGATCCGAGTCATCATTCGCTATTCTCCTGCTTTATGATGCGTAAGGCACCCCTCGTTCTGGCTCATACCCCGATGATTCCCATTCAAGGACTTTTTGAGACCCACCTCACCGTCGCCAACCTCGACCGCGCGATGCGGTTCTACGAGGAGACGCTTGGCCTGTCCCGCGCCACTCTGGTGCCCGACCGGCGTGTGGCCTTCTACTGGCTCGGTGCGCATGGCCAGGCGATGCTCGGTCTTTGGGAGACCGGCACGAGTCCGCAGCGGCTCAGTTTGCACACGGCGTTTACCGTGACCCTCGAAGACCTGCTAGCCGCCCCGGCGCGACTGCGGGCGGCGGGGATTGCGCCTCTCGACTTAGCGGGGAATCCGGTGGAGGAACCCGTGGTGCTGGCGTGGATGCCGGCTGCTTCGCTCTACTTCCACGATCCGGACGGCAACCTGCTTGAGTACATCACGATGCTCTCCGATGCGCCGGCGCCGGAGCGTGGCGTGGTGCCCTGGAGCGAGTGGCGGTCGGATAAGATGGCGGAGTGAGCTTCACCCTGGCACTGCTCCTGTTCGCCCTGCCATTCTCGCACCAGCGGCATGCGGCGATGAAGCTAAAATGCACCGCGTGCCACGCGACGGCAGAGACTGGAGCGCAGGCCGGCTTCCCTGCGCTCGCCAAGTGCCAGACCTGCCATCCGGAGATGGCCGAGCGCAAAATCCCATCGGCGCGCGTCTATCGCGTGAAGGATTTCGTGCTGTTCGCGCACGCCCGGCACAGCCAGGCCAAAGTGGAGTGCGCCACCTGCCACGGCGAGGTCTACCAGATGGAGACGCTCAAAGTGGAACGGCCGGTGACGATGGCGGCGTGCGTGGCCTGCCACAAAGAGCGGAAGGCCACGATCGCCTGCAACGTCTGCCACGAACTCGGACAGTAGCTACTTGATGGTCATCTTCTCGAGCGCTTCGCCGCTCGCGGGCAACGCGGTGGCGCCGGGTTTGAAGCCGTTCGTCTCGAGAATGAAGGCGACGATGTTCGCGTAGGAGTCCGCCGGGAGAGAGGCCGGAGCCGCCGGGGGCATCGTCTTCTGCGACTTGTCAAAGAAGGCCTTGACACTGCGGCCGCTCCAGTTCTTCTGGAAGTACTCCCCACCGAGCGGCGTGCCGAAGGTACCGTTCGTCAGGGTGCTGCCGTGGCAGACGGCGCAGTTGGAGTTGTAGGCTGCCTTGCCGGCCTCCACCTGCGCGGCCGTGAACTGCGGGGGGACGCCTCCCGCAGCGGCGACCGGTGCGGCGGCGGGCTCGGCCTTCGGCTGAGCCTGGGAGATCACCGGTTCTTCCGCCTTACCGGTGCCTTCTCCGGTGTAGGTGAACGCCAGGATCGAGCCCTTGTCGAGCATCGTCCGGGTGGTGCCGCCGGAGGCGGATTCAGCCAGACCGCCGGGATCGGTGGCGATGTAGATCGTCTTGCCGTCCGGGCTCACCGCGGTATCGCGGAAGCGGTTTTCTGACTTGAAGTAGCGGAACAGGTATCCGGATTTCGCTTTGCCGTTGCGCTTGAGCGGCACCACGTAAAGCGACCCGCGCTTGAGCGTGGTGACGAGTAGGACCGGATCCCAGCCGGGGATGCCGGCGCCTTTCGAAGCGTAGTACTCGATGCTCGATACCGCCGTGGTGGGCCAGCAGATGAAGTCAATGCCTTCGCAGCGCGGGTCCGCGAAGTTGTAATTGCTGGGCACCGTGAAGAGCGTGGCCAGCGGCGGCTCCATCTTCTGCTTAAAAGCCGATTCGGGTTCGCGAGGTACCGAGGGATGGATGGCGAGGTCGCTGAAGCGCAGTTGGGAGCAGGGGGTTTTGGCCTCGGCCCAGCGGGCGAACTCATAGGCCTTGTTGTCCCGGAGACCAACCACATGCGGCCAGCCATAGTTGCGGCCGGGCTTGAGGATGTTCACTTCGTCGTCGGTCTTGGGGCCCTGTTCGGAGGAGTACAGCGTGCCGTCGGGGCCGAAGTCGATGCCCTGCGGGTTGCGGTGGCCGTAGGTGTAGACGTGGCTGACGAGGCCGTTGATCTTCGGGTTGTCGGCGGGGATGGAACCGTCGATGTTCAGGCGGAGGGACTTGCCCTGGTAGGAGACGTAGTCCTTGGCGTCGAGCTCCTTGCGGGTGGGCAGCCGCTGCGACTCCACCGGCAGGCAGACGTTACCGAGTTGATTGTTACCCTGGTCGCCGAGGGTCAAGTAGAGCTTCCCATCCGGCCCGACCTTGATGCGGCCGGCGACGTGGTCGTTGCCCGCGGGCAGGCCGGCGATCACCGTCTGCGGACTCCCCAGCTTGCCGTCGGCGGCCGTATAGGTCAGCCGGACGATTTTGCCATAGAGGTTCCGGTAGGGGCTCTGCGGATCAGTGACGGTAGGGTCCGCCGGCAGGGTGTTGTCGACGTAGGTGTAGAAGACGTAGACGTAATCGTTGCCGGTGCCTTTCAGCAGTTCGGGGTGGAGAGCCATGCCAAGCAGGCCGTCCTGTCCGCCGGGGGCGGAGACTTCGGGAAGCGTGGCGGCGAGCTTCTTTTCGCCGGTGGCCGGATCAACGCGGGAGATGCGTTTGCCGGTGCGCTCGGTGACCCAGATATGTTTGTCCGGGCCCCAGGTGATCTCCCAGGGGCCGGCGAGACCGGTGATGACGGTGCTTTTCTTAAACTGCTTGGGTCCGCGGATGACGGTTTCGGGGCCATCTTGGGCGTGCAGGAGGCCCAGAAGCAGGGTAGGAGCGAGGAAGGCAGTTCGAATCGACATGGCTCTAGGAGTACGGATTATTTGGGAACGGAAACGGTGATATTTCGGTAGCGGATGACGCCGTAGTGGTCGCCCTGGAGGAAGAACGGGCCAGGTTCGGCTTCGTTGCCATCGAGGGCGCCGCCGGTGGGTCCGGGGATTTCGACGTTGTCGTGGTAGACCTTGCCATCACGCAGCACGGTGACGCGGCGGCCGACGAAGGTGATGTCGAACGAGGTCCATTTGCCGAGGTTGAGTTCGGCGTTGGCGGGCGGGGGGTAGTGGCTATAGACAGCGCCCATTTCGTGGTCCGGCAGCTTGCCGCCTTCGGTGCCGACTTGGATTTCGTAGCGGCCGCGGAGGTAGATGCCGCTGTTGCCGTGGTCGGGGCAGTTGACTTCGATGTGGAGCTTGAAATCCTGGAACTTCTCCGTGGTCTTGATGTTGGCGGCGCTAGGACCGCGCTGGCCGCGCTGTTGCGGGTTATCATTCACCAGTTCGCCGTCGCGGGCGACCCACTTGTTGTTGCTCACGTTGCCGATGGGCTCCCAGCCGGTGAGGTCTTTGCCGTTGAAGAGCGGCCGGGGCTCGGTCCAAGCCTTCGGCATCTTGCGGTCGAGCTTGGGGGCACGAACGCCGGCGAGCTTCGGGCCATCTTCCGTGCCGCGCTTTTCGACGCCGGCAAGCTGGTTTTTGGCCGGGGAGGTCAGCTCCCAGTTAATGGCGGGACCGCGGCCGGCGGCGGCCACGTTGACGATCAGCTTCTTGCCTTCGACGGTAGCGCCGAGGATGGGCCGCCAACCGCCGCCGCGCGGTTGCACGCGCCCTTCGAGTTTGCCGTCCTTTTCGACGAGTTCCATCCATTGCGGCCAGGGGTTGCCCGTCGCGGGGGTGACGTTGAAATTCCAGCGGCCCAGGAAGGGTTTCGCGCTTTGGGCCGGGGCGAGGAAGGGTAGGGTGACCGCTAGGGCGGCTACGGCAAGCAGTTTCTGCATGATTCCACTGTATCCCGGACGCTACCGGCGGAAGACGGGCTGGGTCCAGGCGGAGTGGCCGAAGGAGGAATCGACGCGCGCGCGGACGTACTTTTCCGAGCCGGTGAACTTGTAGACCGGGATGGTATCGAAGGTGGTGGCCAGCACTTTGCCGCCTTCGCCGAGGAAGGTGGTGGTGAATTTTTCCGTGGCGCCGGCGTTGATCTCGATGCGGTATTCGGTGGGGGTGGTTTGGACGTCGAGGAGGTTGACGCCGGAGCTCGCATAGAAGTCGCCGCGTTCGAGCGCTTCGGTGATGGCGGCGGCGGAGAGTTCCGTCGCGCGGACGACGACCCAGCCGCGGCCGGGGTTCGAATACTCCTGGCCGGTGCGCTTGAAGACGTGGGCGTCGTCGACGCTAATGCCGTACAGGCGCTGGCCGCCGGTGAGGAGTTCGTCCCACATCTGATCGAGCGAGGGCGAACCGCCGCCGCCCACGTTGTTGACGGTGGGATGGCCGTTGTAGACCTCAAAGTGAGTGAGCCCTTTGATGCCGAGCATGTCCTTCGCCGTGATGGCCCAGTGGAAGTTGGGATGGTTGATAGAAGGCAGGGCCTTGGCGCCGCGGATGAGCTCGACGTTGCGCTGGATGGTGTTGGCGACAGAGGAGCCGTGCTGAGCCTGGAGCTCTTTTGTGAGGTTGAGGGCGTTGATGTGAATGGGCTTCTTGAGGTACTGGTCGGTGAGCTCTTCGGCCGGCAGGAGGAGGAACTTCTCTTTGGCGCCGAGGGTGGCATTGAGGCCGGCGATCTCGGTGAGGTGGTTGTGGTCGGTGAGCGCGAGGAACTGGTAGCCGTGTTCGCGGTACCAGGTGGCGACTTCGAGGGGCGTCGAGTCGCCGTCGCTGTTGAGGGTGTGGGTGTGGAGGTTGCCTTTGTACCAGCGCGGCTTGCCGGCTTCCCAGGGCGGCCGGACTTGCGTGAGAGCGATGGCCACGGCGAGCAGCGAGAAGAAGGCGAGGCGGACAACCCAGGCAAGGCGCATGAGGGACAGTGTATCGTTCAGCGCGGCTCGCGGTACGATCAGGGGCTATGAGCAGCGAGAGTGGCTGGCAGGAGTCAGCGGGGGCGTGGATCGAAGAGCAGGGGAAAGAGGGCGATTTCGGACGGAAGTACATCCTGGACCCGGTGATGGTGCCGCGCGCCCTGGCGCGGGGGCCGCGGACGGCGCTGGACGTAGGCTGCGGCGAGGGCCGTTTCTGCCGGCTGCTGCGGAAGCAGGGCGTGGCGGCGACGGGGATTGATCCGACCGCGGAGTTGCTGGCGCACGCGCGGAAGAAGGATCCCGGGGGCGAGTATCGAGAGGCGTACGCCGAGGAGTTGCCGTTCGGCGATAACAGCTTCGATCTGGTGGTGAGTTACCTGACGCTGATCGATATTCCGGACTATCGGGCGGCGATCCAAGAGATGGCGCGGGTACTGCGGCCCGGCGGGACGCTGCTGATTGCCAATCTGACGTCGTTCAGCACGGCGGTGGAAGAGGGTGGCTGGGTACGGGGAGAGAATGGCGAGTTGCGGCATTACCCGATTGACCATTACCTCGAAGAGCGATGGGCGTGGATGGCCTACCGGGGGATCCGGGTGCGGAACTATCACCGGCCCATGCGGGATTACATGAGCGCGCTGCTGGAGACCGGGCTGCGGATGACTTACTTCGACGAGCCGGAGGCGATTGCCACGGCGGCCACGGTGAAGTCCGCCAAGTACCGGCGGGTGCCCTATTTCCTGGTGATGGAGTGGGAGAAGGCGGCGGAGTAAGTGGGATACTGGGCGTATGCGTCTTGTTCTGCTGTTCGTCCTGTTCGCGAGTGCGATCTTTGGCTGGGGAAAGACCGGCCACCGGGTGACCGGGCAGATCGCCGAGAACCATCTTTCGTCCAAAGCCAGGAAGGCGATCCAGGAGTTGTTAGGAGGGGAGTCGCTGGCGGAAGCGGCGAACTGGGCAGACGAGATCCGGTCCGATCCGGCATGGAAGAAGTCGGACCCGCTGCACTATGTGAACATCACCGACGGGGTCTCCTACGACGACGCCAAGAAGAATCCAGCCGGGGACGTGATCTCGGCGCTGCGCCAGATGGAGGCGACGCTGCGGAATAAGAACGCTCCCAAGCAGCAGCGGATTGAGGCGTTGAAGTTTTTCCTGCACTTCGCCGGGGATCTGCATCAGCCGCTGCACGCGGGGCGGGCGGACGACCTGGGCGGGAACCGGGTGAACGTGCGCTGGTTTCGGGGGACGGAACCAACGAACCTGCACACGGTGTGGGACAGCCTGTTGATTGACCAGGAGCAGCTTTCGTTCACGGAGTGGTCGCGCTTTTTGGACCGGGCGTCCGAGGCCGACATTAAGGCGTGGCAGGCGGCTTCTTATACGGATTGGATGGAGGAGTCGCGGCGGGCGCTGCCGCAGGTGTATGACTTTCCGAAAGATCTGCCGTTGAGTTTCCCTTACGTCTACAAGAACATGCCGCTGGTGAAGCAGCGGTTACTGCAGGCGGGTATTCGCATCGCTGGGGTGTTGAACCGCATCTATCAATAAGGCGCTTGCGTTTCCGGTTACCCATCCTCGGCTTGCTGGTTGTGTGGCTTCTGCTGGACCGTGACTTCCTGCTGCTGGCGCCGGCGGTACGGCGGATTCAGCAAGCGGCGGCTTCCGACCTGGAAGCCCGGTACGTGGATGGCGCGCGGGCTCCGCGGCTGGGAGCCTATCTGCGGCAGCGGCAGCCGGAGTGGGTGACAACGGGGCCATGGCTCGCCGCGCGGCTGGGCGAGGAGTTGCGGGCACAGAGCGGGGACTTGCCGTTTGGAGCCGGATACAACTGGGCCACGGCGGATCTTTCGCCGGTGGACAATGCGACGGCGCCACCGCCCACGCTCGAAGAGGTGCGGGCGGACGGGGATGATGGATTCGGGATTGGACCCGTTTCGGTCCGCGACGGCACGGCGACGGTGGCGATCCGCCGGTTCGGTTATTTGGAGACGGCTGAACAAGCGGTAGCCGAGGTGTTCCGGCAGGCAGCGGGTGCGCGGGCGCTCGAGCTGGATCTGCGGGAGTGCCGGGGCGGCGTGGCGGGTACGGCGTTGCTGTGGGCGAGTTATCTGTTCCCCGAGCAGGTGCATTGGGCAACGCTGCAGTACCGCGGCTTCACGGAGGAGTATTGGACGCTGCCGCGCGTGGCGGGGCCAAGGTTTGCGGGGCCGGTGACGGTGCTGGTGGGGCCGGGCACGATGGCGGCCTGCGAAGGGTTTGCGTATCACCTGCAGGCGCGGCGCCGGGCGGCGGTACTGGGGGAGCGGACGGCGGGCGCGGCGCACTACGCGACGCGGCGGCAGGTGACGGACCACTTTTCGATTGAGCTGCCGGAGGCGCGGGTGACGGATCCCGAGACGAGGACGAACTGGCAGAGCGCCGGGGTGGCGCCGGACGGGCCGGGGTTGCCATAGGTTGGTTTGGTGCTATCGGTGCGCGCCACCCGAGACCGAATGCTATTCGGGCATAACGGACGCGCAGGCGATCAGCGCGACGCCATCGCCCAGTAGCTGTGACTTGCGGCGGACAACCTGACCTGGTTGAAATGCCCACGTCTCGTGTTCAGGGACGGTCTCTACGATCCGATAAACATCGAGGGAGAGCCTTTGCGCCCGCACGGGACGCCAACAGCGTATTCCTTCACCGAGCAACTCTACGCATATGGGCGCGAGCTGTTCGTCCTCCGGGTTAAGCATAGGAAGCCATCAGAGCTTGGCTTTGGGATGGGACTTGTCGTAGACCGTCATGAGGTCTTTGAGCGAGACCTGGGTGTAGCGCTGGGTGGTGGAGAGTTGGGCGTGGCCGAGGAGTTCCTGGATGGCGCGGAGGTCGGCGCCGTCGCTCAGCAGATGGGTCGCGTAGGCGTGGCGGAGGGTATGGGGATGGAGGCTCGAATCGCCGTTGGCCAGGAGGCCGTACTTCTTGACGAGAAGCTGGACGCTGCGGGTGGTGAGGCGGGTGCCGCGCCGGTTGACGAAGAGGGCGTTGTCCTGGCCCTGGCGGACGGCGAGATAACGGTCGAGGGCTTCGGCGGCCTTGGTGGCATAAGGCACCTGGCGCTCCTTGCGGCCCTTGCCGCGGACGCGGAGCCAGCGCTCTTCGCGGTCGATGTCTTCGAGGTTGAGGCCGACGCACTCGCTGACGCGGAGGCCGCAGCCGTACAAGAGTTCGAGGATGGCGTGATCGCGTTCGGGCTGCTCCTGCTCGATGACGCCGGCCATCTGCTCTTCGGTGGGGACGGCGGGCAGGGTCTTCGGGAGCTTGGGGGTGAACAGGAGCTTGGCGGGGTTATTCTTGCGCCACTCCATTTTCATCGCGAACTGGAGGAGGCTGCGGACGGCGGCGATCTTCTTGCGCATCGTCGCAGCCTGTTGCTTGCGGCCGTAGAGATCGGCCAGCCAGCCGCGCAGTTGCGTCAGGTCGAGGTTCTCGATGGTGGCCCCGGCGCCGAGGTGGGCGGAGAGATCGGCGAGGGCGATCTGGTAGGTCTCGATGGTCTTGGGCGAAGCGTTCGCGCGGGCGAGGGAGGTGAGGTACTGCTCGGCGGCTTCGTCGAGGTTGATCATGCCGGCACCGGGGCGAGATATTCGTCGAGGGCCACGGTGGCGCGGCGGCAGACTTCGGCGTGGCGGGCCTTCTTGTCTTTGCGGAGGGCCTTGCGGGTGGGCTCATCGAGGGCGGGCAGCAGATCGAAGGTGATGTTGGCGGGCTGGTAGTGTTTCGGATCGGCGCCGGTGATGTAGTGGAGGAGTGAGCCGAGCGCCGTTTCGCGCGGCAGGGGACGCGGCGCGGGGTTGACGGCGAACTGGCCGGCGAGCAGGCCGGTGGCGATGGATTCGACGTAGCCTTCGACACCGGAGATCTGGCCGGCAAAGTAGATGCGGGGTTCGGCGCGGAGCTGCAGGAAGTGGTTCAGCAACGCGGGGGCGTTGATGTAGGTATTGCGGTGGATCTGGCCGTAGCGGAGGAAGACCGCGTTCTGGAGGCCGGGGATCATGCGAAAGATGCGGGCCTGTTCGCCGAACTTGAGCGAGGTCTGGAAGCCGACGAGGTTATAGCTATCGGCGCGGAGGTTTTCCTGGCGCAGCTGGACGGCGGCGTAGGGCCAGCGGCCGGTGCGGGGATCGTCGAGGCCGGTGGGCTTCATGGGGCCGAAGCGGAGGGTGTGGGGGCCGCGGCGGACGATCTGATCGATGGGCAGGCAGCTTTCAAAGTAGGGCGTATTGTCTTCGGGGATGTGGGGTTCGTAGCTTTGGGCTTCGAGGAGGGCCGCGATGAAGGCTTCGTACTCGGCCTTGTTCAGGGGGCAGTTGACGTAGTCGGCCGAGTCGTCCATGGACTTGCCGTAGCGGGAGGCGCGGAAGGCGATGGAGTAGTCGATGGACTCGGCGTCGACGATGGGCGAAATGGCGTCATAGAAGTAGAGGCGGTCGGAGCCGGTGAGGCGGGCGATGTCCTGCGCGAGCGGATCGGAGGTGAGCGGGCCGGAGGCGATGATGACGGTGCCGGAGGCGGGGACCTGGGTGATCTCTTCGCGGCGGATGGTGATGCGCGGGTGGTTCGAGAGCCGGTCGACGATGTACTTCGAGAAGACTTCGCGATCGACGGTGAGGGCCTGGCCACCGGGGACGCGCGCGGCGTCCGCCGCGGCGAGGAGCATGCTGCCGAGGCGGCGGAGCTCCTGCTTCAACTGGCGCGGGGCGGAGTTTTCGGCTTCGGACTTGAGGGAGTTCGAGCAGACGAGTTCGGCAGGCTGGTCCGTCTGATGGGCGGTGGTGGACTTATGGGGCCGCATCTCATAGAGCACGACATCTCGGCCGGACTCGGCGACTTGCCACGCGGCTTCTGAGCCGGCGAGGCCGGCGCCAATCACAATAACGGGACTGCTCACGACTCTATTGTACGGGTGAGCCCATGCTTCTCCATGCGATAGATGAGGGTCTTGCGGCTGATGTCGAGGTACTTGGCGGCGTGGGTCTGGTTCCAGTCGCACTTTTCGAGGGCCTTGAGGATGAGCTCCTTCTCGACGTTTTCGAGGGAGATGCCGGTGGTAGGCAGGTCGAGTTGCAGGGCGCTGGGCGTGGAGCCGACGGCTGCGACTTTGGGGGGAAGATCGGCCATTGTGACTTCGTTGCCCCGGGCGAGGACGGCGATGCGTTCGAGGATGTTCTCGAGTTCGCGAATGTTGCCGGGCCAGCGGTAGCCCTGGAAGTAGGGCAGGAGCGCGGGGGGGAAGACGAGATTGGGCCGGTTGACGCGTTGTTTGGCGCGGTCGAAGAAGAAGTTGACGAGGTCCGGGATATCGTCGGGGCGTTCGCGGAGCGGCGGGAGCTCGAGGGGGATGACGGCGAGGCGGTAGTAGAGGTCCTCGCGGAAGGCGCCGTCTTCGATCATGGCGGCGAGGTTGCGATGGGTGGCGGCGACGAGGCGGACATCGACCCGGGTGGGCTCCGTGGCGCCGAGCTTTTCGATCTCGCGTTCCTGGATGACGCGGAGGAGCTTCACCTGGAGTTCGGGCGGCATTTCCCCGATTTCATCGAGGAAGAGCGTACCGCCGTGGGCCATTTCGATGCGGCCTTTCTTGTGAGCGATGGCGCCGGTGAAGGAGCCTTTGATGTGGCCGAAGAGTTCGCTTTCGAGGAGTTCGCGGGGGATGGCGCCGCAATTGATGGCGACGAAGGGTTGGTCGCGGCGGGGCGAGTTGAAATGGATGGCTTTGGCGAGGAGCTCTTTGCCGGTGCCGGTTTCGCCGTTGATGAGGACGGTGGAATCGGTTTGGGCCGCGCGTCCGGCGACGTCGAGGACGTAGAGGAGATTGGGGGAGCGGCCGATGATGTTCTCAAACCCGTACTTGGCGGAGACGGAGGAGCGAAGGGTCTTGACCTCTTCGCGGAGGCGCTGCGTTTCGAGGGCGCGGGCGACGGTCATGAGGAGGTCGGTGGATTCGACGGGCTTGGTGAGATAGTCGAAGGCGCCGGACTTCATGGCGTCGACGGCGGACTCGACGGAGCCATAGGCAGTGAGGAGGATGACGGGGGTATCGGGGGCGTCGGCTTTGATGCGTTTGAGGAGATCGAGGCCGGACAGACCGGGCATCATGAGGTCCGAGACGACCAGGTGGAAGGGCTGGCGTTCGAGATGAGCGATAGCCTCTTCAGCGGTGGCGGCGCAGGCGACGCGGTAGGGCCCGGCTTCGAGGCGCAGCTGCATAATGCGGCGGAGGGAGACGTCGTCTTCGACGAGGAGGATGGAGGGGATCATGAATGGTTCTCTTGGCGGACGGGGAGTTCGACGACAAACTCGGCGCCATGGGGCTCCCGGGAGTTGACGGTGATCTGACCGCGGTGGGCGGCGACAATTTGCGCCGAGACGGCGAGGCCGAGGCCAGTACCGTCCGGCTTGGAGGTAACGAAGGGATCGAAGATGCGACCGAGCTTGTCGGGGGGGATGCCGGGGCCGGTATCGGCGACGCGGATGCGGACGGCGTTGGCCAAGGTTTCGATGGTGTACTCGACGGCGCCGCCGGTGGGCATGGCTTGGATCGCGTTCATGGTGAGATTGAGAAAGACCTGCGTCAACTGCTCACCGTCGCAGTAGAGAGGGATGGCGGCGGCCGGTGGTGCAAAGCGGAGTTCCACCTGGCTTTGGCGGGCGCTGGGGGTGGCGAGAGCGACCATGCCACTGAGGATTTCGCGGACGTCGGAGTCGCGAAAGTCGGGCGGTTGGGGTTTGGCGTAGTTGAGGAGTCCGGCGAGGAGGCGACTGAGGCGGCGGGACTCTTTGCGAAGGATGCCGGTCATCTCGGAGCGGAGATCGGCGGGGACCTCGCCATCGAGCATTTCGGCGGCGCCTTCAATGGAGGCGAGGGGCGTGCGGATCTCGTGAGCAAGGCTGGCGGCGAGTTGGCCGGTGGCGGAGAGGCGGGCGGCGCGGCGGAGGCTTTCGGTGCTGTCCTGCAGCTGTTGGTAGGCGAGGCTGAGTTCGCGGGTGGTCTGCTGGAGCAGGATCCGCTTGCGGCGTTCGCGGTCGGCGAGGATGCCCATGATGGAGCCGATTAGAAAGAGGTCGACGGCCTCAACGACGGCGTCCTCGCTATGGTCGGCGGGAAGGTAGAGCGCGGTGGCGGCGAGAGCGGCGACGAGGCCGCCGCGCCAGCCGAACCACAGGGCCGCCATGACGATGGGCAGGAACAGGAGGTAGCGGAGGATCTTGCCGACAAACGGGAGGCTGCCGAGAGTGAAGACGTAGGCGACGACGATGCTGGCCAGGACGAGGCCGACGGCGATGGCCTGGAGGCGCCGGGCTTTGCGTTCAAGAGGCATTGGCTGACGGTTTTGGGGCGCGCTGCCGGAATTGGGGCAATCTCCACCCTTTGGACTTCAGGGCGGCCACAAGGCGGGAGCGGAGGCCGGGACGATGGAGCCGGAGGAAGGTTTGGCCGTTGACCTCGTTCAGCTGGAGGGGCACGGAGGCGAGAACGGCGTCGCCGGGGGAACGCAGGACTTTTTGCGTAAGTTGCACAGGCTCAAAGACTAAGATGGCACGACTGGGGGGCACAACGGCGCCTACCGCAGAGCGGACATCGTAGGCGATATCCCATTCGGACGCGATCTCCAGTTGGGCGTCGGCCAGGGCAGCGTGGATGGAGCCGACGGCTTGGCGGAGCGGGCACGGGAGAAAGAGTTCGCGGGTAGGCATGCGAATCCAGATGCATTTCGAGCGCCATTGGGTTTGGCATTGCAGTTGCAGTTGAGAATGGCGTGCCAAGAGCACAAAGGAGAATCCCAGTGAAGTTCAACCAAGTTATGTTAACCCTCTCTCTGACGCTCGCTCTGGCCGTGGGCGCGCAGGCGAGTATGAGTACGGTGGCCGAGAAGGCTCGGGCGGCGAAGCAACAGGCCGCGGAGATTGAGACGATGTTGAAGGCGAAGGACCTGGATGCCGCAAAGTTGGCCGAAAAGGCGAGCCTGCTGCACAATCATGCCACGGAGATTCACAAGACCGTTTCCGCGATGGACCGGGCTAACGCAGAGATCGCCAAGGTTCAGGACGCGGCCCAGATTATGAAGGTTTTGACGGAAAGCAAGCTGAATCTGGCCAAGAATGCGACGGCGAAGGACCGGGACGCGCTGCGGGCTTCGGCCAAGAACCTGGCGATCCGCGCGGACCAGATTGCGAAGACCGCTGCCAAGATTGGCGGCTAAGAAAAAGCTAACCTGGATAGCCTTCGGCGGATCAGATTCTGCCGGGGGCTATTGTTTCGGTTCGTCGCCGGCGGATCAGGCAGCCAATTTGGCATTCGGATCCGGGTATCGCCTTCGCAATTCGCGGGCGTCGTAATTCGGCGCGAATTTCTTCATAAGTTCCTCATCGTAAAGGAGATACACGACGCAATCGGGTAACGGGAAGTTCGGTTCCTTTTTGGCCCGGTCGGCGAGTTTCAGCATTTCTTCGACCACATACTGTGGGGGCTCCGGCTCGTTGAGTACGGCCGAATCCGCGGTGATATCGACCGGCTCCGGCGG
>JAIXQP010000041.1 GCA_027485675.1 Terriglobales bacterium | reverse complement strand
GTCGAGAGCACCACATCGTGAAACGCGCGGACATCGAACCGGGCGCCCAGCTTCTCCTGCGCGCGCCGGCGCAGCTCTTTGATCTTCAGTTCGCCGATCTTGTAGCCCAACGCCTGTCCGGGCCAGCCAATGTAGCGGTCGATCTCGTTGGTCACATCGAGCTCGGTCTTCGGTGCGTTGGCCAGGAAGTAATCAATGGCTTGCTGCCGGCTCCAGCGCTTATGGTGAATTCCCGTATCCACCACCAGGCGCACCGCCCGCCACATCTCGTAGGTCAACTGCCCGAACTTCGCGTAGGGGTCGTCGTACAGGCCCAGCTCATCGCCCAGGCTCTCCGCGTAGAGCGCCCAACCCTCCACGTAAGCCGTAAAGCTCGCCTGAAAGCGCCGGAACTTCGGCACTTCGCCCATCTCCTGCGCGTAGGCGATCTGCGTATGGTGCCCCGGCACGGCCTCGTGCAGGCTGAGCGCCATCATCTCCCACTTCGGCCGCATCTCGGGCTTGTAGAGATTGACGTGATACATGCCCGCCCGCGAACCGTCGCCCGCCGGCGGCTGATAGTAGGCGGCGGTCGTATCCGGCGCAATCTCGGCCGGAATCGGCTCGACGCCATACGGCGTCCGCGGCAGCTTGCGGAACAGTTTCACGAGCGTCGGATCGATCCGTTTCGCCATGGCCCGGTAGCCTTCGAGCAACTCGTTCGCGTTGGCGTAGTAGAAACGCGGCTCGGTCCGCAGGTAGCGGAAGAACTCGGGCAGCGTGCCCGCAAAGCCCACCTTCCGCTGGATCGAGTACATCTCGTCCCGAATGCGCGCCACCTCCCGCAGGCCGGTCTCGTGGATCTCATCCGGCGTCAGAGCCGTCGTCGTAAAGCTGCGCGCGAAATAGGCGTACAGCTTAGCGCCCTCCGGCGCCTGCCAGATCCCCACGCCGTCATAGCAAGCGGGAAGGTACTCTTTTTCAAGAAACTGCTTGAACCGGGCCAACGCCGGCAGCACCGCCGAATCGATCACCCCTTTGGCTTCGTTTCGTAACTTCTCGTTGTGGCGGGCGAAGGGCGGCAGGAAGGGATTGGACTGCAATTGCCGGTCAATCTGCGCGGGGACGCGCTGGATGACGATCTTCGGCTGCACCAGTTTCCGGCGCATCCCTTCCCGCATCAGCGCGATCGTCTGGTCCATGTACCCCGGAAAAGCGCGCAGGCGCGCGAGCCAATCCCGGGCATCCCGCTCCTCGCTTAAGTCGAGCAGGTTGGCGATATCGGCCGTGTTCTGAATGCCGTCGCGCATGTTGACGGGGACAAACCGCCAACCCAGTTCGTACTCTTCGATCTGCTCAGAGAGCATCCGCTCGAAGATCGCCCGGTCCACCGCCTGCCGCGGCGTGGGCGGCAGAGCCCGCAGCCGCGCCAGCGCGGCCTTGGTATCGTTGTAGTCCCGCTCCAGCGCCGCGGGGGAAAGGTCGGGCCACCGTTGGGCATAGCGCTTATCGCCCATCGTGGACGCAAAAATGGGAGAGACCCGCAAGGACCTCTCCCATTCCTGTTCCAACAGTTTCTCCAGTTCCTGCGCCGCCAACGGCCACGCCAGGGCGAAAACCAGAGGAGCCAGCCGCATTACTTTGCGCCGGGTGTCGCCTTCTTCGCCGGAGCCGGAGCAGCCGGGGCAGCGCTCGGAGCATTCTTGTCGTACAGGCCAACCACTTCCCGAGTGATATCGATGGAAGTCGCCGCGTACAACACCGGGCTCTGCTGCGAGCTGACGTCGATGATGATCGCAAAGCCATTGTCGGTGGCGTACTTGTCAATCACCGCCATAATCTTACCGCCCAACTCACCGAGCACCTTCTGCTGTTCGGCGTCGACTTCGGCCTGGAAATCCTCGGCGTCCCGCTGCAGCGACTTCTGCTTGGCGTCGATATCGCGCATCAACTTGTTCTTCACGTCCTCGCTAGCCGTGTTCGACGAAGCGCGGAGCTGATTCTGCAATGCCGCAATATCGGCCTGCTTCTTTTCCACTTCCTTCCGTCGCGGCAGGAACTTCTCTTCAAGCGACTTCGCAGCCGCTTGACCGTCCTTCGTGCCGATGATGGCGTTCTGGATATGGATGATGCCGACCTTGGAGGGGGCAGCTTGGGCAAAAAGGCTGATGCTAGCGCCGAAGAGGACGGCGGGCAGCCACAAAATCTGGCGATTCACGGTGAGAAGACTCCTAACTTACGTTGACTTGATTGTACTAGAAGGTTCGGCTGATGGTGAACCGGAACACCCGGCGCCGCTCGAAGAACGGCGTAGCCTGGCCCCACTGCACCACGGAATTGACGAACGTCTGCTGGTTGGGGAATTGCGAACGATCGAGCACCACGGGGGGCTGCAGGAACGTCTGCACAATGGTCGGGTTGTAGGCCCAATAGAACCGGAACGGCGCATTCACCACCGGCATCATGATCTGCATCTCGAGACCCGTAGACATGCGGATCTTCTCGGTCTCCGTGTTCACCGGAATCCGCTGGTTAAAGCCCGCTTGCGGGAACAGGCTGTTCAACTCCTCCACGCGCCGCGGATTCAGCCGAAGCTGATTCTTAAGCGAGATCCGATTTATCCCGGCGTCGAAGAACGCCGCGAGCACGACCGGTCCGAAGATCGGAATCCGGTATTCGAAGTTGCCGATCACCTGGGTGTCGCCACCCGTCGTCGTCAACTGATAAACCGGAATGCGCTGCGCCACCGGCACGAAGGTTTCCACCCCATCCTGCAGCACTTTCTGCAAGCGGGCGGAGCCGTCGTCGTTCAGGACCGGAACGCTGGCTTCACTCGGAATGAACGAAATCGGCGAAATGCCCCAGATGTCGAAACCGCGGATGTCGTTTTCGCCGCCCATGAAGATGCGGTTAAACGGCGGGGCCACCCGGCCGCCGTAGCCGGAAATCAGTCGGCCCAAGCCGCGCATACCGATCACATGGCCTTTCTTGAAGCCGCTGCGGAAGTAGGTCGAGCTGATCGTCGGCTCCACCATGTTCACGTTGCCCCCCATGAAGGTGCCGGCGAAGGTCGTCGAGATGAAGAGGCTGCGGCCGCGGGTCGGGGTGATGGGGTGGTCCACCGTGTTGTAGCTGTACGACGGAACCACCTTGCTCGTCCGGATACCATCCAACTGGTTCGGCCCGTCCGTGCGTTGGAAAGAGAGGAAATTGAAATAGTTGCTCGATGCCTCGGACAGCGTCTGCACCGTGGAGACGTCATAGCCGTAGGTCATGCTGACGCGGGCGAACGACCGCTTCAACTGCGTCGATGCAAAAGCAGTGAAACCCATGCCGTTGGTGACGTAGTTGAGCAGGTTCTGCGTGCCGAGCGCCTGGTAGTAGGGGATCAGGTTCCGGCCGGAAAGCAGCGAGACTTCGCGGCCCTGGTCGTAGTTGAACCGCTGCATGTAGACCGTGAAACCGGCCTGGATCGGCTTATCGAACAGATAAGGCTCGGTGAACGAGAACGTCACGTCGCGGATGCGATCGCCCAACTGGCTGCTGATGCCGAGCGTTTCGCCCAAGCCGAGGAAGTTGTTCGTCGAGTAGCCAAAGGAAACGAACGACCCCGAAATGCCGGAGACGCCGCCCGAGAGTTGTACCGAGTTCTTACCCCGCTCCTTCACCTTCAGCGTGATATCGACGGTGTTCGTGCGGGTGTCGCGTTTGATCTCCGCCGCCTCGGCTTCCTTCAACGCTTCAAAGTAGCCCAACTGATTCAAGCGGAGCAGCGACAGTTCCCACAGCCGCGTCGAATACTGGTCGCCCTCGTCGACGAGGAGTTCGCGGCGGATCACCTTGTCGCGCGTCGTGACGTTGCCCGAGAAGTCAATGCGACGGACAAAGAACTGCTTGCCCTCGTCCACGTTAATCGTCAGGTCGATCTTGTCCGTACCGAGCTGCGGTTGAATATCCGGCTCCGGCACCATGTCGATGTAGCCGAATTCGCCGTACAGCTTCCGGATCTGCTCCATGCCCTTGCGCAACTTGGCGATCGAGAAGATGTCGCCTTCCTTCATGCCGAAAACCTGCGGCAGAATCGCTTCCGGCGTACGGAACAGCTTCATACCCACGGCGTTCAGCTTGTTGAGCTTGTACAGGCGGCTCTCTTCAATCGGCACCGTGACGTCGGCCCGCTTGCCCGGCTTATTCGGATAGAAAAGCGGAATGCTGAAGCCTTTGCCGCCCACGTCGCGAATCTTCACGGTGTGCTCACCGGTACGCGTCGTAAAGTAGCCCTTCTCCTGATAGAAGTTCACGATCATCTGCTTGTCCTGTTCGAGCTTCGTCGAGTCGAAGGTCTTCGCGAACAGGTTTTCGAACAGAATGGACCGCGGAATACCCACGGGACGCAAACTCCGCATGGCGCGGCGCACCGCCCGGTCGGAGAATACCTTGTTGCCGTCGAGCTCGATCTTGCCCACCTTTACCTTGGGGCCTTCGTCCACCTTAAAGACGACTTCCATCGAAGACGGCGGAATCTGCCGGAGGTCCGGTTCCACGGTGGCGTACTGCCGTCCGCGTTCCGCCAGATACTCTTTGAGCACCACGGCGGCGCGCTGCACTTTATTGGGATCGTACTGCGACTCCACCGACAGGCCAACGCGGCGCTCTTTGAAGCGGTCAAGAATTTCGGAGACCGTCAGCGATTTGGCGCCTTCGTAGCGGATCGACCGGACAATCCGGCGCTCCACCACCACGTACCGGATGATGTATCCGGTGCGGCCCGGCTCCCGTTCGAGCACGATATCGTCGAACCGTCCGGTGTTCCAGAGCGCCATGAAGTCGCGATGGAGGGCGTCTTCGTCAATCTTGTCGCCCTTCTTCGAAAAGATCATGGCCCGCAGGGTGTCTTGCGGGACGCGGCGGGCGCCACGGAACTCAATGAGTTCAATGACGTCGTCCACCTGGCCCGGCGAGACCGGAGCGGTAGTTAGCCCCGGCTTGACGGGGGCGGGTTTCGGCGCTTCGACTGGCGCCGTGGGTACGGTTTCGAAGGGGTTCGCTGGCTTGGTTGGGGCAGGCTTAGGCGCAGGAGGCTGCGGGGGTTGCTGACCTAGAAGCAGAGACGACCCGGCGACGTGAACGAAGAACGCAAAGAGGAACAGGCGTAACAGCCCGGAATAAATCATGAAGCGATAGATCCTTTTCACTCTGCGACTCTTGGGGGACGCGCCGAACGGCCAACTGGTTTCACTGGGAAAGACAATATGAGAGAGACCTGACCTGAACACACAAAGAACCTATTGTACCTAAATCCACGCAACGAAGCCGCAGCGGGAGACCGCTGCGGCCCATTATTTACAAAAGAGTGGGGACTACCAGCGGTTCCCTTGCCGGCCACCACCGCCGCCGCCGCTGCGTCCACGGTAGCCGCCACCGCCGCCGCCACGATCTTCCTTCGGGCGGGCTTCATTCACATTGATGGCGCGTCCGTCCAGTTCCCGGCCGTTCAACGCGCTGATGGCGTTTTCGGCTTCCGACTTCTGGGCCATTTCGACAAAGCCAAACCCACGGGCCTTCCCGGTTTCGCGGTCGGTTACAAGACTAACGCGATCCACAGCGCCGAACTGCTCGAACAACGCGCGGAGAGTCTGCTCGGTCGTATGAAAACTCAGGTTTCCAACAAAGATATTCGTCATTTTACTTTCCTTCAGAAATGCAGAGCGGCTGGTTGGGCAGGATCGAACGATGGGAATGAACCGGACACAACGACAGATGCTACAGGCTTTCAAAATAGCACGGCTGAGACCCTTTCGGGTTAGAGGGCTTCAATCTCTTCTTCAAGCTGCTGTTTCCGGACCAAATCCGCGTAGTAGCCCTGCCGCGCCAACAGCTCCTCCGCGGTGCCCATTTCGACAATTCGTCCGTGCTCGAGCACCACGATCCGGTCGGCGTAACGGATCGTCGAGACGCGATGCGAGATCAGCAGCGTCGTCCGCCCCTTCATCACCGTACTCAATTCGGCCAGAATACGGGCCTCCGTTACCGTATCCACACTCGATAGCGAATCATCGAGAATCAGAATCCGCGGATCCCGCAGCACGGCCCGCGCAATCGCCGCCCGCTGCCGTTGCCCGCCCGATAACGTGATCCCCCGCTCGCCAATCATCGTCTCCAGTCCCGCCGGAAAGCCGGCGACGTCGGCGGTCAATCCGGCCACCTCCACCGCTCTCGCCAGCTCCTCGGCGGTCGCCCCCGGCCGGCCCAGGGCGATGTTCTCCCGCAAGGTCATCGAAAACAGATACGTCTCCTGCGGCACGATGCTGATCTGCCGCCGCAGTTCGGCCGGGTCGTACTCCCGGACATCCACGCCGTCCACCCGGACGGTGCCCTTCGTCGGATCGAGCAACCGCGGCGCCATCTGCGTCAGCGAGGTCTTGCCCGATCCGGTATGGCCCACAATCGCCACCGTCTCTCCCGCCGCCACCCGGAAGCTCACCCCCGCCAGCGCCACCCCGGCTGAATAAACCAACTCCACGTTGTCGAACTCGATCTCCCCCGCCAACAACTCAGGCATCGGACGCGGCCGCGCGGGCGCCGCAATCGAGGGCGCCATATCGAGCATCTCCCGAATCCGTTCGAGCGAGGCCGTGCCGCGCTGCAGCAGATTGATCACCCAACCCATCGCGATCATCGGCCAGATCAACATGCCGACATAGGTCTGGAACATGACGAAGCTGCCGAGCGAGATGCTGCCGTCAAGCACCCGCACCCCGCCCACCCACAGAACAATCAGAAAGGCGATGCCGCTCAAAGCGTGGAGCAGCGGCTCAAACACCCCCGTGGTCCGCACCAGATCCAGGTTGCGGCGAATGTAGTCCTGATTGAGCTCCTCGAAGCGAACCCGTTCAGCCTCCCCTTGCCCGTAGGCGCGCAGCAACCGCATGCCGGCAATCGACTCCTGCACCCGGCTCGAGATGGTCGAAAACACGGTCTGGATCTCTTCAAAACGGGTGTGGATCCGCCGTCCATAGAAAACGACCAGTAGGCTGATAACCGGCGCCGGCGCCAAGGCCGCCACCGTCAATACCGGATCGACGCTCACCATCACCGCGAACGCGAGAAAAAAGATCAGCACGGTTTCGCCGCAGTACATCAGGCCCGGGCCCGCCATCATCCGCACGGCGTTCAAATCGTTGGTGGACCGTGCCATAATGTCGCCCGTGGGGAAGCGGGCGTAAAAATCCCGGCTCACCACCACCAGATGCGCCAGGACATCATTCCGGAGGTCGTACTCCAGATCGCGGGAGACGCCGATCAGAATCCAGCGTTTCCAGTACTGGAAAAACCCTTTAGCGAGGGCGAGCCCTAGCAGGGCCGCTGCGGCCGATACCGTAACACCCCACGGCTCGACGGCGCTGATCGAGTCGATCCCCCGGCGAATCATTAGCGGCAGCGTGGCGCCAAACAAGGCGTTCAACACCAGCGCCCCCAGACCGAGCAGCAACTGCCGCCGGTGGCGGTCCAGGTAGGGCCAAAGGAAGCGGATCGCGTGCAACACTAGGCTACATCCCTATCCAGTTGGCAAACGTCTTCGACCATTCCATGAAGAGATTCTTCTGGTCCTGCCGGCGATGCCACCAATCTTCCGGGTGAAACTCCCGCGCCGCGGCCGCGATCATGTGGATCTCGGGATCGGCAGCCACCGCCCGTAGAATCCGGCCGGCGCGCCGGGTGTGGAAATTGCTCGTCACCACCAGAACACGCCGGAAGCCCAAACGCCGGAACTCCGGCATGTATCGTTCGGCTTCGTCGCGCGTCGATTTGCAGTTGTTCTCGAGGGGCACAAACTGCACATCCGTATACCCGCGGCGCTGGGCGAACTCGATCGCCAACTCGCTCTCGTAGTGGTCAAAGATGCCCGCCGGCCCGCTGACATAAACCTTCGGGGCATAGCCTTGCCGCGCCAACTCTCCCGCATGCACGATGCGTTCGCCGTAATGGTCGCCACCGAGCACAAAGATCGCGTCCGCCTTGCGCGGCGCCTCGGACTGCACGAGGAACCACGCCACAGATGGCAACCATTGGGCGCGGAATACGATCAGGCCGACCGCAAAGGCAGCCAACAACCACCAACGGCGCCCTCGGCGAAACAAATGCTACTTCTCGTCCTGCTGACGGGTGTCGAGATGGCCCACGGTCTTCAGAAGCTGGTAGAGACGCTCCACCTCGGCTTCATCCTCACTCCGCAGCAGTTGAACCTTCGGAGCCGTCAGTTGCTTCGGCGTCTCCGCCGGCGGCAAAGCATCGCCCCAGAACTGCCGGTGCGGAATGCCGTCAATCAAAGCTTCCCGAGCATTCCGGCGCAGGTGCCGCAGAAGCGAGTTCGAGGAGTCGAGATCGCCCGGGAAAACGATGAGAATCTTCTCTTCGTTCACCAGGGTCAAGTTGACGATCAGCGGAGAAATCCATCCCGTCCGGTCTACCCGCGCCACTTCCGCCCACGGAATCGAACGCTCGCCGACGAGCAGCCGTTGTTCCTGAATCTCAATCGCCGGCCGAAAGGCCAATAACAAAACCGCGATCGCGCTGATCAGAAAGAGAATCGACGCCACCAGCGCAATGGTCCACTCCGTCGCGAAAACCGCGGAGATCACCGCCAAACCGGCAGCAACCAGTCCGGCCCACAAATACTGCTTCGAAGGCGTGTAGCGCATAGCGGGAGACCTACCTATTTATAGCCTAGCTCCAGGGTGGGCCCTCGTCAATTCATTTTGCGGCCTGAATTCCCAAGTAAGCGTAGCGCGCTCCGCTGAGGAGGATGATAAAAGCGCTCATCCCAAAGAAAACGCTGGGGTAAAAGTCTAGAAATACCGCGGCTACGGTACACATCAAAATAAATGTATTGGCCTTTCCTAATCGAGAAGGTGGAAAATCGCGCACGCCCTTCCACCGGTTCAGCACCATCGCCGCCAGCACGATCGCCAAATCCCGGCCCAAAGCCATCCCCACCAGCCACAGCGGCATCGCCTCGACATACCAAAGCGCCACGAATCCGCTCCCCACCAGCAGCTTATCCGCCACGGGGTCCATCAACGCGCCAAAGCGCGATTCGAGCTTCCACTTCCGCGCCATCCAGCCGTCAATGCTGTCCGTCACCGCGATCAGAAACGAGACCCCCAGCGCCCAATAAAACTCCCGCTCCAGGATAAGCCAGACAACCGGACCCGTTCCGATCAGCCGCAAGACCGTCAGAATGTTAGGAATGTGCCGAAACACGGCCTAGCCAACCAGAGCGTGCGTCACGCGGGACGCCAATTGGTCAAAGGTAATGGTCTCGTACAAAGAGCTGTCCTGCATGATCCGGGCCACCAGCGCCGCATGCATCGCATGTCCCGCCCGCTCGGCGATCACATGGCCCAGCAACGGACGGCCAATCAGCGCCAGGTCGCCAATCAAATCCAGGATCTTGTGGCGGCAGGGCTCGTCCGGAAACCGCAACCCGCCCGGATTCAACACCTTCTCCCGATCAAAACAAACCGCGTTGGTCAGGTCCGCCCCGCGGATCAGACCCATATTCCGCATCTGATCGAGCTCATATTCGAATCCAAACGTGCGCGCCGCCGCAATCTCATCGGCGTAGCGTTCGGGCGTTAACTCAAGCTCCATCGACTGGCGCCCCACGAGCGGATGATCGAAATAAATGTCGCAGGAAAGCAGAAAGGAATCTGCCGGCAGGATCGAGATCCGTTTATTGCCCTGCTCCACCGTCACCGGCTTCACGATTCGCAAATACTTCCGGCGCTTCTTGTACGTCTGCAGGCCCGCCTGTTCGAGCAACTTCACAAACGGCAACCCGGACCCGTCCAGAATCGGCACTTCCAGGTTGTCGATATCGATGTAGGCATTATCGACGCCCATCGAGTACAACACGCTCAACAGGTGCTCCGTCGTCGAGATCAGCACGCCCTGCCGCATCAGGCTGGTGGCGTAGGAAACCCGCGCCACATGCCGCCAACTGGCGGGCAGTTCGAAGTTCGATAGGTCGGTTCGTCGAAATACGATGCCGGTGCCCACGGGGGCCGGCTGAATCGTTATCGTGACAGGAACCCCGCTGTGGAGCCCCACTCCCTGTGCCGATACTGGCTGTGCAACCGTAGTTTCGAAGCGCAAACCGAAGAATACCAAAAATGGTAATCAATTGAAAGTAAAATAGTTAGGGGCCAAAAAGTGTGTCTATTCAACAACACGTGAGGCGATCCGGACACAATCGAGTATGCTGGAGGCGATGCCGCGCCTCTTCCTGATCGACTCCTTCGGCTACATCTTCCGCGCCTATTACGCCCGCATGCGCATGAACGCACCGCCCATGCGGACCTCCGCCGGCGTACCCACCGAAGCCGTCTTCATCTTTCACAACATGTTGAAGAAGCTGCGGGAAAAGTATAAGCCCGACTACCTCGCCGCCGTCTACGAGTCGCTCGGCCCCACCTTCCGCGAAACCGAGTTCGCCGCCTACAAAGCCAACCGCACCGAAACGCCCCCCGACCTCATCGCCCAGGTTCCGCTCGTCAAGCGGCTGCTCGAATCCCTCCGCATCCCGGTGCTCGAGTTCGACAGCTTCGAAGCCGACGACGTCATCGGCACGCTAGCCAAGCGCGCGCAGGCGGCGGGCCTGGAAGTCGTCATCGTCTCCTCGGACAAAGACATGCTGCAGCTCGTCGGCCCCGGCATCTCCATGCTGAACCCAGCCAAAGACGACACGATCTACGACCGGGACAAAGTGAAGGAGTTCATGGGGGTCTGGCCGGAGCAGGTGGCCGACCTGCTCGCGCTCAAAGGCGATGCGGTCGACAACATCCCCGGCGCCCCGGGCATTGGCGACAAGGGCGCCGTCGCCCTGCTCGAACAGTACGGAACGCTCGACAACCTGCTCGCCGAAGGCCCCAACCTGACCAAGAAGGCCTATCGCGAAGCGCTCACCACCCATCGCGAACAGGTCGAGCTGTCGAAGCGCCTGGCCACCATCCACTGCGAGGTGCCGCTCGACCTGCAACTCGTATCACTTGCGATGGTCGATCCGGACCGGCCGGCGCTCGAAGCCTTCTACCGCGAGATGGAGTTCTTCTCCTTCCTCCGCGATCTGGCCCCCGAACCCGAAAAGATCGACGAAGACTACGCCGCCATCTCCGCCGAAGAGCTTCCCGCCTGGGCCGGCCCCGGTCCGGTCGGGGTCGCGCTGTTCGATGGTCAACTCGGCGTCGCCCGCGCGCCCGGCGTGGCCCGCGCCTGCCCCTCGCTCTCTTTCCTCCAATCGGACACCCCGAAGATCGCCCACGACCTCAAGGCCCTCTACGCCGCCGACCCCGGCGCCCGCCACCTCACCCGCGACCTCCTGCTTGAAGCCTTCCTCCTCACCGCCGATTCCGGCAACGCCGCCTTCGATGCGCTCTGCGAAGTGCATCTCCACCAGAAGCCCGGCGCCCGCGCCGACCAGCGCGCCGACCTCACCCTCCGCCTCGCCGAAAAACTCGGCCCCGAAATCGATAAGATCGGCGCCCGCGAAATCTACGAATCCATCGACCTGCCGCTCGTCCCTGTGCTGGCCGCCATGGAGCGCGTCGGCGTACTTATCGAACCGCAGCAACTGGCCGTCATGTCCGCCAAGATGGATACCGCCATCCAAGCGCTGACGAAGGAGATCCACGGCTTGGCCGGGCGCGAGTTCAACATCAATTCGCCGCAGCAGCTCGGCAAAGTTCTCTTTGAAGATCTCAACCTTCCGGCCCCCACCAAAGGCGGCAAGAAGCAGATCTCCACGGCCGCCGACGTGCTCGAAGGCCTCGCCCACCCCATTGCCGCGCAGGTGCTCGAGTACCGCGGTCTCGTGAAGCTGAAGGGCACCTACGTCGACGCCCTCCCCGCGCTGATCCGCCCTGAAACCGGCCGCGTCCACACCACCTTCCAACAAACCGGCGCCGCCACCGGCCGCCTGTCGAGTTCGAACCCGAACCTGCAGAATATTCCCGTCCGCACGGAGCTCGGCCGCGAGATCCGCGCCGCCTTCATTCCCCCGCCCGGCTGGAAGCTGGTCGTCGCCGACTACTCGCAGATTGAACTCCGGCTGCTCGCCCACATGTCCGGCGACCCGGTGCTGGTGGACGCCTTCCAACACGGCGAGGACATCCACACCCGCACCGCCGCCGAAGTCTTCGGCGTCAACGCGGCCTTCGTCACGCCGGAGATGCGCCGCGGCGCCAAGGCCGTCAACTTCGGCATCGTCTACGGACAGACGGCCTTCGGTCTGGCATCGGCGCTGGGCATCCCCAAGCACGAAGCCGAAAAGTACATCAAGGCCTACTTCGCTCGCTACTCGGGCGTCAAGACCTTCATCGAAACGACCATTGCGGAGGTCCGCGCCAAAGGCTACGCCGAAACGCTCTTCGGCCGCCGGCGGCCGATTCCGGATATGGACAGCCGCAACCCGAACGCTCGCTCCTTTGCCGAGCGGACGGCCGTCAACACCCCGCTGCAAGGGTCGGCCGCCGATCTCATCAAGCTGGCGATGATCCGCATTCACCAGCTGCTCGCCGAGCAGAAACTCGAAGCCCGGATGATCCTGCAGGTGCACGACGAACTTGTCTTCGAAGCGCCGCCGGACGAGGTGCTGACGCTGACGCGCCTCGTGAAACACGAAATGGAATCCGTGCGGCAGTTCGCCGTTCCGCTTGTCGTCGACACCGGAGTGGGGGACAATTGGCGCGATGCGAAATAGTTGGCTTCTCGCCCTTGTTCTGCTCGCCGCTTGCGGCCCGGCCAAAGTGGCCGAAAAACCCAAAGAGCCGGTCCGCGCGCCGGAACAGTTCAAAGCAAAGTTTGAGACTTCGAAAGGCGACATTGTCGTGACGGTGCACCGCGACTGGGCCCCGCTCGGCGCCGACCGGTTCTACGAGCTCGTCCAGGAGAAGTTCTACGACGAGCAGAAGTTCTTCCGCGTGGTCCGCGGCTTCGTCGCCCAGTGGGGCATCCATAAGGACCCCAAGGTGAACCGCCTCTGGTCGGCCCGCGAGATCGTCGACGATCCGGTGAAGGAGCGCAACGTCCGCGGCACCCTCACGTTCGCCACGCGCGGCCCCAACACCCGTTCGACGCAGCTCTTCTTCAACCTCCGCGACAACACCGCGCTCGATAGCCAGGGCTTCGCCCCGTTCGGCCAGGTCACCGAAGGCATCGAGGTCCTCGATCAGTTGGCCTTCGTCTACGGCGACATTGCGCCGCGCGGCCCCGGTCCCGATCCCAAGCTGGCGCAGCAGGAAGGCAACGCCTACTTCGAACGCACCTGGCCCCGCCTCGATACAATAAAACGAGTCACCATCGTTCCCTAAGGAGCCCCCCATGGACCGTCGCGATTTTCTTCACACTACGGCCGCTGCCCTCGGCACATCCGTCACCGCTCTGGCTGATGCCCCCATGCCCATGGCCACGCTGGGCAAGTCCGGCCTCAAAGTTTCCAAGTTCACTCTCGGCGGCTACCACATGGCCGTGAAAGGGGAAGAGGAAGGCATCAAGATCATTCGCCGCGCCATCGACCTCGGCGTCGTCATGTTCGATTCCGCCGCCAAGTACCACAACGGCAAGTCGGATGAGGTCTACGGCAAGGCGCTCACGGGCGGTCTGCGCCAGAAAGTCCTCTTGATGTCGAAGGCGGAGCTGCGCGACAAGAAGTCGGCGATGGGTCAGCTCGAAATGACCCTCAAGCGCATGAACACGGACTACCTCGATCTGTGGTGCTGCCATGAAGTCGCCCGCATGGACGAAGTGGAGAAGATCTTCGGGTCGGGCGGCTCACTCGAAGCATTCGTTGAAGCCAAGAAGAAGGGCATGGTGCGCCACATCGGCTTCACCGGCCACCACGATCCGGAAGTGCACCAGGCGCTGCTCAAAGGTTTCGACGGCTGGGAGACGGTGCAGCATCCGGTGAATCTCATTGACCCGCACTACCTCAGCTTCATCCAGAACGTCCTGCCGAAGGTCCGCGCCAAGGGGCTCGGCCTGCTGGCGATGAAGTCGAATGCGATTGGCGAGATCACCAAGGCGAAGATCGCCACCATCGCCGAGTGCCTCCGCTACACCCTGAGCCACGATGTGGATACGCTCGTCTCCGGCGTCGAGACCGTGCAGCAGCTCGAAGAGAACGTGCTCACCGTCAAGACCTTCCAGAAGATGAACCGCCAGGAGATCTCGACGCTCCTCTCCCGCACCGCCAAAGGCCCCATCGGCTCGAAGGTCGAACGGTACAAGAAGCCGGAGAAGACGGCGATCCTCGACCAACTCGCGCCGCACAACGACGGAGATCCGGTCTAAAACATGCAAGCAAAACGGGCGATGCGCTCTCTCTTCGCCCTCTTCTTCGCCGGCGGCCTGTTCGCCCAGGATCCTGGCTTCCAGGCGCAGGTGCGTCTCGTCGTCATGCCCGTCACGGTGCAGGACGCCAAGGGCCGCCCCGTGGATGGCCTCACCGAAGCCAACTTCAAGGTGTTTGATAGCGGGGTCGCCCAGCCGTTCAACCTGGATACTTTCGGCACAGGTGTAGCCCCGGTGTCCCTGATGGTAGCCGTACAGACCTCGGGGCTCTCCGCCGCGGCGCTCGTCAAGGTCCGGCAAATCGGCGCGATGATTCAGCCGCTGGTCGCCGGCGAACGGGGCTGCGCCGGGCTGCTCTCGTTCTCCGATTCCGTGGTCCTCCGCCAACCCTGCACCCGCGACGTCGATGCCCTCTCCCTGGCCTTCGCCCGCCTGGAGCCGCGCTCGCCCCAGGAGGGCCATCTGCTGGACGGCGCCTCCGAAGCCATCCGGCTGCTCGACGCCCGGCCCAACTCCCGCCGGGTGCTCCTCCTGATCTCGGAAACGCGCGACCGCGGCAGCGAAGCCAAACTCGGCGACGTCATTCGCGCCGCGCAGACCGCCGGCGTCACCGTCTACGCCGCCACCTATTCCGCCTTCCGCTCCGGCTTCTTCGCCAAGCCCGAAGAGGTGCAGCAACCGCGCCAGACCCGCCCGCTGCCCCTCCCCACCGGGAAGCCGATTTCGGACCCCGTCGGGCAGTCCATCCCCGCCCACACCGATGCGCAAGCCACCAACATCGGCGGAGGAATCGGCGAACTGGTCCGGCTCGGCAAGGAGAAGACCACTGAAAAACTGGCCCAGGCCACCGGCGGCGCCGAGTTCTCCTTCACTCGCCTGAACGGACTCGAAAAGGCCATTCAAGCCTTAGGCGAAGAGATCCATGCGCAATACGTGATAAGCTTCATGCCGAAAGAGCCGAAACCCGGCTATCACGCCCTGACCGTGCAGGTGCAGCCCGGCGCCAAACTCCGGGTTCGCGCCCGTCCCGGCTACTGGGCGAACGTCACTCCGTGAGGCGTCCATGCCCGACCCCGAAAAGGCCGTCCAGACCCAACTGGCCAACATCCAGAAGAAGACCGGCAAGACGCTGACGGAGCTTTCCGCCTTCCTCGCCGCCTCCGGCCTGAGCAAACACGGCGAACTCCGCGACTACTGTAAAACCAACCTTGGCCTGGGACACGGAGACGCCAATATGCTCGTCACGGTGCTTCGCCACGCCGCCGAAGCACCCACGGCCGCCGACCCGCTCGACGCCATCTACACCGGCCCCAAAGCGGCGCTGCGGCCGATCCACGAAGCCTTCCTGACGGCCATCGCCGCTCTGGGGCCGTTCGAAATCGCCCCGGAAAAGGCCAACGTGAGTTTCCGCCGCAAGAAGCAGTTCGCACTGATCGGCCCGGCCACGAATACCCGGGTGGAGGTTGGGCTGAACATGCCCGCTCTCGAAGCCGGACCTCGCCTGGAGGCGCTCCCGCCCGGCGGCATGTGTCCGTACCGCGTCAAGCTCACGAGTCCTGCCGAGGTTGACGAAGAATTACTGAGCTGGGTTCGCCGCGCCTACGCTGCCGCGGGATGATCTTGCGCGTATTGAGTATGACAACCCTACTTTGCATTCTCCTTCTCGCCGCCGCGGAAGGTTCCTGGAGCCAGGTCGAAAGCTTGGCTGCGGAAACCAAAATTCAAGTCGTGAAACGCGACCGCAAGAGTTTGTCCGGTGAATTCGTGCGCGCAACTGCCAACGAGATCGTCGTCAATTCCGGCGGCCAGGCCATCACCGTGCCGCAAGCCGACGTCGTCCGCGTCAGCCGCTCGGCCGGACGCGCCCGGAACGCGATCCTCGGCGCCGCGATCGGTGTTGGCGCTGCTGCCGTATTGGGCGGCATCCTGCGCACACGGCTGAACAACGAAGCTGGCAACGGCGATCAGGCCCTCGGCGTCGCATTAGCGGCCGGGGCGGGCGCCGGAGCGGGTATCGGCGCCTCCATGATGCATTTCGAGACCATTTACCGCGCTCCCTAAGAGGGAATCCCATGTCAAAACTTTTGCTCTTTTTCGTCCTCGCCGCCGCCGCGTTCGCGGGCGACATCCGCAAAGGCGGCTCCTTGATCGGCAGCATTTCGCCGACCGGAGACGTCCGGCTCCACGGCTCGCTCGTCGGTCAAATTGAACCCGATGGCGATATTCGCGTCCGGGGTTCGCTCGTCGGCAAGATCGAAGCCGACGGCTCCATCCGCAAGAACGGCGCCTTGGTCGGTAAGGTCGAGCGGGGCGGCGACGTCCGCGTCAACGGGTCCCTCGCGGGCAAAGTCGAGTCCGCCGGGGATATCCGCAAGAACGGCTCGCTCGTCGGCAAGGTGGAGGGAGTCCCCGCCACCCATGCCGCGGTGATCTTCTTCTGGGACTTCTTCCCACTCGAACGATAACGGCCCGTTAGATGCTCAGCACCGGGCAGGGAGACTCCCGCACAATCGCATACGCCTGCGCCGTCAGCCGCCCCAGCAGCGAGTCGTCGGAATGGCGGCCGATCACCACCAGATCCGCGCCCTGCTCCTGCGCGACGCGATGGATCAATCTCGCCGGCCCGTCCGCCTCCGTAATCGCCGTGGCCTGGATGCCGGCCTTCTCGATCGCCTCGTTCAACGTGGTCTCCACTGCCGCTTTCAGCGCATACTCCCAGGAAGGATCAAACGCCCGCTGCACGCCGTCTCCCACCGTCGGCATCGCGTGCACCACAATCACCTCTTCGGCGCCCACCTCCTTCGCCGCCGCGAGCACCTCCGCCGTCCGGGGGCCCAGGTCCACCCCAACGACGATCTTGCGGAACGTCCCGCTCCCCAGCCGCGGCTCCTGCAAGTGCGCACCGGTCAGCACCGGCGTCGGCGAGTCGTGCAACACCTTCGCCGCCACCGAACCCAGAATAAAGCGCCGGAATGCCCCAAAACCATGCGTCGCCAGCAGCACCAGGTCCACGGACTCATCGCCCGCCAACTTCACAATCTCCGCCGCCGGCTCGCCTTCCACCAGAAACGTCCGGAACCGGCAACTGCCCAAATGCTCTTGGCAGAACGCCGTCAACTGGCGCTCGAGCAAGGGCTTCTGCGCTTCGTACCATTCGAGCACCACCGCCCCCGGCACATCCATCCCCTCGGTCATCATCTCGAACGGACGAACCGCGTGGACGGCCAGCACCTCGGCCCCACTCGCTTCCGCCATCGCCCGGGCCTGATGCGCCATCCGGACGGACTGCGGCGCAAAGTCTACTGCGAGGAGAATCTTTTTGATTTGCTTCATGGCACCCACAGAATACACCCGGGCGGCCTAAAAAGATACCTTTTTGTCCGAATTATGCATCGCGCGGCCGGACGTAGAAATCAATCGCCTCCGGCGCCGGCAGATTCTTCGGCTCCCCGGCCGCGTCCGGATGCGTCGCCCGGTACCGTTCGAGCACCAGCCCCTGCATCCGCGCCACCACCTCCGGATACTTCGCCGCCACGTCCGTAAACTCGCCCGGATCCCGCTTGCGGTCATAGAGGCGAATGTACCTCCCCGGCGTCGGCCGCTCCGTCTCGTAGCCATCGGTCCGCTTCCGCCGGCCCGAGCAATGAATGAACTTCCAATCCGGGCTGCTGACGAAAGTCTCCTCGTTTTCGAGATACTGGCTCGTAATGTGCGTTCGGCCGGGAGACTTCTTGCCTTCGAGATAGGGCCGCAGACTCTTCCCCTGCTGCCCCGGCAACGCGCCAATGCCCATCATATCGGTGATCGTGGCCGTCACATCCACATGCTCCGTCAGCGCCTGCACCACCGCGCCCTTCCGCGCCCGGCCCGGGTAGCGGATGATCAGCGGCACCCGCAGCGCCGGCTCATAGCCGCAATGCTTTTCAAAGCGGCCGTGCTGGCCGATGCAGTAGCCATGATCGGCGAGATAGACAACGAAGGTGTCGTCTTCGAGGTTCAGCCGCCGCAGCGTATCGAGCACCTCGCCGACGTTGCGGTCGAGCATGGCGACCGAGGTGTAATAGGCCGCTTGAATGCCCTGCTTCTCCTCCGGGCTCAGGTCCCGAAAGATGAGGGGTATCTGCCAGGCATCCTCCGGCCCCACCCGCGGAACGTCGAACGACGCGGCCGGGAACCGCGCCGCCATGTCGATCGGAAAGTCGAAGGGCGAATGCGGATCCGGGAAACTGACCCACAGCGCGAACGGCTCTTCGCGATGCTCCTCCATCCACTGAGTAGCCTGCCGCGCCGTAAACGTACCCCGCATCTCGTCGTAGTAGCGCGGGTACGGCAGCTTCTCGCCGTTCAGCCAGATCCGCGCCGGATCCCGAAACGGCCGCCACGGCGGCTTGGTCGCCATCCCTGCGGGCGCCGGCTGCAGCACCGGGCTCCCGCTCCACGCCTGGTTGATCTCCCGCTCCGTCTTCATCGTGTCGAAGCCGTACAGCCCGGGCGCCGAAGCCCGGTTCAGATGCATCTTGCCGAAGACCGCCGTGCGGTAGCCCGCCTGCCGGAACTGCTTGGCCAACGTCGGCCGCTCGGGGTTCAGCGAGGTCTGCAGCACGGTCACCCCGGCCGCCGAAGGCATCAGGCCCGTCAACAAGCTCTGCCGCGAGGGCGTACACACAGGTTGATTGCAGTAGTGCTGCGCGAACCGTACCCCTTCGCTCGCCAGGCGGTCCAGGTTCGGCGTGCTGGCCCGCCGGTTGCCATCGCAGCCCATCACGTAGGCAGCATGGTCATCGGCGATGACGAAAAGAAAGTTCGGCTTGCGCCGTGCCGCCAGTCCGGCCAGCAGAGTGCGTCTCGTAATCATAGGCTCTCAGTCCACAATGCTCGCCCAACCGCGCTTCGAGAGATTCCAATAAATCACACCGCCGGCCACGGCCGCCACCGCCAGCATGCCGGCTCCCATCGCCGTCTCCTGCAGAATGATTTTGCCGATGCCAAACAGCGAGCCATAAATCATCACGCAGCCGCAGAGCCAGCAGAGCAGATTGTCGAGTCCATCGCCGGCCGGCTTCACCTCCGGCGCCAGCTTCGCCACCGGCCCCCAACCGTTCCGCGACGGCCGCGTCCTCCGGTAGAAACTCACGAGTGTCTCCTCGCTCTCCGGCGCCGTCAGAAAAGTCGCGGCCAGCCAGGCCGCCGTCGTGATGCCCACGGTGATCATCATCAGGTAAGCGAACTGCTCCGGATTATCGGAGTCCAGCCCCCAGATCAACTGCAGCGCCACCGAAACCACGAACGCCGCCCCCATCGCCACCACCTCGCTCCAGGCGTTGATCCGCCACCAGTACCAGCGCAGCAGCAGCACGCCGCCCGTGCCGGCCCCGGTCACGATCAGCAGCTTCCACGCCCCCGAAATCGATTCCATATAGAACGTCACCACCGCCGAAACCACCGTCAGCAGCACGGTCACCAGTTGCGACACCCGCACCAACTGCTGCTCGGTCGCCTCCGGCCGCCAGAAGCGGCGGTAGAAGTCGTTGACGATATAACTCGCGCCCCAGTTCAACTGCGTCGCGATCGTGGACATGTAGGCCGCCGCGAAACCCGCCACCATCAGCCCCCGCAGCGACGGCGGCAGGTGCTCGATCATCACCTTCACGTAGCCCGACTCTTTATCGGCCAGATCGGGGTACAGAATAATCGAAGCCAGCCCCACCAGGATCCAGGGCCACGGCCGCAGCGCATAGTGGGCGATGTTGAACCACAGCGTCGCCAGCAGCGAATGCCGCTCGTCTTTGGCGCACATCATGCGCTGCGCCACGTACCCGCCCCCGCCCGGCTCCGAACCCGGATACCACACCGCCCACCAGTTCAGCGAGATGTAGACGAGGAAGGTCATCATCGGCATCCAGGGCGAATTGAGGTCCGGCACGAAGCTCAATACCCCGCCCTTCCCGCCCGGCTCAATGCCCTTCGCCCGGTCGAGCTCCTGCAGCTTCAGCAGCATCTGGTCCATGCCGCCAACCGCCTCCACCGCGCAATAGGCCAGGATAATCACCATCGCCATCTTGATAAAGAACTGCACCACGTCAGTCACCAGCACGCCCCACAACCCGCTGAGCGTCGAGATGAAGGAGGTCACCGCAATCAGGCCAATCACGATCCCCAGCGCCACCGCCTTGTCCACGTCCAGGATCATCATCAGAATCTTCACCATCGCCAGGTTCACCCAGCCCAGCACGATGCAATTGATCGGCAGCCCGAAATAGACCGCCCGGAATCCGCGCAGAAACGCAGCGGGTTTGCCGGCATAGCGAATCTCGGAGAACTCAATGTCCGTCGTTACCCCGCTCCGCCGCCAAAGCCGGGCGTAGAAGAACACCGTCAACATGCCGCTGGCCACGAAGTTCCACCACAGCCAGTTCCCCGCCACCCCATATCGCGCTACCATCCCAGTAACGGCCAAGGGTGTATCCGCGGCGAACGTGGTCGCCACCATCGACGTACCCGCCAGCCACCAGGGGACGTCCCTTCCAGAGAGGAAGAACTCCTCCACACTTTTGCCGGCTCGGGCCTTGTAGTAGAAGCCAATCCCAATGTTCAACGCGAAGTACAGCGCGACGACGAACCAATCCAAAGCGCTCAATTGCATTCCGATTAGTATACGAGCCCTCGTCTGCCTTTCCGTACTCGCGTTTCCCACTCTGGCGCAACAGGTCACCGTCACCGACGAAGAACTGCAATGGTTCCCCGGCATCTCCGACTCCAATAGCCCGGTGCACTGGCGCAATGGCGAAATGATCGTCTTCAACTCGGACGGGATGCCGATCCGCAGCGAAGGGACCACGGTCTCGAACCTCCGCCGCGTCCGCGCCGTCAAGTTCGATTCTTATGCCCACGCGCCAATGTGGATCGAAGCCACCCACCTCGATCCCGACGGCACTTTGTTTGCCTGGTACCACCACGAAGTTGGCGTCGGCTGTGAAGGGAAATTTCTCAGCGCCCCGGAGATCGGCATGCTCGTCTCCTACGACAACGGCATCAGCTTCTTCGACCTCGGCATCATCCTCACCGCCGGCGAGACCGCGGACTGCTCTGCCGCCAACGGCTATTTCGCTGGGGGCAACGGCGATTTCAGTGTGCTCCTCGACGAAGAAGGCAAGTACTTCTACCTCTACTACTCAAACTACGCCGGCCCCCTCAGTGCGCAAGGCATTGCCGTTGCCCGCCTCGCTTACGAGGACCGTTTCTTGCCCGTTGGCAACGTCTGGAAGCGGCACGGCGGAGAGTGGAACGAGCCCGGACTCGGCGGCCTCTCGGAAGCCGCCATCCCCGCGGCCGTCAGTTGGACAAACCCCAACACCGACGCCTTCTGGGGGCCGTCCATTCACTTCAACACCTACCTCAACAAGTACGTGATGCTGATGAACCGCTCCTGCTGCGAACCCGGCTGGCCGCCGGAGGGCATCTACATCAGCTACGCAAGCGGCTTGGCCGATCCCCAGGGCTGGTCCCCGCCCCAGCAGATTCTGGCGAACGTGGGCTGGTATCCCATGGCCCTCGGCCTCGGCGTCGAAGAGACCGACAAGCGCGCCGGGCGCGAAGCCCGCCTATTTGTCGGGAGTGATTCGCGTTGGCTGCTTCGCTTCACGCAGTAACGGGTCAGGACGCCGAGACTCGACGTCGCATCCGCTCATTCAAGTGGGCACGCCCATTTTGGGCAGCACGAAGCGCATCAGCACCACGTAGCCCGCGATCATCGCTAAAGGAAGGAATATCTCGCTCATCTACCCGGTAAGATGCGAAAGCGGAAGCGAAGGTGACAACGAAAACGGCCGCCCAGGGTCTCCCCCGGGCGGCCGTTGCGTTCAGCCAGGTCGAAGCTACTGACCAGCCTCGGCCTTCAACTTCTCGCGCTGCTCTTTCAGCACCGCTTTCCGGCTCAGCTTGATCTTGTTGCCTTCAAGCGCCAGCACCTTCACCATGATCTGGTCGCCTTCGTTCAACTCGTCCCGCACTTCCTTCACGCGGCTCTCGGCGATCTCGCTGATGTGCAGCAAGCCGTCGGTGCCGGGGAAGATCTCGACGAACGCGCCGAAATCAACAATCCGAACCACCTTGCCCAGATAGGTCTTGCCCGGCTCCGCCACGGCGCAAATGTCCGTAACGCGCTGGATGGCCTTCTGCGCCGCGACGCCGTCGGTGGCATAAATGTTCACCGTGCCGTCGTCGTTGATGTCGATCTTGCAACCCGTCTCGTCCGTGATGCTCCGGATCATCTTGCCACCCGGCCCAATCAGCTCCCGAATCTTGTCGGTCGGGATCGTCATGGTGTGGATGCGCGGAGCGTGCAGCGACAGGTCGCCGCGCGGCTTATCGATGCACTTCGTCATGATGTCCAGGATGTGCAGCCGCGCCTTCCGCGCCTGTTCCATCGCTTCCTTCATGAGCTCCGTGGTCACGTTCGGAACCTTGATGTCCATCTGCAGACCGGTGATGCCGTCCGCCGAACCAGACACCTTGAAGTCCATGTCGCCGTAGTGGTCTTCAGCACCGGCGATGTCGGTCAGAATGGCGTACTGGTCGCCCTCTTTCACCAACCCCATCGCGATACCGGCCACCGCCTTCGACACCGGCACGCCCGCGTCCATCATGGACAGCGAAGCGCCGCAAACCGAAGCCATCGAGCTCGAACCGTTCGATTCGAGAATGTCACTCACCACGCGGATCGTGTACGGGAACTTCTTCTCGGAAGGCACCACGGCCGCCATCGACCGTTCCGCCAGCGCACCGTGGCCGATCTCCCGGCGTCCCGCGCCGCGCATGAAGCCCACTTCGCCCACCGAGAACGGCGGGAAGTTGTAGTGCAGCATGAAGCGCTTCGAAAGCACGGTCGGATCAAGCAACTCAATCCGCTGCTCATCGTCCTTCGTGCCGAGCGTCGTCGTCACCAGCGCCTGCGTCTCACCACGGGTGAAGAGCGCCGAACCGTGCGTCCGGGGCAGAATGCCCACTTCGCACTCGATGTGGCGGACTTCATCGAAAGCGCGGCCGTCGGGACGGCGGCGATCCTTCAACATCTCATCGCGGAAGATGCGCTCCTTCAACATGCTGAACAGCTCTTTGGCCTCAGCCTGCTTCTCTTCGGGATACTTCTCGACGACCTTCGCCTTGGCCCCGTCAATCCGCGCGTAGCTTTCGAGCTTGCCGTACTTCTTGGTGTTCAGCGCGTCGCTCAGCTCGGGACGGATGAAGGCGTCGATCTCGTCGAACAGCTCCTGGTTAATCGCCTTCGGCGTGTACTCGCGCTTGGCCTTACCGGCCAGCGTCATCAGCTCCCGGATGCCCGCGTTCAGCTTCTTGCAGCACTCGTGACCAAACTCGATCGCCTCGAGAATCTCGGCCTCGGGAACATGCTCGGCGCCCGCTTCCACCATCACGATGCCGTTGTCGGTACCGGCGACGATGATGCTCATCGTCGAAACAGCCGCTTGCGCATAGGAGGGGTTCGGAACCAGCTTCCCGTCCACCTTGCCCACGCGCACCGCGCTCAGGACGTGATGAAACGGAATATCGCTGATCGCCAACGCCGCGCCCGCACCGGCAATCGCCAGGGTGCCCGGGTCGCGTTCCGGATCGGCCGACAACAACATGCCGATCACCTGCGTCTCGTGCGAGTACCCTTCCGGGAACAACGGACGAATCGGGCGATCGATCATCCGGCTCGTTAAAATCTCTTTTTCCGACGGGCGCCCTTCGCGCTTGATGAAACCGCCAGGGAACCGGCCCGTGGAATACGTATACTCCCGGTAGTCCACCGTCAGCGGAAAGAAATCCGCGTTCGGCTTCGGCTTGGGGGCCGTACAGGCGGTGACCAGCACCACCGAGTCACCTGAGCGGACAATCACAGATCCGTTTGCCTGTTTGGCCATGTGGCCGGTCTCGAACGAAACCGGCAGACCAAACAGGTCAATATCTACTTTATGAAGCATTGCTATTCCTTGAACCGAATTGACTCGAAATCAAGGAGACGCGAGGAGCGATTGTACGCGCAGTCTCATCCGCCACCGGAGCGGACTTATCTAAGCTTTCCTCTAACGACGGATGCCCAGGCCAGTGATCAGCGTCTTGTAACGCTGGGGGCTGACGCCCTTCAGATAATCCAGCAGGCGACGCCGCCGGGCTACCATCATCAAGAGTCCACGCCGTGAGCTGTGGTCCTTCTTGTTGGCCTTGAAATGATCCTGCAACTGCGTAATGCGCTGGCTCAGGATCGCAACCTGGACCTCTGGCGAACCGCAATCATCCTTGTGGATCTTGTACTTCGCGATTACTTCTTGTTTCGATTCCGCCGCCAGTGCCATGCCGTAAAGTGGATACTCCTTAGTCTTCCCTTAATCGTTTGATGTCACCCGACAGAATAACACAGTTGACACGGTCATTTGGAATTCAATCGAATTCCCCCGTCCAAACGGATCGTTTCGCCATTCAAATAGACGTTCTCCACCACCTGCCGCACCAGCGCGGCGAACTCCTCCGGCCGCCCCAACCGGTTGGGAAACGGCACCGTTTTACCCACCTCCTCCCGCACCGCTGCCGGCAGCGCGTCCATCATCGGCGTATCCATTAATCCCGGCGCAATCGCCACCACGCGAATCCCCGCCCGCGCAAACTCCCGCGCCAGCGGCAGCGTCATCCCCGCCACCGCCGCCTTCGACGCCGCATACGCCGCCTGCCCAATCTGCCCGTCAAACGCCGCAATCGACGCCGTGTTCACAATCACGCCCCGCTCCCCGTCCGGCCCCGGCGCGTTTTCCATCATCGCCGCCGCCGCCAGCCGGATCACGTTAAACGTACCCAACAGATTCACCCGGATCACCCGCTCAAAATCTTCAAGCGCCCTCGGCCCCTCCCGGCCCACCGTCCGCTGCGCCGTCGCCACCCCCGCGCAGTTCACGACAATATCCACCCCGCCCAAAACCGCCATCTCCACATCGCCATCCCGCAGCACGTCCTGCCCCTGCGCCCGGTCCAGCACCCGGACCTCCGCCCCCGCCTCCCGCAACATCGCCACCACCGCCGCGCCCAAACCGGACGCCCCACCCGTCACCACCGCCCGCTTACCCGCAATTTGCATACTCCCAATTAAAACAAAACGGCTATACTTTGTTTGGCTCCTCCCTATGCCGTACGAATGGTCTCTGCTCCTCCGCAACGCTGCCCTGGCCACGCTCCTCGCGCTGCTCACCTGCCTGCCTTTCGCCTGGAGACTGGCCCGGCATCGCACGGCGGCCTCCCACTTCGTTACCGCGGCGCTCCTCCTCTTCCTGTTGCTGCCGTTCGGCCCGACGGAACGGCCCATTGTGGGTGACTTCGTCAAGGCCGCGCCTCTGTTCATCCTGCTGGCTCGCCAAGCCTTTCTTTCCGTCGACCCGCTCCATGAAAACACCGCCCGCACCCTCGGAGCCTCAGATTGGCGCGTTCTTTCGGGCATCGCCGTACCGCTGGCGGCGCGGTCGCTGCTTCGCGTGCCCGCCACCGTCTTCCTCCTCCTCGCCCTGAGGGCGCTGCTCCTGCCCCACCGGATCTGACCATGCTGCAGGCGCGCCTCAAACACTCCCTTCCCGGTTTCTCCCTCGACCTCGCCTTTGAGTGCCGCCCCGGCATCACCGTCCTCTTTGGCCCCTCCGGCGCCGGCAAGTCCCGGATCTTCGAACTCCTCACCGGCCTCGCCACGCCATCCGGCGGCCGCATCATGCTGGACGACTCCATCCTCTTCGACGGTGAAACCCGCGTCAATCTGCCGCCCCAACTGCGCCGCTGCGGCTTGGTCGCGCCTCTCTTCCCTCACCTCACCGTCAGTGAAAACCTCGCCTTCGCCGCCCACAGCCTCCCGTCCCGCGAACGCGCCCGCCGCCTCAAGGAAACCCTCGACGAGTTCGAACTCACCGCCGCCGCCCACCGCCGCCCCGCCGCCCTCACCGGCAACGAACCCCTCCGCGCCGCCCTCGCTCGCGCCCTCATCCGCTCGCCGCGTCTGCTCCTGCTCGACGATGCCGCTCGCGGCCTCGCCCCCGCCCACCGCCAGGAGCTCTACAGCATTCTCCGCTCGCTCGAGAACCTGCCCATCCTGCTCGCCACCAACGATCTCGAAAGCTCCGTCGAGGTTGCCGCCTCGCTGCTCCTCCTCGACCAAGGCCGCCTCCTCCAAAGCGGACCCACCCGCCAGGTCCTCGACCATCCCGCTTCGGCCGATGCCGCCCGCCTCCTCGGCCTTCACGTTCTCCTCCCCGCCGAAATCCTCGCCCTCGACCCCGGCCGCCAGACCTCCCGCCTCCGTTGCCTCGAAACCGAGTTGAACGGCCCCTACTATCCCGGCCACCTGCTCGGCGACCGCGTCACCCTCTGCCTACTCTCCTCCGCCCTCCGCGCCCTGCCCCGCTCCGGCGCCCCCGCCGCCAACCAGCTCCCCGTCACGCTCACTCATTTTGCGGAACGAACCCAATCCGTCCTGCTCCATTTCGCCGAAGGCATCACGGTCGAAATGCCGCGCCCCGTCTTTGAGCCGCTCCGCGCCACGCGCGAATGGCTCGTGGAGTTCCCGCCCGCCGCCCTGCACATCCTTTGAGGGAGAGACGATGCTCTTCTGCCAGATCGCCGATCACGCCCGGCCGCATCCCCAGGCGGATTGGTTCCAACTGCGCTCGAAGCATCTCCCCGCCCGCCCGCTCTACGCCCTCGTCCGCCAAGCGCTCCTGCTCGCGCCGGAAAAGAAGATCATCGTCAACTCCCGCCTCGATGTCGCCCTCGCCGCCCGCGCCCACGGGGTCCACCTGCCCGCCCACAGCCCCGCGCCGCGCCTCTTGCGCGCCATCACCCCTCCCGGCTTTCTGATCGGCGTCTCCTGCCACACACTCGCCGAGCTCCGCCAGGCCGAAACCGAAGGCGCCGACTACGTCTTCTTCAGCCCCATCTTTCAGCCCTTCTCCAAACCCGATTACCATCCCGGCCTCGGCCTCCCCGCCCTCCGCGAGGCTTGCGCCGTTGTTAACATACCTCTCTTCGCCCTCGGCGGCATTACGGTCGAAAACGCGCAACACTGTGAAGAAGCAGGTGCCGCCGGCGTCGCCGGAATCTCGCTGTTCCCGTCCCCATGAAACTCCTTACGCTTCTCCTCCTCGCTCTCCCCTTGGCCGCTCAGGCGCCGGTTTGGCGCGAAACGGAAATCCAAGGCCGCATGGTCCGGTATCAGGTCGTCGACGGCGAAGCGCTCGTCGGCGACATCGTCCTCGGCCCCGTCTCAGAGGTGGAGGGCAAAAACCCGCGCGCCGCCAGTCTGGTCCTCGGCCAGCGCTTCCGGTGGCCCGACGGCGTCGTGCCCTACGTCATTGATGACGACGTTCCCGAAATCGCCACCCGCGTCGAAGCCGCCATCCGCGCCTGGAACACCAACACCCCCCTGCGCCTCATCCCCCGCACCACCGAAACCGACTACATCCAGTTCCGCCGCCGCAACGGCTTTGCCTGCTCCTCGAACGTCGGCCGCATCGGCGGACGCCAGTTCATCAACCTTCCCGACAACTGCCCCCTCGGCTCCGTCATCCACGAAATCGGCCATGCCATCGGCCTCTGGCACACCCAGTCCCGCCAGGATCGCAATCTGTTCGTCGCCGTCGACTACCCCGCCATCGACCGCGGCAGTTGGTCGCAATATGCCCCCTCGCTCAACGACGGCGAGGATATCGGCGCCTACCCGTTCGATTCCATCATGCATTACTCGGGATCGGGCTTCGCCCTCCCGCTGCTCTACGCCATGGAGACCATCCCGAGCGGCATCGCCATCGGCCAACGCGACGGCCTCTCCCCTTCGGACATCGACGCCGTCAGCCGGATCCATGGCACGGTGCCGCGCCGCACCACCATCACCTCGAACCCGCCCGGCCTCAATCTGATCGTCGATGGCGCCACCGTCACCACCCCCGCCAGCTTCGACTGGACGCCCGGCTCCACCCACACCGTCGAAGCCCCCGACCAGACCAGGGACTCGATCGAACTGGTCTTCGGCCGCTGGTCGAACTTCGGCCTGCGCTCGCAAACCATGACGGCATCCACGGCCACCACGGTCTTTACGGCGCACTACCGGCGCCTGGTCCCGTTCCCCATCGCCGCCAATCCCGCGCCCGCCGGCGCCATCGAGTCCACGCCCGCGCCGGAGAACGGCCTCGTCCCGCTGGGCACCGTCGTCCGCCTCAACGCCGTCCCCGCCGATGGCTTCACCTTTACGAACTGGTCCGGATTCGGCTTCTTCAACACCCATGGCAGCGCGAACCCCATCCGCATTCCGGTCTCCGGCCCCGATCTCCGCTACACCGCCTCCTTCACCAACAGCGTGGTGACCACGGTGACGTCGAACCCTCCCGGCCTGCGAGTGGTCGTCGATGGCACCACCATCACGACGCCTCGCCGCTTCCTCTGGGCGCCCGGCACCTCGCATACCCTGCGCATCGCCACGCCGTTCCAGACAGCTGCTACCACCAACTCCCGCTATAACTTCGCCGGCTGGTCCCTGGGTTCGGATGCCTCCCAGGACTACGTGGCCACCGACTCCCCGGCCACCCTCACCGCCAACTTCAACGCCGAACACCGCGTCACCCTGCTGACCTCCCCGAGCGCCGGCGGAACCATCTCCGTCGATCCGCCCCTCCCGCCGGATGGCTTCGTTGCGGAGGGGTCCACGCTCACCGTCGTCGCCTCCCCGCGGGCCGGGTTCGAGTTCACTGGATGGGGCGACGCCGCCTCCGGCACCGAACTTCTCACGCGCGTCCAAATCGACCAGGATCTGTTCATCTCCGCCCGCTTCGCCGTTCCCAACCAGATCACCCCCATCGGAACCGTCAACGCCGCCAGCCAGATCAGCGCCGCCCTGGCCCCCGGCCAGATTCTCACGCTCTATGGCTTGGCCATCGGGCCGCCCTCTCCCGCCGGACTGGCGCTCGACTCGCAAGGCCGCGTCGCCACCCAACTCAACGACACCCGCGTCCTGTTCAACGGCATTCCCGCGCCCCTGGCCTACGTCTCCGCCAATCAGATTAACTGTGTCGTCCCGTACGGCATTCCCGATACGGCCGTCAATCTGCGCGTCGAAGTGGGCGGCCGCCCCACGAACTCCTTAACGGCGCCCGTCCAACCCGCCTCGCCGGCCTTCTTCACGTTCAACTCCTCCGGCGGCGGTGGCGGAGCCTTCCTGAACCAGAACGGCAGCATCAACACCCCGGACAACCCCGCCGACCGCGGAGCCATCGTCGTCCTGTACGCCACCGGAACCGGGCGGACCACTCCCGCCCAGGCCGACGGCGAGGTCACCGGCGGCAACCCGCCCCGCCCGGCCCAACCCGTCCGGGTGTTCATCGGAGACCGCGAAGCCGAGCTCCTCTTCGCCGGCAGCACCCCGGGTGTGGTGAGTGGCTTGACGCAGTTGAATGTCCGGGTGCCGCGCGATCTGGCGCCGGGACTCGTCCCCGTCGTCGTGGAGGTGGGCGGCATCCGCAGTCCCCGCACGGTCAGCCTAGCGATCCAGTAGCGGCAGTTCCGCCAGTGCCGCCCGGCCCCGCTCCGCCAGCGCGGGGTCGGTGGCCTGGGCGGCCTCGGTCAACCGGCGCCGCGCCTCCGCGGTTCTTCCGAGCGCGGCGTACAGTCGTCCCAGCCGGTAGCTCAACGCCGGATCGGGGGCCAACCGGTCCGCCTCCTCCAATTCCCCCAGCGCTCCCGCCGCATCGCCCCGCCGGAACTTCACCAAACCCAGCGCCACCCGCGCCTGCCCCCGCAGCTTGGCCGCCGTGGCTTCGTACTGCGCAAGCGGCACCCCGCGCCGGATCTTCGTCTTGGCTAACTCGTCCAGCACGGTCCGCGCATGGCCCTCCGCCGCCTCCCCCTCTTCACTCGCCAACTGCACGGCCAGCGCGGCGCGCACCGTCAGGTTCCCCGGCGCCAGCCGCAACGCCTCCTCCCCGTCCTGCCGCGCCTCGGCCGCCTCCCCCAGCTTCTGCCGGGCGAAGAAGCGAATCTCCCAGACCCGCGGCAACAGCTTCGACGCCGGCCACTGCTTGCGAAACGCCGCGCTCCGCGCAATCGCCTCCCGCCCCGCGCCCGCCGCCTCCACCGTAAGATAGGAGTCGAACTCCTCGGGAGTCTCCGCCTCGAGCGGCGGTTGAAACTGAGCCCCCAGCCGCATCGCCATGCAGAACACGATCGCCTCTCTCGTTCGCCGCAGCCTCATTTCGGGCCTCATCATCGCAACTTCCCCGCTCGCCGCGCAACCGCTCGAACTTCCCATCGACCATCCCGCCCAACAGCTCCTTCGCCAGGGCGACACCTTCGCCGCCATCCGCCAACTCCGCGCCGCCGAAGCCCGCCACCCGCGCGACGGCAACACCGTCCTCCTCCTCGCCTACGCCTATTACCTCGCCGGCCAGAAAACCCTCTTCGCCCAGAAAGCCGCCGCGGCCATTCCCCTGCTTCCCCAAAGCCCCGATCCCCACTACGCCCTTGGCCGCTACTACCTCGACGACGTCGGCCGCTGCGACCGCGCCTCCGCCGAATTCCGCCAGGCCCTCGCCCGCAACCCGCAACACAGTCCCTCGCTCTACCACCTCGGCTGGTGCCTCGAACTCGATCAACAGCCGGAAGAAGCCGCCCGCCACTACCAACTGGCGAACTCCTGGCTCGGCCACCTCGGCCTCGCGCGCCTCGCCCTCGATGCGAATGAACCGGAAAAGGCCCTCGCCGCCGCCAACCGCGCCGCCCGGCTTGCCCCCAACGCCTTCCTGGTCCACGCCCTCCTCGGCAAGATCCATCAACGCCGAGGCGACTGCCGCCAGGCCCTCCCGGCCTTCGAGCGCGCCGCCACCCTCGATCCCACCGACGCGCCGATCCTCTATCAACTCGCCCGCTGCGCTGCCGCCCTCGGCAACACCACGCTGCAGCGCGAAACGCTCGAGCGTTACGAACGCCTCCGCGCTCTCTACAACTGACTACTTCGCCGGAATCACCGGCAGCAGAATATGCGAAGCGTGTTCCCCGTCGAGATAGATCGTGTTCCGCGCCACCCGCTTCCCCCGGTTCCCGTTCAGCGGTTCCCCGGTGTTCGGGTTCACATCGAACCGCGGAAAGTTGCTGCTCGAAATGTCCACGCGAATCCGGTGGCCCTTCTGAAACACGAGCGAAGTCGGGTACAGCTCCAGGTTGAACTCCTCCGCCACGCCCGGCGTCATCATCACCGCTCGCTCCAATCCCTTCCGGTACCGCGCCCGGACGATGCTGTCCCCGACTAACAACTCCACCCCCGCCGGAAACGAAGCATTCGGCGGATACACGTCCACCAGCTTCGCCGTGAAGTCCGTATCCAGGCCGTCCGTCGCCGCCCACAACTTCACCTTTAGCGGCCCCGTCACCTCCAGATCCTCAGCCAGCGGCTCGGTCTGAAACACGACCACATCGCTGCGCGCCCCGAGCGGCAACTGATCCCGGCACAGCCAGTAGCCCGTCCGGCATTTCTGATCCGCCGCCCCTTGAAACGCCAAAGGGCCCTGCGAAGAGATGTTCCCGCCCAGGGTGGGTACCGGGTTCGCCGGATCGAACAGGTACGAAACCGGCTCCGCCTTTCCCGGCTTCACCGGGCCCAGCTTCCCGCCCGCCTGCAAGTAGTAGGGCGTATACACCGTCCGCGCCAGCGGCCACTCCTGCTCGTCGCGCCACTTTCCGCCGACGAAGATCCGGCCCTCCGGGGTCTTGCGCCCATCGCCCCCGCCCATCACATAAAGCCGCACCGGCGGCTCCGTATCCACACCATTGCGGATGTTCCGCAGCCAACGGTCAAACCACCGCAATTGGAACGCCGGCAGATCCAGCGCGGCGTCCGGAGTGAACTGCGCCAATCCCGCATGGTTCAGGTTCTCCGAGCTATGGATCCACGGCCCCACAATCAACCGCTGCAAACTCTTCTTCGCCTTCCGCAGCTCGACGAAGTTCAGGTTGGCCGCCGGCGTGCCCCACGAGTCGTACCAACCCGTCACGTGATACGCCGGCACGTCCTTGAACTCGGCCAGATGGTCCACCACGCTCGACCCGTGATCTTTCCAGAACGCGTCGTAGTCGCCGTGCCCCATCGCCTCCACCAGCCACTTCTCGTAGTCCGGCGCGAACTGCAGCGGCGTCGTCCCCGGCCGCAACGGCAGCGCCCGGGCATACTCCTGCACCTGCCCCGCCAGATCCACCAGCGCCTGCGCCGCCGCCGGGCTCGAAGCCGCCCGCTCCGCCGCCGCCCGCAAATACTGCGTCCCCGCGGGATTGCCCAGCGTCAGCACCCAGTTCAACCAGCGCAGCTCAAAGGCGCCATTGTGCCGCAACCCGTAGCGGCCGAAGTTCGACATGGCGTTGCGCGGAATCAGAGCTTTCACAAACGGAGCCCCGGCAATCGCCAGCGCGTGCTGCGTCGCCCCGCCGTAGGACGATCCGAACGTGCCGATACCGCCGTCGCACCACGGCTGCGCCCCAATCCACTTCGCCGTGTCGAAGCCATCGTTGGGATCATCCCGCACCGGAACCCAACTCCCTTCGCTCTGATACCGTCCCCGCACATCCTGCACCACCACCGCGTATCCCGCCGCGACAAACGGCGCCACCGCCGCCGCCGACCCGGCTTTGTTATACGGAGTCCGCGTCAGCAGCACCGGAAACTTCCCCTCCGCCTTCGGCAGGTAGACGTCCGTGCCCAGCCGCACCCCGTCCCGCATCGGCACCATCACCGTGCGAACCGGCAGCCCCTGAGCCAGTAACCCGCCCAGCACGAGCAACGAAAGAAGAACGCATCGAATCATCCGCTAGAGCTTACCAGTCCTGCGAAGATAAGAGAATCGATGAACCCGCTTCTGGTCTGTTTTCTCCTCGCCGTCCCGGCGGCCGCCCAAATGCTGACTCCTGAAATCGCCTCTCGCCTCGCCGAACTCCCGCTCCACTGCATCCAGCAGGAGTACCCCAACAAAACCGCCCACACCATCGAAAACGAAACGGACGCCCGGCTCTCCCCGCGCCAGCTCCATCCGTCCTTCCACGGCTGCTTCGACTGGCACTCCAGCGTCCATGGCCACTGGATGCTCATCCGGCTGCTCAAGACCACGAAGGGTCTTCCCAAGGAGCCGCGGATTCGCCAGATCCTCGCCGCCAGCTTCGAACCCGCCGCTCTCGCCGGAGAGGTGAAGTACTTCACGAACTACAAACTCGCCAAGACCTTCGAACGCACCTACGGCTGGGCCTGGCTGCTCAAGCTCGACGAAGAGCTCCGCACCTGGGACGACCCGCAGGCCCAGCAATGGGCGAAGAATCTCGCGCCGCTCACGAGCCTCATCGTCGACCTCTGGACCGCCTATCTGCCGAAGCAGACCTATCCCAACCGCACCGGCGTCCACCCCAATACCGCCTTCGGCCTGGTCTTTGCCCTCGATTGGGCCCGCACCGCCAAGGACGCCAAATTCGAGGCCCAGATCCTGCAGCGGGCCAAGGATTACTACGGCAACAACACCGCCGTCGCCGCGGTGCAGGAACCAGACGGTACCGACTTCCTCTCCCCCTCGCTCGAAGTGGCGGACCTGATGCGCCGCGTCCTTCCCGCCGAGGAGTTCCGGCTGTGGTTCAACAAGTTCATGACGACTGCCGGCCTGGCCAATCTCACAAAGGCGCCCGAGGTCTCCGACCGCAGCGACTACCAGATTGTTCATTTGGACGGCCTTTATCTAAGCCGCGCCTGGTGCTTATTCGGCGTCGCCGGCGCACTCCCGCCGAACTCCGCCCGGACCCAGAACATGCTCGCGTCCGCCCGCAAGCTCCTCGACGCCGCGTTGCCAAACGTCACCGGCGGCAACTACGGCGGCGATCACTGGCTCGCATCCTTCGCGGTCTACGCTCTCAGCCAAGCCCGCTAGCGCTCAGGGAATCCACAAGACGCCGCTGGCCCAATCGTCAGGGCTAGAGCATTGATCAAGCAACTCAATTTCATCGATGACTTCGCCCACATTCACGGATCGGCGCAAGTAGACGATCGGGGAACACTTGCCTGCAATAGCAAACTGCATTCGGCGGGCCGGCTCCATACTTCTCCGGTCACCGGTCACCAGAATGCGATCTTCTGCCGTGGTCCATGCCAAAACGATCTCATCTGGCTGCTCATAGACTTCCGGATAGTCCTGAACTCGGACGACGTCGACCCCTTTCCGGAGCAAGCCCCGCGTGATCGCACCGTCTACGTTCTCGTCCGTAGCCCACTTCAAACCTTGGCTCGCCGAGCCTCCAACTTCGCTCGGAGCCCCACTGGTTGCCATTCTGGATGGGCGGCCAACAGCTCAGCATCCTCGTGGTCTATCCGAGCTAGATAGGCCGCGACCTCATCGGGATGACTGAGGCAATAGCCTAGGACAAGATAAACCGTTGCCGATGTCAGCCGCGGAAAGTCCTCGACAATCTGCTCCGCGGACTTCCCTTGTCGATAGGCGTTTAGGACCACTTCGAGGAGGATGCGAGTACCCGAGACTCGATATCTGCCATGAGCATCGATCTCCAGCGGAATTGTCTCGACCAAGGCTGACATATCCGCATTCTCCCCCGCTTCCGCGGTTTCCGCAACCAACGATTACGCCACGATCTTCTTAATCACCTCGCCCTCCACATCCGTCAACCGCATATTCCGCCCATTGTGCGGATACGTCAGCCGCGTATGATCAAACCCCAGCAAGTGCAGCATCGTCGCATGGAGATCGTTCACCGACTTCCGATCCTCCACCGCCTCCAGCCCGAACTCATCCGTCGCCCCCACGCACGTCCCGCCCTTAATCCCACCGCCCGCCAGCCACACCGTGAATCCATAAGGGTTATGATCCCGCCCGCTCATCCGCTGCGAAATCGGCAACCGCCCAAACTCTCCGTGCCAGATGATCAACGTTGAATCGAGCAACCCCCGCGACTTCAGATCCGTCAGCAGACCCGCAATCGGTTTATCCGTCTCCCCGCAGTGCTGGTCGTGGTTCTCTTTCAAGTCCCAGTGCGCATCCCAGCTGTCCCCAAAGTTTCCGCCCCCGGAGTACAGCTGCACAAACCGCACCCCCCGCTCCACCAACCGCCGCGCCATCAGCGCCTGCCGGCCGAAATACGACGTCCGCTCCTCATCTAACCCATATAGCTTCTTCGTCGCCGCCGACTCAATCTCGACATCCACCGCCTCCGTCGCGCTCGTCTGCATCCGGTAGGCCAACTCGTAGGACTCAATCCGCGCGCTCAACTCCGTATCAAACGGGTTCTTCTCGATATGGTCCTGATTCATCTTCGCGACGAAATCTAACCACCGCCGCTGCCGCTGATCCGTCATATCCTTCGGCGGCCGCAAATCCACAATCGGATTCCCCGTCGGCCGGAACGGCGTCCCCTGGTAAGCCGCCGGCATGAAGCCGTTCCCCCAGTTCGGCGCCCCGCCAATCGGGCCGCCCCGCGGATCCGTGAACACCACAAACCCAGGCAGGTTCTGATTCTCCGTCCCCAGCCCGTACGTCAGCCAGCTTCCCATCGACGGATACCCCGCCTGAATGAACCCGGTGTTCATCTGGAACAACGCCGGACCATGGTCGTTCGAGGTGCAGTGCATCGAGCGGATAAACGCAATCTCATCCACCTTCTGCGCCACATGCGGGAACAGGCTCGAAACCTCCATCCCCGACTGCCCATACTTCTTGAACTCCCACAACGCCGGCATCAGTCCGCCCGGGTTGCCCTGCGACGGCACCACTTTCTTCCCGGGAATCGTCTCCCCGGCGCGCTGCTTCAGCATCGGCTTCGGGTCGAACGTGTCCATGTGGCTCACGCCGCCGTAGCAGAAGATCGAGATCACGGCCTTCGCCTTGGCGGGGAAATGCGGCTGCTTCGGCGCCAGCATGTTAGCCAGCGCCAACCCCGGAATGCCGCCGCCGGCGGCCATCAATAACTCACGGCGAGACCACAAACGCTTATGGGACATACACAAACTCGTTCACATTGAATAGGGCGTGGCAGAAGTCCACTAACCCCGTCGGCGCACCATTGATAAACTCCACCGCCCGCTTCGCCTCCCGCGCGGAAGGCTCCCGCCCGAACGCCAGTTGATACCCGCGCGCTACCCGCGCCTCCGCCGTCGGCGCCTCCCGCGTCAGCCGCGTGGCAAAGGCCTTGGCCTGCAACTGCACAAACTCGTTGTTCATCAGGATCAACGCCTGCGGTGCAATCGTCGACCGGTTCCGCCGCGCGCACGACGTAATCGTGTCCGGCTTATCAAAAACCTCGAGCATCGGCAGCGGAATCGAGCGTTTCGAAAACACGTACAAGCTCCGCCGGTTCGTCGACGGATCATCCACAGCCTTCCCGTTCCACGTCCGCTTCGACGACGCCTGGAACAGCGCCGGATCGATATACGGCAGCACCGCCGGCCCGCCAACAGTCTGGTCCAGCGTCCCCGCCAGCGCCAGGATCGAATCCCGAATCGCCTCACCTTCCAGGCGCCGCCGCGGCATCCGCCACAGCAGCTTATTCTCCGGATCAATCTTCCGGTTCTCGTCCGCATCGTCGCTCGCCATCTGGTATGCCGCCGAGTTCATCATCAACCGGTGCATATGCTTCACGCTCCAGTTGTTGGCCATCAACTCCGTCGCCAGCCAGTCCAGCAACTCCGGATGCGTCGGCCGGTCGCCCATCTTGCCGAAGTTCGATGGCGTCCGCACGATGCCTTCGCCAAAGTGGAACTGCCACATCCGGTTCACCCACACGCGCGGCACCAGCGGGTTGTCCGGCGAAGCCACCCAGTTGGCAAACGCCGCCCGCCGGTAGCTCGTCTTGGCATCGGCCGGAGCTTCCGGGAACGGCCAGTCCTCCCGCACCGCCGCCGAAAGCACCCCCGGCGTCATCACGCTGCCTTTCGCCCCCGCGCCCCCCCGGTGCAGGAAGTGCGACGGCGGCGCCACGCGGCCGGGTTCGGTAATCGTCATCGCCGTCGGCATCTCCGGCTTGGTCTTGTCGAGCGCCGCGATCTGGTCCACCAGCCGCTTCCGCGCCGCCACCGCCTCGGCCGTCATCTCCCGCACCAGATCGTCTTCGTAGATGTTCTCGACGCTCTTCTCAAACTGAATCACGTTCAGCTTCTGCCCGTCGGTCCGCTGCGCCTCCGGAGTCTCCAGCGCCTTCCGCAGGTAGTCCGGCATCGTGTCTTTCCGCCGGGCGATGATCTTGTCGCGGAACGGCTTCTCGACGGCCTTCAACTCCTCCCGCAGCGGCTTCTGCCGTTCTTCAACAGCCTTCGTCTCGGCTTTGAACTTCGCTTCCGCCGGAGGATCCACGAGCGGCCGGTCCATCGGCTTCAACGGGAAGAACACGGCCTGCATCCGGTAGTAATCCTTCTGCGGAATCGCGTCGAACTTATGGTTGTGGCACCGCGCGCAACCCACCGTCATGCCCAGCAGTCCGTTCGAAGCCGTCACCACCAAATCGTCCAACTCATCAAGACGCGTCTGCTCGTTCTTGACGTTGTTCTCCGGCCCCAGCCGCAGGAAGCCCGTGGCCACCCAAGCCTCCGGGTCGTTCGGATACAGCTCATCGCCGGCGAGTTGTTCCTTCAGAAATCGGTCAAACGGCTTATCGCTATTCAACGCCTTTACGACATAATCCCGGTACCGGTAGGCATTATTCCGGTCGCGGTCGTACTCAAAGCCGCCCGAATCGGCATACCGCACCACATCGAGCCAATGCCGGGCCCAGCGCTCGCCGTAATGCGGCGAAGCCAGGAGTTCGTCCACCAGCCGCCGCCAGGCGTCCGGCCGCGTGTCGTTCACAAAAGCCGCCACCTGCGCCGGCGTCGGCGGCAGCCCGATCAGGTCCAGATAGGCCCGCCGCACCAGCACCTGCTTCGAGGCGCGCGGCGCCGGCGTCAAGCCCTTCGCTTTCCACTTCAGCGCCAGAAAATGATCGATCGCATTCCCCGCCGGAGCCGACGGACGCACCGGCTTCTGGAAAGCCCAATACTTCCGTTCGTTCTCGGTAATCGGCCGCTCCTCGGCCGCCGCCAGCGATCCCGTCGCCACCGGCGCTCCGGTCAACTCCGCTCCGGCGTCAATCCACGCTTTCAGCGTCGCCAGCTCCGCGTCCGATAGCTTCTTGCCCGGCGGCATCTGCGGCTGATCCAATCCCGCCGCGAACCGGTACAGCCGGCTCTCTTCGGCCTTGCCGACTACCAGGGCCGCCCCCCGCGTGCCGCCCTTCACCATCGCGTCCCGCGTCCGCAGATCCAACTCGGAAACCCGCAGCGACCCGCCGTGACACGACGTACAATTCGCCCCCAGAATCTTAGCCGCCTGCTCAGGCAGGCCCTGACCATATCCCGGAATTACCAACAAGACCGCAGCCGCAACCAGACGATGCATAATACCTTCTTGGCCAACATTCTATCGACAAAACCACGCCTCGTCTCCCTCGATGCGTTCCGCGGCCTCACCATCGCCGCCATGATGCTGGTCAATAATCTCGGCTCTTACTCCCAGGCCTACCCGCCCCTCCTCCACGCCGATTGGCACGGCTGGACGCCCACCGATCTCATCTTCCCCTTCTTCCTCTGGATCGTCGGCGTTGCCATGACGTTCTCGTTTGCCCGCCGCGTCGAAGAGGGCGGCGATAAGTCCGTTCTCATCCGCCACACCCTCCGCCGCAGCGCCCTCATCTTCGGCCTCGGCCTCTTCCTCGCCGGCTTCCCCTACTACAACCTCTCCACCATCCGCATTCCCGGCGTGCTCCAACGCATCGCCCTCTGCTACCTCCTCGGAGCGCTCGTTTTTCTCTACACCACCTGGCGTGGCCAGGCCGCGGTGATCGTCGGCGTCTGCAGCGTCTATTGGATGCTCATGACCCTCTACCCCGTCCCCGGCTACGGACCCGGTGTGCTCGAACCCATCGGCAACTTCTCCCAATACATCGACTGGATGCTCCTCCCCGGCCACCTCTACCGCGCGACCAAGGTCTGGGACCCGGAAGGCGTCGTCAGCACCCTCCCCGCCATCGCCACCCTCCTGTTCGGCGCCCTCGCCGGCCACCTCCTCCGCAGCCGCCGGGAACTCGCCGAAAAAGCCGCCTGGCTCCTCGCCACCGGCGTCGCCCTCACTGTCGCCGGCTATCTCCTCGGGCTCATCATGCCCATTAATAAGAAAATCTGGACCGTATCGTTCGCCGTGTTCACCGCAGGCCTGGCCCAACTCGGGCTGGGGGCCTGCTACTGGTTCATCGACGGTCAGGGCTGGAAACGCTGGGCTACACCCTTCGTCCACTATGGCTCGAACGCCATCGTCGTCTACGTTCTCAGCGGCCTCATCGCCCGCCTCTGGGGCCTCACCGGCTGGCGTAAGCCGGTCTACGATGCGCTGTTCGTGCCGCTCGGCTCCCCCGAATTCGCCTCGCTTTGCTTCGGCCTCGCCCACGCCCTAGGGCTCTACCTGGTGGCCTCGTTCCTCTACCGCCGCCAGTGGATTATTCGCCTTTAAGCCTTTAATCGAAACTATCATGCTACAAAAGGGGTATGAGAACCCTCGTGCTTGGCGCCTTGCTGGCGGCGGCCACCTTCGCTCAGTCAGCGGGCAAGATTGAGATTAAGATTCCTTATGAAAAGTTTGTCCTGAAAAACGGACTGACTCTTCTGATGCACGAAGACCGCAAGACGCCCATCGTCGCGGTCAACGTCTGGTATCACGTCGGATCCAAGAACGAGAAGCCCGGCCGCACCGGTTTCGCCCACCTGTTTGAACATTTGATGTTCAACGGCAGCGAAAACTACAACCAGGACTACTTCCAGGCCATGGAGCGCATCGGCGCCACCGATCTCAACGGCACCACCTACTTCGACCGCACCAACTACTTCCAGAACGTCCCCACCCCCGCCCTCGACCAACTCCTCTTCCTCGAAAGCGACCGCATGGGCCACCTGCTCGGCGTCGTCGACCAGGCCAAACTCGATGAGCAGCGCGGCGTCGTGATGAACGAGAAACGGCAAGGGGAAAACCAGCCCTACTCAATCGCCGAAGAGCTGATTCTCAAGGGCGTCTTCCCCCCGGGCCATCCCTACTCCTGGAGCCCCATCGGCTCGATGGAGGATCTGAAAGCGGCCTCCCTTACTGACGTGAAAGAGTGGTTCCAGAAATACTACGGCGCCGCCAATGCGGTCGTCGTCCTCGCCGGCGACATCGACGCCAAGACCGCCAAGGAGAAGGTGGAAAAGTACTTCGGCTGGATTCCGCCTGGCCCGCCCGTCGCGCGCACGCAGCATTGGGTCCCTCGCCGGACGGAGACGATCCGCGAAACGGCGCAGGACCGGGTTCCTCAGGCCCGTATCTACAAGGTGTGGGCCTCGCCCGGCGTGGGCAACCGGGACGTCGAACTGCTCGACCTCGCCGCGGCCGTCCTCGGCAGCGGAAAAACCTCCCGGTTGTACCGCCGCCTCGTCTACCAGGATCAAATCGCGACGAATGTTTCTGTCCAGAATGAGTCGCTCGAAATCGCCGGCATGTTTACGATCGAAGCCACCGTCAAACCCGGCGGCAGCCTGGCCGACGTGGAAAAGGCGATTGACGAAGAGTTCTCCCGATTCCTCAAAGATGGCCCCACGGCCGACGAATTAGCCCGCGCGAAGACGCAAGGGCTGGCCGGCTTTCTCCGGGGCGCCGAGCGCATTGGCGGCTTCGGCGGGAAGTCCGATGTCCTCGCCACTTGCGAGGTCTACACCGGCAACGGAGCCTGCTATGAAAACTCCCTCCGCTGGACGAACGAAGCCACCCCGGCCGATGTGCGGACCGCCCTCAACCAGTACGCCGGCAGCGGCGCCTACATTCTCGAAATCCATCCCGTCCCGCAGTACAAAGACCTCACGAAGGATGTTGACAGGAAGCAGCTCCCCCAGCCCGGCCCCACCCCGCCCCTCCGCATGCCCGCCCTGCAGAAGGCGACCCTGTCGAATGGCTTGAAGCTCGTCCTCGCCGAACGGCACGACACACCGGTCGTGAACTTCAATCTCCAGATTGATGCCGGCTACGCGGCCGACAAAGGCGGCCTGCCCGGAACCAGCGGCATGGCCATGCGGATGCTGCTCGAAGGCACCAAGCGGCGCAACTCCCTCGCCATCAGCGAGGAGACCGCCAACCTCGGCGCGGCCCTGAACGCGGGCTCCAGTCTCGACGCCTCCACCGTCGCCCTGTCCGCCCTCAAGATGAACCTGGACGCCTCGCTCGATCTGTTCGCCGACGTCGTCCTGAACCCGGTGTTCCCCGAAGCGGACTTCAAGCGCTTGCAGGCCCAACAGATCGCCGCCATCCAACGGGAGAAGGTGCAGCCGGTGGCCCTCGCCCAGCGCGTGCTTCCCGCCCTGCTCTATGGCAAGGATCACGCCTATGGCAACCCGCTCACCGGCAGCGGCACCGAAGAGAGCGTCCAGGCCATGACCCGCGCCACCCTCGAACAGTTCGTCAACACCTGGGTAAAGCCGAACAACGCCACGCTGCTCATCGTCGGCGATACGACGCTGGCCGAGATCCAACCCAAGCTCGAAAAGCTCTTCGCCTCCTGGAAAAGCGCCCCGGTGCCGAAGAAAAACCTGGCCACGGTCTCGCAACTCGCCAAGACCACGATCTATCTCATCGATAAGCCCGGCGCCGTGCAGAGCATGATTCTCGCCGGCCACATCGCCCCCCCGCGCGCCAACCCGAACGAAGAGGCCATCGACGTGATGAACACCATCCTCGGCGGCGCGTTCACCTCGCGCTTGAACATGAATCTCCGCGAGGACAAGCACTGGGCCTACGGCGCCCAAACCCTGCTGATTGGCGCCAAGGGGCAACGGACGTTCCTGGCCTACGCCCCGGTGCAGAGCGACAAGACCAAGGAGTCGCTCCAGGAGATCGACAAAGAGTTGCGCGCGATCATCAAGGATAAGCCAGTCACGGACGAAGAGATCGCCAAGAGCAAGTTGAATCTGACGCTCGCCCTCGCCGGCGATCGAGAGACCAAAGGCGCGGTCCTCAACGATCTCGCCGAAATCACCCGTTATGGGTTACCGGAGGATTACTTCACCACCTATGCCCAGCGCATCAATGCTCTGGCGAGGAAGGACATCAGCGCGGCGGCGGAGATCGTACTCCGTCCCGATAAGATGGTCTACGTCGTGGTCGGCGACAAAGCGCAGGTCGAAAAAGGGCTGCGGGAGTTGGGGTTCGGTGAGGTGAAGATGATGGATGCCAATGGAAATATTCTGCCGTAGTACATCACGCTGTTGGTCGCGGTCGATTGGCCGATACTAAGCTCGTGCGAGTCTTCTCGCTGGCTTGTCTATTGCTGTCAGTCCCGGGCATGGTGGAGGCGATTCCTGCTAACGAACGCCTCGCCAATCTCTCGGTTCGCCATTGGGGCGCCGAGAGCGGGCTCCCCGAGGAAACCTTCGCGTCCATTCTCGCGCCCGGGGATGGGTACGTCTGGCTGGCCTCCAACCACGGGATCGTTCGATTCGACGGGAAACAGTCCGAGGTCTTCCGGCTGGGTGATTCATACCGGATCAACGGTACGGGCAGTTGCAGTGCAAGCACCCTGTCCCACCTCACTTTGGGGCCGGACCGCGCCATCTGGGCGGGCTCGGCGAGCGGCTGTATCTTCCGGCTGGTCCGGGACCGCTTCGGCAGCTTGGCCAATTTCCGGATCGAAGGAATCGATACCCCGACGCGAGACCGCGAGCCGAACGGGATCATCTCGATGTGGGCGCGGCCGGACCGTGGGCAGGTTGAGATCACGCGCCGCTCCCAGATCGCTTTGCTCTCGCGAAGTTCGAAAGAGGTAACGAGGCCTGCTCCCGAACCATCCCGCGAAACGCAGGTGATCAGCGCCCCGCCAGGCTTACAGCTCGTTTTGTCTACCCGGGACGCCAACGGCAAGCTCTGGAGCGTGATGAGCGACCGGCGGCTATACTCTACGGACGAAGCGGGCCGGACCTGGGAGTTCGCATCGAACATCGACGGAAGCCCTCGCCGGATCGTGGCGTCCCGCGACGGTTCCATCTGGGTCGGGACCGCCAGCGGATTGCTCCGCTGGCGGAATCGCCACATGGAGAGCTGGGGCGTGGCGCAAGGCCTTCCGCAGCCGGAGGTGTCGGCGCTCCGGGAGGACGCCGCGGGTTGTCTGTGGATGGGGTTCGCGCAAGCGGTTGGGCGAACGTGCGGCGGCGTCATCGAGTCGATTCCGGTGGGAGTGGATGAGGAGGAGATCCTCTCCACCCTCGAGGAAGATCCGCAGGGCAATCTCTGGGCGGCCGGCCGCTGGGGCAACCTCTACCGGATCAGTCCGCGGCTCTTTCGGATCTTTACGCGGCGTGAAGGGCTGCAAGAGAGCCACTTGACCGGGGTAGCGGTCGATCGCGAGGGGAAAATATGGGGAAGCCTGCGCAGTTCCGGACTCGTTCAGATTGTCGATGGCAGGGTCGGGGCTACGATCACGGATCCAGCCGTCCTGCAGGTCCAGACCCTACTGCCTCATCCCGAGCGCGGGGTGATCGCCGCGGGGACGCAGGGCCTGTTTGCCGTCGACGAGCGGGGAGTGAGGCCCTTTCCGCTCCAGTCTCCGGTTCCGCCAATGGCGCTACCGGCGATGCACTATGAGCGTCCCGGCCAGCTTCTCCTGTCGGGCATCGGAGCCAACTATCGTCTGCATCAACCGCCGGCCGGGGGAGGCTGGAAGGTGGAACCGTTAGCCGGGCCGACCCGCATGCGGCAGTGGACCGCTGGCCGCGACGGCCGCATCTGGGGTCTGGCTCAATACCAGGGGCTGCACTGGCTCGACGGCAACCGCTACCGGCGGGCGGAAAATGCCGCTGCCGATAGAGCGCGCGCCTGGTACAGCATCACCAGTGATCCGGATGAGTTGCTATGGATTGGCACTACCGATGGCCTGGAGTTGTATTCCACCAGGAAAGAACGTTTTCTGACGGCAGTGCCCCTGTTGGCCGGCGATCAGGTGTTTCATATTTCCCTTGATGGTTTTGGCAAAATCTGGTGCGCCACCCGGCAGGGTCTCGTGCGTTTCTCACGGAGCGAAGCGCTCGGGGTAGTCGAGGATGTCGCGGAAGGCCGTGCCCGCGAGTTGCTGGTGGAGCGTTTCGGCGAGGCCCATGCACTGCCGACGACCAATTTCGGTCTGGTCACCTCCGCCACCGGAGCCACCGATGCGCTGGGCAGGATCTGGTTCCCCGGCCTGCTCGGATTGGTGTCCGTGAACCCGGCCGATTTCGAGCGGACGCCCCGGCCGCCCGCCGCCCTCTTGCTCCAGGTGATCAGCGATGGCCAGCCCAAGGATCTCAATCAGGAGCTCCGCGTCGCCCCCCGAAGCCGGACGCTCGAGTTCGTCTTTCAGACGCTGCGCCTCGACCCGCTGGGCGGCGAGTTCTGCCGTCTGCAACTGCGCGGCTTCGACGCCGACTGGGTCCCCTGCCGCGCGCGGCGGGCGGCGCAGTACTCGAGCCTTCCTCCGGGAGATTACGAGTTTGCCTTGCAGACTTCGAGCGAGTCGGGAAAATGGAACGGCGAGATTCTTCGCGTTCCCATCACGATCGAATCGGCGTATTCTGAGCGCGGCTGGGTGCGGCTGCTGGCCGTGCTGCTGCTCGGCGCCGGCTTCGGGACCTGGGCGTGGCGACGCCACCGCGTCAGTCAGGAGCGCACGAGGCTGCTCGAAGCCAAGGTCGAGGAGCGCACTCAAAAGCTCGAGGCCGCCATGCAGGCCGCCCAGGCGGCGAGCCGGGCCAAGAGCGAATTCCTCGCCACCATGAGTCACGAGATTCGCACCCCGATGAACGGGGTCCTGGGAGCGGTCCAACTGCTCGACAGTTCCCCACTCGACCAGGAGCAGCAGAAGCTGGTTTCCGTGATCCGCCAGTCTGGTGAGGATCTGGTGGGTATCGTTGACGATATCTTGAGCCTGTCGAAAGTCGAGGCGGGAAAACTGACGCTCGAGAAGGCTGAGGTGGTTACCCGCAATCTGGGCGAAAGCTTGGTAGCGCTGTTTCGTCCGAAGGCGGAAGCCAAAGGAGTGGCGCTGCGGCTTCTCGTTGATGACGCCGTGCCCGAACGCATCTTGAGTGACCCGCAGCGGCTGCGGCAAATCCTCCTGAACCTGATTGGAAACGCGGTGAAATTCACCGAGCACGGAGAGGTGGTCCTTCGCATCGAGTCCAACCGGGAAGCTGGCACGCTGAGCTTCAGTGTGCAGGACACGGGCCTGGGAATCGCCAGCAGCAACATCCCCACCCTCTTCGATCCCTTCGTGCAGGCGGACTCTTCCACCACGCGCCGCTACGGGGGCAGCGGGCTGGGACTTTCCATTGTGCGGCGCTTTGTCGAAGCGATGAACGGCTCCATTGCCGTCGAAAGCGAGCCCGGACGTGGTTCGACTTTCCGGGTACAGATCCCGCTCGAGATTGCGAGCGCGCCGCCAGAGTCGGCCGACTCCGAGCCGCCAACGGCGCCAGCACTGGTGAGCGGGCTGCGCGTGATGATCGCCGAAGACAATTCCGTCAATCAATTGCTCTTCCGGAAGATGCTCATCCGTCTCGGCTGCGAGGTCCGCGTCGCCAACGACGGACGCCAGGCGCTCGAAATCCTGCGCGCCGAACCGATCGACATTGTTCTGATGGACTGCCAGATGCCCGAACTCGATGGCTATGAGACGACGCGGGAGATCCGGTCCTGGAAGGGACACTTCGCCCAACTACCCGTCATCGCCCTCACGGCCAGCGCCATGGAAGAGGATCGCCAGCGTTGCTTCGCGGCGGGCATGAACGACTTTTTGAGCAAGCCGCTAATACTGGCCCACCTCGAAGCGGCGCTCTCCCGCTGGAGCGTTACTACCGCGACACCCGATCCGCAAAGCTATCCCCGGTAATCATCCGGATTACTTTGCCATCGGCTTCCACAAACCGGACGGTCTCCCCCACCGCCGTGCCGCCCGTCGGGCCATCGAGCCGGAAGAGTCCGTTCCCCAATGGGGTCAACTTCAGCGGATTCTCGAGAGTGGGTCCGCCCAGGGTTAACTGCACCAATTGCCGGTTCAGTTCGACGACCTGCGTGTCGCCGAAGCGGCTACGATAGATGCCCGCAAAACGGCTCCACGAAGGGTTCCACGTCACGTCCGGCGCGGGTGCTTTTCTGACCTTGGCCACGGCCTCGCCCACGCTGTTCATCAGTTGCACGGCGATCTCGGCCGGCGCGGCATCCTGGGCGTTCGTCAACACGATGACACCGATCTTGTCGTCGGGCCGGAAGTACGTCTGCGTCATGTAGCCCGGATAGCTTCCTCCGTGGCCGACATAGATCTTGTCCTTTTCTCGCCGGATGGAGAACCCTACGGCGTAGCCGTTGGTCCAGTTCGTTTCGAGCATGCGCACGCGATGCATCTCGCGGAGTGAGCCGGTGCTCAGGAGTTGCGCGCCGCCCATCTTGCCGCGCCGGAATTGCGCGGAGACGAATTTCGCCATGTCTTCAACAGTCGAAGTGAGACCGGTGGCCGGCGCCATTCCCTTGGCGTCGACAAAGGGCATGATGGCGCGGGAGCCGTCCGGCATGCGCCGCCCGTAGCCAACCGCTAATCCGTCTACCGGCTTATCGACGCTCGATGCGGCCATCTGCAGCGGATTGAAGATGTGGTTCTGAAGATACGCCGCCCAGGTTTCGCCGCTGACAGCTTCGACGATCATGCCCGCCAGGGTGTACGCGAGATTCGAATACTTCCAGCGGACTTCGGGCGAAAAGGCGGCCTGCCGGCCGGGCATCAACTTCTTCAAGTCCTCCGCGGTCGGAAACCGCAGGGTACTCCAATGATCGCCGGCTTCCCGCGGCAGGCCGGAGCCGTGCATCAACAGATCTTCCACCGTAATCGGCGGATCGTCCTCCGCCGCGGGCTTGACTTGAAACCAGGGCAGGTACTTCACCACCGGATCATCGAGCCGCACCTTTCCCTGCTCGCGCAGTTGCATGATGGCAGTGGCGGTGAACAGTTTGCTGTGCGACGCCATGCGAAACTGTGTCGCCGGTGTCATCGGCTTCCTGGCAGCGGTGTCCGCCAAGCCGAATCCTTTCACCCAGACCAGTTCCTGATCGGCCACCACGCCCACGACGACACCCGGCAAGGCCTTGCTCGTCATCTGCCCTTCCATCCAGGCGGTGAAGAGCCGCTGCGCGCCTTCGATCTCCGGATCGGCAGCCACTGCCGCGGTGGCGAGAGCGAGGGCAGGAAGGAGGCGAGTAAGTAGCATGGGATTCCTCGTAGATTACACTAGGCTGGTGATCCCTCAACTGTCCGATCTTGAGCAGCGCGTGCTCGGCACCATGATCGAAAAGGACATGGCGACGCCGGAGTATTATCCGCTTAGTCTGAACGCCCTGACCAACGCGTGCAACCAGAAGAACAACCGGGAACCGGTGACCTCCTACGACGACGAGACCGTCGAAGCCGGCCACACCGAACTGCGCGGGAAACGACTCGCCGTGATCATCACCGGCAGCGGCCGCGTGCCGAAGTATGGCCATCGCGCGCAAGAGACGCTGAACCTGTCGAACCGCGAACTCGCGTTGTTAGCCGTGTTGCTGTTGCGCGGGCCACAGACCTTGAACGAACTCAAGGATCGTAGCCACCGGCTGCATGCTTTTGAAGATCTCGATAGCGTGGAATCCGCGCTGAAGAAATTGATCGACCGCGAGATGGCGGTGTTCATTCCGAAGCAGACCGGTTGGCGCGAACCGCGCTACATGCACCTGTTCGGCGGCCCGATTGACGTGGCCGCACTAGCCGAAGCGCCGGCGGCGAAAGCCGCGACGCCGAGCAATGACCGCATCACTCATCTGGAGATCCAAGTCGAATCGCTCCGGGCCGAATTAGAGACACTCCGTCAGGAGTTTGCCGCCTTTAGGACCCAATTTCAATGAGACCATTCGCGATCGCCGCGCTGTGCGCGAGCTCCCTGTTTGGACAGGGGAAAGAGTTCATTCTCGAGAACTACACGAAGTACGAGCAGCGCATTCCGATGCGGGACGGCAAGCGGCTGTTCACGAGTATCTACGTGCCGAAGGACACAGCGGAGAAGTGGCCGATTCTGTTGAATCGGACGCCGTACTCGGTCGCGCCGTACGGGCCGGACCAATACAAATCTGACCTGGGGCCATCGACGGTATTGGGCAAATCGAAGTACATCTTTGTCTACCAGGATGTGCGCGGCCGGAACCTGTCCGAGGGCGAGTTCATCAACATGACGCCGCATAAGGCGGTGAAGGGTCCGAAGGATGTGGACGAGAGCACGGACACCTACGACACGATCGACTGGCTCGTGAAGAACCTGGCCGGGAACAATGGGAAGGTCTGTACCTATGGCATCTCGTATCCGGGTTTCTACACCGCGGCCGGGATGATTGACGCGCATCCGGGGCATGTCTGCGCCTCGCCGCAGGCGCCAATCACGGACTGGTTCGCGGGTGACGACTTCCATCGGAACGGGGCGCTCTACCTGCCGCATGCCTTCAACTTTCTCTACGGTTTCGGCAAGCCGCGGCCGGAGCCGACGCGGCAGAAGGGCGATCCGTTTGAACACGGGACGCCGGACGGCTATCAGTTCTTCCTGAAGATGGGGCCGCTCTACAACGCCAACGAGAAGTTCTACAAGAACGCCATACCCTTCTGGACCGAGATGATGAAGCACGACGTCTACGACGAGTTCTGGCAGTCGCGGAACTTGCGGCCGCATTTGAAGGCGATCAAGCCGGCCGTGATGACGGTGGGCGGATGGTTTGACACGGAGAATCTGTTTGGCGCGCTGCAGGTCTTCAAGTCCGTGGAGAAGGCCTCGCCATCAACGCAGAACATGATTGTGATGGGTCCGTGGTGGCACGGACAATGGGCACGGGATAAGGGCGAGGCGATTGGCAAGGTGAAGTTCAACGCCAAGACCGGCGAATACTACCGCGAGAAGATCGAGGCGCCGTTCTTTGAGTTCCACCTAAAGGGCAAAGGCAAGATGGCGCTGCCGAAGGCGTCCGTGTTCGAGACGGGCACAAACGTGTGGCGGCAGTTTTCGCAGTGGCCGCCGAAAGAGGCTAAGCCGATGCGGCTTTCCTTCAACCCGGGCGGAGTGCTCAGCACGAGCGCGACGCGCGACGCCGGCGTAGAGGAGTGGATCAGTGATCCGGCGAAACCGGTTCCCTATATCGCCGGCATCTCGAACCGGATGACGCGGGAACACATGGTGGACGACCAGCGCTTTGCCTCGTCGCGGACGGACGTCGTGGTCTATCAGACCGAGCCGCTCGAAGAGGACCTGACGATCGCCGGGCCGATTAAGAACGAGTTGATCTTCTCGACCGACGGGACGGACGCGGACCTGATCGTGAAGCTGATCGACGTCTACCCGGATGACCTGCCGGAGAACGCCGGCTATCAGCAACTGATCCGCGGCGAGGTGTTCCGCGGCAAGTTCCGCGAGTCGCTGGCGAAGCCGGTGCCGTTTGTGAAAGACCAACCAACGAAGGTGGAGTACGAGTTAAACGACGTGCTGCACACCTTCCGGCGGGGCCACCGCGTGATGATCCACGTGCAGAGTTCCTGGTTCCCGATTGTGGACCGGAACCCGCAGAAGTTCGTGAACATCAACGAGGCGAAGGAAGCGGACTTTGAGAAGCACCGGCACCGGCTGCACCGGGGTTCGGGGATTCAGTTCCTGAGCTTGCCTTCGAGTTCAGCCCAGCGCTGATAGAGCGCATCGACGATGGCCTGCTTCGCCTCGATCTCGGTGAAGTGGGCCGCTTCGAGTTCGGCTTCGGCGGCGTGGATCCGGTCCTCAATGGTGTCGTACTCGCGCTGATCGAGGTAGCTGAGCTTGGTCTTCTTCTTCGGCGGGGCGACGGGCGCGGCGGTGGGCTTGGCGGTATCCTTCTTCGTCGACGGCTTGGCGCGGTCCTGCTCCCATTGCGAGTACTCGGCGAAGAGGCCGGCGGTGCCGTCTCCGTTGAGCGCGAGGACGGTGTTGGCGATGCGATCGAGCAGGTAACGGTCGTGGGTGACGAGGACCATGGCGCCGGTGAACTCGAGGAGGTTCTCTTCGAGGACTTCGAGCGTGGGGATGTCGAGGTCGTTGGTGGGCTCGTCGAGGAAGAGGACGTCGGCGGGCTGCAGCATGAGGTTGGCGAGCAGGACGCGGGCGCGTTCGCCGCCCGAAAGCTGCGCGACGGGCTGGACGAGTTGCTCTTCCTGGAAGAGGAAGCGCTTGGCCCAGGCGACGACGTGGATGGGCCGGCCCTGGAAGATGACCGTGTCGCCGGCTTCGCAGAGGGCGCGGCGGAGGGTGACGGTCTCGTCGGTGAGGCGGCGGTTTTGGTCGAGAACGACGATTTTTAGATGCTCGGCGCGCTCGACAAGGCCCGAGTCGGGGGGGATTTCGCCGGCGAGGATACGGAGGAGGGTGGACTTGCCGCAGCCGTTGCCGCCGACGAGGCCGAGGCGCATGCCGGCGGTTAGGGTGACGTCGAGGTTTTCAAAGAGCAGGCGGCTGTAGCGTTTGGTGATTTTCTGGGCGGAGATGAGGCGTTTGGTCTGGCGCTGGGAGGCGTTCATGGCGAGGCCGGCGGTGGCGCGTTCGGCGTTGCGGCCGGAGACTTCGGCGAGTTCGTCGATGAGGCGGTTGGCTTCGTCGATGCGGGCTTTGGCTTTGGTGGTGCGGGCTTTAGCGCCGCGGCGGAGCCATTCGATTTCGCGGCGGACGCGGGAGGCGAGGGACTCCTGGTAGCGTTGTTGGGCGAGGAGGAAGTCGGCGCGGCGTTCGAGGAAGCGGGTGTAGTTGCCTTCGACGAAGTACATGCCGTCGGGGTAGGTTTTGTTGATCTCGCCCATGTGGGTGGCGACCTGTTCGAGGAAGTAGCGGTCGTGGGAGATGAACAGGGCGGCGCATTCGGCGGATTTGAGGGCGCCCTGGAGCCAGATGATGCCGTCGATGTCGAGGTGGTTGGTGGGCTCGTCGAGGAGGATGACGGCGGGTTCGCGGACGAGTCCGGCGACGATGGAGAGGCGTTTGCGCCAGCCGCCGGAGAGGGAGGCGGCAGGCATATCGAAGTCGTTGAGGCCGGCGCGGCTGGCTTCCATCTCGATGCGGAGGTTTTTCTCTTCCGGGGTGAGGGGGGCTTCGCGGAGGGCGTGTTCGAGGACCTCGCGGACGGAGATGCCTTCGGGGAAGAAGGAGTCCTGTTCGACGTAGGCGATGACGGCCTGCTTGCGGACGGAGCGGGCGCCGGAGTCGGGGGGCTCGAGGCCGGCGAGGATTTTGACCAGGGTGGACTTGCCGGCGCCGTTGGGGCCGGTGAGACCGATGCGTTGGCCATCGTGGATGGCGAGGGTCATATTTTCAAAGAGGGGCTGGGCTCCAAAGCGCTTGGAGACCGCCGAAACGGAGAGGACAACACCCATGTAGATACCAGTATGATGGACCGGAAGGGAGGAAGGCGATGACGACGGGCGTAACGGTGATGCCGGAGTCGATCCAAAACGAGGGGATCGAGGCGATTTTGGACCGGTTGATGGCAGCGGGGGTGACGCGGGTGGCGACTTCGCCGTACGTGATGGAGCCGGCGGACGAGAAGACGGGGAGCCGGGAGCCTCCGATTGACGCGGGGGCGGGGTCGGTGCGGCTGCTGGACCGGCCGTTGTGGGGTAAGCGGGAGCTGTTTGTGCGGACGGCGCCGAGCTTTGTGCCGGAGCGGCGGCTGTACGCGGGGCTGCGGTACCAGCCGTCGGCGGCGGACGGGCTGACGGAGCGGGAGGGCGGAATTATCGCCAAGTTCATCCGGGCGGCGCAGGCTAAGCATATTCAGGTGTACCTGCAGATTCAGGCGGCGATTCCGCCGGGCTACCGGGTACAGTTTGGCGGGCCGGTGGACGAGGACAAGCCGCGGCTGCCGGACGGTCGGGTGCCGCCGCGGCGGTTTGCCAATAACGGGAGCCTGGCGAGCCCACACATCACCAACTACACGCTGGCGCTGACGCGGGACCTGGTGCGGGCGTATCCGGACATTGACGGGATTCGCTACGACTGGCCCGAGTATCCGCCCTACATGCTGGACGATGTGTTTCTGGACTTCAACCCGCAGTTGGCCAAGCTGGGGGGATTTGATTTTGAACGGATGCAGCGGGAGGCGCAGGGGCTCTACCGCTTGCTGCACGGCGGGCTGACGAACCGGCACCTGGAGCGGTGGCTGATGGAGGATGGGGGGCGGGGTCCGCTGCTGCAGGCGCTGGTGGACCAGCCGGGATTGGGGGACTGGCTGCGCTGCAAGGCGCGGCTGGCGAGTGAGCTGGCGCAGAAACTGCGGGAGACGCTGCCGCCGCGGATGGCGCTGGTATTCGGGACGTTTCCGCCGCCGTTTACGACGGTGAGCGGGTTCGATTTCCGGACGGTGGCGACGGCGTTCCACGTGAAGCTGTATACGATGCACTGGCCGGTGATTTTCCGGTTCTACGGGGAGCAGTTGAAGCGGAATAATCCGGCGCTGGACGAGGAGTTACTGGTGCGGGCGCTGAGTAACTGGCTGGGGATTCAGGATCCGCCGTATTTTACTCGTTTGGAGCAGTTCCGGTATCCGGAGCCCGAGGAGGCGCATCCGGTGGGTGAGCAGGTGCAGCTGCAGAAGATCCGGGACGCGCAGCGGATGGCGGGTGAGACGCCGGTTTACTCGTTTGTGCATGGTTACGGGCCGGTGAAGGACTTTTTGCGGCGGCTCGCCGTGGGCCGGGCCGCGTCTTCGCATGGGGTTTGGATCAACCGGTATGAGTATTTGCGGAACGAAAAGATTGCCGGGATGAAGCCGCGGGGTTAAGCCGCCTTGGGAACCGGGGTTTGGCCGAAGCGCTCGAGCAGATCGCCGACGTCGTAGCCGGGGGCCAGTCGATCCATTAAGTCATTATTCTGCAGGAAGTTAAGAGCATATGCAGGGAGAACGAAGTTGGGTTCCTTTTTGGCCCGGTCGGCAAGGGCGATTATTTCGACGGCGACCGACGGATCGGTATCGTCGTCGTGCAACTGATTCGAGTCGGCGGTGATATCGACCGGTTCCGGGGGCTCCATGGGCGTATGCTTCCGCAGGTCGATTAATGTTTTGTGCAGTCCGCGGAAGGTGGCCATGTGATGGCGCTGGCCGCGGATGACGAACTGCTGGACCTCTTTTTCGAGGGTTGCGCGTTTGTGCGATTGGAAGAAGTGATCGGACAAACCGAGCGCGGGAAATTCGCGGACGACGGAATCGACTTGGCGCTGCATAGCTTCGGCCTGAAAGTTGGTGAGGCGATCGTGTTGAAACAGGGCGATGGCCATGCGCCGGACGAGGCTTTGTTCGAACTCGGACTGCGGCTTGAGATGGCGCATTTGGGCCTGTAGCGAGCGCAGATAGGCTGACCGGTCGTCCGTAGACAGCAGGCAATAGAAGGGTGGCAGATCTTCTTTGTGGAGTTCGACGTGTTCGCCGGTGGCGGTGGCATTCATGGAGCTGCGGTATTTGCCTTCGACGGTAACGGGGCCTTTGCTTTTGGCACCGTTTTGGCGGGCGATTTCGGCGCGGCGCTGGCGTTGTTCGCCGGTGAGTTCTTTTGCTGGCATGGCGGATTCTCCTGGCTTGAAATGCGAAAGGCGCTCCTGCTCCCGGTTTTCGGGAAGAGGAACGCCTTCGTTTAGAAAAGTAGCATACGGGTCAAGCGAATCCGGGGGCGCGGGCGGTGGGGCGAAACGGAGAAGCATTTTTGATTGAACGGGTTGCGGGGTGAAAAATAAATCTGAATGTCCTGAGAAACGCTTTCTTCGTTGATAACCAAGCTGTCAGAGTTGTACTTGCGATGGTTGACGGGGGCTGCTCGCGAAAGAGGGGATGTGTAAGCAGGTGGTTAAGCGCGGCACCCGCTATGCCGCTCTGGAGCCCATCGCGATGGCACTCACGACCATCTTTGGTGGTGTCCGGGCGGGCGTGGCGCGCGGGCTTTCGCTCCGCATGGATCATGGCACGCAGTATTTGTCGGACCACTTCTTGAAGCAGGTCCGTTTCTGGGGGATCCCGCCCAGTATTGCTTTTCTGTCAGAGCCAGAAACCAACGGGGGTGGCGGCACGATTCAACCGGACCCTGAAAGAGCAGTTCGTCTATGGACGGGTGTTTCAAAACATCCAGGACGTCCGCTTGGCCGTGGCCGCTTTCCTCACCAACTACAACCAGCAGTGGCTAGTTGGCAAACTGGGGTACCGCTGCCCAGCCCCAGCTCGCCGGGAGTACTTTCAGGCGATTGCAGCGTGAACGAAGATGTGTCTAACTAGTAGGGTGCGGCACAAAGGGGTCGAATCTCAGTCAGCGTGCAGAGCGAGCGTTTAGTGTCCGGGGATCCATTTACTTTTGAGGGGCGGTGGGGGGATCATTGGATCTCGCGTCGTTATCGCGGGTTGTTTGTTGTCCCTCCCGGCGATGGGCTCGAGTGGCAGCTTTCCGGTCGCAATCAAGCCCCGTTCAGCGCACCTCTCCAGTTGACCTTCCGCCTCAACGAAATCGTTCTAGCCACTTACGAACTCGCTCCCGGTCCTTTTAGCTTCTGTCTACCCTGCCCGCCGCTCCCCGCCTATTCTACTGCCGAAGTGCTGCTCGAAGCCGACCAATCCTGGCAGCCTCTCGAAGGCCACGACGAGCGTCACTTGGCTTGCCTGCTTGATGTCCTCCGCCTGGCGGACAAGAACGCCATCGGCTTCTTCGGCGACTATCCCACATGGGAATCGGCCTTGGCCGATTCGGACGGCTACGGCGCCCCGGTCATCCTAGAGCGCACGCGCGCCTCGCTCTTGCAGATCAAGAACGGAGCCGCGGTGCACGAGCGAGACTCCGTTCTGTTCCCCACCGTTCAACACAACTTCGCCCTGTTGGCCGGATTGCTGCAGGCGGTCACCAACCAGGAGTTGAGCGTTCTTGATTTTGGCGGCTCGTTGGGCAGTTTGTATTATCAGTGCCGATCGTTCCTGTCGCACCTGAAATCGCTCCGGTGGAGTATTGTCGAACAACCGGCCTACGTGAACTGCGGCCGGCAGGAGTTCGCCGACGAGCAACTGCGATTCTACTCTTCGATCGAAGAGTGCCTGCGGCACGAATCGCCTCAGGTGTTGCTGCTCTCCGGAGTGGTGCAATGTCTCTCCGATCCCTACGCTTTTCTGGCGAGCGTGCTTCGGCACGGCATCCCCCATGTCATTGTCGATCGAACGGCCTTCCTCACCCGCGACGCGGACCGCCTAACGGTGGAGCGTGTTCCGGCTTGGATCTACCCGGCCAGCTATCCTTCCTGGTTTCTTTCCGAATCCCGCTTCCTCGGACATTTCCGGCCCTACTACCATCTCTTAGCCGACTTCCCAGCGCTTGATACGAACCAGCCGGAAGGCGAGAGCGCGTACTACAAGGGGTTCCTCTTCAAAGCGCTCCCACCGGCCAACTCCCCCGATCCTCCGGTCCGCGATTTTTGCACCTATTTTGACGAGGCTTATCTTGATCGCGGATTGGCCCTCTACTCCTCGCTCGCCCGCCAATACCCTGCTTTTACGCTTTCGATTCTCTGCCTGGACGAGACCACCTGGAACTATCTCCATTCTCTGGCGCTACCCCACGCTCGTCTGCACACGCTGGCCGATCTAGAAGCCGCGACCCCTGGTTTAGCGACCGCTCGCCACACCCGCTCCCGACTAGAGTTCTACTTCACGTGCACCCCCGCGTTGCCTTTTTACCTCCTCGTCCGGAATCCCAGCGTGGAGCAAATCACCTATCTCGACGCCGACCTCTACTTCCACTCGAGCCCGGAACCTTTGTTCGACGAGCTTGCAGATCGCTCCATCGGCATCATTCGCCACAAATGCGAGCGCTGGCGGGAGGAGCGTTATGGCATCTACAACGTCGGCTGGTTGACGTTTCGCAATGACGATCGCGGCCGCGCCTGCCTGCGTTGGTGGCTGGAACGCTGTCTGGAATGGTGCTTTTCCCGCGTCGAAGACGGCAAGTTCGCCGATCAGAAGTATCTTGACGAGTTTCCCCATCGCTTTGCCAACGTTGCCGTTCTCGAACATCGCGGCGCCAACGTTGCCGCTTGGAATATCGAGAGCGAAACCCTATCGATTCGCGACGGCCAAGTTTACGTTTGCAATGTACCCCTCCTGTTTTTCCACTTCCACGGACTGAAGCAGGTCGACTATTGGCATTATGAGACGGGCCTTGAGAATTACCACCGCCAACTGCACAGCGAGCTGCTTCGCTACATCTATACGCCCTATGTCCGCCAACTGCTTCGCTTTGCACAACAGCGCTGGTCGGAAGCGGCTATTCGCCGCCGGTTGCAGGATGTTTCCGCTCGCCTTTGCACCCTCGAGACCAAAGCCCTTCAGGTTGGTTCGGATCTAACGGCCTTACTCGAAGAGCAGAAAACGGTAGTCCTGCTTCGCCAGCAATTGGCCATTCTGACCGAAGACGACGAACAGACCACTGCCCGAATTCGTTTCGTTTCAACCTCAGCGGCCGACGTCGCCGCCGCCGAACGGCTGGAGGCTCTGAAATACTTGAATCAGCTTTTGGCCAGCAAGCAAGCTACGGCCGAGCAGTTTCGAAAGCTAGCCACGCAACTGATCAGCGAGTTGACCCTGGCCAGTCAGAATCTCCGCAGCACCACGCATGCCGCCGCCGAACGCCTCATCGCCATCGAACAAGTCAAGCATCTACTGGCTCAAGAGCAAGCAAAGATGGACGAGTTGCGCCGCAACATCGTGGTTCTGGAACAGGATCTCGCCCGGGTCCAATCGGAGCAGAAAACGGCCCTAACCGAGGCTGCCAACCGGGTGGCCGAGTTCACGATGGCCAATGACTCACTGGCTACCGTCCAGGCCTGTATCCAACAACTCCGGCAATCTTCCGCTCAGCTCGCAGGCGACATCGCTGCGGCCAACCTCCGCCGAGCCGAAGCCGAGCCTGCCGCCGTCGAGCGTCCTACCGCCCTCGAACAGAACCATCCGCTCCTTTAGAAGGCGGAAGGCACCGCTAGAAGGCGGAAGGCACTGCCCAACTACGGTTCCCGCAAATCCCAAAGTTGCTGATACCGTGAGAATGGCTTTTGTTTAGTTGTCTCCTTTCAGGGCCAATGTATCGGTCTCAGCGCTAGGGGCTTTGTCTCCCCAAACGAGGCTATCGCCCCAGAGCAAGCTGTTGCCACCGGTCCGGGTGATGTCTCCCCAGACGACGCTGTCGCCCCAGAGAACACTGGAGCCGGCGAGGAGGCGGTTGCCCCAGATATGGCTCCAAGGGACGGTTGTATCCCCCCAGAGAAGACTCTGACCGGTGGAAGTGGTGTTCACGATCTCCACCTTGCGGGAGGTTGGGTTGTAGCGTGCCGAGGGCGAGGCCGCTGAGCGGGTGGGTTTTTCGGTATTGTTCAGCGCCGCCGTGATATCCAGATATCCGGCGCCGACGGCGAAGATATCGTTCTGAATGTTGTACTGGGTGTTGGTGGCGGCGTCGGTGGAGGTACTGTTGCTGGCAAATGCCTTCGTGGCGGTCTTCATCAGGCGGTACTTGACCTGGTTGGGCGTCAGAGAGCTGTCTTTGTGGAGCAGCACGGCAGCAGCGCCGGAGACGACGGGGGCGGCCATGCTGGTTCCGCTCATCCAGTAATACTGGTCGCTCCACTGGTTCGGGCCGTTCTGGATGTAAAAGTTCATGTTGACGCTGTTGTCCATGTAGGAGTTGCGCATCCGGCCGTCGACTGCTTGAGCCGCAACGATCCGGTTCCCCGGGGCGACGAGGTCCGGTTTGACAATGCGATCGAGCAGAGTCGGCCCTTTCGAACTGTAGGAGGTGATCTCATCATCGGACCGGGTAGCTGTCCCCTTGGTGCGCATGGCGCCGACGGTGATGACGAAGGGGGAGTTGCCCGGCGAGGAGATGGTGCCGTATCCGCGGGTGCCGGCGGAGTTATTGCGGCCCTCGTTGCCGGCGGAGACCACGACGACAATGTTGGCATCCCAGGCACGCCTTACGGCCTGGCAGAGCGGATCGTTGACGTAGCTTTGCCGCACCGGCTTGCCGAGCGAGAGATTCATGACGCGGATGTTGAATTGATTCTTCAGCTCAATCGTCCGGTCGATAGCAGCGATCACGTCGCTCTCACGGCCCTGGCCCCAGCGATCGAGGACGGTCATGTTGATGAAGTGAACGCCGGGGGCGATGCCGCGGAAGGACTTGGTGAAGTTGCCGGGATTGAATCCGCGCCCGCCGATGATACCGGCAATGTGGGTCCCATGTCCGTAGGTATCCTGCTGGACATATTCCGGGGTGAAGATTTGTGAATAGCGGATGCGGGAGTTCCCGTTCTGGTCATTCAGGTCCGTATGGTTGCTCATGCCGCTGTCAAGCACGGCGACACCGATTCCGGCTCCGGTCCAGGGAAGATTGTTGACATTGTCCCCATTAAAAACGGCCGGCGTGACGTCAAACATCGTTTTTTCGAGCGTGGCTTCTTCGCTGATGGCGGCGACGCCGGGCAGGGCGCGGACGGCGTCGAGTTGGCCGGGGTCCATGGTGAAGGAGGCGCCCGAGATGATGGGGAGTTCGCGGTAGAGGCTGGCGTGCGCGGTCTTTTGAACAGCGGCGATGCCGGCCTGGAGATTGTGATCCGGATGGAATTGGACGATGTAGGAGAGTTGCCGATGGGGACGCGTCGCGGAAGACGAGGCCAAAAAGGGGATAGCCAGCGTAGCCAAAGCGGCAAGCGATCCCGCGAGAATAGGGCGAGTAAGTTTTGACATGGGCTTGTAAGATAAAAGTAAGGGCCGCGCGCGGATTTCGCACTGGAACGAGTTACTCATTTTCGAGTACTATCCCCGCACCTATAGACTCCCTATTCCCAGGCGGCCGGCGGCGGCGAGGCGGCGGGGCGGTACAATATCCGGGATGCTCCGTTTGCGCGCCATCTGTTTGATTTCGCTTGGTTTGCTACCCGGCGCCTGGTTTGCCTGGCAGGCGCGGGAGATGCCCGCGGCCGGTTACTACCACGATGACGGCCTTTACTACGCAGGCGCGCAAGCGCTGGCGCAGACGGGGGAGTACCGGATTACGAGCCTGCCGGAGCAGCCTTACCAGACCAAGTACCCGCCGCTGTGGCCGCTGGTCCTTTCGCTGGCCTGGCAGATCGAACCGCGGTACCCGGAGAATCTACCGTGGGCGATGGTACTAGCCTGGATGTGGCTGCCGGTGACGCTGTGGGCCTACCGGGCGTGGCTTCGGCAGGCGGGGGCGGAGGAGACGGCGGGGTGGGTGCTGCCGGGGTTGTGGGCGTTGAATCCGTACGTGATTCTATTCAGCACGACACTGCTTTCTGAAATGGTGTTTACGGCGCTGCTGCTGGGGACCTTGCTGCTGCTGCGGCGGGAGGAGGCGCGATGGGCGGCGGCGGCCGGGTTGGTGGCGGGGCTTGCGTTTCTGACCCGTTCGGCGGGGATTGCGCTGCTGCCGGCGCTGGTGGGGTGGCTGTTCCTGCGGGGAGAGTTCCGGCGGGCCGGGGCGTTTGGGGCGGTGTTTGTTCCGCTGGCGGCGGGGTGGTTCTGGTGGGCGGGCGCGCACCGGCCGGCGGGGACGGACGAGATTACCCTGTACTACACCAATTACTTCGGCTACCACATGCTGGTATTTGCCTGGCAGGAGTTTCCGCTCTACGTGTGGCGCAATGTGGACGGGTTGGTGAACGGACTGGGTGCGCTGCTGCTGCCGGCGACGACGACATTGATCGTAGAAAAAGTGCTGGCGGTGACGCTGGGGGTGGCGGGCATCCACGGGGTGGTGCGGCGGGTGCGGCGGGAGCCGGCGGGCCTGGTGGCACCCTATGCTTACTTCTGCCTGCTCTACGGCCTCATGCTGGTGGTCTGGCACTTTCCGCCGAACGAACGGTTTGTGCTGCCGATGGGGCCGTTGTGGCTGCTGGGCATCTACACGGAGTTCACGCACGTGGGCGGGGTGGTGGGGAAGGCGTTCCGGAACCCGGACCGGGGGCAGCGGGTGGCGGGCGGGGTGCTGGTGGGGGTGATGGTGCTGGTGGCGGCGTGGTGTGGATGGCGGCAGGTGGAATTGCTGGTTGACGGCATGCCCGCGACGCTAGCCGACCATCGGCGGCGGTTTCACGATACGGCGGCGACGATGACTTATATCCGCGAGAAACTGCCGGCCGAGGCGACGGTGCTGGCGGAGATGGATCCGACGGTGTACCTGCGCACCAACCGGCGAGGCGCGCGCAACATTGTAACGACGATCCACTGGTATCACAACGACGATGCCGGCATGGAGCGCGACTACGCCAACGCGGCCGACTACTGCAAGCGGCGGGGAATTGGTTATATTCTGCTGAACCGGTGGGACTATGCGCGGGATCTTTCGCCGGCGGCGCACGAGGCGATTCAGCGGCGGCTGGCGGCGGACGGGCGGCTGGAGTTGGTGTTCTCGTCCGGGCCGGCGGCGCTATACCGCGTGCGGTGACCCGGTTTTGGCGACGGCCAGTTCGACGCCTTTGGTGCAGACGTAGTATTTGGCGAGCATATTGGGGTTCTCCCAGGCGGGGAGAGCCTGGGGTTGGTCGAGATAGGCGAAGAACTGGCGGGTGACCTCGGCGAAGTGGGCTTCGTGGCCGACGCGGTGGTGGTCCGGGATGGTGAGGAGGAGTTCGGAGCCGCGGTCTTCGAGGCCGACGCCGTCGAAGGTGGGCTGGAGTTCGGCGAGTTTAGCGGCGAGGGCGGCGCGGACGGCGGGGTAGAGCGCGGGGCTATTGGGGACGACGTAGACTTCGGGGCGGTAGTTCTCGGCGGCGCCCTGGCGGACTTCAATGCTGGCCTGGGAGCCGCGGAAGATGGCTTTGTGGGTATCGCTCACGCCTTCGAGATCCCAGCGGACGTCCATCTGGACGTGGATGCCGCGGAGGGTGTAGGAGACGAAGTTGTTGCCGAAGTAGTCGAAGTTGCCGTCGCGGAGGTAACCGGCGAGCGAGGCGGGGACGGGGGCGCCGCCGGTGACGCGGCTCCACTGCTCGGGGTTGAGGGTGGTGGGCCAGCGGCGGGCGTCGAGGAGGGCGATGTCGGTGCGGTAGTCGATGGCGAGGCCGGGGAAGGCGATCCACTGGGCCAGGTCGACCAAGTGGGTGCCGACGTCGGAGAGGGCTTCGCCCTGCTCTTCGATATCGAAGAATTCGAGGGGACGGAGCATGGGGACGCCGGCGACGGTCTTGAGCAGGCGGTGCATGCTGTCCATGTAGATGGCGGGGTTGGCGGGGTCGCCGGGGAGGAGGTCGCCGAAGACGGCGGGGGTGTTGACGAGCTCCTGGTGGAGCATGGAGGTGACCTCGTACCGCTCGGTCATGATGTCGTAGGCGATGACGCTTTTCTCGTCGGCCATGTTGAGGGAGGCTTCGAGGCGGGAGAGATCGGCCGAGCGGAGGATCCAGGGTTTGTCGGCGAGGACGTGGAAGCCGTGGGCGACGGAGCGCTCGATGCGCTCGATTTTGGAGCGGTTGCGGCCGGAGAGGACGACGACGTTGCCGGGGGCTTCGTGGCGGAGCATACGATCGAGCGAGCCGGGGCCGGCGTGGACGTCGAGTTCCCAGGTGGTGGGATTTTCGGCGCGCTGGTTGAAGCGGGCGACGCGCGTGAGGTGCTCGGTGAGGTCGAGGCCGAGCGGGGCATAGACTTTGACGAGGGGAGAGACGCCGGTGTACATCTCTTTTTGGACGAGGGCGGCGTGGAAGTGGGCGGGATCGAGAGTGATCAGGTGAACGGCAGACATTACCGTTGATTGTGGCATAGGGGGTGGCGGGCGGAGCGGAGAGCTAACCCCTGCCTACCAGACCAGGCCTGGTCTGATCTGGTCTGGTATTCTTGGATTGTGATCTTGAAGAACATCTCCGAGGCCAAGGCTAACCTGTCTGCATTGATTGAAGCGGTACAAGCTGGGGAGGAGGTCATCATCGGCAAGGCGGGCAAACCGGTAGCACGCTTGGTTCGGTACCAAGGCGCCGCGGCGCCGCGCCAACCTGGGGCGCTCAAGGGACAAATCCAGATTGCTGACGACTTTGACGAGCTTCCGGCGGACATTGCAGAGGCGTTCGGGCTGCGATGAGGCTTTTGCTCGATACGCATGTTCTGCTCTGGTGGCTCGATGATTCCCCACGATTGCCGTCCATGATTCGCGAAATGATTGCGGATCCAGAAAAGACAGTTTTTCTTAGTACCGCCGTGTTGTGGGAGATCCGTATCAAGCAGCGACTGGGCAAACTGGTGCTGCCGTCCCATTTCGATGTTGTGTTGGACAGTCTGGCGTTTCACTGGCTGCCGATCTCTCGAACTCACGCGGACCGTACGGCGGCTCTGCCGGAGCATCATCGCGATCCGTTCGATCGAATGCTTGTCGCTCAGGCTCAATCTGAGGACCTTATCCTCGTGACGGGAGATGCCCACCTCGCGATGTATGGGCGAAACGTTTTGACCTTTCGCCCAAACTGAGGGTGGCGCCGGGATCTACCGGTTACTTTGGACGATTAGTTCGCCGCAGCTTTCGGGTTATGCTGCATCCATGGCTATTTCCAGAAGAAGCTTTCTCGGGGCGTTGGGCGCGGGTGTTTTGCTGGGCGCGCAGAGCGCCGGGAGCAGCGTCGATGTCGTGATTATCGGCGCGGGTTCGGCGGGGCTGCAGGCGGCGAAACGCTTGCAGGAGCTGGGCAAGAGCGTGACGGTGATCGAAGCCCGCGGGCGCATTGGCGGGCGGGCGTTTACCGATACGCAAACCTTCGGCGTTCCTTTCGACTTCGGTTGCGCTTGGCTGCATAAGGCCGACGATAATCCCTACAAACCGCTGGCCGATCAGTGGGGCTATACGCTGCAACTGCACAGCACGACGCTCGAGGGCCTCTACCTGCGCGACCGGGAGGCGACGGCCGCAGAACGAGAGCTCTCCGAGAAGAGCGAGGCGGCGCTGAGCAAGCGCTTGGACAAGCTGGGGGCCCGCAAGGACGTGGCCGCGTCGAACGCGGTACGGCGGAAGAGCGAGATCGACGACGCGATGGCGACGTTCCACGGCGCCATGTCCTCGGCCGTGGACCTGGATGAGTTATCGACCAAAGACTACATGAACATCGGGACGGACGTGGCGCCGAACTACCTGGTGAAGGAAGGCTACGGGACGCTGGTGGCGCAGTTCGGCAAGAACATTCCGGTGAGCCTGAATACGGCGGCGCGGCGGATCCGCTACGACGGGCAGGGCGTGCAGGTGGAGACGAACAAGGGGACGCTGACGGCGAAGGCTTGTATCATCACCAGTTCGACGGGGGTGCTGGCGGCGGAGAAGATCCGCTTCGATCCGGTGCTGCCGGTGTGGAAGCAGGAGGCTATCGGCGGGCTGCCGATGGGTTTGCTCGCGAAGATTCCACTGCAGTTTTCGCAGCCGGAGTTTCGGCAGAAGGCTTTCGAGGATGTGCTGCGGGAGAACTACGGGAAGCGGGACACGTACTTCCTGTGCTGGCCGTTTCAGCTGCCGCTGCTGGTGGGGTTTGTGGGCGGGGATTTCGCCTGGGAGCTGTCGGCGGCGGGCGAAGACGAGGCGGTGGATTTTGGGCGGAACGCGCTGCGGTCGATGTTTGGGTCCGATGTGGACAAGTATTTCGTGAAGGGCTCGTTCACGAAGTGGGCGAGCGACCCGTGGGCGCTGGGCGCGTATGCGGCGGCGACGCCGGGCCAGGCGGGCGCGCGGGAAGGGCTGCGGCGTCCGGTGGCGGACCGCTTGTTCTTCGCCGGAGAGGCGTGCGCGCCGCGGTGGACGCAGACGTGCGGCGGGGCGGCGCTGAGCGGAGTGGAGACGGCGGAGCTGGTGGCGAAGGTGGTGAAGTAAAAAGTGGCGGGTCTGCTGGAGGTTCTGGAGGCGCGGTTTGCGGCGAACCCTCGGCGGCATGAGGGGGTCGTGTGGGCGGAGGTGCGGGCGCGGTTGGCGGCGCATCCGGAGAAGTTGGGGCCGTTGCAACAGATGGAAGAGAGCGGCGGGGAGCCGGACGTGGTGGGGCGGGACGGGGCAACCGGGGCGGTGACTTTCTTTGATTGCGCGGCAGAGAGTCCGGCGGGGCGGCGGAGCCTGTGTTATGACCGGGCGGCGCTGGACGGGCGGAAGCAGAACAAGCCGGCGAACTGCGCGCTGGACGTGGCGGCGGCGATGGGGGTGGCGTTATTGAACGAGGCGCAGTACCGGGAGCTGCAGGAGTTGGGGGAGTTTGACCGGAAGACGTCGAGTTGGATCGTGACGCCGGAGCGGATCCGGCGGATGGGCGGGGCGCTGTTTGGGGACCGGCGTTACGACACCGTGTTCGTGTATCACAACGGCGCGGATTCGTATTATGCGGCGCGGGGGTTTCGGGGGCGGCTTACGGTTTGAAAGCAGCGGCCACGGCGCGGGCGAGGGCGGCGGGGTCGGCGGTGGTTCCGTTGGTGGCGAGGGCGACGACGAGGCCGCGCGTGGGATCGACCTCAAGAGCGACTAGGCGGTGGCCGTGGAGTTCGCCGTGCGTCGAGGCGACGGCAGGCGTGGCGAGGGCGAAGCGGACGAGGTCGGAAGGCGTCGAGAAGAGGGCGCGGGCGCCGGAGTAGCAGGAGAGGTTGCGGGCGGGTAGGACGCGGAGGCCGTGGCGGGCGAGGGGGTGGTGGGGGAAGCCGGGTTCGTAGAGCGTCGCGGGACGGGTGGGGGGATGGACGGGGGCGGGGGCGATGCCGAGGGGTTCGAGGATGGCCTGGCGGAGGATGGTGAACGGGGGCGGGTCCTCGCCTTCTTCGCCGATGCCTTCGGGGTTTTCGGCGGTGGCGGATTCGGCGCCGGTGTTGGCCATTTGGAGGGGCTGGAGGATTTGGTCCTGGAGGTAGCGGAGGAAGGGTTGGCCGGAGGCGGACTCGATGGCGGCGCTGACGAGGATCCAGCGTTGGTTGGGAGACGGGTTGGCGGAGAGGTGGGGGAGGGCCTCCGACGGATGCTCGCAGCGGAGGCGGGAGAGGGGCTCGGGCTCGCCGGTGGGGCCGGTGGTTGGATTCGGGGTTTCGAGTTGGAGGCGGGCGGCGGCGGCGGCGGTAAGGAGGGTGGAGGCGGTGCCGAGGCGGAAGCGGGTAGTAGGGGTGACGGGGGCGCGGGCGGCGAGATCGGCCCAGCCGAAGCCTTCGGCCCAGACGAGGGTTCCGCCGGCGGCGACGGCGACGGAGAGGCCGGGCAGGTTGTTTTGGGCGAGGGCGGCGCGGAGGAGGGCGCGGGAGCGGTTGGTGGCATCGGCCCAAGGGGGCGGCGGAGCGGGTTGGCCGACGGAGGGGATGGCGAGGGGGTCGGGGTGGAGGGTTTGCCCGAAGGCGCGGCTGAGGAGCCAAGCGGCGGCGAGGAGGAGAGGCAGGAGGAGGAGCCAGGGGCGGCGCGGGGGGGAGGGGATCATGGAGGGCCTCTTGATACTTTACAACAACAAGTACTCTACGGATTGCGAATTCCTTCATAGTGTTCGAGTTTCAGACGCGGTTGGGGTGGGGAGGTGGTTGATTCTTCGACACGGGGGCGGAGTCGTTGGTGTAAGTGGTTGATTCGGATTGATTAATCCGTTTGGCACGCAGTTTGCAAACTGAGAAAGGCAAGGAGCGTAATCAATGAACCCCATGGACAACACCAATCAGACCTCACCGAAGAACGGCCGCGGCAGCTGGGCCATTCCGGTTTTAGCCGGGGCGTTTGCCCTCTCCCTGGGCATCAACGGTTACCAGGCCGTTCGGTTGCAGGATGTGAACAGCGAGGTGGGCGCGGTGCAGCAGCAGGTTTCCGAGTTGCGGGCCGGGCTGAGCGCCGTGGACAAGACGCTGAACGAGAACCTGGGCGTGGTGCGGACGGACCTGGACAGCGCGCGGAAGGAGACGCAGGAGAGCGTGAATAAGGCGGCGATGGCGGCGCAGATTGCGGCGCGGCGCCATGCGGACAAGATCGTGTCGAACCTCGCCAAGAGCGAAGAGCAGAAGGCGAAGCAGATGGCCGCGGAGTTGACGCAGGTGAAGGAGACGACGCTGCAGGCGAACTCGAAGATTGCGGATGTTTCGACGGATGTGGGCGCGGTGAAGCAGGACGTGGTGAAGACGCAGAGCGAACTGCAGGCCACGATTGCGGAGCTGCACCGGGCGACGGGCGATATGGGCGTGATGAGCGGGTTGATTGCGACGAACGCCAAGGAGTTGGCGGCGCTGCGTGAGTTGGGCGACCGGAACTATGTGGAGTTCGAACTGCCGCGCAACGGCAAGGCGCAGCGGGTGGGCGACATTCAACTGGCCGTGAAGAAGACGGACGTGAAGCGGAGCAAGTTCACCGTGGACGTGATTGCGGACGATCGCAAGATCGAGAAGAAGGACAAGACGGCCAATGAACCGGTGCAGTTCTACGTTCTTTCGAAGGCGCGGCAGCCGTATGAGATGGTGGTGAACGAAGTGAGCAAGGACAAGGTGAAGGGTTACCTGGCCGTCCCGAAAGTGCAGATTGCCCGCAAGTAGTTGGAGCGATCGGCAGCGCCCTGGCTAGGAGGTCAGGGCGCTGCGGATTTGGGAGTAGCGGAGGAGGAAGGCGCTTTCGCCGAGCCGTTTCCGGCGGAGCCAAGCGGTGACCTCCTCGTTGCATTTGCTGGTGTTGCAGGCGGCGCAGGCGGGGACGATGTTATCGAGGGTGTAGCGGCCGCCGCGGGAGATGGCGAGGACGCAGTCGCGTTGGAGGGGCCGGTCCTGGGCGCCGCAGTAGGCGCAGCCGCCCCAGGCTTGTTTGAGGGTTTCCCACTGCAGGTCGGTGAGGTCGTGTTCGACGCTAGCCATCCGGCGTTGGCGGCGGCGGGCGGCGCGGGCGCGGCGGCTGCGGGGGTTCGGCATCTCTAACAGGGTAAATGGTGGGCGACAATAGCGAGAAGCGCTATGGAGATACCAAACAAGAGCCCGCTGGCGGAAGCGGTACGGACGGCGATCCGGGGCGGGGATGCCGCGGGGTTGCGAGAGTTGCTGACAGCGAACCCGGGCTTGGCGACGGCGCGGGTGGTGGGGCCGCGGGCGGAAACCCGGACGCTGTTGCACGTGGCGACGGACTGGCCGGGGCATTTTCCGCGGGTGGCGGAGACGATAGGCGTTTTGATTGCGTTTGGATCCGATCCGAATGTGGCGATGACGGGCGGGAACGCGCCGGAGCGGCCGCTGCATTGGGCGGCGAGCAGCAACGACGTGGCGGCGATTGATGCGCTGCTCGATGGCGGGGCGGACATTGAGGGCCCGGGAGCCATATTCACGAATGGCACGGCGATGTCGGATGCCGTGATCTTCGCGCAGTGGGACGCGGCGCGGCGGTTGCTCGCGCGGGGGGCGAAGACGACCTTGACGCAGGCGGCGGGGTTGGGACTAATGGACCGGATGCGGGCCTTTTTCGCCGCGGAGCCGGGGCCAGAGCGCGAGATGGTGACGGCCGGGCTGTGGCATGCGTGCCGGGGTGGACAGTTGGAGACGGTGCAGTATCTGGCGGCGCAAGGGGGGGACGTGCACTGGGTCGGTTGGGACAATCTTTCGCCGCTCGATTGCGCGGTGCGCGGAGGGAATCCGGAGCTGGTGGCGTGGCTGATCGGGCAGGGGGCCCGTCACGCGCGCGTAACAGCTGGTTGATAAGCTGGGTTCCTTAATTGTGAAGAAACTTTTCTTGTTCCTCTCCTTTGCCGTGGTGGCGATGGCCGCCGAGCGCCGCGCGAAGAATGTGGTGGTTTTCCTGGGTGACGCCGGAGGGATCCCGACGTTGCACGCGGCGAGCATCCACGGGTATGGGGCGCCGGGGAAGTTGTTCCTGCAGCAGATGCCGTACATGGGCTTGTCCGAGACGTCGCCGGTGGGGGCGTGGGTGGCGGATTCGGCGGCGGGGATGACGGCGATTGTGACGGGACACAAGACGAAGAACAGCGTGATTTCGCAGTCGGCGGAGGCCGTGCCGGGCAAGAGCGACGGGGCGCCGTTGAAGACGATTTTGGAGTATGCCGAGGAGCGCGGATTGTCGACGGGGGTGATCTCGAACATGTCGATGGCGGATGCGACGCCGGCGGCCTGTTACGCGCACTGCAACCACCGGCGGAAGTTCGCCGAGATTGTGGCGCAGATTGCCAAGCCACGGTTTGGCGATGGGGTGGACCTGGTGATTGGCGGCGGGCGGAAGGGGATTTTTGAAGCGACCGAAGCCGCGGGTTACGACTTCAAGAAGGCGCTGGGCGAGAAGGGCTACGCGATGTACGACCGGCCGGAGGAGATTCCGGCGGGGGCGAAGCGGGTGGTGGCGTTGTTTGATGAGCGGTTTGATCCGCAGCCGGTGGTGAAACGGGCGATCGAGATTTTGTCGCGGAACCCGAAGGGTTACTTTCTGATGGTGGAGTGGGACATGCACACTGACCGGCTCAAGCAGGGCCTGGACCAGGCGGTGATGCTGGACAAGCTGGTGCGGCAGACGGCGGAGCAGGTGAACAACAAGGAGACGTTGCTGCTGTTCACGGCGGACCATTCCTTCGACCTGCGGGTGCGGGGCGGGAAGCCGGGCCAGCCGCTGCTGCCGGAGACGCCGGCCGCGGAGGAGGGGCGCAGCGCCGTGCAGATGTTCAACACGCACACGGCGGAGGAGGTGCTGGTGGCGGCGATGGGGCCGGGGGCAGCACGAGTGAGGGGATATATGCCGAATACCCAGATCTTCCATATCCTGATGGCGGCGTACGGATGGAAGGAGACGCCCGCCAGCAAGTAGGAAGAGAGCTTCCGGGTTACCGCTTTTGTAGTTTCTGCGCGACCTTCTCGACGTCGGCCCAGACGCGGAGCAGGTTGCCGCTCCAGAGCTTGCCGATCTGCTCTTCGGTGTAACCGCGGCGGACGAGTTCGAGGGTGACGTTGAAGGCTTCGGCGGCGCTATCCCAACCGTCGATGCCGCCACCGCCATCGAAGTCGGATGAGATGCCGACGTGGTCGATGCCGATCAGCTTGACGGCGTAGTCGATGTGGTTGACCATGTCCTGCACGTTGGCGCGCGGGGCGGGGGGATACTTGGCGTCGATTTCGGCGAGGCGCTTTTCGTACTCGGCGCGGCGGTCCGGCGGGAGCATGTTGAGGAAACCACCCGCGCGGCGGGGAGCGGCGGCGGTGGCCGACGGCGGCGCTTCGACGGGGCAGGCGCGGGGCCCGGTGGGCCGGCGGAAGGTGGGCCCGCCGGTGCGGCCGGCGCCGAAGCCGAAATCGCCGCGGAGGGCTGTCAAGGCGGCGGTGCGTTCCTTGCTATCCACTTTGAGATACGACGCGAAGCCGACGATTTGAATGACGCCGCCGTTCTTTTTGAGGGCGAGGAGTTGTTCATCGTCCATGTTGCGGCTGTGGTCGGCGAGGGCGCGCACGCTCGAGTGGGAGGCGATGACCGGCGCCTGGGAGAGGCGAATGGCTTCGAGGTTGGCTCCCTTCGAGGGGTGGGAGAGATCGACCATCATGCCGAGGCGATTCATTTCGGCGATGACTTCGCGGCCGAGGGGAGAGAGGCCGTTGTTGTGGAGATAGCCGGAGGCTTCGCCGGTGTTCGAGTCGGCGAGCTGGCTATTGCCGTTGTGGGCCAGCGACAGATAGCGGCCACCGCGGTCGTAGAACTCCTTGACGCGCTTGATATCGGTCCCGATGGGGTAGCCGTTTTCAACGCCAATGACGGCGATGCGCTTGCCCTGGCGATGGAGGCGGCGGACATCGGCCGGGGTGAGGGCGAGACCCATGACATCCGGGGCGATGGTCTTGGTGAAGTGATGAACGGCTTCGAACTTTTCGATGGCCTGTTTGTAGGCGATGTCGTACGCCTCCGGGGTCGGCAGGCCCTGGCCGACGTAGACGATGAAGAACGCGACGTCCATATCGCCGTCGACCATCTTCGGAAGATTGACCTGTGTCGTGAGCCGCTTGAGGTAGTTGCACTCGGCGGTGAAGGTGGACGGGTCGATGTCGTTGTGAGTGTCCAATTTCAGGACGCGGTCATGGATAGCTTTGGCTTTGGTGAGAAGCGCGGGGTTGGGAGCCTGCGCGAAAGCGAAAAGCGGGATCAGCGAGGAGGCAAGGAGGAGCTTGCCGGGACGAAAATTCATGAAGGTTTCCTGACTCTCGGGATGCTTGCTCGGACAGGGACCTACGAGGGTCGCGGAAACGGGGGCCGCGGCGGGGACGAGCCTTACAGAGTATAGCAATCTGCAGGCGCCGCTACTCCACGCGCTCGAGCCGGATGCGGAGCGGGGACGGGGTGGCATCGGACTCGGCGACGGGAAAGCGTTGAGTGCTGACGAAGTCGCCGCGGGAGACAGCGCCATTGCCATCGAAGTCCAAGTGGACGCGGACGGCGTAGGAGCGGCCCGGGGCGGGATCGGGGCATTCGAGAGAGAACGGGACGCTACCGGCGGCCAGTTCCGTAGGCCGGAGGGTACGGATTTTGGCTTCGGCCAGTAGGGGGGCGGGGCCGTCCTCGTAGCTGACATCGGAGAGGCGAACGAGCAACTGTGTGCCAGCGGTCCATCGCAGGTGGCGCGGCAGGAAGATGCGGCCTGAAATGGTCCGTGGCATCAGGCACCCACCACGGCGAAGCGGGCGTCAATGGTGACAGTGCTTTCGCTCAGGTTGCGGACACCGATGTAATAGCGCAGGAAGTCGCCGCTCTGGCGTTCGGTAATGACCGTGGTCTCCACGCGGGTTCCGGCCGGGGAGGGCACGACGGTCCAGTGCACCTGCCAGGCGACGGGCCAATCGGAGGTGATCCAACGGCGGGTATCAAGGGGCGGAATGCTGCCGAGGGTTTCACTGCCGGTGGGACCCGGGCGGGAGGCGATGGGAGAGGGCGCGGGAGGTTTTTCGGGAGGCGCGGGCGGAGCGGCGTACATGGCATTGACCGCGGCAAAGTCCAGCCCGCTGGGCTGAATGCGCTGGCCGATGGGCTCGCCGCCGATGGTGACGATGGTGGGCAGACCGTTGCGGGAGAAGGCCAGCGCGGGGTAGTGCATGATGGAGTTGAAATCGTAGGGGCCGATGTCGTCGCCGTCGGCGACGTGTTGATCGAAGTTGTGTTCGCGGCCTTCGAGAATGTTGTCCCAGAGAATGCGAATGTTCTGATCGCGATCTTCGCGGCTCTGTTCATGCCAGAGGCCGGCGACGTGCCCGATTTCGTGAATGGCAGAGCCGAGGGTGCAGGTGGGACCGAGCGACACGATCTGCTTGCCGCCGCGCATCCCGACCTGGGACCAGCAGCCATCGAGCTCTTCAAACGAGACGTAGTTCTGGTGATCGGGGTTGGCGGGATCGCGCGGGACGAAGCGCAGGGGCGTGTTAGTGGACCAGACCGCCATGGCATTGGTGACACGTTCGGGGTCCGACAGGCCCGGATCGATGGTGTAGGGGATCAGGGCGCCGGGCCAGCGGAAGCGGCCATCGGAGACGATGGCGCCGCTCAGCCGGAGGCCGGAGGGATCGGCCACGGCGCCGGCGATCTCTTCCATCTCCTCCACCGTACCCAAGGCGATGTCCCCTTCAAAGATCGCCATGCCGCCGACGGGGGAGTACTTCACCGGTTTCATTTCAAAGTGGGAGCCGGAGGCGAATCCCGTGTAGACTTCGTCCGAGGACCGGAACCAGGAGCACAACGGTTCGGTGTCCGCCTGTTTCGTCCGGCGTTTGCCATCGTTCACTTTAGCCATTCCTTAGCCTTCCGGCCGCAAGGCCCGGCGGTGCATCCTGCGCTGGCCGGTCACTTCGACTTGCGACAAACTGAGTGTAGATGGGCGAGCCGCCGGAGGCAAGAGTTATTTCGCGCCAGGTCGAAAGTTATTCGAGCTACCTGGGCCGAGGGACAAGCGCCGGAAAAACCTCGGGATTTCGCGAGGTTTCAATCGCACAATTAGAGGATACAATGGCCGGGAGTCCTTGCCGGGGCCTTGAGCCAAGCGGCGCTGCCGGTTAGAAAAGCCTTGACAGGGCCCGGCAAAAGAGATAATTTCCGAAGCAGACCGCCCCGGGCAATTCGCGGGGCCGTTAGATCAGAACCCCGGACGGAACGCCGAGAGTAACTTGGCGAAAATCCGGTTACCCTCTCCACAACTTTCCGGCATGATGCCCGAGGTGCTGGACCCAGCGCGATCGTGCCGGACTAACTACTTACGATAACTGCGGAGTTACTGCGTCTACTGGCCAGGATGGCCGGCGGGGCGGAGGTGTGCCGCTTATGGAGGACCGATGCCAGTCAATCTGGATGCGCTATCCCCACAGGATAGACAGGACTTTGAAAGCCGTTTACGGATATTCGGCATGGATATGTCGGCGCTGCAGGAGCCGCTGACGGTGAGCGGGGCGGTGAAATTGGGCTACGGCCCGAAGTTTCAAAGTGCGCGCCAACCGTTCGTCGTAAAGACGAAAGATATTGCCGCGGTGAAGCGGATGGTCGGACTGGACGACCGGGTGGCGAAGACGCTCTCCACACAGGTGAAGCTGCCTTCGCGGATCGCGGTGAGTCCGGGGGCGGGCTTGAACCCGATCACGGTGAGCCGGGACGCGGGACAAGCGTTTGTGGCGTCGCCGGGGCGGAGCGATGACGACGCGCCGGCCCAGTTTGATCCGAGTTCGCTCGCGCAGCTCGACGCGGAAGCGGTGGAGAACATCCGGATGGCGGCGCGGGCGTACGTCCGGGGCAACTCGACGCTCGTGAGCAGCTACCGGCCGCTGATTGAAGCCACGATTGGCCAGATCATCATCCCGGTGTTCGCGTTGCCGAGCATCACGGTGGCGGCGGGTTCGGTGCTGCAGTTCGGGCCGGGAGTGAACGCTCTGGTGGCCTATGAGATTGAGATCGAAGACGGCGGCGTCATCCGTTCACAAGGGCATTTGACGATCAGCTGCACCAAGATGACGAAGCCGCGGAAACGGCCCGGCCTGACCACGGCCGGCAATTTGACGATCGGCACATTCCGGCCGATTTTTTCTGAGTAGGCACCGAGAGCAACGGAGGGAAATGAGATGGCATACGACATTGAGATGGAATCGGCCAGTGGCCAGAACGGCTCGGCCGGCGCAGCCGGAGGAACCGGCGGAGCGGGCGCCACGGGAGAAGCGGCGCGGTGCCACTGGTACGGCGATAGCTCGCCGAGCGTGGGCACTCCGGGAGGCAACGGCACCGGCGGATCGCGCGGGGTGGACGGTGGAAACGCGCCGGCGCCCCTCGATCTGACGATCCGGATGCGCGACCTGATCGGCAACATCCGGGCGACGAACCGGGGCGGCCGGGGCGGGAACGGAGGAAGCGGCGGGGCCGGCGGAAACGGCGGGCCGGGCGGAGATGGTGGCAGCGGCAGCGGTTGCGAGAACGGGGCGGGCGGAGCGCGGGGCGGCAATGCCGGACCCGGCGGCGACGGCGGTAACGGCGGCAAGGGCGCCGACGGCGGCGACATTATCGTGCTGTACCGTAATCTGGTGGACGGCGATTTCGCGGGGATCTCCGAACTGGGGGCGGGAGGTACCGGCGGCATCGGCGGCGCGTCCGGCCAGGGCGGTTTGGGCGGACGCACGGGCGGCAGCGGGGCGCGGGCGGCGCAGGGCAATCCGGCTTCGCCGGGCGCTCCGGGAGTTCCGGGCGCGCCGGGCCGGCCGGGTGAAGTGACGATCACGCAGGACCCGAACGCATGATGCTAACGCCCCAGGAAGACGCTCTTTTGCAGTGGGCGGGACGGCTGAGCGGAGCCACCGAACGGGTGGCCCGGCTCAGTGAAGTCCTGCTGGCGAGCGTCTTCCCGGTGGCGCAGCGCAAGCCGCAGGATTCGGCGCTGAACAACGACGGTTCTCCCCTGCAAGTGTGCGTAACGTACGGCGAGCAGGGGCGCCGGTGGCGGTTGCTGGGCGATCCCGCCGCGGGGGTGCGGCCGGGGGAGACCCGGCTGGGGCTGGCCCGGCAGGCGTTGGCTTTGACGTTGCAGGCCACGCGCTCGGCGGAGCTGAGCGAGGTGTGTGGGACCATGCTCGCGATGGCGGTTCCCGCGCAGGGGCTGGAGGCCGGAACGCTCTGGTTAGCGGGCGGGTTGGAGGGGGGCGCGGCGGTCTATGCGAATCTGCGCTGGGGCGTGGCCGCGGAACGCTGGGCGGATGTGCGGCGGTGGCTGCGGGCCGCCCTGCCAGACCCGGCGGCGGCGGTGGCCGTAGTGGATCGGCTGGAACCGGTGGCGCAGGTGGCGAGTATCGGCATAGAAGGGAGCGGGCTCCGGAACGCGCGGGTGAAGCTTTACTGGCGGCTGCGGGAGCAGGCAACCTTCTCCACCATGGGACTGCCCCCGTTCTGGAATGCGGAGGCCGGCCGGCTGGCGGAAGCGGTGAATGAGGGGGATGGAGTGCCGCTGTCGGGGCTGGTGATGAGCGCGTCCTACCGAATGGCGGATGGGAGCCCGGCCGACGTGAAGCTGGATTTTTGCGCGCACTGCCTGAGCCGCACGGCAAAAGAGTGGGCGGCGATGCTGCGGAAGGGAGTGATGCGGGATGAGGCGGTGGCGCGGGGCGTGGAGCGGGGCGAGGCCGAGGTCGCGTTTCTCGGAGTCGGCGTGGGCGACCACGGCGGGGTGAGGGCGAACGTGTATCTGAAGGCAGCAGCGGCATGAGGAACCCCACGGTGCAGCGGGCGATTGAGCGAGGCGTGGCCTATGTCACCGCGCGGCAACACGGCGACGGCCATTGGGAGGAGTTCGCCTTACCGGTGGGCCGGTCCGGCGCGTGGGTGACGGCTTACACGGGGGTCATGCTGCTGGAGGCTGCGCGCTCGACCGGTTCCCTGCCCCGCGCGGCGGAGGCGGCCGGTGGCGCTGGACGATGGCTGCGGAGGAACCGCCCCTACGCCGCGGGTTGGGGCTTCAACGAGAAGACCGGTCCGGACGCCGATTCGACGGCCTACGCGCTCCTGCTGCTCCGGGAGTTGGGCGAGCCGGTGGCCCGACGGGATGAGGAGTGGCTGCGGGCGCGATGGCGCGCGAACGGAGGCTTTGCCACGTATGAGCGTCCGGACCAGTGGGGCATGGCGCATCCGGACGTGACGCCGATGGCTTACCGGGCGCTCGCGGCGGAGGAGCAGGCCCGCCTGCGGACGGCGGTCGTGGCGTGCCTGCACAGGAGCCGGGAGACGGACGGCACCTGGCCGGCTTACTGGTGGCGCACGCGGCACTACAGCACCTTTCTGAATGCCGCGTTACTGCGGGAGTTGGAGGCCGGAGCGGAGACCGCCGTGGTGGTTTCGGAGGAGGAATCCCGGACGGTCCGCTCGGCCTTCGACCTGGCCTATCTACTGGGGACCGCCTGGCTGAGTTGGGGCGCGGGCGCGGGGACCAGCAGGCTGGCGGAGGAGTTGGTGGCGCTGCAGAGCGACGACGGCAGTTGGCCCGGGACGCCCATCCTGCGGGTGAGCCGCCACGATGCCCGCGACCCTTGGCGGCATCCGGAGGGAGCTTTGTATGCCGACGCCGACCATCTCTTCACGACGGCGAGCGCGGTGCGCATGCTGGCGATGACCAGCGCGGAGAAGCCGCAATGAACAGACCGCGACCGCTGCTGCTCTACCGCGGTACGTGCGCCAAGTGCCGGCTGATTTCGCGGGTCCTGGTGGTGCTTTCTCTCGCGACGATTCGGCGGGCACCCATCCGTTCGGACGAAGCCGAGCGGGTTCTGCAGGCGCATCCGGAGAGCAAGGGGAAGCTGGCGCTGATCCGGGAAGCCGAGATCATTACGGGCTGGCCGGTGGTGCCGGCGGTGCTTGGTTGTGTGCTGTGGTCGTGGATCCCTCGTTATGGCCGGACCTAGCGCGGCCCCGAGCTTCGACCTGCTGGGCGCCGAGGCGCGGCCGGATCCGTATCCGCATTACGAGCGGCTCCGGCGGGAGACGCCGGTGTATTGGGACAGCGCGAGGCAGAGCTGGGTGGTGCTGCGCTATCGCGATGCGGCGGCGTTGCTGAAGAGTCCGGAGGTAGCGCACTGGGAGCAGCCGGGAGGCGGACCGCTGGCCGCGGCGCTGGGCAGTTGGCTGGGCCAACTTGATCCCCGGCAAGGAGGCCGGCTGCGCAGCCTGGTGGCGCCGGTGTTTACGCCCCGGGCGATGGCGGCCTGGCGCGGGCGGCTGGAGCAGCGGGCGGAGGAGTTGCTGGCGGAAGCCGCAGCGGGCCTGGACATCGTCAACGATTTCGCGGAGCCGTTCACGCTGTGCGCGGCGGCGCACCTGCTGGGGATTCCGGACCGGGACGAAGCGCAGTTCGCCGAACTGGCCCGCGGCACGGCAGGCAGCCTGCTGGAGGCGTTGGGAGGCGGCGGGCGCCTGGAGGAGGAGGCACTGAGCCGCGTCGAGCGTTTGGCCGAGTTTCTGATCCGCGCCGTCGCCGGCAAGCAGGGGGCGCCGGAGAACGATCTCCTATCGGCCGTGGGAGAGGCGGAGGAGGCCGAGTGGCTCCCGTTTCTCGCGTTCTTTCACTTTGCGAGCCACGAGAACATGATGAACTTTATCGGCAACGCGGTGCGGACGCTGGTGCTGCATCCGGAGGCGCTGGCGCGGTTGCGGAGCCACCCCGCGATGCTGCCTGCCGCGGTGGAGGAGTTGCTACGGTTCGACAGTCCGGTGCAGTTCTCGATGATCCGGCTGCGCAGTGACGTAATGGTGGAGCAGGAGAGGATCCGGGCCGGGGAGCCGGTGATGGTCGGCGTTGGCTCGGCCAACCGGGATGCGGAGGAGTTCGCCAACCCCGATTCGCTGGAGCTGACCAGGGAGCGCAACCGGCACCTGAGTTTCGGCGCGGGGCCGCTGCAGTGCATGGGCGCGGGGATCGCGCGGCTGGAGGGCCAGATTGCGCTGCAAGCCCTGACCCGGCGGATGATCCGGCCCATGATGCCCGGGCCATTCCGATGGCGGCGCAGCCCCGCGGTACTGCGGGGATTGGAGAGTCTGGCGGTGCGGTGGGGAGGAGAGCGGCATGCTGACGGCGGGTGAGTTTGCGCGGAGCTACGACCGCTTCATGCTGGATGCGCGGATGCAGCAGGTATATGCCAGCAGCGGGTACTTCAACGTGGGCTATTGGGGGGCGGAGATCGCCGAGCAGCCGGAGGCGTGCGGGGAACTGGTGCGCCGCGTGGCGGGCCGGCGGCCGCGGGCCGGCGAACGCTGGCTGGACGCCGGATGCGGCACGGGCGCGCCGGCGCATTGGCTGCAGGACGGGGCGCCGGAGGCGAGCGTGATCGGCATCAACCTCTCGGAACGGCAGATCGACGAGGCGAGAAGACGGGCGCCGGGGGCGCGCTTCGCAGTGATGGACGCGGCGCGGACGGCGCTGCGGCCGGAGTCGTTCGACACCGTGATTTCGATTGAGGCGGCCTTCCACTTTCGAACGCGGGCCGAGTTCCTGGGCGAGGCCTGCCGCCTGCTGCGGCCCGGGGGCAGGCTGCGGATGGCGGACATTCTCTTTGCCGAGGCGGGCCATCTGGGCGAATGGATGACGCCGGAGGAGAACCGGATCCGCACGATGGAGGAGTACGCGGCGGAGTTAACGGCGGCGGGCTTTGGACCGCCACGCCTGCGGGACGTGACGGCGTGGAGCTGGACGCCGTTCTGCAAACGCCAGCACGCGATGGCCGGGGGCCGGGAACGGGAGTTTTGGCGCCGCATGCTGACGGACACGGTGCGTCACTACTTACTGGTGGAGGCGGAGAAGCCGGCGGCGTCCCAGGCGGCGGCCAAGGCAACGGCCGAGGAGGGACGCTGGCCGGGGTCCGCCGCCACGCAGCTCCCGAGCACGGAGGAGAGCGCCGGGAGATGGGGATGAGACGCGAGCCAAGGCGCGAGATCGACGAGGCGGCGGCGCGGGAGCGAGGCGTGGGCGCCGGTGGCGCCGGACCACTCGGAGGAGTGTTGGGATTGCCAATCGTCCGTGAGCGGATGGCGGCCGGAGAGCGTGAGATAGGCGAGAACGGCAAAGGCGTAGACGTCCTGGCGGAAGGCGTCCGCGAGCCCGGCGGGGGGATCGGCGAACCAGGCTCCGCCGAAGTCCGTGAGGCAGGCGCGCAGGGGGGCGGCGGCGACGAGAACATTGCCGAAGCTGAGATCGCGATGGGCGACGCCACTGGCGTGCGCATGGGCCAGGCCCCGCAGCAGATCCCGCAGCACCACCAGCCGGTCCGGAGCGGAGTCCGGGCCGGGCGCGGGCTGCCGGGCCAGCCACTCGGCCAGGTTCGAGCCGGGAACGTAGTCGAGCACCAGGCAGGGGGACTCGCCGGACTCGAAAAAAGCCAGGGCACGCACGACGTTGGGATGGGGCGGCATGCGCAGGCCGGCGGCCACTTCGTTCAGAACGTTGGCCGCAACGTCCGGGGCGGAGTGAAAGAGTTTCAAGGCCACGGGATGGCCGGTTTCGAGATCCTGAGCGCGCCACACTTGCGCGAACGTCCCTTGGCCGATCGTTTCGCGCAGTTCGAACCGGCCTGCGAGGGTAGACAACACGTAGATCAAGAGGTACCACACCATGCGACTGTACTCAACGGATTTGCCGCCCACGATGGCGGCGTGGCTCTCGGCGGACGGCTTTGCGGTTGTCCCGTTTCTGGAGCCGGAGGCGCTTGCGGCGTTGCGCCAGAGTTACCAGAGCCTGGCGCAGCGGCCCGCTGCCGGATTCACCTCCACGATTCTGAGCCCGGACCGCGGCCACCGCGCCGCCGTGGACGCCGCCATCCGGCGGACGATCGCCCCGGCGGCGGGGAGGCTGCTGCCGGAGTACCGGGTGGCCTTCTGTACATTCGCCATAAAGCCGGCCGGCCCCTGGGACAGCGCCGTGCCGCTGCACCAGGATTGGGCGTTTGTGGATGAAGAGAGGTCGCACTCTTTGGGGCTGTGGATACCGCTGCAGGACGTCGACCGGGAGAACGGATGCCTGCAGGTGGTGCCGGGGACGCACGCCTTCCCGCATGCACCCCGGGCGGCCTGCACTCCTTTCGCCTACCCCGAGTTGGCGGCCGAATTGATGGAGTGTCTGGATACGATTCCGATGCGGGCGGGCGAAGCCATGGTGTTCGACAACCGGCTATTCCACTGCTCCCCGCCGAACGCGAGCGGGGCGGAGCGCGTGGCGGCGACCGCGGTGCTCGTGCCGCGAGAGGAACCGATGCGGTATTACCACGTTGTGAATCCGCGGCAACCCGCCGTCGTGGAGGTTTTCGCCGTGGCGGACGAGTTCTTCCTGCATCACCAGCCGGGCACGCGGCCAGAGGGGGTGGCGAGCTTGGGGACGATGACGTTGAACAGTTTCAGGGAGTAAGCCAGACGCCCGAGCTATCGATGATGACGAGGTAGCGGCCCGCCCAGGGCGTGGGGCTCCACTCGGGGCGAAGGACCCACGGGCGGTTGCCTTCGTTGACGGCGCGTTGATAGTCGGCGTCGAGAATGCCGTAGCGATCAAAGAAGACGTTGAGCGTGGCGGAGATGCGGATGCAGCCTTTCGATTGGGCCGTGCCGAGACGGCTTTCGAGGTAGTCGGGGTCGGTGGCGTGCATCTGGAGGCGGAGCACGCTTTCCCGCTGGTCGCCCCAGCCTTTGTTCGCGCGGATCCAGCCGAAGTCGTAAACCCGCATTCCTTTGACGCCGTAGCCGCGAATGCCGAATTCGTTTTTGGTTCCTTCGGCGCGGTAATCCGGGTTGGCCAGGGAGTGTTCGAAGACACCGAGGGGAGAGAGGAAGTATTCGAAGCGGCCGGGGTGGCCGGTGGAGACGGGCGAGGCGCCGATGAAGTGAAACTGCCCGCTGGGGCCGCGCCAGTAGAGCAGGAGAAGTTGGGCTCTGCGGTTGCGGTCGACGAGGGCCACGAACTGACCCGGGGCGAGTTCGGCCAGGGGCGTGAGGTAGCTTGCGTAGAACTCCTGGACGGCGGGGGAGAGTACGACGCGCCGGTCGACCTCGGCGGCGAAGCGGGCGGCGAGTCCGCGGCCGTCGTCAGCGGCCGCAAGCGGGGGGAGAGCGGCGAGGACGAGAAGGCACGCGAGGGGAATCATGCGTCTTTAGAGTATGCGATCGCGAGCAGCGCGTCGAAGGCCGCGGGCGGCGGGAAGGTCCGCGTGGCTTGTGCTAACCGGAGGAGAGTGGAGCGCGGAAGATCTAGCGCTCCTGGGTGAGCTTGCGTTTATACTCGGCCTGGGCGGCGTCCGCTTCGGCGGTGCGGCCGACGGCGCGGAGGGCTTTTGAAAGCGGGAGCAGGAGGGCGGGGTCGGCGGCTGCCGCAGCTTCCAGGTGCGGGAGGGCTTCGGCGGGCCGGTCGAGCGCGAGTAGCGCTTTGCCGAGTTCAGAGCGGGCGGGAAGGAGTGACTCGGCCGCGCGCTGGAGATAGGCCAGACCCGCCTCGGGGCCGTCGAGGCGAACGAGCGTATCGCCGAACTCGTACTGCGAGGTGGGGTCGTCCAGGGGAAGGCCCGCAAAGAGACGCTTGGCTTCGGGGTATTGGCGGGCGTTCCAATAACAGTGGGCGGCCTGGCGGGCCACGGCGGGGCTTTTCCTGGTGGTGGTGAGCGCGGCCTCGTAGGCTTTGGCGGCGGGGCCATAACGCTTGCAGCCGTAGAGCGCGTCGGCGAGTTCGAGTTGGGCCTGATCGCGGTTCCAGCGAACGGCCTTTTCGAGTGGGCCGATGGCGTCGCAGGGCTTCTTGAGCTTGAGATGCGAGAGGCCGAGGAGGAGATGCGCGGGGCCGGGGGGCGGATTGGTTTTGAGGAACTGGCTGAACTCCGGGACGGCTTCGGCGTAGCGCCCGGCGGCGTGCAGAGTGATGCCGAGGTTCATCCGCCACATGGGGTTGGCGGGGTCGACCTTCATCAGTTGGCGATAGGCGGATTCGGCCTCGTTGAACCGTTGGGCGCGGAGGGCTTGGGCCCCTTGCTGCGAAAGCAGGGCGGGGTCGGCGGCTTGGAGGAAGAACAGGAGCAGTGGGATCATCGCGGAACAACCAGAGTTTGATTGGGCTTAACGGCTTTCCACTCGCGGACGCGGCCAGAAGGCCACGTGACGCGGACGTCGACGGCGGTGGCGAGGCCGAGGCCGAAGTGGAGCGGGCACTGGCAGGAGGAGGCGTAGCCCTGGGTCGAGGAGAGGTGGCGGGATTGAGAACCGACGTCGACGCGGGCGCCGGCGTCCGGGACGTCGACTTTAAGCCAATTGTGGGCGGCGGGGCAGTTGCCCGCAATGACGCGGGCGGGTTGCGAGAGGGCCGTCGCGACGAGATCGAGGCAGCCATCGTTGTTCAAGTCGGCGGCGATGAGGCCGCGGTACTGGGCTGGCGGCGCGGCGAAGTTACCCCCGAGAGCGAACTGTTTGTTGCCGAGGTTGCGGAACCAGGAGAGGGGTTCGCGGACCTTTTCGCCGCGGGCGCCGCGGGAGGACAGGACATCGCCACGGGCGACGGCGACGTCCTTCCAGCCGTCGTTATCGAGGTCGGCGAAGACGATGCCCCAGCCGTTCATGGGACGCGTGAGCACGCCCATTTTTGAGGGGACGGCGGCGTCCTGGAAGTCGGCGCCCTGGTTGCGATAGAGAGGAAAGGTCTCATCCCGGAGGGCGGTATAGATCAGATCCGGCCGGCCGTCGTTGTCATAGTCGGCGGCGTCGACGCCCATCGCGGAGGGGGGATCGCCGCTGGCGGGGGCGGCGACGCCCCGGTCGAAGGCGACCTCTTCAAAGGCGCCTTTGCCGGTGTTCTGGAAGAGGAAGTTGAAGACGCGGTCGTTCGAGACGAAGATGTCCGGGTAGCCATCGGCGTTGAAGTCGGCAACGGCGGCGGCCATGCCCTTGCCGGGGTGGGTGGCGATGCCGGAGGCTTTCGAAACGTCCACGTAGCGGCCTTGGCCGTTATTGCGGAAGAGCGCGTTGGGCTGAGCTGGATAGAAGCGGGGATGGCAGAAGTCGGGGCGGCCGTCGACGACACAAGTGCGTTCGGTGGCGGGGTTCCACTGGACGTAGTTGACGAGGAAGAGATCGAGGTGACCGTCGCGATCGTAGTCGAGCCAGGCGGCGCCGACCGACCAGCGACTTTGGTTATCGAGCCCGGCCTGGGAGGTGACGTCGGCAAAGCGGCCTTGGCCGAGATTGCGATAGAGGGTAACGCCACGGAGGCCGGAGACGAGGAGGTCCGTGAGGCCATCGCGGTCGTAGTCGCCAGCGGTGGCGGCGAGGTCGTAGCCGGAGCCGGCGAGGCCAGCGGCGGCGGTACGGTCCGTGAAGCGGAGGTTACCGTCGTTGTGGAAGAAGCGGTTGGAGTGGGCGGGCGAGGTTTTCAGACCGGCGGGAAGCGGGGCGCCGTTGGGGAAGTAGAGATCGAGGAGGCCGTCGTTGTCGGCGTCAAAGACGGCGATGCCGCCGGGCATGGCGGCGGGGAGGGGATGGCGCGTACCTTCGCCGGTGACGAGGGAGAAGGGGAGATCGGCCGCGAAGATGGAGAGGGCGAGTAGCCCGAGAGCTACTCGCCGGAAGGGTTTGCGCAAACAGCGCCGCATCAGAACAGTATCTTCAAACCGAACTGTACATTGCGACGGTCGTTGAAACGGGTGTTGTTCACCTGGCCGAAATCCGCGGCGCCGACGGTGAGGCCGGGCGGCGCGAACTGCGGGGTGTTGGTGATGTTGTAGGCCTCGGCGCGGAACTGGATGCGGATGTTCTCGCCGATGCTGAAGTTCTTCGAGAGGTTGACATCGGCGTGGTTGGTGCCGCCAGCGCGGAGGTTCGGCGTGAAGCGGGGAGCGTTGCCGAGCGTGAACGGCGCGGGGGCGGAGACGGCGGCGGTGTTAAACCACAGCGAGGGGGTCCGCTCGGCGACGTTGAGGTTTTTGAGATCGGCGACCTGGGCATTCAGGATGGAGAAGCCGTAGGTGGCGAGGGCATTCGGGGCTTCGAGGCGGAGCGGCAGGCCGGAGGCGAAGCGGGCGGTGGTGGCGATTTCCCATCCGCCGGCGATGAGTTCCGCGGCCTTGGGAAGGGAGGAGCCAAACTTGCGACCCTTGCCGACGGGCACTTCATAGAGGATGGTGCCGGCGAAGCTATGGGGCACGTCGTGGGCGCTGATGGAGCGATCGAGGCTGAGGTTGTTGACGTCGCGGAAGCGTTCGTTGATGATCCAGCCCTGGTTCTCGCTGGCGTTATCGATGTTCTTCGAGAACTGAAAGCTCGTCAGGATGGTGAGGCCGGAGCGGAAGCTCTTGTTGTACTTGAGATAGAGGGCGTGGAAAGAAGAGGTGGCGCCGGGGGTGTCGCCACTCAGTTCGACGGTGTTGAACTGGGGGTGGGGACGGAGGAGCCGATGGCGGGGTACCGTGCGGCCGGCGAAGACGCCCGTGGCGAACTGACCGAAGAACGGATTGGTGACCTGTTCGTTGAGCGCGTTGCCGAGGGCGAGCGAGCCCGAGGGCAGTTGATTGACGTTCCGGAGACCTCCGAGGTTCAGCTTGCGGCCGAGGACGCCGGAGTAGCCGACTTCGAGGACGCTGCCCTGGCCGAGTTCGAACTGGAGGTCGTAGGAGAAGTTCTGCGTGTAGCCGGTGGAACGCGAGCGCTGGACGGCGGTAACGTCGGAACCGGTTTGGGTGAGGAGTCCGCGCGAGGAGCCGACGGGGCGGTTGACACCGTTGGGGAAGGGGTTCGAGAGGAGGTCCTGGGGGGTAATGCCATCGCCGCCGCGGGAGGTGGCCCAGTTGGTAGTGACCGTGAAGCCGTCGGTGCCGGCGGCGGGACCACCCTGGAGAGCGTTACAGCAGGCTTGCAGATAGAAGATGCCGTAGCCGGCGCGGGCGACGATGCGATTGGTGATTTTGTAGGCGAGGCCGATGCGGGGGGCGAGGTCCACCGCGTCGAGCTGGGTTTGGCCGCGGTCGTTGCCATCGACGAAAACGAGACCGCCTCTGAGGTCGAGACCAGTCGCCTGGCTGAGCGGATTGCGGGCATCGTAGTCGAAGTAGTTATAGCGGTTGTAGCGCTCGGTGCGGGGCCGTTGCTGTTCCCAACGGACGCCGGCGTTGATGGTGAGGCGGGAGGAGAAGCGCCAGTTGTCCTGGATGTAGAGGCCGATGTATTTCGCGAGGGGCGCGGGCTGAACGCGGTTCGTGATGGCGTTATTGACGGCGGTGACGCCGCCGGTGGCGCCGGTGGCCGCGGCGCCGATGCCGGTGCCGAGCAGGAGGGAGGCGACCGAGTTTCCGGAGTTGGCGCTGGAGACGGCGGCGTTGGGGCCGGAGGTCATGCCGCGATCGAAGGCGAAGTCGGCCGAGCGGATATCGATGGAGTTGAGGTAGGAGTTCTCGAGGCTGAAGCCAAACTTCAGACTGTGTTTGCCGAACTCGCGGGTGGCGTTGAGCTGGGCGTTATCGGTGCGCCGGGGGAAGTTCAGGATGCGTCCATTCGAGAGCGTGGCGTAGCCGGCGACGTTGAACTGGGGCATGTGCGGCGAGTCCATCTGGGAGACGACGTTGGCGGGGAGGCCGATGGTGGTGCCGAGGATGCCGTCGCGGAGGGTAACGGGCAGGGACTCTTCGCGCCAGCGGCCGCTGCCGGCGGTGAAGTTAATCACAAGCTTCGGGGAGGGGACCCAGGTGGTGCCGAAGGTGGCATGGTAGCGGGGCGCTTTGCCTTCGCTGCCGGAGTCGCCCCCGGTGCCGAAAAAGCGTGGGGTGATGCTTTCCTGTTCGGCGTAGGTGAGGCGGCCGTACATCGTCCATTTTTCGCTCTTGGCCCAATCGATGCGTTGGTCGATGCGCCAGTTGTTGGTGATGGAGGTACCGGCGCCGAAGTAGTTGTTGGCGTTGGTGATGACGTTGGTCGGCTCGGCGTTGGCGCGGGGATAGAGTTCGAGGACCCTGGCGCCGACGGCATCGAAGCGGGAGCGGGGTATCGTGTTGTTCGGGAAGCTATCGCGGATGAAGCCGGAGCCGGCCGGGTTGGCGCGGGTGGAGAAGGGGTCGAAGACGAGGGCGGCGGTTCCATCCGGATTGCGAGTGGCGGAGAAGTTGCCGGCGCGTTCGGGGTCGGTGGGTACGGTTTGGGTGGTGGTGGCGGGGGAGCCCTGCTTCAGCGCCTCGTAGGTGGAGAGGAAGAAGACGCGCTTAGATTTCGAGATGGGGCCCGAAAGGTTGCCGCCGAACTGGTTGCGCTTAAACTCGACGCGGGGGCGGCCGACGCGGTTGTTGGCCCAGGCGTTGGCATCAAGGTTATCGTTGCGAAGGAAGTTGAAGAGTGATCCGTGGAAGACGTTGGAGCCGCCCTTGGTGACGACGCTGACTACGCCACCGCCGGACTTGCCGAATTCGGCGTCGTAGCTATTGCGGGAGACCTGGACTTCCTGAACGCTTTCAATGGAGGGGGAGGCGAGGAGACCGCCCCAGTCCCCGGCGGTAGCGGGGATACCGTCGATCAGCACAAGGCCGGACATGTCGCGACCGCCGTTGAAGGCGAAGCGGGCGACGTTTTGGTCGGCCGGAGCGTTGGACTGGGCGACGGACATGGAGGTGACCCCGGCCATGGCGTGGACGGCAACGAAGGGGTTGCGGGTGCTGGCCGGGAGGGCAAGCATCTGTTTGCGTTCGAGAGTGAAGGACTGGTTGGCCGTCTGGGTATCGAGTTGGGTGGCTACGGCCTGGACCTCGACGGTCTCGGTGACCTGGCCGAGGACGAGGCTGGCGTTGACCTCGGCCGACTGGCTGCTGCGCAGCGAGAAGACGCTGCTGGCGAACTGCTTGAAGCCCTTGGCTTCGACTTGGAGGGTGTAATTGCCGGGCGGGATTTGAGAAAAGATGTAGCGTCCGTCGGCGGACGAAACGGTTTGGCGGGAGTCGTTGGTATCGGCGTTGCGGATCCGAACGGTGGCGCCGGGTACGACGGCGGCGTTGGGGTCCGTAATGAGACCGTTGATGGTGCCAGTGAAGGCTTGGGGAAAGGCGCTCGCGACGAGGAGGAAGAAGGTAGTGGAAAGGTAGAGTAAGCGACGGGGCATGGAAGACCTCTGAGTACCTTAAAGTTTCGGTTTAGCGGAGCGGGGGCGGAAGTGGGCGGACTGTTTGTAAACGTTTCGAAACCAAGGCTAAATCGTTATAGAATTGGACGGTTAAGAATGGTGGCGGGATGGCCGAGGCATTAGGAACGATTTCTCTCGAGCAGAAGCGGGCAGCGCTCGACGCGATTTTGCGCAGCCACGCGATGTCGCAGAGCGATCAACTGCGAGGGCTTTTGACGTACCTGGTGCAGCAGGAAATCGATGGCCACCGGGAGACATTGACCGAATATCAGATTGCGGTGGAGGGGTTGGGGCTGCCTTCGAGTTATGCGCCGGGAGAAGACTCGACGGTGAGGAACCGGGCGTATACGCTACGCCGGAAAGTGGACGAGATCTATCGGAGGGAATTGACCAAGGAGCCGGTGCGGGTGGAGTTCATCAAGGGGAGTTACGTACCGCGGTTTGTACTCGTGGCGCCTGATCCGCTTGAGACCTCGATTATCCCCGCCGAAGTGGTGGCGCCGCCGATGGTGTCGAAACGGGAGCTGAGCCCATGGTGGGCGTTTGGTTTGGGGCTGATGCTCGCCGGGATCGGCTTTTGGGGCTGGACGTCGATAAAGGGGACCGGAGTTGACCCGGTGCTGCACGAGTTTTGGGGACCGCTCTTGAGCCCGGACGCGGACGCGCTGATCTGTGTGGCGACGACGCCGCAGATGCCGGTGCGGGGGATCCAGGCTCCTGGGGTATGGAAGCCGCTGGCGGGAGAGCCGGTGCTGGAAGCCCCACCCAACGTGGTGGAGTGGTATTTAAAGCAGCGACCGGCGGCGGCGGGCAGCAAGATCTACCTGCTGCCGACGACGAACTCGGTGGGATTAGGGGATGCGCTGGGAGCGGCGGCGGCGGCACGGCTACTGACGAGTGCGGGGGCTTCGTTTCAGGTGCTGGCGGAGCGGCTGGTGCCGGTGGCGGCGATGCGACGGAGAAACGTCGTGTTACTGGGTGGGTCTTCGGACTCCGAGGCGATCCAACACTGGCTGAGCAAAGCTCCGTTCCGCTTGCAGTTCAACCCGGCGACGGGGGACTACTCGATTGTGGAGCAGAAGGCCGGTGGGCGGGTGTTTTCCGCCAAGCGGGACGGGCAGAATAAGCTCGTGGAGAGCTATGGGATGGTGACCGTGATGCCGAGCGAGGGGAGCGAAGGCCGGCAGCGGACGATCGCGTTGGTAGGCGCCTACACGGCTGGGGTGCAGGGAGCGATGGATTTCGCAACGTCCGGAGAGGCGCTGCGAGACCTGCGGCAGCGGATGGGGGGAAAGTTCTCGGCAGCTTACCAGGTGATTGTGCGAACGAGCATCGACAAGATGCTGCCGTTGAGCTACCGGTATGAGTCCCACGTAGTGCTGGAGCCGTAGGGGCGGCGTTTGAATTTGGGCTACCGGCCAGGGTTACATGCCGGTGATCAGGAACGGCGTAGTGGTGGGCGCCGGGGAGCCGCCGTCGGGTTCAACCGACAGGGCGACGGCCGCGGTGGCGTTCGGATCGAAAGACCCGGTGCTGCGGTGGAGCGCGGCGCCGGAGGCGTCGGCGGAGAAGGTTCCGGCCGGAATGGGGCCGCCGGATTTCGGAACCAGCCACATTTCGAAGACTTTGCCGGGTTCGAGGCGCGGGAGATTGTTGGCAATCAGGAGCACGCCCTGGCCGGGGTTGACGAAAACCCGGGCGACGGGCTGGCGTTCTTCGGAGGAGCCGGACTTGAGAATCGTGGTGCCGGGGTCGCGGAGAAACGCGAGCGTGGCGTGCGAGCGGCGGAGTTCGGTTTGCGTCACCGCGAGCTCTTCGCGAACGCTGAAGCCATCCTTGCGGAGGCGAGTCGCTTCCGTGCTGAAGTAAACCAGGCCGCCGAGAAGGGCGGCGGTGGCCAGGCCCCAGGCGCCGATCCAGGTCCAGCCGGTCTTTTCTTCCACCCCGGCGGCAGCCAGGATGCGGCGGCGCAGGCGCGGAGGCGGATCCGCGGCGGGCGCGAGCGTGGCCAGCATGGCATTGTTGGCCAGAGCCTGGCGGAGCAGGCGCTGCGCGTCGGGAGAGCCGGAGCGGAGTTCGGCTTCGATCTCGGAGAGTTCCGGCTCTTCGAGCAGGCCGAGGGCATAGAGTTCGTAGAGGGTGTCCCGGTTGGTGTCGCTCATGCGGTGACAGGCTCCTCCATTTCTTCCCGCAGCTGGCGCAGGGCGCTGCGGACCCAGGTCTTGACGGTGCCCAGGGGTTGGCCGAGCCGGCCGGCCATTTCCGTCTGGGAAAGGCCTTCAAAGTAAGCCAATTCAATGACGGTACGCTGATGGTCGGAGAGTCGCTGGAACGCTGACTGGAGTAACTTGGCACGTTGAGTGTTCAGAATCACGGACTCCATGTCGAGAAAGAGGGCCGGGGATTCGGCGCCGGTGAGTTCAATTGCGTTCTGCGACATACGCCCATCGATGGAGCGGACGTAGTCAATGGCCCGATTGCGGGCTACAGTAAGCACCCAAGGGCCCAGGGAGCCGCGCTGCGCATCAAAGCCGGCCATGCGGTTCCAGACGCGAAGAAAGGTTTCCTGCGTCAGGTCTTCCGCCGCGGCAGCGTTGCGGACAACCCGAAAGATGACGGAGTAGGCCAAGCGCCCATACTTATCGTAGAGTTCGCGGAGGGCTTCCGGCTCGCGAGCCTGCAGACGGGCGGCGAGCGCACGGTCTGTCTCCGAGTCGAGTACCGCGAATAAGATGGGGAAGAAAAACATCGGCTACCAGGGATACGAATTTTTCAGGCGGCTGGATTAATTATAACTCTGGCTATACTGGGGACTTGACCTGGTACACGTGGCAGAACGGCGTTCAACAGGGCCCGTTCGAAGAGCAACAGGTGAAGGAGTGGGCCGCGGCCGGGATGCTGGCGGCAGGCACCTTCGTGTGGCAGGAAGGTGCGGCCGGGTGGCAGCCGTTGAGCGAGTTGCTCGAAAATCAGGAGCCCACGGGCCCGCAGAAGCGCTGCGAGCGGTGCAGCCGGATGTATCCGGAACGCTGGATTGCCCGTTGGGGCGGGGCGGAGGTTTGCGCCTATTGCAAGCCGCGGCATGTGGCGGAGTTGCGGGAGGGCGCGGCGATCCTGCTGGGCAAGGGCGAGTTCGCGGGATTCGCCGTGCGATTCGTGGCGCGCATGATTGACGGGGTGATTCTGTCGGTGGTCAACATGGGGCTGCAGGTGCCGATGTTCGTGCTGCTGGCGAGTGCGGGGCAGGGCGCGAAACCGGACCAGATGGGGGCAACCTTTCTTTGGATCTACGGGCTAACGGTGCTCGCGCAGCTCGTGGTGCAGGGCGTCTACGAGGTCTGGTTCCTGATGAAGAAAGGCGGGACGCCGGGCAAGCTGATTCTACAGTTGCAGGTACTCGACAGCGAGGGAAACCGGCTGGGGCGGGGCCAGGCCATCGGGCGCTACTTTGCGCAATACCTGACTGGATTCACGTTTGGGGTGGGATACCTGCTGCCGCTATGGGACAGTGAGAAACGAACGCTGCACGACATGGTGGCGGATACGCGGGTGATGAAAAAATGACGGCGATGCCGCGGTGCAATCTCTGCGGATTGGAGGTTCCGGCGCCGGACTGGAACCGGCCGGAGCCATTGCCGTGCAGCGGTTGTCAGGCGCCGGTGCAGGTTTGGGTGTTTCCCGCGGGATGGACGGACGTCAACGGCAAGCCGCCCGCGGCGATTGCGGCCGAGGGGATGGCGACGTGCTTCCACCATGCGGAGAATCAGGCGGAAGCGGCCTGCGGGAGTTGCGGGCGGTTTGTTTGTTCGCTGTGCGTGGACGGCAGTGGGGAGCAAGCTATTTGCAGCGTTTGCTTCGAGCGCGGGACCGCGGCAGGGGAGCCCCGCTTCCAGCGGCGGGCACCGCTCTATGATGCGATGGGGCTACTGTTGGCGGCGGTCCCTCTGATGACGGTGCTGACGGGTCCAATCGCTGGGGTGTTTACCCTGGTGACCTGGAAGAAGACGCGGACCGTGGTGCCGCGGCCGGGAGCGATCCGCTGGGCGGCGCTGGCGATCTCGGCGCTCTGGCTGGCGATCCTGGTGGGTATGGTGGCCCTGGTGATTGGGGCGTGGGATAGAAGCCGATGAGCGAATACCGCATGTTGACGGGTTGGTCGCCGGGTTGGGTGCGTTCGGCGGCGCTTTATGATGGCGGGGACCATCTGCTGCAGGTGAATTCCCTGCGCGTGCAGCATGAGTATCAGCGGTTTCCGTACGCCGAGATCCGGGCGATTACCGTGACGGAGGCGCCGCTGTGGACCACGGGCCGCGTGGTGCGGCTTTTGGTGTTCACTTTGCTGGTGGTGCTGGCGATGCTGCCGGCGAAGCCTGGGGTACGGGTGGCCCTGGCGTTCCTTCCGGCGACCCTGTTGCTGCTGCAGGCTTGGTCACTGCTGCAGGGCCGGCGGTGTGTGGCGCGGGTGATCAGTTTATCGGGCGATTGGCCGCTGCGCGGGTTGGGGACAATGCAGGCGGTGGCCGAGGCGATGCCACTGATCCTTGAGCGGGTGCAGGCGGCGCAGGCGGGCCTGCCGCGCCAAGCCATGATGCCGGTGATCGAAGCCGGCAAGTCGGAAGCGGCCTATCGGCATCCGCGGGAGCTCGGCTGGGTCTTGGCGGGAACCCTGCTGCTGAGCGCGCTCTTGATTGTGCTCTACTCCGCCCGGCCCGAGACGCGGCAGGAGATCTGGAACATTGCAATTTTTGTGGGGCCGGGCGCATTGACGGTGGCAATCGCCTGGTGGCGAATGCTGCGGCGTCATCAGACGGTGGCCGCGGCGCTGGTGGCCACGATCGTGGTGGACCTGCTGCTGTTCCTCTTCTACCTGCTCCTTGAATGGCGGCGGCCGACGTTCTCGCTGACCCTGGCGGAACTGACGCTGATGGCGCTGGGATGGCAGAAGGTTGCGCTGGCGGCGGCGATCGGCTGGCGCGTGGTGGCTGCGGCGCTGGCGGGTTGGGTGGCGCAGCAGCGTGACGAGGCGAAGGCATGATTGCGCACGCGCGCTGCCAACAGCACGCCGCGCGGGAGGCCGTGGCCCGGTGTCCGAGTTGCAAGCAGCCGTTTTGCCGCGAGTGCATTACGGAGCACGACGGGCGCATGCTGTGCGTGCCCTGTTTAACGAAACGAAGCCAATTGGCCAAGGCGCCGGACAGGAACTGGAGCAACGTGGGTTGGGGCTTGGGCGCGCTGGCGGGCTTGGTGCTGAGCTGGCTGTTCTTTCTGGGCGTGGGCGAGTTGTTCTGGAGGGCGACGGCGTGAAGCGGCCATCGTGGACCGAATCCGCTGATGCCGCGGCCGCGCTGTTGCGGCGCGCGCCGGCGGCGGCGTGGGTGGCGTGGGCGGTGTGCACGCTCCCGTTTGCCTACCTGCTGGGGCGGCTGCTGTTGGCGGCTTCCTTCGATGCCTACTACCCCGAGCAGGCCGGTGGGCTGACGCTGCTGGTGGCGGCGGCCTACCTGTTTAAGCAGGTGGGCGAAGCGTATTTTCAGGGCGAGTTGATCCGGGTGCTGGGCGGGACGCCGCCTCCGCTACGGTTAGGTCCGCAGTTGACGCTCCAGCCGACGGCGCTGGTGGTGCTACCGTTGGCGGCGCTGTTGTTTTTTCCGCTGGCGCCGGCGGTGACGTTCTTCCGAACGCTCTCCGTCAGCTCGCCGCGGCAGGCGCTACGGTATGCCACGCAGGACATGCTGCTGCAGAGTTGGGAGCTGACGCTGGCCCTGGCGGGCGGGTTGCTGCTTTGGGTGAACCTCTTCGTGCTTTGGCTGGTGGCGCCGATGTTGCTGCGGGCGTTCTTCGGGTGGGAGACGGCGTTTGGCCGGATTGAAGACCGGATGTTCAATCTGCCGAGCTTCTGGGTGGTGACGCTGACGACGTACCTTTGCGTGGATCCGCTGTTGAATGCGATGGCGGCGCGGCGCGTGTTCCTGCAGGAGGCGCGGAAGACCGGGATCGACCTGCTGGCGGCGCTGCGGGTGGTGGCGGCGGCGCTCGTGCTGGTGGGGCCGCTGGCGGCGCAGGAGGCGCAGCAGGTGGAGCAAAGCATCGCCCAGACGATGCGGGAGCCGGAGTTTGCCTTCCGGCAGCCGAAGGCGACGGAGCCGGGCAGCGGCGGCGAGGGATGGTTCCTGCGGACACTGCGGACTTTGGCCGAATGGATCGAAGACTTTTTCGCCTGGCTGCGCCCGGAGCGGCCGGCGCCGCCGGAGTTGGATGGCTTTGGGCTGAGCCCGCAGATGTCGCAGAATCTGCTGATTGGGCTGGGAGTATTGCTGGTGGCGGCGCTGGTGGTCTATCTGCTGCGGCAGCAGCGGCGGCCATCGCCGCCGGCCGTGGCGGCGGCGATGGCGGCGCCGGACTTGAACCGCGAGGATCTGCGGCCGGATGCGCTGCCGGAGGCGTCCTGGCTGGCGCTGGCGGATGAGTATGCGGCCCGGGGCGAATACCGTCTGGCGCTGCGGGCACTGCATCTGGCGGGGCTGCGGCGGCTGAGCGAGCGGGGGATGGTAACGATTGGAGCGGCCAAGAGCGGCGGCGAGTACGGGCGGGAGCTGGAGCGCCGCGGGCGGCCGTTGCCGCAGGTGTATCCGCTGTTTGAGGCCAACCGGCGGCGGTTTGAAGAAGCGTGGTATGGGTTTCATGAGTTGGGGACGGCGGGGGTGAGCGAGGTGCGGTCGCGGTGGGAGGAGATCCGGCAGTATGTGGGCTAGAGCGGCGCTACTCCTTTTGGCATTGGGGTTTGGCTGGGCCATTCTGGACCTGGCGGGCGCGGCCTACGAGCGCGGGGACGTGTATCCGCCGTGGTCTAGCTTGCGGGCGGATGCCGCGGGTACGAAGCTATTGCACGATAGCCTGCGGAAGCTGGCTGGCTGGCGCGTGGAGCGGCATTTCGGACCGGACACGAAGATTCCGGCCGCGCCGGGGGCGGTATTGTTTCTGCGGCAGGAGCCGCGGGAGCTCAAGAGCCTGACGAAGACGGTGGAGCGCCTGGCGGCGGGCGGGGCGCGGGTGGTGGTGGGCGTGCCGGAGCAGCGCTTGCGGCTGCGCAAAGGTCAGAAGACGGAGACGGAGGCGGTCGAGTGGCTGGGCCTGCGCTTCGAACCGCATAGTGCCGGTTCCTATGAGGGCGAGCGGTTTGCGGAGACCACGCGCTGGGAGTTCGTGGGGAAGGATCCGGCGTGGAAGGTCGCCGGGACGCAGGCGGAGCGTGCGTTGGGCCAAGGATCGGTGGTGTTGTTCCCCGGCGAGGAGTTGCAGAACGAAGCGCTGCGGGAGGGGCCGGATGGCAAACGGTTGCTGCGGTTGCTGGGGCCGGGGCGGCGGGTGATGTTCGTCGAGAGCGCTTTAGGAGTTTCCGAGAAGGGCGGCATCGTGAGCCTGATGCGGCGGGCGGGTTGGGGGCCGGCGGTGCTGCTGTTGCTGGTGGCGACCGCGTTGTACTTGTGGCGGAGCCTGACGCCGGTGCTGCCGGAGCGGGAGGATGCCGTGACGCGGGAGGAGCCAGGGGGCGGGGCGGCGGCCATGGCGCAGTTGCTGCGCAAGCATGTGGCGCCGCGCGAGTTGCTCGCCACCTGCCATTCGGAATGGAAGCGGGCGGCAGGAGTGCTGCCGCGATGGCAGCGGCAACGTCCGTTGCCCGCGGCGACGGACGACCCGGTGGAGGCGTATCGGAGAATGCAGGAGTGCGTGAGGGAGAAGCCGAGTTTATGACGCTCGAAGCGATGCACGAACGATTGGCGGCGGTACGCGCCGAGATAGGCCAGGTGATGATTGGGCAGCGGGAGGCGATCGACCGGGCGCTGATTGTGACGCTGTGCGGGCAGCACGGCCTGCTCGAAGGCGTGCCCGGCGTGGCCAAGACGTTGCTGGCCAAGACGATGGCCGCCGTGATGGGCGGGACCTTTCAGCGGGTGCAGTTTACGCCGGACCTGATGCCGGCCGATATCACGGGCACGAACGTGTTCAACCTCCAGAAGAACGAGTTCACGCTGGCGCCAGGGCCGGTATTCACGTCGTTTCTGGTGGCGGACGAAATCAACCGCGCGCCGGCCAAGACGCAGTCGGCGCTGCTGCAGGCGATGCAGGAGCGGCAGGTGACGATTGACCGGGCGACGTATCTGCTGCCGCCGGAGTTCACGGTGTTCGCCACGCAGAACCCGATTGAGCACGAGGGGACGTATCCGCTGGCCGAGGCGCAGAAGGACCGGTTTCAGTTGAAGATCGACGTCGGCTACCTGGATCGCGCCGAGGAGGTGGAGCTGGCGCAGCGGCAGTTGAGTGGCGATTCGCCGGAGGCGCGGCTGGCGCAGGGCGCGGTGCGGCCGGTGCTGGCGGGCGGGCAGTTGGCGGAGTTGCAAGCCGCGCTGCGGCAGGTGCGGATGCGCGATGAGCTGGTGGGATACGTCGTCGAGATCGTCCGGCGGACGCGGACCGCGGAGACGCTGCTGACGGGCGCCGGGCCGCGCGGGACGCAGGCGCTGCTGGGTGCGGCGCGGGCGCAGGCGGCGCTGGAGCAGCGGGACTTCGTGACGCCCGATGACGTGAAGCGCATGGCCGTGGCGGCGCTGGCGCACCGGCTGGTGCTGCGGCCGGAGTTCGAAATCGAAGGGCTGACGGCGGGCGAAGTGGTGACGAAGATTCTGACGGAGGTGGCCGTCCCGGTATGATCGCCCCGACGCCACGCCTGATCGCACTGGTGGCGACGACGGCCGTCGCGGCGGCGGTGTCGCCATGGGCGGGCGCGGTGGGCGTGGGGTTGGTGGCACTGGCCGCGGCGGTGGATTTCGGGGTGAGCCGGCAGCGGATGGCCGGGGTGCGGATTGGCGCGGTGGAGCCGTTGCGGTGCTATCTCGGGGTGCCGGCGGCCTTGGCGATTCCGGTGACGGCGCCCGCAGGGTCGCTGCTTTCCCTCGCGTTGCCGCCGGAGTTGGAGATGGAAGCCGAGACCGGCAATCCGTGGACGTTCACGCCGCGCGAACGGGGACGCTATCGCGTTCTGGCGTTGGCAGTGCAGGCGCCATCGCAGTTCGGGCTTTGGGAGCTACGGGCGGTGCGGCAGCCGGAGATTGAGATCCGGGTGTATCCGCGGGTGCGCGGAGCGCAGGAGATGAAGGCGCTGCAGCGGGCGTTGACGGGGTCGCGGCATGTGCGGCAGGTGGGCCGGGGGCGGGAGTTCGAAAAGCTGCGGGAGTATAGTCCCGGCGATAGTTTTCAGGACGTGCACTGGAAGGCGACGGCGCGGCGCGGCGCGCCGATTACGCGAACCTACCAGATTGAACGGACGCAGGAGATCTACTGCCTGCTCGATTGCGGGCGGCTGCAAGCCCGGCGGCAGGAGTCGCAGACGGTGCTCGATTGGAGCCTGACGGCGGCGCTGCACCTGGCTTTGGCCGCGGAGCGGCAGGGGGACCGGTTGGGATTACTGGCGTTCAGCGACCGCATCGACGGCTTCGTGCGGGCCGGGAACGGGGCGGCGCACTTCGCGGCGTGCCAGGAGATGCTCTATCCGCTGCGGCCTTCCGAGGCAGTGACGGACTACACGGAGGCCGCGACGTACTTGCGGTCCCGGTTGCCGCGAAGGGCGCTGCTGGTGGTGTTTACCTCGCTCGACGATCAGGCCTCGGCCGAGCCGTTCGTGCGGGCGGCGAAGCTGTTGGGGGAGCGGCATCTGGTGGCCGTCGTGGCGGCGCGGGCGCCGGGCGCCGAGCCGTTGTTCAGCGGGCAGGCGCCGGCGGAGATCGCCGCGATCTACCAGGCGCTGGGCGGGCATCTCGTTTGGCGAGGGCTGCGGGAGTTGCAACTGGACCTGGGCCATCAGGGGATCCGGCTGGCGTTTGAAGAGCCGAACGCGATGGGACTGCGGGCGCTGACGATGTACGAAGAGATCCGGCAGAGGCAGCTCGTATGATTCTCGATCTCGACCGTTTCGTCCGCGAGGGGGAACCGCGCTGGCAGGAGTTGGACGCGGTGTTGACGCGGATGGAGAAGCATCCCTACGCGGCCGTGGGCGTGGCGGAACTGGAACGGCTGCACGCGCTCTACCAGCGAACTTCGGCGGACCTGCTGCGGGTGCGGGGGCTGCACTCGGAGGCGCGGCTGCGGCAGTATCTTGAGAGCCTGGTGAGCCGCGGCTACACGGCCATTCACGGGGTGACGCAGCGGAAGAAGGTTTCGTGGTTCGGCTGGTTTCTGCGGGACTTTCCGCGGGCGGTGCGGCGGCAGGCGGCGGCGCTAGCGCTGGCGATGGCGCTATTCTGGGGCGGGTCCGCCGTGGGCGCGGGGCTGCTGGTGATGATGTACGAAGAGCGGGAGACGCTGTTTCCGTTCGCCGGCCTGGCGACGAAGCCGAGCGAGCGGGTGAAACGGGAGACCGTGGAGCGCAGCAAGGTGGTGGCCGAGCAGACCGGGCGCTTCTCCGCCCATCTGATCCAGAACAATACGCGGGTGGCCATTTTCACCTTCGCGCTCGGGATGACCTACGGCGTGGGGCCGACGGTGCTGTTGTTCTCAAACGGCGTCTACCTGGGCGCGGTGGCGATGGACTATGTGAAAGACGGGCAGACAGTGTTTCTGCTCGGCTGGCTGCTGCCGCACGGGGTGATTGAACTGCCGGCGATTATCCTGGCCGGGCAGGCGGCGTTTCTGTTGACCGGCGCGCTGCTGCCGCGGGGACGGCGGGCGCCGGTGGGCGAGCGGCTGCGGGCGGTGTTTCCGGATACGCTGGCAATCATGGGCGGGGTGGCGGTGATGCTGGTGTGGGCGGGACTCGTGGAGGCGTTCTTTTCGCAGTATCACGAACCGGTGGTTCCGTATGCGGTGAAGATTGGGTTCGGGGTTTTGGAGTTGGGGGGGCTGGTGGCCTTCCTGCAAATGGCGGGGCGCGATGGCGAGTGACGGCTTAGAGATCCGGACGCCGGAGGGCGTGCCGTTTTCGATTCCGCTGGCGGGGGCGGGCGCACGCATGATGGCGCTGTTCATTGACCTGCTGGCGATTCTGGCGATTCTCACGACGGGGCTCAGCGTGTTCCGGGCGTTCGAGCGCTTGGCGCCGGATGTGATTGGAGGGATCATCACGCTGGCTTACTTCGGGGTCTCGACGGCTTACGGGATTGTGCTGGAGATCTGGTGGAACGGGCAGACGCTGGGAAAGCGGTTGTTCGGGCTGCGGGTGATGGACCGGGGGGCGCGGCCGGCGCGGCCGGCGCAGTTTTTGATCCGGAACCTGCTGCGGCCGGTGGACTCCCTGCCGGCGCTGTACCTGCTGGGGGCGGCATCGTGCTGGTTGACGCGACACCGGCAGCGGTTGGGCGATTTGGCGGCGGGGACGGTGGTGGTGCGGACCGGAGTTTCCGTGCGAGCCGATTGGAGCCAGTTGGGCCGGGAGAAGTACAACTCGCTGCGGGAGCATCCGGCGCTGGCGGCGCGGCTGCGGCAGCGGACGGGGCCGGAGTTGGCGGGATTGGCGCTGGACGCGGTGTTGCGGCGGGAGGAGTTGACGCCGGAGGCGCGGGTGGCGGTGTTTGGGATTTTGGCGGAGCGGTTAAGGGGATTGGTGGAGTTTCCGGCCGAGGCGGTAGAGGCGTTGTCGGACGAACAGTATGTGCGCCGGGCGGTGGAAGTGCTCTACAGCACGTCCCGATAAGGCACCTTAGTACAGGTTATCCGGTCCCCCGGTACTAAGGTGATGGACCCAGGTAACCATGGTCGTTTGGTACCGGTTGTCCATTGTTGGACACCCCTGCGGTGGCCAGAATAATGGGGAATGAATCCAGCGATCAGCACCGGAGGGCGGTCCGTCAACCGGACCTCCATTTACCTCCACCGGAGTGTGCGGTCCATGCAGCTGACGCGGGAGCGGGTGGGCGCGGCGTTAGGGATGGCGTTCGCCGTCTTTTGCCTGCTGGCCTATTTCGCGGTGCCGCTGATGGCGCTGCACTCGTCGCTAGCGGATACGCTACTGCGTTGGGCGGGAATTCCAAACGCGGGTTGGGAGCCGGTAGCGATTTTCCCCGGCCTGCAGCCGGGCTCCGGACCACTGGTGCCGGTGCCGACCTTTGAGCAAGTTTCTGAGGGCGCGCGTTTTGCGTTGATCCTGGGCATTGTTGTACTGCTGATCGTGGCGCGGCGCTTCTCTCTCTTTCGCAATCTGGCGAACTTCCTGATCGTGCTGCTTTGCGTTTCGGCGGTGGTGAACGTATTCTTTGACACGTTTCAACTGCAGTCGAAGGTGTTCGGGCAGATCTGGTTGCGACAGGAGTTGCTGGTCTGGCTGCTGATGCCCTTTGTGAGCGTCCTGCTGTTTCTTTTGCCGCAACCCAACCTGGGCGTGGGATTGGGGTGGATGGCGCTCGTGCAGGTTTATGGCTTTCTGTTCTCGGCGCTCCGGTTCGTCTTCTGCCTAGGGATGCTGCACTATACCGGCTTGCTGTTCATGCCACTGCTCTGGTTTGCACTGGGAACATTGAGCGACCTGTTGTTCCTGCTGTTCTTCTACTCGATTTCGGTTTACCGCGCCTCGGGTAAGCTATGGGGGGTTCGCAGTTCTTGGCAGTCACAACTCTAGTCGCGATTTCGTGGGCGATGATCGTGCTGTGCATGCTGGTGCTGGGCGCCTATGCGGCGCGGCACTACCATCTCGGCTTCTCGCGGATGCGCCTTGAACACCCGCAGGAGTCGAACGAGCTCGTCGGCTTCGTCGTGCCGCGGGTGACGGTGTTCATCCCGATGCATAACGAAGAGAAGGTAGCCCGCGATATTCTGCAGGCGCTGGTGGATTGCGACTACGATTGGGAACTGCTTGAAGTGATCCCGGTGAACGACCGTTCGACCGACGGCACCCGCGCCATTGTCGATGAGTTCGCGGCGCGGTATCCCTTCATCAAGCCATACCATCGGACCAAGGGCGCGGGCGGAAAGCCGGCGGCGCTCGTGGAGGCGACCGAGTTGGCGACGGGCGAGATCTATCTCATGTTCGATGCCGACTACGTGCCCGGCCGCGCGGTGCTGAAGATGCTGACGGCGCCCTTTGTGGACCCGGAGATCGGCGCCGTGATGGGCCGCGTGGTGCCGCACAACATCGGCGACAGTCTGCTTTCCGGCCTGCTTTCGCTCGAGCGTTCCGCCGGCTACCAGTCCGTGCAGCAGGCGCGGTTTAACCTGGGCTTCACGGCGCAGTTCGGTGGGACCGTGGGCGGCGTACGCGCTGCGGCGCTGCGGGCTGTGGGCGGATGGAACCCGGAGTCCTTGACCGAGGACACGGACCTGACCTTCGCCCTGCTGCTGAACGGCTGGCGGACGGCCTATGTGAACCGGGCCGAGTGCTACGAAGAGGTGCCCCAGGATTGGGGTGTGCGCCGCCGGCAGTTGAGCCGGTGGGTGACCGGGCATACGGAGTGCCTGCATAACTATTGGCCGGACCTGCTGGAGGCCCGCTTCCTGAGCGGCCGGGAGAAGGTGGACGCCATCTTTCTGCTGGCGATGTATCTGACGGCGCCCGTCATTGTCATCGGCTGGATCGCGTCGCTCTTGCTGTTCTTCATTCCCCAAGCCCATGCAATTCCGGTGCTGCCGGTGGCGATGCTGATCATCGGTTACCTGCTGTTTTCGAATCAAGCCACGTTTCTCGAAATCGGCGTGGCGACGCTGCTCGACGGGACGCGGCTGCGGGCGTTGCTGATTCCCTTGAGCATATTGAACTTTTTCGCGAACACCGGGGCGATCTGTAACGCGCTGCGGAAATTCTACTGGAACCGCTTCTGGGGTAGCGGGGGCGATGGCTGGTACAAGACCCACCGGACTCGCCTCGACAGTAAGGGGCAGAGCTTCGCCGGGGCGCAGCCGGCGGGAGCGGCCCGGCAGTCGGTGGCGGGGCTTTACCACGCCAGCAACGAAGGGATGGGGGATTGATCCATGGCCTTTGCGATTTTCTCCGCGGTCTTCCTGGTGATCTTTTATCTCCACTTCGCTCTGGCGCACCGGGCGTGGCTGACCATTCGCGGGAAGCAGTCGACGGAGCTGGATATGGGCTACGTGCGGCAGGAGGACTATTTCGGCCAGTCGTTCCGCCAGAAGCTGAAGCATTGGCTGGCCACTTTGCCGGCGGCTACGAATTCGACGGCCGGGCTGCGGGTTTATGACCATGGCCAGGAGCGGATCTTTGTTGCCCCGTCCGTGCAATATCCGGGCGGCCGCGTGGAGAAAGAGGTGCTGGTAACCGAGGGCGCCTTTGCCTGCGGACCAAACTGCGACTTCCGGAAGGAACTGATGGTCAAAGGGGACGGCCAGATTGGCGAGGGGACGGCGCTGCAGGCGATTGCCGCTGACGGCCCGCTGCAGTTGGGCGAGGGCGTCACCGTGCGGCGATGGGCGGATGCGGCGGGCAAGTTGACGATTGGTGCCGATACGGCGATCCATTCGCGGGCCACTTCGCGCACGGCGATTGAGTTTCTGCCCGGCGCCTATGCCCAATCGCTCTTCGCGCCGGAGATTGTGACGGAGGGGCGGAACGACGAGTCGATTGCGCTTTCGGCGGACCGGCGGTCGCTGGTGCAGATTCCGCACGGCGCCGGAGAGACGCCGCGAGCGGGCGACGGGTTTGACCCGGCGAAGCTGTTTTCGATGGGGGGCGGGACCTACCTCTACGAGGGCAATCTGGACGTGACCGCGCCGTTGCATTTGCGGGCGCCCCTCGTCGTGCACGGCCATTTTTCGTGCGGGAAAGAGAGCTTACTCGAAGGGGATGTGAAGGCGCACGGGAACATTACGGTGGGGGCGGCATCGGTGGTGAAGGGCAATCTGGTGGCGGACGGCAATCTGGTATTGAAGCCGGATGTCTACTTCCAAGCGCTGCTGCGGGCGGGAGGGGAGATGCGTCTTTCCTTCGGGGTGCGGGGACTCCGGGAGAAGCTGCCCGTGGCGGCGCATGCGACGCGGGTGCTGACCCTCGAAAGCAACGTCGTGATTAACGGCAAGGTATCGTCGGCGAACCGGGTGGTCGCCGTATCGACACCAATGGCGTGGCTGCAACCGAACAGGGCGAGAGCGTGATCTCCATGAAACTGCGCATTGTACTTCTTTTGAGTTTGATTCCCGGAGCCTGGGCCGAGCAAACCGCGGGCACGCCGGCGACGTTCGAGCGGCCCGGCTATGAGAGCCCACTGCCCATCCTGCTCGAGGTAGGCACCTATCACAACGCGGTTTCGAATGGCTACGGATACTGGCGCGGGGCCGATGCCACGGTGTGGGTACGCAAGATTCCCCGGTTCACCCCGGTGTTTCAGTTCAACTCGCAGACCCGGCCGGGCGTGACGCAGCAATCGTTCAGCTTCTTCAGTTTCGCCAACTGGTCGAAGAACTTCTACACGACGCAGGGCGTGAGCTACGCACCGGAACGCAGCGGCGTATCGCTCTTCGCCAGCCGCCGGTTCGACGTGCGCGGGTTCTACAAGCTGCCGGTTCTCGATCGGCGGCTGCTGCTGACGGCAGGGTTTTCGCAGTTCGATTTTCAAGGACCCGTGAAGGGGCAGATTTACAGCACCGGCTTTCTCTACTACCCGAAGCGCATGATTATTGAAGGGAACTACTTCATCAACCGCAATCAGCCGGGTAACAAGATCGGCAACTCGGCCAGCCTGGCGGTGCAGTATGGCCAGGAGGGGAAATACTGGGTGGGCACCGTGGTGGGCGGCGGTAAGGAGGTGTACATGTACATCGCGCAGACGCCGCTTGAGGTGAACCTGAACAGCGTTTCGACGCAGATTTTTCTGCGCAAATGGTTGAACCGGCACTACGGCGTCTTCGTCGCCTTTGACCAGCAGACGAAGTTTGGAGCGTTTACGAGAGCGGGGGTGATCGGGAGGGTGTTCTTCGAGTTCTAGTACGAATTTCTCGGGGGGTCAGGTACGAAAGGCCGATTTGTCTCATTCAGCGAACAGCGCCGCATGGCTAAATCGCTAAGGAGGCACCATGTTACTTCGACTTACTGCAATCCTGTCCCTGGCCGCCAGCGGTTTATTCGCGACTTCCTTCACCTTTGCTAACTTCAGTTCGGGGGCGAACTTGAACCTGCTGGGCGACGCCACGCTTACCGCGAACCTGCTGCGGCTCACCCCGGCCCTCGAGAACCAGAACGGGGCCGCCTGGTACACGCTCAGCGTGGGCGTCCAGAACGGATTCACGACCGACTTCAGCTTTCGCCTCTCGGAGCGCGGCGGCTACAAGCCGGACTGGGAGCCGGGCGTTGTGAATGACGGCGCGGACGGCTTCGCCTTCGTAGTGCAGGCACAAGGCATTAACGAATTGGGACTCTTTGCCAGCGGCGTCGGCTACTACAACATCCGAAACAGCCTGGCCGTGGAGTTCGATACGTGGGCGAACAAACCCAGCTACTGTGAACCCAACGGCAACCACGTGGCGATCCAAAGCCTGGGAACGCTGATGAACCGGCCCGAGCACTGCGCGGGGACGGAGTTCGACGGCACGTTCACCAACCCGAATCTGGGGATTACGACCGTGGCGGACGACCTTTCGAATGGCAACGTGTACAACGCGCGGATCAGCTACACGCCGGGTCTGCTGCAGGTGTTTTTGACGGATATGAACACGCCGATCCTGGCCGCGAACATCAACCTGGCCGACCTGCTGAACCTGCAGAATGGCCGGAATGCGTTCATCGGCTTCACCTCGTCCACGGGCGGCGCCTGGGAGAATCACGACATCGTGAGCTGGAGCTACAGCGAAATCCCCGAACCGTCGACGCTGGCCCTGATCGGGATCGGGTTAATCGCCGGAGGAGTGATTCGCCGCCGCGCTTAACCGCGGTGGCTTTGGATATTGACGAGCTCGGTCTTTTCGGGCTTCGTGACGGCCTTTTGCGCCAAGGTCTGCGGAGCCCGCCAGAAGTCGATGAGCGACGTCATGTGCACGCAGGAGACGGTGCAGTAAGGCGCACAGCCCTTCTCGGTGAGGAACTCGCGGCGCATGTCGTTCTTGGTATAGCCAAGCAGCGGCACTCCGGGATAACCACGCTGCTGCGAGCAGTAGTGCACCAAGCCGTCTTCGCAGACGTACATGTAGCGGGCGCCCGCGCGGCAGCGCCACTGGCTGGGTTGGCCGAGCGCGATGCGATCCTGGAATTTCGCGAAACGAGCGAAGCTTCGCTTGGCGAGAACCTTGAACTCGCGATACACGGACATCTCAGTTTCGCCGAGGGGCTTCAACTGACCCTGCCCATCATGAATGATGCCGACCGTGGCGCTGAAGCCGAGATCGAGCGCGCGGCGCCCGATCTTCACCGCATCCTCGGGGAACTTCACGCCGCCACCGAGCACCGAATTGATGTTGACGTGGAAGAGAGCGTGGTCGCGGAGGAGCTGCAGCTTTTTATCGAGGACCTTGAGGCTTTTCTTTGAAACCTCGTCGGGCATGACATTGTCGATGCTGATCTGCAGATGATCGAGGCCCGCCTGATTCAGGCGTTCAATGCGCGCCGCCGTGAGGTTGTAGCCGTTGGTGATCATCCCGGCGATGATGCCGTGGTGATGAATCCGGTTGATGAGCAGATCGAGATCGGGATGCAGCAGCGGTTCGCCGCCGCTGATCATGATCAGGGTGGTTCCCAGCTTGGCCAGATGGTCGATCCGGTCCAGCATGACGGTGACGTCCACCGGTTTCGACACATCGTCGTACTCGTTGCAATAGGTGCATGAGAGGTTGCAGCGGCGCATCGGAATGATGTGCGCTTGCACGATGTGATCCGTGGACCAGAGGCCCTTGCCGATCATCCGCAACTCTCGCAGGCGGCGGCTGATGGCCTTTACCGTGCGGCGGATGCGAAAACCTGTGCTGGACATAGAGGCGTAATTTCTTATTAAAACACAGGCTCAGGCGAAGCGCACCGCACGGGGGCCGAATGCGGACAAAGCCGCGTTGAACAGCGAAAGTTACGGCTTGGGCGGTTTGGGCGCCGGGGGCGTATTGGCGGGGGGCGGGGTCTCCACCGCATCGCCGAACGTGATCGTCGTCGTGGACCGGAACTGCTTGTAGTCCTCGTACTTTACCTGCATCTTCAGGCCGACGGCGCCGGTTTCAAACATCAGCGTGTCATCGGCCTTGGTCAGCACGGGGAACCAGAACTTGCCGTCGATCTGTTCGCGCCACGTCTCGAACTTGGGGAACTGCTGGTCGTTGCCTTTCTTAAGGAGGCCGGTAGCGCGTCCGTAGGACTTCACGATCTGCAGATCGAGGTCGTCCACCCACACCTGACCCTGGAAGTAGCGCTGGCCCGGCTCCAGCTTTTTCGGCTTCACGGAAAACACGTAGCAGTCGATCTCGTCCAGTTTCTCTTTGCCGAGGTAGTCCACCTGATACTTCGGCAGATCCTTCGTCGTGAGCACGAACGGCTGCACGCTCCGCAAGTCCTGCTCGTCTTCGGGCGAAAGTGAAACCAGAACCAGGGTCGGCGCAGGAGCCCGGACGACGCGTTCGGTGCGTTTTCCTTCGGGCGAGAAGATGATGTCGGAGACGAGATCGAAGCGTCCCCGCGCCTGGCCGCTTCCTTCAAACTCCTGAATCCGGATGGTCTGCCGGTAGGTGTACAGCTCGCGCGCCTTCGAGAATTCGGACTCTTTGGCGGCGAATTTTTCGATGATGCCGGCGATTTCGTCCTTGGTCGGTTCGGTCTTGCTGGCCAACAGGGGCAGGCTCAGGGCCATCCACATCAATGCAATCGTGCGCATACGCTCTCCGTTAGTTCGGACGCTTGGGGCGCCGGCTCCGTTACGACAGAATCCCTTTGGCAATCGTGATCCGCTGCATGTTGCTGGTGCCCTCGTAGATCCGGCCTATCTTTACATCACGATAATACTTTTCGACGGGCGAGTCTTTCGTGAACCCGATGCCGCCGAAGATCTCCACGGCTTGCGAGGCGATCTCCTCGGCGACCGTGGAGGCGTAGAGCTTCGCCATGGCGGCCTCCGTTACGAAGTTCTGGCCGGCCTCGCGGAGGCGCGCCGCGTTGTAGACCATCAGCCGGGCGCCTTCGAGTTTGGTGGCCATCTCGGCGAGTTGGAACTGCACGCCCTGGAACTCGGCGATCGCCTTGCCGAACTGCCGCCGCTGCTTGGCGTAGGCCAGCGCGTGCTGATAGGCGCCGCGCGCCAGGCCGACGAGTTGGCCGCCGATGGCGATCCGCCCTTCGTTCAAGGTCTCGATGGCGATCTTGTATCCCTTTCCCACCTCGCCGACCACGGCGGACCGGTGGACGCGGACACCAGTCAGCGAGACTTCGGCTGTCGAGGAGGCGCGAATTCCGAGCTTGTCCTCCTTCTTGCCGACCTGCAGTCCGTCGCTCTCGCGCGGCACGAGGAAGCAGGTGATGCCGCGGTAGCCATCGGCGGGGTTGACGTTGGCAAAGACGAGGAAAAGGCCGGCCTCATGGGCGCTGCTGATCCACAGCTTCCGGCCGTCGAGAATATAGCTGCTGCCTTCGGCCCGCGCGGTGGTGGTGAGCGCAAAGGCGTCGGAGCCGGAGCCGGCCTCGGAAAGCGCGTAGGCGCCGACCAGGGATTCGTTCAGTTTGGGCAACCACGCGGCTTGCTGTTGATCAGTGCCGTAGCGGAGCAATGCATTGATGACCAGGGTGTTCTGCACGTCGACAATCACGGCCACGGCGGGGTCCACGGCGGCGATCTCCTCAACGCAGAGGACGGAGTGAAAAAAGGTGCCGCCGGCGCCGCCGTACTCCTCCGGCACCTCGATCCCCATGAGTCCGAGTTGAAAGAGGCCTTGCAGAATCTTGGGGTCGAGCGCGGCGCTTTCGTCCATTGCGCGGACCCGGGGGGCAATTTGCTCGCGTGCGAACTGGCGCACCGAGCGTTGCAGCATTGCCTCTTCTTCGTTCAGAACGGTGAGAGGAGCCATGCCCCAGTTTACGCCTGTCTCGTCAGACGGCCTTCGTAGGCTTCGATGACCTCGCGGATCGGCCCGTCCATCACCAGTTGGCCGTGGTCCAGCCATAGAGCGCGGTCACAGAGTTCGCGCAGCGTGGGCGAGACGTGCGAAACGCAAAGGATGGTCTTGCCCTGATTCCGAATCTCGAAGATCTTTTCGGTGCACTTGGCCTGAAACTTCTGATCGCCCACGGCCAGCACTTCGTCGATAATCAGAATCTCGGGATCGAGGTTCACCGCGACGGAGAAAGCCAGCCGCAGCATCATGCCGTTCGAGTAAGTGCGCAGCGGCTCTTTGATGAAATCATCGAGTTCGGAAAACTCGACAATCGAATCATACAGATCGTGGGCCTGCCGCCGGGAAAAGCCAAGCAGCGAGGCGTTCAGAATGATGTTTTCGCGGCCGGTAAGATCCGGATGAAAGCCCGAACCGAGATCGAGCAGCGCCGCGGCGCGGCCAGCTACTTTCACTGTCCCCGTCGAGGGCGGCACCAACCCGGTCACCAAACTCAGCAGGGTGCTTTTTCCTGCGCCATTGGCGCCAATCACGGCCACCGACTCGCCGTCCCGCACCGAAAAGCTGACGTCCTTCAACGCGAAAAAGCGTTCCGGATCGGTCCTGCCCAGAATATCTTCGAGGTAGTGGCGCAGCAGTTTCTGCCCGCCGGAACGGTGGAAAGTCTTGTTTACGTTCTGTAGCTCGATGACCTTCATTTAGAGATAGTCGAAGAACTGACGTTTCAGGCGGTGGAATACGAACAGCCCAAGCGCAAAGATCAGCGTGGAACTAAAGGTAAGTTTTAAGAGCAGCGTAGAGGTAGGCGACTCGCCATCAATCAGAATCGTGCGCAGGGCCAGAATCAGCGCCGCCAGCGGATTGAACTGATACAGATTGGCATAGCTCTGCGGCACGGAATGGATGGCATAAAACACGGGAACCATCCAGAAGAGCAGCGTACAAGCGGACTCTACCACGTACCGGACGTCCCGGATGTAAACATCGAGCGCCGACGTCATCAGGGTGATGCCGCAGACGAACAGGATCTCCAAACCCCAAACAACTGGCAGCCAGAGCCAGTTCCAGTTCACGCCCCGGCCGAAAACCACAACCAGGGCCAAAAGCAGGGCAATCTGAATTCCCAAGTGAACACAGGTGGACAACACGGTGGCAATGGGAACGATCTCCCGGGGCACCGGCACCCGCTTGATCAGACCGGCGTTATTGGCCACCGAGATCGTCCCGTTCTGCCAGGCCACCGTGAAAAAATTGAAGGGTACGAGCCCGCAGAGAACAAAGATCGGAAAGTTTTCAATCTGGTTATTGGGGAAAACCGCCGTAAAGACGAAGGTCAGCGCGGTCATCATCACGAGCGGATTCAACAGCGACCAAAACACGCCAAGCGACATATTGCGGTACCGGATCTTGAAATCCTTCACGATCAGATTCTGCAATAAGAAGAGGTAGTCGCCTTTCCACATGATTGGTAATGAAGTCCCCGCCTAAGGTGGCGGACTTCCAATTGTACCCCACCAACGGAGGGTATTTAACCCCAAAAGAGTGAGCCCCAGTCCGGTCCAGACGCGCCGCGGCACCCACGCCGGATTCCACGGGCGATCCGGCCGCAGCAGGCTCCAGCCCAGCCAGCTCACCACTCCGGCCATCACCAGCGGGGAGAGCGGGTGGTAGGCGATCGCCTTTTGCCACTGGCCGTGCCCGAGCGAGGCCATGGCGCGCGTCATGCCGCACAGCGGGCACACCAGGCCGGTGAGTACGCGGAAGGGACAGAACATCAACCGGGGACCGCCTTCCGGCGGGTACAGGGCGCAAAACACGAGCGCCCCGGCGGGCAAAGCCGCTACGGTGATACGGTCCCGCCACGTCATCGCGCGTTATCGATGGTCCGCTGCTCGAAGCCGAAGACGTCCTGGTAGGCCGCCACCGAGGCCGCATGGATCACCGGTATCGCCACCAACAGCCCGACGAAACACGCCAGCACCCCTGCGAAGACGACCAGCATCTGCAGCAGGACGAACACGAGATAGCCGCCCCAGTCCCGCTTGGCGGCGTCCATGCTGGTCTCCATGGCGGGCCAGAAGTCCATGCCCTTATCGAGAATCAGCAGGAACGGAAACTGCAGCGCGGCCACGACGAAGAACCCGGGAATCAGACAGAGCGCGAAGCCGATGCCAGAGCGCGAAGCCGATGCTGCTGAACAGAGAGTAGAGAATTCCGGCCACCATCGCCGGCACGAAATAGTTGAAGCCCTTGAACACATCGCCCACCTCCGACTTGCCCACGAACATCCGGCGCATGAGCGAGTACTGCAGCCCCAGCATCATCGGGCCCTGCAGAATAAAAGGGACGGCGCCGGCGACCACGGCATAAAGGATCGCGTGGATGGCGAAGGTCGGCAGGTCGCTTTTGACGAGGTCCCACCCCTGGCCCAGCCATTTGGTGGCGTTGGCCTTTTCACTGCGAATCTGGGGCCGGGGAACCACCATCATCGGCGCCCCCAGCGGAGAGTTCGGCGGAGCCCCGGGGCTCTGAGGCATGCCGCACACCGGACAGTAGGGGGCTTCGGCCGCCACCTGGGAACCACACTTGGGACAGAACATAGTTTTCGGACCTCGTTATATCCTAATCTGACCGATGCCTAACTGGAAGCTGATCGCCGAAGCCCGCGGAATCGCAGTCTCCGCCGAAGAGATGGAACGCCTGACCGGAGTGCTGGACGCCTTGGAGGCCGCTTGGGCGCCGCTGCGCGAAATGGCGCCGCACGAAACCGAACCCGCCATCGCCTACCGCCTCTCGCGCCAGGAGCCGCGAGCATGAACATTCTCGACGCCGCCGCCCAGCTCCGCGCCAAACAAACCACCTCGCGCCAACTGACCGAAGCCTGCCTGGCCCGGATCGCCGAATACGACCCCCGCGTGAACTCTTTCATCACCGTGACCGGCGAGCACGCCCTGGCCCAGGCCGATGCCGCCGACGCCGAACTCGCCGCCGGGCGGGACCGCGGCCCGCTCCACGGCATCCCCATCGCGCTGAAAGACGTCTACGCCACGGCGGGCATCCGCACCACGGTAGGCTCCCTCCTCTTCCGCGACTATGTCCCCGACGCCGACTCCGCCGTCGGCGAAAAACTCACCGCCGCGGGCGCCGTCATGGTCGGCAAGACGAACATGCACGAACTCGCCTACGGCGTCACCTCGTCGAACCCGCACTTCGGCCCCGTCCGCAACCCCTGGGACTTGAACTGTGTCCCCGGCGGCTCCTCCGGCGGTTCCGCCGCGGCCGTGGCCGCCCGCATGTGCTTCATGGCGATGGGCAGCGACACCGGCGCCTCCATCCGCGTCCCCGCCGCCTTCTGCAACCTCGTCGGCTTGAAGCCCACCTACGGCCGCGTCAGCCGCCGGGGCGTTCTCCCGCTCGATTTCTCGCTCGACCACATGGGGCCCATCACGCTCACCGTTCGCGACGCCGCCATCTGCCTGCAGGCCACCGCCGGCGTGGACCCGCTCGATGACACCTCCAGCCCCGAACCGGTGGACGACTATGTGCCGCCGCCGCAGGTCTCGATCGAGGGCGTTCGCATCGGCGTACCGGAAAACTTTTACTTCGACGGCATCGACCCGGCCGCGCAGGCCGCTACCCGGCAAATGGTCCAGCTCGCCGCCGGCTTGGGCGCGAAGGTGGAGATCATCCGCGTGCCGGACATCATGGCGCTCAACACGACGGCCCGCGTGATCCTGCTCAGCGAAGCCTCCGCCGCCATGGAGCGCTTCCAGCACCGGCGCGCCGAGATCGGCGAGGACGTGCAGGCGATGTTCGACCAGGGCCGCTTCCTGTCGGCCACCGACTATGTGAATGCCCAACGGGCCCGCCGCGTCTTCCGCGATCAGTTCCTCGAAATCTTCCGCCGCGTGGATGTCCTCTTCACCCCGATGAGCCCGACCGCGGCGCAGCCGATCGGCCAGAAGACGGTGCGCATCGGCGACGTGGACGAAGACTTCCGCCTCGCCACCACGCGCTTCGCCCGAGCCATCAACCTGCTCGGCTTCCCCGCCCTGTCCATGCCGTGTGGCTTCGACGCCCGGCGCATGCCGCTCGGCTTGCAGATCATCGCTGGACCATTTGAAGAGAAGCGGCTGTTCGCCGTGGCCGCCGCGCTCGAAGACGCGACGGACTTCCACAAGCAGACGCCGCCGCTTTAACCGTGCTCCTCCGTGCAACCGGGGAAGGATTCCAGATGGACTCCGCCCCGGTAGCCGAGCCACTCTTTCTGCCCTTCGTCGCTCAAGGCGTAGGCGTCAATAGCCGCCCGCTTGGCGAGGCCGAAGAAGCGTTCGAGCTCGGTCGCCGGCGAGAGCTCCTTTGCCGCGAGCTGTTCCATGGGCACCTTCTGCTTCGCCCAGGCGGCCAAGCCGCGCTGCCACGCCGCCGTTTCCCCCACGCCGTGAGCCAGACCCAGATCGATGTACCGCATCACGCGTGCGGCCTTGGCGCCGGGCAGAATCAGTTCGACGAACTCTTCGGCGGCGGCAAATTCAGCCTCCGTCAGCGCGCGGGCCGCATAGGCCGGCGCGGCCAGCAGGGCGCTGAGGGCGATAAAATCGCGGCGGTCCAACATTACAGGTCTCCTCGCCGCGCCCGGGCGGCCAGCTTTTCGGCCATGCGCCAGGAGAGCGCGATGTTGGTGAGGGTCGGGTTCTTTTCGGGATAGGCCGGGAACACGCTGGCGTCGCCCAGAAACAGGTTCGGAATGTCGTGGCTGCGGCACTCGGTATCCACGACGCTGGTGCGCCTGTCGGTGCCCATGCGGGCGGTGCCTACCCAGTGGTTCGAGTCGATCACCAGATTGTCGCGCGTCGCCTTGCCGGGAGAGGAGTGGACGGTGCCGCCGGCCAGGCGAATCGTCTCCTCGCACGTCTGAATCACGTCGTTCGCCATGGCGAGATCCGAGTCGTCATAGTGCAGATGAATGCGGGGCAAGGGGATCCCATTCGCGTCTCTCTTCACCGGATCGAGATCGACGTACTTGTTCTTCGAGATCAGCAGCATGCCCTGCATGTTCATGCCGGCGTGCGTGGTATTCCAATCCTTCAACTGCGCCTTGAGGCTTTCGCCATAGCCCGGCGCCCACTTAATGGCGAGCTTCTTGGGATGCACCCCGGCGCCGCACTGCACCTGATAGGTCCCTTCAAACTGCTTCGCTTTGTCCTTCCAGTAGAGGCCGGTGAGCAGGCTGTGATAGTAGTCCCAGCCGTCATCGTTCGACGCATCGCGGCCCCGCACCTGGGGAAACAGGCCGATCACGGTGAGCCCGAAGTGCGACGTCAGATTGCGGCCCACCTGGCCGCTCGAATTCGCCAGATTCTGGGTCAGCAGCAGGCGGGCCGTTTCGACGGTGCTGCAAGCCAGCACGAGCGCGCGGCAACGCAACTCCTCGCGGCTGCCGTCAGCCTTCACGATCTCGACCCCTTGTACGCGGTGGCCGTCGTTGGTCATGACGATGCGGGTGACCGTCGACTGCAGAAACAGCGACAGGCGCCCGGTCCGCAGGGCCATCGGAATCGGCGTGTTCGCCGACGTGTATTTCGAATCGACTTCGCAGCCCGCCATGCAGTGGCCGCAGAAGTGGCAGGTGGCGCGGGGAACGGCGCCGGACTTCGTCGGAATCGCTTTGCGGATGGAGACGAACGCCGCCTCCCGGTGCTTGCCCCGCAGCTTGGCCACACCCTTGCCCAGCATCTTCTCGCTGCACCGCAGCGGCACCCCGGGCAGAAACTCGCCGTCCGGCAGATTCCACAGACCATCGCGGAAACCGGATACCCCCATCAGCCGTTCGGCGCGGGCGTAGTACGGCGCCACCTCTTCATAGCGGATCGGCCACTGGGCGAAGTCGCCGGGCCCGAAGCGGAGCGTATGCCCGGCCCAGCACAGCGAACGGCCGCCGAGGGCCTTCAGCAAGCCGTGGCGCGGATTGTCGCCCACACCCGTGAAGTGGTCCTTTTCCTGATAGTCCGTGACCTTGGAGACGGGCGTCTTGAACCCGGCGGCCAGGCGCTTCTCCCAGTCCTTATGCGGCGACCCGTGGCCGTTGTAGTCGCGGCCGGGAACCAACCGTTTCCCCGCTTCGATCAGACCAACTTGCAACCCTTGCTGACAGAGGGAGTAGGCCGCGATGCCGCCCCCCGGACCGCTACCCACAACCAGCACGTCGAGAACCGCTTGGGCCATGCGGTTACTCTATAACAGATGCACCGGCGGCTTCCCTCTATCGACGCGCTGCGCGGCCTCGTGATGGTGATCATGGCGCTCGACCACACGCGGGAATTCTTCCATGCCGGAGCGATGAGTTTCTCGCCGGAGGACCTGAGCAAGACGACGCCGATCCTGTTCTTCACGCGGTGGATCACGCATTTCTGCGCCCCGGTGTTTGTCTTCACGGCCGGGCTGGGCGCGTGGTTCTGGAAGCGGGGCGAGCGCACCACCGCGCAGCACACGCGCTACCTGCTCCTCCGCGGCCTCTGGCTCATGCTGGCGGAGGTCACCCTCTTCCGCTTCGTCGCGTTCTTCTTTGCGCCCGGACCGGTCTTGCTCACGGTGCTCTGGGCCATCGGCCTTTCCATGATCGTTCTCGCGGGGTTGATCCACCTGCCGCTGCGTTGGGTGGCCGGCATCAGCGTGGCGGCCATCGCGCTTCATAATTTGGCGGACGGCGTGCGGCTCACGGGCGCCTGGCAGATGCTGCACCAACTGGGGGCCTTCCCGGTCGCCGGGCTGATCGTGGTCTCCGTCTATCCGCTGGTGCCCTGGTTTGCCGTCATGGCGGCGGGCTACTGCTGCGGGCCCGTGGTGCAGCAGCGGGAGCGCCTGGAACGCTGGGGCTGGGCGCTGACGGCCGGGTTCGTTCTGCTGCGGCTCGCCAACGTCTATGGGGATCCGGCGCCCTGGGATGGATCGTTGCTGTCTTTCTTCCGGGTGACCAAGTATCCCCCGTCGCTTGCCTTCCTTTTGATGACGCTGGGCCCGGCGCTGGTCCTGCTCAGCCGGCTCGAACGGAGCCGGCTGGAGCCACTCGCGGTCTTTGGCCGGGCACCGCTCTTTTACTTCCTGGTTCATTTTCTGCTGCTCCATCTGTTGACCTTTCCGTTGGGCTGGCTCCGCTATGGACGCATCGATTTTCTTTGGGCGCCGGCGCCTTCAATGGGCGGCGCGGCGGCCTCCTACCCCAGCGGCTACGGGTACGAGTTGCCCGCGGTCTACGCCATCTGGGCCTTCGTGGTCGTGGCGATGTACCCGCTCTGCCGCTGGTACGCCCACCGCCGGGCCTGAACGAATTCCAATTGCCGCTGTTATATACTCCTCGACGGATGCGCCCGCTTGTTCCGTTCTTCCTCCTCGCACTTCCGCTGCTAGCCCAACACAGCGACACGGCGCTGACGAACCCGTTTAACGCGCCGGAAGACCGCCGGCGCGGCGGCGAGTTCTACCGTTCGCAATGCGCCAACTGCCACGGCATGGACGGCAAGGGCGGCGCCAGCGGTCCGAATCTGGCGACCGCGTCGCTCCGTCACGCCCCCACGGAAGAAGCCATGTTCCGCGTCATCACGAAAGGCATCGCCGGGACCTCCATGCCGGGCTTCTCGATGAACGGCCGGGAGATCTGGCAGATCGTGGCCTACGTCCGGTCGCTCAACGTCTCCCGCTCCGCCACCGCGGCCCGCGGCGATGCCAAGGCCGGAGAGCAGCTGTTCACGGCGCTGCGCTGCGCCACCTGCCACACCGACCGGGCGCCCGACCTCCGCGGCATCGGCCAGCGCCTCACCGACGCCGAACTGCAACTGGCGTTGCTCGACCCCTCCGCCGCCGTGGCGCCGGAATACTGGATCTGGCAGGCGACGACCACCTCCGGCCAGACCATCAAGGGATCCCGGCTCAATGAAGACACCTTCTCCGTGCAGATCCTCGACTCCGCCGGCCGGCTCCGCGGCCTCGCGAAAACCGAGATCGAACGGCAGACCCTCGAACGCCGCTCGCCCATGCCGTCCTTCCGCGACAAACTCACCGGCCGCCAACTCCAAGACCTGCTCGCCTATCTCGTCCAATGAAACCGCTGCTGCTCCTCATCGCCACCGCCGCTCTCGCGCAGGTTACGCCGGAGCGTCTCCTCCGCGCCGGCGAAGAACCGGCCAACTGGTTGACCTACCACGGCTCCTACGCCAGCCTGCACCACAGCGGCCTGCGGCAGATCACCCCGGCCAACGCCGCCCAGTTGGAGCTGAAATGGGTGTTTCAGGCGCAATCGCTCGAAAAGTTCGAAACCACGCCGCTCGTCGTCGATGGCGTGATGTACCTCACCGAAGCGCCCAATACCGTCATCGCGCTCGACCCGGCCACCGGCCGCGAGTTCTGGATGTATGAACACAAAAACCCGGAAGTGACGTACCCCTGCTGCGGCAAGATCAACCGGGGACTCGCCATCCGCGGCAACACGCTCTTCATGGGCACTCTGGACGGTAAGCTGATCGCGCTCGACGCCGCCACCGGACGCCTGCGCTGGGAGACCACGGTCGTCGACTTCCGAAAGGGATATGCGTTGACGCATGCGCCGCTGATCATCAAGGACAAAGTACTGATCGGCACCGCCGGCGGCGAACTGGGGATCCGCGGCTTTCTGGCCGCTTACGACTCGCAGACCGGGAAGGAGATTTGGAAGTTCAAGACAATTCCCGAGCCGGGCGAACCGGGGAACCAGACCTGGGGCGGCGACTCCTGGAAGCACGGCGGCGGACCCATCTGGCTGACCGGCTCCTATGACCCGGCGCTGAACCTAACCTATTGGGGAGTCGGCAATCCCGGACCCGATTGGAACCCGAAGGTGCGGCCGGGCGACAACCTCTATACGAGCTCGGCGATCGCCCTCGACGCCGACACCGGCAAGCTGAAATGGCATTTTCAATTCACGCCGCACGATGAGTGGGACTGGGACGCCGTGCAGACGCCCGTGCTGGTGGACCGCGAATGGAAGGGGCAGCCGCGGAAGCTGCTGCTGTGGGCCAATCGCAACGGCTTCTTCTATGTCATCGACCGCGCAACGGGGGAGTTCCTGCAGGGCACACCCTTCGTGAAGCAGGACTGGGCGAAGGGCCTCGACGCCAAGGGCCGGCCCATCCGGGTGGAGGGCCGCGGGCCGAGTCCGCAGGGGTCGCGGACGTATCCTGGCGTACAGGGGGGCACGAATTGGTTCGCTCCTTCGTATCACCCGGGGACAGGGCTCTTTTACCTGAACGTGTGGGATGACTATTCGAGCCTTTACTTTTCGTGGGATCAGGAGTTTGAGCAGGGCAAGTGGTATGCGGGCGGGGGCGTGAAGGCGGATGTGCAATCGACGCGGCGAGACCGGATTGCGCGCCGCCATCCGGACTCCGGCTACGGCGCGGTGCGCGCGCTGAACCCGCTGACCGGCGCCAAGGTATGGGAGTACAAAACGACTGACGTCAGCGACGGCGGCGTGCTGACCACGGCGAGCAACCTCCTGTTCACCGGCACCCGGGAAGGCCACTTCTTCGCACTCGATGCCAAGACCGGCCAGTTGCTCTGGCGCAAGTATCTCGGCGGCCAGATGGTGGCGTCGCCCATCACCTACGAAGTGGGCGGACGGCAGATGATTTCGATTGCCGTGGGCCATTCCCTGTTCACCTTCGGCCTCCGCGAATAGGGCGGCCGTGTTGTAGCCTGAGTCCATGCTGCATGGCAAGACGGCGATTGTGACCGGCGCGAGCCGGGGGATTGGGCGGGCGATTGCGGAACGATTGGGCCGGGAGGGCGCGAATGTCGTCCTGGCGGCGCGGGACGCCGCGGCGCTGGCCGAAGTCGCCCGAGGGATCGGCGATCGCGCGGCGTGGCTGGCGGTAGATCTGCGCGAGCCGACGGCGGCCGCGCAGGTGGTGGCGCTGGCGGTGGCGGAGTTCGGCGGCGTCGACATTCTGGTCAACAACGCGGGTGCGACCAAGCGGGGCGAGTTTCTCGAGTTGACCGACGCCGACTGGGCCGACGGCTACGCGCTAAAGCTGCACGGGGCGGTGCGCCTGGCGCGGGCGGCGTGGCCGGAGTTGCGGCAGCGGGGCGGTTCCGTTGTGAACATCGCGGGAACCGGCGGCAAGACCCCCGGCGCCGAGTTTACGATCGGCGGCAGCGTGAACGCGGCGGTGCTGTCGTTCACGAAAGCGCTGGCGGACGTGGGAGTGCGGGATGGCGTACAGGTGAATGCGATCAACCCGGGCACGGTGCGGACGGACCGGTTCGAAAAGCGGATGGACGCGCTGGCGGCGGCGCAGGGGCTCGAGCGCTCCGCCGCCGAGGCCGCCTTCGTCAGCCAGCAACGGGTGACCCGCATCGGCGAGCCCGCCGACATCGCCGGCCTCGTCGCGTTCCTGGTGGGACCCGAAGGCCGTTTCCTCCACGGCGCTTTGCTCGACATGGACGGCGGAGCCACCAAGTCGTTATGAGCGTGACGGTGAGCCCGGAGGAGTTCGAGGCGATGGTGGAACGCGCCATCGCCGGCATCCCCGGACGGTTTCGCAGCCGCATGGAGAACCTCTATTTCGCGGTCGAGCCCTGGGGGCCGGGCCGCGACCTGCTGGGTCTCTACGAAGGCCGGCCCCTGACGGAACGGAGCGTGAGCGATCCGTTTGGCCAGCCGGACCGGATCCGGATCTTTCAAAAACCGCACGAAGAGATGGCGCGGAGCCGGGAAGAGTTGGAGCAGATCATCGCCGACACGGTCTGGCATGAGGTGGGCCACTACTTCGGATTGAACGAATTCGAGATCGCGCGGGTGGAAGCCCGCCGGCAGCGGTTACGGGCGCTGCGAGGGCGCGCGCGGGCATATAATCAGAAGCGATGACGAGAAAATTCTTTGTATGCTCCCTGATGCTGGCGGCCACGTTGAACCTCTCCGCCGCGGACAAGGTGGAGAAGGGCTTCAAGTCCCTGTGGAACGGGAAAGACTTCACGGACTGGAAGAAGGCCAATGAAAACGAGGACACCTTCACGATTAAGGACGGAGCGATTGTGGCGCAGGGCCCGCGCGCGCACCTGTACTACGTCGGCAAGGTGGGCAACCACGATTTCAAAGACTTTGAACTGAAAGTGGATTGCATGACGCTGCCGAACTCGAACGGCGGTATCTACTTCCACACCGCTTATCAGGAAAAGAGCTGGCCGGACAAGGGCTTCGAAGTCCAGGTGAACAACTCGCATACCGACTGGCGGCGCACCGGCGGCCTCTACGCGGTGGCGGACCAGAAGGAGAAGCTGGCCGAGGACGGCAAGTGGTTCACTGAGCACATCGTCGTGAAGGGCGATTCGGTGAAGATCTACGTCGACGGCAAACTGGCCTCCGAGTGGACCCAGCCGGCCGGCTGGCAGCATCCGCAGTTCAAGGACCGCAAGCTTTCGAGCGGCACGTTTGCGCTGCAGGGCCACGATCCGAAGTCGACCGTGATGTACAAGAACATCCGCGTCAAGATCCTGAAGTAACCGGCAAGTTGCATTCCGGCCGGAAGGACGGTAGACTGGGATTTTGCAGCGCACTCGTGCGTCTGCGCGGGATGCGCCAGTTTGTTTTCTTCCGGCCGCACATTCTCCCGATGGAATCTTAACGAGAACGAGGACAGTCATGTACGCAGTTATTGAGACCGGCAGCAAGCAGTATCGCGTAGCTCCCGGCCAGACCGTCAGGGTAGAGACGCTTCCGGGAGAAGTGAACGATTCGGTAGAGCTCGGCCGGGTGGTCGCGTTTGTCGGTGACGATGGCGCGGTGAAGACCGGGGCCGATGCCGCCGCCGTGAAGGTGACCGGAAAGATTGTGGAGCAGGATCGTGGGCCGAAAGTGATCGTGTTCAAGTTCAAGCGCAAGAAGCAGTACAAGCGCACCATCGGCCACCGGCAGAACTACTCGGCCGTGAAGATCGAAGCCATTCAGGCGTAAGGAAGTCAAAGTAAACCATGGCATCAAAAAAAGGTCTAGGCTCCAGTAAAAACGGGCGCGATTCTAATGCGCAGCGACTGGGAGTGAAGCGTTTCGGCGGCGAGTTGGTCCCTGGCGGCTCCATCCTCGTGCGGCAGCGTGGCACACCCTACAAAGCGGGTTTGAATGTGGGACGCGGCAAGGATGACACCTTGTTTGCCTGCATCACCGGCGTTGTCGAGTTCCGCGATCGCGGCCGGATGGGCAAGTTCGTTTCCATCAAGCCGGTTCCCGCTGAAGCGAACTAGTTTCAATTCCGAAAGAAAAGAGTAAGCCGCCCCTCCGGGGCGGCTTCTTTTTTTGGCGGGTTATTTTTGGGTTTGTTCTCTATATGTTCATTGATGAAGTAAAGATCTACGTGAAGGCCGGCGACGGCGGCAACGGCTGTATGGCGTTTCGCCGGGAAAAGTTCGTGCCGCGCGGCGGCCCGAGCGGCGGCGACGGCGGCCGCGGCGGCAATGTCATTCTGGTGGCCAGCGAGCACCGGAATACCCTGCTCGAACTCCGCTTTAACCCCGAGCATAAGGCCGAACGCGGCCGCCATGGCGAGGGCTCCAACTGCTCCGGTCGCCACGGGGCCGACCGCGAAGTGGATGTGCCGGTGGGGACGGTGGTCTACGACTGGCACACTAGCGAGCAGCTTTACGATTTCACGAAGCCCGGCGAACGGTTCGTGATCGCCAAGGGCGGCCGCGGCGGCCGCGGTAATCAACACTTCGCCACCCCGTCGCACCAGGCCCCGACCGAGCACGAGCCGGGTACGCCGGGCGAAGAGAAGACGCTGCGCCTCGAATTGAAGATTCTGGCCGACGTCGGGCTGGTGGGGTTCCCCAACGCCGGCAAATCGACACTGATCTCCCGCATTTCGGCCGCCCGGCCGAAGATCGCCGACTATCCGTTTACGACGCTGGAGCCGCAGTTGGGCGTCGTGCCGATGCCGGACGAGCGCAGCTTCGTCGTGGCCGATATCCCGGGACTGATTGAAGGCGCCCACGAGGGCCACGGCCTGGGCATCCAGTTCTTGAAGCACATCGAACGGACCCGCGTGCTGGTGCATATGGTCGACGTCAGCGACGTCACCGGACGCGACCCGCAAAGCGACTTCGAGATCATCCTGAACGAGCTCGCCAGTTTCAGCGACGAGTTGCCGAAGAAGCCGATGCTGGTGGTCGCCAGCAAGGTGGACGCGGCGCAGGATCCGGACCGGATTGCCGCCGTGAAGGCGATTGCCGAAGAGCACGACATGCCGTTCCTGCAGATTTCGAGCGCCACCGGCGAAGGCCTGGAGCAGTTGAAGTTCATGCTGGCCTCAATCGTTCATCCCCCGAAGGTGGAAGAGCCGGCCGAGGCCGAGTACCGCCCGTTCGAGCGGCTCTAACTACTGAGCCGCCGCCACGGCGAAGAACTGCTGGCTGGAGAGGTTGCGGTAGACGCTACCCGCCACTTCAGCCGCCACCGGTCCGTTCACCGGCTTGCCGCCGGTCAACAGGACAACCACCACCAGTTTGTTGCGGCCAACCTCGTTGAAGCTGCCGAACCAGCCGAGGTGCGTCGGCGTGGCGCGATCCGTGCAGGTGCCGGTCTTGCCGAGAATCGGCTCGTTCGGGTCGTAGTTGGCGCGGCGCGCGGTGCCGTGGTCAACGGCCGCCATCATGCCGGGCTTCACGTCCGGAATCTGATCCTGGATGTCGAGATGACGCTTCACCCGGGGGGCGAAGTTCGCAATCTCCTCTTTCGTCCGGGGGTACTGCAGATGGTAGAGCGTCCCGCCGTTGGCGATCGCCGAAAGCAGCGAAGCCAGTTGCAGGGCGGTCAACTGAATGCCCTCGCCGAAGCTGGTCATCATCCCGACCCCGCCGAACTTCGGCGGCTCCGGGGTGAGAACGCCGGGAAACTCCCCTTCGATGTTCAGCCCGGCTTTCTCGCCGAGGCCCAGCATCCGGGCGTAGGAGTGCACCCTTTCAAAGCCCAGATCGGTTCCCACGCGGGCGAAGTATGGGTTGTTCGAATGGGCCAGGGCGTTCGTGAGGGTCATGGTCGACCGGCGGCCGAGACGCACCGGCGTATCCCGTTCGATAATGCCTTCCTTCAAGCCGGCAATCGCCGTGACGATCTTGACGGTCGAGCAGGGCTGAAAGCCGCTGCCGAGCGCCAGCTTCTGGTTGACGATGGTGAGAATCCGCCCGGTCTGCGGATCGGCCACCACCACGCTGCCGTTATACGGCCCGAGCGCATCGACGGCGGCGCGCCGAACGATCAAATCTTCTCCATCCACCACGTCGCCGAGGGTGGAATCCGCAAACGTGGGCTCCTTCCACGGACCGCCGGCCACGATACTCGGGCCCGCGGAGCGCTTCTTCGTACGCTTCACAGAGGCCCGCTTGGCAACGGGCGCCTTCTTGGTATTGCTTCGTGCCACAGTCGTCCGCGAAGACGCGAACTTCTTGGATTTAGAAGCTGGAACGGCCAATACGAGATTTGTCTGAATCAAAAAGATCAGAAAAATCAGGAAGATACGCATTCTGACTGTGCCCCTCGTCAGTGAAATCGAACAGTTTGTACTGGGCCAACGATTCCGTTAGTATCCCGGACCGTAGGAGGGAATGTCAACCCAGTGCTCTATAGCGCTATCGGCAATTGGCTTCGTTTCGTTAAGCTGCTGTCCAGCCGCCATCGATCGTAATGACACTGCCGTTGACGAAAGCCGCCTCGTCCGACGCCAGATACAGCGCCAAATGGGCGATTTCCTCCGGTTTGCCCAGCCGGCCAATCGGCTGCCGGGTATTTAACTCCGCCCGGGTCTTCTCGATTTCGTGCGAATGGTACTTCTGTAAATAAGCGGCGACGAACGGCGAATCCACCGTGCCGGGGCAGATGGCGTTCACGCGGATCTGCGTCGGGTAGTCGACGGCGAGTTGCCGGGTCATGGCGATGACGGCGCCCTTGGTGGCGCAGTAGGCATAGCGGCGCTTGACGCCAATCAAGCCGGCGACCGACCCGATGTTGACGATCTTGCCGCCGGAGGCCAGCAGCAGCGGCATGGCGTACTTGGTAATCAAAAACGGTCCGGTAACGTTCACCTTCATCAGCCGTTCGAAATCGGCAAGTCCGGTCTCCTCCACGTTGCCGACAAGGCCGATCCCGGCGTTGTTGACGAGGACGTCCAACTGCGTCAGGCCGGCGAAAACCGCCTGGACCGCCGCCTCGTTGGTGACGTCGCAATGGACGGCCTGGCCGGAAAGCTCCGCGGCCAGGGCCTCGGCTTTCGGAAGATCAATGTCAGCGACGACGACTTTGGCGCCGGCGTTAGCCAATACGCGGCAGGTGGATTCGCCAATCCCGCTCGCGCCGCCGGTGACCAGGGCAACCCGCCCGTCTAATCGAAATGGTGTGCTCATGCTTTCGCGATTGTACTGTATCATCGACCTTATCCATGAGCCAGAAAAAGCATCAGCCGTACGTTCCCGAGAGTATGAAGATGACCGAATTCACCGTGGCGGCGGTGGGCATCGGACTGGTGATGAGTATTATCCTGGGCGCGGCCAACGCCTACCTGGGCCTGAAGGCGGGCATTACGATCGCCGCCACCTACCCGGCGGCCGTGATCGGCATGGCGCTGCTGCGGGCCAAGCGCGGGACGATTCTCGAAGAAAATCTGGCGCGGACGGCGGGCTCGATCGGCGAGTCGATCGCCGCGGGCGCCATCTTCACGCTGCCGGCGTTTGTCATCTCCAAAAGCTGGCCGGCGTTTGACTTCGAACACGCTTATCTCAAGTCCACGGCGTTGATGCTCGTCGGCGGCGTCCTCGGCGTCCTGTTCGTTTCGCTGGTGCGGCGGGCGCTCGTCGAAGACGACGAACTTCCCTTCCCCGAATCGGTCGCCGCCGCCGAGATCCATAAGGCCGGACAGACGGCTTCCGGCGCGGCGAAATACCTGTTCTACAACATGATGACCGGCGCCGGCATCTACTTCGCCGGCGTGTTGAAGCTCTTTGAGCCGGAGCATACGCTGTTCTTTTCGATCGGCGAACTCGGCAAAAGCACCCTGAAGCTCGGCGGCGACAAAGCGATCCCGACCGGCGGCTTCACCGTCGCGGCCGCCCCGTCGATCAGCCCGGCCTACATCGGCGTCGGCTACATTATCGGCCCGCGGCTGGCGGCGTTGAACTTTGCGGGCGGCGTGCTCGCGTGGGGCTTGTTCATCCCGATGCTGATGTACTTCATGGGGCCCCATCTGGCGCAGTTCGTCCCAGCGGCGGAGTTGGAGGGCGGATGGACCAACTCCGCCAACGCCGTGTGGCGGTACATCGTGCGGCCCATCGCGGTGGGCGGCATGCTGGTGGGCGCCGGCTACACCCTCTTCCGCATGCGCAAGAACCTGATCGGCGGCTTGAGCCGGGCCTTCGCCGAGCTGCGGGGCGGCGGGCCGGACCCGGCGACCCTGGCCCGCACCGAGCAGTACATGAGCTTCAAGGTGGTGTTCGCCCTGATCGGGGTCACCTTCCTGGCGATGATCGGCGTGTACACCTACTTCGCGGGCGCCATTTGGATTGCGGCCATTGCCGCGGTGGTGATGCTGATCACCGGCTTCCTGTTCACGACCGTTTCGGGGTCGCTCGTCGGGTTCATTGGGTCGTCGAACAACCCGATTTCGGGCTTGACGATCTCGACGCTGCTGATTGCGGCTCTCTTGATGGTGTCGCTCGGCGTGAGCGGGCCAGCGGGCGTGGCCACGGTGTTGGCTGTGGCGGCGGTGGTCTGCGTGGCGGCGGCGGTGGGCGGCGAACTGCTGCAGGACTTTAAGGCCGGCTATATTCTGGGCGGCACGCCCCGGACCATTCAGTGGGTGGAACTGCTCTCGGTGGTCGTCTCCTCGCTCGTCATGTTCATCCCCGTAATGCTGCTGCATCAGGCCAACATCAAGAAGGGCGGCATCGGCTTCGGCGACGCAGAACTGCCGGCGCCGCAGGCGGGCCTGATGGCGTTGCTCGCGCAAGGCATCGTCGGCGGCGAGATGGCCTGGCCGCTCGTCGTGATGGGGATCTTCATGGGCATCGGCATGATCATGCTGCAAGTGAAGAGCCCGATGCTCGTGGCCGTGGGCATGTACCTGCCCTTAGCGACCACGTTCGCGATTTTCGTCGGCGGCTGCATTCGGAGCCTCACCGACTCCTTGAGCACCCGCGCTGGCCACAACGAAGCGCAGAAAGCCCGCATCGAAAACACCGGCATCCTGGTTTCTTCGGGGCTGATCGCGGGCGAAGGGCTGATGGGCCTGGTGGTGGCGGCATTCGCGCTTTTCGATGTAGCCCTGCCGCAGGTGTTCACGACGCCGAGCTACGGCGTCGGCTTAGCGATTCTGGCCGCGCTCGCGTTTATGATGATCCGCACCTCTCTCAGCAACGCCGGACGGCCGGAAGACCCGGCGCCGCCGAGTGCCATGGTTTAAGCGAACGCGGCTGATACGATAGAGGATTGTCTCGCATCTCCTCCTCCGTCAACTCTGGGATACCTACGAGCTGGCCCCAAGTCTATCTCGGCGTCGCCTTCACTACGATGGCGACGCTCCTGCTCGAACTGTCGATGACCCGGATCTTCTCGGTCGTCTTCTATTACCACTTCGCGTTCCTGGCGATCTCGATCGCTCTGTTCGGGTTAGGAGCCGGAGGCGTGTTCTCTTACGTCGTCGCGGCGCGGCCGGGAAGCATGTTCGGCAAGCTCGGCTTCCTGTCGGCGGTGAATGCGGTCGTCCCGTTAATCAGCCTGATTTTTATCCTCACGCGGGGCACCGAGTTATCGAACACGACGCTCGCGGCTGTCTACTTCCTCAGCGCCCTGCCGTTCTTCATCGCCGGGGCGATTGTCTCGCTGGCGATTTCAGAAACGATTGAACGGGTGGACAAGGTTTACTTCTTCGACCTGCTCGGCGCCGCCGGCGGCTGCCTGCTGCTAATCCCCCTGTTGAATACGTTCGGCGGGCCGAACACGGTGATCGCGGCGGCGATTCTGTTCGCCACCGGGTCGGCCGTCTGGTACAACCTGGCCGGAGAGCGGCAGATGCGGGCCGGGGCCGTGGCCCTGGCGTTGGCGCTGGTCGTCCTGGTGGTGGCGAATGCGAAGTCGCCCATCATCGACGTGAAGTACGCCAAGGGCCAGACGCTCGACAACGAAGTGTTCGTGAAGTGGAACAGCTTCTCCCGGATCGCCGTGGCGAAGGAACGGGAGAGCGGGCAGATGCAGGTGGTGATCGACGCCGACGCCTCCACCGGCATCGCCAACTTCGACCTCGAAAATCTCACCGAAGGACAGCGCAAGGACCTGACGCTGCAGGGCCCGGCCTTCCCCTACAAGATGCGGCCGGGCGCCAAGACGCTGATCGTGGGGCCGGGCGGCGGCTGGGACGTTTCCCGCGCGCTGGCGATGGGGAGCAAGGACATCACCGGCGTCGAGATCAACCCCATCATCGCCCGGACCGTGATGCAGGAGCGTTTCCTCGATTTCTCCCGGAAGCTTTATCAGCGGCCGGAGGTGCGGATTGAAGTGGAGGATGGCCGCGCGTTCATCCGGCGTTCGCCCGAAAAGTATCAGGTGCTGCAGGCGACGCTGGTCGACACCTGGGCCTCTACCGCCGCCGGGGCGTTCGCGCTTTCCGAGAACAACCTCTATACGACCGACGCATTTTATGACTATCTGAGCCATCTGACCGACGACGGCGTGCTGGCCATTACGCGGTGGGGCTTTGAGCCGCCGCGTGAATCCGTCCGGCTGCTGACCCTGGGCCGCGATGCGTTGACCAAGCTCGGCGAGAAGGATTTCGCCCGGCACGTGATGGTGGTGCGGGAGGGCTCGACGCAGGGCTGGGGCGCGCGCGATACCGTCTTGATCTCGCGCAAGCCGTTCTCCGAGATCGACGTCGAACACGCCAAGCTGATCTGCGCGGAAGCCAAGCTGCAAGTGGTCTACCTTCCCGGCTCGACGAACGATACGCCGTTTGCGAAGGTCCTGACGCTGCCCGATCTGAAGAACTACATCGCCGAATACCCGTTTGATATCTCCACCGTCGATGATAACCGGCCCTTCTTCTTCTACACCGTGCAGCCCCGCGACCTGTGGGGCTTCCTCGTCAACCCGGAAGGCAAGAGCGCCGATTATAAGATCAACAAAGCCGTGCCGCTGCTGTTCTCGCTCGTGGGTATCAGCATCGTGGCCACCATCGTGATTCTGGCGCTGCCGCCGATGGTGCTCGGCACGCGGCTGCCGCGCGAGAAAGGGGTGCTGCGGTTCCTGCTCTACTTCCTGTGTATCGGCGTGGGCTACATCTTGATTCAGGTCGCCCTGATTCAGAAGTTCGTGCTCTTCCTGGGCCACCCGACGTACGCCTTAACCGTGATCATCTTCTCGATGCTCGTCTTCAGCGGCCTGGGCAGTTTCTTGAGCCAGCGGCTGGTGGGCGAGAATGACGGCAAGTTGGTGGGGGCGTTGGCCCTGGTCAGCCTGTTTGTTTTGATCCTGGCGCTGAGCGCCGCGCCGGTAACCTCGGCGCTGGTGGGCTGGCCGATTGCGGCCAAGATGGCGCTGACGATGCTGATGATTGCCCCGGCCGCCTTCTTCATGGGCATGCCGTTTCCGCAGGGCTTGGCGCGCCTTGAGAACTTCCACAAGCCTTCGGTGCGGTGGGCCTGGAGCCTGAACGCGGCGGCCAGCGTGCTGGGTTCGGCGGGCGCCATCTTCCTGGCGATCTACCTGGGTCTGCGCGAGACACTGCTCGTTGGCGGCCTGCTGTACCTCGGCGCGGTTGTTGTGGTGCGCAGCAGTTCGCGATATCTTCGTTCCACATAAATGTCACTCGAATCATTGTTCTCATTGAAGGGGAAGACGGCCCTGGTGGCCGGCGCGAGCCGGGGTATCGGCCTGGCGATTGCGAAGGAGATTGCGGCGGCGGGCGCGCATACGGTGCTGGCGTCGCGGTCAATGGAAAAGCTGCAGGCCGAAGCGACGGCGCTGAATCTGGCCGGCTATTCGGCCGAGGCCGTGGCGCTCGACATGGAGAGCCGCGAGTCGATTCAGGCCGTGGGCAAAGCCTGGGCGGACAAGGTGGACATTCTCATCAACGTGGCCGGACGCAACGTGCGGCGGCACATGGAGAGCTACTCGCGCGAAGAGTACGAGTTGATTCTGCAGACCAATCTGCACAGCATCTTTGAGCTGACGCAACTGGTGGGCAAGGGCATGGTGGACCGCGGCAAGGGCGGCAAGATCATCAACATCGGCAGCCTGATGTCGACGCATGGGGTGCCGTACCTGAGCGTCTATGCCATTTCGAAGGCGGGCATCGCCGGGCTGACGCGGGTGCTGGCGGCGGAGTGGGGTCCGCACAACATTCAAGTGAACTGCATCGCCCCGGGATTCATCATCACCGACATCAACCGCGACATGTGGCAGGCGCCGGTGATGCACGCCTGGCTGCAGGGGACGCAGTCGATTCCGAAGGCGGGCGCGCCGGAGGATATCGCCGGGTTGGCCGTGTTTTTGGCGGCGCCGGCTTCGAACTATGTGACGGGCCAGTGCATCGCCTCCGACGGTGGTTGGACGACGACGGCGCGGTGGCCGTTCGAACCAGCGTCGTGACGCGGCGGGAGCTTCTGCTGGCGCTTCCGGTGGCCTGTCAGGCGCAGGACGTGGAGTTCCTGTGCCCGATGGATCCGGAGGTGCGGTCGAAGGGACCGGGCCGGTGTCCGCGCTGCGGCATGCGCCTCGAAGCAGGGCTGCCGGATCCGCTTGAATACCGCGTCGAAATGGCGACGCTGCCGGCGCGGGCGGCTGCGGGGCGGACGACGATGCTGTCGTTCCGCGTGCTCGATCCGCGCACGGGCAAGCCGGTGGTGGTTTTCAACGAGATCCACGAGAAGCTGTTTCATCTGTTCGTGGTGAGCGAGGACCTGAGCTTCTTCGCACATGAACACCCGGAACGGCAGGCGGATGGCTCGTTTCAACTGCCCATCGTGCTGCCGCAGTCCGGCATGTACCGGGTGCTGGCCGATTTCTATCCGCAGGGCGGCACGCCGCAGTTGATCGCCAAGTCGTTGCTGGTGGAGGCGGGGCCGCGGGTGAGCGCTCCGGAGCCGCCCGCGAATATGAAGATCTCGCTGCGCCCGGAACCGGCGCAGCCCATCGTAGGGCAGCGGACGATGCTGTTCTTCGATCTGAGTCCGGCCGCGGGCTTGGAGCCGTGGCTGGGCGCGTGGGGCCATCTGCTGATGGCCAGCGAAGACCTGCTCGATATGGTGCACGTGCACCCGAAGTGGGAGTATCAGCCCGAGGTGGCGCCGACCGTGCAGTTCAACGTGATCTTCCCGCGGCCGGGGCGCTACCGCCTGTGGGTGCAGATGCAACGGCTGGGCCTGGTGAACACGCGCTGGTTTGACGTGACGGCGCGGTCTTTATAGACTGGCGCGATGATATCGAGACGGTCGTTTCTCTCGGCGGTAGCCGGAGTGGGCGTGGCGGAAGCCGCTCTGCCGAAGATCAAGATTACGCGGGTGCGGATCTACGAGCCACCGGGGCTGAATCCGCTGTTCAACCAGAGCAACATGCTGGTGACCGTCGAGTGCGACAACGGCACAGTGGGCATTGGCGAGGGCGGCGCGAAGGATACGCTCGAACAGTGCGCGGGGACGCTGATCGGACAGAACCCGTTCCGGATTGAGGCGTTGTGGCAGGAGATGTATATCGCCTGGTTCTATCCGCCGGGGCGCGAGAAGATTCATGCGCAGGGGGCGATGGACCTGGCGCTTTGGGACATCAAGGGGAAGACGCTGGGGCTGCCGGTGCACGAGATTTTGGGCGGCACGGTGCGGAACCATTTGGAGTGCTATGCGACGGGCGGGGCACCGCGGCCGGAGGGTGCGCCGCCGCTCTCGCTGCGGGACCGCGCGCGGGCGACGATGGACGCGGGCTACCGGGCCTTCCGCATGGGCGCGGGCGATACGCCGAGCGGCGGCGTCTTCAACACGCACGAACGGGTGCGCAAAGTCGCGCGCGATTGCAAAGAGGTCCGCGAGGGCGTGGGGCCGGACGGCGACTGGTGCATCGATCTGCATCAGCGCTTCGACTACGCCGATGCGCTGCGCGCCTGCCGGCTGATGGAGGAGTTCGAACCGTACTTCGTCGAAGACCCGGTTCGTGATGAGCACGCCCACCAGGATATCCCCAAGCTGCGGCAGATGACCTCTGTGCCGCTGACGCATGGCGAGGAGTGGGGCCAGCGGTGGGACTTCAACAAGCTCGTTGAGAACCACGACATCGACTACATCCGGGCGACTTTGCCGAACGTGGGCGGCATCACGGAGATGATGAAGATCGCGGCAATCTGCGAGACGCACGCCGTGGGCATCATCCCGCACTTCACGGGGCCGGTGGCGACGGCGGCGCTGGTGAACTGTCTCTCGACGTACCCCGGCACCGTGATCATGGAGTACAACTACGGCGGGCGGCCGATTCAGCATCTGCCCGAGTGCCTCGACTTCAAAGACGGCAAGGCCTACCGAAACGACCGGCCGGGCTTGGGGGTGACGGCCGATCTGTCGAAGTGCAAGCTGATCGGCGAGGTGACGCAGCCGGGGCGGAAGAATGTCTTCTTCCGGCCGGACGGATCGCTGACGCACTGGTAGGATGGAGCGCATGATGACACGACGAGCCCTGCTGGCCGCGGCCTTGCCGCCGGTGAAATGGAACGACGCGGTGAAGCCGCTGGCCGATGCGGTCGCGGCGGGTAAGCTGCGGGCGGCGGTGCTGCGGGTGACGCAGGGCGACGGGGTGTACGAGAAGGCCTTCGGAGCGGCGACCGTGGCGTCGCCGTTTCTGATTGCTTCGATCACCAAGCCGATGACGGCGGCGGCCGTGATGACGGCCGTGGACGCGGGCAAGTTGCAGTTGGACGCGCCGGCGGGAAAGATGCTGCCGGGGTTGGACGGGCGCATCACGCTGCGGCAGATGCTGTCGCATGCTTCGGGGTTGCCGGATATGTTGCCGGAGAACATCGACCTCAGGAAGCGGAACGCACCGCTGCGCGAGTGGGCGAAGCTCGCGATGAAGACGCCGCTGCTGTTCGCGCCGGGCGAGAAGGTGAGCTACCAGAGCATGGGAATCCTGCTGGCGGCGACGATGGCGGAGATGGTCTCCGGCCTGGCGATGCCGAAGCTGCTGGAGCAGCGGATCTATGGGCCGTTGGGGATGAAGGATACGTTCCTGGGTCTGGGCCGGTATCGGATTGAGGACACCGTGCAGAACCAGACGGAGTATGCCGACCCCGTAGGCGAGAAGCATTGGGACTGGAACAGCCAATACTGGCGGGGGCTGGCGGCGCCGTGGGGCGGGGCGCATTCGACGGCGGCAGACATTACGAAACTGCTGCGGTACTTCATGAAGCCGGGCCCGGGGCCGTTGAAGCCGGAGACGGCGAAGCTGATGGTGACGGCGCAGAACGCGCAGTACGGGCTGGGTTGGCGGCTGACGCTGGGGCAGTTTGGACACAGCGGGTCGACGGGGACGATGTGTTGGGCGCACCCGGAGAAGGACGTGACGTTTGTCTTGTTGACGAGCCTGCCGTTGCAGGTTTCGCAGAAGACGATGCTCGATCCGGTGTCGAAGGCCGTGCAGGCGGCGCTACTGGGGTAGCTCCCAGCCGACGGGCTGCGTCCAGGCGCGTTTGGTGGGGAACTCGTCGCTGGGGACGGCGGGCTTTCCGGTGGAGGTGACGAGGGCGCGGACGTAGAGGTCGCCGGGCTGCAGGGTGTAGCTCGGGTTGAGGCCTTTGACTTCGGCGAGCACCGCTCCGGCCGTGCCGTTGCGGCGAACTCCGATAAAGCGCGTGGTGAATTGCTCGCCGGTGACCGGTTCAATCCGCAGACTGAGTTGGCGATCCCGGTAGGTGACATCGGCCAGGGTGACGCCAGTGGAGGAGTAGAAGTCGCCCGCGCGGATGGCGCGGACGAGGGAGTCCGCGCTGAGGTGATGAGCCCGCACCATGACCCAGGCGCGGCCCGGCAGGGCGCGCGTCTTGTTGTCGTGATGGTCGTGCGTATCGTCGGTGGCGAGGCCGTACAGGGGCGGGGCCTGATGGCGCGTGATGCGGAGGGCGTTGGCGATGTCCCACATGGCGTCCGTGCTCGGGCGCTGCGCGTCGCCGGGGTCGTTGTCGTTGTCGACGCCGTTCCAGACTTCGAAGAAGCGCTCCTGCACGACGCTCGCGAGGTCTTCAGCCGTGATGCCCCACTTGTAGTTGGGATGGTTGACGTGGAGCATCACCTCGCGCCCGGTGCGGGCGGCGAACTCCTCCACCTGATCGAGATTTCGGATCATGCTTTCGGCGATGGTGGCGCCGCGGCGGAAGGTGAGCGACTCGGCCAGGTTGGTGGCGTTCATGTGCAGGGAGCGGCCGTCGCCAGCGGTGCCGGTGAGTTCGACCGACGGGATCATCAGGAAGCGCTGCGGCTCATCGACCACGGCGCGGACCTCGTCGAGCGTCTTGAGGCGGATCTCTTCGCTGCCATCGGCGGCCTGGCCGCGGGACTGCACCCACTGGGGGCCGAAGCGTTGCCGGTAACGCGCTACGGCATCGACGCCGGCGCGGCGGTTGATGGCGCGAGCCGGCATCCAGCGCTCGGACTGCGCGTAGACGTTGTGCTCGGAGAGGGCGAGGAAATGGTAGCCGTGGTCGCGGTACCAGGTGGCGACCATGTCGGGGAAGCCGTCGCCGTCGGACCAGAGCGTGTGGGTATGGAGATTGCCTTTCCACCAGCGGAGACCGGGGGCGGGCTCCACCCGATTGGACTGCGCCGCGGCCAAGCCCAGAAGGAGTGCGGCGGCGGCGCCGGCGGCGGTGCGGAGGAGGAGTGAGGAGGGCATAGGCGTTATTGTTTCAAACGGAGGTTGCGGTACTCCACCTTCATGGGCGGGCCGACGTGGACCTGCACGCCGATCGAGCCTTGGGTGGCGCGGCCGATGGGATCGTCGTCGATGACGGTGCTCATCAGATGGCCGTTGATCATGTGGATGAGCGTGTTGCCGCGGGCGATGATGTGGACGCTGTTCCAGCCGGGGGTGAGGTGCTCTTTGGGGTCGGTGTGCGTCGAGAGGATCTGCGGCTTGCGGTCTCCGGTGACGCGGGTGGTCTGGCCGCGGAGGGCGAGGAAGAGGCGGCCGCGTTCTTCGTAGTTCTGGCCGGTGTAGACGTTCTTACCGTCGATGTCGCACTGGTAGCCGCGGAGGGCGAAGGGCCGGTCGGAGAGCAGGCTGCTGCGATAGTTGATGCCGCTGTTACCTCCTTCGGTTATGCGGTACTCGAGCTTCAGTTCGAAGTCGCCGGGCTGCTTCTGGCGCCAGATGAGGAAGGTGTTGTTCTTGAGCAGGGTTTCCGGGGTGACTTCGCCGACGATGGTGCCGTTTTCGACGCGCCAGTACTTCGGGTCGCCGTCCCAGCCGGTGAGGGTTTTTCCATCAAATAACGAAACGAAGCCATTCTCGTCGGCGGTGGGAGGCTCCGGCCGATCGCTCTGTTTCGGAACGTGCGGGACCGGCGCCGGAGTGAGGCAGCTCTGTTCGAGGGCGACCATCCAACGGCGCTGGAACCCTTTGAACTTGCCGTCGAAATAAGCGCGGCGCGATTCGTCGGCCTTCAGATGGAGATCGAGAAAGGCCGAGACGAAGTGCTGGTTGATGGCGTTGAGCCGGTCCTTGCGCCAGACGGGTTCGTCGAAGCTCTCCTTGGTGGCGAAGTCGAGGGGGATGGCCGGGGGCGGGTTGCCGCCGACGTTGTGGCGGGCGCCTTCGTAGACGAGCAGGCAGCGGTTGGAGTTGATCGCCTGATGGTAGGCCTTGCGGACGCCTTGTTCATAGCCGGAGATGTCGTCGTTGTCGCCGACGATGAACAGGGAGGGAATCTTGATGTTCGCGAGGGCGGCGGGCTCCCACATGTTGATGGGCGGCTGGGCGCCCCAGGGGGCGAGGGCGACGATGGCCTTCACGTTGGGATTGGGTTCGTTCCGTAGTTTGGCGCCGGGAGGGGTGCGGGTGGGCATGGCCCCGGCGCTGATGAGGGCGCCGTAGCCGCCCATCGAATAGCCGATGATGGCGACGCGGGTGGGGTCGATGTTCGGTTCGGAGGCGGAGAGGGATTCGATGGTGAAGTGCTGGTCGTTCGAGCGGTTGGCGAGGGTGGAGGGGAAGGGGCCGACGTTGCCGAAGACGGAGTCGGTATGGTCGATGGCGGCGACGACGTAGCCTTTCGAGGCGAGGTTCTCGGTGAGGTAGGAGAGGAAGGTCCGGGAGCCGGGATAGCCGTGGGAGACGATGACGAGGGGGAAGCGTTGGTTGGGGAGCGGGGCGGCGTTGCGGAGAGCTTTGCCGTCGATCGAGAAGGGCTTGGGGGTGCGGCCGGGGAGGGTGCTTTCGTAGACCGTGCGGGCTTCCGAGCCGGCGGGGATGACGGCGGGATACCAGAGTTCGATCTTGAGGGGGCGGTCGGCGAGGGGGGCGCTGTTGGTTTCTTTGTTGAACTTGAGGACGTCGGGCTGGGCGGGGTTTTTGAGGTCGAGGGTGCGGACGCCTACTTGGTGAGTGCCCCAGGCGGCGAGTTCAGGAGCATCGACGCCGGGGACGCTGAAGAAGGTCTGGAGGAAGGCAAGCAGGAGAACGGACATTCCGTTAGCTTACTGCAGGAGCCGGGGTCAGTAACCGAAGAAGAGAATGGAGAGGCCGATGTAATAGGCGGGGCCGATGACATAGCCGGAGACCTGCCAGGCGATTAACATGCCGAAGATCTGATAGGCGCCCATGGTCATCTGCCATTCGCGGAGTTTGGCGGCCATAGACTCCGGGAGGACGAGGCCGATGGCGGTGAAGCCGTCGAGCGGGGGCAGCGGGATGAGGTTGAAGACGCCGAGCAGAATGTTCAGGGCGAACATGATGCCGAGGAGGGTGGCGATGGCGTCCATGGCGGCGGGGGTGCCGTCGGCGGCTTGGATGACGTCGGTGAAGCGCATGGTCATGCCGGGGCGGAAGACACCGAGGATGAGCCCGATGCGGATGAGAATGGCCGCGATGGCGGCGAGGATAAAGTTGGCCACGGGACCGGCGAGGGACATCCAGGCGGCACGGCGGGGGTAGCGGATGGCCCAGTAGGGATCATAGGGGGCGCTGGCCCAACCCATCATCCAGCCGTTCATGAAGAAAGTGAGCCAGGGGAAGATCAGCATTCCGAAGGGCTCACGCTGCATGTGCGGAATGGGGCTGAGCGTGACCTGGCCGAAGTGATAGGCGGTCTTATCGCCGCCGCGCAGGGCCATCCAGGCGTGGGCGGCCTCGTGGGCCGTGGCGGAAAGGAGGAAGACTACGAACCAGATAACGCCAACGGCGATTCGCTGAGGATCAAACATTTTGTTCGCCCAGGATAGCAGGGGGACGGCGGTTCACGACGAGCCAGGCGGCCATGCCGGCGAGCGGGAAGCAGACCACGAGCAGGAAGGAAGCGGCGTAGAGCTTCTGGTCAAAGAGGCGGCCGAACAGGGGCATGGCGATGGCGACCAGGGCGGACCAGGAGCCGGCGCCGAGCCCGGCGATGAACCCGGCGTGCTTGGGGCCGAAGACGCTGGTGCCGTAGGCGACACCGCCGATGATGAAGCCGGCGGTGACGAACATGGCGAAGAACATGGCGGCGAGCGGGGCGGCGATGCCGGGCAAATAGGGGACCGCCGCGAGGGGGAGGCTGAGAACGGTGAGGAGAGCGAGAACGTGGCGGAGCGAGCCGCGGGCGCGGTCCGTCCACCAGCCCCAGAAGAAGTAGCCGACCTCCCAGCCGAGGGGCGGGATCCAGAGGAGTTCGGCGATCTGGACTTGCGAGAGGCCGAGCGAGCGGAGGTAGAGCGAGGCGTAGTAGAGGATGAAGCCGAGGGGGAGCGAGCCGAAGGCGTAGATGAGGACGAAGCTCCAGAGGCGGGGATCGTTGAGGCGCGGGCGTTCCGTGGCTTGCGGGATTTCGACGGGGGTCTGCATGGCGGGGCGGCGGCTGACGAGTTGCCAGAGCAGAAGCCACGCGAGGCCGACGAGGCCAGTGAACCAGAAGGCACCGCGCCAGCCGTAGGCCTGGTAGACGGGGTTGATGATGAGCGGGGTGACGACGGCGCCGAGCGAGCCGCCGCTGTAGGCGACGGCGGTGCCTTTGGCGCGGTGTTCGACGGGGAGCGTCTGGACGGCGGTGCGGAGGCCGCCGGGGAAGGTGGCGCCTTCGCCGAAGCCGAGGGCGAAGCGGGCGGCAAATAACGAAACGAAGCCAATGGTGAAGGCGTGGGAGACGCTGGCGAGGGTCCAGAAGGCGACGGCGGCCGTCATGGCGAGTTTAAGGCCATAGCGGTCCAGCCAGCGGCCCCAGGCGAGGTTCGAGACCATGTAGGCGAGGCTGAAGCCGCTGACGACGTAGCCGTACTGCTCGCCGGACAGGTGCATCTCTTCGAGCATGACTGGGGCCAACAGGGCGAGGGTATTGCGGTCGATGTAGCTGATCAGGCTGACCAGCGTCATCGTCAAGGTGGGGATCCAATCGTTCCGGGGGCGCAACACTTCAGGATACGAAACAACCGGTTCGTCGGAAGATCGGCAGGGTTCGTCGGAAACCGCGCGGGGATTTGGCGGGGCGCGGGCATGATCGAATCATGAAGACCTCACATACGACATTTGCGTTGATGGCGATTGCGGCGAGCCTGTTCGGGCAGGAGCCGGTACGGTTTGACCACAAGGTGCGGGAGAAGTTTTTCGCCGGGTTTGCGGGGAACGCCGCGGCGTTGACGGAGGCGATCAAGGTGGCCGAGGCGACGCTGGCGGCGGAGCCGAACCACGCCGAGGCGATGGTGTGGCAGGGGGGCGGGTTGTTCTTTCAGTCGGGTTCGCTGTTCCAGAAGGGAGACATGCCGGCGGCGATGGCGATGATGCAGAAGGGGACGGGGATGATGGACAAGGCAGTGGAGCTGGCGCCGAAGAACGTGGCCGTGCGGATTCCGCGCGGGTCGGCTTACCTGGCCGCGAGCAAGGGGATGCCGCCGCAGATGGGGACGCCGCTGCTCGAGAAGGGCGTGAAGGATTACGAAGACTGCTGGGAGATGCAGAAGGGCGACCTGAGCCAGTTCAGCCAACATTCGCTGGGCGAATTGCTGGTGGGCATGGCGGATGGCTACGGCCGGCTGGGCAAGACGGAGAAGGCGAAGGAGTACTTCGAACTGGTGCGGACGAAGCTGGCGGGCACCGCGTACGCGACCCGGGCGGAGAAGTGGCTGGCCGAGGGGAAGTTGAGTTCGCGGGACTCCAACTGCATGGGTTGCCACACGGGAAGCCCGAAGGTGCAGTAACGTGAGGAAGGTGAAGGTCCCCCGTTCGGTTATCGCGATTCTGCTCATCACGCTGGGAGCGATGGTGATCAACCTGCTGTACGCCCGGTACGACGGGTGGCGGGACGTGGCGGGGATGTTCCTGGTCACAATGATATATAGCACTTCCATTGGCCTGCTTTGCTACCAGGCCGGGGATCTGCTGTGGCGGCGGGGCGGGCGGTATAGCCTGCCGGTGAACGCCGCCGTGATGGCGGGGGCGGTGATCCTGGGTTCGTTTTTGGGCCATGCGCTGGTGGTGGGCCTGGGACTGATTCAGACCAAATCGTTCTGGGGGAGCTACTGGTTGACGCTGAAGTTCTCCGCGTTCATTTCGGTGACCTTCGGACTGACCGTGATGATTTATGAGTATTACCGGGGGAAGTTCGACTGGGCGGAAGTGGAGCGGGAGCGGGCGTTGAAGCTGGCGAGCGAGGCGCGGCTGGCTTCGCTCGCTTCGCGGATCCATCCGCACTTCCTATTCAACACGTTGAACACGATTAGCGCGTTGATCCACGAGGACCCGCAGAAGGCGGATGAGCAGTTGCAGCGGCTGTCGAAGCTGCTGCGGTTTTCGCTGGACGCGCCGGAGACGAACTTGGTGGCGCTCGACCGGGAGCTGCAGGTGGTGGCGGATTATCTGGAGATTGAACGGACGCGGTTCGCGGGCCGGCTGCGTTACCGAGTGGAGGCTGGGGAGGAGGCGCGGGAGTGTTCGGTGCCGCCGTTCGCGGTGCAGACGCTCGTTGAGAACTCGGTGAAGCACCACATCGCCAAGCGGCGGGAGGGGGGTGAGGTGCTGGTACGGGCGGAGCGGCGCGGGGCCACGCTGGTGGTGACGGTGACGGACGACGGGCCGGGGATTCCGGCGGGCGCGGCGCTACCGGGCCACGGGTTGGATATTTTGCGGGGGCGGCTGGACGCGCTGTTCCCGAAGGATGCGAAGCTGGAGATGGCCGGCTCGGAAGTGACGATTACCTTACCTGCTCATGTCGATTCGCGCGTACGTATTGGATGATGAACCGCTGGCCGTGAAGCGGCTGGTGCGGCTGCTGGAGGCCACCGGGAAGGTGACGGTCGTGGGTTCGCAGTCGGACCCGGAGACGGCGATTGGCGAGATTGGCGCGCTGCGGCCGGAGGTGCTGTTTCTCGATATCGAGATGCCGGGGCTGACGGGCTTCGCGGTGCTGGAGCGGTTGAGCGGGGAGCCGCTGGTGGTGTTCACGACAGCCTACGATCAGTACGCGCTGCAAGCGTTTGCCGTGAACTCGGTGGACTATCTGCTGAAGCCGGTGGAGCCGGCGGGGCTGGACCGGGCGCTGGCGAAGCTGGGGCGGATCCTGGGCGGGCAGGAGAAGGCGCCGGATCTGCAGAAGATCATCGCGGCGCTGACGAAGCCGGCGGCGTATCCGGCGCGGTTGCCGAGCCGGACGGGGGAGCGGGTGGAGTTTGTCGACTTGGCGCGCGTGACCCACTTCTACGCCGAGGACAAGCTGACGTTTGCGGCGACGGCGGCGAAGGACTTCGTGGTGGACCAATCGATCTCCGAGCTCGAGGGCAAGCTGGACCCGGAGCGGTGGTTTCGGATTCACCGGTCGACGCTGGTGCAGTTGGATTTCGTGCAGGAGCTGCACGGGTGGATTGGGAACCGGCTGCTGATCCGGCTGAAGGACGAGAAGAAGACGGAGCTGCAGGTGGCGCGGGAGCGGGTGGCGGAGTTGAAGGCGAAGCTGGGGTTATAGAATCGGGCAGATGATTCTGCTTGCCTTTCTGCTGCTGCTGCCCTGGGACCTGACGAAGCTGTTCGAGACGCCGAGGGTATTTGAGGCGACGACTACGGAGCCGGGGGTGAAGGCGCTCTACTACGAGTCCGTGCCGTGGCGGGGGAAGCCGACGCGGGTGTTCGCTTACTATGGCGCGCCGGCGGGGAAGAAGCTGCCGGCGATGGTGCTGATCCACGGGGGTGGCGGGACGGCGTTCGCCGAGTGGGTGCGGCTATGGAACGCGCGGGGCTATGCGGCGATTGCGATGGATACGGGCGGGATGCGGCCGGAGCGGGCAGCGGCGGATAAGCTCTGGAACCCGGCGCGGGCGCACCATGAGTTCGGCGGGCCGGAGGGCTGGGGCGGGTTCAAGTCCGTGGATGAACCCAAGGAGGACCAGTGGAGCTATCACGCGGTGGCGGCGGCGGTGCTGGGGCATTCGCTGTTGCGGAGCATGCCGGAGGTGGACGCGAGCCGGATTGGCGTGACGGGGATTTCGTGGGGCGGCTACCTGACGAACATCGTGGCGGGGATTGACGGGCGGTTCCGGTTTGCGGCGCCGGTGTACGGGTGCGGCTATCTGGGAGAAGACTCGGCGTGGCTCAAGAACTTCGCGGAGATGGGGCCGGAGCGGGCGGCGAAGTGGTTGGGATGGTGGGACCCTTCGGTGTACCTGCCGGGGGCAAAGATGCCGATGCTGTGGGTGACGGGGACGAACGATTTCGCCTATCCGTTCGGGTCGCTGCAGAAATCGTACCGGTTGGCCACGGGGCCGCGGACGCTGGCGATTCGCGTGCGGATGAAGCACGGGCATCCCGACGGGGCGAAGCCGGAGGAGATCTTCGCGTTTGCGGAGGCGATGCTGCGGAAGGGACCGAAGCCGGTGCGGGTGGTGGCGGCGGAGCGGGACCGCGTGAAGTTTCAAGGCAAGGTGGTGAAGGCGGAGCTGAACTACACGACGGCCGCGGGCAAGTGGCAGGAGCGGGAGTGGATCAGCGTGCCGACGGAGATCCGCGGGAAGACGGCGCGGGCGGCCGTGCCGGAGGGGGCGACCGCCTGGTACTTCAATCTGTTTGACGAGCGGGGGCTGGTGGTAAGTTCGGAGCACTTCGCACGAAAATGACGAGTGCGAGCGTGGCGAGGAGAGGGACGGCGGAGGCCGTGAGCAGGACGGGGGCGAAGGAGTAACGATCCGACACGATGCCCGTGAGCAGCGTGGCGGCGATGGTGCCGATGCCGGCGCCGGTGCCGCTGAGGCCGCTGACGGAGGCGACGCTGGGGGAGGGATAGAGGTCGCCGGGGAGGGCGAGGACGATGGTGGAGAAGGCCGCGTACGAAAGCGTGGCGAGGGCGAAGAAGCCGATCATCGAGAAGTAGGAATCGAAGAGGACGGCGCCGGCGAGCGTGGACATGCCGAGGCCGGAGACGATGGCGACGAGACGGCGGGAGCGGAGCGTGGTCCAGCCGCGGCGGATCAACATGCTGGAGATGCCGCCGCCGGCGAAGTTGCCGATGTCGGCGGCGAGGAAGGGGATCCAGAAGGCGAGCAGGCTCTGTTCGGGCTGGTAGCCCTTGGCGACGAGATAGATGGCGAACCAGTCGGTGATGAGATACCAGACGGGGTCGGTGAGCGCTTTCGAGACGACGATGCCCCAGGTTTGAGGAAGGCGGAGGAGGACGCCGTAGGGGAGGGGCGGCGCGTCGGTGGCGCTGTCGCTCGAGCGGTTCGTGAGGATATCGGCGCGCTCGGCGGCGGAGAGGCGGGGATGGGATTCGGGCGGATGGTAGAGCCAGCGGAAGAGGGGAATCCAGAGCAGGCCGAGGCAGCCGGTGACGAAGAAGGCGGGGCGCCAATCGTTGAAGAAGTGATAGACGCTATAGACGAGCACCGGGGCGATGGCGCCCCCGAGGGCGGAGCCGGAATCGTAGAGCGCGACGGCCCAGCCGGTTTCGCGGCGGGGGAACCATTCGGCGACGGTTTTGGCGGCGCCGGGCCAGTTGGCCGATTCGCCGGCGCCGAGCAGGAAGCGGCAGGCGGCGAGACTGGCGAGGCCGTTGGCAAAGCCGGTGGCCATGGCGGAGAAGGAGTAGAAAGCCACGGCGAGGGGGAGGCCGCGGCGGAGGCCGATGCGATCGAGAAAGCGGCCGGAGACGGACTGGCCGATGGCGTAGGCGACGCGGAAGGCGACGATCAGAAGCGCGAAGGTGGTGTTGTCCCACTGGAACTCGGCCTTTATATAGGGGGCGAGGACGGAGAGGGTCTGCCGGTCGATGTAGTTGATGACGGTGGAGAGGAAGAGAGCGGCTCCGATGTACCAGCGGAGACGGAGAATGGGCTGCGGCATCTGCTCGTGTGAAGATAGCGCATATGTGGATGGTGTTGATGCTGGCGTCGCTCGTGGACGTTTCGGCGGGGAGCGGATTGACGGCGAAACTGGAGAACGGACTGACGCCGGAGAAGCATTTGCCGGAGACGATGGTGGGCGGGGTGGCGCTGTTCGACTTTGACCGGGACGGGAAGTTGGACGTGTTTCTGGCCAATGGCGCGCCGCAGCCGGGGCTGAAGAAAACGGGGCCGCGGTATTGGAACCGGCTGTACCGGAATACGGGGGGCGGCAAGTTTGTGGACGTGACGGAGCGGGCCGGGGTGCAGGGCGTGGGGTTCGACATCGGGGCGGCGGCGGGGGATTTCGACAACGACGGGTTTCCGGATCTGTTCGTGGCCGGGGTGCGGAGCAACGCGCTGTATCGGAACCGGAGGGACGGGACGTTCGAAGAGGTGACGGCGAAGGCGGGGTTGGGACCGACGGGGAAATGGGCCGTGGCGGGCGGATGGTTCGATATGGACAACGATGGGGACCTGGACCTGTTCGTCGTGAACTATGTGCAGTGGGACCCGGCCAAGGAGTTGTTGTGCGGGGAGACGGTGCGGACGTACTGCCACCCGAAGCATTACGCGCCGGAGCCGAATACGCTCTACCGGAATAACGGGGACGGGACGTTCACGGACGTTTCCGTGGAGAGTGGGATTGCGGCGCATCCGAGCAAGGGGATGGGGTTGGCGTTTGGCGATGCCGATGGGGACGGGTTGCTGGATGTGTTTGTGACGAACGACACGCAGCCGAATTCGCTGTTTCGGAACGAGGGCGGCGGCAAGTTTCGGGAGATTGCTGGCCCGGCGGGGGTGGCATTCAACGACGACGGGCGGGCGCTTTCGGCGATGGGGGCGGACTTCCGGGATTGGGATAACGACGGGCGGGAGGATCTGTTTCTGACCGCGTTGACGAACGAGACGTTTCCGCTGTTTCGGAGTGCGGGGAAGGGACAGTTCAGCGACAGGACGTACGCGAGCCAAGTGGCGCGGGCGACGCTGCCGTACAGCGGGTGGAGCGCGGGGATTTTTGATTTCGACAACGATGGGTGGAAGGACCTGTTCGCGGCCTGCGCGGACGTGCAGGACAACACGGAGGCGTATTCGGAGCGGCAATCGCGGCAGGCGAATCTGTGGCTGCGGAACGGGGGGAACGGGAAGTTTGAGGGCAATACGATGGGCCGGCCGGCGCTGCACCGGGGGGCGGCGTTTGGGGATCTGGATGGGGATGGGCGCGTGGACGTGGTGGTGACGCGGATGGGTGAGGCGCCGCTTGTGTTGAAGAATACTTTGGGCGGGGAGCGGCACTGGATGGGGGTGCGGCTGCGGGGGACGAAGAGTAACCGGGACGGCATTGGAGCGATGGTGAAGGTAACGGACGGGAAGGGGCGGACGCAGTGGAACCGGGTGACGACGGCGGTGGGCTATGCGAGTGCGAGCGAGCCGGTGGCGCACTTTGGATTGGGCGAGGCGGGGACGGTGAAGGAGATCGAGGTGCGGTGGCCTTCGGGGGTGGTGCAGAAGGTGGCGGGGCCGAAGACGGATAGTTATTTGGAGATTGTGGAGCCCTGAAGGGCGAGGGCGGAGTGGCGGGCGCCCTGGGTGGGGTCGCCGAGGCGGTAGTAGACGCGGCTGAGGAGGCCGTGGGCTTCGGGGTAGGCGGGTTGTAGCGAGACGGCGTTGCGGAGGGCTTCGGCGGCGGGGGCCCATTCTTCCTGCTGGGCGTGGGCGCGGCCGAGTTGGTAGTGGTAGGCGGGGAGGCGCTGGTAGGCGGGCGGGGCGGCGCGGAGGAGCGTGAGCGCTTCGGGGATGCGGCCCTGACGGGTGAGGAACGCCGCGAGGCTGAGGCGGGGATCGGGTTCGGCGGGGGTTTCGGAGAGTTTGAGCGCTTGGCGGAAGGCGGCTTCGGCGGTGGGGCGGCCGAGGGCGTCGAGGGCCTGGCCGCGGGCGGTGAGGCTGCGGGCCGAGGGGGGCGCGGGGTCGCGGTCGAGGGCGGCGAGGGAGTCGGCGAAGCGGTCGAGGGCGTAGAGGGCGCGGGCCCAGAAGTAGCAGGCGTCGGGTTCTTTCGGGTTCATCCGGCAGGCTTGAGCGAAGGGGGGGGCGGCGCGGCGGGTATCGCCGAGGGCGGCGTAGACGACGCCGAGGGACTTCCAGCAGAAGGCATCGGGCTTGTCTTTAACGGCCGATTCGAGGAGTTGGCGGGCGGGTTCGAGTTGGCCCTGGCGGAAGAGTTCGGCGCCCTGTTCGCAGGAGGAGAGGAGGAGAAGAAGGGCCATCATTTCGGGAACCCGGGGAGTTGGCGGAGGAAACGGCTGGGATCCTGCGGACGGCCGAAGGCGTTCTGGCGGTGCCAGGAGAAGATGAGGCGGCGGCGCGCGCGGCTGGCGCCGACGTAGAAGAGGCGATGCTCTTCGGCGAGGCGGCCCTCTTTCTGGGCGAGCCAGGCGGGAAACTCGCCGTCGGTGGCGGCGGCGAGGATGACGGTGGGGAATTCGAGGCCCTTGGCTTGATGGACGGTGAGGAGGAGGACGCGGTCTTCCTTCTGCAGGTAGCGGTCGGCATCGTTGCCGAGGGAGGAGATTTGGAGGACCTCTTCGATGGCCTGTTCGGGCGGGAGGGAGGGATCGTCGTAGCGTTCGAACATGGCGCAGAGGTCGACCAGATTTTGGACGCGGACTTCGCCGTTGTCCTGCTTGCGGTACCACTCGACGAGGCCGGAGGCGGCGAGGATTTCGCCGAGCGTTTCGTGGGGGCGGCGGCCGAGGGAGAGCGTGCGCCAGGCGGCGAGTTGCTGGGCGAGGGCGGCGAAGTGGCCGCCGTGGGCGATGATGGCTTCTCGGCGTTGGAGGGCGTGTTCGCGGAGGGGGACGATGAGCCGGGCGGCGAGCTGGGCGGTGGCGAGGACGTCGCCGAGGGCCTGGTGGGCGTTTTCAAGCGGGATGCCCTTGCCAGCGCAGATATCGCCGAGGCGGTAAGAAGGCAGGCTTTGGAAGCGGCGGGTGAGTTCGAGGGTATCGAACCAGCGGGCGGGTAGCGAGTTCGGCAGGTGTTCGCGGCGGAGGGCCGCTTCGACGGTGCGGATATCGAAGACAAGGTTGTGACCGATGAGCACGCAGCCGGCGATGAACCGCGAGAAGGCTTCGAGGGCTTCGAGCGGGGCGACGCCGTGCTGCTTGAGATGGGCGTCGGAGTAGCCATGGATGGTCTCGCTGAGGCCGACGGGGCCGCGGGGGCGGACGAGGAGTTGGAGACGGGCCTGTTCGCCATCGGCGCCGGTGCGGATGGCGGCGATATCGACGATTTCGTTGCTGGCGGTTTCGACGCCGGTGGTTTCGGTATCGAAGACGACGACGCGGTTTTCGGCCCAGGCGTCGAGGAGGGGCTGATAGGGGTCGCCGTGTTCGTAGGTGGCGGCGTCGGCGAAATCGGTGAGGCGGAGGCAGAGATTGCGCGGGAGGGTGCGGATCTTTTCGAGGGTGGCGGGGCCGATGCCTTTGGGGGGGCGTTGGAGGACGCGGCGGAGGCTGTTGCCATCATAGGGGTTGCGGATGAGGCGGAGGTGGGCGACGGCGTCGCGAACTTCGGCGCGATGGAAGAAGCGGTATTGCTCGGCGAGGAAGTGGGGGATGCCGGCTTCGACGAAGGCTTCCGAGATGCCCATGGCGGCGTTATTGCTGCGGGTGAGGATGGCGATATCACGCCAGGCGCACTGGTCTTCGGCACGGATGGAAATGGCGCGGTGGGCGAGCCAGTGGGCTTCGGTGGAGGCGGTTTGCGCTTCGTGATATTCAACCGGCGGACCGGTTTCGGCCGAGTGGCATTCGAGGGCGCCGGTGATGGCGCCGGGGCATTGGTGGATGATGGCGCGGCAGACGTCGAGGATGCGTTCGGTGGAGCGGTAGTTGCGAACGAAGTGGATCTCGCGGATGGGGGCGAAGTCGGCGCGGAAGATGTCGAGGATTTTTTTGGGGTTGGAGTGGCGCCACTCGTAGATGGTCTGGTCGACGTCGCCGAAGAAGGCGAGGTGGCGGGTGGGGCGGGCGAGGGAGGAGAGGATGGCGTATTCGGGGAGGTTGGTGTCCTGCACCTCGTCGACCTGGATCCAGCGAAGACGGTCCTGCCAGCGGGCGAGGGCGAAGCCGTCCTCGTTGAAGAGGTGACGGACCATGGTGATGAGGTCGGCGAAATCGACGGCGTGGTTGCCGCGGAGTTCGCGTTCGTAGTCTTCGAGGATTTTGGGGATGGGGAAGGCTTGGTTGCGGCTCGTGCTTTTGAGATTGACTTTGTCGAGTTTGGCGCGAAAGTGTTGTTCGAAATCGGTGTGGATGAGGCCGAGCTTGGCGTCCTGGGCGACGCCGGCGATGAGGCCGCTGAAGCGATCGTTGTCGTAGTGGTCGATTTCGATGTTGCGGTTGGCGCAGACGCGGAGAAGGGCTTCGCGGCAGTCGTCGTCGTCCCAGATGACGAAGTCGCGATCGATGCCGAGGACCTCGCTTTCGGCGCGGCAGATGATGGCGCAGAGGCCGTGGAAGGTGCGGGCTTGAATTTTCTGGGCGGTTGCGCCAAGGTCGGATTGGAGGCGTTCGCGAATCTCCTTCGAGGCTCGATTGGTGAACGAGACGCAGAGGATATGCTCGGGGGCGATGCCGGAGGCGATGGCTTGGGCGGCGCGGGCGACCAGGGTACGCGTCTTGCCGGTGCCGACGGGGGCCATGACGAGGACCGGCTCAAAGACGGCTTCGGCGGCGGCCAACTGTTCCGGATTCAATCCATCGAGGAGCGAGGATTTCACAGTCACAGGCTAGCAGGGTGGCATCAATAGGGGGGAAGCGATGATCGAGATCCTGACGCTTTTTTCGTTTGTATTGATTCTGGGCCTGGCGCTGAAGGCGCAGGACTGGATGGAGGCGTTCCGCATGCGGAAGCGGCGGAAGTATTTGAACGCCTTGATGGGGCGATTGGAGGGGGGGACGCTGCGGGAGGCGAACCGGACTTTGGGGGACCCGACGGAGATCGTGGCGGGCAGCGGAGGGCGGCTGATGTACGTTTGGAAGGGCCCGGAGCAGGGGGAGATTCCGGAGGCGGAGGAGTTGGTGATTGTGACCGTGATTGCGGAGGCGGACGGGACGGTTACGAAGGCGGCCTGGGAGCAGCGTTAATCGGTTTCTTCGAGGGTGGGGTCGAAGTCTTCGAAGTCGGCGGCGTGGGCGGAGAAGCGCTTGAGGGCTTTGCCGGCGGCGCCGGGGGAGAAGCCGGCGTAGACGAGTTTGCGGAAGGCGCTTTGCAGGTTTTTGGGATCTTTGAAGTGGGCGGCGGGGTCGGCGACGCGGATTTTGCGTTCGAGATGGGCGACGGCGAGGGCGACCTCGTCGACTTCGCCGTAGGCTTCGCGGACGGTGGCTTCGACGAGGGGTTTCGAGATCTGGCGCTGGGCGAGTTCGCGGCGGACGCGCTGGGGGCCGAAGAGGCGGGCGTCGCGGCGGCCCTGGGCGTAGGATTCGGCGAAGCGTTCGTCGTTGAGCAGGCGGGACTCTTCGAGGCGGGCGAGGATAGCCGGGACCTCGGCGGGATCTTCGGCGCGGGATTCGAGCTTGCGTTTGAGTTCGGCGACGGTGGAGGAACGGACGCTTAACGAGCGGAGGGCGAAGTTCATCAGGTCTTCGCCGGCGTACCGTTTCGGAGCATTGCGGCGCATGGCCATATGGAAATAGTCTGCAACAGTTTCGGGGGTCGACAACGTCCTACCTTACAGATACTGCTGTACACTACAAACGAGGGATCAAGAATGGACGAAGATAAACGCATTCCGTATTTCTTTCTGGGCGTCGGGATTGGCGTGGCCCTAGGGATCCTCTTCGCACCGAAGTCGGGGGAAGAGACCAGGACGCTGATTCGCAGCAAAGCCGACGAGAGCAAAGACTACTTGAAGCGGAAGTCCGAAGAGAGCCGCGATTTCCTGAAGCGCAAGTCGGAAGACATTCGCGAACAGGCGTCCGAAGTGGTCGACAAGAGCAAGAGCGCGATTCAGCGCCAGAAAGAGCAGTTGGCTGCCGCGGTGGACGCGGGCAAACAGGCCTACCGCGACACCGTGAAAGAAGAAGCCGGCTTCGCCGCCGATTAATCTAAAGAAAAGCAGGCCCCTCCTCCGCCTTATGAACCAGGAATCGTTACTCGTCCTCATGACCGTGTTCGTCGGAATCACGGCCATCTCTTTTGTCGCGCAGGCGATCGCATCGATGAAGATGGCCAAAGCGGCGGGGGAGATCAAGAAAAGTCTCGATGTCTTTCTTCCCAAGGCGGAAGCCGCGCTGGCGAATGCCGAGAAGACGTTGAACGAATCCCGGGAACAGATCAACGGGGTGACCAAACGGGCCAACGAAGTGCTGGACTTGACGAAGGCGCAGTTGGTGCGGGTGGATACGCTGCTCGAGGACGCTTCGGGCCGCGCGCGGGCGCAGATGGATAAGGTGGAAGTGTTGTTGGATGACACGATGTCGCGGGTGCAGGGCACGGTGACGTCCGTCCAGAGTTCGATTGTGCGGCCGCTCCGGGAGATTTCGGGAGTGGCGGCCGGTGTCCGATCGGCCGTGGCGCATTTACTGAAAGGTTCCCCCGCAAATGTGGCGCAGGTTACAGCCGACGAAGAGATGTTTATTTAGCTTCTGCTGGGCACTGGCCGCGGCAACGGGGTTGTTTGGCGCCTCGGCGTCGGAGACTGCCGCAGCGTTGCGGGAAGCGTCGTTTGACGGGCAGCGATGCTACCGGGTCCGGGACCTGAGTTTCATCCGGGAAGATGTGAAGCTGTTCCTGACGGACGGCTATCTGCTGCTGGCCAAACCCGTGGCCGGGGCTCCCATCGCCGCGTTCTTTAGCGCGGAGGTGGAGAACGGCGACGGCGAGGTGCTGCTGGTGCCGCAGACGGCGAGCGAGCGGGCATCCCTGGCCCACTATACGCAGGCGCCGAACCTGAACGAGCATTTTCGCGGGGCGATGCTGCTGTTCACAGATGGCACCGGGGCGGAGATTGAAGCGTTTCTAGCTGAGCGGCAACTGAAACCGGCCGAGGAGATGGGGGCGCTGCTGGCGCAGCAGTGGACACCCACCTTGCGGAGCCTGACGGCGAGTTTTGAGACGCGGCTGCTCGAGGACCTGATGGGCGGCGCGCCGCCGGAGCAGGGGCTATTCTTCGCGGCGCTCGCGCAGACGAAGGTGGGCAACTTCGATGTGATCTATGACCCGCAGGCGCGCGAGGAGGTGACCGTCGGCCACCTGACCTATCGGGATAACCGCAGCTACTACGACATTTGGACCAACTTTCCGGCGCGGCGGACGCGGCAGGGCCGGCCGAAGACGCCTGAGTTGGATTTTACGCTGCAACATGTGAACATCACGGCGGCGCTGGACGCGGCGCTGCATTTGAAGGCGACCACCAAGCTGCGGATCGCGCTGCCGCCTCCCGAGCAGCGGAAACGCAAGGGGGCGCTGTTGGCGTTGGATATTTCGCGGCGGATGCGCGTGACCGCGGCCCGGGTGGACGGCAAGCCAGTGGAGGTCTACCAGCGGGAGAGCCTGCGGACGGCATTGCTGCGGGGGAGCGACAACGATACGTTTCTGCTGAGTCCGCCGGAGCCGCTGGCGGGCGGTGTGCACGAAGTGGAGATTGAACACGAAGGCGACGTGGTGAACGCGGCGGGCAACGGGGTGTTTGCCGTGAGCGCGCGGGGGACGTGGTACCCGCATCACGGAGCGCAGTTTGCGACGTACGAGTTGGCGTTTGAACACGCCCGGGCGATTACGGTGGTCGCCAGCGGAGAGCCGGCCGGCGAGCGGGAAGCGAGCGACCCGGCGCGGGTGATCAGCCAGTTCCGTTCGGCAGTGCCGCTGCGGTTTGTGGGTTTCAACGTGGGGGAGTATCAGCGGTCGGTGGTGGAACGGGCGGGGTTGCGGGTGGAGGTGTATGCGAATAAGGCCGTCGAGACGGCGCTGACGCCGCGGCGGCCGGACTTGATGGTGGCGCCGCCTTTGATTCAGGCGCCCCGCGGGAACGGGCCGCGGCGCGGGATGGACGCGATCGTGATGCCGGCGCCAACGCCCCCGCCGAGCCCGGCGGAATCGAGCGAGCGGCTGGCGGGAGAGGTGGTGGAGGCCTACCAGTTTCTGGCGGCGCGATTTGGGCCGCCGCCGCTCAAAACGCTGGCGGTGTCGCCGATTCCTGGCGCGTTTGGCCAGGGCTTTCCGGGTTTGATCTACCTGTCGACGCTCTCCTATCTCGACCCGCGGGATCGCCCGGCATTCGCCAACGATCCTTACCAGCGGGTCTTCTTTTCAGACATCCTGGTGCCGCATGAGGTGGCGCACCAGTGGTGGGGCAACCAGGTGGCGAGTACGGGCTACCAGGACGAGTGGATGATGGAGGCGCTGGCTAACTATTCGGCGCTGATGATGATCGAAAAACGGAAGGGGGCGAAGGCGATTGAGCCGGTGCTCGATCTCTACCGGCAGCACCTGCTGGCAAAGACAGCCGGGGGGCAGACGGTGGACGCGGTGGGGCCGATCCGGCTGGGACTGCGCCTGGAATCCTCGGAAGCGCCGGGGGCGTGGCGGACGATTACGTACGAAAAGGGAACGTGGATCCTGCACATGCTGCGGCGCCGATTGGGTGATGCGGCGTGGAATCAGTTGCTGGGCCACGTGGCGCGGGAGTACCGCGGGCGCCGATTGAGCACGCCACTGTTTCTCGAGGAGGCGGCCAAGCTGCTGCCGAAGTCGGATCCGGACCCGAAGCTCGAGAACTTCGCGGGCACGTGGATTCAGGGTACGGGGATTCCGGCGTTGCGGCTGGTGCCGGGGAAAGCGCCGGGACAAGGGACGATTGAACAGGCCGAGGTGGACGAAGAGTTCTCGGTGGATGTGCCGGTGGAGATTCAATACCGCGGGGGGAAGACGGAGACGCGGTGGGTGCGAACCGAGGGGCCATCGACGCCGTTTCAGTGGAAGCTGGCGGGGCCGGTGGTGAAGATGACGCTGGATCCGCAGGGCGCAGTGCTGGCGACCAAGGGGCGGTAGCTTCTCTGGACGCCGCACGCCACGCGGGAATGGGTGCGGCGTCCAGATCACTCTCTCAGACGAGAGAGAGAAGTCCCCCCAAGTATAAAGCTTCCCGAAACAAATACAAGCGAAAATGTTTTAATCGGGACTTCGGTACTAAGGTTTTCTTCCCCCATTTGGACCATGGTCTCTAAGGTTCTTGTTTGCGATCATAAAGGCGGAGAGAAGATCACCATGCCGTCCGAGAAGCGCCTGGCCCCCCGTTGTGAACTGAACCGTCCGGTCCGGTTGCGATGGACTGATCCCGCTGGCCGTGAGTGTTCGGCCTTGGCGCACGTACAAAACCTGGGCCGCCGGGGGATGGGAGTGACGTTGCGGGAGCGGTTGGCGCCCGGCAGCTTCGTCCATTTGCGGGAGAAGGATCTGCAGTTGGTCGGGACCGCGGTGGTCCGTTACCAGGAAGACCGGCGGGGACTATACTACATTGGCATTGAGTTCTGCGGGGGCATGTTGACGCCCCACGAGATCCTCGAGACGTATCAGCGGGCGTAGGCGTAGACGACGGTCAGCAGGCCGATCAGGGTGGCGAGGAAGACACTGTGGCGGAGGGTGAAGCGGAAGAGCTTGGCTTCGTCGGCGGCCTTCATGCCGGTGGCCGCGGCGGCCACGGCGATGCTCTGGAGGCTGATCATTTTGCCCATGACGCCGCCGCTGGAATTGGACGAGGCCATCAGGACGGGATCGAGGCCGAGGCTGTTGGCGGTGACCACCTGCAGGTTGCCGAACAGGGCGTTGGCCGAGGTATCGGATCCCGTGAGGAAGACGCCTAGCCAGCCGAGCAGGGCGCTGAAGAAGGGGAACGTGGGACCGGTGGAGGCGAAGGCGAGGCCGAGGGTGGCCGTGGCGCCGGAGTAGTTCATCAGGAACGCGAGGCCGAGGACGCTGGCGATGGTGAGCAGCGACATGGCGAGTTGGCGGGAGGTGGTGGCCAGCATGCCGCCGAACTGTTTGGGGGTAACGCCGAGGCAGAGGGAGGCGACGATGGCGGCGAGCAGGCAGGCCGTGCCGGAGGCCGACAGCCAACTGAAGGCGTAGACGGCGGGGTAGGGGGTGGGCTGCGGCACGGTGGGAGCGACGCGCTGGACGAGGTTGTGCAGGCCGGGCCATTCGATGTTGATCGTGTACGAGTTCAGGTAGGCCTTGATGTCCTTTTCGCCCCAGATGAGCACGAAGACGATGAGCAGGAGATAGGGCAGCCAGGCGCGGAAGAGCTGCTTGCCGGTGTGGTGCTTCTTCTCCGGCGCGGCCGTGAGTTCGCCTTCGAGGTGGAAGGTATCCTTCGGCTTCCAGACCTTGAACAGAACGACGAGCGAGCCAATGGCGGCGAGCGAACTGGCGATATCGACGAGTTCGGCGCCGAGATAGTTCGAGACCAGGAACTGCAGGCCGGCGAAGGAGCCGCCGCAGAGCAGGGCGGCCGGGAGGACGCCGCGGAGGGCGCGCCAGCCACCCATGACGAGGATGAGATAGGACGGCACGAAGAAGGAGAGCGGGGCGCAGAGGCGGCCCACCTGAGCGCTGAGTTCGCGGACGGGCAGGCCGGTGGTGAGAGCCAGGGTCGTGACCGGGATGCCGATGGAGCCGAAGGCGACGGGCGCGGTGTTGGCGAGCAGGCAGATGCCCGCGGCATAGAAGGGCGAGAAGCCGAGGCCGGTGAGCATGGCGGCGGCGACCGCCACGGGGCTGCCGAAGCCGGCCGCCCCCTCGATGAACGCGCCGAAGGCGAAGGCGATCAGGAGAGCTTGCAGGCGGCGGTCCGGGGTGAGGTTGCCGACCGAATCCTTGACGACTTCGAAGTTGCCGGTCTCGAGGGTGATGCGGTAGAGCAGGATGGCGGAGAAGACGATCCAGCCGATGGGCAGCAGGCCGAAGGCGGCGCCGTAGGTGACCGCGCCGATTACAGCGGAGGCGGGCATGCCATAGACGAACAGGGCGACGAGCATGGCCGTGGCCAGGCCGGTGAGGCCGGCCATCCAGGCGGGCTTGCGCAGAACGCCGAGCATCAGCAGGAGCGTGAAGATGGGGAGGCCCGCGACCAGCGCGGAGGCGGCGAGGCTATCGCCGAGGGGGATGTAGTTCTGTTGCCACATGAAGCGACCTCAGTCATTGTATGCGCATCGTTTGGTCTCGCGGGAGGAGTTGCTTTCGCGCGATTATGAGAGGACCCGGCGGATTGGCCGGAGCAAGGGAAGGGAGTTTGCTTTGGTTTTGACAACGGAGAGCCTGCGCGACGCGCATCGACGCAAGTGGGGCGGCAGCGGCGGGGACGTCGCGGTGTATCGCGCGCCGGGGCGCATTACCCTGATGGGAGAGCATACGGACTACACCGGAGGGCTCGCCCTGCCGGTGGCGCTGGACCTGGCCTGTTTCGTGACCCGCAGCAAGAACGCAAGCGGCGAACTGCGGGTGGTGTCGGAGAACAACGGCGAGGAGCGGCGGTGGCCGATCTCGGCGCTGCCGGTGGTGCGGCCGATGCAGGATTGGAGCGACTACATTGTGGGCGTGGCCAAGGAGCTGTTTCGCGCCGGTTACGCGGTGGAGCCGGCGAACTTGCGGGTGCAGGCGACGGTGCCGGTGGGCGCGGGGCTGGGCTCTTCCGCCGCGCTGACGGTGGCGACGGCGCTGGCGCTGCTCGATGGCCGGAGCATGGAGCCGCTCGAATTGATCCGGCTCTGCCGAAGGGCGGAGAACCGGTTCGTGGGGGTGCCGTGCGGGGTGATGGATCCGTACGTGGCCGTGAAGGCCGAGGCCGGAACGATGCTGGCGCTTGACTGCCGGACGCTCGAGAACCGGACGGCGCTGTGGCCGGAGGAGGTCGCGATTTACGCGGTGGATTCGATGGTGCGGCGGGAGTGGGGGCGGAGCGCCTATCGCCAGCGGGTGGCCGAGTGCGCGGCGGCAGAGGCGGCGCTGGGCGTCCCCTCCCTGCGGGAAGCGACGCTCGCCCAGGTCGCCACGTTGCCGGAGGAGTTGCAAGGCCGCGCGCGGCATGTGGTGACGGAGAATGCGCGGGTGCAGGCGTTCCAGGCGGCCAGGACGGCGGCCGAACGCGGCGAGATCTGCTATGCCAGCCACGCGAGCCTGCGAGATGACTATGCCGCCAGTTGCCCGGGGCTCGATACGCTCGTCGAGCTGGCGCGCGGCATTGAGGGCGTCTACGGGGCGCGGATGACCGGGGGCGGATTCGGCGGATGCACGGTGAACCTGGTGGATTCGGCCGCGGCGCCACAGTTTGAAGAAGCGATCCGGGAAGGTTTCGCGAAAGCTTTCGGCGTGGAGCCGGGGGTCTACCGCGTGGCGCCTTCGGCTGGGGCCGGGCCGCAGTTGTAGCCGCGATCTGCCAGGATAGTGGAAACGGTTGTCCGGGTTCAGGTATCGAATAAAAGAGGAGACTGATCTATGCAGAGAAGCTGGCTTCTGTTGGCCGTTTGTGGGGTTCTGTCCGCGCAGGTGCCCGACCCCGATGTACCGCTGACCACCTTCAAAGTCGACGTGGTCGCCAAGACGGCCAAGGCGATCAACTACCGCCACCGGAGCGGGGCGACGAGGATTGACTTCGCCGGCACGGCGATGCTGCCGGAGGCGAAGGGTCAGGCCAAGGTGGAGTCCAAGCAGGGCTACATCGAGATTGAGGTGGAATTTTCTAATCTCGTTTCGGCGACCAAGTTCGGGCCCGAGTATCTGACGTATGTGATGTGGGCGATTACTCCGGAAGGCCGGGCGACCAATCTGGGCGAACTGCTTTTAAACGGCACGCGGGGCAAGTTGAATGTCACGAGCGAGAATCAGGCCTTTGGCTTGATCGTCACGGCGGAACCGTACTTCTCCGTAACGCAGCCGAGCGATGTGGTGGTGATCGAGAACGTCGTCCGGCCGGATACCCTGGGCAAGGTGGACTCGATCGACGCCAAGTTTGAGCTGCTGCAGCGCGGCAACTACGCCAATATGATTCCGCAGAAGATGGTGATCGATTCGAAGGTGCCGCTCGAACTCTACGAGGCGCGGCAGGCCGTGCAGATTGCCCGGGCTTTTGGGGCGGCCAAGTACGCCAACGACACCTTCAAGAAATCCACCGACCTGCTGGCGCAGGCCGAGGGCTATCTGGCCCGAAAGGCCGGCATGAAGCCGGTGTCGATGATCTCGCGGGAGGCCGTGCAGACGGCCGAAGACGCCCGCGTGATCGCCGTGAAGCGCCGGGAGGAAGAGGCGCTGATGAACGAGCGCGCCGCCGCCGCCGAACGGGAGGCGAAGGCGCAGGCCGAGGCGGCCGCGGAAGCGGAACGGGCGCGGCTGGCCGGCGAACGGGCCAAGCAGGAGGCCGAGAACGCGCGCATTGAAGCCGAACGCCGGAAGCAGGCGGACCTGGATCGCATGGCCGCGGAGAAGGCCAAGGCAGAAGCCGAAGCCGCCGCCGCCGAGGCCCGGAAGTTGAAGGCCGAAGCCGAACTGGCCCGCGCCGCCGCCGAAAAGGCGAGAGCCGAAGCGGAAGCCGCCCGGCAGGCGGCTCTGGCGCAGCAGCAGGCGGCGCTGGCGGATCTCGAACGCGCCAAGGCCGCAACGGCGGAGGCAGAGAAGGGCCGCTTGCGCGCCGAAGAGGAGAAGACGGCGCTGCGGCAGCAGTTGCTCGATCAGTTCAACCTGATTCTCGAAACTCGCGATACGGCGCGTGGGCTGATCGTGAACCTCTCCGATGTACTGTTCGATTTCGGCAAGTTCACGCTGCGGCCGCCGACGCGGGAGAAGCTGGCGAAGATCTCCGGGATCGTGCTGGCGCACCCCGGCTTGAAGCTCGAAGTGGAGGGCCACACGGACGATATCGGCAGCGAGGAGTTCAACCAGAAACTCTCCGAACAGCGGGCCGATACCGTGCGGGGCTACCTGATCGAGCAGGGGCTGAACGGCGATATGATTACCGCCGTTGGCTTCGGCAAGACGATGCCCGCCGTGCCCAACGCGAACGCGGCGAACCGGCAGAAGAACCGGCGCGTGGAGATGGTGGTGAGCGGCGAGATCATCGGCTCGAAACTCACCACGAAAGCGCCGGCCAGCAACCCGTAGTTAGAGATGGCGCAGGGCGTGTTCGAGAGCTTCGACGAAGAAGTGATCGCCCCAGATGACGCTCTCGTTCACGCCCAGGCCTTTGTGCATGTGGTAGACGCCGCCCTTGAGCACGCCCTCCCAGCCCCGCTCTTTGTCGGCGAGGTGCTTTTCCGATAGCGTCCGCAGAATGCGCAGGCCGGTGTTCCAGTAGAAGTGGCCCTTGACCGGATCCTGCAGGAGACGGGAGAGGCGGAGCAGGCCGGAGGCGGCGATGGCCGCGGCGGAGGTGTCGATCTGCTTGCGGCTTTCGGCGCTGGCGTTGAAATCCCAGGGCGCCACGCCATCGGCCGGCGAGTGGGTGATGTAGTAGTCCGCGCAGCTTTCCGCGGTTTCGAGGAAGTGCGGATCGCGGCTGTACTCATAGCAGGTGCCGAAGCCATAGAGGGCCCAGGCAAGGCCGCGGGACCAGCAGGAATCGGCCCGGTGGCCCTGATGTGTCGCCTGGCGGAGGAACTCGCCGGTGGCGGTATCAAAGAGGCCTTCGTGAGCGGTGGAGCCGTCGCCGCGGACGAGGACGCGCCGGGTGGTCAAGGCGTGGCGCAGAGCGACTTCGCGGAGGTGCTTGTCGCCGGTGGCGCGGGCGGCGTAGAAGATAATGCCGACGTTCATCATGATGTCGATGAAGAGCGAATCTTCACTGACGAACGAACGCAGATACTGCCCTTTCTCGCGGAAGCGGAGGGCGAGGGTTTTGCCCGCTTCAATGAGCACGGCTTCCTGCTCGGGGTTCCGGTCGACCTGGAACCAGCGGTAGTAAGTGGAGAGGAAGATGAACCCGAGATCGTGGACATCGCGATCGGTCTTGCGGGCTTCGAGGGGCCGCGAGTACTTGATGGCCTGTTCCTTCCAGAAGTCGGCGTCCTTGCCCTTGCGATCGGCTTCATAGCGCCGGAAGACCCACATCATGCCCGGCAGGAAGCCCTCGCACCAGTGGGTCCAGGTGGCGCCTTCGTGCTTCCACTTCCCGTTGCGGGTGTACATGGGCGAGAAGCCGGGCGACTTATCGGCCAGCTTCTTGACCTGTTTCTGGCTGAAGCGCATGGCGCCTTCAAAGAGGGCTTTGTCGGTCTCAAGTTGAAATTGAATCACGATCGGTTCCAATTTCAGGGTATCACCCGGAGTTGCAGGAGGAGGCCCTTCGGCAGTCGCGGCGGGGTGCTCTTGACGTAGACCATCGCCGGCCGGTCGCCCGTGGCCGGCATCAGCGCATAAAAGCTCGACCGGAGAGCGACGGAACCGCCTTCCACTACTTCGGCTTTCAGCGGCACGATTTGGCCTTCGTGTTCGATCTCCATCAGTTGTATGCCAACACCCATCGAGTAACTCCGAACGGCTCGGCGGTCAATACTGGCGACGCGGGCGCGGAGCCGGGCGCCTTTCGGCACCAGAGTGACTTTGTGGTGGCGGGCGTCGCGCCGGACGGTCAGCAACAGCGGATCGCCGGTGGCGGCCTTGTCGATGGCCAGGGTTTCGTCGAGGGACGCTTCGATCAACAGATCGCCGGGGAGCTCGGTGGCCATGCGGGGTGCGGTGGGCGGCGGGGGCGCCGCTTCCGCGCTGGGTTCGGGATCATCGAAGCGCACCACCGATTCGCCCGAGTACTGCCGGCAGTTCGAGAAGGTCACCTTGTTCCGGCTTTCAGCGCCGTCCAGGCCCACCATCGTCATCTCGGAGGAGACCGGCAGCAGGTGATCGGTTTCTCCAATCGGCTGGCGGCGGTAGTGCATGAAATCGGTGGCCCGCTGCAGCTTCAGCTGCGTCGGCAGAACATCGGCAATCACTTCGAGATCGATGACGTCGAGCGTCGTAGCGTCCACAACAACCTGCCCGTGATAAGGCACCACGGCCGAGGCGTCGCCGACGCGAATCAGGTAGCCGCTGAACTGCTGCGGCACGTCGAAGGCAAAGCGCGCCACTTCCCTGCCCTCCCGCTGCTCCTTGCCGAGGAAGGTGAACTTCACGTAGGCTCCGCCGAAGACCGACTTGGCGTGCAGGGCGAAGTTCCCGTTGCCCAGGGCGCCGCCGGGGGCGAGTTCGCGCAGGTCCCGTTCCTTAAACTGCCGCTCGCCGGGCCAGGAGAAAAGCTCCTTGCCATCGACCACGGCGACTTCAAGCCGCAGCGCGTCAACGAGAGTCGCGCGTTTCGACTGCGACTGGCGCACGGTGCGTTCAATGGTCTCGAGGCACGTGTAGTTCGGGATCCGCCGCAGCGTCTCCACCATGTGGTAACGGGTGCGGCCGAGCAGAATCGTCTCCGGCGTGAGCGGTTGCGCCACCAGACCGGCAGCCACCCACAGCGCAAACAGACAACGCCCCATGGCATCATTGTAATCAACGCATGGCAACCAAAGTCACAATCTTCAACAATGGTCCGATTCGGATCGAAGGCGATATCTCGATCGTCGATGCAACGGGCAACGAGTTCGGTCTCGGCGGACGCACGGCCATTGGCCTGTGCCGCTGTGGTTTGAGCGAGAACAAGCCGTTCTGCGACGGCGCACACGCTAAGGGCGGCTTCTCGAGCGTTTGCGAAGCGCGGGACCTGCCCCCGCCGAAGCCGAAGGTCTAAGCGCCTTCGCTCAACACGCAAATATCCTTCAGGCCTCGATAGTTTTCATCAAAGTCGAGGCCATAGCCCACCACAAACGCATCGGGGATGGAAAAGCCCCGATAGGCGACCGGGACCTCCCGGCGGCGCCGTTCCGGTTTATCGAGCAAAGCCGCGATCTGAATGGATTGCGGCTTTCGCTGTTTCAGCACTTCGATGAGATAGCTGAGGGTGACGCCGGTGTCGACGATATCCTCGACGATCAGCACGTGCGCCCCTTCGATCTGCATGTCGAGATCCTTGGTGACCTTCACCTCGCCGGAGGAGATCGTGCCGCGGCCGTAGCTCGAGATGCCCATGAAATCAACCTTCAAGGGGCGTTCGATGGCGCGGACGAGATCGGCGACAAAGAGGAACGCGCCCTTCAGAATGCCGACGACGATCAGGTCGCCGGCGGGATAATCCCTGGTGATCGCGGCGCCGAGTTCGCGGATGCGCGCTTGAATCTGTTCGTCGGAAAACAGGACCGTCGTTTGCGGGTTGTTCATGCTAGTCAAAGCTGCGGAGGCGGAGGCTCGGGGGGCCGATGTGGATATGGGGCGCGGTGGCTTGGCCGCGGATGGAGGAGCGGAAGGCGAAATAGGGAATCATGGCCTTCTCGAGGTACGCGGTCAACCAGCGGCCTTCGGGATCGTCGGGATTCAGGGCGATATCGACGCGGTCGCGATGGTCAAAGCCCATGGTGCGATGGAGGGCGGTCTGCCCTTTGGCGCTGACGGGAAGCTTGCGATCGAACTGCTTTTCGTAGGCGAGGAGGATCTTCTTAAAGTCGCTGCTGAGGGTGAACTTCATGCCGCCGGTGAAGCGGGTGACGACGGGCATGGGCCCTTGGATGGGTCCTTCTTCGGGCTGGCCGGCCTCGGCCTCCTCCACGCGAATCTGGGCGATGAGTTCATTGACGGTCTTGGCGCGCTCTTCGGCGGAAGCCAGGGTGCGCCGGGCGCGTTCGATATTGTCTTCGTAGGGCAGCAGAGCCGAGCGGGGCGCGACGCCGGCGCTGACGAGTTTGGCCGCTTCGGCCAGCTTCTCCTGTTCGCGCACCAGGCGGCGCTGCGCGGCGGCGGTCATGGCGGCGGCCTGCTCCTCGGTTAGCTCTTCGACGGCCAATTCGCCATAGACGGCCTCATCGATCTTTTCGTCGTCGAGGGCCTGCTTCACGGCGAGTTCAGCCTGCTCCACCTGGCGGGCCGAGACGGCCCCGGCCTTGAACAACTCCTGCAAATTGGCCAGCCGGGCCCGCGCGCGCTCCACCGCCGCCGGTTCCGCCGCAAGCAAACCCATGCTGAAGGCCAAGCCGATGGCCACGTTTCGCCGAAAATGCACGATACTAGTAGTGTAGTACGATACCGACAGGAGTCGATTTGCAGGCAAAAGTAACGCGGAAACCACCCGTCAGTGTGGACACCGAAGCCGCCGTGGTTTTGGGGGAAGAGGCTGTGGTTCAGGAGGAAACAGCGGACGAGAGTCCCACCTGGTTCCTGGCCGCGCAGGCAGCGCAGGCCAAACAGGCCGTTGATTTGGTGGCCCTGGATCTACGGGGCGTCACGACGATGGCCGATACCTTTCTCATCTGCCATGGCCGCAACAACCGGCAGAATCAGGCGATTGCCGACGAGGTCGAGAGCATCCTCAAGAAAGAGGCCGGCGAGCGCCCGGTGAACATTGAGGGATACCAGACCGGCGAATGGATTCTGATGGACTACGGCGACCTGGTGGTCCACGTCTTCTCGGAGAAGGCGCGCGCCTACTACGATCTGGACCGGCTCTATCGCGAAGCCAAGAAGCTGGAACTGCCCGTGGACCCGCAGCCGGCTCAGTAGCTTGAGCTGGCGCTGACGGCGCCTCCGGCGGCGGTCAGTTCCCGTAGCGTCTCCTCCGCCGCGGAGGCGTTGAGTTCTTTAATGGCATCGGCAAGCACCGTGACGCGCTTGCCGGTGGCCAGTAGGCCGCGGAGCGCGTGGCGGACGCAGACTTCCGTGACGACGCCGTAAACGACGTAGTGGTCTGCTTTAAGGTCGGCCAGCAGCGGCAGCAGGGCCGCGCTGGTGAAGCAGTCGACGTTTTGCTTCGTGATGAAGTACTGGCGGCCGCGGCTGCCCGTGAGCGTCGCCTCCGGCTTGCGCTGGCCCAGGCAGCCGGCCACGCAGTGGTGCGGCCAGGTGGCAAACTCGGGATCGGCGCCGGTATGGGCGTCCATGGTCGAGACGATGGGGATGCCGTGGGCGGCGGCGTAGGTGGTCAACCGGCCGAGGGCCGGGACGATGGTTTCGGCGCCGGGCACGTAGAGGGCGCCGGCGGGGTAGAGGAAATCCAACTGGGTATCGACGTCGAAAAATACGGTGTTCATCGGGCGGCTCCGCGCAGACTCTCTTTCACGCTCGCATCGAGCGCGAGCAGTTCGGGCGAGTACTCCACCCGCCACGGATGCTCTTCGGGCGCATAGAGGCTCCGTAGGGCGTGGGGCAGGCGCTTGATGTTTTCCTGCGCGGTCTTGCGGGCCTGGTGGGCATCCGGCAGCGGCTCGAGCAGTTGGCCCTGCATGATGACGGGCCGTAGCAAGGCTTCAGCCGGCTCCTCGCCGGGCGGGCACTCCCAGGCGCAACTGATGAGATCGCGAGTGCGGTAGCGGAAGACCTGCTTGGCGCCGGGGCGGGTATGCTTCTCTTCGCTGTACTTGGCGGTGTACCGCTTGACGCCGTCGGTTTCGAGTTCCACCAGCTTATAGACGGCGCCGAGGCTGGGGCTATCGGCGGAGGTGGCCAGGTCGGTGCCGACGCCGTAGAGATCGATGGGCGCAGCGGCGGCGGTGAGTTCGAGAATGCGGTACTCGTTGAGATCGCTGGTGGCCATGATCTTGGCGTCCGGGAAGCCGGCTTCGTTCAGGATGGCGCGGACGCCGCGCGAGAGTTCGAACAGGTTGCCGCTATCGAGACGCACGCCGGCCATGGGACGGCCGAGGGCGACGGCTTTGCGGGCGCCTTCGAGCGTGTCGTAGCTATCGATGAGATACGTGGTGCCTTCGCCGAGCAACTGCTGCAATTGGCGGAAGCTTTCGGATTCGTTCGCGAAGCTCATCACCCAGGAATGGGCCGAGGTGCCATAGACGGGGATGCCGTAGCGATAGCCGGCCTCCACATTGCTCGATCCGATGCAACCGCCGATGTAGGCCGCGCGGGCGGCCAGCACGCCGGACTCCGGGCCGTGCGCCCGCCGCGTGCCGAACTCGACCACCGACGCCGCGGCGGCCGCCTCGACGATCCGGGTGGCCTTGGTGGCGATCAGGGTCTGGAAGCCGATGGTGGCGAGCAGATACGTTTCGACGAGCTGCGCTTCGATCAGCGGGGCGCGAACGGTAAGAATGGGTTCGTTTGGAAAAACGGGGGTGCCTTCGCGCATGCCGAAGACGTCGCCCGTGAAGCGGAGGCCGGCCAGGTAGTCGAAGAACTCCGGCGCCACTTGGGCGAACTGCGGCAACCCGCGAAGCCAGGCGATTTCGTCCGCCGTGAAGCGGAGGTTCAGCAGATACTCGACGGCCTGCTGCAGGCCGGCCGCCAGATAGTAGTTGCGATTGTAGGGGAGGCGGCGGACGAAGAGTTCAAACGTCGCCACCTCGCGGTGCTTGCCGGCGGAGAAGTATCCGGCGGCCATGGTCAGTTGGTAGAGGTCGGTCAGGAGGGCGTTCATGGCAACGTCTTGGCGTCCGCCGCTAGCTGCCGCAGTTCGTCGATTCCCTTGCTGTCGAGTTCGTAGACGGTCGCGTCGCCGGGGCGCGTGGCGAAGTATTTTTCGCCGGCCTGGTTGACGGTGACCTTCTCCGTCTTGCCGGCCAGCGTGACCGTGTACTCCGCCGCGGGCTTACCGCCGCCGGCCGCCGCAAAGCCAGTGGCCGAAAGCTCGCGGAGCTTGTCGACGATCTGCTGCACGGAGCCGGGGTCGATCTTCTTGGCGCCGGACTTCCATTCGGCGCCGGACTTCTCGAAGGCCCGCAGGGTTTCACCGGACTTCACTTCGACCTTTGTTGGCTCGGCGAAGCCGAACTCGAAGAGCTTGCGGTCGCGGAAGTCTTCCGGCTTTTTGGCGAGGCTTTCGACGGCCTCGGCGGGGAGCCGGAAGACGCCTTCAACCGCGGAGGATTTGGCGTAGAAGCCGCCTTCCTTGTCCTTGCGGACCTCCAACTGCTGCGTGCCTTGATCGTCGGTCGCCTTGGCGATGGCGTAGGGCGCGGCGCCGGCGAACTTGGCGGGGAACTCCTGTTCTTCGTCCTCCGGCACGACCTCCATCTTGGCTTCGGTGAGCTTGCGGACGAGGTCCTCGACGGCGAAGTTATCGGCGCGCCAGGGCTGCGGCTTGGTCATGGTCCAGCGGTCACCGGTCTTTGAGAAGGCGATTCCGTTGAGTTCCACGGTGCGCAGCTTGGCATCGTAGAAGGTGAGCAGACGGCGGTCGCGCAGATCCTGCCAGACCTTGTCGAGCGCGCCGCGCGTGGCCGTGGAGACGGTGTAAAGCCGCTGGTCGCCCGCCACCTGGGCGTAGACGGTGGTGCCGAGGGGGGAGTCCTCCCCGAGCAGCAACTGGTGTTTCTTGCCGTCCTTGCGGGCGATGGAGATATCCAGTTGCGGCGAAGCGAATCCGTACTGCATCAGATCGCCTGGCTTTTCGTCCACGATCCGGTCGGCGGTCACCAGCGCCAGTGCGGTGACCAACCCTTGCACCGCCCGGGCGTCTACCGGCAGTTGCCGGGGAGCGGTCAACTGCCAGCCGCTGGCCTGGCGTTCGACGACGGCGACGGAACCATCGCGGCGCTTCACTTCAATGCGCGTGAACTGATCTTCGGGAATCTCGAGCAGCTTGGGCGAAGAGTCCACGGAGGGAGCCGCGGACTTCTTTGCCTCTTCCTGGTTAGACCAATAGATGCCGCCCGCCAAAACCGCCAGCAGCACCACCGCGACCAGCAATCCTCGATTCGGCATCGCTTACCTCCGGCGCAACCAAACCATCACGCCGCCGATGATGACGAGCAGCGGCGGGAAGAAGCTCGCGAACGGGAAGATCCAACGCTGGCCGGGCTTCACTTCGAGCCGCCGGTCTTCCGGATCCTTCGGGCGGATGGAGATGAGTTCTTCATCGGACGAGAGCCAATTGAACGCGTTCAAAAACAGGTCGCGGTTGCCGGGATACCGGAAGAACGAGTTGGTGGCCCAGGAGATGGAGCCGAAGACGACGATCCGCGCTTTGCCCACCGAGGTGGCCGCGGCGATGGTCAACGGACCCTTCGTGCCAACCGGCGGTTCGCCGGTCAGCTTCTTGAGGTCGAGTTCTTTCGTCGAGAAGCTCTGCGCCGGAGTTGCGATCAGCTTCTCCGCCTTGTCCTTCGTGACCAGCGTCCGGACCAGCGGCAAGGCGACGCCAACGTCGCGCATTTCGCGGACGATGGGGTGGGGCTCGTACTTGTCGAGGACGAAGACGAACTTGTTAAAGCCGGAGTCGGTGCCGCTGCCGCTTTCGTCGATGGCGACATCGTTGTTCACGGTGATGCCCCAGGAGTCGAGCAGGGCGGTCAACTTGTCGTTCACGGCGCCGTCGTCCTTATCGGTCTTGAGTGCGGGCGCCAGAAGGAACATCGCGTGGCCGCCCTTCTCGATGAAAGCCTTGATGCCGGCGATGACCGGATCGGGGTAGTCATAGCGCGGCCCGGCGACCAGGATCGTTGTGCACTCGGCCGGGATCTCCGCCTTCTGCAGCTGCTTGATGGTCTGGGTCTTGTAGTTGTACCGTTCGAGCGAAGCCTTGGCGAGGCCGATGCCATCGCCGGTCATCTCCTCGAAGCTGGATTCGCCCGCGCCCGAAAATGCGCACACCATGCGTTCCCCGGTCTTGAGCGCGCGGATGATCGCGCCGGTTACCTCTTCTTCCGTCAGCGCCCGCGCTTCTTCGCGCTTAGCGCCGTTCTCGATGAAGACCTGGCCGAAGCTGCGCGCGCCCAGCGCACGGGCCAGTTGCGGACTCTTTTCCGGGTCTACGTATTCCACCTTCAGATTGGTGGAAAGGTTCGCGTAGCGGTCGAGCAGATCGCGGGAAGCCATAAAGCGGTCGGTCTTGTCGACGACGGTGATTCTCACCTCGTTCGGCAATCCCTTCACGATCTTCTCGGTCTGATCCGATAGCGAGAAGCGCTTGTTCGTCGTCGTGTCGAACGACTTGTTATAGCGGTTCGCCAGGAAATTGATGCCGGCGAGAATCGCCACAAAGACGATGATGTAGGTGCCGGCGTAGGCGGTGTATCGAACTTGCCGGGTCGCCATTATGCCCTCCACCGCAGCGACTCGAGCGAACGCGTCGTCAGGAACAGCCCGAGCACGATCACCGAGACGTAGAAGATGACGTCCTTGGAATCAATCACGCCTTTCGAGAACGGCTCGAAGTGAGCGGTCAACGAAAGGTAGGCTAGTACCTTCGCCCAGGCGTCCGACTTGAAGCCCGTGAACCAGTCGAAGGTCCACATGAGGAGGGAGACGCCAAACGTCATCGCGCCGGCCATGATTTGATTCTTGGTCGTATTCGAAAGAAACGCGCCGATCGAAAGGAGGCAGCCGCCCTGCAGCAGCATCCCCAGGAATCCGGTGGCCACGGGCCGCCAGTCCGGGCTGCCGAACAGGAACAGCACGCCGAGGTTTACCACCGTCAAGGCCAGGATGCAGGCGTACATCGCCAGAGCGCCCAACCATTTGCCCACTACGATTTCGTAGTCGCGAATGGGCGAGGTGATCAGCAGTTCAATCGTGCCCGAACGCTTCTCTTCCGCGAACAGGCGCATTGTGATCATCGGAATCAGGAAGAGCGAAATCACGCCGACGTTCATGATCACCGGCCGGATCACCCACTCGTTCACATCCATGGGACCGCCGCGGCCGGCCGTGGCGCCAATCGAACGATCGAGAAAATAGCCAACGGCCACGTAGGTGAAGAAGCCGGAAACAATCGCGTAGATCGCCATCAGCGCGTAGGCGATTGGCGAAACGAAATAGCTCTTGATCTCTTTTTGGCAGATGGTAAGGATGTTTCTCATGCGGAAGCCTCCGTCGCGGTCAATTGGAGGAAGACCTCTTCCAAGCTCAGACTCACCGGCCGCAACTCGGTCAGGTTCCAGCCGGCTTCCACCACGGCGCGGGCCAGATCGGCCTGCACGCGGCGGCCCTGCAAACTTTCCACTTCGAAGGAGAACGAACCATCGTGGATCTCCTTCAGGATCACGCGGCTGACGCCGGCCACCCGTTCGAGCTTCTCCTGCACCGGGCCGCTCTCGCTCTGCGTCTCCACCGTCAGGCCGATGACGTGCGAACCGTGCATTCGGTTCTTCAGACTTTCCATCGTATCGGTGGCTACGAGTTTGCCGCGGGAGATGATGACGACCCGTTCGCAGATCTGCTCCACTTCGGGCAGAATGTGCGTGCTCAGGATGATGGTGTGTTCGCCGGCCAAGCCCTTGATCAGGTCCCGCGTTTCGTGGATCTGCTTGGGGTCGAGGCCGGAGGTGGGCTCATCGAGAATGAGGACGTCGGGATTATGGATGATGGCCTGCGCCAGGCCCACACGCTGCTTGTAGCCCTTCGAGAGCTTGCTGACCAGCTTGTGGCTGACGTCGGCCACGTTACATTTTTCAGAGACCTCGGCGACGCGCTTCTTCAGTTGGTCGCCGGAGAGGCCCTTCAGCTTTCCAACGAAAGTCAGGTACTCCGCCACTTCCATTTCCGGATAGAGCGGCGGCGTCTCCGGCAGATAGCCGATGCGCCGCTTCACTTCGAGCGGCTTCTCGAGCACATCGAAGCCCGCCACATTCGCCGTTCCCGACGATGGAGGCATGAAGCACGTGAGGATGCGCATCGTCGTTGTCTTCCCCGCCCCGTTGGGGCCAAGAAAGCCAACAATCTGTCCTTTTTCGACTTCGAAGGAAATGTTGTCTACCGCGGTGTGTCCCGGGTATCGCTTGGATATACCTTCGACTTTGATCATAGTGTTCGACTAAAGACCCATGATTTGAAATCCGGCGTCGACGAAGATGGTGTTCCCCGTGACGCCGCGGCCCAGACCGGAAGCCAGGAACACGGCCGTGTCCGCCACCTCCGCCGGGTCGCAATTCCGTTTGAGCGGGGAGTGTTCCGCCACCCCGTCGAGAACCTTCGAAAAATCCTTGATGCCCCGTGCCGAGGCGGTCTTGATGGGGCCCGCGCTGATCGCGTTGACGCGAATTCCCTTCCCACCCAGTTCGGCCGCCAGATACCGCACGCACGCTTCGAGGGCCGCCTTGGCCACGCCCATGACGTTGTAGTTTTCAACGACACGCGTCGCGCCGAGATAGGTCAGCGTCATGATGGCGCCGCCCCCGGTCATCAACGGCGAGAGAGCGCGGCTCAGGGCCACCAGCGAATAGGCGCTGACGTTCTGCGCGAGCAGGTAACCGTCGCGCGAGGTCTCGCTGAAGGGACGGCTCAGGTCCTCTTTGTTGGCGAAGGCGATGCTGTGCACCACGGCGTCCAGCTTCGGGAACTCCGCCTGGAGGGCGGCCACCAGGGCTGCGAGCTCCGCGTCGTTGGTGACGTCGCAGTTGAGCACCTTGGCGGCGCCGAGCTCGGCGCCGAGTTCTTCGACTTGGGCGCGGACGCGATCTCCCTGATAGGTAAGCAGCAGCGTGGCGCCTTCCCGGCGAAACGCCGCCGCAATCGAGTACGCGATGGACCAGCGGTTGGCGACTCCCGCTACAAGCGCCGTCTTTCCTTCAAGCAAACCTGGCATAAGATCCAAGTTTACCGCGAATTACTGGAGTTTTACGGGCTTGCCGCCCTGCTCCTTGCTCTTCTGCGCGGCTTCCATGAAAGCGAACATTTCCATCGTCTGGTCCATCGGCACTGGCGACTGGCCGGTTTGGAAGAACTTGACGATCTGGCCGAGCATCGGCGCGTAGTTCACCTTCACCTTAGCCGGACCCTGCACGACGGTTTTCTCTTTGAACAGCATGGCGCCGAAGTCGCCGTAGGGGCGCAGCAGATGCACGGTTCCGGTGCGGCCGTCCTTCCACTTGCCGACCACCACGTCATCCCCTGAGGCAACGCGGGTGACTTCCACGCAGCCCGTGCCCATCATGGCGTAGAGCATCTCCACGGCATGAATCCCATACCAGGTCATGTCGAGCTTGTGCGTGGGATCCATCGGCCCGGGGCCCCAAACGACCACGGCCTTGGCGTCCTTCGCGTCGAGGATGCCATCGCTCCAGCGGAGGCTCGAGGAGGTGAACCACTTTACGCCGTTGGCCTTGGCGAGCTTCTCAATGGCAAGAGCTTCGGCGCGATCCGCCGCCAAGGGCTTATCGATAAACACCGGCTTCTTGTGCTTGAAGATCTCTTTGGCCTGCGCGAGGTGCACCCGGCCGTCCACACTCTCCAGCAGGATCGCGTCGACTTTCTCGCAGAGGGTCTTAATGTCGGGCACGATCTCGACGCCCCACTTCTCCTTAAGCTCCTTGGCGTAGCCCTCTACCCGGTTCTTGCTCGATTCGAGATCCTGGCTACCGCCCTTGTAGGCGGCAACGATCTTCGCCCCCGGCTGATAGTCCGGGTTCTTGGGATCGTTCAGGATCTTCACGAACGCAATGACGTGCGACGTGTCCGTACCGACGATGCCCACCCGCAGGTCAGCAGCCATGCCGACGATAGCGGAGAATAAAAAGAGAGCTGAGGCCTTCATACCAGGGAATTGTAGCGTAAGTGAATCTTGAAACCCCGCTCGTATACGTGAAAGGCGTGGGACCGCAGCGGGCGGCGATGCTGGAGACCAAGGGATTGGTCACCGTGGCCGATCTGCTGCACTACCCCCCGTTCCGTTACGAAGACCGATCCAACCTGAAACGCATCGACCAGCTCGCGCCCGGCGAGATGGCCACGGTGCTCGTCGAAGTCCGCGGCACCAGCCTGCCCGTACTGAAGAACCGGCGCGTCGGCCTGTTTGAAGCAACACTCGGCGACTCCGGCCGCATGGCGCTCTACGGCCGCTGGTTCAACGGCGGCTACCTGGCCAAGGTGCTGGCCGAAGGCATGCGCCTGGCGGTTTACGGCAAGGTGGAGTTCGATACCTACCGCGGCGAACTGCTGATGAAGAATCCGGAGTTTGAGATTCTTTCGCAGGACGATGAGGACGGCGACGCGACGCTGCACACGGGCCGCGTCGTACCCATCTATGAGGCCGCGCAGAAGGTGAGCCCAAAGCAGATGCGCGTGCTGATGCGGCGCGTGCTGGATTCGATTGCGCCGGTCGAAGACATGCTGCCGGCCCGGATCTGCGAGCAGTTGAAGCTGCCTTCGCGCTGGGCCGCCATCCAAGGCATCCACTTTCCGGCCGAAGAGAGCGATATCCGGCTGCTCAACGCCTTCCGTTCTCCGGCCCATGTCCGGATGATTCTCGAAGAGTTCTTCTGGCTCGAATGCGGCCTGGCGCTCAAGCGGAACAAGGCGCGCGAAGCCCGGGGCATTCAGTTCGCGCTCACCGATCAGGTCCGCGAAAAGATCAAGGCGATGCTGCCCTTTAAGCCCACCGGGGCGCAGAAGCGCGTGCTGGGCGAGATCGCCCGCGACATGGCGGCGCCCCAGCCAATGAGCCGCTTGTTGCAAGGAGACGTCGGCAGCGGCAAGACGCTGGTCGCCGCCGAGGCGGCCATTATCGCGATCGAAAACGGCTACCAGGTGGCGGTACTCGCGCCCACCGAGATCCTGGCGGCGCAGCACTTCGCCTACTTCAAGAACCTGTTCGGCAAGCTGGGCTACCAGTGCGTGATGCTGTCCGGTTCGTTCAAGCCGAAGGAGAAAGAGTCCATCCGGCGGCTCATCGCCAGCGGCCTCGTGCAGGTGGCCATTGGGACCCATGCGCTGCTCGAAGCCGACGTGCAGTTCGCCAGGCTCGGCCTTGCGATTGTGGATGAGCAGCACCGGTTCGGCGTCATGCAGCGATTGAAGCTGATGGAGAAGGGGCAGACGCCGGACGTGCTTGTGATGACCGCGACGCCCATTCCGCGGACGCTGGCGTTGACAGTATACGGGGACCTCGATACCTCCATCATTGACGAGCTGCCGCCGGGCCGCCGGCCGATCGTGACGACGCATGTGCAGGCGAACCGCATTGAGGAGGTCTGGTCCTTCCTCCAGGGCGAAGTGGCGGCCGGGCGGCAGGCGTACGTGGTCTACCCGGTGATCGAGGAGAGCGAGACGCAGGCGATGAAGGCCGCCGAGCAGATGTACCTGCAGCTTTCGCAGACCGTGTTCCCGCAGTATCAGGTGGGCCTGCTGCACGGCAAGATGGCGCAGGGGGATAAGGAAGCCGTGATGGCGTCCTTCAAGCAGGGACAGATTCAGATCCTCGTTTCGACCACCGTCGTCGAGGTCGGAGTGGACGTGCCGAACTCGACCGTGATGGTGATCGAACAGGCCGAACGGTTCGGCCTCGCGCAACTGCATCAGCTCCGCGGCCGCGTGGGCCGGGGCGGCGAACAGAGCTACTGTCTGCTGGTGACGGACAAGCTCAGCGAGACCGGCAAGGAGCGCATCCGGACGATGGTGGAATCGAACGACGGGTTCTACATCGCGGAGATGGACCTGCGGCTGCGCGGCCCCGGTGAGTTCTTCGGCACCAAGCAGAGCGGCCTGCCGGCGTTGCGCTTTGGCAATATCCTGCGCGATAGCGAACTGCTCGAAATTGCGCGAAACGAAGCCAATGCGTTTATTGACAATCCGCCGAACGAAGCGACGCTGCGGCAGGCGATCGCCTACCTGCGCGAGCACTGGCAGCGACGCTACGGCTTAGTATTGGTAGGGTAACCATGAGAGTCATCGCGGGAGAGTTTCGCAGCCGGAAGCTGCAGAGCGTGGAAGGGACGGAGGTACGGCCAACGCCGGACCGGCTGCGGGAGTCGCTGTTCAATATCCTGCAGACGCGGTTGGACGGCGTGGTCTTTGTCGACGCTTACGCGGGCACGGGCGCCGTGGGCCTCGAAGCGCTGAGCCGGGGCGCCGGAAGGGTGCTCTTCATCGAACGCAACAAGGAAGCCATCCGCGTGCTGTTTGAGAACATCAAGACGCTCGGGGTGCAGGCGCGGACCGCAATCATCAAACGGAAAGCGAGCGACGCGTTGCGAACCATGCAGGCCGATATCGTTTTTCTCGATCCGCCCTTCACGGTTCCCAAAGAGTTCGACGCTGCGCTGACGGCGCTGGCCGAATCGACGGTTCCCTACGTGATCGTGCAGCATCCGCCGCGTCAAATCCTCGCTGACGAATACGGCCCCTTACGCCGGGGCCGTATCGTCAAACAGGGCGACAACTGGCTTAGTTTCTACGAGCGGTAAACGGCTGGGATTCGCCGACGCTGTTCGTCAGCCGCACCACCACCGACTCCACCGCGCTGAGTTCACCGGTCACCGTCAACGGCAGAGTCAACCGGAAGCCGCCGCCGAAGGGTTGCGAGCCGGCCGAGTTGTACCACGCGTTGAAGGCCGCCGTTACCGGCACCGTCACCGTGGTTGTTTCGAGGCTGCTGCCCGGCGCCGGGTTGAACTGGAGGGTCATGCTCGACACCTCGCGGGTGTTCGAGAAGCCCTCCACGGTCAACGAGAAGCCGCCCGTACCCTGGGTGAGCGAGGCCGCCGTGATCACCGGCGCCGCCCGCGGGATGGTGACCGTGATGGTCGGCCCCGGCGTTGGCTGGCCGCCGACCGGGGTGAAGGTGGTCTGCAACTGCACCTGTCCGGCCACGGTTCCCACCTGGAACCGTAACGGGTCCAGCGGGAACTGCGCGTTGGTTTGGCCAGCCGGAATGGTGAACGTCACGGCGCGTCCGCCGGAGGTCAGCTGCACCGCCGGATCGTCAATGGGGTTGCTGGAGTTGGGCGTGAACTGCAGCGTCAGGGTACCGTTGATCGGCACGGGATAGACGCTCGCAATCTGCACCGTGATGGTGCCTTGCTGGCCGGTCTGAATCGTAGGCGGAGCGCCCACGAAGCTGATGGGCGGCACCGGCGGCAGAGCGATGGCAATGGAGAAGGCGCGGGTGGCGCGGCTGCCCACGACATCCGCCACCTGCACCGTGAAGCCGAAGCCGCCGGCGGCGGTGGGCGTTCCGGTGAGCGATCCATCGGTCCCGAGCGTGACCCCGGGAGGCAGCGAACCATCGACAACCGAGAAGCTGTACGGCGCTTGTCCGCCGGTGGCGCCGACGCTCGATCCGTAGGCCGTGCCCACGACGCCACCGGGCAGGTTGGCGGCGTTGACGGCGAGCGGCGGCAGGACACGAATGGTGGCCGAACCGGTTGCCGTATTCTGCAACGAGTCGGTGACCGTGACGCCGAACGTGAAGCTACCCTCCGCGGTGGGCGCACCGGACAAAGCACCCGTTGTCGAAACGAAGCCAACGCCGGGGGGCAGCGCGCCGCTGGTGACCGCCCATTGATACGGCGGCCGACCGCCGGCAGCGGCAAACCCGCCACTGATCGCCTGGCCGAGCGGCACCGGGGCGGCGCCGGGCGAACTGGTAATCGTCAAGCGGGCCACGACGGTCAAGGAAAGAGTCCGGGAGGCGCGTTGCCCCCGCGAGTCCGTCACCTCGGCCGTCACGGTGAAGGTTCCCGCGGCGGTGGGCGTGCCGGAGATTGAGCCGTTCGTGGCGCCGAGGAGTCCCGCCGGCAACCCGCCAAAGCCAAAGGTGTAGGGAGCGATCCCGCCCGCGGCTTCGACCTGCGCGCCAAAGGGCGCGCCTACCACGGCATCCCGCAACGCGGCGGTGGTGATCTCCACCGGGCCCAGAATCGTAATGGAGAAGCTGCGCGAGGCGCGGGTATTCCGCGCATCGGTGACCTCAAACGTGAACCGGAAGGTGCCAACACCAGTAGGCGTACCCACCAGCGCTCCGCTGCTGGTGAAGACGACGCCGGGAGGCAGATCGCCGGTCAGATTGAAGCGATACGGCGCTTGGCCGCCCGAGGCTCCCAGGCTCGCACTGTAGGCCTGATTGATCACTCCGCCAGGCAGCGTCTCCGGGGTGACGGCCAGCGGGACGACCGGAGCGGTGACCAGGATCGTAAACAGTTGGCCGGCCGAGCGTCCGCCGCCATCGGTCGCGAGGACGCCAAAGGTAAAGGCGCCCGGCTGCGAGGGAACGCCGCCGAAGGTTCCGGCACCGTCCAAAGTAATGCCGGGAGGCAGGCTGCCCTGCGAGAGCCGGAATCCGAAGGGCGGCACGCCGCCCGTCGTACCCAACTGCGCCGAGTAGGCCACCCCAACCACGCCGTTCGGGAGACTGGACGGCGTGATGCCGAGCGGCGCCGGACCAGGTGCGGTGACGTTGAACAACAGCGTCTGGGTTGCTACCTGCTCCAGGCTATCCACCGCCTGCACCACCACCGAGAACTGCCCGGCGGGGGCACTGGTGGTGCCGCTGAAAGTGGCGTTCGCCGCCGAGTAGGCGATACCAGGCGGCGGCGCACCACTCAGGATGGAGACCTGATACGGAGGCCGGCCGCCGAAGACCGTTACCGGCGAGGAGAAGAACTGGCCCTGTTCGAGGGGGAACACGTTGGCGGTGATGCCGATTTGCGTGACGGTTTCGAGCGTGAACGGGCGGTCCGCCGTGCTGCCGGCGCCGTCGGTAACTCGGACGGTAAACGTGGACACGCCGCCCTGCACCAGGACGCCGCTAAGGACACCGGAGGCATTGTTCAGGGTCAGGTTCGGCGGCAGGCTGCCGCTTGCGATGGTCCAGCGATACGGCGGCGTGCCGCCCGTGGCCGCAAAGGTTTGGGAGTACGCCACGCCCGCGGTGGCGCGCGGCAGCGAACTCGTCGTGATGCTCAGCAATGAGGCATTTACGGTGATGGACAGCGACACTTCGTCGGTACGCGACTCCGACTGCACCGAGTCCTCCGCCACAATGCGGAACGTGGTGGTGCCGGGTTGCGTGGGCGTTCCGGTGATGGCCCCGGTCCTGGGATTCAAGGTGAGACCCGGCGGCAGGGAGCCGGCGGAAAGGAGGGTGAAGGAAGGGGTGCCCGCCGCTCCCTGCGTGACGACGGTCGCGTTGTAGACGACGCCGACGGTCCCGTTGGCCAGCGACGTGGTGGTGATAACGAACCGGGGCAGGATGGTCAGCGTTAGGTCCCGCGTGGCGGTCCGTTCCTGAGCATCGGTGGCGGTTACCGTGACGGGGAACGTTCCGCTCGCGGAGGGCGTGCCACTGATGACGCCCGTGGTGGGGGCCAGGGTCAGGCCGGCGGGGAGGGTGCCGGTGGTGACCTGGAAGCGGACGGCGCCGACCGCGTTCGCGGTGGCCAGGGTCGTGCTGTAGGGGTCGGCCACGGTTCCCGGCGGCAGCGCGGTCGTCGTGATGGCGAAGGTTCCACCGATGGTGATGGAGAACGTTGCTTCGGCAATCTGGTCCACGGCCCGACCCCGCTTGCCGGCTTCGAGCAGGTTGGGAGGAGTGGAATCCGTGGCGCGGACGGTGAAGGTGCTCACCCCATTCTGGGTAGGCGTGCCGCTGATCAGGCCGGTACTGGTGTTCAGCGTCAGTCCGGGCGGAAGCTGGCCCTGCAGGATCTGGAAAGTGACCTGGGCCTGCGAGTTCTGCGTTTGCAGGGTCGCCGAGTAGGGAACACCCAGAGAGCCGTTCGGCAGGGTGGTGGAGGTGAAGCTGAACACGCCGGCGATGGCGATGGTGAAGCTCCGCTGCGCGGTCTGCTCCCGCGCATCGGTCGCGGTTACCGTGAAGGTGCTGTTGGCGATGGCCGTGGGCGTGCCGCTGATGACACCGGTGTTGGCATTGAGAGTTAGGCCGGGCGGCAGGGCGCCGCTGGTGACGGCGAACGTCACGGCGGGATTGCCGTTCAGCGTTTGCAGCGTTACCGAGTACGGAGTCGAGACGTTTCCGTTCGGCAGGGTGGTGGTGCTGATCGAGAAGGCGCCACCGATGGTGACGGTATAGGTCCGCTCCGCAATCTGGTCGACGTTGCGGATTCCCGGGCCGCTCGTATCGCGGAGCAGGGTTTCTGTGTCGGTGGCGCGAATCGTGAAGGTGCGCGGCCCGTTCGTATTGGGGTTACCGCTGATGACGCCGGTGTTAGCGTTCAGGGAAAGGCCTGGCGGCAGACTGCCGCTGACGACCTGGAAGGTGACCGTTCCCTGCGCATTCTGCGTTTGCACGGTCGCGTTGTACGGTGTCCCGATCGCCCCGTCCGGCAACGTCAGGGTGGTGATGGTGAACGCCGGGGAGATGGTGATGGTGAGGCTCCGCTGCGCGGTCTGTTGCTGCGCATCGGTCGCGGATACCGTGAAGGTGCTGTTGCCGGCCGCCGTGGGCGTTCCGCTGAGGACACCGGTGCTGCCGTTGAGTGTTAAGCCGGGCGGCAGGGCGCCACTCGTGACGGCAAACGTCACGGGGGCATTGCCATTCAGCGTTTGCAGCGGTGCGGTATAGGAAATCGAGACGATTCCGTTCGGCAGGCTGGTGGTGCTGATCGCGAACGAGCCGCCGATGGTGACGGTGTAGGTTCGCTCCGCGATCTGGTTGACGTTGCGGATCCCGGGGCCGGTGGAATCCGCGGTCAGGAATTCCGTGTCGGTCGCGCGAATCGTAAAGGTGCGCGGCCCGTTCGTCGTGGGGTTGCCGCTGATGACGCCGCTGTTGGTATTGAGAGACAGGCCGGGCGGCAGAGTGCCGCTGACGACCTCGAAGCTGACCGTGCCGCGGGAGTTCTGCGTTTGCAACGTGGCACTGTAGGGAGTCCCGATGGCCCCGTCCGGCAACGTCACGGTGCTGATGGTAAACGCCGGGGAGATGGTGATGGTGAAGCTCCGCTGCGCGGTCGTTGAAGGCGGATCGGTGGCGGTGATGGTAAACGTGCTACCGGCGCCCGTGGGCGTGCCGCTGATAAGCCCGGTCGACGGGTTCAGCGTGAGGCCGGCGGGGAGACTGCCGGTGGTCACCGCAAACGTCGCCGCGGCGAGATTGCCTTGCACCTGAATCAGGCCCGAGTAGGCGATGCCGACGATTCCCGACGGGAGAGTCGTCGTCGTAATGGTGAAGCCACTCGCGATGGTCACCGTGTAGGTCGCGGATGCCGTGCGCGGCACGCCGTCGGTAGCCGTAATGGTAAACGTTACGCTTCCCGCCGTGGTCGGGGTGCCGGTCAACGCGCCGGTGGTCGGGTTTAAGCTGATTCCCGCGGGCAGGGCGCCGGTCGTGACAGCAAAGGTGGCCGAACCGACCGCGCCGGTCGTGGAGACCCCGGAGCTATACACCGTCCCGACGGTTCCGTTCGGCAAGGTGGACGGGGTGACGACGAGCGGATTCAAGATCTGCAGGGTGTACACCCGCGTGTCCTGCAACCCGGTCGAGTCCGTTACCAGGACGGTTACGTCCGTGCTTCCCGCCGCGGAGGGGGTACCGGAGATCACTCCCGTGGTGGCATTCAAGGTCAAGCCCGCGGGCAGCGAACTGGCGACGAGAGTGAAGGCGTAGGGAGCCAGCCCACCGGTGAGCGGAACGGTTTGGGAGTAGGCCTGCCCCACGGTTCCCGCCGGCAGAGTGCCGCTGAGCAGCGGAGGGCCGCCCACGGTGTGCTGGAAGGCGCTTTGCACGGTGCGGCCGTCGGCGTCGCGCGCCTGTACGGTCATGGAATAGGTGCCCGTCACGATGGGGAAGCCGCCGAAGCTGCCCGCTGGAGCCATGCCGAGGATGGCCGGTGGCGGGTTACTGACGATCGAGTAGAGCACCGGCGCACGCCCGCCGCCCACGGCAAAGGCTTGCGCGTAGGAGGCGTTGAGCGCGGCATTCGGAATGGGTGAAGTGGTGACAAACGTCAGGGGCTCGGCGATGGTGACCGTGAACGCTTGCGTTTCCGTGACGCCCACCGTGTCGGTGGCCCGCAGCGTGAAGTTGAACGTGTTGGCGACGGTCGGGGTGCCGGTGAGAGCGCCGCTCGAGGAGTTCAGCGTCACCCCGTTCGGCAGGGTGCCCGAGGCCAGCGTATACGTGAGGGCGCCGGTGCCTCCCGTGGCGGTCGCGGTTTGGCTGTAGGCGGCCGCTCGGGTGCCGTTCGGGAGCCAGGAGGTGGTGAACCGAATCCCGGGTCCAATCGGGAGGCTGAAGCTCCGGCCAGCGGACCGGTTGTCCGCGTCAAAGACTTGCACAAGGGTCGACCCGCTAGAGATCGATTGCGGAATTCCGGAGACGACCCCAGATCCGGCGAGAGACAAACCAGTCGGAAAACTCACCTCCACAAGCCCAAACCGGTACGGGGGCCGGCCGCCGGAAGCTTTCAGCGTGGCGGAGTAGGAATTGCCGATACCGCCCGGAGGGAGCGGCGACGTGGTGGTGAACTGCAACGGGGGGGAGATGATGACCTGGAACGCCCGGACGTTGGCGGGCCCCTCTCCGTCGGCCCTAGCGATGCGGATGCTGAAAGTATACGTTCCAGCGGTTGTCGGCGTACCGGAGAGGACGCCTGTGGTGGTCCCGAGCGCGAGTCCCGGAGGAAGGGTCCCGGTCGACACTGACCAGACGAACGTCGTGGGGGCGCCCTGCGCCACAATCTCCTGCGAGTAGGATTCGCCCACGGTGCCGTTGGCCAAGCTTCCTGTACTTACCGCCACGGTTGACACCACATTCATGGTGAAGGAGCGGGTCGCGGTGCGGCCCTCGCTATCGGTCACCCGAATCGCGAAACTGTAGGGGCCAATCGCCGTGGAACTTCCCGAGAGGAAGCCATACAAGGGACTCAAGCCGAAGCCGGGCGGCAAAGCTCCCGAAGCAAGGGTGTACGTATATGGCAAGACGCCACCGGTGGCGGCAACGCTGCCAAAATAGAAGCCGCCGCTGGCCGCGTAGTCGGCCAAGGGACTCGTCGCCGTAAAGGTCATCGGCAATACGATGGAGACGGAAGTGTTGGCGAACGCGTAGCCGCCCAGTTGATCCTTGGCGAAGAGGCGGAGTGCGAAGAAGCCGGACTCGGTCGGCGTGCCACTCAGGACACCCGTCGCCGGATTGAGGCTGAGGCCGGGAGGCAGGCTGTCGCCAAACGGGTCCACGCCAAAGGTGATGGGGGCAGAACCACCAACGGTCGTCATGGTCGTGCTGGAATAGGACACGCCGACGGTACCCGTTGGAATCGTGAACGAAGAGGTAGTCAGGCGGGACACGATCGGAAACGTGAAGCGCTGCGAGGCCGTGGCGCCCCGGGCGTCCGTTACCTGCAACGTGGCGGTAAAGGACGGGGCCGTCGTCAGGGCCACATCGCCGTGCAACAAGCCCGTGGCGGTGTCGAGGGTGACGCCCGACGGCAGCGAACCCTCATCCAGCGAGTAAGTAAAGGGAGCGACGCCGCCGATGGGGCTGAGCAGCGCCCGGTAGGCCGCCGCAATCTCCGCCCCGGGTGGGGTCGTGCCGGTCGTAAACTGCAGTCCGGTTAAGTTGCTGATCAGAATGTTGTAAGTCCGCCAGGCCGAAGATACGCTTCCCCCGGTGAGCAGGCGGGACTGGACAGTGAACCAGAACGAGCCACTCGCGGTCGGAGTGCCACTCAGGACCCCGGTGGTGGGGTTCAACGTCAAGCCGGCGGGCAGGGCGCCATCGGCGAGGAGGAACGTTCCTCCGGTACCGGTGGCGAGAGAAATGGTCGCGCTGTAAGACGAGCTCTGCGTACCGTTCGGCAAGGTGAGCGTCGCCAGGCTGCGCGTGGGATTGGGAGAGATCTGGAACGCCGAAGTCACCGTATTCACAGGAGAACTCGCATCACTCACCTGCACCGAGAAGGCAGCGGGCGTCGTGAAGCCGCCGCCAATCGTGCCGGAAATGGCGCCGGTCGTGGAGTTCAGGGTCAAGCCAGGAGGCAGGGAGCCCGTGAGGGCGAACGTATAGGGCCCAACCCCGCCGCTCACACTGATCTGGTCGGAGTAGGAAGAGCCGGACGCTCCTGCCGAGGCCAGAATCCGCCGGTCAATCTGCAGTGCGCTATTGATCCGCAGGACGAAGGTCTTTGACGGGGCCTGCGGCACGGGGTCCACCACGCGAATCGAAAACGCATAGAGGCCCGCGGCCGAGGGTTGGCCGGAGATAGTGCCGGTGGAGGAACTGAGCGTCATGCCCGGGGGCAACGATCCGCCATCCAACTCAAATCGCGTGAGCGGTTCACATGTGGAGGTCGCAATCGTGATGGTTTGCGCCACATTGACAGTGCCTTGGGGCAGCGTGACGCCGGTGGTGATCAGACACCTGCCATCCGGATTGGGAAAAGCCAGCGCGGCAGCGGCCAGCGCCATGGCGGAACCGAGAAGACGAAGGATCGACATTACAGCCGGCCTCCGCGCAGCAGAGGAATCTGCGCCCAAACGGGCTCGCCCGCCCGCACGGTGAGCGTCCAGGAGGGCGCCCCCGCGCCGCCGGATACTAGAACGCTGCGCCCGTCGCGAAGGGGAGTCAGCGTTTGTCCGGCTACGGGAATCTTCTCTTCCCGCCACTCTTTCGAGGCGACTGCATAGACGTGTACTTTCATTCCCTCTCGATCCAGAACTATGACGGTCGACCCGTCGCCCGTCAGGGCCACGGCGGAGCCCCGAACGCTATCGAACATGTCGAAGTGGCCATCTTCACTCGCCAGGAAGAAACCTTCCGCCAACCCGCAAACTCCCGCCCCGCCGGGCAAAACCTGCAACGCTCGGACACCGGCGAGAGGCCGTTGAAACACCATGGCGCCATCGGCGCGCCACAGCGCGAATCGCTCGCTGTCCGCACCGGCGATGGCTTCGCCCCGCCCGCCAACCGCCAACTGCTCCACCGCCATCCCCACCTCTACAGCCGCGCCGGCCGCGCCGGCCCGCGCAATCGCCACCCGCGCTCCCCGCTGCACCAGCGCGACATCCGGCGAAGCCGAGCCGATCAAATTCTGCCATCCCGGCTCGGTCTCCACCCGCTGCAACTGCCGCGCGTCCACCCCGAAATATAGTTGGCCGTCGGGATCGAGCCCGTAGTTGCCGGCCCACTGGCGCAGCACGGTCTCCCCGGCGAGTGCAGGCGCCAGGTAGGCGCTGCCGGCCGGGCCGATCAAAGGCCGCACATGGCCCTCGCCATCGAGCAGGTAGCCAAGCACCGGCCCGCCCAATCCGCTTTCCTGCGCGGCTAAGGGCGCCGCGACCATCCCCAGAAAGAAACTTCTCCGTTTCATTGCGGAGCTCCTACGCTCGGCGTGCCCGGCGCGATGACCGTCGGCCGCGGGCCTGCGGGTGTGTTTCCACCATTGCTGAGCACCACTCCGGTGGCTGCCGCCGCGCCGCCAACAGCGCCGACGATGAGGAGCCACTTCAGAGCTCCCAGCCCAGCCGCGCCGGCCCCGGCGGCGGCGGCGATATTGCTCATCCCAATGGAGATGCTCGCCGTCTGCCCGTTAGACGAGGCGGTGACCCGCATCTGATACTCTCCGGTGAGCCGGTTGGCCTGCAATCCCCGCGCCGCGGCTTGCCCGTTACTATCCGTCAGCACAGTCAGCGACCGCGCCCCGTTGGCGAAGGTTGCTCCCGCTCCCTGATTGGGCAACAGAAACACCACCGCGGCTCCCGCCACCGGCTTTCGATTTTCATCCTCTACCTGCACAATCGGATCGCGGGCTACGCGTTGCCGGGCATTGTTTACGGCGCCTTCACCTTCTACAATCACGATATTCAGTTTCTTAATGGCTTCCCCGGCTTGTTGATGGGCCAGTCCGTTCGATTGCGCGATTATGGTTAACAGCAGCGCGAGGGCGATAATCTGCCTGCCAAGCAACTCCGCAGCTCTTTTGCCCGTCTTATGAATCGGACGGCACGAACGGGAACATTGAAACTTGTTCGTGAAATAAGGTTTAAAATCCATGCGTATCCTAAATTTTTTCGCTCTAGCAGGGGTCTTAACCGCCCAGGACCTGACTCCGCGGGAGCTTTTTTTCTCAGCACCAGGGTCGCCCGTTAAGGTAACTCGAAAAGCAGACACAAAACCAGTCACTAAATCTGTGTCGCAGGCGAAACCGGCCCCGCCGGTCCGGAATCAGCCCAAGGGCCCGGCCGCACCCGCCACGCCGGCCGCCGCCGCCGAGGCCCCCGTGGTGTTGGCTTCCGCCGCTACGCCGACGCCCCTTGGCCTCCGTTACAGCATCCTGCTCAGCCGCGAGAACGCCGCCTATCGCGAAGTGGATACCGATAGCATTTTCCGCTCTGGCGATCGGCTGAAAATTCAAGTGGAGTCCAACGAAGGCGCCTATCTTTATGTCGTCGCCCGGGGTTCGAGCGGCAACTGGAGCGTCCTGTTCCCGTCTTCGGAGGTCGAGAACGGCAACAACTTCATCGCGCCCTTTCGCCCCTACATGGTGCCGGGCACCGGCCGTTTCTACTTCGACGATCAAGCCGGCGAAGAAAAGCTTTTCATCGTCCTGGCGCGGAAGCCGGAAGCGAATCTGGAAGACCTGATCTACAAGATCAATTCACCCGCACAACCAACTCCCCAGGAACCCAAACCGACGAAGCAGCTGCAACTGGCGCAGATGGTCCGCCCCATCGATGATCAGTTGGTCGGCCGCGTGCGCAGCACCCTGGTCGCGCGCGATCTGGTCTTTGAGAAGGTCGATGACTCCAAACCGCTGACGCCCGAACGCAAGGAGACGGCCGCCTACATCGTCAACAAGAACCCGGCCCCCGACGCGAAGCTGATCGTGGACCTCAGCCTGAAACACCGCTAAGGACTCCCGCATGAAACGCCTGGCGCTTGCCCTCTTCTTTGCCTCCTCTCTCGCGGCCCAGCAGCGCGTGGAGATCTCGCTCGAACGTCGCGATGCCGGCGCCTGGAAGGTGTCCGACCCCGGGCATGTCTTCGCCACGGGCGACCAGGTCCGGTTCCGCTTTAAGTCCAACACGGCAGGCTATCTCTACGTGGTGAATGAGGGCACTTCCGGCGAGACCGCCACGCTGTTTCCTTCGGCCGACGCCGGCATGGACAACCGGGTGGAAGCGAACCGCGAATACTACATCCCCGGCGATCAGGGCGCTTTCAAGCTCACCGGCCCGGCCGGCTACGATACGGTTTACTGGATCGTTTCGCCGGTGAAGCTGGGAGGTGAGGCTCCGCGATACAAGCCGCTGCCGCCGCCACCGGCGCCCGGCAAGGCTCCGGCGAATCTGCGGCCCCGCTGCGACGATGGTATCTGGAAAGCTCGCGGCGAATGTGTTGACACGAGCGCTGGACTGAAGAAGAACGAGGTGCCCGGCTTCCGCTCCCGCGAACTGCTGTTCTTGCGCAAGGATCAGGCCGCCGTGGTCGCCGCGCCCCCAGTGGCCAATGCGGAGAAGCCCGGGCTGTTCACCTATCAGTTCCGCCTCGCGCATCGTTAACCAGGAATCGCCATGAAACCCCTTTCGATCCTCCTTACGATTGCCGCCCTAGCCTGGGGACAGACTCCGGCCGCGCCGACGCCTCCGGCGCAGAAGAAAGCGCGCGATCTCAAGTACGAAAAAGACCCGGAACCCATCACCCCCGCCGCGGCCGGGGTCGCCATTCCTCGCAGCTACGCGCTCGTCGTCGGCATTGGGGACTACCAGAACCTGCCCGCGAGCGCCAAGCTCGAGTTCGCCGAACGGGACGCCGAAGCCATCTACTCCGTGCTGATCAGCCCCGAAGGCGGCAACTTCCGCGCGGAGAACGTGCGGAAGCTGACCGGCGCCCGCGCCACGCTCGCCAACCTCCGCAAAGAGATCGATGGCTGGCTACCGAGCGTGGCCAAGCCGGAAGACCGCGTGCTGGTCTACTTCGCCGGACACGGCTTCGTTGACCCCACTTCGGGCCGGGCGTTTTTGGCGCCCTATGATCTGGACCCCAAGAATATTGCCGGCACCGGCTATGGCATGGACCAGCTCGGACTCGTGATCGGCAGCCAGGTGCAGGCCAAGTGGAAAGTGCTGCTGACGGACTCCTGCCATAGCGGGGCCATCTCCCCGGAGCAGGGCGAAGTCGTCAACCGTTCCCTGCTCGATCTCAACCGTTCCATGTTCTCGATGACCGCCAGCCGCGCCCGCGAGCGCTCCTTCGAATCGAAAGACTGGGGCGGCGGCCATGGCATTTTCACCTACTACGTGGTCCGCGGCATGGAAGGCTACGCCGATGCTTCGAAGGACGGCATCGTCACCGCGGATGAACTGGCCGAGTACGTGCGCACCAATGTCCGCGAAGCCACCAAGGGCCAGCAGAACCCGACCTCCGACAAGGGCAACTTCGATGCCCAGATGCTGCTGGCGTTTAATCCCACCGGTACCTCGCCCGGTGAAGCGCCCGCGCCCAAGTTCGGCACCTGGGTGCTCGAAGCCAACATGGACAACGTAGAAGTCTTTGTGGACGGCAAGTCCGTTGGGACGGTGAGCAAGGGCACGCCGCTCCGGCTGCCCGGTCTGTCGCCCGGCGCGCACACGGTTAAAGGCGTCCGGATGGGCTACGAACCCGATGGTCCGCGTGAAGAAACGGTTTATCCGGGGCAGGAATCCACGGTCACTATTAAGATCAGTATTCCGCGGCGGCGGCCGAAGGCGGCGCTCGATTCCCTCGAAAAAGGCCTCGACTTCTACAACAAGGGAACGCCGGAGAACTACAAAAAGGCGGCCGCGGAGCTGCAGGCCGCCGTGGCGGCCGATCCGCAGTTTTCGCAGGCCTGGCTGTATTTGGGCCGCGTGCAGCGGGATTTATTTGAGGTCGAAGAAGCGGAGAAATCGTTTCGCAAGGCGCTCGAAATCGATCCGGACTATTTGGAAGCCCGCGCGACATTCGGCGGGCTTTTGCTCGATAACGGCAGCTACGACGAAGCGATCCGGCAGTTAAATCAAGTGGTCCAGCGCGATAAGAAACAGGCCACGGCCTGGTATCTCCTCGCGCAGGCGCAGCGGATCAAGGAGCTTTATCCCCAGTCCATCGAGTCGGCGCGGCAAGCGATCAGCCTGGCGCCGCAGAACGCCGACGCCTATTTCTGGCTCGCGGAAAGCCAGCGGATGAGCGGACAGTACGCTCCCTCGGTCGGTTCCTACCAGCAGTATCTCGCCCTCAGCGACTTCGACGCGAAGCTGGCCGGCAAGCTCAACTACTATGTCCTGGGCTACCTGGCCGGAATCGGCAAGAAGAAGCGGGCGGCGCAGCGGGACGTCTGGGCCGACCTGCGCAGTATGGCGTACTTCGGCCTGTGCGACTGCGAGCGGAAGCGCGAGAACTTCGAAGCCGCCATCGGCTACTGCCAGCGCGCGCTGCGCTACGACCCGCAGGACCCCTACTCGCACTACGTGCTGGCCTTGAGCTACGCCCGCAGCGCCCAGAAGAAGCAGAGCGTGGAACTCTACGCCGCCGCGCTGAAGCACTTCCGCCGGATGCTCGATCTGAATCCTGACCTGACCGAGAGCGACTACGCCAAGAAGAACGTGCAGGCGATCGAAGCAGCTCTCCGCTAGATGCGGTGAAAGCCCTTCAGGATCTCGCGCGTCGAATAGCGCAGGGCAATCGGTCGGCCATGCGGGCAGTTGGTGGGATACTCGCACTCGGCGAGCCGCGCCAGCAGCCAGTCCATGCGGGTTTGATCGAGCCGCATGTTGATCTTGATCGCTGCCTGGCAGGCGATTGAGGCCGCGATGTTGCGCCGCAACTCATCGAGGCTCGCCCCGCGCAACTCGCGCTCGGCCACTTCCAAAATCTCAAACAGAATCGACTCGATCTGCGACGGCTTCACGTCGACGGGCGCGGTTTTGATCGCAATGGTCCGGTTGCCGAACGGCTCGCTTTCAAAGCCGTTGGCGGCCAGTTCGTCGGCGATGCGCGCGTACTCAATCTGCTGGCTGGCCGTCAGTTCGACGACCATGGGGATCAGCAATTGTTGCTTTTCAAGCCGCCCCGCCGCCCGTTGCTTCAGCACCTGCTCAAAAAGAATCCGTTCGTGAGCAACGTGCTGGTCGACGATCCAGAGCCCGTCCCGCCCGGCCGCGATGATAAAGCTTTCGTGCAGTTGGCCGATTGGCCGGAGATCTTTGAGAACGTCCAGGCTCGGCATCCCATCGAGGTGCACCCCCGCGGGGGCGCCGCCGTGATGATTGGGCACCTTGAGCCGGGAGGGGGCGGCATCCACCGGGAGCGGCGCGGGCGCGGAAGGGACGGGCGGCGGGACGGTCGCCGTCACTCTTCCGCCGGAAAACACGGGCAAGTCGGCATCGTTGACGCCGAGCGCCCCGGCCGGCGGCTCCGGCAGCACGCTGCGCCACTCGGGCAGTTCGAGCCGGGCGTTCTCGAGCGTTTGGGTGAACTCCGAATAGGGCAGCGCCGCGGCCGGTTGCGCGCGCGGCGGCTCCGGAAGCGGCAGGGCCGAGGCCGGCCGGCTTTCGATCAGCGATCCCCGGATGGCGTCCCGGACAAAGTCATGGACGAAGGAGCTGTGCCGGAAGCGGACCTCGGTCTTCGAGGGATGGACGTTGACATCGACCTCTTCGGCGTCGCAATCGAGAAACAGCAACGCAAAGGGATACGCGCCGGGCGGCATCAGGTTGTAGTAGGCGGCGGAGATGGCGTGGAGCAGCAGGCGGTCTTTAATCAGGCGGCCGTTGACGAACAGATAGATGGAGCTGCGATTGTACTTCTGCACCTGCGGGCGCGAAACGAAGCCACGGAGAAGAAACGGGCGGACCAGATCCTCCGGCGCGGCCGCTTCGGACTGCGGATGCGGAGCCGGCAGTTTCAGTTCCACCTCCCGGGCGCCGAGGTCGATCACGTCATCGAGCACCTGCGCGCCAAACACCTGAAAAACGCGCTCCCGTAAGCTGGCGACCGGGGTGACCTGCAGCAACTCGCGGTAGTCGTGATAGAGCTCGAAGGTCTTATCCGGATGCGCCAGCGAATAGTGGGTGACGAGCGACGCAATGTGCGCGAGTTCGGTCTGGTCGGACCGGAGGAACTTCTTCCGGGGCGGAACATTGAAGAAGAGATCGCGCACTGTGAGGATGGTGCCGGCCGCCAGGGCGGCCTCCTCACACTTGATCATCTTGCCGCCGTGGATTTCGACGCGCGTGCCGGTGGTCTCCTCCGGTGAGCGGGTTTCGAGCGTCAGGCGCGAGACACTCGCGATGGACGGCAACGCCTCTCCGCGAAAGCCGAGAGTCGCAATCGACTGCAGGTCCTTAAGCGCAGACAATTTGGAGGTAGCGTGGCGTTCAAAGGCCAGCAACGCATCGTCGCGCAGCATCCCGTGGCCGTCATCGGTGATCCGGATCAGCCGGCGGCCGCCGCTTTCGGCTTCGACGCGAATCGCCGAAGCGCCCGCGTCCAAGGAGTTCTCCAGCATCTCCTTGACGACGGAGGCGGGGCGTTCCACCACCTCGCCTGCCGCAATCTGATTCGCTACTGCGTCCGGGAGAACGCGAATTCGGCCCATCTGGCCTTATTGTACTTTGATTCCCCGCTCGTCCAGCAGTTCGCCGGTCACCCGGAGCAGATTCAACTGGTTGCGCCGGTACTGCACGGTCTGATTCACCAGCGCGGCTTCGGCGTTGACGAGACGGGTCTGCGCATCGAGCACGAAGAAGATCACCGACGTGCCCAGGTCATACTTCTTCTGTTCGGCGTCAAGCTGCTTCTGCGCGAAATCGCGGGCCACGGCGGCCAGCTTGACGCTCGCCTTCGAAGACTCCACCTGGCTGATGGCGTTGAGCACCTGCTGGCGGACGTTCTGCTCCGTGCTGCGCCGGGTCAACAGGTCGCGCCGTTTGTTGAGTACGGCATCCGCGTAGTTGGCGGTCGCCGCCCGGTCGCGAATCGGCAGCCGCATCTGCAGGCCAAAGGAGTAAATGGGGAAGCCGAATCCGAACATCTGATCCAACGCGTCGCCGAATCCGCCGGGAACGACCACGCGATTGGAGCCGGCGCCGAGGAACTGCGTACCACCCCGGCCGGTCGAAATGTAGCTACCGCGGAGCGAGAAATCCGGCCGCAGGAGATTGGTCTGCAGCTTGAGCGAGAGGTCGTCCGCCACAATCGACTCGTCGACCGAGCGGATTTCCGGCCGCAGGCGCACCGCCCGCTCGACGATCTTCTCCCGGTCGAACTCCGCGTCATCGGTGGGCGGGGTCACCGCTTCCGTCAAATTGATCGGCATCAGCTTGAAGCGGGAGTCGAGATCGGCGCCCATCTGGCGCCGGAGCGCGTCTTCAGCCTGTTGCAAGCGGTAGCGCGACTGGAGCACCTGGATCTCGGCCGAAGCGTAGTTGGCTTCGGGCTGATAGATGTCGAGGGGGCTGATGGCGCCCAACTCCAGTTCCCGGCGGGAACGTTTCAACGCTTCGCTCGACAGCTCGAGCGCCTTTTCCTGCACGCGCAGGCTTTCGCGGGCGCCGATGACGTCCCAGTAGGCCTGCTCGGCATTGGTCATCAACTGGAGCAGGCTCGTGAGGAAGTTCTCCTGGCCGATGCGCAGCCGGCTGCGCGCAATCGTGATGGGGAGTTTGTTGACGGCCGTGCCGCGGTTGCGCAACAACGGAATGTTCACGCCACTTACTAACTGCGCGTTCAAGGCGGGGTTAAAGAACGCAAACGAGTTGTTCGTTGACAACTTGCTGGCCGTGAAACCGGTGTTGAAATTGATACCGTTCGCCAGGGTCTGCTGATAGGAGAGGTTGGTGGGCTGCGAGAGCTGGTTCAGGGTCGCCGCGCCTTCGAGCTGGTTGGTGGTCGGCGTAATCGTCCGCTGGCTATTGAAGCTTCCGATCAGGACCGGATCGAACGGGGCGTAGGCCCGGGTGATCGCGTTCCGCTGAATCTCCACTCCCAGGCGCTGGATGTCGATATCCACGTTGTTGGCCAACACCAACTGCAGATAGCTGCGCAGGGAGAGTTCGAGCTTGTTATCGACCGCGAAATCCTCGAACTTGGCGGCGGACCGCAGTTCGAACTTCGGACTCTCGTTGCCAAAGTGCCGCTTGAAGTAAGCCTTTTGCCCAAAAATTGGGGACTCGAGCAGATCCTTGTCCTTCTTGGTGTAGTTGAACACCGGATCGGGCGCAGGCGTACTGCCCAGCGGGGTGCCGGCTTGCTGCGCGAAAGAACTTGTGGTGACCACGGTGGCCGTGGCGAATGAGAGCAGTCGATATTTCCAGTTCATGCGAAACCAAATAGAGGCGAAAAAGGAAAACTCCAGAATTTTCTTATTCGTAACGGATGGCTTCGATCGGATCGAGCCGCGCAGCCTGCACTGCGGGGTAAATCCCGAAGAGCAAGCCGATACCACAGGAAACGCCCAGCGCAACCACAATGGAGGAGGTGGTGACCACGGTCGACCATCCGGCGGCGGACGCAATAATCTGAGATAACGTGAAGCCGAAGGCGACGCCGATGAGCCCGCCCAGCGTCGAAATGAGGACGGCTTCCGTCAGGAACTGCCGGACGATGTCCTTCTGTTTGGCGCCGATGGCGCGCCGAATGCCGATCTCACGGGTCCGTTCGAGAACCGTGGCGAGCATGATGTTCATAATGCCGATGCCACCGACGAGCAGCGAGATGCCGGCAATACAAATCATGACGATGCTGAAGATGAAGCTGGTCCGCCGGCGCTGTTCGAGCAAACCGGCAGGCACCGTGATGGCAAAGTCGCCGGCGTCCTTGTGCGTGGCGGTCAGGATCGCGTTCACCACATTGGCCGTTTCGATGGAGTCGGTGCCGGAGGCAACTTTGATGTACATGCCATCAATCTCGTCCTTGAGATACGAGTTGTTGTCTTCAAAGCGCCGCATGACGGTGTTCAGCGGAGCGATCACGAGATTGTTCCCGCTCGCCACTTCCAAACCCTCAACGCCGGAATCCGCCGTAGCCTGCTGCGCCAGCACGCCAATCACCTGCAGCCAGGTGTCGTTGATCTTGACGAACTTGCCCACCGCGCTGTCATAACCCAGCAGGTTGACCTTGGCCGATTCGCCGAGAACACAAACGGGCGCCGACCGGGCGTCGTCGTCTTCGTTAAAGAAGCGCCCCTCGACCATGCGCAGACTGTTGATCTGCATGTAGTTGGGCAGCACGCCGATCAGAATGGGCGGCTCGGCGGAGGTCTTTGGCAATACCTTCTGCGGCTTGAAGCGCTTGCGCGGGGTCAACGCTTCGAGGCCCTGCACGTTCTCTTTGATGGACCGGAAGTCGCGGAAGGTCATGCCCGGCGAGATCACGCGGCGAGCCTGCAGCTCATTGCGGTCCACCGCCTCCTTGGCTTCGATGATGATGTTGTTCACGCCCAGCAGGTCAATGTAGCTCATCATCTCCTTCTGCGCGCCGGCGGTGATGGATAACATCGCCACCACCGCGCCCACGCCGAAGATCATGCCCAGCATGGTCAAGCCGCTGCGGAGCTTGTGGACCAGCAAGCTGGCCAGCCCCATTTTAATTTCAGGAAGAATATCCGCTACTAACGACATGAGTCCCGTTCCTCGTCTCGCATCAACTACGACTTGCCGCCCGGTAACGCGTTCATCGGGCCGCCGGATCCGCTCTTTTCCTGCTTCGCGCTGCCCGGCTTCGCCATGGGATCGGTGAGCGCAATCACCTCATCCTTCTGCAAACCTTCAGCGATGATCAGGGTGGAGTCGCTGCGCTTGAGCGGCTTGATCGACCGCTTCTCGAAACGCTCACCCTTCTTGACGTAGACGATCATCTTGCCGTCGTCTTCAAACACCGCCTGCGCCGGGATGTTCACGGCATTCGGAATCTTTTCGACAATGATTTCGACATCGGCGAGCAGACCCGGGCGGAGCAGGACATCGAGCTGCGAATCCTGATCAGGCGGCGGGGGCAACTTGGCGTTCTGAATCTCCGCGTCGCTGAAACGGCCCGGACGGGGAGCGAAGCCACCGGCGGGGGCACCGCCTTCTCCACCCGCACCGCCATTGCGGCGGCGCCCGCCTGCGCCGGCGGCAGCGCCTGCCGCGGCACCGGCTGCACCAGCAGCAGCACCGGCACCCGCACCGGCGGGCCGAGTGATCCCGGTTTGCTTCGCCACGTCAGCCATCAGCTTGGTCCGTTCTTCGGCGGAGAGATCCTGCATCGAACGCCCGTTGAGCGCCTTCTGGATCGCCTCCCGCATCTTCAAGCGGTCTTCGGGGGACATCCCCGCCATGGCGCCACCGGCGGCGCCATTCGCGCCCCGCGGACCACCCATTCCCATTGTGACGCGGGCCCCGCCTTCGGCGCCCATCGCGCCGGGGGCAGCCATGCCGCCAGCCATCGTGCCGCCACCCATCATTCCACCACCCGTCGGGGCGCCGCCGCCCATCTGCGCGGCTGCCATACCGGCCATGCCGCCAAAAGAAGGCAGGGGGGGACGGTTGCGGTTCGCTTCCGCCGTCGCAAGAATTTTGGCGACCTGCTCCGGCTTCGCGCCCAGGGAAGTCAGCAACTCCTTCATGTCGATCGAAAAAACGACGTCAAACTTCTTGGCCGGATCGCTCGAATTCACGTTCGCGCTGGCCGTCGAGGACATCGACTTAATCTTGCCGTGGAACTGTTTGCCCGAAACGGCATCGAGGGCCAGCAGAACCTCCTGCCCTTCCGTCAGATTGGCGCGGTCGAGTTCGCCAACCCGGCCCAGCACTTCCAACTCGGAAAGGTCGAGCACGTCAGCGATGGGCATACCCGGCTGCACCTGATCGCCTTCCCGGATGTCCGGGACGTCGAAACCAATGCCCATGCGGCTGGTCTGGTTCTGCCGGACGGCCACCAGGCCGCTCATCGGCGCGAGGACCTTCACCTGCGTCAAGCGGTTCCGTTCCCGGCCCAATTCAAGAACCGCCTTTTGCCGGCGCTCCCGCAGCACGGCAAGTTCGGCCTCCGCCTGTTCCTGGCGCGACTTGATGTCGCTCTCCAACTGCTTCAAACGGCGCTTGGCTTCTTCGAGGTTCAGTTCATTGCGCTTGGCGTCGATCGGGGAAAGCAGTTCGTTCCGCTTCACCTCGAGCTCGGAGCGGCGGACCGCGTAGCGGGCGCGCAGGAGTTCCACTTGGTCGGAGTTGTTGCGGATCGCCAGATCCGCCTGGGACTTCTTAAACTGTTCGTCGATCTGATCGATCTCGAGCTGCTTCTCTTCGAGACGGCTCAGCAGTTCGGCGTCATCGAATTCGATCACCAGGTCCTTTTCCCGCGCGAAGGAGCCGATCTCGGCCAGCTTGGTCACCTGCACCGTGCCGAACAGATTCGGGGCCGTGAGCGTCGCCGAGCGCACCGCGCGGAGTTCGCCGCGCGCATAGGTCTTCACCACGATATCGCCCTGGCGGACTTTCGTCGTCGCTACCTGAGACTGCCGCTGCGGAAGCTGCTGCACAAAGCGGTAGCTCGCCCAAGCGGCGCCCACCACCACCACCAGAATGATTAATCGAATCAGGACCTTTTTCATGTCAGCTCACTTACAGTTTCTTGGCCCGCTTGGCCGCTTCGTTGGGGTCTTCCATCGCGATCGTGTCGCCGGGCTTCAAGCCGTTGACCACCACCAGATCGTTGTCATTCCGCTTACCCACTTCAATCTGCCGGATTTCGAACCGCTCGCCGCGCTGAATCCAGACCGCCGGCTTGCCCTTATGCAGGAAGCTGGCCCGGGCGGGAATGAGCATGGCGCTCGATTCGCTCTCAATGATGATCTCGGCGGTGCTGCTCATGCCCGGTCGCAGGCGAGGATCCACCTTCGCCAGCGTGGCGCGGGCGGGGAAGGTCTTCTCCGTCAGGCCCATGCCCTTCCAGATAATCGCCGCAATCGGGCTGATCCAGTCGAGTTCGGCGTCAAATTCCACATCCGGAATCGCGTCCACGCGCACCCGGAGTTTCTGGCCGAGTTGCAGCTTGCCGCGATCCACCTCATCCAGCTTCAACTCAACCCGCATAGAAGAAAGGTCCGGGATTTCCGCAATCGCCGCACCGGTCCACGCGCGGTCGCCTTCCTTGAACGGCGGCGGCGAAGAGCCGAACGCGCCCGCCGTCCGCGTGTTGGGGAGGATGTTCACAATGCCGTCGTTAGGCGCCGTGATCATCATCTTCGAAAGATAGCTGCGGGCCCGATCGGCGTCGCGGACCGTCTTTTCCTTCTTTTGATTGAGCCGCTCCATGTCGGCGTCCTGCGTCGTCTTGCGCGCCTTGAGCGTGGTCTTCACCTGGTCGAGATCGCCTTCGGTGGTCGTAACGTCAATGCGGTTCTTCTTGCCTTCGATCTCGGAGAGAATCTCGGCCTTCGAAGCTTCGAGCTTCGCGCGTTCCACGTTGTAGCCGGCCGTCATGAGGTTCATGCCGTCCATTTCGTTGGTGATCCGGTGCGAGGCCTTCAACTGAACGATCTCTTTGTCCACCGTCCGGACGCTGGTCGCGCGGTCGAGGTAGGTCTGCTCCTGCTGGGCCCCATCGAACTCCACAATCACGTCGCCCTTCCGCACCGACTTGCCGGTTTCGGCCAGGCGTACAATCCGCGGATCGGGAATCTGGGGCACCGAGATCGTGACGGACTTCGAGGACCGGACATCTCCTCGCGCCTTCACCGAAATCACAAACTCACCTTGGCGGACCTTGGCGACGGGAACTTCCACTTTGGTTGGGTTGCTTTGGACGTAGTAGTAATATCCACCACCCGCCGCGGCCAAAACCAGGACGGTCGTGATGATGTTTCGCCGGCGCAGCGATTCCTTGGTCTGCCCGAGGCGCACCTTCGGCTTGATATCTTTGGACGACATAAAATCCTCTCTGGTCCCTTTGCCCTTTAACTCGACTGGCCGTCCGGCGCGGGGCTAGGTGGCTTCTCAAGCGCTATCACCTCACCCGCCTTCAGACCCGCCTTCACCGCCACATGGGTAAAGCTCGTCATGCCCAGCTCCACTTGGCGCCGCTCCCACTGCCCTTGGCCGGAACGGACCAGGACAAACGCCTTGCCGTCGCCTTCGTAGCTCTGAATCGCTTCGAGCGGAGCCACGGCGGCGACGTTCTCCTCTTCTTCGAGAATGACGTCGGCGCTGGCGCTCAAGTCCGGAATCACCCGGGGATCCATCTTATCGAGACGGAACCGCACCACCACGTCCTTTTTAAACTGAGACCGCATGCCGCCGGCTTTCGTAATGGCGCCAATCAGGTAGAGGCGTCCGGGGAGTTCGAGGCCGGGGAAGGCGTCAAAGCGAATCCGGGCGCGCTGCCCAAGCCGCAGCGACTGTACATCCGACTGGTTCACCGTCGCATTCACGACCATCGACGAGGGATCGACAATCTGCATGAAAACGTTGCCGGGATACACCTGGTCGCCTTGCTGAATCGGACCAAACTCTCCACCGCGGAACGTGTTCTGCATCACTACCAAGCCCTCGCGGGGCGCCTTCACGAGCATCCGGTCCGCGTTGGCTTGCGAGCGGCGGAACTCGAGCTTCGTCGCCTGCAACTCCAACTCAGCGGAACGAACCTGCGCCTTCTCGCCGATATCCAAAAAGCGGCGCGCTTCCTGCAGTTGCTTCAAATTCGCTTTGGACTCTTCGAGGGCCAACCGCAGCCGCTCACTCTCAATCGCACTCCGGACGGGAATGGTTTTGATGTCCAGCTCGGCCTTCTCCACCGCGTTCTGCGCGGTCAGTACCTGTTGTTCGTAGGTCTTGCGGGTAATCTGCAACTCGGCGATCTGCTTGCGGAAGTCGGCTTCCGACTGCGTCACGGTCGCCTGGAAATCGTCAAGGCGCTGCATCATATACTGGCGATCGAACTCGGCGACCACCTGATCTTTCTGCACCATGGAGCCGCTCTTGGCCAACTCCTGCAGTTGCAGCATGAACTCGCTGCCACCGCGGCCGCCACCACCACCGCCACCGCCAGGCATACCCCCGCCGCCACCACCACCACCGCCGCCCGCACCTACCAGGGCCGAAGCAGTCGACCCAAGGCCGGAACCGGACGAGGAGGCCCGGGAAGAGGTTGCCGGCCGGGCAGCCGCGACCGGCGTCGTGCGACCGGACGCGGAGCGCGCGGACCGCAGAGCCGTCGGTGCACCACCGCCGCTGCCACCGGACGTGGAAGCGAGAGTTTCTACCGTGGGAGCGCTACCCGAAGAGGCGCCCGACGCAGCACCACCGCCGCCGGTGCCCCCGCCACCATTCCCGCCGCCACCCGTACCACCACCGCCACCCGTGCTCGCGCCGCCACCGCCGCCACGGCTTCCACCCATCATCTGCATGCCACCGCCGGGACTCACCAGGTTCCCGCCACCACCGGCACTCCGCCCGCCGCGCAGGGAAGGCGCGATCAACGAGGAGTACTTCTCCGCCGCCGTCACCCCGGTCAGGCGTAAGGTCTTTTCGAGTTTTCCGCCCTGCACGGCTGCCGTACGAACCGCCACCGTGGTTTTCGACTGGGCCGACTCCTGCTGATTCTGCCAGTACCAGTAACCGGCGCCCGCGCAAACCACCGCCGCCGTCAGCCACATCCACAGGCGATTCGGCCGGTCGGGCCGCTCCGGAATGACGGCTTTGGGACCCGCGGCGCCTGGCGTGGAGGGGGTTGGCGCCGGCATCTCCGGGAGAGCAGCGTTTGACATGTACAGCGGGTTCGTATCCATCGGCTGAGACGACATAGGCGTGAACATCCTTTAAGGACTTCTACAACGGTTATGACGAAAATTTACAGCGAAAGGTTATGCGGCCAGCCTTCGCGAAAACGAAATTCCTCAACCACTCATCGAGGCGAGGAACTCAGCGTTGCTCCGCGTCTTGCCGAGCTTGTCCTGCAACAGCTCCATGGACTCCACAGGGGACAATGGATTCAGCACTTTACGGAGAATCCAAACCCGGTTCAACTCCTCTTTCGGCATCAGCAGCTCCTCTTTCCGGGTGCCGCTCTTATTGATGTCGATGGCCGGGAAGACGCGCTTGTCCACCAACTTCCGGTCGAGGTGTACTTCCATGTTGCCGGTGCCTTTGAACTCTTCAAAGATCACGTCGTCCATCCGGGAGCCGGTGTCGATCAACGCCGTCGCGATGATCGTCAGCGACCCGCCTTCTTCAATATTCCGCGCCGCGCCGAAAAACCGCTTCGGACGCTGCAGGGCGTTCGAGTCCACACCGCCCGAAAGCACCTTGCCCGACGGCGGCACCACGGTGTTGTAGGCGCGCGCCAACCGGGTGATGGAGTCGAGCAGAATGACAACATCCCGCTTGTGTTCCACCAGCCGCTTCGCCTTCTCGATCACCATCTCGGCCACCTGCACGTGGCGGGCCGCCGGTTCGTCGAAGGTGGAGCTGATCACTTCGCCCTTCACGCTCCGCTGCATATCCGTCACCTCTTCCGGGCGCTCGTCGATGAGCAGCACGATCATGGTGACGTCCGGGTGGTTCGTGGTCACGGAGTTGGCAATCGCCTGCAGCAGCATGGTTTTCCCCGTGCGCGGAGGGGCCACGATCAACCCGCGCTGGCCTTTGCCAATGGGCACCATCAGGTCCATCACCCGGCCGGAGAAGTTGTCCTTCACCGTTTCGAGCTTGATGCGCTCCTGCGGATAAAGCGGCGTCAGGTTGTCGAAGAAGATCTTGTTCCGCGCCTCTTCGGGCGGCTCAAAATTGATCGCATCCACCTTAATCAGCGCAAAATACCGCTCGCCTTCCTTCGGCGGACGGATCTGCCCGCTGATGGTATCGCCCGTGCGGAGGTCGAACCGGCGAATCTGCGAGGGCGAAACGTAGACATCGTCCGGCCCTGGCAGGTAGTTGTACTCGGGCGCCCGCAGGAAGCCGAACCCATCGGGGAGGCACTCGAGCACCCCTTCTGAGAAGATCAGGCCGCTCTTTTCCGCCTGTGCCTGCAGGATCTTGAAGATCAGTTCCTGCTTCCGCAGTCCGGCCGCGCCGGCCACGCCGAACTCCTTGGCGATGACATTCAGCTTCTGAATGCTCATCTCCTTGAGTTCCACCAGATCGAGGGTATTGGGATCCCGTTTGCTCGGCTCGGCGGCCTCGCCACCCGCGCCATTACTAGCCGCCGCCTTTTCTGCTTTGGCGGCTTTGGGCTTCATCTCCGCGGGAGTTGCTTCGGTCCCGCCCTGGTCCGGCGTTACCGGCTGGTTGATTTCTTGATCGCTTGCCAAATTTCCCTCGCTCCCTGCCCCGTAATGGCCGAGAACGGCACTAGCTCGCCCCCGGGCATCTCTTTCCGGATGGCGGCCAAGCCGTGATGCAGTTCAGATTGATTGAGTTTGTCTACTTTGGTCGCTACCACGAGGTAGCTCTTTTGGTGATGTTCGAGCCACTCCCGCAGGGCGCGATCGTGCTCCATCCAGCCTCGCCTGCCATCGAGCAGCAGGATACAAAGACCTAAAGTCTCGCGACGCAGCAGATAGGTTTCCACCATCGTCTGCCAAGCGTTTTTGATTTCTAAGGGAACTTTGGCGAAGCCGTAGCCGGGAAGATCGGCGAAGAGGATCTCTCCACCAATGCGGAAGAAGTTGATGGACTGTGTTCGGCCCGGCTGCGAACTGGTGAAGGCAAGCTTTTTACTGCCGGCCAAACAGTTCAACAAACTGGACTTTCCCACGTTACTGCGGCCCAGGAACGCAACCTCCGGGGTGTGGCCCTTCGGATATTGCTCTGGGATGGTTGTACTTAGTATAAACTCTGCGGTGGGTTTCGTGGAGGGGGGCAAAGCGGGTGGTGGCGAAGGGGCAGTTGGGCACTGCCCCCGTCCTATTGGCTAATGCGTGATGTCGTCCGAACCCACAGGAGCTTCGGGTTGGGCCGTCGCCGGAGGAACAATCGGTAAAGGCGTCACTTCTCGCTCCAAGGCGATCTTCAACACCTCATCCATGCTCTCGACGAAGTTGAGTTTCATCTCTTTCCGGATCGTCTCCGGAATGTCATGCAGATCTTTCTCGTTATCCTTTGGCAAGACGAGTTCGAAAATGCCTTGGCGGTGAGCCGCCAGCATCTTCTCCTTCAATCCGCCAATCGGCAACACCTTACCGCGCACGGTGATCTCGCCCGTCATCGCGATGTCACCCCGCACCGGAATGTTGGTCAACGCGCTGCACATACTCGTAGCGATTGTAATTCCGGCCGACGGGCCGTCCTTCGGAATCGCTCCCTCGGGGACATGCAGATGGATATCGAGATTCCGGTAGAAGTCCCGGGCGAGGCCCAGCGAATTCGCCCGGCTCCGCACGTAGCTCATCGCCGCCTGCGCCGACTCCTGCATCACGTCTCCGAGTTTCCCCGTCAACGTCAGCTTGCCGCGGCCTTCCATAACGGTGACTTCCGTCGTCAGGATGGACCCACCGACCTCGGTCCACGCCAGGCCCACCGTCGCGCCAATATCGTTCTTCTTGCTGGCTTGCGTATCGCGGAACCGAGGCGGTCCCAGCATTTCGAGCAACGATTGCGGCGTCACGGATACCGGAGGCAACTTGCTCTCCACCGGTTTGGCCTCCGCGGCTTCCTGGGCCGCCTTGGCCTTCTTACCCTTCTTCGCCGGCTTTTCGGGGGTCTCTTCGACCAGTTCCCCGCCCCGCGCGATCACTTCGGGCTCGTCATCCACAGACGCTTCGACCACCTTCCGCGCCACCTTCCGGCAGATGTTGCCGATCTCCCGCTCCAGGTTGCGGACACCAGACTCCCGCGTATATCCCTGGATCAGGGTCGAAACGCCTTCCGGCGTGAAGTCCACCTGCGTCTCGGCCAAACCGGTGGCCGCCTTCTGCTTGGTGATCAGGAACCGGCGGGCGATTTCGGCCTTTTCGAGCTCGGTGTAGCCGCTCAGCCGGATCACTTCCATACGGTCCTGCAACGGGGCCGGAATCGTGTGCATCACGTTGGCCGTCGCCACAAACAGCACCTCGCTCAAGTCGTAATCGACGTCGAGGTAGTGGTCCATGAACTTGTCGTTCTGCGCCGGATCGAGCACTTCGAGCAGCGCCGCCGAGGGATCGCCCCGGAAGTCGGTCGACATCTTGTCGATTTCATCCAGCATGAAAACGGGGTTCTTCGTGCCCGCTTTCTTCATCATCTGGATCACCTGGCCCGGCAACGCCCCAATGTAGGTCCGCCGGTGGCCCCGGATCTCGGCCTCATCCCGCACGCCGCCCAGCGAAAGCCGCACGAACTTCCGGCCGGTCGCCTTCGCAATCGACATCCCGAGCGAGGTTTTGCCGACGCCGGGAGGTCCGACGAAGCAGAGGATCGAACCCTTTGGATTCTTCACGAGACGCCGTACCGCCAGGAACTCGAGAATCCGCTCTTTGATCTTTTCAAGCCCGTAGTGGTCGCTTTCGAGCACGTCGCGCGCAAACTTCAGGTCGCGAATCTCGCGCGTCTTCTGCTTCCACGGCACGGCCAGCAACCAGTCGAGGTAGTTCCGCGAAACCGTCGACTCGGCCGACATCGGCGGCATCTGTTCGAGCCGTTTCAACTCCGCCATCGCCTTCTCAAGCGCGTCGGCCGTCATCCCCGCGGCCTCGATCTTCTTCTTCAGATCGTCGTACTCGCTCTTTTCGCCGCGGCCGAGCTCCTTCTGAATCGCCTTGATCTTCTCGTTGAGGTAATACTCTTTCTGCGCCCGTTCCATCTGCCGCTTAACGCGGCCCTGGATCGTGCGGTCCACCGAAAGCTTCTCGATTTCGATATCGAGCATTTCGGCCACCCGCGTCAAGCGGTCAATCGGATCGAAGATTTCGAGCAGTTCCTGCTTCTCTTCAATCGTCAGCTGCAGGTTCGCGCCGACCGTGTCGGCCAGCTTGCCCGGATCGTCCACCTTGATCGTCGCGATCATGGTCTCGTAGTTCAGGTTCTGGCTCAGCTTGACGTACTGCTCAAACAGCGTCGTCACGCGGTTGGTGAGCGATTCGAGCGAAACACCCGCATCGAGCTTCGTGGCAAACGTCTTTACGGTCGCGCGGAAATAGCCGTCCTCGGTACTGACGGAAACTACCTTCGCCCGCTCGGAACCCTCCACCAACACCTTGATATTGCCATCGGAGAGCTTCAAACTCTGCACAATGTTGGCAATCGTTCCGACGCTATAGATTTCGTCCGGCCGCGGCTCATCGACGCTCGCGTCGTGCTGCGTGGCCAAAAAGATCTTCTTTTCGCCCGCCAGCGCCTCTTCGAGCGCCCGCACACTGCTCTCCCGGCCCACAACGAAAGGGGTCATCATGTGAGGGAAGATGACCACGTCGCGGATCGGCATCATAGGAAGCCGTTTCGTTTCCGATTTCTCTCTGGTACTCATGGGTTACTCTTTCTTGATTCGCGCCAAAGCAAAAAGGGTTCACGGTTCCCACCGAGAAGGCGGAACCGGTCCACTTCGGCAATTGTTCGTTCCGTCTAGCCCGCCTTTTCGAGCAGCGCGAGGTTGATCTTCTGCGAAAGCACCATCTCTTTGGTGACGTGAAACTCTCGCACTTTCTTGTAGGACGGCAGGAAGTACATCAGATCCAGCATCAGATCTTCGAGGATCATCCGCAGTCCGCGAGCGCCAACTTTCCGTTCGAGCGCCAAACCCGCGATCGCATCAAGCGCATCGTCGGAGAACTTCAGCCGGACGTTTTCAAACTCAAACAAACGCTGGTACTGCTTGATGATGGCGTTCTTCGGCTTCGACAAAATCTGGACGAGCGTCTCTTTGTCGAGGTCGTTCAGGACCCCCACCACCGGCAGACGGCCAATAAACTCGGGGATGAACCCGTAGCGGATGAGGTCCATCGGCTGGACTTCATGCACCAGCAACTCGTCGTCCTTACGGATCGGCGTCGCCTTGGCCGGCTTGCCGTCGACCGCCGGCGCCGCCTGGTCATCCGTGAAGCCCATCTGCCGCTTGCCAATCCGGCGCGACACAATCTTGTCGAGTCCGATGAAGGCTCCGCCGCAGATGAACAGGATGTTCGAGGTGTCCACCGGGGTGAACTCCTGGTGCGGATGCTTCCGGCCGCCCTGCGGCGGCACGTTGGCAATCGTCCCTTCGAGAATCTTGAGCAGCGCCTGCTGCACGCCCTCGCCAGAAACGTCGCGCGTAATCGAAGGATTTTCGTCCTTCCGGCAGATCTTGTCGATCTCGTCGATGTAAATGATGCCGGTCTGGCACCGTTGCACATCCCAATCGGAGTTCTGCAGCAGACGGAGAATAATGTTCTCGACGTCCTCGCCCACGTAGCCGGCTTCGGTCAACGTCGTCGCATCCACGATCGCAAACGGCACGTCCAGAATCCGCGCCAGCGTCTGCGCCAGCAGCGTCTTGCCGGTGCCCGTCGGCCCGATCAGCAGAATGTTCGACTTCGCCACTTCCACATCCGCGCCCCGCTGCCGGTTCATCTGAATGCGCTTGTAGTGGTTATAAACCGCCACGGCCAGCTTCTTTTTCGTGGCGTCCTGCCCAATCACGTACTGGTCGAGGTACTCTTTCAACTCCAACGGCTTCGGCAGCTTATGCGGCGCCGCATGGCTCTGTTCGTTCCGATCGTCTTCAAGAATCGAGTTGCATACGGCGATGCACTCGTCGCAGATGTAGGCCCGCGGATAATCGCTCGGCGAAGAGATCAACTTGCCGACGACGTCCTGACTCTTGTGGCAGAACGAACAACGGAGGGAATCATCAGTACCTGTACGCTTCAAAGCTGGACTCCCTGGTGGAATTTAAAGTGGGACCGGAAAACATGTTCGTTCCTTCTGTCAGTATACCCCTCCGCCGCAATTGCAACCGGGTCGTAACGGGGAATTCTCCTCACGGCTTCATCATCTCCCCGGCAAACAGCATCGCCATCGCCCCGCCCCGTGGATCCTGCCCCCATACCGCCACCCGGTCCAAATACGCCTGCAACGAGGTCTGCTTCCCGGTCGATTCGCAGACGTCCATCACGGTGCCGTCCGTCCCCGTCCGCATCAGAATCGCCCGCCAAGCCTTCTCCACCGCCGGCTGGTAGGCCGCCCCCGGCAGCCATCCCGCCCGGATGCCCTTTTTAAACGAAGCCGCGATCATCGCCGTGGCCGAAAACTCGGCGTACGACTCCGGCCGGTCGATCACCTGATGCCACATCCCCTCTTCGTCCTGCCGCGCCAACAGCGCCGCCGCCAGCGCCCGGAAACTCCCCAGCACCCGCTCATCCGGCTGCGGCATGGTCTCGAGCAGCAACGCCTGACCGAGCAGCGCGAACGCGTTCCCCCGGCCCCAGGCCGCCTCATCAAGCGGCGAATGCCGGTAGATGCCGTCCTTCCGCAAACAGAGCCGTTCCATGAACCGCAAATGCTCTATAGCTTTCTCATGCTCCCCCGCCGCGCCCAGAATCGGACAGGCCATGAAGACCGAATCGCTCATTTCGTTGTGCAGCGGCGCAATAATCGCCGCCGCGGCCTTCACCCGGTCTTTCCGCCCCAGCACCGCAAACAGCAGATGCCCGCTCCCATGGCTGCCCGTCGCTTTCTCGAGCGAATCCCGCCGGCCATCCAGGTACGGCGCCACCAACCGGTCAACCAACTCTCTATTCCCCAGCGCCAACTGCCCCATCACCGCAAACGCCGGAATGTAAACCACGCTGCTCAGCTCCCGCCCGTACACCTGCCCCAGTTGCTCCAGCACCTGCCGCGGCGTCCGCCCCAGCCGCTCCTCCATGCTCAGCCGGAGAAAGGATTTCTTCGGCTTATCGAACGGCGCCCCGCGCGTCACCGGCGCTTTGCCCCGCAGCGCCTCCACCAACCCCGGATAGTCCCCCAACATCACCACCGCATCTGGCGCAATCAAGTGCAGCGTCCGCCACACCCGGTGCGCCTCCCCATTGTCCTTATACGCCGCCCCCACCGGCGGAAACACCGGCGCCCCCTTCACCGGAACATCCACCACCGTGTACAGCTTCACCAATTGCCGCCGCATCTCCTGCACCCGCGGCAGTTCGCCCACCACCGCCACCACCGGCCTCTCCTGCGCCGCCAGCGCCATCGCCATTCCGCAAAGAATCAGGGTCAGTTTCACAGTGTTTCCAGCGTATCCTATCGTTGACGAACCTCCATGCGGCTTTTGTTACTTCTCCTTTCCGCCCTCGCCCTCCCGGCGCAGCCGCTCTTCTTCCGCGGCGTCTCCTTCACGGCCGAACGGGGCGTCCGCTACGAGTCGCCAGACTCGGTCTCCATGCTCGACCGCTTCCGCGGCTACCACGTCGACAGCATCGCCCTCATCCCCTTCGCCTTCACCCCGCGCGGCGAATCGAAGATCGTCTTTGGCAACGCCCGCTCCTGGGAGTCCGACGCCGGCATCGCCAAAGTCGCCTCCGCCGCCCGCGAGCGCGGGATGAAGGTCCTGCTCAAACCGCAAATCTGGCCCAATAAACCCCTCGATCTCTCCGACCCAGCCCGCCGCCGCGAATGGTTCGCCCAGTATCGCGCCATGCTCGTCCACTACAGCAAACTCGCGGCCTCCATCGAAGCCGACCTCTTCTGCATCGGCACCGAACTCGCCTACGCCACCGAGCACGAATCCGAGTTCCGTTCCCTCATCGCCACCGCCCGCGCCCATTTCAAAGGGCCTCTCACCTACGCCGCTAACCACGGACCCGAGTTCGAACGCATCCAGTTCTGGGGCCAACTCGACTACATCGGCCTCGACAACTACTACCCGCTTCCCGACACCCTCGACACCACCCCTCTCGCCCGCAAACTAGAAGCCGTCCACCGCAAGTTCCGCAAACCCATTCTCTTCACCGAAGCCGGCTACGCCGCCGCGCTCAACTCCCATCGCACCCCGTGGGAGGATCGCTCCGAACGTCCCGTCCACCTCCAAGCCCAAGCCGCCGCCTACGACGCCCTGCTGAAAACCTTCTATACGAAGCCCTGGTTCGCCGGCGTCTTCTGGTGGAAGCTCGGCACTAACGGCTTCGGCGGCCCGCAGGACAACACCATGACTCCGTGGGGCAAGCCCGCCATGGACATCATCAAGCAGTGGTATCAGCGCCGCCCGGCCACCAAACCCACCGACTCCCGCCCATCGAAGTAAAGGCTCGCCGGCAGCCCGTGCCTCCGGTAGTAGCCGCAGTACTCAACCTCCCAACCCGCAAACAGCCGCCGTAAAACCGTCTCGTCGAGGAGATGAATGGAGGCCGGATACTGATGCAGCCGCCGGTAGTCCGTAATCTCCCGCGTCTCCGCCACCCAGCCCGGCCAATCCTCCCCCGCGGCCACCCGCCGCGCGAACTCCGGCACAAACCCGGCAAACGGCCGCTGAAACGGGGTGCTCGCCTGCACAAATACCTTCCCTCCCGGCGCAAGCCACTCCCCCATCCGCCTGACGCCCTCTTCAAGCTCGTCCCCCGTCAAAAAATGCAGCACGTTCGAAGCATGGACGGCCCCTAAACTCCCCGCCCGAAACGCCAACTCCGGAAACCGCCCCACCACCCTGTCCAGGCCCGGCGGCAGAGCCGTCAAATGGCTGATCTCGAGATCCACCGCAATCGCTCCCGCCGGAATCGCCGCCACCCCGTACGCACAACCCAGGTCGACCACCGGCCGCGCACAGCTCCGGGCATACGCAATGAACCGTTCACTCATCTGCCCCGGCACGGCGGCCGTCCACCCCATCCCGTTCCGGGTTCGAAATTTTTGACGGCGCGAAATCATCTTGACAGAATGTTGTATTAATTATACTATCGATTCAGATCGATGACGAATTCCAAGGTCAACTCGACAAATTCTCTGTTTAACCGCATCGGGGTTCTCCGGGCCGAGCGCAACCTCAGCCGACAGGAACTTGCGGATGCCCTCGGTGTCAATTATCAAACCATTGGCTATATGGAACGGGGCGACTACAACCCCAGCCTCGAACTCGCCTTCCGGGCCAGCGAGTTCTTCGGCCTGCCCATTGAAGCCATCTTCTCCCGGCAGCCTTTCCGCCCGTTGAGTGAACAGCTCTACGGCAACTCCAAAACCACTCAAGGATAACCATCATGAGAGAAGACCTAATCATTGCAGGGATCGACTTCCGCCGCCGCACCAATCGCCGGTTCGCCTGCGTCGCCACTTACTTCGGCTACGCGCTGTTTGTCGGCGCCCTTTACACCGCCTATGAGCTCCGGTCCGTGGCCTGGGCTCTGGCGGCTGCCCCCGGCGCCCTACTCATGGGCTACGGCTGGTGGGTTCTCAATCAGGTCGCCGCCCCGTACTCCACGCCCCAAACCGACGAGCGCCAGACCCAGGTACGCAACCAGGCCTTCTTCCGCGCCTACCAACTCATCGCCGGGCTCCCGTTCCTGTTCCTCTTCTACCTCGACGAAGCCCCGCAACTCGCCGCCAAACATGGCTGGGACCTCTGGATCCCCCAACCCGGCGAGCACTTCCAGGCCATCATGTTCGGCTACCTGCTCCTGGCCATTACCCTGCCCCACGCCTTCATCGCCTGGCAGGATCCGGACTATCTGGACGTCGACTCGCCAGCGTAACCACGGTCGCCCCCCATCCCCCCGCCTCCATCGGCGCATCGGCAAACGCAGCCACGAAGGGAGTCCGCCCCAGTACCTTCCGGACGGCCTCCCGCTGCACCCCGATCCCCTTCCCGTGCACAATCCGCAACGCGATAAATCCCCGTTCCCACACCGCTTCAAGCCACGCCTCCACCACCGCGGTCACCTCCCGCGGCGGCACACTATGCAGGTCGAGCGTGTCCGTGATCGGCCACTCAAATATCGGCTCTTCGTCGCCATTTGGTTGACTCATCGTCATCAGATTGCTATGGTCGAGTGTAGGCCATTTTGTCCCGATGGTGCGGTAGCCAAGTGGTAAGGCCAGAGTCTGCAAAACTCTCATTCGTCGGTTCGATTCCGACCCGCACCTCCATACTCCTCCTCTGCGCCCACTTGGTTTGGGGCGCCGACCCGGCCGAACTCCTCGAGAAAGCCCTGACCGCAAAGCAGGCTCTGGTGCCGCGTATCAAGGACTATCTCGGCCAGGAAGACATCCGGTACTACCGGACCCCCGCCAACGGCCGCCGTAAGCAGACAGGATGGGCGACCTACGACGTCTTCGTCGTCGATAAGGCCCGGGTCTACCGGCTGGTCGCCAGCAACGGCAAACCCGTCAAACCAAGCAAGGCCAACGCCAAGCCACGCCAGGGCGAAGCCGACCGCATCGCCTTCCAGGTGGAAGATCTCCGGCAAAACCATACCCTGGCCATCCGAGGGGAAGCGACGATCCTGGGCCGCCGCTGCTGGGTTCTCGAAGGCTCCCTCGATCCGGCCGCGCCGGATGTGGCCGGCCGCTCCCGCGGCATGGCCTCCTCCGACGCCACTCTTTGGATTGACCAGGAGACCCACTGGATCCTCAAGGAAGAGGCCCGCCTCCGCCGCCGCTGGCTCAGCTTCCCGGAAGGCTCCGTTGTGACTCATGAGGTGGTGTTTCACGATGGGCTGCCCCTCAACGGGCGCATCCACCTGCAGCGAACCACCGCCGCGGACGACGAGGATCGCCGCGTCCTGCTCGAAACCGAGCAAACCTACTCCCGCTACCGCCGCTTCGGCGCCGACTCAGCGATCGAGTTTAATCCAGTGCAATAATCCGGCTCATCAGTTCCGCCTGCCGCCGTGTTCCCGTCTTCGCCATCGCCCGTTTCAAATGCGTCCGGCCCGTCTGTTCGGCAATCCCCAGTTGCTCCGCCGCCTGCTTCACCGATAGCCCGGAAGCCAGCATCGACGCAAACCGCGCCTCCGCCGGGGTCAGTCCGAATAGCGTCTCCAACTGCATGCTATCGGCGGAAGTCGCCCGGTCCGGATCGCGGATCTCCAGAATCGCCGCCATCTTCACGATCCCCATCGGGTGCCAGTTCTCCGCCTGAATCGGCCGCATCGTGGCCCAATATGGCGTTCCCCGCCGCCGCCGCCGAATGGCAAACGAGCGCGTTCGCTTCTCCGGATGCAATAGGTCCCCGCTCTCGAGCGCCACCCGGCCGTCGCGCACCGTCAGGCCATCCGCTTTCCCCACCAGCTTCTGGAATCGGGCGTTGCTCTGCACCACTTTGCCGTCCAGACTCAGAATCGCCACCGCAAACGGCAACTCCTCAAAACAGATCTTCATCCCGGCAGATCCCTGCGACAGCGTGTACCGCTCTTCGAGCAGCCGTACGCTGCGCCGGATGTGACCCGCAATCCGGGTCCCCATCGCCAGTTCGTTTTCGTTCAGCGGACCCGCCTCTTTCGAGCGGACCACCGTCAGGAAAGACTCGAGCTCCTCGCCCCGCGCAATCCACACACCCCCGCCGTAGTGCATCTTCCGAGGCTTCAAGTAAGCCTGATACATCTCGGTCGCTTCTAGCTCCTCATCGGTGATCACACTATGCGAAGGGGCGAAAATCCCTTCCTCTTTCGGGAACCGGTCCAGGCGCAGGTACCAGGGGTCCTGAGATACCCATTTCTCCAAGTACTCTCTCCGGTCTTCTTCGCTCTGCCCATGGAAGCATTTAGTGGCCAGCTCTCCAGTGCGTTTGGAATGAATCCAAAAACTACCGTGCGGAGAACCCAAAAATTCACACACTTGACACAATACCCGCGGCCACAGGTTCCCATCCCGGGAGGCCTCATAGATCTCAGCGGTCAATTTGTCGAAGTCATCTAGAAACATGGTCGGATTTAGAAACTTGTCCCCTAAATGGGGGATGTGTAGACGGACCGGTCACCGTTACACTTTTTTTATCACTAGCCTTTATCGCTTTCCTTGGTGGTGCCGCCTCCCTGCCGGCAAGTACTTTAGCCATACTCTGCCGAGTATTGAATCGAGCACCCCATTAAATGGAAAAGCGATAAAGGCTGGCGGAAACCGACACCAGTCTCAAATTAAAGTTCTTTTACTCTGAGATTTCGGAACTCCACTCGCGTTCCGTGACCCAGAAAGCCCAAATATCCGGTCTTCCGCAGCAGTCCGGGATGCTTCTTTAGGACGGCAGGATCCGTCACCGTCGACAGATCGGCATCCGAGATCACCTTGCCGTTCAACGTCACCGTCACCCGCGAACCGTCCACGCGGATCTCCTCGGAGTTCCACTGTCCGGCCGGATTCAGCGCGTCGGCCGTCGCCGGGAACACATCGTACACGCTGCCGTGCCGCTGCGTCGGCTTCAGCTTGCCCTTGTAGATCTCATGGTCGTGGTCGAGAATCTGGATCTCCATCCCCATGTACGCCGCATCCCCCGTCAACGGCGCCCGAATGCCGACCCCGTTGTTCCCCCCCGGCTCCATCTTGAACTCAAAGCGGAACACGAAGTTGCTGTACTGCTTCCCGGTGTAGAGATTCCCGCCTCCTTCCTTGGGGCACACGATCGTCCCGTTCTCGACGACATATCCTGGGCCCCGGCCATTCACCAGTTGCCAGCCGTTCAACGTCTTGCCGTCAAACAACGAAACGAAGCCATCCTCCGCCCCCCAAGCCGAGACCGCGAGACAAGCCAATAGTAGATACCGCATCCATCCTCCTTTTATTGCGCCACAGCCCCCACGGGTCGCGTCGAGGCTGAACGTTCCTTCACCTCAGCATAGGCCTTCCGGATCGGTTCCGGGAAACCTGCCACTAACTTCTCCACCTCCGCCAACACCTTAGCCACCACCTGCGGATTCTCCGCCGCCACATCAAAGCTCTCGTCGCGGTCCGTTACCACGTCGTAGAGCTCCGGCCGCTCCAGCCGGATGTTCTTCCGTCCTCCGGCCGGCGCCGGGCTATAGGTTACGTTGTTGTACCGCGACAGATGCAGCTTCCATCTCCCCCAGCGCGCGCACTGCACGTTCACCCCGTCGAAGTAGAGAATCGGCGCCCGTTCCATCTCCCGCTGCTTCCCGCTGAGCAGCGGCCCAATGTCCAAGCCGTCCACCGGACGCGCCGGCAGCGCCGCCCCCGTCAACCCGCAAATGGTCGGCAGCAGATCCATGGTCGAAACCAGACCCTCGCACACCAACCCCGGCTTCACCCGGCCGGGCAGCCGGGCCAGCAGCGGCACGCGCACTCCGCCTTCCCACGTCATCCCCTTCCGGCCCCGCAACATGCCGGGGCTGCCCTGAAACCATGGACCATTGTCCGAACTGAACAGCACGAGCGTATTCCGGTCGAGCTTGTGCTTCTGCAAAGCCGCCAGAATCTGGCCCACCGACCAGTCCAGTTCCGTCAACACATCGCCATAGATCCCCTGCTTCGACTTGCCCCGGAACGCCTTGCCCACCCCGAAGGGAATGTGCGGATAGGTGTGCGGCATGTACAGAAAGAACGGGCCGCCCTTGGCCCCTTCGATAAACTCCACTGCGCGCTTGGTGTACTTCTCCTGCAGGGTATCGAGGTCCGTCTGCTCTTCGAGCACCTTCTCGTCCGCCATCAGCCAGCGCGGATTCATATCGTTCGAGTATGGAATCCCGTAGTAGTGGTCGAATCCTTTATAGGTTGGCAGGTGCGGCGCCAGGTGCCCCAAATGCCACTTGCCCACGCACATCGTCTGGTAGCCCTTTGCCTTCAGCAGTTGCGCCACCGTCTGCTCGCCTTCGTCGAGCCCCGTCTTGTCCACCGGGAACAGCACCCGGGGCACTCCCACCCGCGTCGGATACCGGCCGGTCATCAGGGCCGCCCGCGACGGGCTGCAAACCGGATTGGCCGATAGGCAATGGGTAAACCGCGCCCCCTCCTTCGCCAGCCGGTCGATGTTCGGCGTGGCGATCGGGGAGCCGTAGCAGGACAAATCGCCCCAGCCCAGATCATCGCAAAAGATCAGAATTACGTTCACGGGCCGCGCCGGCGCAGCGGCGCTCGTAGCGGCAACGGAGGCGAGAAAATGTCGGCGGCTCAGCATTGGTCCCCGGATCATAACAAATCAGGCCGGCAATGTTGTACACTGCAGGTTTAGGAGGTGGATCTTCCCGAAAGGGCCCGTATCCAATGCGCACACTCCGCTCCTTCCTGCAGTAGCTCAGCGAATCCTCGCGTCCCTTTTTAACCTTGTTTTTCCTCAGGATTGCAAGGTTTGCGGCCAAGCCGTCAGGCACGCCCGCCGGATTCCGGTCTGCGAAACCTGCCTCGCCGCGCCCGCTCCTCTGGCTGCCGATTACTTCTGCACCCAGTGCCGCACCCCCTTTCTGAACGAAGCGCCCCTTGACGATCATGGCGTCTGCGGCCGCTGCCGTTCCGGCCTCACCGACTACGATAGCGCCTACTCCTACGGCTACTACGAAGGAGCGCTCAAGGACCTGATTCATCTGTTCAAGTACGCGCGCGTCGAAACCCTCGGCGACCCGCTCGGCGCCTTCCTCCTCCGCGCCATCCCGCTCGATCAGCGATTCGATGCGGTGGTTCCCGTGCCCTTGCACTGGAGGCGCCGCCTCTGGCGAGGCTTCAACCAGGCCGAGTTACTCGCCAAGCCCTTGGCCGACCGCCTGAGCGTGCCGATGGCCGCCGCCCTCGAAAGGCGCCGCCACACCGATACGCAGGCCAGCTTGAGCCCTTCTGAGCGCCGGTCCAACGTGGCCGGCGCTTTTGCTTTGCGCCGCGGCGTGGAAGTCCGCGGGAAACGAATTCTGCTGGTGGACGATGTTCTCACCACCGGCGCCACCGTCGGTTCAGCCGCTGCCGTCCTGCGGCGCGCCGGCGCCAGCCATGTTGCGGTTCTCACGCTCGCCCGTGTCGACCGCCGTCCCTCGTGGGCCACCCTCGCCAAAGCGGCCCGCGAACAACCGTCACCCATCTCCCCATAACCGTTCCGTAGGAGCCTCGTCAGAATGCCAGCTATCGACCGCTTACATCAGCCCGTTCTGGTGCTCAACGCCAGCTATGAGCCGATCAACGTCTGCGCTGTCCGGCGCGCCGTGGTTCTCATCCTCAAGGGTCTCGCTTCGGCTGAGGAGCATGTGGCCAGCCACATCCACTCCTTCAACCGCGCCGTCCCCTTGCCCAGCGTCATCCGGCTGCTCGAATACCGCCGGATTCCGCAACAGACCCGCGCCTTGTCGCGCAAAAACATCCTGATGCGCGACCGCTATACCTGCCAGTATTGCCACCGCGTGCTGCCGTCCGGCGAACTTACGCTCGACCACGTGATTCCCCGGTCCCGCAGCGGCGGCTCCACTTGGGAAAACCTCGTCGCCTGCTGCCACCCATGCAATAACCGCAAGGGCAACCGTACCCCCGAAGAAGCCGGCATGCGCCTCAGCAAACAGCCCCGGCCCTTCAGCCTGCATACCAGCCGCCATTTGATGCGGATGCTCGGCAACGCCGACTCCCGGTGGCGTAAGTACCTGTTCTATTAAAAATTACGGCCTTGGCCGGGACGACACCCCTGCCAAGGCCGCCTCCGAAACTCAAGCCGTTAGCGGATGATCCCGAGTAAATAGGCGATCAGCAGGATCACCAGAACCGTCCCTAGCCCCACTCCGGCGCCGCCCCCGGCGCCCCAGCGGCTATGTCCATAGAAACCGGTACCACCGCCCACTAACAAAATCACCAGTATCAGTACGAGTAACATCGCTTCTCCTTTTCCCTACTTTCTTCCGGTCAACAACAGCACCACCCCACCCGCCAACGCCAGCGCCCCCGCAATCGGAGGCACCGGCAAGGTTCGGGTCTTGTCCCGCGTCGCCTGGATCGGGCCCAGGTCCACGACCGTCTCCTTGGTCGTGTACGAGATCCCACCCCACACGAGACCCAACACGCCCAGCGCGATCAACACCAACCCTGCAATCTTGGCCATAACCCCTCTACTGCCCCGCCGTCTGCGCCACCGCCGGATAGTCGGCCTTGGCTTCCCCAACCGCGGCAATGTCGTCGGCGCCGGTGGTCTTCAGCACCTCCTTCGCCCGGTCGATGCGGGCCGCGCTATCGCAATGCACCGAAAGCAGAACGCCGCCGGCTTTGATCCGGCCTTCGTAGCGCTTGGCCTCAAACTCCGGCATCCCCATGCCCGCCAACGCGCCAATCACCCCGCCCACCGCGCCACCCACGCCCAAACCAGCCAGTGCGCTCATGATCGGCCCCGCCGCGATCAACGGCCCCACGCCCGGAATCGCCAGCATGCCAATGCCCGCCAGCAGGCCCAACGCACCGCCCAACGCGCCGCCAGCGCTCACCCCCACCGCGGTGCCTTCCGGCGCCTTCGTGTTCTTCTCGTGCGCGAAATCCCGCGTCCCCCGATTGTCGGGCAACAGCACCGAAATGTCCTCGTTCGAATAGCCGGCCATCAACAGATCGTCCACGCCCCGCTCGGCCAGCGCCGGCGTCTGATAGATCCCAAACACTGCTACTTTCTTGTTTTCCATGGTTAGAACTCCTCTTCGTTGCCGGTCCGCCGTCCTGGCGCCAAGCTTCCGGTAGAGCTCACCGGCAGCAATTTTCTGTGCACGGCCATCGCCAAAGCACAACTGCAATCGAATCAGCGTCGGCCGCTCTGCCTGGCTGACCACCCATCGTCAACCGGCGACCCGTGCTCACTCCCGAAACGCGATACCTTGAATGCGTGCGTCCCCTGTTCCTCCTCCTGCCCTTCCTCCTGATCGCCCAATCCGAATGGCCCCACTTCGGCAACGACCCCGGCGCCATGCGCTGGTCCACCCTCCGCCAAATCAACTCGGCCAACGTCACCAAACTCCAACCGGCCTGGACCTTCCGCCTCGGCAAACCGGGCTCGGAAGCCATCCCCGTCGTCGTCAACGGCGTCCTCTACGTCAACGCCCCCGACGGCGTCTACGCTCTCGTCCCTGAAACCGGCGAACTCCTTTGGAAACATACCGCTAGCCCCGTCGCGATCCGTGGCTTGGCCTACTGGCCCGGCGGCAAATCCCTCCACCCGCGCCTCTTTACCGGCAACGGCCACCACCTCCTCGCCCTCGATACCACCACCGGCAAACCCGCCCCCGGCTTCGGCAACGAAGGCCGCGTCGATCTCAAAGCCGGCGTCCTCGATGGCCTCCCCGACGGCCGGTTCCAGCTCCAGTCGCCCCCCGCTGTCTTCAACGACATCGTCATCACCGGCTCGAGTAACGGCGAAGGCGCGCCCACCATCGGCGCCTACGGCGACATCCGCGGCTGGGACGCCGTCACCGGCAAGCTCCTTTGGACCTTCCACACGGTCGCCCGCCCCGGCGAACCCGGCGGCGATACCTGGCCGACAGGTGCGTATAAAAACCGATCGGGTACCAACGCCTGGGGATTTTTCACCATCGACACCACCCGCGGCATCGTCTACGCTCCCCTCGGCTCCCCCACCAACGACTTCTACGGCGCCGACCGCACCGGCGACAACCTCTACGGCAACTCCCTCGTCGCCCTCGACGCCCGCACCGGTAAGAAACTCTGGCACCAGCAGCTGGTCCACCATGACATCTGGGACTACGACCTCGCCGCCCCGCCCGCCCTCTTCGACATCAAACGCAACGGCCAAACCATCCCCGCCGTCGCCCAGATCACCAAAATGGGCCTGCTCTTCATTTTCAACCGCGTCACCGGCGAACCGGTCTACGGCATGGAGGAGCGGTCCATCCCCCGCTCCGTCATCCCCGGCGAAGTGAGTGCGAAGACCCAACCCTTTCCCGTCAAGCCCCCGCCACTCTCCCGGCTCGACTTCACCGAAAAGGATATCTACGACCGCTCCCCCGAACACGCCAAGTTCTGCCGCGAACTCTTCACCCAGAACAAGATGAAGATCGGCGCCGGCCCCTACGTTCCGCTCGGCCTCGAAGACAATGACCTCTTCTTCCCCTCCACCCTAGGCGGCGGCAACTGGGGCGGCGTCTCCATCGACCCCACCCAGAACACCCTCTACGTCAACGTCATGCACATCGGCCAGTGGGGCCACATGGAGAAAAAGGGGAACGAGTACATCCGCACCTCCGCCTACGGCCCCTACGCCCGCTTCTGGAACCGCGACACCCGCATCCCCTGCAACAATCCGCCCTTCGGCGAGATGCTCGCCATCGATCTCGGCTCCGGCGACGTCAAGTGGCGCTCCCCCCTCGGCCGCATCGACGAACTCGACAAGATCGGCGTCCACGATACCGGCTCCATCAACATCGGCGGCAGCATCGCCACCGCCGGCAACCTCGTCTTCATCGGCGCGGCCAACGACTCCCGCTTCCGCGCCTATCACAGCGGCACTGGCAAACTCCTTTGGGAGGTGAAAATCGAAGCCAGCGCCCACACCTCGCCGATCACGTACCTCGGCCGCGATGGCCGCCAGTACGTCACCGTAATGGCCGCCGGGGGCGGCGGCTTCCTCGGCGGCGGCTCCAGCAACACCCTTATCGCCTTCGCCCTGCCGGAGGTGAAGCGCAAGCCGCTCCCCGTCGAGGTCTCGAAGGCCGTAGCCGCCGCCGCGGCGAAATCACGAAACGAACCCAAAGTCGGCGCCTTCACCCCCGTGACGCTTCCGGCCACCGCCGCCCGCGCCCTCGCCAACCGTTCGTGCGGCCAGGGCTGCCACTCGATTGAGGTCGTCACCACGCAGCGGCACACGGCCGAAGAGTGGAAGAATCTCGTCCAGAACATGATCGCCCGCGGCGCGCCCGTCAAAGACGACGAGGTCCAGGCCCTCGTCGATTACCTCGCCGCCACTCTTCCCCGGCAATAAGAGGCGGCGGTCTGCCAAAATAGAAGTTCAGGAATGGAGAAACGAATCGTCGTGGCCATCGATGGCCCGGCCGGGGCCGGCAAAAGCACCGTCGCCCGCCAGGTCGCTGACCGCATGGGCTTCCTCTACATCGACACCGGGGCCATGTACCGCGCCGTCGCCCTCTGGGCCAGCCGGCAAGGCACCGCCTTTGACGATCATCACAACCTCACCCAGCTTGCGATCGCCGCCGATATCGACCTGCAGGCGGACCGTGTCTTCCTGAACGGTGAGGACGTCTCCCGCGCCATTCGCACCCCCGAAATCGCCGCCGCCGCCTCGCGCGTCGCCGCCGTCGCCGGGGTCCGCCGCGCGCTTGTCGAAAAGCAGCGCGCCTTCGGCGCTCGCCAGAGCGTCGTGATGGAGGGCCGCGACATCGCCACCAACGTCTTCCCGGACGCGCAAGTGAAGATCTTCCTCGACGCCTCCGCCGAAGTCCGCGCCCATCGGCGCGTCGCCGAAGCCGGCGGCGACCCCGCCATCGTGGCCCGCGAAATTCAGGACCGCGACCACCGCGACCGCACCCGCGCCGAAGCCCCGCTGCTGCAAGCGCCCGACGCGACCTATCTCGATACCTCCCATCTTCCGCCCGCCGAAGTCGTCGAAGAGATTCTCCGGCTCATCCGCGCGCGCACTTCGAATGGAAAGGCAGTAACCAGTTGAACAACCTTCTCATCATGAAATTCGGCGGCACCAGCATGGGTTCCGCCGCCCGCATCCGTGTGGCCGCGGAGCTGACCGCCGCCCAGCAGCGCCTCCGGCCCACCGCCATCGTCGTCTCGGCGATGAGCAAGGTGACGGACCTGCTGCTCGATACGCTCCGCCACGCCGAGAACAACGACGCCGAAGCCATCGCGCAGAATCTCGCCACTCTCCGCACGCGCCATCAGGACACCGCCCGCGAACTCCTTCCGGCCGAGGCCCTGCCCGCCGCGCTGGCCGAGATCGATGGCATCCTCGCCGAGTTCGAACGCATCGCCAAAGGCATGCAGCTGCTCGGCGACCGTCCTCCGCGCTCGGTCGATGAAGCGGTCGCCGTCGGCGAGCGCCTCTCCGCGCTTTTGATCGCCAGCTACCTGACCGGTCAGGGCACGCCGGCGGAGGCCATCAACTCGGCCCGCGTGGTCGTCACGGACGCGGTCCACGGCGATGCCACCCCGCTGCTCGACCTCACCCGCGCCCGGGCCGCCGAGCATCTCGCGCCGCTGCTCGCCGCGGGTACGGTGCCCGTGCTCACGGGCTTCAACGGAGCCACGGCGGACGGCAAGCCGACTACGCTGGGCCGCGGCGGCAGCGACTTCTCCGCGTCCATTTTTGCTTACGCCCTGGACGCCACGGAGCTCTGGATCTGGACCGACGTCGATGGCATTATGTCCGCCGACCCGCGTCTGGTGGCGGACGCGAAGGTGCTCGATGAGGTCACCTACGCTGAGGCCGCCGAGCTGGCGTATAACGGTGCGAAGGTGCTGCATCCGCGCACGTTGGCGCCCTTGGTCGAGAAGAAGATTCCGGTGTGGAGCAAGAACTCCTTCAACGTAGCGGCGAAGGGAACGCACATTGCGCCGGCGCTTTCGACGCCCGGCCAGGGAGCGCGCGCGGTGACTTCGATGGCGAACGTGGCGATGGTTTCCGTCGAGCCCGCGAGCGCCGAGATTCCGGGGACGCGGGTGATGGCGCGGGTGCTCGATGCGTTGGCGATGGTGGGAGCGGAGGTGTTGACGTTCTCGAGTTCGAGCTACCGGCAGAGCTTCTGTTTTCTGATCCGCAAGGATGAGTTGCAGGGGGTGTTACAGGCGCTGCGGGAGACGTTGGCGTTGGAGTTGGAGCACGGGTATGTCCGGCCGGTGGAGGTGGACGATAACGTGGGCCTGATTGCGGTGGTGGGCGAAGGGATGCGCGGCCACGCCGGCCTGGCCGGCCGGGTGTTCACGGCGGTGAGCCGGGAGCAGGTGAATATTATTGCGATCGCGCAGGGGTCGAGCGAGTTGACGATCAATTTAGTGGTACCCCGCTCCGGGATTGAGAAAGCGGTGAAGGCGATCCACGCGGAGTGCGGGATGGGACGGTAACCGGCCCGGGCGCTACCGCGATCACCAGCGAAACTAACTTATCGGAGTTTCGCTTCTTGACAACTCGCACCAATCAGCATTGGTCAGAGTTCCTGAGCCAGAGCGTCCACTGTGGTTGACCGCACTTCAGCGGATTGTGAAGCGGGACGGTCACACTATGGGATGGTGGTCCGTCATGTTGAAGACGGACATGGCTTCCGCTCTTCCGAACGATTGCAGAGCCGGACACGAATGAGACGTTCGCCGGACACGCCACGGGGCAACTTCACGCGGCTTCCAGAGGGATTAGCTCGTCCTTGACGTAGCGCATTTGAACAAGCCTGGGCCTCGTTGCAGCATCTTCAAAATGCAGCGAAACCGCCTCAAGCAAGTTTGCCCTCAGTTCGTCCCAGTTATCCCCTTCAGTGAAAATTCCATGGCCTAGTGCGCGAGCTTAATAGCCACCCTCTTCCGCATCGCGAATCTCGAAGATCAGCTCCATGGGACCAGCATAATCGAATGCTCTGAATAGTCGGAGACACGCAACGGAACCAGGCGTCCAAGCGCGCAACACTGGGAATCCAAGCCTGGTTATGGCGACTGATCGTCAGCCTCGACGCGGATGTGCAAAGCGGTGTACGCCTCACCCCAAGGCACACCAAGTTCGGCCGAGCCGCCAAGTCATCCCCTCGATATACTGGCTCCATTCCATGAAACCCGCTCTCCTACTCCTCCTCGCCGCCTCCCTCCTCCCCGCCCAATCTCCCCTCACCGCCGAAGACGCCATCGCCGTACCCCAGGTCTCCGCCTTTCTCGCCTCGCCCGACGCCTCCGCCCTCGCCGTCGCCACCTCCTCTACCAACTGGATCCCCCTCCGCGGCAAGCTTCCGTTTGATCCCTCCGGAGCGATACACGTCACCTGGAGCCGCGACGGCCGCCGTGTCGCCTTCCTCCGCACCGAAGCTGGCAAAACCATCCTCTACGCCACCACCAGCGCCACCGGCGCCATCCGCGCCGTCTGCACCCTCTACACCCCCAACGCCTACCTCGCCGCCGCCGGCAGCCGCCTCGCCTGGTCTCCCGCCGGCGATCGCCTCGCCTTCACCGGCACCCTCGAACCGCCTCCCCCTATCCCGGACCCCCTCGTCATCGATCGCATCCAATACAAATCCCGCACCGCCATCTCCGACAACCGGCGCTCCCGCGTCTTCGTCGTCGAAGCCGCCGCCGATTCCCCGCCCCGCGCAATCACCCCCGCCGATCGCGACGCCCACTCCGTCGCCTGGGGCGCCGGGCCGGAGATCGTCTATCTCGCCAATCCCACCCCCGATCCCGACGCCAACCACAACTACGACCTCTACGCCGTCCACCCCGCCACCGGCGCCACGCGCACCCTCGTCGCCACCCCCGGCGTCGAGATGGAGCCGAGCATCTCTCCCGATGGCCAGTGGATCGCCTATCGCGCCACCACGCGCCCCCTCACCACCATCGATAGCGTCGCCGAAGATACCCACGTCTGGGTCGTCCCCCACGCGGGCGGCCCACCCCGCGAACTCAATCGCGCGCTCGACCGCCGCTGCACCGCCCTTCACTGGATGCCGGACAGCCGCGCCGTGGTCTACCTCGTCGCCGACCACGGCAGCCAACTCCCCTATCGCAGCACCCTCGCCCCGGGTGCCGCGCAGCCGTTAGTCACCGGCAAGGTGTTTGTCTCCGGCCTGCAGGTCGCCGCTAATGGCGACCTCTACGCTCTGCGCAGCGAACCGGCCAAACCCGCCGACCTGATCCGGATCCCGGCCACCGGCGCGGTCTCCACCCTGACGACATACGCCGCGGAGGCCGCCAAGCTTTGGCGGTTCGTCGAGCCGGAAACCATCCGCTTCTCGAGCTTCGACCGCACGGAGGTGGAGGCCTTCTTCTACCCGCCGCTCGATCGCACCGGCAAATGGCCGCTGATTCTCAACATCCACGGCGGCCCCCACAGTACGCACAGCTACGGCTTCAGCGGCGCCACGCAGTTCTATGCCGCGCGCGGCTACGCCGTCCTGGCGGTCAACCCGCGCGGCTCCTCCGGCTACGGGCAGAAGTTCGCCGACGGCTGTATCAACGATTGGGGCGGCGGCGACTACCGCGACCTGATGGCCGCGGTTGACGAGATCCTGCGCCGCCATCCGGAAGTGGACCCGAATCGCCTGGGCGTGATGGGCGCGAGCTACGGCGGCTACATGACGAACTGGGTGATCACGCAGACCAACCGCTTCCGCGCCGCGGCGCCGATTGCGAGCCTGTCGAATCTGATCAGCTTCTACAGCACCTCGCTCTACCAGGACCTGGTCCACGCCGAGTTCAACGGCTTTCCGTGGGAGGGCAACAACTTCGAGACGCTCTGGCAGCGCTCCCCGCTGGCGCACGTGAAGAACGTCCGCACGCCGGCGCTGCTGCTCCATGGCGAGAACGACAACGACGTGCACATCACCCAGGCCGAGGAGATGTACACCGCGCTCCGCCAGCGCGGTGTACCCGCTACCTTCGTCCGCTACCCGCGCGAGGGCCACAGCTTCTCCGAGCCGAAGCACCAGCTCGATATGCTGCGCCGCGTCGCCGGCTGGATGGATCGCTACCTCACTACCGAACGTCAAAGCGAAAGGTCGATACCAAAGTGACCGTCTCGTAGGCCTTGCCGTTGTGCGTGCCCGGCGTCGCTTCGCGAACCGAGACGTGCATCTGGTAAGCGCCGGCGCTGGGCACCGTCAGTGTGAACTCGCCTTGGGCGTTCGTGGTGGCCTTCAGCGCGTTCGCAGGCATCTCGCCGCTGCTCTCCTTCTTGGCCTCATGAGCGTGATCGTGCCCGGCCGCCTTGGCCGCTTTCATCGCCGCGGTGTGGGCCGCCCCTTGCTCCGCCGTATAGGCCACCACCGTGGCCGCCGCCAGGGGCTTGCCGTTGCGGAGCAGCCGGAACGTCGAGGCCTTGCCGCGTTGCACCGGCCCGTTCGAGACGGGCAGGATGTCCAGCGGCAACACCTCCGGACTGCTGGTGGCGAGCTTGCCGCGGAACGCTTTCGCCGAGAAGATAATCAACGAAGCCGGGCCGTGGCCCGCATATACCCCAAAGGGATAGCTCATGATCACCCCCTCGTGCGCGCCGAGTTGCAGCGCGTTGCTCTCCGCCTGCGGGGCCAGCGGCGCGAAAGCCCCCTTGGCATCGACGCTCCAGAAGCGGGCCGCCTTCATGGCGGTCACCTGCGCGCCACTCATGCGCTCGGCCGGATAGACGCCGAAATAGGCGCGGGCCGGCTCGGCCGCGGCGCCGGGTTCGAGCCAAGGCCAGTGGGCCTGCAGGGAGGCCGCGGTAAGCACGAGAAAGGTGGTGGTAAAGAGTGTCTTCTGCATGGGAGTGGGTCTCAATCAAAACCGGAAGCGCGCTGGCTACTGGGCAACTCCGGCTCTAACGATAATGATAATATCATATCGACGAAAAGGTGGGCAGAGGCGCGCTGTTTTCCGGCCGAAACCTCGGCTTTTGCGTCCTCGCGGCGGGAATTTCATCCAAGGGAGTACAGACTATGTCTCTCACTCTTGAAGTCCACCCCGCGGTGTCGCCCACCTTGGCCGAGCTTCGGCGCCAGATCGAAGAACACCGCGTATACTCTGCCGTCCGCACCCCGGCGGCCCTGGGCCTGTTTACGGCGCATCATGTGTTTGCCGTCTGGGACTTCATGAGCCTGTTGAAGCGACTTCAGCAGGAACTGACCTGCGTGACGGTGCCGTGGAGGCCTTCGCCTCGTCCCGGCGCGGCCCGGCTGATCAATGAAATCGTGCTCGGGGAGGAGTCCGACGAGACGCCGGGCGGCTACTGCAGTCACTATGAACTCTACCGCGGGGCCATGGCCGAGATCGGTGCGCCCACGGTTTGGATCGATGACTTTCTCGCCCGTCTCGGCGCCGGGCAGCCGATTTCGGCGGCGCTGGTGGACTGCGGGGCTCCGCCGTCGGTGGTTCAATTCGTCGAGACGACGTTTTCGATCCTCCGCCATGGTCAACTGCATGAGATTGCCGCCGTGTTTACGCTGACGCGGGAGGATCTGGTCCCGGAGATGTTTCTTCGGGTGACGGCGGAGTGCGCGATGCACCGGCAGGACTACCCGCAGTTCTTCTACTACCTCGATCGCCACATCGCGGTCGACGCGGATTCGCATGGTCCGATGGCACGCGCGTTGCTGGCCGAACTTTGTGGTGACGACCCGGTGCGCCAGCAGGAGGCGGAAGCGGCCGCCTGCCGGGCGCTGGCGGCGCGGGTCGCACTCTGGGACGGTGTCGCCGAGGCTCTCGGCTAAGTGGTTCCTGCCGGTTCGCGGAGGCGGCCGGGTCAGCGGCCGCGGCGGGATCGACAATCCGGGTCAGGCTGGCCCGCTTCAATCGCACAGACGACGATCTCCGGCGAAATGATTGGCGCATCGGTCAGGAAAGGCGGCCGCCACTGCAAGGGGATCGAGGCAGGATCACACCGATCCATCCAATAGTGCGGGTCGACCCGGAGGAGTACGGTCGCGCGCTCGATTCCCAAGCGGTCCATGGTCCGCCGTGCGAGCATCGCATAACCCGCCGGGGGAATCGAGCGGCTCACCACCAGGTACACCTTGATCCTGCCGTCGCCCCCTTGGTCAATCCAAGCGATGCGACCTCCTTCAATCTCCTCGCGGAAAACATCGTGGCCCTGGAGGATCCGATACTGGGCCTGCTGCGTCTCCGCATCCCAATAGTGAACTGCCGCGCCCAGCGGACTCAGCATGAGGACGGCATGACTGCTGGCCTTTCGGATCCTACGGGCTACCGCTGAACAGCGATCCCGGGGATAATCGCCCGTACTCCCCCCAATCTGGAACTCTAGCGTCCGATCCGTTGGAATGATCGATACGAAGTGAACCGCCTGGCGGCCGGGAAGTCCCAGGGACTCGATGGCTTCTTCGGCACGACGCACCACCCCAGCTAACGAGAAGCCCTCCTCGCAGCAGGTGATGGTTTTGGAACGAAGGACCGTCACCTGCGCCTGCATCCCAGCAGCCAGGCCCAGCGCCATCAGACCCCAACAGAGAAGACCGGTTCGCATAACACGTCCCAACGCGGCGTCACCCCCAGGCCCGACTCCCCGGAAGCCGCTAACCGCCCCGCTGCCCGCTGCGGCGCGCCCTCGGCATTGCTCACCGTCACGTAACTGTTGAAGTCCGTCGCGGTGAAAAGAAACTCGGGAGGCGTACTGTGCGCCAGGTGCGCAATCGCCGCCGTGATGATGTCGCCGCCCCAGGTGTCCTCAATCGTCATCGCGATCCCCAGCGACACGCACAGGTCGCGAATCTGCCGCGCCTTCGTCAATCCGCCTACCTTCGAGATCTTCAGGTTAATCACGTCCATCGCCTGATCGGAAACGCCCCGCAGCACCGCCGCCAGATCGTCGATCACCTCGTCCAGCACGAACGGCCGGTCCGTATGGCGCCGCACCGCCAGGCACTCGGCATAGGACAGGCACGGCTGTTCGATGTAGACATCCACGTCCCGCACCGCGTGCGCAATCCTCACCGCCTCGTGCTGCCGCCAACCCGTATTCGCGTCCGCCACCAGCACATCGCCCCGCTGCATCTCGGCGGCCACCGCGCGGATCCGCTCGATATCCACGTCCGGATCCCCGCCCACCTTCAGTTGAAACTTCGTATACCCTTCGGCGCGGTAGCCCGCCACGTTCGATGCCATGCGCTCCGGCGTGTCCTGCGAAATGGCGCGATAGAGGGGAAAATCGGCCCCGTAGCGGCCCCCGAGCAAGGTCGCCACCGGTTGCCCGGACACCTTCCCGAGAATGTCCCAGCAGGCCATGTCGATGGCGGACTTCACATACGGATGCCCTCGCATCAGTTGGTCCATCCGGCGGTTCAGCGTTCCGAGCTCCGTCGGGTCCGCGCCAATCAAGCCAGGGGCCAGTTCGCGCAATCCGGTCCGGGCGCCGTTCGCGTAGGCGGCTAGATAGGCGGCGCCCAACGGGCAAACCTCCCCGTAGCCGCTGATTCCGGCGTCCGTCTCGACGGCCACCACCGTCGAATCGAAAACCTCCACCGAGTTCCCCCCGGACCACTTATAGCTGCCTTCGTGCAGGGGCAATTCCACCCGATACGCTCGAATCCCAGTAATTTTCATGCGGAGTGCCTCTCAGTATATGCCGAATGGAGTATGCGGACCGCCGAGTACAGCACGACCGCCATGACGAACCATCGCGCCACCTCGAGCGGCATGCTCTTCACGACAAAAGCCGCCAGCGGGACCCCGGCGAGGCCACCGATCGTCAAACCCGCCGCGACGGCCGGCACATAGGCGCCAGAGCGAATGAACTGCGAACTGGCCACCGGCATCAGGCAGGCCGAGGAGCCCATCATGATGGGAAAGGCCGCAATCGGGTTCATCCCCAGCAACCCCACCACGGTCATGCACGGTGCATAGAATCCGATCCCCAAAGTACTGATGGCGCCGAACAGAAAATTGAACGTCACCGCGGCAATCAGCTTGCCCCCGGAGAGCCCCAGCGCGTCGCCGCCGGACGGGAACCAATCGAGTTGGCGCATCAGCAGCACGACAAACGCCACCAGCAGCGCCCCGCCAACTCCGTTCTGCACCTTTCGTTTCGGCATTCGAGCGACGACTCCGGCGCCGATCCAGGCGCCCACGATCGCGCCGGCGACCATGAGCAGCAGCGTCCGCAGTTCCACTGCAATCACGGTAATGTACAGCAGGGCCTGGAAAACCGTGGGAATCGTATGGCCAACGTTTAACGTCCCGGGAATCCATTGATCCGGAACCATGCGGGTGAACTGAAAGATCGAGGTCGTGGTGGCGAAGGACCCGATGCCGAGCGTATCGAAGAAGTTGGTAACGAATCCCGTCAACAACGATGGACCGGAGGGGCGGATCCGAGACAAAGCCGCTACATTTCGCACGCAACAACTGTAGCAACCCGCTAGTGCGGAATTCGCGGGTGCGTCTCGCTGCCCAGCCGAATCTCGCGCGTCAGGCCTTCACTCGGCGGCAATCCCAGCAGCCGCGGCCGCAGCAGAACTACGGTCTCCGACTCGTCCAGTTCGACTGAGTTCCGGCGAAAGAGCGCCCCGACCCAGGGAATCTGGATCAATCCCGCCGGTCCCGCCTTCGTCAACGTCCGCGTTGCGCTGCCCACTCCGGACAGCATCGCCCACTCTCCATTCATGAGCCGGGCGGTCGAGGTGAACTTCCGGTTCGCCAGAATCGGGATTCCGTTGATCTGCGCCCCCGTCAGCACCTTGAACTCCGCCTCAATCTCCACCGTCGTCTCTCCCAACCCATGGGTAAACGGCGTCGCTTTCAGAGTCAGTCCCAGGTTCTCGAACTGGAAGGTCGGAGGCGGCCGAAACGCATTGTCCCCCACCTCGCCGCCAAAAAAACCCGCGGTCAGAATCGGGTACCGCTCGCCCACGGCGAACTGGGCCGGCATCCCGTGCATCGTCCGGACCTCGGACCGCTGCACCTGGCTGCCCACCGTTTTGAGAAGGTTGGCGACCACGGCGGCGTCGCCCAGCGTCATCGCCAGTTGCGGCTCCACGATGCGGGCCGACGAGAGCGGAATCGCCGGCAGCCGCGTAGTCGCCCCGGTCGCCGGATTCTCGGCCACGGCGAAGATCTCCGTCGACGTCGGCAGTTGCGTCCCGGCGTTCAACGTCCGGTTCCGCCGGATCTCGTAGACCTCCACTTCAATCGCAATGGCGGGCCGCGCCCCCATCATCTGCTCGAAGATCTGTTGCGCCGGCCGAACCTTCGAAATCCGATCGCGCATCAGCACCAGCCGCCGCCCATTATCGATGGCGAACTTCTGGAGCTCCATCGTCTGCTGCACGGCCCGCGCCAGCTCCTGAATCTCTTGCACGCTCACCGGCTCCGGCAACGACAGCACGACGGCCACCATCGGTTCCAACTCCTGCCGCTTCTGCGCCGTATCCTTGGCGACCAGCATCCGCTTCGGCTGCAGCGGCACAAAGAACGCCCCCGTCGCCGCCGCCAACGTGTCCAACACCTCCGCACCCGTTGCCTCGCTCACCGCCAGGCGGATCGGCGAGCCGCCCGTCACAAAGTCGTCGTCGAACTGGACGGCAAGGCCTAACTGCCGCGCCGTCCGCTCAATCACATCCCGCGGCTCGCCGCGCAGCGCAAACGAAAACGGCCCCCCGCCCAGAGCCAACTCCGGCGGCGGGAGCAACCGCTGCGCCTCGCGCAACTCCTGCTCCGCAATGGTCGAACCGGCTTCCTGCGCCGGCGCCGCCGCAATGGCCGGAACCGGAGGCGCGCTCTGCCGGAGTGACCGTTCCGTCAAGCTGCGGCTTTTGGCCGCGTAGCTCCGGTTCCGAGGGTCCTTCGCCGCCGCCTGATTGTAGAGAAGGATCGCCTCCGCTGTCTGTCCCGCCTTCTCCGCCTTCGCCGCGCGCCGGCCCAGGCTGCGCGCGGACTCCTCGGCTGATCCCAGCGCGAGGCCCAGAGCGAACACGAAAAGTAGACGCAGCACCGCCAAGCAAGGAAGACGTACCCAGACCCGGATTCGTGGACTAAAGTTTCTCAGGCTTGCGGCCGATCGAAAGGTGATGTGGATGTCCCCGCTCTCCATAGGTGCCTCGCTGCCGGCAGGATTCGCGCCGCCAATTCCGATGGACCTCGCTACTTTGGGGGTCCGGGAAAACCTGGTACTCGACCTGGTGCTGCGCCGCTTGATGCTCGAAGGCACCAGCAGTCTCACGGCCATGGCGCAGAAGCTGCGCATCTCGGTACCCGTCGTCGACCATATCTTCCGTTACATGCGGGCGCAACAGATGGTCGAGGTCAAGGGCATGAGCGGCAACGACTACACCTTCGTCCTTTCCGTCGCCGGCCGGCAGACCGCCAGCGAACGCTTCCAGATTAGCCAGTATGCCGGCGCTTGCCCCGTTTCGCTGAACGACTACCACGCCGCCGTCCGCGCTCAGTCCGCCAAAGTGCACGTGGACCGGCGCGTCCTCCGCCAGGCTTTCGGCGATCTGGTCGTGCCGGACCGGCTGCTCGACCAACTCGGTCCCGCACTGATCGCCCAGAGCTCGATCTTCGTCTACGGCCCCTCCGGCAATGGCAAAACCAGCCTGGCCGAACGCATGCTTCGCGTCTATCAGGACGCGGTGATGATCCCCTACGCCGTCGAGGTCGATAACCAGATCATCAGCATCTACGATCCCGTCGTCCACCATGCCGTGCCGGCGGAGGACAACGAGATCGATCCGCGCTGGGTCCTCTGCCGCCGTCCCTGCATCGTCGTCGGTGGCGAACTCATCCCGTCCATGCTCGAACTCCGGCTTGATGAGTCGAGCGGCATCTACTCCGCCCCGCTGCAGATGAAAGCCAACAACGGCCTCTTCATCGTCGACGACTTCGGCCGCCAGTTGATGTCACCCCGCGATCTGCTCAACCGCTGGATCGTGCCGCTTGACCGGCGAGTCGACTACCTCACGCTCCGTTACGGCGTGAAGTTCCAGATCCCCTTTGAACTCCTCGTCGTCTTCTCCACCAACCTGGACCCCAGCGATCTGGCCGACGAAGCGTTCCTGCGCCGTATCCCGAACAAGATCTACGTCGAAAGCGTTACGCCCCAGGTCTTCGACCAGATCTTCGACCGGGTTGTCGCCGCGCGCCGCGTTCCCACCGAACCCGATAGCGCCGAGTATCTCCGCCGGCTCTGCCTGCGCGAAGGGCGCACGGAACTGCGCGCCTGCTATCCGACGGACATCTGCAACATCCTGTCGTCCATCTCCCAGTACGAAAACCGGCCTATCCAGATGACGAAGGCCGACCTCGAACGCGCCACCGCCCTCTATTTCGCCAAGGGCTAAAGCACGCCAAGAGACCGCAGGTTCTCCGCGCCGAGACGCGGAATGTCTTCGGGACTCTCCGCCAGATCCCGCCAAATGCAGGCCGCCGCGGCGATCTCCTTGATAGCCGGCCCGAAGGTCTCAATCACGCACCAGCCGTTGTACTCGATCTCCCGCAGCGCGCCGACCACGCCGATCCAGTCAACCGGCCCCGTGCCCGGCGTTCCGCGGTCGTTCTCGCAGGTATGGACGTGAAAGATCCGGGACCCCAGCAGCCGGATCGCGTCGGCCTGGTTCTTTTCTTCAATATTGGCGTGGAAGGTGTCATAGAGCACCCCGATCTCCGGCGCCCCCACCGCGTCAATCAACGCCTTGGCGTCCGCCGCCGTATTCAGAAAATAGGTCTCAAACCGATTTAACGGCTCCACGGCCAACCGCACGCCGTGTTCGCGGCAAACTGGCGCGAGCTCCTGCAATCCTTCGATGGCCCGTTGCCATTCGTCCGCGGTCCGGCGGCGTCCCGGCAGCAATCCGACGGCGGAACAGAAGGGCCCGGCGACCATCGAAATGCCGGCCGTCGCCGCGCCGCGGATCGCCGCCCGGAGAAACTCAAGCGTCGCCGCGCGAATCGCCGGGTCGTCCGTGCCCAGACTCTGGTCGCCCGTCAACGCGGTGCAGACGAGCCCCGTCATCTCCTGCGCCGCCAACTCCTGCCGCACGGCGGCGGCCGGAAAGTTCGCGAAATCGAAGACTCCCATCTCGATCCCGTCCATGCCAAGTTCTTTGGCGCGGGCGATCAAGGGCAGGTGGGCCTCGGTGAAGTTGGCCGTCCAAAGGAAAGAGTTAACGCCGATAGGCATGGTTATCTGGGGTTAAAGCGGAAGTTGCTGAGTCCGAACACGTCGTTGCCCGGGATGTAGAGGCCGAACTTACCTTCCGTCAGGTTGCGGCCGGGCGAGGTAAACGTGTCCATCTCAATCCACTCGCTCCCGTTATGCAGCGAGTGTTTCACGGCGCCCGGCGCGATATCGATACGGATCGTATAGCTCTCCTGCTTTTCGAGAGAATGGCCGACCTTATACTCGCTCGACCGTCCGTTTACGACATCCCGGCGGAAGAAGTTCTTGCGGTCCAGTTGATAGAGCACATGGTTCTTCGCATCCGTGTAGTTGGCGAACCACTGCAGACGCCGGCCTTTAAGCAGGGCGATATTGAAGGTGAACGCCCCGTTCGGCGGCGTGATGCCATAGAGCACGAAGTTTCCGCCCTTGTGCACCGTCCAGCCTTCCTGCTGCACCCATTCGCCGGGCTGCTCCCATTCGAGCATGGTGCCGAGTTTCTTGGTGACCACCTTCGGCGCTTCTTTGAGAGCAATCTCCACGGCTTTGTTCTCGCCGGACGCCACCTGCACTGTCGTCGTCCCATCCACGAAGTTGGCCGCCTTGGCGACCACTACCCACGTTCCGGCGCCGACATTGATCGTGTTGCCGTTGGCCTGGCGCAACTGGGTCTCATCGCTCTTGCGATAGAAGATCTGAGCGGTCGCCGGCTTCACATTCACGCGAATCGAAGATGCCGCCGCGACCAGCGTCACATCGGCCCCGCTGAGTTCCACCGTCTCTCCCGCGCGGAACTGCCGCGGATTCCGCTTTGGCACAAACGTCTCCTTCCGGAGTTCCACGGTATGTTCGCCGGGAGTGATCGTCGACGAGGTATAGGTACCGTCGGCGGCAATGATGCCCAGCCCTTGGCCGTCGAGCACCACGGCGGTGCCGGGCGTCGCGCCGGCGATGCGCAAATTCGCGAGCTTCGGAATCGCCTTCAGGGCGAACTCCACGCGCGTCTCCTGGCCTTTGGTCACGTTCGCCGGCTTGGCGGCTTCCGCCGTGTACCCGTCCTTCACCACCCGGACCATATACTGACGAACCGGCAGGCCGAGCAGCCGTAACTGGCCGCCCTTGGTCTTGCGTTTCAATTCGGTGTTGTTCAAGAACACCGTCACATCGTCCAGATCGCCCGCCGCCACGTACAAGCTGCCCAAATTCACATCGAGCTTCAAATAGGCCGTCAACGTAGGCTGCGCCCCGACCGACACGAGCAGCTTCCGGTCCACCGACCCATCGTTAATCGTCAATTCGCGGTCTCCCGGTGCGAGGTTGTCGAGAGCCAACCCCGCCGCACCCGCATCCCCGGCGGCCGTGCCATCCACCTGTACCTTCACGTTGGCCGACGAGTGCACCTTGGCCGACTTTCCGGCGTTCGAAACCACAATCGCCAAAACGTTCTTGGCCACCACGGGCCCTACGATCACGGGCGGTTGGCCGAGTTGCGACTCAAAATCGAAGGAGGCCTCCGTGCTCTGATTCGTCACCTTCACCGTATGCTTGCCGGGGGAGACCCGGTCGAGCACCAACTGCCCGTCTTGCAGATCGCCCAGTGGATTCCCGTCGAGCGTTACCTTACCGGCTTGCAAGTCGGTAAACATGCGGACGGAAAGCGGCATCGGCTGCAACGTCAGCGAAACTTCGCCCGGCGTCCCGCCCACCACATTCAACGGACTGCTGGCCGACTCGTAACCCGGCATCACCGCCAGCACTTCGTAGGTACCCGTCGGCAGTTCAATATTGCAGTTGGAGGTGCATTTCACTTCGCCGTTCACGCGGATCGAAGCACCCGCCGGCGAAGTTTTGATGGCGATGCTCGACGCGCCGTCGGCGACCTGCTTCTGCTCTTCCGCCTTCTTCTGGGCGTTGCGAATCGTATAAATGCCCCCGGCCGCAATCAGCAGCCCGACCACGCCACCCACCGCCACGGCGCGCTTCCAGTTAAACGGAGGCGGGGCCGAAGGAGGCGGCGGGGTTTTTGATGCCGGGGCGTAGCTCTGGGGCGGAGGAGGAGTGGACACCGAGCCACTGGGAAACACTTGTGTCGGAAGCGCCGCCGGCGGCGCAAAAGCCCCGCCCGGCATCTTGGCCGCGGCTTCCCGCTCGGCGGTGCTCTGCATCTCCATTAAGCGCTGGCCGAACGACACCATCTTGTTGCGCACGTCGGTAATGGCGGCCTGCATACCCCCATCGCCCGGAAAGGCTTGGCCGATCTCTTCGAGCCGGTAGTAGATGGGCTTCAGATCGTCAATCGACTTGGCGGAGCCTACCTGTGCATCCAAACGCCGGAGCTCGTTGAGAAGGGCATCACGCTGGGCAGGGTTCTGACTCACAAAGGGCTCCTTAGGGCGCGGCAGTACACGATGATTATAATCCACCAGTGTAAGAATTCCCGGCGGCATTTCACACCCCGGGATTCCCCTTATGATACAAACGAGTGGAATGCAGCGACGGCACTTCCTTTCGACCCTAGCGGCCGCCTCCGCCCTCCCGGCGCAGACCCCGGAACGGCCCAATATCCTGTGGATCACCTGCGAGGATATGAGCCCCTCGTTGGGATGCTTCGGCGACCGCGTGGCGGCGACTCCGCGCCTGGACGCCTTAGCCGAACAGAGCCTGCGCTACACCTGCTGCTGGTCCAATGCGCCCGTGTGCGCCCCGGCGCGCACCACCATCATCTCGGGGATGTATCCGCCCTCGCTCGGTGCCGAGCACATGCGCTCGCAGACCAAGATGGGCGCCGGCCAGAAGATGTTTCCGCAACTGCTTCGCGAGGCCGGCTACTACACCTCCAACAATTCGAAGGAAGACTACAACATCGACCTCACCGGCGCCGTCTGGGACGAATCGAGCAACAAGGCGCATTGGCGCAAACGCAAGCCGGGTCAGCCTTTCTTCTCGGTCTTCAACTTCACCATCACGCACGAAAGCCAGATCCGCACCCGGCCCCACAAACTGCGGCAAGACCCTAATGAGGTCCGCATCCCCGCCTACCACCCGGACACCCCGGAGGTCCGTCTGGATTGGGCCCAGCATTATGACAACGTCAACACGATGGACGGCTTGGCCGGCAAGGTTCTCGACGAACTGAAGGCGGACGGCCTGGCCGACAACACCATCGTCTTCTTCTATTCCGACCACGGCAGCGGCATGCCCCGCAGTAAGCGGTGGCCCTACAATTCCGGTCTCCGCGTCCCGCTCATTGTGCATATCCCGGAGAAGTGGAAGGCTCTGGCGACCAGCGAATACCGGCCCGGCGACGCGACCGACCGGCCGGTAAGCTTCGTCGACCTCGCGCCGACGGTGCTTTCGCTCGCCGGATTGCCCAAGCCCGGCTACCATCAGGGGTTCGCCTTCCTCGGCTCCGCCGTGGAACCGCGGCAGGCCTATGTTTATGGCTTCCGCGGACGCATGGACGAGCGCTACGACATGGTGCGTTCCGTCACCGACGGCCGCTATGTCTATCTCCGGCACTACATGCCGCACCGCATCTACGCCCAGCACATCGCGTATATGTTCGAGACCCCCACGACGCAGGTCTGGCAGAAGCTCTATAAGGAAGGCAAGCTCACCGCGGTGCAACAGCAGTTCTGGAAGACCAAGCCGGTTGAGGAGCTCTACGATCTCCGCCCGGACCGCGACGAGGTGAACAATCTGGCCGGGCAGGCTCGCATGGCGCCGATTCTGGCCAAGTTAAGAAAGGCGCAGGAGGATCTGGCGGCGCGGATTCGCGACATCGGATTCCTTCCGGAGAATGAGATTCATGAACGAGCGGGCAGCGGCGCGCCGTACGATGCCGCGCAGAAGATGGAAAACCTGCCCCGGATTCAGGCCATGGCGGCCGAGACCGACCCGGCGAAGCTGGCCGCGGGGCTGAAAGATCCCGAGAGCGCCGTTCGCTACTGGGCGGCGATGCGGCATCTGATCCGGCAGAACGCGGCGCCTCTCCGTCCCCTTTTGAAGGATCCGGCTCCGGCCGTCCGCATTGTCGCCGCCGAGGCGATTGGCCGCTATGGCGCCGCGGCGGATCTACCGGCGGCGCTGGAGGTCCTGGTCGAACTGGCCGATCAGGAGAAGCAAGGCATCTTCGTCTCGCTACAGGCGCTGAACGCCCTCGACTATCTTGACGCGAAGGCCGCCCCGGTGAAGACGCAGCTCACGGCCCTGCCCAAGCAGAAGAAGGGAGCGATCCAGAAGCTGAACGGCTACGTGCCCCGGCTGCTCGAAACGGTTGTGCAGGATCTGCCGTAGCGGATGCGGGTGGCCCTGGATGCGACGCCGCTGACCGTCCCCACCGGCGGCGTCACCCGCTATCTGGTGGAGCTCCGGCGGGCGCTCGAGGAGTGCTTTCCGGAGGACTGCTATCAGTTCCTGAGCGATCAGCCGGTGCCGCGGCGGCCGGAGTGGCCGGCGCACTGGACGACTCCGCCGCCGGGTGCGTTTGCCTCGAAGTGGTGGTCGCTGGGCCTGCCCCGCACGCTCCGGCAGCTCCGGATGGATGTCTTTCACGGCACCGACTTTTCCGTGCCGTACCTGCGCGCGTGCCCGAGCGTTCTTTCGCTGCACGATCTTTCGCCCTGGCGGGACGCGGGATGGCACATCGGAGCGGATCGCGTCCGGCAGCGGACGCCCTGGCTGCTGCGGCTGGGCCGGGCCTCGATGGTGCTGACGCTGAGCGAGGCGATTCGCCGGGAGGCCATCGACCGGTTTGCGTTGCGGCCCGAGCGGGTGGTGGCCGTGCCGCTGGCGGCGGATTCCCGCTTCAGCCCGCGCCCGCGGGACCCGGCGGTGGCTCCCTACTTTCTTTATGTCGGGACGCTGGAGCCACGGAAGAACCTGCCGTTTCTCGTCGAAGCTTGGCGGGAGGTGTGGCGCCGCCACCGGATTCCGCTGGTGCTCGCCGGGCGGCGGCGGGAAGACGGGCCGGTGTTCGCTCCGGAGGAGGGATTGCAGTTGCCGGGCCCGGTCGACGAAGCCGCTCTGGCATCGCTTTACGCGAACGCCCTGGCGGTTGTGTATCCGAGCCTTTATGAAGGCTTTGGGTTGCCGATTCTGGAGGCGATGCAGTCCGGCGCCGCGGTGCTCACCTCGCGCGACCCGGCCGTTACGGAGGTGGCCGGCGGCGCCGCCTGGCAGGGGGACGCCACGGACGTCCGGGCTTGGGTCGACGGCATGTGCGCTTGCGTTGAGGATCCCGCGCGGCTGGCGGCATGGCGCGAGGCCGGTTTGCGCCGCGCGGCGGCGTTCCATTGGCGGCGGACGGCGCAGGAGACCCACGCCGTTTATGAGGAAGCCATGCGGCGGGGTTAGGCTGGAGAGATGGCACTGACGAGCGAAGAGCGGGCGACGCTGCTGCGGGAACTCAAAGATCAGGAAGCGGCGCTGCTCGCGGCTTGCGCGGCTTGGGAGCGACCGGCGCCCGAGGGCGAGTGGTCCGTCTCCGCGATCGCCGAACATCTTGAAAAGACGGACCGGCGGGTGTTCCGTCTGCTCCAAAGCCCGGCGCTCCGATTCGATGATCCGGCTCCGCCGGTGCTGAGCGACGAGGAGTTGTTCCGCCGGGTGGCCAGCCGAGGCCGGCCGGCCCAGGCGCCCGCGGCCACGCTTCCGGAAGGGCGCTGGCAGTCGGAGCCGGAGTTCCGCGAGGCCTATCAGGCGTTCCGGCAGAGCCTGTACGCATGGATTGAGCAGACGAGCCTGCCGCTTCGGGACGGCCGCTGCCCGCACCCCATGATTGGCATGTTCGATGGCTATCAGTGGCTCCTGTTCCTGGCTGCGCACGGGCGGCGCCATATTGCGCAGATTGAGGAAAGGGCAGAATAGAAGATTGTCTCGCCGCGTCCTTTTTCTGACTCCGGAATCCCCGTTTCCCGTGCTCGGCGGTGGCGCGCAACGGATTGCCTCGTTGATGGAGTATGCCGCGCATCACGGAGCCGCGGTCGACCTGCTGACCTTCGCCCCGTGCTCCCCGCCGCCCGGCGCGGTGGACCGCTGCTGGCACATTCCGCTGCCGGCCAATGGCCGTTCGCTGCCGGCGCGGGTGCTGCGCAACGCCGGGCGATTCGTCCGTGGGGTGCCGCCACTGATCGACCGGCTAAGTGGCTTCGAATCGCAAATTGCCGCGGCGCTGCAGGGTCAGCGCTACGATGTCATCTTCGTCGAACACTTCTGGCTAGGTCCATACGTGGACCTGCTCCGCAGTTTTGGCGAGTCGGTGATCTGCGATCTGCACAACGTGGAGAGCGAGTTCTTCCACAGCCTCAGCCGGGCGGAGGCCTGGCCGGGGAGCCTGGCGCACCGGCGATTCGCCGGGCTCTCCGAACAACTGGAGCGGCGCTACCTGCCCCGGTACAGCCGCGCTCTAGTGACGTCCGAGCGGGACGCCGAACGCGTGGCGGGTTTGGCGCCGGGCCTTCCGGTGACCGTGTTTCCCAACACGATACCCTGGCGCCTGCTGCCGCAGGGGAGCCGGGAGCGGGTGGTGGTTTTTTCGGGAAATCTCGAATATCACCCCAACCAGCAGGCGGTGGCGTGGTTTGGGCGGGAGATCTGGCCCGGACTGCGCAAGGACGATGCCGGCCTGCGCTGGCGGCTCATCGGAATGAATCCGGAGGCGGTGCGGGGTTCGGTGGCCGGTTTGGACCGGGTGGAACTGACGGGCGCGGTGGAGGACGCGGTGGCGGAGATCGCCAAAGGGGCCGTGGCCGTAGTGCCGCTGCTGGCCGGCAGCGGGACGCGCGTAAAAATTCTGGAGGCGTGGGCGGCCGGAACCCCGGTGGTTTCAACGCGAATTGGCGCGGAGGGTCTGCCGGGACGGGACGGAGAGCATTTTCTGCTCGCCGATTCGGCGCCCGAGTTCCTCGCCGCGGTGCAGCGATTGTTACAAGATGAAGCTTTGGCAACCAAATTGAGGGCCACCGGCAGGCTATTGTATGAAGAGACCTTCCACCGCTCGGCGGCCTGGAAGCATCTCGACCGATCCCGCATCCTAGATGATTGTGGCAAATGAACTTATACTGGATAAACCAGCATGCGCTTCGGCATTGATGCCCACGCCATAGGGCGGCACCTGACCGGGAACGAAGTTTACGTCCGCAATCTGCTCGAACAGTACGACGGGCTCGACCGGCAATCCCAATTTCTCGCCTATCTCTCCATGCCCGGCGCGGATGAGTTGGTTCCGAACCGGTTTACCAAACGCTGGGTGAGCAACAATCCGTTTCGCCGTTTGGGGTTCGATCTGGCGCGGGGCCTGCGGCGGGACCAGCCGGACATGGTCCATGTGCAGTACACGGCGCCGCTGTTTTGCCCGGTGCCGGTGGTGGTGAGCGTTCACGACGTGAGTTATCTCGAGCATCCCGAGTTTTTCCCGCGCGCCCGCTGCCTGCAGTTGCGATGGTCGGTGGAGCGGACGGTGCGGCAGGCGGCCAAGGTGGTGACGCTCAGCGACTTCTCGCGCGCGGGCATCTCGCGGGCATATGGCATGGATCCTGACAAGATTGCCGTGGTTCCGGCGGCGTGTTCGGAGATCTTCCGGCCGCAGCCGCGCGCGCAAGCGCAGGCGTTCGTCGATGGACGGTTCTCGATCCGTTCGCCGTTTATCCTGTGTGTCGGCGACCTGCAACCGCGCAAGAATCCGATTGGGTTGATTCGCGCCTTTGAAGAGCTGGTGGCGAACTTCCCGCAACTGCCTCATAAGCTCGTGTTCGTGGGGAAGGACACGTGGTTCGCGCCGCGGGTGCACCAGATTGCCGAGGAGTCCCCGTTTGGCAACCGGATCCACTTTACTGGCTACGTGAACGATGAGGAGTTGCTGCAGTTGTACAACGCCAGCGACCTGTTTGTGTTCCCGTCGTTCTATGAAGGCTTTGGCATTCCGATTCTCGAGGCGATGGCCTGCGGGGTTCCGGTAGCCTGCTCGAACACCTCCGCGATGAAGGAGGTGGCCGGGGAGGCCGCGCAGTTGTTCAACCCGTATTCGATGCGCGAGCTGGTGATGGCGATGAAGGACCTGCTGCTCGATAAGGACTATCGAACGGAGATGGGTTTCCGCGGCCGGGAGAACGCGTCGCGCTATACGTGGCGGCAGACGGCCCGGCAGACGCTCGACATCTATCAGAGCGTGGTTGAAACTTCGAAACGCCGGGCGCCGGTTAGCCATCATGCGTAACTGGCTGTTCCTTCTGGCGGCGACGGCTTGGGGAGCTGGGGGCTGGGAGGAATCCACGCGCTACCAGATCAGTTGGCCGAGCGGCCTGGGGCTGGGCGAGGGACAGATCACGGCGAAGCGAGACAGCGGGCGATGGAAGTTCGCGTTGCTGCTGGAAGCGGCCATCCCCGGGTTTAAAGTGGAAGACACGTTTCGGAGCACGTCTACCGAGGCGCTGTGTTCGATGGAGTTCGCCAAGGACTCGCTGCACGGCGAGCGGAAGCGGCAGGAGAAGACCGTGTTCGCGGGCACCCTGGCCACGCGTACCACCGAGGCGGGCGGCGGGAAGTCGGAGTTCGCCGTGCCGGCCTGCGCGCAGGATGCCTTGGCGTATCTGTTCCTGGTTCGGCGGGAGTTGGCGGCGGGACGGATGCCCGGGCCGCAGCGGATCTACTTCGGGGCGGTGTACGACATCCGGCTGAGCCGCGTGGGAGCGGAACGGGTGACGGTGGCCGAGGTGCCGACGGACACGGACCACTTTAAGGCGACGCTGGTGGGGCCGAAGTCGCGGTGGGAGTTCGATGTCTATTTTGCAAAGGACGAAGCGCGGACGCTGGCCCTGGTGAAGGTGCCCTTCGTCATGGGAAGCTTTGCTTTGGAATGGGTTCGTTGAAAGTTGCTTTCTTCTCTCCGATGCCGCCGGCCAAGAGCGGCATTGCGGACTATTCGGCCGCGCTGGTGGAGGCTCTCCGGCAGTACGTTGACCTGACCGTGTTTGATCACCCGGGCGAGGCCACGGGGCTGGGGCTTTACCAGATTGGCAACAATGGCTTTCACGCTTACGTGTATGAAGAGGCGCTGCGGCGGCCGGGCGTGGTGGTGCTGCACGAGTCGAATCTGCACCATTTGATTACGGATTTGACGATCTGCCGGCAGGATTGGGACGGGTACGTGCGCGAGTGCGAGTTCGACGGCGGCCCGGCGGCGCTCGCGTTCGCTGAGCGGGTGCGGCGGCTCGAAGTCGGCCCGGACTATGAGGGCGTCCCGATGCTCAAGCGCATTCTGGGGGCGAGCCGGGGCGTGATTGTCCATAGCGAGGCCGTCGAGAAGGACGTGCGGGCGGCGGGATACACGGGCCCGGTGGCGAAGATTCCGCACGGAGCGTGGCTGCCGGAGATGGGCGACCGGATGGGCTTCCGGGCGCGGCTGGGGCTGGACGAAGCGACGCCGCTGATTGGCATCTTCGGGTTTTTGAAACCGTACAAGCGGATTGCAGAGTCGCTGCGGGCGTTTAAGCGGTTGATCCGGGTGCGGCCGGATGCGCGGCTGGTGCTGGTGGGCGAACCGCATCCGGAGTTTCCGCTGGCGTCGATGATCCGGGGCATGGGGCTTGAGGAGCACGTGCGGATGTTGGGCTTCACGCCGATCGAAGACTTCAACGGCTACATTGCCGCCTGCGATGTGATTCTGAATTTGCGCTTTCCGACCGTGGGCGAGAGTTCCGGGACGCTGCTGCGGAGTTTGGGGATGGGTCGGGCGGTCGTGGTGAGTAACATCGGCAGCTTTGCCGAGTTCCCGGATGCGATTTGCTTGAAAGTGCCGGTGGACGCGACCGAGGAAGATACGATTTATGAGTATCTGAACCTGTTAGTGAGCCGGCCGGAGTTGGCGCGGGAGATGGGCGCGCGGGCGCGGGCGTGGGTGGAGAAAGAGTGCAACTGGGACCTGTGCGCGCGGCAGTACGCCGAGTTCCTGGCGGCGGTGGAAGAGGGCCGGTCGTGGACGCCGCCGGTGGTTGCGGCGGCCGTCGAGGAGGCGGAGGTTGTGGCTCCGGCCGTGGTGGTGGAGCCGGAGTACATTCAATCCTGGATGGCGGAGACCGAAGAGGCGAAGCAGTACGGCGAGATCCATCTGACGCGCTTTGAGAAGACGCTGGCGATTACGCCGCCGGGCACGGAGCAGGACCGGATTCTCGAGATGGGCGCGTATCTGCAGATTACGCCTTCGCTGCGGAGTAAGTTGGGTTATGGTTACGTCCGGGGCTGTTACTACGGTCCGGCGGGGCAGGTGGACCACCGGTCGGTGACGTCGTCGACGGGCGAGACGTTCTCGTGCGAGGTGGACCTGTTCGACGCCGAGAAGGACGCGTTTCCCTATCCGGACGAACACTTTGCGACCGTGCTGTGCTGCGAGTTGATTGAGCACCTGCCGAGCGATCCGATGCACATGATGGCGGAGGTGAACCGGATCCTGAAGCCGGGCGGCCACTTCGTGCTGACGACGCCAAACATCGCGAGCCTGCGGGCGCTGCGGGCCATTCTCGATGGCTACCATCCGGGGTTTTTTCCGGCGTATATCAAGCCTTCAAAGCCGGGCGAAGAGGTGGAGGCGCGGCACGCGCGGGAGTATACGGCCAAGGAGATCTACCATCTGCTGCTCGATAGCGGCTTTGCGGTGGCGTTGCTTGAGACTGGCGAGTTCCGCGAGATTCCGCGGCCGGAGAACGAGTGGATCTACCATCTGCTCGATCGGTACATGCTGCCGAAGGAGCTGCGGGGCGACGGGATTTACGCCGTGGGCCGGAAGACGGGTCCGCTGCGGAAGCGGTACCCGGCGTGGCTTTACGAGGGCGGGGAGTGACCACGGAAGTCCACTTTGAGCCGGGCGCCGGGCGAAACGCCGGGTGGCAGGTTTTTGAAGCCGGCAGCGGACTGTGCATTGAAGAGGGGCCGTGGGGACCGGGCGGGAAGCTGGCAGTGACGCTGCCGGAGGCCGACGGGGAGTACCGGGTGCTGGTGTCGTCGATCGATACCGACCTCGGCTGGGGGTATGACCGGGGCGAGACGTTTCTGCTGGTGGAGGCGAGCGTTAGGGGGGGCCGGGCGGAGATCCGGCAGCGGGAGACCACGATGCGGCGGCTGCGCTGGCAGATGCTGCCGCGGCAGGCGGTGCAACTGCTCGTCGAGCCGTGGCAGGTGCTGTGGCGCAACCGGGGCTTGATTGCGGCGATGGTGGAGCGGGATATCCGCGGGCGGTATCGCGGATCGTTCGGGAACATGATCTGGACGATTCTGAATCCTCTGCTGTTGATGATCACTTACTACTTTGTCTTCGGCATTGTTCTGCAGACCCGCTTTCCGGGAGGCGATGGCAGTGCTGGATTCGTGCTGTATTTTCTGTGCGGGATGTTGCCTTGGCTGGCGTTCAGTGAAGCGGTGGGCCGGGCGCCGAGCGTGATTTGGGAGCACCGGAATTTTGTGAAGAAGCTGGTTTTCCCGGTGGAGATTCTGCCGGTGAACCTGGCGTTCGCGGGGCTTTGCACGAGTGGCCTGGCGCTGATCGTGTACCTGTTTCTGCTGATGGCGGTTCGCGAGAAGTTGCCGCCGGAGGCGCTCTGGCTGCCGGTGTACGTGGTGCCGCAGGTGCTGCTGACGATTGGGATTGCTTGGCTGTTCGCGGCGGTGGGCGTGTTTCTGCGGGACCTGATTCAGGTGAACGGTTTTCTGTTGACGCTGCTCTTCTTCCTGACGCCGATCTGCTATCCGCAGTCGGCGCTGCCCGACTGGGCGTGGCCGATTCTGCAGCGGAGCACGATCTTTAAGCTGGTGACCGGATACCGGCAACTGTTCCTCGAAAACACGATCCCGGCCTGGCAGGAAGTCGCCCGTATTTGGGCGTACGCGCTGTTCTTCTTCTACTTGGGATACGCTGTATTCCGAAAGCTGCGGAAGGGCTTCGTGGACGTTATGTAATGGCAGACTGGCGGAATATTCAGAACGGTTCGGTGATCCCGGATGAGGGGTACGCGGACCAGCCCTATGTGGTGAAGACGCGCGACGGCGCGTGGCTGTGCGTGATTACGACCGGGCCGGGCGAAGAGGGCCAAGGCGGACAGCACGTCGTAGTGACGCGGTCGACGGACCAGGGGCGGACGTGGAGTAAGCCGGTGGACGTCGAGCCGGGTACGGGGCCGGAGGCTTCGTGGGCGGTGCCGCTGGCGACGCCGTCGGGGCGAGTCTACATCTTCTACACCTACAACGTGAACAATGTCCGCGTGGTGCCGGAGGTGGCTTCGCCGGCGATTGCGAAGCGCGTGGATACGCTGGGGAAGTTCGTCTTCAAGTACTCGGACGACGGCGGGCGGACCTGGTCGGCGCAGCGGTATGACGTGCCGCTGCCGATGCTCGATGCGGACCGGCGGAACAACTTCGAGGGGAGGGAGATCTTCTTCTGGTCGGTGGCGAAGCCGCTCGTGGACCGGGGGCAGGTGTTCATCGGGATTGGCCGGGTTACGAAGTGGGGGCTGCCGGGGGTGTTGATGCGGTCGCGCGGCTTTGTGCTGCGGAGCGACAACGTGCTGACGGAGACGGACCCGGCGAAGGTTCGCTTCCGGCAGCTGCCGGAGACCGAAGAGGGGCTGCGGGCGCCTAAGGGGCCGATTGCGGAAGAGATTAACGTGACGGCGCTGAGCGACGGAACGCTCTATAGCATTTGGCGGAGCATCGACGGCTACCTGTGCCAGGCGTATTCGACCGACCGGGGCGTGAGTTGGACGCCGCCGGCTTACGCGACGTACGCGCCGGCGGGGCGGCGGATCAAAAATCCGCGGGCGTTCAGCTTCTGCCGGCGCTTCGCGAACGGACGCTACCTGCTGTGGTTTCACAACAACGGCGGCGAGATTTCCGTGAGCCGCGAAAAGTGGAATGTGTATCTCGACCGGAACCCCGGCTGGGTGCTCGCGGGTACGGAGAAGAACGGGCGGCTGCATTGGAGCGAGCCGGAGATTCTGCTCTACGACGACGACCCGCCGACGCGGATGAGCTATCCCGACTTCGTCGAAGAGGACGGGAAGTATTGGATCACGGAGACGCAGAAGACGGTGGCGCGGATCCACCGGATTGACGATGCGTTCCTGCAGCGGCTGTGGAACCCGGTGGCGCCGAAGGGGTTGGAGACGACGGGGGAGGTCTCGACGGCGGCGGGCTTCAGCATTGTGTTTCCAAGTCTCTTGGAGGACCTGTATCCGGGGCCGGTGGCGGTGACCGGGGAGAAGTTGCAGATCGCGATTTCGGACCGGTTTAGCTGGCGGCTGACGCTGGGCGGCTTCACGCACGAGTCCGACGCGGGGACGCACGAAGGGACGCTGGTGGCGGGGCGGAAGCAGCAGGTCGTCGTGACCGTGGACGGCGGATCGGGGATTGTGTGGTGGATGGTGGATGGCGTCTTCAACGACGGCGGGGCGACGCGGCAGATGGGCTGGGGGCGGCTGCCGAAGGAGTTCGCACACTTCTCGACGCGGCCGGCGGGGCCCGGCGTGAAGGTCTATAGCCGGGCCTTGCTGGTGAACGAAGCAGCGGCGCTGTTTACTTCGCCTTGATGCGGACCGAGATGGTTTCGGGCGCGGCGGAGAGGTTCTGCTGGTTGCTGCGGGTTTCGACGCGGCCGGCGACGGCGATGGTGTAGTCGCCGGGTTCGGCGGCGGGGGTGGCTTCGATGTAGAAGGTCCGCTCCGTTTCGCCTTCGTTGAGCAGGACGCCGTTGAGGCCGAAGTCCGGCAGCTTGACGCGGGGCGGGAGGTTGACGACGTCGACGGGGACGCGGCCGGCGAAGCCGTTGTGACGGCTGATCTTCACCTGGATGGCGGCCGTTTCGCCGGGGGCGAGTTCGACGCTGCGGGTGGTGCTGGTCATGATCACGTCGGGGTTGCCGCCGACGGCGATGAGCTTCAAGTTGTCTTCGGGGCTGGCTTGGCGGGTGACGCCGAGAGCAGCGCCGGTGACCTGGAAGGGGAAGGCTTCGGCGACCGGGACATCGGGCGCGGAGAGGAGGAGGACGCCGGTGTTCTGGTTGGCTTCGATGCGGCCTTTCGAGACGGTGAAGCCTTTGGGCAAGTTGGAAAAAGAGAGATCGATGGGCCCGGAATAGCCGTCGAGGCGCGAGGCCGTGACGGTGAGGGGGATGGTGCCGCCGCGGGGGACGTTGGGATTGCGCGGGTTGACGGAGAGGCGGAAGTCGGGGCGGGGTTCGCGGATGTTCAGGCGGTAGGGGCCCGTTGCGCCGGTGACGTCGCGGACGGCGAGTTGATAGGCGCCATCGGCGGGAGCGGTGAAGGTGAGATAGGAGTCCTTATCGAAGCCGGGACCGCCGTCGTCGTTCTGGGCGTAGATGCGGGTTACGGGCAGGCCGTTGGGGGCGAACTGGGTGCCCGGCGGATGGATCTGGACCTTGTAAATCGCTTTGTCGATGGCGTGAGCTTCGGCGGCGGTGTTGAAGAAGGTGACGCGCTGGCCGTTCAACTGCTCGTAGCGGATGTCTTCGTCGGGGCCGCGGGGGAGTTCGGCGACGCGGACGATTTCGCGGCCGAGCATCATGTAGTCGCCGGCGTTGATGTTGTTCCAGTGGGTGATCCGGACGCCGGGTTGGGTGGAGTCATGATCGCGGAGCGTGGTGAAGGTTTCGACGACGGGGCGGACGGCGGCGAGCTCGATGGGCTTGCCGGCGGCGGTGAGGACTTCGATGGTGGTATCGAGCGGGGAGCCGAGGCGGCGGGCCATGACTTCGAAGACGAGGGTCTGGCCCTTTTTGGCGGTGAAGGGGAACTTGTGGACGGGGGTGGCTTTGTCGAGCTTGCCGTTCAAGGTGACGGGGAGAGTCAGTTGCGGGGAAGGCTGGGTGACGAGGAGTTCGGGGTCGCGGCCGAGGGCGAGCTTGACGCGGTTGTAGGCGCCTTCGGGGCGGAGGTAGGTGGAGAAGGGGTCTTCAGGGAGGGGGGTGCCTTTGGCCTGGACGGTGGCGGGGACGTTGTGTCCGGTAAGGTTGATCTTGGCGACCGAGTCTCGCTGGAGGCCGAGGGGGTAGTTTAACGAAACGAAGCCAAACTCGCCGACCTTGATGCGGTACTGGTGGGAGGCGCGGCCGGAGCGTTCGTAGTCGGCGATGCGGAGGTAGTGGACGCCGGCCTTGTCGAATTTATGAGTAAATGTTAATGTTTCTCCATCCTCGCCGTAGGTGCGGAGGACGGCGCCGGAGGCGTCGAGGATGGCGATGACCGGCTGGAGGGTGGAGCCGACCTTCATCGAGGAGTTTTCGACGACGATGCTTTGGCCGGCGCGGGCGTTGATCTTGAAGTGGTCGAGGTCGCCAGGCTTGGCGATGACGCCGGTGAGGACGGCGGGGAGGTAGGTTTCAAAGGCGCCGGCGAGGGTGTCGTTGGGCTCCTGGTCCGGCGCTTCGCCGACGTAGGGTTCGATGAGGAGAGTGCCTTCGGGCGAGGTGCCGAGGGGGGTGAGGAGGCGGAAGGAGACGTCGCCGATTTCGGCTTCGGGGGCGATGTCGACTTCGACGGTGACCTGGTTACGCGGGGGCAGGGGGCCGACGTCGATGGAGGATTGGGTGCCGTTGGCGCCGATGCGGATATCGGGGAGGTCGGGGAGCTCTTTGACGCGGAGGATTTTGCCGGTGACGCGGCGGTCCGAGAAGTAGATGGCCGAGGCTTTGGCGAGGTTGAAGCCTTCGATGACGAGTTCGGCGGTCATGCCGCGGGCGATGCCGCGGGGGGAGATGTTCTGGACGGTGGGGGGCGTGGTGCGGGGGGATTGGGCGAAGAGAGAGGCGGCGAGGAGGAACGGGAGATAGCGCATGGGAGTTCTCTACGGGATCGGGTAGGTTTGGGTGGAGCCATCGAGACGGGCGACGCGGAGCGTTTTGCCGTCGGGCGAAAAGTGGAGGCCGGTGGGCCAGTCGGATTGGCCGGCGAAGGTTTTGAGTTCGGTCAGGTCGGCGGTGCGGAAGAGCTTAACGGTACGGTCGGCGCCGCCGGTGGCGAGGGTTTTGCCGTCGGGGGAGAAGGCGATCTGGAGGATCGTGTCCTCGTGGGCGATTAGGGAGTTCTTGAGAGCGCCGGCTTTGGGCGAGAGGTCCCAGAGGCGGATGGACTTATCGGCGCCGCCCGCGGCGACGAGCTGGCCGTCGGCGGAGATGGCGACGGTTTGGAGAGCGTCGGTGGGTTCGGAGAGGGTGAAGAGGCGTTCGCCGGTGGCGGGGTCCCAGACTTTGACGGAGCGGTCGGCGGAGGCGGAGAGGAGGCGGGTGCCATCGGGGGAGAAGGTGAGAGCGTAGATGGCGTCGACGTGATCTTTGAGGGGCCGGAGTTGCTTGCCGGTGGCGGGGTCCCAGAGGTAGATCATCTTGTCGTAGGAGGCGGTGGCGAGGAGTTTGCCGTCCGGCGAGAAGGCGACGGCGTAGATGCAATCCTTGTGGCCGGTGAGGGTGAGACGTTCGGTTTTGGCGGCGACGTCCCAGATTTTCACTTCGCCTTTTTGGGCGGGGAGGCCGCCGGCGGCGGCGAGGAGGGCGCCGTCTTTTGAGAAGGCCACGGCACGGACGGCGGATTGGTGGCCGGCGAGTTTGGCGCCGTTCACGGTGACGACTTTGTGGCCGGCGTAGGCGGTCAACGCGCCGTCAGCGGACTGGGCGGCGGCGAAGATTTGCGGCTTGGGGGCGACGCGGGGGGCGATGTCCGGGATGCCCTTCGCCTGGCGGGGCGCGGCTTCGACGGCGGGGCCCTTGGCGCCGGCGTTGATCCAATTCTTGATGACGTCGAGTTCGGCGGAGGCGAGGCTGCGGCCGTCCATGGGCATGAAGGGTTCCTTCTTGCCGGCGGACATGAGATAGAGGCGGCTCTCTTCGGCTTTGCCGGGGACGACGATCTGGCCGTGGTTGCCGCCGGCGCGGATGCCGGCGATGGTTTCGAGGTCGAGCGAACCCATCTTGACGCCGTGGGCGTGGCAATCGAGGCAGTACTTGCGGAAGACGGGCTGCAGGTCCGCTTCAAAGTCCTGGGCGCAGCAGACGGTGGCAATCAGAAACAGGGCGGCGCGCATGTCAGTAGTTGAAGAGGAACTCTTTGCTGGTGAGCAGGCTCCAGACGAGGTCTTCGAGGCCTTCCTGTTTGGACTGTTTGGCTTCGACTAAGAGCTTATTGAGCTGGGCCGTTTCTTCAGCGCGGGGCGGGCGGGAGTACGCCGTGAGATAGAGATGTTCGAGCACCTTTTTCTCCGAGAGGCCGAGCTTCAGGAGCAGGGCGATGTTGCCCTGGGCGTCAGCGAGTTTCTTGTTGAGCGTGTCGCCGTTGATGACGTGAAGGGCCTGGGAGATGGACGGGTCGGAGCTGCGTTCGGCCGCATCGCAGAGGATGCGTTCCGGGCGGCCGAAGGAGGTGAGGAACTGGCTTTGGACACGGACGTCGGGCAGTTGCATGGCGCGGGTGCCGGCGGGGTAGCCGGCGAAGGCCGTGGGGACGCCGGTGACCTGGGACATCGCGTCGAGGAGCACTTCGGCGGGGAGGCGCTTGATGACGTACTTCGAGTAGAAGACGTTGTCGGACTGGTTGGTGGCGTTGGCTTCCGAGGAGAGCTGATAGGTCGCACTGTTCATGATGGTGCGCATGAGGTGCTTGAGGTCGTAGCCGTGCTTGACGAAGTCGGCGGAGACGGCGGTGAAGAGCTCTTCGTTGGAGGCCGGGTTGGTGGCGCGGACATCGTCATAGGGGTGGACGAGGCCGCGGCCGAGGAAGTTGGCCCAGACGCGGTTGACGATGTTGCGGGTGAAGTAGTCGTTGTCTTTAGTGAGCCAGTTGGCGAAGTGGACGCGGCGGTCGGCGGTGGAGTCGAGGGCCATGGGGAGGCCGTCGAGGGGGGCGGGTTCGAGGGGGCGGAGGAGGCGGGGATGATTGATGTCGCCGGAGGTTTTGGCGAAGACGACGTTGTCGGCGGCGGTGTTGCCGTTTTTGATGCCGACGCGGGCGAAGAGATTGGCGAACTGGTAGTACTGGCGCTGGGTCCACTTCTCCATGGGATGGTTGTGGCAGCGGGCGCAGGTGAGGCGTTGGCCGAGGAAGGCCTGCGTCACGTTTTCGGCCATTTCAATGGTGTCTTTGTGGAGGACGAAGTAGTTCAGCGCGCCGTTCTGGCGGGTGGAGCCGGCGCCGGTGAAGATGTCGCGGGCGAACTGGTCCCAGGGCTTGTTGGTTTGGACGGAGTCGCGGATCCAGTTATAGAAGGCCCACATGGCCGGGGTGCGGAGCTTGCGGGAGCTGACGAGGAGAAGGTCGGAAAATTTATAGGCCCAGTAGTCGGCGTACTCGTCGCGGTTGAGGAGCTGGTCGATGACTTTCGAGCGTTTGTTGGGATCGGCATCGGCGAGGAAGGTTTCGACTTCGTCGGCGGTGGGGAGGATGCCGGCGGCGTCGAGATAGGCGCGGCGGAGGAAGGTGGAATCGTCGGCGAGTTTGGAGGGGGTGAGGTTGAGGGACTTCCACTTGGCGGCGGCCAGGTTGTCGATGAAGTTGCGGGGGCGGAAGTCGGAGATAGCGGGGGTTTGGTTGATGAAGGGGACGGTGACGCGGGCGTAGAGGACCTTGGAGGCGTACCAAAGCGTGATGGCCGATTCGCCGTGGCCGGTGAGTTTAACGAGGCCGGAGTCGTCGACCGTGGCGACGCCTTCGTTGGCGGAGGTGAACTTGACCCAGTTGGTGACGTCTTCGGTGCGGCCGTCGGAGTACTTGGCGCGGACGATGAGTTGTTGGGTCGCGTTCGGCTGCAGGATGGCGGCCGGGGGATAGACTTCGAGGCCGGTGACTTCGGGGTCCTTTTCAGCGGGGGGCGGGGCGCCGGCGGCGATCCATTCGGCGATGACGCGGTATTCGAGGGTGTCGGTCTTGAAGCGGAGGCCGCCCATGTGGGGGACGGCGAAGGTGGGCTTCAGGAGGAGCAGCGAATGGGCGGGTTCGGCGAGGTTGACGCGGCGGGAGGCGGACTGGCGGGTGAGGGCGTCGTAGTCGAGTTCGGGGTCGTAGCCGCGGAGGGTGAGCTTGAAGCCGTTCTTGCCGGCGAGGGCTCCGTGGCAGGCGCCCTGGTTGCAGCCGGTCTTGGTGAGGACGGGCATGACGTGGTTTTTGAACGACCAGGTGAAGGGCGCGGCGGCGTTGCGGACGCGGACGGTGACGGAGGCGGAGAGGTTGTCTTTGCGGGCAGTGATGACGGTTTCGCCGTCAGCTTTGGGGGTGACGAGGCCGGAGAGGGAGACGGCGGCGACGGCGGGATTGGAGGAGGTCCAGGCGGCGGAGCGGGTCCAATCGGCTTGGACGCCGCCATCGAGGAGGGCCTCGGCGAGGAGCTGTTGCCGGGATTCGGCGGTGGCCAGCGTGACCTCTTTCGGAAGGATGGATAGCGTCGGGGCCGCGGTCAGCAGGGCTGCGGCGAAGCAGAACAGGAGTGAAAAACGCATGGCTTACACAAAGAGTTCTTTGATGGGTTCGGTGCCGCGATCGACGACAGGGATGGGGCGGCCCTGGGCGCCGGGGAGTTCGGTTTCAAGGTCGATGCCGAGGCCTTTGTAGATCGTCGCGGCGACTTCAGCCGGGGTGGTGGGGCGGTCCTTGGGCATGGCGCCGATTTCGTCGGAGGAGCCGACGATGGTGCCGCCTTTGAGCGGGCCGCCGCCGGCGAGCATGGACCAGCATTGGGGCCAATGGTCGCGGCCGCCAGCGGGGTTGACCTTGGGGGTGCGGCCGAATTCGCCGGTGCCGATGACCATGGTGTTCGACAGGAGACCGCGCTGCGAGAGGTCTTCGAGGAGCGAGCTATAGGCCATGTCGAACATGGGGCCGACGATGTCTTTGTAGCAGGAGATGGGGGAGAAGGGCTTCGACCCGTGGATGTCCCAAGTGATTTCGTCGAAGACCGTTTCGAACATGTTGATGGTGACGAAGCGGACGCCGGCTTCGACGAGGCGGCGGGCGAGGAGGCAGCTTTGGCCGAAGCGATTGAGGCCGTACTTCTCGCGGACGGCTTCCGGCTCGCGGTGGAGTTCGAACGCCGCGCGGGCCTTGGCGGAGGACATCAGGGTGTAGGCCTGCTGGAAGCTCGAATCGAGGAGGCGGGCGTCTTGGGAGGTCTCGAATTTGCTGACGGACTTGTCGATGGCTTCGCGCCAGTTCTTCCGCCGGTCCACGCGGTGCGAAGAGAGATAGTCGGGCGGGAGCATGTCGGGGACGCGGAAGTTCGGGTCCGACGGATCGGCGTTGAGGATGAAGGGATCGTAGGCTTTGCCGAGGTAGCCGGCGGCGTGGCCGTGGGGCATGTTGCCGCCGGTGGCGCCGATGGGCCGGGGCAGGAGGATATTGGGAGGGACGTCGCCTTTGGCGCCGCGGAGTTTGCCAAGGACGCAGCCATAGTGGGGGTGCTCGACGCCGCCCTGGAAGAGGCGGCCGGTTTGCATCATCTGGTGGCCGGTGTCGTGGACGGCGGCGGCGGTATGGTACATCGACCGGACGATGGAGAACTTATCCGCGTGTTTCGCCATGCGGGGGAAGTTTTCCGAGATTTCGATGCCGGGGACGTTGGTCTTGATGGACTTGTAGGGGCCGCGGATTTCGATGGGCGCGTTGGGTTTCATGTCCCAAGTGTCGAGTTGGGACGGGCCGCCGACGAGCATCAGGAGGATGCAGTTGACGTCCTTTTTGGGGTCGACAGCGCCGTGGGCTTTCAGGCCGGCGAACTGGGCGAGGCCGAGGCCGAGGGTGGACAACGCTCCGGCATGGAGAAAATCACGGCGACGGGTTCCGTCGCAAAACTCAACGGGGCGATCGGCATCCAGGCGAAACATGGGCGCTCCTTAACAATTCTGGTGCTTTGATTCTATCGCAGCGCGGTAACTTGGACAGGAGCGGAAAACTCGGTGGTCTGGTTGTGTTCGTTCGCGAGTTTGATGACGACGCGGTCGCGTCCGGGGACATACATGACGCTGATGAAGACATCGACCCAGCGGCCTTCGGGATCCACTTCGGCGGGTTGGCGGTCGGAGTCGCGGGAGAGGGAGCTGCCAACGAAGGAGGCGGCGTCGAGAGAGACGGTCAGGTCCTTGGTGAAGCCGGAGCCGTAGAGGCGGTAGCGGCGGATGTGATTGGCTTCGATGGCGGCGGGTTCGAGGCGGTCGACGCGGAGCGGCTGCTGGGGAGGCGGGGTATTGCAGGCGACGATGGGCCCGGCCTGGCTTAGCGCGGGGTAGACCGATCCGGTGACGTCGATGCAGGAGACGCGGTCCTTGGCGACGTCAATCGTGCGGAAGGGCAAATAGACCTGCACGGTAGCCCGGCGCGACTGGCAAGGGACCCGGACTTCGCGCCCGAGGAAGCTGGAGGCGGTGATGCTGGGGGCGGCCTCGCAGGCGGCTTGCAGGCGGTAGATGGCGTGGGGGCCGACGAGCCAGACCGTAGCGAAGAGCAGGACGAGCCAGAGGGTATTCGAGTAGAAGCGGGCGGACCGGTAGGAGGCCCACAGCAGGTACCCCATGACCAGGCGGAAGGGCTTCGTATCGCGGGAACCGACGGTGAAATACAGCCCGAAGAAGAGGAAAGAGCCCAACGCGGCGAGCAGGAACAACGAGAACAGAACGGCGGCCGTGGGTTCGGCGCGGAGCCAATAGACCGAGGCGGCAAGCAGGAATCCGTTGAGGAGAATCAGGCAACCAAGGACGACCTGGCGGACTACGATCTTGGTCATGAGGGAAGGTACTCCAGAAGGCAACTAGAGCGAACAGGGGTCCGGCGGCGCGGATTTAGTTAGTAGGTTTCAATTGTAACTTGTTTCTTGCGAATCTCTGATGAATATTTCAACGTTCCTGGCGTAACACGATGGGAAGGCGCTCCACGGGAATCACCCCAGCGGACGAAGGACGGAGCTGGCGGTTGATGATCAACTTGCCGTCCTCGAGAAACCAAGCACCGGAGAAGCTGGCGGACTGCACGGGTTCCGGCATTTCCTCAACAATCCAGCGGGGATGGAGCTCGATGGTGACGGTTTCGTTGACGGCGACGGGGCCCGGCAACTCCAGCCAGGGGAGCAGGGGCTTCCAGACATGCAGGGGCCCGGCAGTGGCTACGGGAGCCGCTTGCTCATACTCCACATACATATGTAGGCCATCCTCCGGGAAGGAGTCCTGTATTTTCAACTGAGTAACTTGAATTCCCAGGCGGGAACTTAGATAGCTGTCATACATTTCCGCGGCGACGAGGGCACGGGTGGCAGCGGCGGCGGAGCCGTGAGCGGTTTCGAGGATTTTGCCGGAGACGCGGCCGTCGTGTTCGAGGCGGAGGGTGATTTGGCGTTCGATGGCGCCGGCTTGTTCCGGGGTCATGGCGAGGCTGGCGCCGGACCGCAGGAAAAGCGCCGGAGCGCCTTGCAGGGCAGGGGGAAGGCCGCCGAGGGCGTGATGGGGGTCGGAGGGATCGAAGTAGAGCAGGCCGGAGGGGGCCTCGATGGCGATGATGGCGTGGTTGAAGACGCGGGGGGAGGGCCATTCGGGACGGACACGGGCGCGGTCCGAGGAGTTTGTGGCAACGAGCCAGGAGTTGATGTTGACGGCGCGGAGGAGGGCGCGGAGGAGGGTGGCTTTGTCCTTGCAATCGCCATAGCCGCGCGAGAGGACCGTGGCGGCGGGCGCCGGGGTGAAGCCGCCTCCCTGCCCCAGGTTTTGATTGATGGCGACGTAGCGGAGGCCTTGGACGTAGGCGGCGAGGGCCTGGATGCGCTGTTGCGGGGTGGTGAGACCGGCGGTGAGGCTTTCGGCTTGCGCGATGACGGGCGGGGTGGGTTGGGCGGCGGCGTCTGAGCGGGTGGCGAGCCAGCCGGCCACGTCGGACCAGGTGGCGAAGCGCGGGAGGGCCGGCTGGTTCGGCAGGAGGGTGAGCGCGAGGCGGGGGAGTTGGGCGGGGCGGGCGGGCAGTTGGCGCAGTTCCCAGGTGTTACCGGCGCGGTGGGGCGAGGAGCCGAAGGAGATAGCTTGGACCTCCCAGCCGGCCGGAGCGGAGAGGCGGAAACGGCTGAGGTGCACCGGGAGTTCGCTTTCCTGGAACTCGAACTCGACCTGGGGGAAGGCGGCTGGGGCGACAACGGTGGACTGGTAGAAGAAGACGCTGCCGGGAGGGGCGTTGGCTTCGATTTGCCGTTGGCGGAGCGGGGAGTGGAGTTCGGCGGGCGCGAGAGGGCGATCGACGAACTCCTGGGGGTCGATTTCGTCGGCTTCGCCACCGGGGGCCTGCACCCAGGCGCGAAATTCGAGGAGTTGGCCGGCGGCGCTATCGTAGGCGACTCCGGCGCGGGCGTGGTGAGCGCCGGCGGGGGTGAGGATGCGCACGACGCCCCGGGTGGTGATGGTCTGGCGGCCGGTCTGGTCCATGATCACAGACTCTTCCCGTAGCAGGACGTGGGCGTCGGCGCCCATGGGAGAGGCCGCGGACGCCACCTCCTGGAACCAGCTGGTAAGCAGTAAGAGAGCAAGCACTTAGGGAAGTCGCTCCATGAGGAAAACTTCTCGCCCGGCGTCCTCAAAAGTGACCCATTTCTGGTACAACTCCGGAAATTCCGCGGGGGAATAGCGCAGGCGCTCCTGCTCGAGGCCGCGGTGGAAGACGCGTTGATGGCCGGAGGGTGCCACCAGGGTGACCGTATCGTGAACGGAGAAGGCGAAGGGGAACTCGACGGGCTGGGTTCGTCCGGCCGCGGGGTAGCGCGTCGAGGCAAACCGGGCGAAGAAGCGGCCGGGGAAAAACAGGCGGCGAGGAGAACGGTCAGCATAATCCGAGACGGTGACTTGAAACCTTATGCGGACGGGAGCGGCGGGAAGGGCCAAATTTTCGATCTCCACGTTTTCAATGAGGGCGCCGGGGAACTCCTGGCGGAGGGCGGCGAGGCGTTCGGCGGGGGATTGGCGCTCGGCCCGGCGTTTGCGCAGGGCGGCGGCGTGGCCAGAATAGGTGAGGGTGATGGCGCCGTGGACGCTGCCATCGGGCTGGGCCAGCAGGTGGGCGGTGCGTTCGGTGCGGTTCTGGCAGGTGGAGGAACGGGGCAGGGTGACGAATTCGGGTCCGGCGGGGGTGGCGACGAGAGCGGTGCGGCCCTCTTCGTCGAAGTCGAGGAGGCCGGCGCTGAGGTAGGGGACGCCGGGATTGAAGAAGGCGTAGCCGTGGGGCTGGCGGACGGCGATGAGTTCGCTTTGCAGTTGGGAGGGGTCCGGGAGATCGGGACGGTTGACGACTTGGGCGTAGAAGACCTGGTGGCCGGCGGCGCGGGCGAGGGCGGCGAAGAGGAGGTTGATTTCGTGGGGGGTGCCGTAGCCGCGGCGCCAGGTGTCGGCGGGGGTGGGATTGGGTTCGGGGGCGCCGCGGAGGGTGAGGTTATCGGTGCGGTAGAGGACGTTTTGGATACGGGTGCGGCAGAGTTCGGCGAGGGTTTCGAGATCGCCAGGGGCGGCGACGGGGGCGGAGGCGAGTTCCGCCTCAAAGCGGGCGGCGAGTTCGGCGGCGAGGGCGGACCAGGTGGTTTCGGGCGGGAGGGTGATTTCGACGATGGCGAGGCCGCCGGCGGGGGCGTCCGGCTCTTCGCGGTAGGCGGGGAGATGGGTTCGGCAGTTCTGGCAGTTGCGATAGTGCGCGAGGAGACCGGCGGGGACGGTGACTTCGCGGGAGCGGACGGGCAGCTCGCGCTGGAGGGGAAGGCGGAGCGGGAGCGGCAAGCCGTCGGCGTGGCATTCGGTGTATTCGTATTCGACGACGGCGCCGGGCTCGAGCGCGGAGAAGGCCCAGGAGAGGGTGCGCTGTTCGTGGTCGCCGCGTTTGACGACGGCGGTGTCAAAGATGGCTTCGGCGGGGACGGGGAGGCGGTGGCCGTTAGGGAGGACGGTGGCGGCGCGGAGGCCGAGGAGGGTTTGGCCGCGAGTGGGGGAGTAGGGCACGGTGACGACACCGTACCGGGCGACATCGGCCGGCGTGTTGAGCTGCAGGCGGACGGTGTGGGTGAGTTGGCCGGGGAGTTGGATCTCGGTTCCCCAGAAGAGGACCTCGGCCAAGGCAAGGAGGAGGAGCATGGAAGTTCCAGAAAACCAGTTGCCGCGGGATGGGACTAGGGGCGGCTGGTTCTGGGACTGTCTATTCCATGCGGGGTTAGGCTTCGGCCAGGAGGGCGCCCCAGTGGAAGCCGGCGCCGAAGGCGGTGAAGCAGACGGACTGACCGGCGGGCCAACCGGACTCGGACCATTCGGCCGCGGCGATGAGCATGCTGGCGGAGCTGGTGTTGCCGTAGCGGGCGATGTTCGAATAGAAGCGCTCGGCGGGAACCTCGAGAGCCTGGGCGATGCGGTCGATGAGGTTCTGGTTGGCCTGGTGCATCAGGAACGTGCCGATGTCGGCGGCTTTGCGGCCGTGACGGTCGAGGAGTTCGCTGATGGCGCGGGGCACTTTGCGGGAGGCTTGGAGAATCACCGAGCGTCCGTTCATTTCAAGAGGCCGGTCGAACCCGAGCTTGAGGTCTTCGGCGAAGGCGCCGTCGGTATGGAGGGCGCTGCCGAGGACACGGGCTTTGCCTTCGGTGGGGCTGACGAGACAGGCGCCGGCGCCATCGCCGAAGAGGATGGCGACCCCACGTTCCATGGGGGGACGGAGGACGACGGTGGACATCTTTTCCGCGCCGACGACGAGGATTTCGCCGAGGTTGTCGCAGAGGCGGGAGGCGAGGGCCATGGCGTATAGGGTGCCGGCGCTGGCCATGGGGACGTCGAGGGCCGGGGTGCTATCGAGACCGAGGCGGTGAGCGACGGTGGCGGCGGGTCCGGGGAACTGACGTTCCGAGCTGCCGCTGGCGATCATGATCATGCCGAGGGCGGAGGCGGAGATTCTGGCCTTGGCCAGGCAGGCTTCGGCGGCGCGGACGGCGAGATCGGTAACGGTTTCGTTCTCGGCGGCGAAGCGGCGTTGCTCAATGCCACTGACGTTCTTGATCCATTCGGCGTCACAGCCGACTTGCGAGCCGATTTCGGCGTTGGAGACGACACGCTCCGGGAGGTAGGCGGCAAATTCGCGGAGGAAAGGCAAAGAGGTTATTTCCCGTGGGCTTCGAGATAGGACTCAATGCGTTCGATGGAGTCGAACTTGCGGGGGTTCAGATCGGCATCCGGAATTTTGAGTTCGAAGGCCTTTTCGAGGGCGGAAACGAGGTCGGCCAAGGCGAACGAGTCAAGGAGTCCGGAGTCGAAGAGGGACTCGTCTTCGGCGGGGGAGATGGGTTTCCCGGCGATCCCGTTCAGGATCTCATTGATTTTCGTTCGTTTGTCCATTGATGATTTTCGCTGCGGTGGGAAGAGCGGTTGAGTCGTGGGCCGTTTGGGCCGGGCGGGCCTCATTCCGCACCCTAACATAGGTTGCGTATTGACCCATCAATTCCTTATACAATGCCGCGCCCAGAAGACGGTAGCCTTCGCCCGTAAAATGCACGTAGTCGCCCTGCGCCATGCCGGCGGCTACCCAACGGCCCATGGCGCCTTTGCCGCCCATACGCTCGCGGAGATCCCAGAAGGCGACGCCACTGGCGTGGGCAGCCTCGCGCTGGGCTTCGAGGATGAGGTCGATTTTCTGATGGGAGGCCATGCCGGTGGAGTAGCGGTAGAAGTGATCGGGGGGGCCGATGACGAGGATGGAGGCGGTGGGAGCGAGGCGGCGGAAGCGGGCGAGGAGTTGGACGAACATGTCACGGTAGGATTCATGCGTCCAATCTTTGTTTCGGGCTTCGTTGGTGCCATAGGCGAGGATGATGAGACCCGGGGGGCGGCGGCGGTAGTAGTCGGCAAGGACGGTTTCTTCCCATTTCAGGCCGATATTGGCCTGGGCGCCGTTCATGCCGAGCATGTCGTAGGTGAGGCCGCGCCCGTTTTCGGTGACCCAGCCGAAGAGGCGCACCTGGCCGCCGCCGCGGGTGCGGGCGGCGAGTTGGTGCGTGCCGGGTTGGAGGCGAAGGGGATAGACGCCCGCGCCGGGTTCGCCGGCGGTGGAGATGGTATCGATGACGATGCCGTTGTCGGAGATTTCGACGAGCCCGCCGAGAGGCTGGCGGAGGAAATGCAGTTCAGCGGAGGCGCAATCGGCTTGGAGCGTGACGGATTCGCCGACGCGCTTGGTGGACATGGAGATGCCCGAGAGCCCATACATGCCGTCGCCGTCGCGGCCGACGAGACCGTCGGTGTACCAGGCGTTGGTGGACCAGGATTTGACGTCGAGACGGCGGTAGCCAAGGTAGGGGCGGCCAGCGTGAGTGAAGCCGGGGCCGCCATCGCCGAAGCGGGCCTGGAGGAGATAACGGGTGGTGCCCGACCAGTCGTCGGAGGCGGTATGGGAGTCGCCGTAGTGAAGGACGCGGAGCACGTCTTTGCTGGTTCCGCTTTCGAGGCGGTAGAGCTGTTCGAGGAACGGGACGAGGGCGGCGGGATTTTCGATCGTGCCGGGCTGGTTGAGCCATTCCGAGACGGCGGTGTTGGCGGCCTGGCGCACGTGCGGCGTAACGGGCGGGGCCTTCGCCACGACGGGCCGACGGCGGGAAGACTTCTTGGCGACCGTGCGGGCGGGGCGCTTTATAGTGGTCGTTTTCTTTTTGACGGCGGGTTTTCTTTTGGCCGGAGCGCCCAAAGACACGCTTCCCAACAACGCAAAGATCAGGGCAGCGGCAACAAGAATTCGATTCAAAGGTTCAGTTCGCCGGGGTGGGATTGGACTCCCTAATTGTCGCAAACTTCTCCTTGGCGATGCGGAGCTTGTGGCGGCGGTAGCCTTCCTGGAGGGACTTGTACAAGAGGTTGCCAACGATGCGGGCGCCGTTGGGCATGGGGTGGATGAAGTCGGCGCCGACGAGGCGGGGCTCCGTCTGATACCAGCGGCCCATGGTGCCGGGGCCGCCCATGGCTTCAAACGTATTGAAGAAGGCGCAGCCCTGTTCGGCGGCGACGCGCTGTTCAATCGCGACCAGGCGGGAGAGGGCGGGGACGGTGCCGATGGTGCCGTCGTCCATCTTCTGGCCGCGGTCCATGGGCGACATGATGAGAATGGCGGCCTGGGGGACGGCCTTTTTCACGCGGGAGATGGTGCGGAGGAGTTCGCGTTCAAAGGCGGTATCGACGAACTTGGCGTAGACGCTTTCGTTGGTGCCGTAATTGATGATGACGAGATGGGGGCGATGGTGCTGCAGCTGCTCGCCCCAATGCTGTTCGTCGACCATGCGGGCGAGGATGGAGATATAGGCGCCGTTGACGCCGAGAGAGTTATATTCGACGCCGGCCGTATCCTTGGCGAAGCGGAGGCCATAGAGCCGGACTTTGCCGTTGACGTTGGCGATACGGATTTCGCGGGCGCCGGCGGGGAGCTTGAGCTTTTTGAACGACGGGGTGACGACGGGCGATTCGGTTTCGACGATCTCCAGGGGATTGTCGTCGGCAAAGACGCCAAACGATCCGCCGCCGGGCTGCGAGAGGAAGGAGACTTCGACCTCCGAATGGGTGGGGTCTTTGAGCACGATGCGGGACTGAGCGCCGGCGCCGCCGCGGAAGGAGACGGCGCCGAGGCCGTAGAAGCCATCCTTGAGTTCGGCCGTGTTGGCGGGTTCGATCTTCCAGCCGGAGCCTTTGATTTCGAGGCCACGGTGGGCATACCAGGCCCAGGGCTTGGCGACGAGCGCGAAGCCATGGCCGGCGTCGCCGAAGTCCTTTTGAAAGAGGGAGCGGACGTCGGCGGTGATGAGGTCGGCGGTGGTGGGGGAGTCGCCGTAGTGGAGGATGCGGGTGATGGCGCCGGGTTCTTTTCGTTCGGTCGCGAAGAGGGCGGCGTAGAGGGGTTCGAGGGCGCCTTTGGGGTCGACCAGGGGCTGAACGGGCGTCTTTTCGACGGAGATGACGGGTTTGAGGCGCTGCTGCTCCTCTTCGACCGGGTTGGCGCTGCGGACGCGGGGTTGGAAATCGACGACGGTGGCGACGGATCGCCAGTCAAAGACGTGATAGTCCTTGAAGGCGGGAATCAGGTCGGGGGCCGTAATCATCAGCCCGATGGTGGCGAGAGTAAGGGAGACTTTGCGGGGAAGGGGCACTGCTTAAAAGTTAGTGTAGATAAACGGAGCGGCCCCTGTCGCGGCAATGTATTGAATGGCGATGATCAAGGCCATCAATATGGCCGCCTGCACGAAAAATGGAGAGCGCACGAAGCCTTCGCGGAGCTTTTCAAACGGCACCTTGGGGAGATAGTGACCAGCAAGGGCGATGGCCAGCACGACCCAAAGCGGGCCGGAGACGTTGGTGGTGGCGTAGGAGAGTTCGCCGAACTGCTCAAGGATCTTGAGGGCCTGTTCGAAGTTCGTAGCGCGGAAGAAGATCCAGGCGAAACAGACAAACTGGACGGTCCAGAAGGTGCGGAACCAGGCGGGGGTCCAGGGGGTCGCCTTGGGGCCGCGCCAGGATTGCCAACCGCGGGCGATGGCCTGAGCGACGCCGTGGAGGACGCCCCAGATGACAAAGTTCCAACTGGCGCCGTGCCAGAGGCCACCGAGGGTCATAGTGATGATGAGGTTGATATACGGCATCACGGCGTTGCGTTTGCCGGGGAGGGAGAAGAAGAGATAGTCGCGGAGCCAGTTCGACAGGGAGATATGCCAGCGGCGCCAGAAATCGTTGATGTTGGCGGCAGCGTAGGGCATGTTGAAGTTCTGGGGGAGCTTGATGCCGAGCAGGAGCGCCGAGCCGATGGCGACGTCGGTGTAGCCGGAGAAGTCGTAGTAGAGCTGGAGGGCGTAGGCGTAGACGCCGATGAGGACTTCGGCGGAGGAGTAGAGGCCGGGGAAATCGAAGACGCGGTTGACGAGGTTTTCGGCGAGGTAGTCGGCGATGAGGAGTTTTTTCAGCAGGCCGAGGCCAATGAGGAAGAGGGCGCGGCTGCCGTCGGCGGCGTCGAGCTGTTTATTGGGGCGCTCGAACTGTTTGAGGAGGTCGGGGACGCGGGTGATGGGTCCGGCGAGGATGGTGGGGAAAAAGGAAGTGGCGGTGAGGTGGGCGAGGAGGGAGCGGGTGGGTTTGGCGTCGCGGCGGTAGAGATCGAGGGTGTAGGTGAGCGACTGGAATGCGTAGAAAGAGATGCCGAGGGGGAAGGTCCAGTGCCAGGTGGGCGGGGGAACACCGGCGAGCCGGCCGTAGTTCTCAAAAAGGAACGGCATGTATTTGAAAGCCGTCAGGAGGCCGAGGTTGAGGAGGAGGCTGAGAGTGACGAGCAGCTTCCGGCCGGCGGGGCTTTGGAAGCGGGCGAGGCCGAGGCCGATGGCGAAATCGCAGGAGGAGGCCAGCGGGATCAGGAAGAGGTAGAAGAGATCCCACTTGGCGTAGAAGAAGTAGTTGGCGAACAGGAGAATGGCCAGACCGGCGGCACGCCAGCGCGATAGCGGCCAATAGAGGAAGAAGAGGGCCGCGAGGAAGAGGAAGTAGGTGGAACTGGAGAGCAACATCGGGCGGCCAGACGTAAAAAATGCGGGCAACAGCCGTCCCCGGTGAGGGATTGCCGATGCCCGCGTCATCAGGGTTGTACGAACGAGCAGGGTAAAACAACAATCGGTGGGCCGCCGGAGGCGTAACCCGAAGGAAGCTTAGGGCTGGGGCGCTTCCTTGGTGAAACCTGGGGGAAGATTGACGCCGGTTCCGAAGAAGTACTGTTCCATTTGCTCGATCAGGAACTCCTGGGCTTCTTTGGTGCCGAGGTTGAGCCGGTACTCATTCATGAGCATTTTCATATGCTCGACCCACAATTTCCAGGCGTCCTGGGAAACGTTGTCGTAGATGCGCTGGCCGAGGGGGTGTCCTTCAAACGGGACCTCCTTCAAGGCCGGAAGCTCTTTCTTCAGCTTGACACAGAGTACTTTACGCTCGGCAGCGTCCGAGGCAGACGACATGGATCCTCCCACAGGGTGAATCTCTATGATAGCTTGCCGGGGAGCTAGCTGGAGAGGGATTTTGCGGTGCCCTCGCGCTTGACGCGATTGGCTTCGAGGTATTCGGAGAGCTTCATGGGAGCGGTGGCGCCTTTCTCCATTTGACGCTGGACGGCGCGCTGATACCGGCGCATGGTTTCGCGCTTCTGCCCGTCTTTAAGCTGGCAGGTTTCGATGTCGAGCAGGAGCTCGATCTCCCAGGGTCGAAACGTGTTGCGGGAGATGTTCCCGCGCAACAACTCCTGGACTAAACGATTGAACTGGTTTAGCAGGGTTTCGGCGTCGATTTCACGTTCGAGTTCCAAACTGGCGCGCGACGGCATTCACTCCCATATCGGCATCCGCGGGAACAAACTTTAGAACGGACGCGATTATCTTTTACCAGTGCAGGACAACTTTGCCAGTGTGGCCGCCGAGCATCTGTTCGAAGGCTTCTTCGTATTGGGTGTAGGGGAAGCGGTGGGTGATGACGGAGGAGATATCAAGGCCGCTCTGGATCATGACGGTCATTTTGTACCAGGTTTCGTACATCTCGCGGCCGTAGATGCCCTTGATGGTCAACATGTTAAAGATGACGGTGTTCCAGTCGATGGCCATTTCGCCGCCCGCCGGGATGCCGAGCATGGCGATGTGGGCGCCGTGGGCCATATTGGCGAGCATGTCGCGGAAGGCGTGGGGGTTGCCGGACATCTCGAGGCCGACGTCGAAGCCTTCGGTCATGCCGAGTTCCTTCTGCACGGCGGCGAGAGGCGTTTCACGGGTATCGACGGCGCGGGTAACGCCCATGTTGCGGGCGAGATCGAGGCGGTAAGGATTCACATCGGTGATGACGACGTGGCGGGCGCCGGCGTGGCGAACGATGGCGGCAGCCATGATGCCGATGGGTCCGGCCCCGGTGATGAGCACGTCTTCGCCGAGCACGGGGAAGGAGAGAGCCGTGTGGACGGCATTGCCGAAGGGGTCAAAGATGGCGGCGATGTCGCGGTTGATGGATTCGTCGTGGTGCCAGACGTTGCTCATCGGCAGGGCGATGTATTCGGCAAAGCAGCCGGGGCGGTTGACGCCGACGCCGCTCGTATGGGCGCAGAGGTGGCGGCGGCCGGCAAGGCAGTTGCGGCAGCGGCCACAGACGACGTGGCCTTCGCCGGAGACGAGCATGCCGGGGGTGAAGTCGTTGACATTGGAGCCGACTTCGACGATTTCGCCGACGAACTCATGGCCGACGACCATGGGCACGGGGATGGTCTTGGCCGCCCACTCGTCCCACTTATAGATGTGCAGGTCGGTGCCACAGATGGCGGTGCGGTCGACCTTGATGAGCACGTCGTTGATCCCGACGGTGGGGACCGGCACGTCTTCGAGCCACAAGCCGCGCGCCGCTTCTTTTTTGACCAGAGCCTTCATCCGTTATCTTGCACCTCAGTTCCAGTATACTGGATTTCATGCTCGATGAGTTTTCGCGGCGCGTCAAAGAGTTGCGGGTGGCGCGGCAGTGGTCGCTGGACGATTTGGCGCGGGCGAGCGGGGTGAGCCGGTCGATGATCAGCCAGATTGAGCGCGGCGAGGCGAACCCGACGCTGGCCGTGACGCTGCGGATGGCGCAGGGATTCGGATTGTCGTTGAGTGAATTGGTGGAGGCGCCGGGGCGGGCATCGAGCATTGCGGTGATCCGGGCGGACGACCGGGCGCACGACTACCGGCGGGATGACGAGGTGCAGATCCGGACGCTGTCGCCGCTCGAGATGGAAAAGGATGTGGAGTTTTATGAGGTGAGGCTGCGGGTGGGAGGAGCGCTGCGATCGGCGGCGCACTTCGCGGGGACGCGGGAGTTTTTGCAGGTGGAGGCGGGACGGGTGCGGGTGGAGAGCGGGAGCGACCTCGAAACCCTGAGCAAGGGCGATTCGGCCAGCTACCGGGCCGACGTGCCGCACGCGATTGTCAACGTGGGCAAGACGGCGGCTACGGTGATGCTGGTGGTGGTTTACCGTTAGTTGTTCTCGGGAAGACCGCTCGGCCAGGTGTGGTCGAGAACGGGCGCGAAGTCGGCGCGGACGGCGGCGAGGAGTTCGCGGTCGAGCGGCTCAGCGAGCGCCGCGATGGAATTTTCGAGTTCGGCGAGGGTGGCCATGCCGGAGATGGTGCTGGCGATGGCGGGGTTGGCGAGCGACTGCTGGAGTGAGAGTTTGGCCAGGCTCACCCCTTTGGCCTGCCACTTGGCGACGACCTGAGCGACGAAGGCTTTGAGCGTCGCGGGGGCGGGATGCCAGGGCTGCGGCCCTTTCTCGGAGAGCATGCCCAAGGCAACCGGGGAGGCGTTGAGGACCGTGACCCCGCGGGGCTGCGTGAGCGGGAGCAGGCGCGTGAGCGTGGTGTCGAACAGGGTGTAGTGAGCGTAGCTGATGATCGTATCGACGGGGTATTGCGGCAGGATGGTTTCGAAGATCTTCAGCGGCAGGCCGGTGATGCCGATGGCGCGGGCCTTGCCGGATTGCTTGATCTTTTCGAGCGCGGGGAGCGATTCGTCGAGGATTTGCTGGAGCGAGCCGAACTCGATGTCGTGGATCTGGAAGATATCCACGTAATCGAGACCGAGGCGGGCGAGGCTTTCGTCGATGCTGCGGGTGAGCCGGGCCGCGGAGAAATCGAACGACGCCATATCGTAGCGGCCGCACTTGGTGGCGAGGAGGAAGCGGTCCCGGTTGACGCCGGCGAGGGCTTTGCCGATCACCGTCTCCGACTGCGTTACGCCGTAGTAGGGCGAGGTGTCGATGAGGTTGATGCCGCGGTCGATGGCGGTATGGATGAGGCGGATGGCGTCGGCATCGGAGAGGCTGCCGTACTGGCCGCCGAGTTGGGCGCCGCCCAGGCTGAGTTTGGGAAGGTTCATGGGGAAGTTAGCGGACCCAGTCCATGATGCCGGTGTGGGGTAGCGGCGGGGTATGGGCTTCGCGGATGGAGGTGGCCATGCGGCGGGCAATCCGGGGGTTCTGGAGGGACAGGTCGTTGGTTTCGCCTTCGTCGTTCGTCAGATCGTAGAGCTCCGGACGCTGGCCCAACTTGTGCATCACGGCCTTCCATTTGCCGAAGCGGACGGCAGCGCCTTGCGGCGTCAGTTGCTGCGTTTTGGCGTCGTAGGAGAAATGCTCCCAGTGGAGCGTGCGATTGGGCCCCGGCTTGCCGGCGAAGAGCGGGACCAGCGAAGTGCCGTCGACCTTCGGGGCCGGAGCGCCGGCGACTTCGGCGAGGGTGGGCAGCAGGTCGGCGAAGTAGATGGGGCTCAGATTCTCGCTGCCAGGAGCGATGCGGCCGGGCCAGCGGGCGAGGAACGGCACGCGGATCCCTCCTTCATAAAGGGTGCCCTTCTGCCCGCGCAGGAGAGCGCCGGAGGTGGTGCGCATGGAATCAAAGAAGCCGGTGGAGTGGCCGTCAGCGGTGACGCCGCCGTTGTCGGAGGCGAACAGAACGAGCGTGTTCTGTTCGACGCCCATCTCCTTGAGGGTGGCGAGAATGCGGCCGGCATAGGTGTCGCCTTGGGTGACCATCGCGGCGTAGGCCTTCTCTTTTTCGGGCCAATCGGTGTTTTCGTACGGGTCGAGCGTGGGCGTTTCGTAGCGGCCGTGGGGGACGGTGTACGTCGCGTAGAGGAAAAAGGGCTTGCCCTTCTGCTGCTTCAGCCAGGCGATGGATTTGTCGGCGATGCGGTCGGCGCTATAGACCGTTTTGCCGAGAACGTCGCGTTTGTCGTTCTCCCAGAGGAATTCAGGGAAATAGGTGTGGGCGTGGACCTGATGGAGGTAGCCGTAGAAGTGATCGAACCCGTGCTTGGTGGGGACGCCGGAGGAGCCAGCATCGCCGAGGCCCCACTTGCCGAAGCCGCCGGTGGAGTAGCCGGCCTGTTGGAGGACCTTGGCGAGGGTGACGGTGTCGGCCGGGAGCGGCGAGGTGCCGGCGTTGGCGCGGATGGGCGCGTGGCCGAGGTGGAGGCCCGTCATCAACACGCTGCGGGAGGGGGCGCAGACGGCGCCGCCGGAGTAGGCATGGGGGAACTTCATGCCGTCGCGGGCGAGCGAGTCGATGTTGGGCGTTTTGATTCGTTTCTGCCCGTAGCAGCCGATGTCGGCGTAGCCGAGGTCATCGAGCAGGATAAGGACGACATTGGGGCGGGGCTGGCTTTGCAGCAGCCCCGCGAGGAAGGATCGACGACTAAGAGCAGCCACTCGTACCACCGCAGTTCTCACACTTGAAACAGGCGCCGTTGCGGGTCATGAGCCCGCCGCACTCGGAGCAGAGCGGGGCGTCGGTGGCGATGTTATCAAAGCGGAGAGCTTGCTGTGGCTCGGGTTCAGTGGGTTTGAGTTGGAGCGTGTGGCCGGCTTCGGTGATCTTGTAATCCGGGTGGAGGAACTTGGCGCCCATCCAGCGGAAGATGTAATCCATCAGCGACTTGGCGTAGGGGATCTCTTTGTTGCCGGTCCAGCCGCTGGGTTCGAAGCGGACGTGGCTGTACTTGTCGACCAGGAACTGCAGCGGAACGCCGTACTGGAGGCAGAAGCTGATGGACGTGGCGAAGCTATCCATGAGGCCGGAGATGGTGGACCCTTCCTTCGACATGGTGATGAAGAGTTCGCCGGGGGTGCCGTCTTCAAAGAGGCCGACCGTGATATAGCCTTCGTGGCCGGCGATGGAGAACTTGTGGGTGAGCGACTGGCGCTCGTCCGGCAGCTTGCGGCGGAGGGGGCGGTAGACGATCTTCTCGACCGTCTTCACTTCGACCGGTTCGACCTTAGCTTTCGCCGTGCCTTGCGAGGTGGACATGGGCTGCGAACGCTTGCAGTTGTCGCGATAGATGGCGACGGCCTTGAGGCCGATGCGCCAGCTTTCGATATAGGCGTCCATGATGTCTTCGACGGTCGCCTCTTCGGGCATGTTGATCGTCTTCGAGATGGCGCCGGAGATGAACGGCTGGACGGCGGCCATCATGCGGACGTGGCCCATGTGGTGGATGAAGCGGGTGCCGTTCTGCGGGCGGAAGCTGCAATCGAAGACCGGCAGGTGCTCCGGCTTCAAGTAGGGCGCGCCTTCGATGGTGCCGGTCTGGTCGATGTGTTCGACGATGGCGTCGGCCTGGGCGGGGCGGTAGCCGAGGCGGAGGAGCGCTTCGGGGACGGTCTGGTTGACGATCTTGATGACGCCGCCGCCGACCAGCTTCTTGTACTTGACGAGAGCGAGATCGGGCTCGATGCCGGTGGTGTCGCAATCCATCATGAAGCCGATGGTGCCGGTGGGGGCGATGACGGTGGTCTGCGCGTTGCGGTAGCCGTAGGTACGGCCGGTTTCGTAAGCCGCGTTCCAGCAGGCGGCGGCCGCCTGGCGGAGGTAGGCGGGGACGGCATCGGGGGCGATGGCGTCGACCGAATCGCGGTGCATGGCGATGACTTCGAGGAAGCTGGCTTCGTTGCCGATGTAGCCCGGGAAGGGGCCGACGGCGGCGGCGATGCGGGCGCTGGTGAGGTAGGCCTGGCCGCACATGATGCCGGTGATGGAGGCGGCCATGGCGCGGCCGTTATTGGAATCGTAGGGCAGGCCGAGGGCCATGAGCGTCGCGCCGATATTGGCGAAGCCGAGGCCGAGGGGGCGGAAATCGTGGGAGTTCTGGGCGACCTTTTCGGTGGGGTAGCTGGCGTTATCGACGAGGATCTCCTGGGCGATGATGAGCGTGTCGACGGCGTGGCGGAAGGCTTCGACATCGAAGGCGCCATCGGCCTGGAGGAACTTCATCAGGTTGATGGAGGAGAGGTTGCAGGCCGAATCATCAAGGAACATGTACTCGGCGCAGGGGTTCGAGGCGTTGATGCGGTCGGTGGCTTTGCAGGTGTGCCAGCGGTTGATGGTCGTGTCGTACTGGAGGCCGGGGTCGCCGCACTGATGGGTGGCTTCGGCGATGGAGCGGAGGAGGTCGCGAGCCTTCCAGCGCTTGACGGGGTTGCCGTTGAGGCGGGAGCGGGTCCACCAATCGCCGTCGGAGACCGCGGCGGCCATGAACTCGTCGGTGACGCGAACGGAATTGTTGGCGTTTTGGAAGAAGACGGAGGTGTAGGCTTCGCCGTCGATGGCGGAATCGTAGCCGGCGTCGATTAGGGCGTGGGCCTTCTTCTCTTCCTTGGCTTTGCACCAGATGAAGTCGTTGATGTCGGGATGGTCGGCGTTGAGGATGACCATTTTGGCGGCGCGGCGCGTTTTGCCGCCGCTCTTAATGACACCGGCGAAGGCGTCGAAGCCCTTCATGAAGCTGAGGGGGCCGCTGGCTTTGCCGCCACCGGAGAGGGTGCCATTTTCTTCGCGGAGATTGGAGAGGTTCGAACCGGTGCCGGAGCCCCACTTGAAGAGCATTCCCTCGGTGCGGGCGAGTTCGAGGATGGATTCGAGCGAATCCTGGACGCTATTGATGAAGCAGGCGGAGCACTGGGGCTTGCGGACGCCGGGGGTGACGGGTTGAGCGGAGTCGGTGGTTTCGTCGTAGTAGTAGCCGGAGCCGCGTTGGGATTCGACACCGACGTTGAACCAGACGGGGGAGTTGAAGGCGGCCTTCTGTTCGAGCATCAGGTGGGCGAGTTCGAAGCGGAAGTTTTCGGCGTCTGCGGGGGTGGCAAAGTAGCGGCCGGCGGCGCCCCAGTCGGTGATGGTATCGACGACGCGATGGACGAGTTGGGCGACGCTCGATTCCCGTTCGAGGGAGCCGGGCTTTCCGTAGAAGTATTTGCTGGCGACGATATTGGTGGCGGTTTGGGACCAGCCGATGGGGACTTCGACGTCGTTTTGTTCGAAGATGACGGCGCCGGAGCTGGAGCCGATGGCGGCGGTGCGTTTCTCCCAACGCACGGCATCATAAGGGGTTACGCCTTCGGCGAGGCGGGAGGTGAAGTACCGGGAGAAGGCTACGCCGGCACGTTGCTCCGGGGAGATGGCGCGCCGGGCGGAGGCCGGGCGGGCCGTTAAGTCGACGGAAAGTTGACCCATACTTGGCAATGGTGACCCAATGTGTGGGGGTGGGTCAAGGAATTTAACCAGATTTGGTGGCGGGGTTTCCCTTAGGCCGTTTTAGAGGAGGGTACCCCGCATGAGAAGCGCGGCGACGGTGAAGTAGATGACGAGTCCGGTGATGTCGACGAGCGTGGCGACGAAGGGGGCGGAGGCGCTGGCGGGGTCGAAATTCAGACGGCGGAGGACGAAGGGGAGCATGGAGCCGGCCAGGGTGCCGAAGAGGATAACGCCGAGGAGGCTGACGGCGACGGTGATCGCCACCACGTGATAGTGGGGGCCGTAGAGATGCCAGATGGACTGCCAGAGCATGATGCGGGCGTAGCCGATGACGGCGAGGAAGGCGCCGAGGACGAGGCCGGCGGCGATTTCGCGCTGCATCACCTTCCACCAGTCGCGGAGGCTGACCTCGCCGACGGCCATCGCACGGATGACCAGCGTCGTGGCCTGGGAGCCGGTGTTGCCACCGCTGCTGATGATGAGCGGGACGAAGAGGGCGAGGACCACCGCGCGGGCTATCTCCTCTTCGAAATGGGTCATGGCGCTGGCGGTGAACATTTCGCCGAGAAAGAGGACGGAGAGCCAGCCGCCGCGCTTCTGGACCATGCTCCAGAAGCTGGTTTGGAGGTAGGGCGCATCGAGGGCGGACATGCCGCCGACCTTCTGAATGTCTTCGCTGGCCTCTTCGGTGACGACGTCGACGATGTCATCGACGGTGACGATGCCCTTCATGCGGCCTTCGGCATCGACGACGGGGAGGGCGAGCAGGTGGTGGGCGGCGAAGAGCTTGGCGACGGCTTCCTGGTCCATGTCTTCGGTGGCTTGGACGACCTGGGTACGCATGAGGTCGCGGACGAGGCGGTGGCGATCGGCGGCGAAGAGGTCGCGGAAGGTGACGACGCCGAGGAGGTGCTGGTTTTCGTCGAGGGCGTAGGCGTAGTAGATGGTTTCGAGGTGGGTGGTTTGGCGGCGGAGGTAGCTGATGGCCTCATCGGCGGTCATTTCGGGCCGGAGGCGGGCGAAGCGGGGGGACATGAGGCCGCCGGCGGCGTCCTCTTTGTATGCGAGGAGGGCGGTGACTTCGCGGCGGGAGGTTTCGTCGAGGAGGCCGAGGAGGTGGGGCCAGCGCTCTTTGGGGGCGAACTGGATGAGGTCGGCGGCGTCGTCGGGGGCGAGTTGGCGGATCCAGAGGCGGTTGATGCCGTCGGGGAGGTCCTGGAGGAGGTCGGATTGCTGGCGGCTGTTGAGTTCGAGAAAGAACTCTTCGGAGCGTTCCGGGGGGAGGGATTGGAAGGCGTGGAGACGCTCGTCCGGGGTGAGGCCGGGCCACTGTTCGAGGAGGGTTTCGAAGCTGAATTCAGGCATGGCAGGCGCGGCGGGGGCAGAACCTTTACTTTAGCCTATGGGTGCTTTAGCCTATGGGCCGGAGAATCCCTGCTTGCGGTGGTAGGCTTGTTGAAATGGTGCCTTGGAAACCAGGATGGTGGGCGCTGGTTGCCGCTAGTGCAGGCGCAATCGCCTGGTACGCTCCTGAAGCGACAACTGGGTGGGTACGAGTTTTGATGGCTACCTCGGTTTGCTTCGCCATGGTTTTGGGAGGGTGGGTGAGCCGGCAAGGTCTAAACCCCTTGGGCGGGTGGGTGGCGATGTTTGTTTCCTGGACCGGGTATAGACTCTTGGTCACCAACGAGGAATTGGGGGCAGGGGTGTTCATCGGCGGCTTCTTCGTGGGCCTGGCGCTGTTTGGGGCCTACTGCGTCCAGCGGGCGGAGAGCCGCAAGAGTTCCGCGGCACGGAAACCCTGATACGGGGCGGCGAGGGCGGCAGCTTCTCGCGCGGCGGAATCCGCCAAGCCCAATTGCGTGGCGGCGGCCAGATAGCGTTGGTAGGCTTCTTGGAGATCCAGAGCCGTCACATCGAATCCGTGGCCTTCGAGCAATCGCTGCAGCGCCAGCCTTCCCGCCTTCATCGCGAAGGCCGGCTGCTTCTCTGCAAAGTCTCGGGCGGCCCGGCTGAGCGTGCCCGGATCGGTCCGGCCGTTCTCGGCGAATCGCAGGGCCAAATCAAAGTAGCCGAAATCCTTCGCGGCGGCGAAGTACCGGCCGGAGTCGCCGGACGAACGGGCAAGGTCCGTCAAAATGCTGGAAGGATCCATCTCCGGGTACTTTCTGGCAACCGCGCGAAAGGTAGCCAAGCCCATAGCGCTTTCATTGGCGGTAAGGGCATAGCGTTCGTACGCTTCGGCGGCGCGGCCGGCGGCGAGCAAGATGCGTTCACACGCCAAGTCGATCGACCGGTCCGGTTGATTGAGTCCGCGGGTGGCCTCGGCATAGGCCAGAGCTTCCTCGATCCTTCCGTCTTTGACAAACGCATGGACACCGAACTTGCGGTAGTGCCAGAACGGGAAACTGGCGATGGCCAGCAGATCCCAAATCTCCTGGTGCCGGCCGGCCGCCAGCAGACTCGATAAACCAAGACTCGTCCCTTGCACCGTGCCGCCCGGCCGAGGGTCGCTCCACGCCATGCGAATGAGCCCCGTGAAGCTATCGGCCCACGCGGAGGCCACGGCAGGCGAGGCGGATAGTTCACCCCAATGGTTTTGCACGACCCACAAGTAATCGACGCCGTCATCCTGGACGGCCTGCCAAAGCCGGCCGAGCCACTGGTCGCGCGTCCTGCGATCCGCTGGAGCGGTGATGACCGCGGGCAGGAGTTGCTCCTGGGTGCAGTTGACTGCGTTGCCCAAGGCTCCCGACGACGTATCAATCCGTTCAAACGCGGGCCAGAATCGTTCAAAGAGCCACACAGCGCCGTCAGCGGCGGTCACGGCGTCCGTGCGAGCCAGTTTCTTGATCTCCGCGACGGCCGCTTTGAGCCGTTTGATGGCCAGGCTCGACCCGCTCCAGCCGTAGGCTTTCGAACGGAAATAGGGTTTGAATTCCCAGGAGTGTTTCGTCGGCATGATGCCCTGCAATTCTGGCACGTCGTCACGAAGCCCGGCGGCCGGTAGTTCTTTTTGATTATTGCTTGCAGCGCAAGGTCCAAATAGCCTCGGAAGGCTATGGAACCGATGTTTCTTCCTGATGTCGAGGCCAATCCCGCGCCCGGCCCCTATGCCCAGGCGATCTCCGCGATGGCGAAGGGCGGCGGCGAGTATCCGCAGATCTGGCACCTGTTCGCCTACAAGCCGCAGGCCACCGAGCATCTGGCGAAGTTCACTCACGAGATGCTCCATGGCGAAGCGCCGCTGTCGGCGGGGCTGCGGGAGTTGATCGCCGCCTTCACCTCGGCACGCAACCACTGCCCGTTTTGACTGAAGTCCCATGCCGCGGTCGCGGCAGTTCTGTTGGGTAGCGAAGAGGCGGTGCAGGCCGTCCTCGACAACTTTGAAACCTCCGCCCTCACCGATGCCGAAAAGGCGCTGTTCCGCTTCGTCGACAAAGTGAATAGCCGGTCGCCGGAGATCACCGCGGCCGATATGGACCCGCTGCACGCCGCGGGATGGACCGATGAACAGATCTACTATGCAATCACCGTCTGCTCCCTCTTTAACTTCTACAACCGCTGGATTGATGCCTCCGGCGTCCATGCACTTTCCGACGAAGCGCATCGCGCGGGCGGGAAGCGGACGGCGCTAAATGGCTACGTCCGCAAGTAGTCCGGAATCGTCGCTCGGGTACGCGGGCTGGCGCGTCGTGCTGGCCGCGCACTACGGCGTGATGATGAGCTTCGGGTCGCTGCTCGTCTTCACGTTCAGCGTGTTCCTGAAGCCGCTCACGGCGGAGTTCGGATGGGGCCGGGAAGAGGTTTCCCGCGCGTTCGCCATCGCCGCGATGACGGTGGCCGTGAGTTCTCCCTTTCTTGGACGGCTGCTCGACCGCGGAGAACCGCGCCGCGTGGTGCTGCCGTGTCTCGCGGTGTTCGGCCTGGCGTTCGCCTCGTTGGGTTTGCTGACGCCGCACCTGGCGCATTTGTATCTCGTGTTCTTTGTGATTGGCGTGGTGGGAAACGGGACGACACAGATGGGCTTTTCGGGGGCGGTCTCGTCGTGGTTCTCGGAGCGCCGGGGGTTGGCCTTGGCGGTGGTGATGGCCGGGACGGGGCTGGGCTCGATTGTGCTGCCGCCGCTGGCGCAGGGATTGATCGGCAGCTACGGGTGGCGGGCCGCGTACTTCACGTTGGGAGGCCTGGCGCTGGCGGTGAGCCTGCCGCTGGCGGCCAAGTTTTTGCGGACGAATCCTGCGGCGGCGGCGCGGCAATCCGGCGGGCCGGGCGGCGCGGGCGCGGCGCTGCGGACGCGCGCGTTTTGGATTCTGGTGGCGACGTTGTTTTTGAGCTCGATTGCGGCGAACGGGGCGATTGCGCATCTGGCCGCGTTGCTGACGGACCGCGGGCTCGAGGCGGGAACGGCGGCTTGGATCGCAGCCGCGCTCGGGGGCGCGAGCCTGGGCGGACGCCTCTTGACCGGCTATCTGCTGGACCGGTTCCGGGGACCGCTGATCTCCTGCCTGCTGCTGGCGGCAATGGCGGCGGGGATTCTGCTGCTGGCCTACGCCCATACGTTCGCGGCCGGATTGGCGGCCGCGCTGTTGATCGGCCTGGGGCTCGGCGGCGAGGCCGATGTGACGCCGTATCTGCTGTCGCGCTATTTCGGGCTGGGTTCGTTCTCGACCTTGTACGGGTTGACGTGGACGTTCTATGCCATCGCGGGGGGATTGGGCCCGGTGCTGCTGGGGCGCGTGTTTGATTCGACCGCGTCGTACACTTTGGTCCTGAGCCTGCTTGCCATTCCGACCGCTCTTTCCGCCATCCTGATGTTGTGGATGCCCCCGTACGAATCATGACGTCGCCCAGCGCCCGCCTGGCGGCCGGGGTGGCCGTGACGCTCGCGATCATTCTGGCCTATGCGGGCTATACGCTGAACTCGGTGAATCGGATGCGCGAGGTGCAGACCGAGATCATCGATCAGAACCGGAAGGCGGCGCTGCAGTTGATTCGCATCCAGAGCGACCTGAACTCGCTCGCGCTGGCGCTGCGGGACATGATCGACCAGAGGGACGGATACCCGTTGACGGCCTGGGCTCCGCAGTTGGACCGGATCCGCGAGAACCTGGACGATGCGATTCGCGTGGAGGCGGAGTTGGCGCGCGGACGGCGGGATCCGCAACAGACGGCCTACCTCGCGGCGGCGTTCGCGCAGCTCTGGGCGACGGTCGACAAGATGAAGGCGCTGGCCGAATCGGGGCCGGCCGGGACGGTGACGGCGTTCATCCGGGAGACCGTCGAGCCGCAGCAGCAGGCGCTGACGGCGCTGACGGCGCGGCTGCTCGTGCAGAACAACGCGGAGGAGCAGCGGGCGGCGGAGCAGATTGCGGTGATCTACGGCGAAATTGAACGGAATGCCTATGTTTTCCTGGGGATTTCGCTGGCGCTCGTGTTGATCGTGAGCCTGGCGTTGATCCGCTCCAATCGGATGCTCTTTGAACGGTTGGCGAGCTTGTCGAATCAGCGGCGCGAACTGGCGCAGCAGTTGATTGCGACGCAGGAGAGTACGCTGCGGACGGTGTCGAGGGATCTGCATGACGAGTTCGGGCAGATTCTGACGGCGGTGGGGGCGATGCTCTCGCGCGCGGGAAGGTCGGCGCCGGAGGCGTTCACAGAGGAATTGCAGGAGACGAAAGTGGTGGTGCAGGAGACGCTCGAAAAAGTGCGGGCGCTTTCGCAGGCGCTGCAGCCGGTGATCCTCGAAGAGCAGGGTTTGGGGCCGGCCGTCGAATGGTATCTGCCGGTGTTCGAACGGCAGACAGGCATTCGAGTGCTCTATAGCAGGCCGGCGAAGGCGCCGGCGATGGAGGCCGGGCGGGCGATCCACGTCTTTCGGATTTTGCAGGAGGCGCTGAACAACGTGGCCCGGCACGCGGGCGTGAAGGAGGTGGCGGTGGAGTTGGGCAGTGAACCCCTGCGGCTGCGAGTCGCGGACCAAGGGCCAGGCATCGCGGCGGGCGCGGCGCCGGGCGTGGGCCTGGCGGGGATGCGCGAACGGGCCGAGATTCTCGGCGGGACGCTGCGCATCGAAACAAGCGGGGGCACTACGATTACATTGGAGGTGCCGCATGGCTAAGATCCGGGTGATGCTGGTGGACGACCATGCCCTGGTGCGGCGCGGGTTTCGCCGGTTGCTCGAGGATGACGCGGAGCTCGAAGTGGTGGGCGAAGCGAGCGACGGGTTGGAGGCCGAGGAGGTGGCCCGGCGGGTGAAGCCGGACGTCGTGGTGCTGGACTATGCGCTGCCGTTGCAGAACGGCGCATTGACGGCGCGGAAGCTGCGGGCGGCGCGGCAGGACGTGAAGATTCTGATGCTGAGCATGCACGCCGAACCGAGCTACGTGGCGCTATGCCGCGAAGCGGGGGTGGCCGGGTATCTGCTGAAGAACGCTCTCGATCTCGAGCTGGTGGACGCGGTGAAGCAGGTGGCGGCGGGAGAGACCGTGATTGACCCGCGGTTGCAGCAGGCGGCGGCGCCGGCGGGGAAACGGCCGCTGAGCACGCGGGAGATGGAGGTGCTGCAGCACATCGCGGCCGGGCGGGCGAACAAGGAGATCGCCGCCATTCTCGGCCTGAGCGCGAACACGATTGCCGTGCACCGGGCAAACATCATGGACGCGCTCGAGGTGCACAACACGGCCGACCTGGTGATGCACGCCATCCGGCACGGGCTGGTGACGCTGCCATGACGCGGCGGGAGCTGCTGTTCGCCCTGGCGGCGCCGGGGCCGCGGCTGCAGTTGGTGGATGTGACGCGGGCGGCGGGGTTGAACTTTCAACACCACACGGGGGCCTTCGGTTCGCGCTACCTGCCGGAGACGCTGGGGCCGGGCTGCGCCTTTCTCGATTACGACAACGACGGCTGGCTGGACGTACTACTGGTGAACGGGCAGGATTGGCCGGGGCATCCGCAGCGGCGAGCCACGCTGCAACTGTTCAAGAACAATCGCAACGGAACCTTCACGGATGTGACAAAGGCGGCCGGCCTGGACATCTCGCTCTACGGCCTCGGCGTGGCGGTGGCGGACTTCAACAACGACGGGTTTCCGGACCTCTACGTGACGGCCGTGGGGCAGAACCGGCTGCTGCGGAACACGGGGCGCGGGACGTTTGTCGATGTGACGACTGCGGCGGGATTGGGCAACCGGACAGGGTTTTCGACCTCGGCGGCGTGGTTCGATTATGACCGGGACGGGCACCTGGATCTGTTCGTGTGCAACTACGTGCGATGGTCGCCGGAGCAGGACGTCTTTTGCAGTTTGGACGGCAAGGCGAAATCGTACTGCACGCCGGAGGCTTACCGCGGCGCGACGTGCTGGCTGTTCCGGAATCGTGGCAACGGGACCTTTGAGGACGTGACGGCGAAGAGCGGGCTGTTCGATGCGTCGACGAAGTCGTTGGGCGTGGCGATGCTGGACTATGACCAGGACGGCTGGCCGGACCTGTTTGTAGCCAACGATACGCAGCCGAATAAGCTCTACCGGAACAACCGGGACGGCACGTTCCGCGAGATGGCGGTGCGGGCGGGTGTGGCCTTCGCCGAGGATGGACGGGCGCGGGCGGGCATGGGCGTGGACGCGGGCGACTTCCGGCGGACGGGCCGGGAGGGGTTGGCCGTTACCAACTTCGACAACGAGATGATCGGGTTGTACGAAGCGACGGGAACGGGGTTTGTCGATCGCGCGGCGGAGACGGGCATCGCGGCGGCGTCGCGGACCACCTTGGGATTTGGGTGTTTGTTTTTCGATGCCGATTTGGATGGGCACTTGGACCTGCTGGCGGTGAACGGGCACATCGACGACTCGGTGCGGAACCTGGCGCGGGGGCCGGCGTATGCGCAGCCGCCGCATTTGTTTTGGAACGATGGCAAGGGGAGGTTTCGGGACATCAGCGGCGAGGTAGGCGGCGGCTTTCGCGAGCCGAAGGTGGGGAGGGGCTTGGCGCTGGGCGACTTTGACCGGGATGGAGATTTGGATGTGCTGCTGACGACGAACGGGGGGCCGGCGTATCTGTACCGGAATGATGTGGGGAACGGGCACCGTTCGATCCGGTTCCAACTGGAGGGGCGGACGTCGAATCGCGACGCGATTGGGGCGGTGGTGCAGGTGGAGGACGCCGACGGTTGGCAGATGCGGCGGGTGCGGAGCGGGTCGAGTTATCTATCGTCGTCGATGCTGGCGGTGACGTTTGGGGTGGGGCTGCAGACGGCGGTGAAGCGGGTGGTGGTGCGGTGGCCGAATGGGCGAGTGGATGAGTTCAAGCAATTGGCGACGGGACGAACGTACCGGTGTGTAGAGGGGCAGGCGCCGGTGGCGCTCGATCATCGCTAGTGGAATGGGATTACTGCGGGGCGCCCGGAGAGTCGTTAGCTTGACGGGGTGCGACTCTTATTTCTCCTTGCTGCGCTGCCCGTCCTAGCGCAAGACCCGGTGGCTACCATCGAAGGGAGCTTGCTCGATGCCTCCGGCGGAACCGTGGCGACCGGCCGGGCGACCGTGACGAACGCGGACACGGGCTTGGTGAAGACCGCGGCCGTAGAGTCTGGCCACTACCGGTTTGCGATGCTGCCCGTGGGACGCTACACCGTGGCGGTGGCGGCCCCCGGGTTTGCTCCCTTCGTCAGTCAGCCGTTAGCGGTGGAGGTGAGCCAGGTGCGGCGGCTGGACGTGCGGCTGGAGGTGGCGGGCGTACGGGAGTCCGTCAGCGTTTCGAGCGAGGCGGCGCTGGTGGATACGGCGAGCAACGCACTCGGCAAGACCGTGACGACGCGGGAGATTCTGGACCTGCCGCTGAACGGGCGGAACTTCACGCAACTCGGGCTGCTGCAGGCCGGCGTCGCCGATCTGACGAACGGCATCGCCACGGCGGGCGGATCGTTGCGCGCCGGGCAGGCTTACTCGGTGAACGGGCAGCGGCCGGAGTCGAACAACTTCCTGCTCGACGGGGCGAAGAACGTCAACCGCATGGACGGCGGCTTCGCGCTGCGGCCGCCTGTCGATTCGATCAGCGAATTCCGCATTCTGACGCATACTGCGCCGCCGGAGTATGGCGGGACGGCGGGCTCGAACACTTCGGTGGTGACGAAGTCCGGGACGAACCAACTGCACGGCGGGTTGTACGAGTTCTTTCGCAACGACGTGTTTGATGCGCGGAACTTCTTTTCGCGCGACGTGGAACCGCTCAAGCAGAACCAGTTCGGCGGGACGCTGGGCGGGCCGGTGCAGGCCAACAAACTCTTCTACTTTGCGTATGCGGAGGGCTTCCGCAATCGGCAGGGGATTACGCGGTCGGCCAACGTGCCGACGCCAGAGCAACGGGCGGGGATCTTCGCGAACGGGGTGATTCCGCCTTCGCAGATCAGCGCCGTGGGCCAGCGTGTGGCGGCGCTGTATCCGCTGGGCAACACGACGCCATCGGTATACACGGGCACCGTGGTGACGGATAACGAATCGAACCAGGCGGGCGGGCGCGTGGACTATCTGGCGAGCGAGCGGGACCAACTCAACGTGCGGTACTCGTTCGCGGAAGGCTACAACCGGAACCCGATCTCCATCCGCGGCTCGGACCTGCCGGGCTTTCCCGTGCGGGACGATCTGCGGACGAATTCCCTCGCGCTGAGCGAGACGCATGTGGTTTCGCCGAACGCCGTGAACGTATTTCGCGCGGCGTTCTTCCGCCATGTGTTCCTGTTTGATCAGCGGCTAAACCAGATTTCGCCGCGGGACTTCGGCTTCAACTATGACTCGGCTTCGCCGCAGGGGCAGAGCGCGCCGTTCTTCAACGTGAGCGGTTATTCGCCGGTGGGCGGATCGATTACGGGTCCGCGGACCTCGGCGCAGACGAGTTGGGAGGTGGCCGATTCGTTCAGCCTCGCGCGGGGGCGGCACTCGTGGAAGCTCGGTGCGGAGGTGCGGCGACTTTACTTGAACATGTTCCAGGCGATTGCGCCGAATGCGTTTTTCGTATTCGCGCCGACGCCGCCCTTTGGCGACGGATTCGCGAACTTGTTGCTGGGGCGGCCGGCGGTGTTTTATCAAGGGCTCGGCGATCTGTCGCGCGGTATGCGGGGATGGGAGACGGCGGTGTATGCGCAGGACGAGTGGCGCGTGGGGCGGACGCTGACGCTGAACTACGGGCTGCGGTGGGAGGTGAACACGCCGTTGACCGAAGTGCGAGACCGGCTGAACGCCTTCGTGCCAGGGCAGCAATCGACGGTGCGGCCGGAGGCTCCGCGGGGGCTGCTGTTCCCCGGTGATGAGGGGGTGGCGGCGGGCGTGGCGCCGGTGTTTCGAAAGGGGCTCATGCCGCGGTTTGGCGTAGCGTGGAACCCGGATGGGCGCGGGTTGCTCAGCGTGCGGGCGGGATACGGCATTTTCTTTGATCCGTTTGCGAACGGGTCCGGCGTGGCGTCGCAGGTGCCGGTGAGTTCGCTGCCTTCGACGCAGTTGATCCAATTTAGCGGGCCGAGCGTGAACTTCACGGACCCGTATGGTTCGACAAACCGGCCGGCGCCGGGGACGTTTCCGCTGCCGTTGACTCTGGTGGTGATGGACCGGAACGCCCGGCCGCCGTACGCGCAGAATTGGAACTTCACGGTGCAGCGATCGCTGTTCGGCAAGTATGTAGCGGAGGGGCGCTACCTGGGCAGCAAGGGGACGCGGCTGCCGCGCAACATCGAAGCCAACCCGGCCGTCTTCCGGCCCGGGGCGACCCCGCAGAACGCCGACAGCCGGCGGCTCTACGCGCCGGACTTCACCCACGTCGCGATGCTGAGCTACATCACGAACTCGTCCTACCATGCCGGACAGTTCAGCTTAAGCCGGCGGTTCGACGCGGGGCTGGGCTTCAACGCCTCCTACTGGTTTTCGAAGACCATCGACTACCTTTCGGCGATGAACCTGGGCGGGGCGGCAGCGCGGCCGTTGGCGGGTGAGAATGACATTGCGCAGAACCCGTTTGACCTGCGGGCGGAGCGGGGCCTTTCGTTGTTCGATGCGCGGCACCGGTTCGTGTTCAGTGGGAGTTGGGACATCCGATGGGGCTGGCAATTGAATGCCATCCTCTCCGCGCATTCCGGGACGCCGTTCACGGTGTTCGACTCGACGAACGTGGCGGCACAGGCTTCGCACCCGCCAATTTCGGGCTACAGCGGCGGGCGGCCGGACTTGATCGCCGATCCCAATCAGGGGCCACGAACCGTGGAGCAGTGGCTGCCGCGGAGCGCGTTCCGGCGGTTGAACCCAGTCACCGACGCGGGCCGCTTCGGCAACGCCGGGCGGAACATCGCGCGGGGGCCGGGCCTCACGAATCTGGATCTTTCGTTGCTAAAGACCTTCGCGCTGACGGAGCGGCTAAAGCTGCAGTTCCGCGTGGAGGTGTTCAACGTGGCGAACCACGCGAACTTCGCAGTGCCGGTGAGCGACTTGAACTCGCCCAACTTCGGGCGGATCTTAGAGGCGGGGCCGTCGCGGCTGGGGCAGTTGGCCCTGAAATTGAGTTTCTAAAATGCGAAAGAGCCCGGGTTTAGCCGGGCTCTTTCGTTTTGCGTGGCTGGCTGGTTTAGAACTGCAGCCGGAGACCGACCTGACCGGTACGGCCACCGCCGAAGTCCACACCCCGGACGCCGGTGATGCGGCCGAAGTTGTTGTTGGCGATGTTCACTTCGGGGTCACCGAGGTTGGTGGCGTTCGGCACGTTGGTGAACGAGCCTTCAAGCCGCATGGTGAGGCGTTCGACGAGGTTAAACGTCTTGGCCATACCCATGTTCCAGCCAAAGGTGCCGGGGCCGGTGATGATACCGACGCCGGAGTTGCCGAAGCGGCCGATGGGGTTCGGGTCGCGGCCGGGCACGGCGCCGATGGCGCAGTTGAACTGCAGAGCGCCAGGGGTGCGGCCGGGGCAGACGAACGCGCTGCGGTCCATCCAGACGTTGCGATTCGGTTCCGCCACCGAGCCATCACCGAGGCGGTCCGGGCGCTGCGTGCCGCGGGCCGGAGCATTGGTGCCGGAGGGGTCGCCACCGTTGAAGGTCGGCGTCAGGAACGGGCCGGACTGCAGGCTGAGAATGGACGAGATCTGCCAGCCGCCCAGGATGGCGTCAACCGCGCCGTTGGCGTTGGCCATCCAGCGGCGGCCTTTGCCGAAGGGCAGTTCGTAGAGCAGCGTGTTGATGCTGCGATGACGGCGCGTGGCGTAGACATCGCCGCGATCGGAGCGCCGGTCGAGCGAGTTGGTCACGCGGCCGCCACCGGTTTCGCCGGCGAAGCTGTTCGGGTTCGGGCCAGCGTTGTCACCGAGGTGTTTGGCGAACGTGTAGGCCGCCGTGAAGGTAAGTCCGGCCGAGAAGCGGCGGTTGAGTTCCACCTGACCGGCCTGGTAGATGGAGTTCGCGCCGGCGTCACGGCTGTAGATCAAGCCCCAGTTCGGGAAGGGCCGGTCTGTCAGCGGACGCTGGGTGAAGAAGTTGGTAGAAGGCTGGGCCTGATTGAGGTCCGGCGCCCAGGGCAGGTGGGTCGACTTGTTGGCTACGTAGGAGACGCGGAGGCCCATGGAGTTCGTCAGCTGCCGGTCGACCGAGAGGCCCCACTGCATCATGTACGGCGGGCGGAAGTCGATCTGGTTTGCGGTGCGGAACTCGAAGGTGCCGAGCGAGCCGCCGCGGACGCCGCTGGCCGAGCCGCCGGGGCGGGTCTGCGGCAGGAAGAACAGCGGCTGGCCGTTGGGCCCGACGTTGTTGAACTGGCGGACGTCGCTCTGCACGGTGCCGGTGAGCGAGAAGAACACCGAGCCGAGCAGCGCCATGTTGTAGATGCCGTAGCTGCCGCGGACGGTGGTCTTGTCCCCGAGGCGGTAAGCGAAGCCGAGGCGCGGCAGGAACTGCGTGGCATAGTTCTTGCGGAGCGCTTCGGGCAGGCCGGCCTGTTCGGCGGTGACGAACGGAGTGCAGGGCACGCCGCCGATGGAGGCCCCAGGGCAGGCATTCACGCTGAGCAGCGTGGCCGGGGCGACGAGTTGAATCGCCTTCGGGTCGGACATGGTGACAACGCGGCCGGTGACCGGCACGGTGCGATCGAAGTTCGCGATGTTAAAGCCAGCGTCCGAGTATCCGGGCTGGAACTCGTAGCGCAGACCGAAGTCGAGAGTCAGGCGGTTGGTGGCGCGGAAGGTATCCTGCACGTAGGCCTGATAGTGGGTGCCGCGGCCATCGTTGTCGGTCTGGACGACGGAGACGCTCGTCTGGAACGGCGCGGCGAGCAGGAAGTCGCCGAACGAGTTCCCGGTGAAGTTACCGGAGAAGACGTAGTTGCCGTAGTTGTCCCCGGTGGTGAAGCCCAGGTTGCTTTCCGCGCGCAGTTGGCGGAGAGCGAAACCGAACTTCAGGGTGTGCTTGCCCTTGATCCAGGTGAGGTTGTCGATGTACTGCGTGTTCCAACTCGCGCCGCGGCCAGGTCGGCCCTTCGAGAACCCGGTGAACTGCTGAATATCAAAGTTCGGGAGGGCGTTGAAGAAGATGTCCTTCTGGATGTCCTGGAGGTTGAGGGAGTTCGCGAAGGCGCGGCCATCGAAGTTGAAAACGGCGCCGGACTTGGCAAAGGAGATGCCGCCGCGGAACTCGTTCAGCAGGGTGGGCGTGATGGTCCAGGTGTAGCTGACGACGGCCTGGCGGTGATCGTTAAACGTCGAGTCGTTCGGCAGCAGCAGCCGATTGACGGACTGGGAGGGGTTCTCCTTCTGCGTGTACCGGCCGAAGACCAGATGCTTCGAAGTGAACTGGTGGTCGATGCGCACGTCGAACTGGTTGCTGCGGGTGGTGGCATCGAGATTGTTGATGTAGTTCGCATTCGAGACCCGATTGGGGTTGCCCTGGTTGGGATCCGGATAGAAGGCCAGCACGGCGCGGGCGATGGAGCTGATGCGGTTGGACGGAATCGTGTTGCCGGGGAAGGGCTGCCCGGTGAGCGGGTCCCGCACGGTGGCCGTTTCGCCGGTGAAGTTGCCCGCTTTCATGGCCGCCGTGGGGACCGTGTTCTGGATCGTCGATTGGCGCGGCAGCCGGAGGCTTTCGAGCGTGAAGAAGAAGAACGTCCGGTTCTTGCCGTTGTAGAGCTTCGGCAGCACGACCGGCCCGCCGATGGTGAAGCCAAACACGTTCGAGATCTTCGACGGCAGCGCGGCCTGGCCAAAGGAGCGGGCATCGAGGGCGCGATTCTGGTGGTACCAGAAGCCGGCGCCGTGGAGGTCATTGGTGCCACCCTTCGAAATGGCGGTGACGTCGCCGGGCTGGCCGTATTCGGCGTTGTTGCCGACGCCCTGCACCCGGATTTCAGCGATAGACTCTACGCTCGGAAACAGGTTGCGATTCGGGGAGTTGCCAGTAGCCTGCGTGATGGAGATGCCATCGACGGAGGATTCGCTCTGCGCGGGCAGGCCGCCTTGAATCGAATAGCCGCCGCCGTTGTCGGCCTGGACGCCGGGCAGCGTGGCGATAAGCGCATAGGGGCTCGTGGACACGCCACGGACGTTGCCGGGCAGATTGAGCACTTTATCGGCGGTGAGGGCCGAGGCGATGACGGGAGAGTCGGTGGCGATAACGCCGGCCGAGGAGGTGACTTCCACTTGCTGCGTCAGTTCGCCAACCTGCATGGCGGCGTCGACACGGACCGTCTGGCGAGCGGCCAAGCGGATATCGGAGGCGGCGAAGGCCCGGAAACCGGGCGCGGAGATCTTCACGGCGTAGAGGCCGGGCTTCACGTTTTGGAATTCAAAGTTGCCGTCGGCGGACGTCTGTCCTTCGCGGGTGGTGTTTTCACCGGTGTTGGTCAATTGCACGGCAGCGTTCGAAAGAACAGCGCCGGAAGGGTCCTTTACGGTTCCCACAACGACCCCGAGGGTCGATTGGGCATAAGAAATGCCGGTTGCGCTGAAGAGGGCCAGCGCAATACCGGCAAGCAATTTCGGGCAGTTCATAGATCTCCTAGTCTCCCGTAAACGGGTCACACCAGGATGCCATATCGGTTTCAAATTAGTTACAACAGCATCGCAGAGACGAACACGCGGCGAAACCGGCCCGGTTCAACCGCCATGGCGACGGCGGCATTCGGCTTCACGGCGGGGACGCGCAGAAGGCGCCCGCGCTCCTGGGCGCGTTTGCGGACGCCCAGCGCCACGTGCTCGAAGCGGGCGAGGCCCGGTTCCACGAGGACCGCGGCGGCCAGCGGATCCCAGGCGAAATAGCGGCCCGCGGCGATGGAAGACGCTTCCGTGCGGAGGAGTTCAACGGCGAGCCACGTGGCGGCGTTCAGACGGAGCGCCTCCAGCCGTTCGAGATCCGTCAGGGTGACGGGAACCTGATTGGCGGCGTCGAGGCCGACCACCCGCAACGGCCAGCCGGTGCCCAGAACGGATTCCACAGCGAGCGGATCGAGGTAGGCGTTCCATTCGGCCGAAGGCGCGGCCAGCACATTGCCGGGAGCGTCGAGGGAGCCTCCCATCCAAACGAAGTCGTGAATGGCGCGGCCCAGGCGCGGCTCTTCGCGCAGGGCCAAAGCGAAATTGGTGAGCGGGCCGAGGGCCAGAACGTCCACGGGAGCGCCCCGGAGAAGGCGGCGCTTGAGAAAAGCGGCCGCGGATTCGGACTGCGGCGCGGGACGAGCCGCCGGAAGCTGGCGAAGAAGCTGATTGGCGGCGGCGCGCCATTCGGCGGGGAAAGCAGCGGCGCCTTCAAGGGGACGGGCCGCGCCGAGGTAGATGGGAATGCCCGGGCGTTGGCAGTAAGCGAGCAGGCGGGCGACCGATTCGGCGCCGGCCTTGGGTTCCGCCAGGCCGTGGACGATCGTGATGGCTTCGACGCGGACATCCGGGCGTTGCAGCAGAAACAGGATGGCCAACAGATCGTCGGCCCCGGCGTCGGTATCAATCAGCACCGTGTGCGCCGGCTGCGCGCAGAGGCACGAGGCTAAAGTCGCCAGGAGAAACAGCCGATGGAGCCGACGAGGACGCATGAACAGTCTTTCGGTTATTCTCCGCCATTTCGCAATCGTTGTGATCGCCTGTTTGCCGGCGGCCGCCGAGACCTCCACCTGGGATGCGGAACTGGCCTTCGCGCGTCTGTTGGGGAAATACGATATTCCGGGCGGGGCGCTGGCCGTGGCGCGGGACGGGCAAGTCCTGACGGTACGCGGGTTCGGCAATGTGAAACCGGAGTCGGAGCTGCCGATTGCCAGTTGCACCAAAGCGATTACGCGGGCGGCCGTCATGCTGCTTGTCAAAGAAGGCCGGCTGCGGCTGGACCAGCCAGCTTGGGGAATGGTGGCCGAGTTGCTGCCGGCGCACCGCGATCCGCGTCTGGACAAAGTGACCATCGGGCAGTTGCTCGACCATGCGGGCGGATGGGACCGGTCCGTGGCACGGGTGGATGTGGTGGCGGCGAATGTAAACAGCCAGGAGCCGTTACGCAATCTGGCGAGTGCGCCGCTGGACTTCGATCCCGGAACGCGGCGGCGGTACTCGAACGCCGGAGCGCTGCTGTTGGGCGCCATCGTTGAACGGGTGAGCGGACAGCCCTTTGAACGGTTCGTGAAGACCCGGGTGCTGGATCCGCTGGGAATGAAGCAGACACGGTGGAGCCGGACCCCTGGAGTGAAGGAATGGGGCTCGGCGGCCGGCTGGACCGCGACGATGGCGGATCTGGTGCGGTTCGCCGATGGCGTCGACCGGCTCGTTGGGGAGCGGCGCGGGAGTTGGGCGCAGAGCGGGGCGCTGCATGATTGGGGGTTGGCGTGGGTTTACCGGGGTTCGAACGGCATCTCCGTGGCCTGGGCGGTGAACCGTTCGCCCGAACAAGGAGATTTCAGCTTCGAGGCCAAGGAAGCGGTGCTGTCCGCGCTGGGGACTACGGAACGGCCCGTTGAGGTTGAGGCGGGGGAAGGCGAAGGCGCGGGAGCCCGGAACAAGGCGCCGAAACGGTCGCAGAACAAGGTGAAGGCGCCGGTCTACGACCCGAAGAAGCACAGAGCCCGCGTGTACCGGAAGCCGAAGATTCGCCGGTAGCCGGAATCTAGACCTATTTGATAGAGTTAGAGGTGATTCCATGAGCCTCTCCTTCCCTGAACCCGGCACGCCGCCGTTGGATCTCCTGCGCTGGGCTATGGCGCAATACGGAAGCCGGTTCGCCATCACAACATCCTTTCAACGGGAAGGGATGGTCCTGGTCGACATGGCGGCCCAACTGGATCCCCAGGTCCGGGTGATCACGCTCGATACCGGCCGCTTACCCGAAGAGACCTACACGATGATTGAGATGGTCCGGCAGCGTTACGGGTTGGAAGTGGAGATGCTGTTGCCGGAGACCAGTGAAGTGGAACGGATGGTGCAGCAGCACGGGCCGAACCTCTTTTATGGCAGTGTTCCGGAGCGGAAGCTGTGCTGCCACATTCGAAAGGTGCGGCCGCTCGAACGGAAGCTCCACGAGGTGGATGCCTACGCCGTCGGTTTGCGGCGGGAACAGTCCGAGTCGCGCGAGTCGATTGCGGCGGTGGCAGAGGACCGGGGCAAGGTAAAGCTGAGTCCGCTGGCGGATTGGAGCAGTGAGCAGGTGCGGGCTTACATCGCCGAGCACAACGTGCCGCAGCATCCGCTCTATGAAAAGGGGTACCCCTCGATTGGCTGCGGACCGTGCACGCGCCCGACTTTGCCAGGCGAAGGGGAGCGCGCGGGGCGCTGGTGGTGGGAAGAGTCCGCCGATAAAGAATGCGGGCTGCATTTCACCCCGTCCGGGAAGGTTTTGCGGACGGTGGATGTGTTGCTCGAACAGGTATTGCAACCGAATGCATAAGGGATTTGCACTGTGGTTTACGGGGATGAGCGGCGCCGGCAAGTCGACGCTTTCCCAACGGATCTATGACCGGCTCAAGGCGCAGGGCGCCCGCGTGGAGCTGCTCGACGGCGACGAGGTGCGGGAGCATCTGTCAAAGGGCCTCGGGTTTTCGCGGGAGGATCGCGACACCAACGTCCGGCGCATCGGTTTCGTCGCCGAACTGCTCGCGCGGAACGGGGTGATTGCGATTACGGCCGCCATCTCGCCCTACCGGGAGACCCGCGACGCGGTTCGCCACCGGATTGGGCATTTCGTCGAGGTGTTCATGGACGCGCCCGTGAGTGTGCTGGCCGAGCGGGACGTGAAGGGCCTCTACAAGAAGGCATTGGCCGGCGAGATCCCACACTTTACCGGCGTTTCGGACCCGTACGAGCCCCCGTTGCACCCCGACGTCCGCTGCGATACAGCGACCGAGCCGATTGAAGAGAGCGAGGCCAAGGTCTGGGCGAAACTGCAGGCGCTAGGCCTGATCGAGTAACCTAAGAGGTTGATCGATCTCCACAGTCACACCGATGCTTCAGACGGCACCGATACGCCGCGGGAACTGATTGATCTGGCCCGGCACGCTGGCCTAACCGCCCTTTCGATCACCGACCACGATACGTTTTTCGGCTATGAGCAGGCCCGGGAGTACGCGGCCGCGCTGGCGTTTGAATTGATCTGCGGCATTGAATTGTCGACGAAGTTCCACGGCAAGACCGTCCATGTGTTGGCCTACTTTCCCCACTCGGGGCCGTCGGCGGCGTTCGAGAGCTGGGTGCGGGAGCAGCAGGAGTACCGCCGCGACCGGAACATCCGCTTAATCGCCCGGCTGAACGAGGTGGGCGTCGCGATTACCTTGGCCGAGGTGGAGGCGATCGGCCGGACGATGACGGGACGGCCGCATTTCGCCCGGGTTCTCCTCGAAAAGGGTTACGTGCAAACGACGCAGGAGGCCTTTGACACCTTCCTTTCCGAAGAGGGCCGCGCCTTTGTCCAGCGCGAAGAGGTGGCCTTGGCCGATGCCTTGCAGCGGGTGGGGGAGGGCGGCGGAATCTCCGTGATGGCGCATCCCATCCGGTTGGGCAAGCGGAAAGCCGAAGAGGAAGAGGCGATGGTGGCCGAGGCGGTCGAGTTGGGAATGGCGGGTATTGAAGTGATCCACTCGGACCATTCGCCCGCCGATGTCGCCCGCTACCGCGGGTACGCGGTCAAGTACGGGCTGCTCGAAACCGGCGGCTCGGACCATCACGGCGGCAACAAACCCGACATTATGCTGGGCAGCGGGCGCCGCGGCAACGTTGCCGTACCCGACGAGTTCTTAGTGGGCCTGCGGAGTTACCGCCCGGCCGTCCACCGTTAGCGGACTGCTCAGCAGTTCCGCGCGCAGGATCCCGATCGCGGCCGTTTCCTCGCCGAGAGGCGTAGCGGAGCTAATCTCACCGGCCTCCTTTTCGCCGGCCATCACTTTCGTGTGCGGGGCGATGGGCGCATCGCCGGCGACGCGAAGCGCCATCAGCCGCCGATGGACCTGGCCCCGGGAACGCACGCGCTCGACGATCTCCTGGCCCAGATAGCAGCCTTTCTGGAAGTGCACGGCGTGCATCAGCTGCGTCTCCTGCACGAGATGGGCGTCAGAAAAGTCGACGCCGTAGCGGGGTTTACCGTGGACGATGCGGAGCGCGTCGGCCTGCCCAAACGTCAGTTCCGCGGCGCCGGCAGCCAGGATGGCTTCCTGGACGATGGGCGCATCCAGCGGAGAAACCAGAATCCAATAGCCCGGTTGACCGGTGAAGCTGGTCTTCACCACCAGCCGGCCCGCCCACGGCAGCGAGGCGAGATCGGCCTCCGGGACGGGAACTCCGGCGGCCTCGAGCAGGGCCGCGGCGTCGGGCCCTTCGACGGCCAACGTGGTCCAATCGGCGGTCTCGTCGGTGATCGTGACGTCATCGGCGATGATGTACTTGTCCAGGTGGCCGAGGACGAACTCGCGGCTCGCGGGTTCGACATCGAGCAGCAGCGAATCCTCCGCCGCCAGCACCTGCACGTCGGCCAGGATGCGCCCGTTGGCGTTCAGAAAGAACGCATAGCAGCCTTGTCCGGGCTCCAGTTGCTCCACATGGTTCGTCGTCATGGCGTGGAGCAGCCGCTTCCGATCTTCGCCCGTGGCGCGGATGCGGCCGCGGCCTTCGAGTTCAAACAGCGCCGTCATCAGTTCCCCAAAGAACGCAGCGCGGTGCCGAGCAGCAGCACGCCGATGCCGGAGAAGGCGAGGCCGGTGAGCAGCCGGGCGCGCTTCTCAGGCGTCGTCTGCGGCTTCACCAGAATGATCGAGACCGCGGCGATATGCAGAAACAGCAAGAACTTGATGCCGAAGATCATGTGATAGAACTTGGGCACGCCGCCCCCCATGCGGGTCATCAGTTGATAAAGACCCGTGGCGAGTAGCAGCAGCACCGAGATCAGCATCGACGGCTGAAAGCCATCGGCGGGGTTGCCGGACAGCTTGCCGGACTTGCTGAGATTCCAGGCATAGAAGATGCCGCCCAGCAGAACAACAGCCGAGCCGATATGGAGGAAGCGGACGAGATAAGCAAGGGGATCGATCATGTCTTTCTCTTACTGTCTCTTAGATTGGGGGCCGGAGGCAAAGGTCCTAGAATTGAAGGAATGATCCACGAGATTTTGCCGGTGGGGCAGTTGCAGTGCAACTGCTCGATTTTGGGGGATGAAGTGACACGGGAGGCGATCGTCGTCGATCCCGGAGACGACATCAGCGAGATCGAAGCGATCCTGGCCAAGCACCAGTTGACCGTCAAGATGATCGTGATCACGCACGCGCACATCGACCACATCGGCGGCGCGGCGAAACTGAAGCGGATCACCGGCGCCCCGGTCATCATGAACCCGAAAGACCAGGAGCTCTACGACGCTCTCGCCATCCAAGCCAGTTGGCTCGGCATGGAGACGCCCGAACAGACGACGATCGACACCCCGGCCAAAGAAGGCGATACGCTCCGCTTCGGCAACTACGAAATGCAGGTGATCCATACGCCCGGCCACACCCAAGGCAGCACGAGCCTCTATCTGCCGAGCGAAAAGACCCTGATCGCCGGCGACACCCTGTTCCGCGATAGCATCGGCCGCACGGACCTGCCGGGCGGCGATGGGCGCAAGATCCTGGCGAGCATCAAGACGAAGCTGCTCGTGCTGCCGGAAGACACCGAAGTCATCTGCGGCCACGGGCCGAATACCACCATCGGCCGCGAAGCGAAACGCAACCCGTTTCTGCGGGGCCTCTGATGCGCGACCTTCTGCGGCAAGCCTGGCTGACGATTGAGCCGGCCGACTACGAGCAGCACATGGCGGGCATCGGCCAGGCGCAAGCCAACGCGGGGCTGATGGCCGCCTGGCTCGCCGCCGTCGCACCGGAAGAAACGGTGCTGGTGGCCGGAGCGGGCACCGGCCAGATGTTCGATTTTCTCGCGCCGGAGCAGGCCGGCGCCGGACGCATGGTCTTCACCGACCTCAATCCCGTTTTCCTAGAAAAACTGCGCGCCCGGCTGGGCGAGGCCGCCACGCGGGTCGATGACATCGAAGCCACGCAGTTGACCGGCCCCTATCCCCACGCCGCCGTCACGCTCGTGCTCGAACACGTCGACTGGCGCCGGGCCATCCACAGCTTCCGGCGGTGGCAAAGCCGGCGGGTGCTCACCGTGATTCAGGAGAACCCGGCCGATGTCGCCAGCGCCGTAACGCCCGGCCGGACCGTCCCCGGCACGATGAACGTCTTTCGGGAAAAGGCGCATCCGCAACTGGTGCCGGTCGACGAGTTGACGGCCGCCATGGCCGAACTCGGCTACCGGTTGGAACAGGTGCAGCCCGCGCCCGTCAGCGACGGCAAGCGGATGCTGGGTTGCTGGTTCGTCAGCTCTTCTTGATCTCGGACATGGCGCCCTGGATCAATTCCTTGGCGCCTTCAAGCCCCGCCAGCACCATCTGCACGTCCATCGCCGGCTTCGATGGATTGCGCACGCTGGTGCAGTAGACACCGTGCTGCCCCACCAGAACCAAGGCGTCCGTCAGCACATCCAGCGCCAGGGCCAACTTCCCACGAGCCGGGCCCATTTGGAATTCGAGCCGTTCCAGTTCTTCCAGTCTTTCGCGCAAAATGTCCATTCCTTTACTCTAGAGGGATGCTTGCGCTTCCGTCCTGGCCCGTGTCGACCTCCCGTGAACGAGAGCTCCTCGATCAAGTCCTGGCCAGCCCCCAGTGGGGCGGCTTCCACCCGATGGTGGGCGACTTCGAAAAGGCCTTCGCCGCCTACCAGGGCTGCGAGCACGGCGTGGCCGCCGTGAACGGCACGGTGACACTCGAGATGATGCTGGCAGCCGCCGGCATCGGCAAGGGAGACGAGGTCATCGTCCCGGCCATCTCGTTCGTCTCCACCGCCTCGGCCGTATCGCGCGTCGGCGCGACGCCCGTCTTCGTCGACATCGAACCCTACACGTTCAACATGGACCCCGAACAGGCGCGCCAGGCGATTTCGCCGGCCACCAAGGCGATCCTGGCCGTTCACTTCGGCGGGCCGCTCGCCGACATGGACGCGCTGGGAGCGTTAGCCACCGAACACGGGTTGATCCTGATGGAAGACGCAGCGCACGCCCACGGCGCCGAGTGGCGCGGGAAGCGGGCGGGCTCGTTCGGCCTCGCCAGCAGCTTCTCCTTTCAGAACGGCAAGGTGATGACGGCCGGCGAAGGCGGCATCGTCCTCACGAGCGATGCCGCGCTCACCGAACGGATGCGCAGCTACATGAACCAGGGCCGCCGCCCCGGCTATACGTTCTTCCACCACTTCGAACCCGGCAACAACTATCGCCTCTCCGCGCTCCACGCCGCCGTGCTGATCGCGCAGCTCGAACGCCTCGACGAACAGATTGAAAACCGGATGCGCAACTGGCCGGTCTTCGCTGAAGAGTTGGCCAACCTGCCCGGCATCACCTGGCAGCACGTCCCCGCCGCGGTCACGCGCAACCCCTGGTACCTGCTGCTCGGCCGCGTCGATGACCGGCTGGGCCTCTCGCGCAATGCCTTCTGCGAGCGCCTGCACGCCGCGGGAATTCCTGCCACGCCCTTCTACCCGCACACCCTCCAGCAGAACCCGATGTACGTGGGCGGCCTGCCCCACCGCGCCCTGCCCTGCCCCAACGCCGAAGCCTGCATTCGCGACGCCTTCTGGCTGCCCTTCCGGCTGCTGATGGGCGATGCCGCCAAGACGCGGGAGATCGCGCAGGCGCTACTGGACGCCGTGCTTGGCTAAAAACGCGAAGATCTGCGGATAGATCGCGTCGAGCTTTTCGGCCGGGAATCCGTGCTTGCCGCCGGGAACGGAGATCATCTCGGCCGCGGCGCCGGCATCTTTGAGCGCCTTCGTCAGCCGCACGCCGTGGGCGTAGGGCACGGTCTCGTCGGCGTCGCCGTGAATCGTCAAGATCGGCGGCACGTCGCGGCGGACGTAGGTGAGCGGAGAAACGCGGCGCGCGAGTTCCAGGCGGCCCGGCTGCTCCGGCAACCACTGCACCGCGTAGTCGCGCAGGTTCGGCGCATGCAGTTGATCGTCGACATCGGTGATGCCGTAGAAGTTCACGACGGCCCGCACCTTCACGGGCTTGCCCAGGCGGGCGCTCTTATTCACCATGCCCACCATCAGCGCCAGGTGCCCTCCGGCCGACCCGCCCGTGACCACAATCCGCTTGGGATCAACGCCATACACCTTGGCATTCTCGACGAACCAATTGGCGGCGTGGATAGCGTCCTCCACGGCCGCCGGCGCCGGCGCCGCCTTGGCCAGCCGGTACTCAATATTCGCCACCACGAAGCCCTTCTCCACATACCGGCGGACGTAGCTATCCACCATGCCGGCCCGCTCGCCCTGAATCCAGCCGCCGCCGTGGATGACCAGCACCCCCGGCCGATTACCCATCGCGCCGGGCGGCTGATAGATGTCCACCCGGGTTTCGGGATACTGGTTATAGGCGATGTCCCGCTGCACGCGGGTGCCTTCGGGGAACTTTCCTTGCGCGTAGACAACGGCAGCGAGCAAGAGACAGGAAATCGTCCGCAGCATAAATCTAATTAGACTAAAATTGGAGCCAAAATGAAGCCGCTACTTTTATTCGCCCTCCTGCTTCCCGCTGCCGCTCTCGCCGCGGACCCGGAAATGATGTACAGCTTCTATTCCCGGAGCGAGTTCCCCCTCACCGCCGACCCCGAGCAGCCCCACTGGCGCTACCAGGCCGCCGCCGTCGCCGAAAACGACCACTTCGGCAAGCCCGTGCCCAACCACCGCACCGAGGTCCGCTCCCGCTGGACCAAGGACCACATCTACTTTCTCTTCACCTGCCCCTACGAAGATCTCTACGTCAACGCCACGCCCGTCACCAACGCCGAAACCATGAAGCTGTGGGACCACGACGTCGCCGAGATCTTCATCGGCGCCGATTTCGAGAAGATCTGGCAGTACCGCGAATACCAGATCTCCCCACTCGGCGAATACATCGACCTCGACATCGACCGCAAGAAACCGCTGCCCAACGCCGGCGCCGATTGGAACTCCGGCTTCACCGTCAAGGCCCGGCTCGATAAGGCGAAGAAGGTCTGGTACGGCGAGTTCAAGATCCCCATCAAGTCCATCGACAGCCGCCCGGCCGAGATCGGTAACGAGATGCGCGTCAACCTCTTCCGCATTCAAGGCCCGGGCCCCAAGCGCAAATACATCGTCTGGCGGCAGACCGGCGTGCTCAACAACCACGTCCCGGAAGCCTTTGGGAAAATCAAACTGGTAACCCAGTGAACACGGCCCTTCGCATCTCCCACGTCGGCCTGCGCGGCATCGTGGGACAGGGGCTGACGGCGACCCACGTCATGGAGTTCGCCGCCGCCTTCGGTACCTTTCTCGAACCCGGCCGCCCCGTGATACTCGGACGCGATCCGCGCCTCAGCGGCAACATGATCCGCGAAGGCGTCGTCGCCTCCCTGCTCGCCTGCGGACACGACGTCATCGATCTCGGTATCGTCTCCACGCCCGTCGTGCAGCACGCCATCCAGCGCCTCGACGCCGCCGGCGGCATCGCCATCAGCGCCTCGCATAACACCATCGACTGGAACGCCCTCCGCTTCTTCGGCCCCAGCGGCATCTACCTCAACACGGCCGAAGCCGGCGAACTGCTCGATATCTATCACCTCCATCGCTTCCGCTTCGAGGAGTGGAACAAGCTCGGCCAGCTCACCGTCTCGCCCAACGCCATCGACGCCTATCTCGACGGTCTCGCCCGCGTCTTCGACCTCGAACGGCTCCGCCCGCTCCGCGTGGTCGTGGACTGCTGCAACGGCACCAGCGCGCTCATTCTGCGCCGCATGAACGAGCGCTTCGGTTGCGGCTTCATCCTCATCAACGAACGCGTCGACGGCCGCACCGTGGCCCATACGCCCAACACCACAGCCAGCATCGCCGAGTTGCAACTCGGCCCGCTCATGCAACCGCTCCAGGCCGACGCCGGCTTCCTCTTCGACATGGACGCCGACCGCGTCGCGCTGGCCGACGAGTTGGGCCGCGGCGTCAGCGAAGAGGCCGTCCTGCCGATGCTCGCCGACCATCTGTTGCCCCGCAGCCCCGGCAAGCTCATCATCGCCAATCTCTCGAGCACCGCCCTGCTCGAAGACGTCGCCGCGCGCCACGGCGGCCGCGTACTTCGCGTGCCCGTGGGGCGCCAGGCGGCCATCGACGCGCTCTCCACCTACCGGCCCGAACAGATCGCGCTCGCCGGCGAAGGCACCGGCGCCGTCATGATGCCGCAGTTCCGCTTCGTCTACGACGGCATCGCCAGCATGCTCGCCCTCCTCACCATGATCCGCGACCGCGGCCAGACCGTCAGCCAGATCCTGGCCGGCTACCCGCGCCATCACATCCTGAAGGCCGAAGTGCCACTCACCAGCCCCAACATTCCCGCCCTGCTCATGGAGCTGCAGGAGCTGTTTCCCGATGGCGTCCTCGACCGTACCGACGGCCTCCGCGTCGCCTGGCCGGACCGCTGGTTCCACGTCCGCGTCAGCCAGACCGAACCCATCATCCGCGTGATTGCCGAACAGCGCGACAGCGAGCCGCGCGAGTTGTTTGAGACGCTGCTCGATCGCGTCCGGAGTTGGAACTAATGGCACGCCGCGAGCATTTGTTGAAGGTGGGCGTCTCCGGCGTCCGCGGGGTCATCGGCGGATTTCTCACGCCGGGGCTGGGCGCGAGCTTCGCCCAGGCCTTCGGCACCTACGTCGGCAAGGGCCGCGTGGTCATCGGCCGCGACACACGCACCTCCGGCCCCATGCTCACGCACGCCGTCAACTGCGGCCTGCTCGCCGCCGGCTGCGAGGTCATCGACCTCGGCGTCCTCCCCACGCCCACCATTCAGATGTACGTCGCGCACGTCAAGGCCCGCGGCGGCATCGCCCTCACGGCCTCGCACAACCCGCCCGAATACAACGCGCTGAAGCTCTTCAACCGCGAGGGCCTCTTCTTCAACCAGTACGAACGGAACGAGCTCCTCGACCTGTTCCATCAAAGCCAGTTCACCCAGGCCGGCAACGACGACATTCGCACCGTCCAGCAGGACCGAACCACCGCGCCCGCCCTGCACATCGAGCGCGTCCTGCGCCACGTCGACGCCGACCGCATTCGCCGCCGCCGCTTCCGCGTGGCGCTCGACGGCGTCAACGGCGCCGGCTCGGAGATGTCGGTGCACTTCCTCGGCTCCGTGCTGCAGACGCAACTCGAAGCCATCTCCGTGGACCCGTCGCAAGTGTTCCCCCGCATCGCCGAACCGCGGCCCGATACGTTAACCGAACTCGCCGCCCTCGTCCGCCGCACCGGCGCCGACGTCGGCTTCGGCCAGGACCCCGACGGCGATCGCCTCGCGGTCTGCGATGAGAATGGCCACGTGCTCGACAACGATGACGTGCTGGCGCTCGCCGTCCAGCGGGCGCTGGCCCACACCCCGGGCGACGTCGTCGTCAACCTGACGACTTCGGCCACCATCGACGACCTCGCCGCCCGCCACGGCCGCAAGGTCTACCGCACCCCGGTGGGCGAAGCCAACGTGGTCGAGATGATGCAGGCCGTCAAGGCCGCCATCGGCGGCGAAGGCTCCTCCGGTGGCATCATCTACCCCGCGGTGCACCTGTGCCGCGATAGCTACACCGCCATGGCCCTGCTGCTCGACCTGATGGCCGAGACCGGCCAGACCGTCTCGGAACTGGTCGCCGGGCTGCCCCGCTACGCCCGCCTCTCGGGCAAGGTGCCGTTTGAACACGGCCGCCTGGGCACGCTCATGCAGAGCCTCGAAGAGAGCTTCCCGGACGCGCAAACCAATCGCATGGACGGGCTGAAGCTGTTGTGGGAGGGGCGCTGGCTGCATGTGCGCAGCTCCAACACGGAACCGCTGCTGCGTCTGGCCGTCGAGGCGCGCACAGCCGAACAGGCCCAGGCGCTCTTTGACGAGGCCTGGCGAAGACTGACGAGCTAGTTCTCCGGTTTCGCCGGCACGGTGGGTTCCGGGTCCGGAACCTGGTAGAGCTTCTCGCCCGGCCGCAGCTTCTGCAGCTTCTTGCGAATCTCGAGCTCGCGCTCTTCGAGGTTGTCCGTCAACAGACGAATCCGCTCCTTGCGCTCCTGCAACTCGGAGGCAAGATTGGCGTTCTGCACCTGAATGCGATGCAGCTCATCCCACTTGGCAAACAGAGCCGTCACGCCCTGGGAACCAGTGAGGTTGACGACGGCGTAAACGGCAAAACCAGCGAGTGCCACCGCCAAACCAAACCGCTTGTACACTTGTATTGCTCTAGAACGACGCACCACGATACCTATCCCTCGTTTATAAACTGCTTTCGGCTAAAAAGCTACTACCCGATGACTGATAAGATTGTGCTCTTCACTACCGTTTCTTCTCCGGAGGAAGCTGATCGCTTGGCGCGGACCCTTGTGGAACGCCGTCTGGCGGCCTGCGTAAGCATTCTGCCGCAGGTGCGATCGGTCTACCGCTGGCAGGGGAAGGTGGAAGACTCACCCGAAATCCTATTGCTGATCAAGTCTCGCCGGGCGCTGTTCCCAGCGCTCGAAGAGGCGGTTCGTGCCCTGCACTCCTACGAAGTTCCTGAACTCATCGCACTCCCGGTCGTGGAGGGTCTCGCGCCCTACCTGAACTGGATCGACCAAGAAACTGAGGCTCTCTGATGCAATCGACTTCCACCGCCACGCGGCCTTCCGCGATACCAGCCAGCAACGCCCGGCGCAAAGTGATCTGGTTCGCCGTTACCTTAGCGATTCTGGCCTACATTGACCGCGTAGCCATCTCCATGGCCGCCCCCGAGATTTCGAAAGACCTGGGGCTCGACAAGGGCCAGATGGGCTACGTCTTCGGCGCTTTCGCCATCGCCTACGCGCTCTTTGAAATCCCCGGCGGCTGGCTTGGCGATTGGATGGGCCCGCGCAAAGTGCTCATGCGCATCGTCATCTGGTGGAGCTTCTTCACGGCCGCCACCGGCTGGATGTTCAGCTACTCCTCGATGCTGGTAACCCGCTTCCTGTTCGGCGCGGGCGAAGCCGGCTGCTTCCCCAACATCACGAAAGCCTTTTCCACGTGGCTGCCGATTGAAGAACGCGTCCGCGCCCAGGGCATCCTGTGGATGGCAGCCCGCTGGGGCGGCGCCGCCACCCCGCCGCTCGTGATCTGGATCTTCAAGGTGATGGACTGGCGCACCGCCTTCCTCACGTTCGGGATCGTCGGCACCGTTTGGGCCTACTTCTTCTACCGCTGGTTCCGCGACAACCCGCAGGAGCACCCGGAAGTCAACCAGGCCGAGCGCGAACTGATCGCTAAAACCGCCCACCCGGCCAGCGGCCACGGCGATGTCCCCTGGGGCAAACTCATCAGCTCGCGAGCAGTCTGGCTGCTCTGGCTGCAATACTTCCTGCTCAGCTTCCCCTGGTACTTCTACCCCACCTGGCTGCCCACCTACCTGCAGGAGTATCACGGCGTCGACCGCGAAACCAGCGGCTACTACGCCATACTGCCGCTCTTCCTGGGCGGCCTGGGTTCGCTGTTCTGCGGCTTTCTCTCGACCAAACTGTCCAACCATTGGGGCGACGTAGGCCGGTCCCGCCGCGTTATCTCCACCGTCGGCTTCGGCGGCGCGGCGCTGATGATGTTCATCGCGATTCAGGTGAAGGATCCGCTGTGGGCCATGATCGGGCTCGGCATGTCCAGCTTCTGCAACGACCTCGTGATGCCCAACGCCTGGGGCGCCTGCATGGACGTGGGCGGCAAGTACGCGGGCACCCTGTCCGGCTCCATGAACATGATGGGCAACATCGCCGGCTTCGTCGCGCCGGTCACCGGAGGGCTCATCCTCCGGTCCACCGGCAACGACTGGAACCTCTTCATCACCATCATGGCCGCCGTCTACATTCTGGGCATGCTCACGTGGCCGTTCATCGACCCCGTCACGCCGCTCGAAAAGAAAGCCTAGCGGCTACTTAATCTGCACGAGATCGGTCCGGGTGGGCGCCGCGGGTTTATCCCAACGCGTCCGCCCCTTCTGCCACGGCGCCCACGAGTTGACAAAGGCGCCCACGGCCATCGAGCCGCGCACCAGGTGCTTCACCTGCAGCGGACCGGCCACCTTCGCGCCGCCGATCCAGTGCAGCGCCGCGGACATGGAGCAGCCGCACTGGCTGCAATCCGGATCGCCGCCGAAGACGCACGGCTCCACCTGGGTCTTGAAATCGGCCGTATAGTTGGCCGACATCCGCGAAAAGATGCAATCTTCCGGGCTCGTGGGCGGGGCGGCAAAAGCCTTCGCCATGCCGTCCGGCACCAGCAGCTTCGGGTACTTCTTCGATAACGGCGGAATCTGCGCGGCCAGGCTTTCGCGGTTGGCCTGCGGCAGAATCTCCGGACTCACCTCACCCCGCTGCGGCGTATAAACGCTCATCCAGATCTTGTGTACCTCGGGCCGGTTGTTCCAGAAGGCCACATACTCTTCGAGATATCCCGGCTGCTCCATGTGCTGGTTCACGACGGTCCAGTGCACATTGATCTTGCAGTCCTTGATGTTCTTGAGGATCCGCTCGTAGGTCGCGGGCTTGCGCCGGATGTCGTGATCCTTGGCCAGGCCGTCCACGGAGACCGCGATCGTCACAAACGGCATCCGCGTCCATTCTGGCGGAATCGGGATCACCGCGCTCGTCACGATCATCGTGTAGATGCCCCGCTCACTCAGCACCGGCAAAACCCGGGCGAGTTCGCGATGGCGCATCATCGGCTCGCCGCCGACGAGCGAAACCTGCACCGGCTGGTGTTCATCCACCAACCGGAGGATGTTCGCCACCAGCTCGTCCCCTTTCGAGTCGGTCAGATCGACCAGTTTCGTCCCGTCGGCCAGGTGGGAGTCGCCGTACGCATAGCAACCGGGGCAACTTAACGGGCACTCGCGGGTGATTTCTATGGATAGAAGCGGGATTCGGCCCCGCAAAATCTTGCCCCAAGCGGTCAGGAAGTTGGATGGACGCATTTATACTTAGATTTACGATGCGCGCCAAGGGAGGAAAGTTGCGTTTGAAACTCCTTCTTATCCAAACCGTAACGGAAGCGCCGGCCGTTGGGGAGTAATGTAACTGGAATCTCCTCGTGATACAGCGCCTTCGCCGCCGGGTCAGCATCAATGTCGACGACCGTTGTGGCGAACTCCCACTCAGCAGCCATCAATTCGAGAACCCGCGCTGCCTCCTCGCACAAGTGGCAGCCGCGGCGGGTGTAGAAGAGTACGTTTACCATCGAAGATCCTGCCGTAAGCGGTATTTCGGTTTCGGGCGGAGCAGGCGAATCAGCACGATCCCGGCCAGGAATCCGCCGATATGCGCAAACCAGGCCACCCCGCCCTGGTTCAAATGCGACTGCCCCACGGTTCCGATGCCGCTAAAGAACTGCAGCACAAACCAATAGAGCAGGATCAGCCACGCCGGAATCTCCATCGTCGTGAAGAAGATGATGATCGGCACCAACGTCACAATCCGGGAGTGGGGAAACTGGATCAGGTAGGCGCCCATGATGCCCGCAATCGCCCCGCTCGCGCCGACGGTGGGAATCCGCGAGTCCAGGTTGAACAGCAGGTGCACCAGACCCGCCGCAATGCCGCACGCCAGGTAGAAGACCAGGAACTTGAAGCGGCCCAGCACATCTTCGATGTTGTCACCGTAGATCCACAGGAACCACATATTGCCGATCAGGTGCCACCAGCCCCCGTGCAGGAAGATGTTGGTCACGAAATCGAGCAACTGCAGGCGGCGGGGCACCAGCCCGTATTCGTAAACGAAGTGGTTGAGCGAGAAATCGTCGAGCGAGACCTGATAGAGGAACACGAGCACGTTCACCGCAATCAATCCGATGGTGACCAGCGGATAGTTGGAACTCGGTTGGGTGTCGCGGAGCGGAATCATAATGGGGTCAGGCGGAGGCGCGCTGGACGAAGTCCCGCTTGCTGCGGCGCTGGCCGGTAGCCAGCAACTCCCGCGCGGCGGCCGCGTCGCGAATGCCGCCTCGGGCGCCGATCTCCATGCAGTTCAGCGCGGCCATCGCGTTCGAGAAGTCGAGCGCTTCGCGCAGGGGCAGCCCCTCGAGCACAGAGTAGCAGAAGGCGCCGTGGAAGACGTCGCCCGCGCCGGTGGTGTCCACGCAATCGACGACAAAGGCGGGGGAGTAGACGAACTGGCCATCCATCCGGGCAATCGCGCCAAAGGCGCCCAGCGTCATCGCCGCCACCTTCATCCCGAACTCCTCCTGGATCATCACCAGGGCCCGGAACGGGTCCCGCTCGTTCGTCCACTGGGGCGGAAACTCTGAGCTCGTGATGAGGTAGTCGATATTGGGCAGCACCCGGTCAAAGCCATGGTAGACGGTATCCACGTCCACCGTGACCGGGATCCCATGGGCCCGGGCGATCTCAGCGGCGCGGGCCACCGCCGGGGTGTCGTGGCCGTCAATATGCAGCAGCCGGGAGCTCGCAATCATCTCCGGCTGAATCTCTTCCGGTTCGAGCCGCAGGCAGTCCGGACGGCGCCACAGTACCGTCCGTTCGCCCGTCGATTGGTCGATGACAATATAGGCCGACTGATTCGCGCAACCTTTGCGAATCTGCACATCGTCGAGATTGATCCCCGTCCCCAGCAGGCTTTCCCGTTGGATGCGGCCCCGTTCATCGTCGCCCATCGTGCCGATGTACTTCACCCGCAACCCCAGCTTGGCACAGGCCACCATGGCGCTCGCCACTTGGCCACCCGGCGAAAACATCTCTTCAACAAAGGGTTCCTTGCCGGCGTAAGCCGGAAATTTCGGAACGAGAAGCAGAGTGTCGGTGGCGTTCAGGCCGACGCCAACCACATCGAATTTGGACATCCTCTCAGGCTACCGCGAAGCGGCTAGTTTTTCCGGGGGGCGATCTGATAAAGGTAAATCTTGTGCCGGCGGTTGTGGACAAAAACCTCCTGCACGTCAATCGGGTTCCAGCCCCGGATGCCGTAGTCGTGCGAGACGACGCGGGCCCCCGGCCGGAGCGACTGCTCCAACTTCGGACGCAACTTTTCGTTCGAACCGGTGGTTAAATACAGCGTGACCACATCGGCCTGGGTCAAATCCGCTTCGAAAATGTCCCCGCGGACCACCTTGGCGTGGTTCTGCAGCCCGAGCCGCGCGATCATCTCCGAGGCCTCTTTCACCAGCTTCGGATTCAACTCAATGCCCACCGCTTTCGCGCCGAACTTCTGGACGGCCGTCACCAGAATGCGGCCATCCCCACAGCCCAGATCCACGACAATCTCACCACGCTTCACATTGGCCGATTCGAGCATCCGCTCAATAATCTCCATCGGCGAGGGGACAAACGGGGCCAGACGTTGCGGATCCACCGGCTGTGCAGCCAGGGGAAGCGTGGATAGCGCAACAAGCGAGCAGATAGCGAACTTCATAAATCCCTTTGCGATTCCTCTATGGAAATGGACGTAAGCGAAGCGAACCCGTTTCCGCGGTCTGCGAAGAACATGCAATCTACTGGGATGGAGAATTCTGCGCCAGGCGGGCGCTGCGGGTCTTCACGATCCGGCTCACCACTTCCGAGGTAGCAAACCAAAGATCCCGCGGCTTGCTTATAGTGTACTCCTGTCCTTTGAAAAACTTCACGGCGTGGGAGATCGAATCCCGCCACGGAATCTGCGCCGGGTAGAGATTGTAATTCAAGTAAAACAGCGGGAAATCCAGAGTACCGACCTCTTTCAGCGTCTCGGTCTCCACGTTCTGCTCGAGCATCACCTTGGGCCCGGCGAAAATAATCGCCTCTGCTTTGTTGGCGCCGCCCAGTTCGGTGCGAATCAATTCGCTCAGAAACTGCGTTTCGCTATGCTTTACCGCCAGCTTGCTCAGATCCACCGTGCCGAACTTCACCTTGCTGAGCGCCTCGCCCAGCGCCGGCAGATCGAGATGGTCGACGTTCTCCTGCCGGTAGAGCACCTCCTGGCTCGCCATCGAAAACGCCACCAGCGAGAACTTGCTAATCTTCGGCTCCCGTAGAATCGACCGCAGAATGGAAACCAACGCCGTCGTATCCACCGGGCGCATCACCGTGTTACGGGGGTTTTGCGGTGCGTAGTTCAGCAGCACCTTGACGTTAATCGCCTCCGCCGCCGACGCCCGCTCAATGGGCGGTTCGTCCTTGAAACTCTCCTGATCCGCCGGCCGGATCGACTTGGGCGGCATCACCATCGCAATCTGGCTCTCCTTCCCGTTCAGCGTTGCTTCCACCTCCCAGAAGTTCGAGCAGACGCGTTCGGCCCGGTCACGCATCAGCCAATCAACCCGGTACTTCCCCTCCCCCAGGTCGAAACCGCCGTAAAGCGAAGCATCGCCCTTGGCGTCTTCTTCAATCTCCGGCACCCGGACCTTCTGCTGGAAGTACACGGGATGATCCGTATCCTCGAGCGGCGAGACGCGGAAGATGATCGTGAGAAGGTTTTCGCGTCCGGCAAGTTCCCGCAACGGGACATTCACCTCGAAACCGGCATGGAATTTGAGGTCAAAACCCACCACGGCGCTTTTGGTAGGGCTCACCTGGCAGGGCAAATCCTGGCGCGGCTCCCGCATCTCGAAGACAGCCATGTCGGTCCCGAAGAGGCGAACCGGACCGCCGTTTGCGTTCATCACGGTCTGGGCGACGCCGGGCACACTCACCACGAGTGGCACGCTGGCGATCAGCAGCCGGAGCGGGCAGCGTTTGAAAAAGGACAAACGGCGCACTTTCCCTCACATTTTTGACGCTCAATTTCCCTAGGCCGAACGGTGACAACCGGGTCGCCAGCTAGCACACCGCCAGCCAGTGGATAAGCAGTATTATGTCTCAGATTCTTGTCCGTGCAACAGGGTGCATCACTTATTTCAGAAACGAAAATTCCGAGGAGTACTAGACGGGGTTCTCTTCGCCCCGCTGTGCTAGAGTGCAAGGATTATGGCTTCGCGCAGTGTCAATAAGGTGATTCTGGTTGGAAATCTCGGCCGGGACGCCGAAACCAAGTTCACGCCGTCTGGCGTGTCCATGACTCGATTCTCGGTAGCGACCGGTCGCCGGTACAAAGACCAGGCCACCGGCGAGTGGAAAGAAGAGACCGATTGGTCGAACGTGGTGCTCTGGCGGGCTGAAAATCTGGCGCCGTATTTGACCAAGGGCAAGCAGGTCTACGTCGAAGGCCGCCTCCAGACCCGCAGCTATGAGGATAAGGACGGCCAGAAGCGGTACTCCACCGAAGTGGTGGCCGATGACGTGATCCTCCTCGGCGGCCGCGGCGGCGAAGGCGGCGACGCCGGCTTCAGCCAGGAGCCGCGGATGATGTCCGCCCCCCGTTCGAGCGCACCCCGCTCGGCGCCCGCGCCCAGCGGCGGCGGTTCTCCGTTCGACGCCGGCATCAGCGACGACGACGTCCCGTTCTAAAACGGAACACGGCCGGGTTCCGTTTCGGGAATCGGAACCTGGGCCTGACAGAAAATAAGAGACTTAGCGGTGGCAAGCCAGTTGCACAACTCCGTTGCGGAGGTAGTGCACATGGCCGAATTTGTGTCACTCTTTGATTCTGTCCCGGATCCGGCTCCCGAGCAGCCCGTTCGGGAGCCCGCCGTCGGGAATCCGATGGATCTTTCGCGGTTCAACCGCAGCTTCGCCGCCGAGGCCGCCCCGGCGCCCGCTTTTGGCGAGGTCCCGGATGGCCGGTATCGCGCCGTGATTTCGGATCTCGAGCTGGGATTGTCCTCGACGGGTAACCCGGTGTTGAAGTACGGACTGCGGGTGGCGTCCGGCGAGTTCCGGGGCCGGATGATCTGGAAGCGCCGCGCGATCACGGCGAACACCATCCGCTACACCAAGAGTGAGTTGTTGACCTGCGGCCTGCGCCTCGAGCGCTTCTCCCATCTCAGCCGCCGCCTGGCCGAACTGCAGGGCATTGGCCTCGAAGTCAGCAAGGTGACCAAGGGCGAAAAGTCGGATGTGTTCTTCAACCGGAGGCTGGTGGAGGTATGAACGGAGTCATGGTGGATTCGCGCGTGGACCTGCGTCCCTACGATGAGATCTACGCCAATGAAGTGGTCAGCGAGTACGAACCCTGGAACAGCATCCCGGATGGACGCTACGAGGTACGGGTCGATCGCGTCGAGTTGACGCAGGCCAAGAGCACGGGGAACCCGATGTTGAAATGGACGCTGCGCATCACCGGAGCGACCTTTCAGAACCGTCTGCTCTGGAAATACCGCGCCATCACGGAAAACACGCTGAAGTACGTCAAGCAGGATTTGAGCATCTGCGGACTGGATCTGCCGCAGTTCTCCGCCCTGCCGTCCTACCTGCCCTCGCTGCAGGGACTGGAGCTCGAGGTCACCAAAATCAGCCGCGGAGAGGACTCAAACATCGTCTTCGTCCGGCGTCTGGGTTCGGTCGACCAGGGCGATGGCGGCGTCTGCGACGACGACATTCCGTTTTAGCGAGTTGCTGCCGGTGGGCGAAGGGAATTATTGTAGGGAGTTACGCTTCGTTTCAAAATTATGGCCACGAAAACTCCCATCACAGTCGCCCACGGCGACGGCATCGGTCCCGAGATCATGGAGGCCACCCTCCATATTTTGAAGGAGGCCGGCGCCCGTCTCGATATCGAAACCATTGAAATCGGCGAGAAGGTTTACCTGCGCGGCAACTCCGCGGGAATCGAACCGAGCGCGATCGAGTCGCTGCGCCGCACCAAGGTCTTCCTGAAAGCTCCGATCACCACCCCGCAGGGTGGCGGCTTCAAGAGCCTGAATGTCACGACCCGGAAGATGCTCGGCCTCTATGCCAACATCCGGCCGTGCGTCGCCTACCACCCGTACGTCGATACGCTGCATCCCAAAATGGACGTGGTCATCGTCCGGGAGAACGAAGAAGACACCTACGCCGGCATCGAACACCGGCAGAGCCAGGAGATCTATCAGTGCCTGAAGCTGATCTCCCGGCCTGGCTGCGAGCGCATTGTCCGCTACGCCTTCGAGTACGCGGTCCGCAACAACCGCAAGAAGGTCACCTGCTTCACGAAGGACAACATCATGAAGCTCACCGACGGCCTGTTCCACAAGGTCTTCGATGAGATCGCTCCCGAGTATCCGCAGATTGAGAACGAGCACTGGATCGTCGACATCGGCGCGGCCAAGCTGGCCGATACCCCGGAAGTCTTCGACGTCATCGTCATGCCCAACCTCTATGGCGATATCCTCTCCGACGTGGCCGCGCAGATCGCCGGTTCGGTCGGCTTGGCCGGCTCGGCGAACATCGGCGTCAAGTACGCCATGTTCGAAGCCATCCACGGCTCGGCCCCCCGCCGCGCGGGTCAAAACCTCGCCAACCCCTCCGGCCTGCTGCTCGGCGCCGTGATGATGCTCGTCCACATCGACCAGGCCGACATCGCCGAACGCGTCCACAACGCCTGGCTCCGGACCGTCGAAGACGGCATCCACACCTACGACATCTTCACCGAAGGCGTTTCGACGCAGAAGGTCGGCACCAAAGAATTCGCCCAGGCCGTCGCCGCCCGCATGGGCCAGGAACCCGTCAAGCTGAAGGCCGCCCGCTACAGCAACGCTCCGCAGCAGGATCTCACCGACCGCAAGTCGCACTACGTTCCGGAAGTGAAGCAGCAGGTCGGCGTCGACATCTTCCTCAACTGGACCGAAGGCAGCGCGGAAGATCTCGGCGGCAAGCTCTCGCAGTTGGCCATCGATGGTCTGAAGCTGGTCATGATCTCTAACCGGGGCGTGAAGGTGTATCCGAACGGCTTCCCGGACACCCTCTGCTGCGATACCTGGCGCTGCCGGTTCATGTCCTCCGTAACGGAGAACGGCCCGGTCACCCACGCGCAGGTCATCGCCCAACTCCAGGCGCTCCTCGACGCGAAGTTGGACTTCGTGAAGTACGAGAGCCTTTGCACCTTCGACGGCCGTTCCGACTTCTCGCTCGGCCAGGGCCAGTAACCCTCCATGGCAGAGCACATTCTCGTCGGCGTCATCATGGGCAGCAAGTCCGATTGGGACACCATGCTGCACGCCGACGAGATGCTCAAGCATTTCGGCGTCCCGCATGAATGCAAGGTGGTTTCGGCCCACCGGACGCCCGACCTGCTCACCGAATACGCTCAGACCGCCGAAGCCCGCGGCTTGCAGGTCATCATCGCCGGAGCCGGCGGCGCGGCCCATCTGCCCGGCATGGTCGCCGCGCAGACCACCGTTCCGGTGCTCGGCGTCCCCATCGAAAGCCACGCCCTCAAGGGCATGGATTCGCTGCTGTCCATTGTCCAAATGCCCGGGGGCATCCCGGTCGGCACCCTGGCGATCGGCAAACCCGGCGCCATCAACGCCGCTCTGCTGGCCATCCAGATCCTCGCCACCAACCGCCCGGACCTCCGCACCCAACTGCAGGCCTACCGCCGCGGTCTCTCCGATATGGTGCGGGAGCAAACCCTCCCATGAACCCGCGCGTGATTCCGCCCGGTAACGCCGTCGGCGTACTCGGCAGCGGCCAACTCGGCCGGATGTTCGCCATCGCGGCCCGCCGGATGGGCTACCGCGTCCATACCTTTTCCCCGGATACCGACACCCCGACCGGCCAGGTCGCCGACCTCGAAATCGTCGCGCCCTACGAAGACCTCGACGCCGTCCGCCGCTTCGCCAGCCAGGTCCGCGCCGTCACCTTCGAATTCGAAAACGTCCCCGCCGCCACCGCCGCCGCCTGCGCCGAAACCACCGTCGTCCGGCCGCACGGCGAAGTCCTCCACACCACCCAGAACCGGCTGCGGGAAAAGCAGTTCCTGGTCAAACACGGGTTCCCCCTCGCCCCCTTCCGCGAGGTGAACTCGCTCGCCGATCTCGAAGCGGCCATCGCCGCTCTTGGCACCCCCTGCATCCTCAAAACCGCCGGATTCGGCTACGACGGCAAGGGCCAATCGAAGATCTACTCGGCCTCCGCCGCCGAGGAGGCCTGGCGCCGCGCCAACGGCCAGCAGTGTGTCCTCGAAAAACTCATCGAGTTCGACCGCGAGGTCTCCGTCGTCGCCGCCCGCGGCGCCGATGGCCAGTTCGTCCACTACGGCGTCGTCGAAAACGACCACAAAAACCACATTCTCGACCTCACCCGCGCCCCCGGCCGTGTCAGTCCCACTTTACGAAACGAAGCCACGGCCATCGCCCGGGCCGTCATGGAACAGCTGGGCGCCGTCGGGGTCCTCTGCGTCGAATTCTTCCTGACGAAGGACGAACGTCTCCTCATCAACGAACTCGCGCCCCGCCCCCACAACTCCGGCCACTTCACGTTCGACGCCTGCATTACAAGCCAGTTCGAACAGCAGCTCCGCGCCACCTGCGGCCTACCACTCGGCGCCCCGGACCTCCTCCGCCCTGCCGCCATGGCCAACCTGCTCGGCGACATCTGGACCGAAAACGAACCCAACTGGGCCGCCGCCGCGGCCTTCCCCGCCGTGAAACTCCACCTCTACGGCAAACTCTCCGCCCGGCCGGGACGCAAGATGGGCCACCTCACCGCCCTCGCCGATACCACCGAAGAGGCGGTCGCCCAGGTTCTCGCCGCCCGCGCCGCGCTGTAGGCTTCGTCGTACCATCAAAGAGGAAGACATGACGACGTGCTACTTCGACGCCTTCTCGGGCATCTCCGGAGACATGACCGTCGGCGCCCTCATCGACGCCGGCGCCGATGGCGACCGTGTCCTCGACTGCCTGAACTCCCTCAATCTCGGCGCCACCTACCGCTACGAAAAGACCAAACGAAACGGCCTCGCCGCCACCAAATTCCACGTCGAAGGCGGCAAGCAGAAGGACCACCGCCACCTCCCGCACATCGCCAAAATCATTGACCGCGCCGGCGCGATCTCCCCCACCGCCAAGCAGAACGCCCTCAACATTTTCATGAAGCTGGGCGAAGCCGAAGCCCACGTCCACGGCGTCCCGCTCGATCTCGTCCACTTCCACGAAGTGGGCGCCGTCGACTCCATTTCCGACATCGTCGGCGCCTGCGTCGCCCTCGACCTGCTCGGCGTCACCACGGTCGCCTGCTCCCCCATCAACGTCGGCAGCGGCCTCGTCGAAACCGAACACGGCACCCTCCCCGTCCCCGCCCCCGCCACCGCCGAACTGCTCAAAGGGAAGCCGATCTACTCGAAGGGCCCCACCATGGAGCTCACTACCCCCACCGGCGCGGCCATCGTCGCCACGCTCGCCACCCACTTCGGCCCCATGCCCGCGCTCTCGATACAAGCCACCGGCTTCGGCGCCGGCACCGCCGATTTCAAGGTGCAAGCCAACGTCCTTCGCGCGACCATCGGCCAACGCCACGCCGCCAAGGAAGCCACCACCGTCGCGATCCTCGAAGCCAACATCGACGACGCCAACCCCCAAATCCTCGGCTATGCCATGGACCGCCTCTTCGCCGCCGGCGCCCTCGACGTCACCCTCCAGCCGCTCCAGATGAAGAAGAACCGGCCCGGGTCTCTGCTCAGCGTCATCGCCAAGCCCGAAGATACCGATGCCCTCGCCGCCCTCATCCTGAGCGAAACCACCACCATCGGCCTCCGCATCACCACGGCCGAACGCCGCGTCGCCGCCCGCCGCTTCCTCTCCGTCGAAACCCCCTGGGGCGACGTCCGCATGAAGATCACCGCCCACGGTGCCACCCCCGAATACGACGATTGCCGCGCCCTCGCCGAAGCCAACCAGGTTCCGCTCAAAGACGTGATCGCGCAGGCCCAATACGCCTATCTCAAAGAGTTCTAAATGGACAAGTACTACATCACAACCCCCATCTACTACGTCAACGCCGCCCCGCACATCGGGCATACCTACACGACCATCGCGGCCGACGTCATCAAACGCTACAAGCAGATGCAGGGTTTCGACGTCGTGCTCACCACGGGCACCGACGAACACGGCATCAAGATCCAGCGTTCGGCCGAGAAGGCCGGCCAGACCCCGGAGGCCTTCACCACCGCGGTCGCCGAGGAGTTCAGCGCCACCTGGAAAAAGTTCGGCTTCGCGCTCGATCACGAACAGCGGACGACGGACCCCAAACACGCCGCCAACGTCCAGCGCCTTTTCAAGGCCTGCCTCGCCAACGGCTACATCTACAAGGGCTCCTACACCGGCTACTACTCCGTCGTGAACGAAGCCTTCGTCCCGGACGCCAAGGAAGGCGACGTCGATCCCGAAACCGGCCAGCCCCTTGAAAAGGTCACCGAGGAAAACTACTTCTTCAAGCTCTCGGCCTTCCGCGAAAAGCTCATCGAGCTCCACGAAAACAACCCGGAGTTCCTCCAGCCCGAAACCCGCCGCAACGAAGTCCTGGCGTTCCTCAAGCAGGACCTCGCCGACCTCTCCATCACCCGGACGACCATCAAATGGGGCATCCCGGTGCCCGACGAGCCCGGCCACGTCTTCTACGTCTGGTTCGACGCCCTGATGGCTTACCATACGGCGGTTGTCGAAGAGGGCCGCTGGCCTGCCGACCTCCACCTGATCGGCAAGGAGATCGTCCGGTTCCACGCCGTCTACTGGCCCGCGTTTCTGATGGCCGCCGGCTGGGAGCTTCCCAAGAAGATCTTCGCCCACGGCTGGCTGCTCTTTGACAACAACAAGATGTCGAAGTCGCGCGGCAACATCGTCCGCCCGGAGCCCATTCGCCAGGCGATGGGAGCCGACGCCCTGCGCTACTACCTCCTCCGCGAAATCGTCTTCGGCGCCGACGGCAACTTTGCCTACGACGCGATGGTCACCCGCTACAACGCCGACCTCGCCAACGGCCTCGGCAACCTCGCCAGTCGCACCCTCAGCATGATCCAGCAGTACCGCGGCGGCATCATCCCGGCCCGGCCCGCCGAGCTCCCGCTGCCCATCGCCCAGGCCGTCTCCGCCGCCATTCAGGGCTACGAAAACTTCGAGTTCTCGAAAGGACTCGAATCCATCTGGCAGCTCATCACGGCGGCCGACAAGTACATCGTGGAGCAGGCCCCCTGGAAGCTCTTCAAGGCGAAAGAGGACGACCAGCTGAATGAAGTGCTCTATAGCATTGCCGACGCCCTCCGCGCCGCCACGGTCCTCGCCGCCCCGGTACTCCCGGAAAGCTGCGCCAAAATCTGGCGCCTGCTCGGCTACGCAACGCCCATCACCGCCGAACGCTTCGGCCAGCTCGAAGCCGGCCAACTCCCCGCCGGCCAGGCCATCCCCGCCGTCGAACCCGTCTTCCCGCGCCTCGAACTCCAACCCACCATCGACAAGATGAACGAACTCGAAGAGATCGAAAAAACCCGCCAGGACATCCTCCTCGGCAAAACACCCGAAGCCGCCGCCCCCGCTCATCCCGGCGGCATCCCCCTCGCCGACCAGATCACCATCGACGATTTCGTCAAGGTCGATCTCCGCGTCGGCCTCGTCAAGTTCGCCGAAAAGGTGAAGGGCTCCGACAAGCTCCTCCACATGAAGGTCGACATCGGCGAAGCCGAGCCGCGCACCATCGTCGCCGGCATCTCGCAGGTCTACGATCCGGAATCGATGCTCGGCCGCAAGGTGGTCATCGTCGCCAATCTCGCGCCCCGGAAACTGAAGGGCATCGAATCGCACGGCATGATCGTCGCCGCCTCCGTTCTTGACGGCAAGCCCACCGTGGCCGGCTTCCTCGAAGACGTCCCCGTCGGCGCCCGCCTCAAATAATGCTCATCGACTCCCACTGCCACCTCGATGGCGTGCGCTTCGCGGCCGACCGCGACGCCGTCATTGAGCGGGCGCGCGCGGCCGGCGTCAAGCTCCTCCTCGCCATCGGTACCGGCGACGGGCCGCCGGATCTCGAAGTAGCCCTACGCCTGGCCGAGGCCTATCCCTTCATCTACGCCACGGCCGGGGTACACCCCCACGACGCCGCCAAATGGACCCCTGCATGTATTCCGCAACTCCGCTCTCTGATGGGGCATCGTAAGATTGTGGGCCTAGGCGAAATCGGACTCGATTATCACTACGACTTCTCGCCGCGAGATATGCAGCAGAGCGTGTTTGCCGAACAACTCCGCATTGCGGCCGAAGCCCGGAAACCCATTGCGATTCACACGCGCGAGGCGTGGCCGGACACGTTTTCCCTGCTCGAAGAGCACTGGACGCCCGCCGCCCTGCCCGGCATCATGCACTGCTTCACCGGCGGACCCGCCGAAGCCGAACGCAGCCTGGCCATGGGCTTCACCATCAGCTTTTCCGGCATCGTCACCTACCCCAAGGCCCCGGAGGTGCAGGAAGCCGCCCGGCTCACTCCGCTCGACCGGATTCTCGTCGAAACCGACGCGCCGTACCTCGCTCCCCTGCCCTACCGCGGCAAACGCAACGAGCCGGCTTTCGTCGTCGAAACGGCCAAAAAGATCGCCGAACTGAAGAATCTGTCCTACGCTGAGGTCGCCGCCGCCACCACAGCAAACTTTCTGCGGTTGTTCCCCGCGGCGGCGGAAGGATACACTGGTTGATTCCATGGGACTGAGCAAGCTTGGCCAGGCGCTAACAGCCCGCGAGATCTTCAAGCTTGTCGAAGCGGACCTGCGGCGTGTCGAAGAGAAGATGGGCTTGGAGTCGATCTCTTCGGTCGACGCGGTGACCGCCATCAATCGCCACCTGCAGAAAAGCGGCGGCAAGCGGCTGCGGCCCACGCTCGTCCTGCTCTCCTGCCAGCTGTTCGGCGAACCGAACGAGGCGGCCATCGCCATGGCGGCCGTCGTCGAGATGGTGCATACAGCCACCCTCGTCCACGATGACGTCATCGACGAAGCGCAGACGCGGCGCAGTCAACCGTCGGTCAACGTCCTGTTCGGCAACCAGACCTCGGTCCTCTCCGGCGACTGGCTCTACATGCAGGCGTTCCAAATCGCCCTGCGGTCCCGGAACTTCCGGGTGCTCGATCTGCTTATCGGCCTCACGCAGTTGATGGTGGAGGGCGAACTGCTCCAACTCCAGCGTCTGGGCCGCCTGGAGGTCTCCGAAGCGGACTACATGGAGCTGATCGACCGGAAGACGGCGAGCCTGTTCAACGTCTGCGCCCGCCTCGGCGCGATGGCCGGGGGCGCCGGCGAAGCCGACGAGGCGAAGCTCGGCGAGTTTGCCTGGAATCTCGGCATCGCCTTCCAACTGGTCGACGACGTGCTCGACTATACCTCCCGCGAAAAGGTGCTCGGCAAGCCCGTCGGCAATGATTTGAAGGAAGGCAAGGTCACCCTCCCGCTCATCTACGCCCTGCAGGACGCCACGGCCGCCGAACGGGCGCAGGTGGAGACCGTCCTGCGCGAACGTAATTACGACAAGGTGCCGTTTGCGACGATCCTCGAGATCGTTACGAAGTATCGCGGCGTCGAACGCGCCATGGAACGCGCTACGATGTTCACGGAACGCTCCCGCGTCCTGATTCATCAGTTTCCGGATTCGCCGTTCCAGCGCGCGCTCGTCAGCGTGACGGATCTGGTGACCACCCGGGACCATTAAGCCGATGAACCCGCTGGAACTCACCCCGCAAGAGATCGAAGCCAAGCGCGAAGCCGGCGAAAAGCTGTGCCTCATCGACTGCCGCGAGCCGGAGGAGTGGGCCATCTGCCAGATCGAAGGCGCCAATCTCCTGTCGATGTACTCGGTGCCCGCCAATCTCCAACAACTCGACGCCCAAGCCGACGAAACCCTGCTCGTGGTCTACTGCCACCACGGCGTCCGCAGCCTGAACGTCGTCCAGTGGCTGCAGGCGCAGGGCGTCACCAACTGCGTTTCGATGATCGGCGGCATCGACCGTTGGAGCCGCGAGATCGACCCCGCCGTCCCGCGCTACTAAACTAGTAGGGCATGAATCGCCGTACCTTCCTCTCCGCCGCCTTGGCCACCGCGGCGCAGGCGCAATCCGCCCCGCCGCCGAACATCCTGTTCATCCTGGCCGACGACCTCGGCTACGGTGACCTCGGCTGCTACGGCCAGAAGCATATCGCCACGCCACACCTCGACAAGCTGGCGGCCGGCGGATTGCGGTTCACGGACGCCTACGCCGGCTGCACCGTCTGCGCGCCGTCCCGCAGCGTGTTGATGACCGGCAAGCACACCGGGCACACCTCCGTCCGGGCCAACAGCGGCGGCGTCCCCCTGCTGACGGAGGACGTGACCATTGCGGAGGTGCTCCGCACGGCCGGCTACAAGACCGGCTGCTACGGCAAGTGGGGCTTGGGCGATCACGAAACCGACGGCGTCCCCACCAAGCAGGGCTTCGATAGCTTCTACGGCGTTCTCCATCAGGTGCACGCGCACTACCACTACCCCGGCTACTTCTTCGATGGCGAAAACCGGGAGGAGGCGCCGCGCGGGCCCGGCCGGACCTACTCGCTCTACACGAACGATGCCGTGGTCAGCATGGCCGAAGGCTTCATCCGCCAGCACGCCCGGCAGAAGAGTCCCTTCTTCTGCTATCTCCCCCTCACCATTCCCCATCTCGAACTCCTCGCCCCCCGCGAAAAGATAGAGCAGTTCGACGGAAAGTTTCCCGAGGACACGCCCTATGTGGATCCCCGCGCGCACTACGCGAACCAGCCCAAACCCCGCACCGCGTACGCGGCAATGATCTCGCGGATGGACGACTATGTGGGCCGACTGATCGAGCTCCTCGACAAGGAGAAGGTGGCCGAAAACACCATCGTCTTCTTCTGCAGCGACAACGGTTCGGCGACGCCCATCTGGAACGACGGCGGGTTCTTTAACTCCTCCGGCCCGCTGCGGGGTCATAAGACGACGTTCTATGAAGGCGGCATCCGCACCCCGATGATCGTCCACTGGAAGGGCCGGATCAAGCCCGGCGTCAGCGCCTTCCCGTGGATGTTTCAGGACGTGCTGCCCACGCTGGCCGAATTGGCGCGCGCCACCCCGCCCAAGGATATCGACGGCCTTTCCATTGTGCCCACCCTGCTCGGAACCGGCAAGCAGGCCACGCATGAGTATCTCTATTGGGAACTCCCGCGGCACTATCCCATCAGCGGTACATTTGCCGAGGAGACCCCACGGCAGGCCGTGCGGCAGGGCAAGTGGAAGGCGGTACGCCCGGAAGCGAACGGTCCCCTGGAGTTGTACGACCTGAGCAATGACCTTGGCGAACGCAAGAATGTCGCGGCGCAGAATCCCGCCGTGGTGGCCAAGATGGAGGCCATCTGCAAGGCGGCCCACGTCACCCCGCGCAAACAAACGCAGCCCGACAACTGGCAGTGGAAATAATCTGAACTTTCCGCGGCCCGGTTGCGTTGCCTGCAGCAGATGATCCGCGGTTTGTTCGTTGCCAGCCTCCTGCTGTCCATCGTGAGTTGGTACACGACGTTCGAAGGGATGACGTTGTACCTTTCGCGCTGGTTCGCCTTCCTCGCCTCCCTGGGCGTGCAAACAGCGATGCTCTTCACGGCGTGGCTGTTGACGCGCCACCGCCACCGCCGCACGCAGATTCTGGTGGTCTACGCCATCACGGCGCTCGTCTCGGTAGCGTTCTCCTACGTGAGTCTTTATAGCTGGTTCGCCCAGCGGGAACGGCCCGCTATCGTGCAGCGCGAACTGTTCGACCGGCTGGCCCAGGCCGCCCAGCAAACCGACGAAACGCTCGCCGCCGCCGAAGCGGAGGCCCGGAAGCATGTGGTGGCTCTGACGGAGATGACCGAGGCGGAAAAGCGCGTCGGCTACCTGGCCAAGGCCGTGGACGCGGACCCCTACCTGGCGCAGGTGCGGGAGGCCGTCGCCCGGGAGGCGCAGGGCCGCGAAGGCGCGGGCGAAGGCGTCCGCTACTCCGCCTTCGCCCGCTACACCCGCATCGCCGAGCAAACCCAAGCCCAAATTCAAGCCGCCCGGCAGGCCATCGCCCAGTGGCGCCAGCGGGCCAAAGCCAGCGACCCGAGCGTCAACCAGTTGCGCGCCTACCAGCAGGCGACCAGCGGCATCCCCTGGACGAGCGTCGCCGAGACCCTGCACACCGCCACCGTCGAACGGCCCGCTATGCCGTCGCTCGCCGAGTTCACGGACCGCACCGGGTCAAGCCAGGAGGAGTTGCTGCTGGCCTTCACGGAGCTGTTCGGCGCGCCGACGGCGCGGCACCTTTTCTCGTTCGCGCTCGCCCTGTCGCTCGATCTGATCATCATTCTGATCGCTCTCGTCAGCGCGGGCCCGCCCGAGACGCAATGGGCCGCGGCCGCCGCCTCTCTCGACTCGCTCGATGGACAGGTGTTCGCGCGGGATCTGCTGCGGAAAGTGCAGGCCGGCCCCGACGGCTTGGCCCGCGTTCCCGGAAGTGCGCTCAGTGCCGGCGAAACCCAGCTCCTGCTCCTGCTCGTCCATCAGGGATTGGCCACGCCCTCCGGAAGCGACTTCCTCCTCGACCCCGGCTACCACGCGAGCCTCGTTGAAAGTCTCGCCGTTCGCGGGGTGCCGTTACGGGCGCAAAGAGCAGCGGCCAGTTAAGGGCGCCGGGCAAATAGTATAATCCCTAGTAGGAATTAGGGATTCCCTCTTCCGTCCCTCTCTTCTACTGCGATGACGATCTCCGTGAAAGGCGAATATGCGCTGCACGCTCTGTTTGACCTGGCGGCCCATGGGGGCACGACGCCCATCAAGATAGCCGACATCGCCCGGCGCCAGAAGATTCCGCAGAAGTTTCTGGAATTGATTCTGGCCGGGTTGAAGCAAGGAGGTTTCGTCGAATCCCGGCGGGGCGCCGACGGGGGCTATCTGCTGGCGCGCCCCGCGGATACCATCACGGTGGGCGAAGTCATCCGGCATGTCGACGGCACCAAAAGTGCGCCGCCGGGTGCGGTGAAACGCCGCGGCGAAACACCGTTTTCAGAAATGTGGGGCCTGGTGGACCGGGCCGTCGCCGCAGTGATCGATCAAACCACCCTTGCCGACCTGGCCGTGCGCTGGAAGGAACGGCAAGGCAAGTACATCCCGAACTGGGACATTTAAATTCGAAGGAAGCTCATTCATGCTCTATCAGGACAACTCGCTGTCGATCGGCAACACGCCGCTCGTGAAGCTCAATCGTGTGGTCGCGCCGGGCGGGGCCACCGTCTATGCGAAGATTGAAGGCCGCAACCCGGCGTACTCCGTCAAATGCCGCATCGGCGCCTCGATGGTGTGGGACGCCGAGAACCGCGGCATCCTGACGCCGGGGAAAGAACTGATCGAACCCACCAGCGGCAACACCGGCATTGCGCTCGCCTTCGTAGCAGCCTCGCGCGGTTACTCCATCACGCTGACCATGCCGGAGACCATGTCGATTGAGCGCCGCAAAGTGCTGAAAGCCTTCGGCGCCAATCTGGTCTTGACGGACGGCCCCCTGGGCATGAAGGGAGCGATCGCGAAGGCTGAAGAGCTCGTGGCGCGCGACCCCAACCGGTACATCCTGCTGCAGCAGTTCAAGAATCCCGCTAATCCGGCGATTCACGAACAGACCACGGGACCGGAGATCTGGAACGATCTCGATGGCAACATGGACGCCTTAGTGGCAGGCGTAGGCACCGGCGGCACGATCACCGGCGTCTCCCGCTACTTCAAGCACACCCGCGGCAAGAGCATTCTTTCGGTGGCCGTTGAGCCGGTGAATAGCCCGGTGATCACCCAGACCCGCAGTGGAGAGGCCGTCAAGCCTGGCCCGCACAAGATCCAGGGAATCGGCGCCGGCTTTATCCCGGATACGCTGGACCTCTCGATCGTAGACCGGGTCGAGCAAGTGACGAACGAAGAGGCCGTCGAAGTTGCCCGCCGCCTCGCCAAGGAAGAAGGGATCTTGTGCGGCATCTCGTGCGGCGCGGCGGCCGCCGCGGCGTTGCGGCTCGCCAAAGAGCCGGAGATGAAGGGAAAATCAATCGTCGTCGTGTTGCCGGACTCGGGCGAACGTTATCTGTCCAGCGTCCTCTACGAAGGGATGTTCGACTAGCTTCGTGAGGTGGACGGGCGCATAACTTGAGGTTTGGGGTTTGCGCCCGTCCTTCGTAACGGGGATTTAATTGTATAGCGTTGGGGGGGTACCACAGGTTACAATGCGGCGCCTTTTTTTTGGCTTGGCAAAGAGGCGAACAAGAGGCGAATAATTCTCTTGACGGCGGGCGGGATCTGCCTTATTCTGGGGGCGAACAAACAGCAAATCCCCGAGAGGCCTGTCATGACCAAGTTCCAATTGGACCCCGAGACCCTGATGCCCGCCAGCACCCCCGTGCTCGTCGGCCCTTCCGGCTGGAACTTTCCCCACTGGGAAGGGGTCATCTATCCTTCCGGCAAACCGAAGGGATTTCATCCCTTGCAGTTCATTGCCGAACGGTTTGACATCGCGGAGATCCCGTCGAGCTTCGACTCCTACCCGCGGCCGGAAGTGGTGAAGCTGTGGCTCGACAAGAGCGCGTGCAATCCGCGCTTTCAGTTCGTGGCGCGACTGCACCGTCAGTTCACGCACGAGCGGCGGATGGACATCCCCTCGGTGGAAGCGTTCTGCGCGGCCTTGCGGCCGCTGCGCCGGGCGAAGAAGCTCGGTGCGGTGCTGATGACGTTTCCGTGGTCCTTCCGGTTCACGCAGGAGAATCGGGACTACTTCATTCAGTTGCGCCGGGCCTTTGCGGAATTCCCGTTGGTGGCGGAGATGCGGCATGAGAGTTGGGGCTGCCCGGAGGCGATTGGAACGTTCATCGACTACCGGGTGGGGTTTGCCAACATCGATCAGCCGGACCACATCCGGGCGATGGGTCCGACGGCGCACCTGACTTCGGGAATCGGCTATGTGCGGCTGCATGGCAAGCAGCGGCCGGATTGGTATGTCGATTTTGAAGAGCGTCAGCCCTCGCGCGGCGCCGGGTACAAATACTCGGTGGCGGAGTTAGATGAGTGGCAGACGCGGATCCGGGATGTGGCGGCGTTCGCCGACAAATCGTTTGTGTTTTTCACGAACGATGCGGGTGGCCATTCGTTTTGGAATGCGTTAGAAATGAACCGGCGTTTTGCCACGCCCAAGCGGCAGCCTTCGCGCACGGAAGGCCCGTTGTTGCGGCATTTGGCAGTCGCCTAGGGAGAAATCCTCAGTTGCTTCCCTTGTGCTCTGGGGTTAGCATAATTCAGGAGGATTTTCCAGAAATGGCAATGACTTATGAGACGGCCGAGTTACGTACTGCGTGCGAGGCCGACCAGAGTATCTTGAACAAGTTGACCGAAGTCCGCTCACGGGCCCCTGAGTATGGGACAAAGGGCCCGACGGCGTTGCATGCGCACGCCAAGCATGCGCACTTGACCAATGATACCGGCGTAGCGTGGGTGTATCGCGGATCGCCGGTCGGGTCCGACCAGCACATCCTGGCGTTGGGTCGGAAAAACAATAAAGCCAAACCTGGCAACAGTCAGTATGACTGGGACAAGTTTGGCAATATCTAGCGATCTTTGGTAGCGCTAAGGAGAATTGAACTCCTGCCTGGGCCTTGAGAGGGCCCCGTCCTAACCACTAGACGATAGCGCCACGCCTTAATCCTTAGAGTATCACAAGGCGGGGCGCTATCCTAGAGAAGTGAAGCCGGAAATCATGAGCCCCGCGGGGTACTGGCCGCAGTTGCGGGCCGCGGTGGAAGCCGGAGCGGATTCCGTCTACTTTGGCCTGAAACATTTCACCGCCCGGGCCAAGGTCGGCTTCTCGCTCGAAGAGCTGCCGGAGGTGATGCAGACGCTCCATCGGCGGGGCGTGCGCGGCTACGTCACCTTCAACACCCTGGTCTTCGAGCACGAGTTGGCCGAGGCCAAACGCGTGCTGGCCGCCATCGCCACGGCCGGGGTGGACGCCGTGATTATCCAGGACGTCGGGGTCCTGCGGATGGTGCGGGAGCTGGCGCCGGATCTTGAGGTGCACGCCAGCACCCAGATGAGCATCACGAACGCCGAAGGGGTGCGCCTGGCGCAGAGCCTGGGCGTGCAGCGGGTGACGCTGGCGCGGGAACTATCGATCGACGAGATCCGGCAGATCAAGGCGGCGACCTCATGCGAGCTCGAAATCTTCGTCCACGGGGCGCTTTGCGTGGCGTACTCCGGGCAGTGCTTCTCTTCCGAGGCGTGGGGCGGGCGCAGCGCCAACCGCGGCCAGTGCGCGCAGGCCTGCCGGCTGCCGTATGAGCTGCTGGTGGATGGGGCCGTGGAGCCGCTTGGCGACGCGCGCTATCTGCTATCGCCGGGCGATCTGTACACGCTCGATCAGGTGCCGGCGATGATCGCCGCCGGGGTGGGAGCGTTGAAGATTGAAGGCCGGTACAAGGACGCCGAGTATGTCGCGCTGACCACGCGGGCCTACCGCATGGCCGTCGACGGGGCCGATGTCTCCGGCCAGAAGCCTCTGCTCGAGCAGGTCTATTCGCGGGGCCTCGGCCCGTACTTCCTCAGCGGGACGAATCATCAGGCCGTCGTCGAGGGGCGTTCGCCGCGGCACCGGGGCGTCCGGATCGGTACGGTGAAGCGGGTGCTGCCGGAGGCGGTGGTCGTGGATCTGGAGGTTCCGTGCAAGCCGGGCGACGGGCTGGTCTTCGATGCCGCCGACTGGCGGAGCCCGCAGGAGCGGGAAGAGGGCGGCAACGTTTACAGCGTTAGTGATCGCGGCGAGCTGCGGTTCGCCAACGGGGCGATCGACTTCGGCCGGATCCGGCCTGGTGACCTGGTTTGGCGGACGCATGACGCCGAGGTCGAAAAGGCCGCCAAGCCGTTTACGCAGGGGTCGCTCGTGCGGAAGCAGCGGGTGGATGTCGCGGCGGAGGCGCGGGTGGGTTCACCGCTGCGGACGGCTTGGACGGTTGGGCCGGTGACGGTCACGGTGGACTCGGGCGAGCCGCTCGTGGCGGCGCAGAGCCGGGGGTTGACGCTCGAACCGCTGCGGGAGCAGTTCAGCCGGTTGGGCAATACGGCGTATGAACTCGGGACGGTGGAGCTGACGGCGGAAGGGGAGCCATTTGTTCCCGTTTCTCTATTGAACCGGTTGCGGCGCGAGGCCGTCGAGCGACTGCAGGAGCGGCAGGCGGAACGGCCTCGCGCGGCGATTCACCCGGTGACCTTGACGGTGACGCCGCGGCCGGCGGCGGAGGGTCCGCCGCAGTTGCACCTGCTCGTGAGGACGCCGGAGCAGCTCGAGGCGGCAATCGCGTTTGCGCCGGCGAGCATTACGCTCGACTACCTGGATCTGTACGGACTGCGGCCATCGCTCGACCGGGTGCTGGCCACCGGATTGACGGTGCGGGTGGCGACGCCGCGGGTGTTGAAGCCGGGCGAAGAGAAGATGGCCGAGTTCATGGCGAAGCTGGGGGTGCCGCTGCTGGTGCGGTCGGCGGGTCTCGTGGAGGCGCTGCGGGGCCGGACGGCGATGGTGGGGGACTTCAGCCTGAACGCGGCGAACTCGCTGACGGCGGATGCGTTTCTCGCGATGGGTCTCGAACGCATCACGCCGACACACGACTTAAACGCCGAGCAGGTGGCGGACCTGGCGCGGCGCGTGGGGCCGGAGCAGATCGAGGCGATTGCGTATCAGCATCTGCCGGTGTTCCATACCGAGCACTGCGTTTTCTGCCGCTTTCTATCGACTGGCACTTCGTATAAAGACTGCGGGCGGCCGTGCGAGAAGCATCAGGTGGCGGTGCGGGATCCGCAGGGCCGGGCGCATCCGGTGCTGGCGGACGCGGGCTGCCGCAATACGATCTTTGGCGCCGAGGCGCAGGAGGCGAGCGCGCATCTGGGCCGCTGGAAAGAGGCGGGCATCCGGCACTACCGGCTGGAGTTCGCGCACGAAAGCGGGGTGCAGGTGACGGCGGTGGCGGGGCAGTTTCAACAGGCGCTGCTGCATGGGCGCCGGGTGAACTTGCCGCTAGCGACCACCGAGGGCAGCCTGTTTGTGCCGCACGACTACCTGACCTTTCCCATCCTGCAATGATCTACAAAATTGGACTCCTCGTGGTGCGGGAGAACCGCCTGCTGCTTTGCCGGAAGCGCTACGGGACGGACCTGCTGATTCTTCCCGGCGGGAAGCCGGACGAGGGCGAGACGGAGGAGCAGGCTTTGGAGCGCGAGATCGGTGAGGAGCTCGGGACGACGGTCAGCGCCCTCGCGCCCTTCGGCACCTACGAGGACGAGGCGGCGGGCGATCCGCGGCGGGTGCGGATCTCGCTCTATACCGGGGTGCTGGGCGGCGAGCCGGCGGCGAGCGGCGAGATTGCGGAGCTGGTCTGGTTCGGCGCCAGGGACGACCGGGAGCTGGTTTCGCCGAGCATCCGGCGGCAGATTCTACCGGACCTGCTACGGCGGGGCATTCTCCGATAGAATCGGGGCGATGCAGCGTTTCGCTCTAATTCTCCTGGCCGCCGGATCGCTCTGGGCCGGCCGCAATGAAGACATTCCGTTCCGGAAGCACCAGCTCCACTTTGGAGCGAACGAGACGGCGGCACTTGCCGACTTGAACGGGGACGGCCGCATGGACGTCGTCAACGGCGAATACTGGCACGAGCAGTTGCCGGGCAAGAAGTGGAAGAGCCACAAGTTCCGGACGATGGGGTTTCTGAACAACTACATCGATAACTTCACGGATCTGACGATGGACGTCAACGGGGATGGCCGCATGGACATCATCAGTTGTACCTACTTCTCGAAGCGGATCTCGTGGTTTGAGAACCCGGGCAAGGCGGGGACCTGGAAGGAGCACCCGATCGACGAGGGCCATAGCGTGGAGTTCATGTTCTTCGTGGACCTGAACGGCGACGGCAAGGCCAATGAGATTCTGCCGCAGTTCGGCGGCAAGGGGCCGACCGTTTACTACGAGTTCAACAAGGGCAAGTTCGAACGGAAGCTGGCGAACGAGAAGAACTTCGGGCACGGGATCGGCGCCGGGGACGTGAACGGTGACGGCAAGACGGATATCCTGACGCCGAAGGGTTGGCTGGAGGCGCCGACGTGGACGGAGCACGCGGCTTGGGACATCAAGAAGGCGACCGGGTTTATCTACACGCTCGACGTGAATGGCGATGGGCGAAACGACCTGGTCTGGCCGCATGCGCATGACTTCGGCATCTACTGGCTGACGCAGGAGGCCGATGGCAAGTTCAGCAATGAGCAGAAGGTGGACGATGTGTGGAGCCAGGCGCACGCGACGGCGATGGTGGATCTGAACGGCGACGGCAAGAAGGATCTGATCGCGGGCAAGCGGCTGTTCGCGCATGACCATGAGCCGGGCGTGAACGATGCGCTGGGGATCTACTGGTATGAGTATCAGCGGACGACGGACGGCAAACGCATCGAATGGGTGCGGCACATTATCGAGTACGGCGGGATGGCCGGGGCGGGGATGCAGATTGCGGTGGGCGATGTGGATGGCGATGGCGATCTGGACTTTGCCGTGGGTGGCAAGAGCGGCTGCTACTGGTTCGAGAACTTGACGAAATGAAGAGCGTTCTGATTTTGACCGGTGACGGCGGGGAGAGCTACGAGTGCTGGTATGCGATCCACCGGCTGCGGGAAGAGGGGTATCAGGCGGTGGTGGCGGCGCGGGAGAAGCGGCGGCTGAACCTGGTGATGCACGACTTTGAGCCGGGTTGGGACACGTATGTGGAGAGGCGGGGGTATGGCGTGGAGGCTGAGCTCGCCTTTGACGACATCCGGCCGGCGGACTTTGACGCGGTGCTGATTCTGGGCGGGCGGGCGCCGGAGTATCTGCGGAGTGACGTGCGGGTGCTGGCGATTGTGCGGTCGTTCGGGGAGATGGGCAAGTGGGTGTTCGCGATCTGCCACGGGATTCAGGTGCTGATTGCGGCGGGGATGGTGAAGGGCCGGCGGGTGACGTGCTATGAGCATGTGAAGTTTGAAGTGATCCAGGCCGGGGGCAAGTGGGAGCACTGGCAGGCGGTGCGGGATAAGAACCTAGTGACGGCGCAGACGTGGGAGTCGCATCCGGAGTTTTACCGTGAGGTGATGGCGTGCCTGGCGACTTAGATCGCTATATAGCACTCTGCGCGGGCGCGAAGCCGCGCGGGGAGATGACGATTGCCGAGACGCGGGCGGCGATGCGGGCGGCGATGCGGCATCAGTTGCCGTATGACGAGCCGGTGGCGGTGACCGACGCGGTGGCGCATGGGGTTCCGGTGCGGCTTTATGGGGAGCCTTCGGGAGGGGCTCTGCTGTACTTTCACGGGGGCCGGTTTATCAGCGGCGACCTCGAGACGCACGATCTGTTCTGCCGGGAGTTGGCGGGGCGGTCCGGCTGCCGGGTGTGCGCGGTGGACTACCGGCTGGCGCCGGAGCACCCTTACCCGGCGGCTTACGAAGACGGGTTGGCGGCGGCCGACTGGATGTGGAGTGAGGCCGACCGCGTGGCGATTGGCGGCGATAGCGCCGGCGGGGCCTTGGCCGCGGCGCTGGCGGCAACGGGGTTTCGCTGGCAGATGTTGTTCTATCCGATGCTGGACGCGACGAGTAACCAGGCGGTGCCCGACGGGCCCTGGCCGACGGCGGCGGACATGCAGCGGGGCTGGCAGGCCTATGCGCCAGAATACGAAACGAGGCCCGATGTGTCGCCGCTGTTTGCGACGGATTACCAGCGGTTTCCGCCGACGTTTTTGGTGACAGCGGAGGTGGATCCGCTGCGGGAGGAGAATCTGCGATTTGTTGAGTGGCTCCGGGCGGCGGGAGTGGCTGTGGAGCACCACGACTACCCGGGGACGGTGCATGGGTTTGCGTTGATGACTGGGGTTTTCGCGGCGGCGCGGGAGGCGATCCGAACGGCGGCCGGGGCCCTGCGTTTTGCGTTGGCCGGGTAGGGCTGACGGGCTGGCGGACGGTCAGATTACGAAACGAAGCCAATGGGGCTTCGGCTGGCTGGGCCTGGCCTGGCTGTTGGATTACGAAACGAAGCCAACGGGTTTGGCGTGGGTGTTTCGCGGGCTTGGCTTGGTTGTCTAGCCGACGGTCAAATTACGGAACGAAGCCAAGGGGGCCTCGGTTGGTTCCGACTGGTCTGGTGGTCGAATTACGAAACGAAGCCAACGGGTTTGACCTGGGCGTTTCTGCGGCCTCGGCTTGGCTGGCTGGCTGGCTGGTCGGATTACGGAACGAAGCCAACGGGTTTGGGTTGGGCTTTTCTGCGGCTTTGGCTTGGTTGTCTGGCCGACGGTCAAATTACGAAACGAAGCCAATGGGGCTTCGGCTTGCTGGGCCTGGCCTGGCTGCTGGATTGCGGAACGAAGCCAACGGGTTTGACCTGGGCGTTTCTGCGGCCTCGGCTTGGCTGGCTGGCTGGTCGGATTACGGAACGAAGCCAACGGGTTTGGCGTGGGCGTTTCTGAGGCCTCGGCTTGGCTGGCTGGTCGAATTACGGAACGAAGCCAAGGGGGCTTCGGCTGGTTGGGCCTGGCCTGGCTGTTGGATTGCGGAACGAAGCCAACGGGTTT